>NZ_JBPFDO010000014.1:0-789 GCF_059415005.1 Rhizobium sp. SAFR-030 | reverse complement strand
CTACTCCTGCTAGGCTGCCGTTCACTTTTCTCCTTCATGCCTAAGCCTCGTGTATCGACAGAAGCCGTAGAGAGCCACCGCGCCGCATGTCCTATCGCAGCATCTCCCCGCACCTTATAGCAGTCCTGTTTCTTCTTGGTCCGCAACCTGCCTTCGCAGAGGAGCCGACCTTGCCACCAGGTGCCGAGACTGCGGGTAACGCGTCGCCCAGCGAAATCATGCTGCGTGCGGCAACACTGATGCAGGCGGGCAGCGGTGATGAGGCGACGTTCTGGTTCTATGCCGGACAACTTCGATGGCGCTCACGCCTGAACGCCAGCCCAGCTCTGGACCCGACCGGCGAACCCGCTCTGTTCTCGTCGCTGTTCGAGACACTCGGGCCGCCCGTCAATGCTTGGGCCTTCGGCGATATCCCCAAGCTCCAGCGGACGATCGACGCCGTGCTCCTTTGGGACGCACGTTATCACGATCCTTCGCTGGATCCGGCCGTACACGAGCGGATGCGGGCAGGACTGAAGGACCTTCGCGACCAGATGGTCGGGAAGCGGACATGATCAGAGCCGAGCGCGCCTCAAAGAGTCTGGAGAACCGATGATGCTGCGCTTAAGGCATTGGATCGACATGGAATGCTTGTCCCGCCTGCTGCTCGCCTGCGCGATGCTGCTTGCCATCTTCGGATCCGGATCGGCGCAGGATAGGCCTGTCGCGGATCCGTTGCTCAGCGGTCTTGAAGGCGCACTGCGCGGCTGCGAGACGTGGGTCCTCGACCCGTCAAGCTGGATGAACGAT
>NZ_JBPFDO010000013.1:0-2495 GCF_059415005.1 Rhizobium sp. SAFR-030 | reverse complement strand
TGTTGATTTCCACTGAGAGCTGACCCGGCTCAGCCTGATATTTCCATTGAGAATTGACCCATGTTTCAACCGTCCCTCGCATGTTTTCAGCGGGGGCTCTGGAGTGATCGACATGGCGTTACTGAGCGTGATCCGACGCTGGCATTTTCGAGAGCATCTATCGATCCGGGAGATTTGCCGCAGGACCGGCTTATCCCGGAATACCATCCGCAAATATCTACGCACCGGCGGCGTCGAGCCGAAGTTCAACGTGCCGGAGCGGCCGAGCAAGCTTGATCCGTTCGCGGATCGATTATCGGCCTGGCTGAAGACGGAGGCCAAGAAAGGCCGCAAGCAGAAGCGGACGATGAAGCAGCTACACGCTGATCTTGTCAGCCTCGGCTACGAGGGGTCCTACAATCGTGTGGCGGCATTTGCGCGGGAATGGCGCGATGATCGTCAGAGGCAATTGCAGACGACGGGCCGCGGGACATTCGTGCCCCTGGCGTTCGAACCCGGCGAAGCCTTCCAGTTCGACTGGTCGGAAGACTGGGCGATCATCGGCAATGAGCGCACCAAGCTGCAGGTGGCGCATACGAAGCTGAGCTACTCCAGGGCTTTCATCGTCCGGGCATACCTCCTGCAGACGCACGAGATGCTGTTCGATGCCCACAACCATGCCTTCCGTGCCTTTGGGGGTATCCCCGGCCGCGGCATCTACGACAACATGCGTACGGCGATCGACAAGGTCGGCCGTGGCAAGGAGCGCGACGTCAACGTCCGCTTCATGGCGATGGCCAGCCATTATGTGTTCGAGCCCGAGTTCTGCAATCCGGCGTCCGGCTGGGAGAAGGGACAGGTCGAGAAGAACGTGCAGGATGCGCGTCATCGCTTCTTTCAACCGATCCCGCGCTTTCCATCACTGGAGGCCCTGAACGATTGGCTTGAGGAGCGTTGCAAGGAGTTCTGGGCCAAGACACCCCACGGTCAGTTGCGTGGCACTATTGCCGACATCTGGGCCGAGGAAGTCCCAGCTCTCATGCCGCTCTCCAGGCCGTTCGACGGGTTCGTCGAATATACAAAGCGGGTCACGCCCACCTGCCTCGTGCATCTGGAGCGCAATCGCTACAGCGTTCCGGCATCCTTCGCCAATCGACCGGTGAGTCTCCGGGTCTACCCAGATCGTGTCGTGGTCGCCGCAGAAGGCCAGATCGTTTGTGAGCACCGCCGCGTCATCGATCGGTCCCATGATCGGCCGGGCCAGACCATCTACGACTGGCGTCACTATCTGGCGGTGGTGCAGCGTAAGCCCGGTGCTCTTCGTAACGGCGCACCGTTCATCGAGCTTCCCGATGCATTCCGGACCTTGCAGCAATACCTGCTCAAGAAGCCGGGTGGTGATCGAGAGATGGTCGATATCCTGGCCCTCGTCCTTCAGCACGACGAGCAGGCAGTGCTCTCCGCCGTCGACATGGCGCTGAAGTCCGGCGTTCCGACCAAGACGCATGTGCTGAACCTGCTGCATCGGCTCGTTGACGGTAAATCCTTCACGCCGCCAACCCTCGACGCGCCTCAGGCACTGACGCTCACCAATGAGCCCAAGGCCAATGTCGAACGATACGATACCTTGAGAAAGACGGAGGCTCGCCATGCGTCATAACCCGGCAAGCGGCGCAATTGTCATCATGCTGCGGCAACTGAAGATGCATGGCATGGCCCATGCCGTCGCTGATCTGACCGAGCAGGGATCGCCGGCGTTTGAGGCTGCCATTCCGATCCTGTCCCAGCTTCTCAAGGCGGAGACAGCGGAACGAGAGGTTCGATCGACGGCCTATCAGCTCAAGACCGCACGCTTCCCCGCCTACCGTGACCTGAATGGATTCGACTTTACCAGCAGCGAGATCAACGAGGCGCTCGTGCAACAGCTTCATCGCTGCGACTTCCTCAACGATGCCAACAACATCGTTCTGGTCGGCGGACCTGGCACGGGAAAGACGCACATTGCTACCGCGCTCGGCGTTCAGGCCATTGAACATCACCACAAGCGGGTAAGGTTCTTCTCGACGGTCGAGCTGGTCAACGCGCTCGAGCAAGAGAAGGCACAAGGCAAGTCGGGGCAGATCGCCAATCGGCTTGTCCACTCCGATCTCGTCATTCTCGACGAGCTGGGATACCTGCCATTCAGCGCTTCAGGCGGGGCGCTACTCTTCCATCTGCTGAGCAGACTTTACGAGCGCACCAGCGTCATCATCACCACCAACCTCAGCTTCAGTGAATGGGCAAGCGTCTTCGGCGACGCAAAGATGACCACCGCGCTGCTCGACAGGCTCACCCACCACTGCCACATCCTCGAAACCGGAAACGACAGCTTCCGCTTCAAGAACAGCTCGGCCCATCAGCCCAAAACAGCAAAGGAGAAACGCAGGAACTTGACCCCGACCAACAACACGAACGATACCTAAAGGCGGGTCAATTCTCGGTGGAAACGCCGGGTCAGCTCTCAGTGGAAATCAACA
>NZ_JBPFDO010000012.1:4146-6901 GCF_059415005.1 Rhizobium sp. SAFR-030 | reverse complement strand
GCAAGCGACGAAGTCTTTCGTTCTGGAGAAAACCTGAGGTTTCGGGATTTTCTCTGTCAAAATCATATAAGATTGGCTGATGCTGATTGAGGGCCGGGTTACGGTTTGGTCCTGATGGTTTTGTCGACTGCGGGTTTTGGCTTTGCGGTCTGTTTTTTGACAATTGAATATGAGAAGAAAGAGAAACGTGGTCGGCGTGGTTTCGCGGACGGTCTTTAGGGACTGTCTTTGAATACGATGCAGACGGTCACGTTTTGATATGAGAACACCGGTTTCTTGTTGGGCTCGGATATCTTTCGCCATTCCTTTGGAATGACGGAACCCGAGCCGCTCCAGAGTGTGCAGTGATGCATGTTTTGGATTGGACAAGGGATCTCGTGAGTTCTCGTCGATTCAGAACATAGTGATTAGTCTAGATTGAATTCTCAACTTGAGAGTTTGATCCTGGCTCAGAACGAACGCTGGCGGCAGGCTTAACACATGCAAGTCGAACGCTCCGCAAGGAGAGTGGCAGACGGGTGAGTAACGCGTGGGAATCTACCCAACCCTGCGGAATAGCTCCGGGAAACTGGAATTAATACCGCATACGCCCTTCGGGGGAAAGATTTATCGGGGATGGATGAGCCCGCGTTGGATTAGCTAGTTGGTGGGGTAAAGGCCTACCAAGGCGACGATCCATAGCTGGTCTGAGAGGATGATCAGCCACATTGGGACTGAGACACGGCCCAAACTCCTACGGGAGGCAGCAGTGGGGAATATTGGACAATGGGCGCAAGCCTGATCCAGCCATGCCGCGTGAGTGATGAAGGTCTTAGGATTGTAAAGCTCTTTCAGTAGGGAAGATAATGACGGTACCTACAGAAGAAGCCCCGGCTAACTTCGTGCCAGCAGCCGCGGTAATACGAAGGGGGCTAGCGTTGTTCGGAATTACTGGGCGTAAAGCGCACGTAGGCGGATATTTAAGTCAGGGGTGAAATCCCGCAGCTCAACTGCGGAACTGCCTTTGATACTGGGTATCTTGAGTATGGAAGAGGTAAGTGGAATTGCGAGTGTAGAGGTGAAATTCGTAGATATTCGCAGGAACACCAGTGGCGAAGGCGGCTTACTGGTCCATAACTGACGCTGAGGTGCGAAAGCGTGGGGAGCAAACAGGATTAGATACCCTGGTAGTCCACGCCGTAAACGATGAATGTTAGCCGTCGGGCAGTTTACTGTTCGGTGGCGCAGCTAACGCATTAAACATTCCGCCTGGGGAGTACGGTCGCAAGATTAAAACTCAAAGGAATTGACGGGGGCCCGCACAAGCGGTGGAGCATGTGGTTTAATTCGAAGCAACGCGCAGAACCTTACCAGCCCTTGACATGCCCGGCTCGCCACAGAGATGTGGTTTTCCCTTCGGGGACCGGGACACAGGTGCTGCATGGCTGTCGTCAGCTCGTGTCGTGAGATGTTGGGTTAAGTCCCGCAACGAGCGCAACCCTCGCCCTTAGTTGCCAGCATTCAGTTGGGCACTCTAAGGGGACTGCCGGTGATAAGCCGAGAGGAAGGTGGGGATGACGTCAAGTCCTCATGGCCCTTACGGGCTGGGCTACACACGTGCTACAATGGTGGTGACAGTGGGCAGCGAGCACGCGAGTGTGAGCTAATCTCCAAAAGCCATCTCAGTTCGGATTGCACTCTGCAACTCGAGTGCATGAAGTTGGAATCGCTAGTAATCGCGGATCAGCACGCCGCGGTGAATACGTTCCCGGGCCTTGTACACACCGCCCGTCACACCATGGGAGTTGGTTTTACCCGAAGGCGCTGCGCTAACCGCAAGGGGGCAGGCGACCACGGTAGGGTCAGCGACTGGGGTGAAGTCGTAACAAGGTAGCCGTAGGGGAACCTGCGGCTGGATCACCTCCTTTCTAAGGAAGCCTGGAATGGTAAGACGACAGACACGATCTTCGGGTCGGCTCTGTATGAACCTTCCTCATGCTTTTTAGAACATAGATCGGACCAGTCAGGTCACGATCGCAAACGAAATACGCCGATGCCGGCCTGTTCATTCAGGTCAGATGGTGTCGGTATGGCGAGGTCCGCCGACCACGTTTCTCTTTCTTCATGAAGACAAAAAACCGCACGACCGGTTTGACTGAATGGGCCCGTAGCTCAGTTGGTTAGAGCACACGCTTGATAAGCGTGGGGTCGGTAGTTCGAGTCTACCCGGGCCCACCATTTGCTTAGCAGCAAACGGTTGTTTGCGTTCACGTGCTGTTCGGACCTTTGGTCCTGCACTCCACGAGGGCGCCAAACGCTTGGCGACGGCTCTCTGAGCCTGTATGGGTGGCGCATTCAATGTTGAATACGATCGTGTGGATTATGGTGTTGATGGACGGGCTTTGTTGCTGATGCCAATTGGCTACTGCCTATTCCCTGACGAGATTGGGGCTTTAGCTCAGCTGGGAGAGCACCTGCTTTGCAAGCAGGGGGTCAACGGTTCGATCCCGTTAAGCTCCACCATATTTGGTCCTCACGGCGAGCGCAGCCTTTGGCTGCTGCCTGCGGACGGCGCGCCGAACGGTCGGCGACGGCCTCACGGCCTGTACTGGTGGTCTGCTCACGATTGAGCATGGCAGCCATACAGCGCAGAGCGCGTCGCCAGTCGTCTGGCGCCCTGGCGGAGCGCCTTCGGCGCGTGAGCCCTGAAAAATTGTCTTCTGAAGAAATAAAAGTTTGCACATTGCTTCGAGCTTTGTGCCTGTTCTGCAAAAAT
>NZ_JBPFDO010000012.1:0-4046 GCF_059415005.1 Rhizobium sp. SAFR-030 | reverse complement strand
CCGTTGCCTGACCGCGCGGTCCCGGATTTGATCTCGAGAAGCTGGTCTTAAGACAGGCTGCAAGCGAGCTGCTCGGCGTAGCTCCAATAAAGCAGACCTGTCGAACACGTCGATGGCATCTGACAGGTCCGATTGTAAAAGGTAATCGGATATCTGCGAGGCAGTAGGGAATAGGCAGTCGGCAATGGGTTTTAGGATCTGTTGGCTATTGCCTTATGCCTTTTGCCTCCAGGTTGGGATGAGCATTGGCAATGAGAACGATTAAGTGTCGTAAGGGCATTTGGTGGATGCCTTGGCATGCACAGGCGAAGAAGGACGTGATACGCTGCGAAAAGCCGTGGGGAGCTGCGAATGAGCTTTGATCCATGGATATCCGAATGGGGAAACCCACCTTAGACATCTAGAAAATCATTTTGGTTGTCGGGTTTTTGACCCGACGTTACGGCGAACGATCGCCGACGGCCTATCGGCCTGTACTGGTGGCATGCTCGATGTTCGAGTGTGGCAGCTTGCAGCGCGGTAGCGCGTCGCCGGTCGTCCGGCGTGCCCACGCAGCGCCGCACGGGAACGTGCGGAACAAGCGTGAGTGAGAACCGAAATGGTTTCTAGATGTCGCGATAAGGTATCTAGCTCTGAATACATAGGGGTTAGAAGCGAACTCGGGGAACTGAAACATCTAAGTACCCGAAGGAAAGGACATCAACCGAGACTCCGTAAGTAGTGGCGAGCGAACGCGGACCAGGCCAGTGGCAATCAGGAATAAAGCTGAACAGGTTGGAAAACCTGGCGAGAATGGGTGATAGCCCCGTAAGCGTAGAACACTGATTGTCCTTGAGTAGGGCGGGACACGAGAAATCCTGTCTGAACATGGGGAGACCACTCTCCAAGCCTAAGTACTCGTGCATGACCGATAGCGAACAAGTACCGTGAGGGAAAGGTGAAAAGCACCCCGACAAGGGGAGTGAAATAGAACCTGAAACCGGATGCCTACAAACAGTAGGAGGCCGCAAGGCTGACTGCGTACCTTTTGTATAATGGGTCAACGACTTAGTGTATCTAGCAAGCTTAAGCCGGTAGGTGTAGGCGCAGCGAAAGCGAGTCTGAATAGGGCGATTTAGTTAGATGCATTAGACCCGAAACCGAGTGATCTAGCCATGAGCAGGCTGAAGGTTGGGTAACACCAACTGGAGGGCCGAACCCGCATCTGTTGCAATAGATTGGGATGACTTGTGGCTAGGGGTGAAAGGCCAATCAAACTCGGAAATAGCTGGTTCTCCGCGAAATCTATTTAGGTAGAGCGTCGACCGAATACCCTCGGGGGTAGAGCACTGGATGGGCTATGGGGACTCACCGTCTTACTGATCCTAACCAAACTCCGAATACCGAGGAGTACTAGTCGGCAGACACACGGCGGGTGCTAACGTCCGTCGTGAAGAGGGCAACAACCCTGACCTCCAGCTAAGGTCCCCAAGTCATGGCTAAGTGGGAAAGGATGTGAGGATCCCAAAACAACCAGGATGTTGGCTTAGAAGCAGCCATCATTTAAAGAAAGCGTAACAGCTCACTGGTCTAAATAAGGGTCTTTGCGCCGAAAATGTAACGGGGCTGAAGCCATGCACCGAAGCTGAGGATGTGGATTTATCCACGTGGTAGCGGAGCGTTCCGTAAGCCAGTGAAGGAGGACCCGTGAGGGCCTCTGGAGGTATCGGAAGTGCGAATGTTGACATGAGTAACGATAAAGGGGGTGAGAGACCCCCTCGCCGAAAGACCAAGGGTTCCTGCTTAAAGTTAATCTGAGCAGGGTTAGCCGGCCCCTAAGGCGAGGCGGAAACGCGTAGTCGATGGGAACCACGTTAATATTCGTGGGCCTGGTGGTAGTGACGGATTGCGTAACTTGTTCACTCTTATTGGATTGAGTGGGCGGGGAAGCGGTTCCAGGAAATAGCTCCATCATTATAGACCGTACCCGAAACCGACACAGGTGGTCAGGTAGAGTATACCAAGGCGCTTGAGAGAACTATGTTGAAGGAACTCGGCAAATTGCACGCGTAACTTCGGAAGAAGCGTGACCCCTTTTTACGCAAGTATGAAGGGGTGGCACAGACCAGGGGGTAGCGACTGTTTATCAAAAACACAGGGCTCTGCGAAGTCTTTAAGACGACGTATAGGGTCTGACGCCTGCCCGGTGCTGGAAGGTTAAGAGGAGGGGTGCAAGCTCTGAATCGAAGCCCCAGTAAACGGCGGCCGTAACTATAACGGTCCTAAGGTAGCGAAATTCCTTGTCGGGTAAGTTCCGACCTGCACGAATGGCGTAACGACTTCCCCGCTGTCTCCAACATAGACTCAGTGAAATTGAATTCCCCGTGAAGATGCGGGGTTCCTGCGGTCAGACGGAAAGACCCCGTGCACCTTTACTATAGCTTTACACTGGCATTCGTGTCGGCATGTGTAGGATAGGTGGTAGGCTTTGAAGCGGGGACGCCAGTTCTCGTGGAGCCATCCTTGAAATACCACCCTTATCGTCATGGATGTCTAACCGCGGTCCGTCATCCGGATCCGGGACAGTGTATGGTGGGTAGTTTGACTGGGGCGGTCGCCTCCGAAAGAGTAACGGAGGCGCGCGATGGTGGGCTCAGACCGGTCGGAAATCGGTCGTCGAGTGCAATGGCATAAGCCCGCCTGACTGCGAGACTGACAAGTCGAGCAGAGACGAAAGTCGGTCATAGTGATCCGGTGGTCCCGCGTGGAAGGGCCATCGCTCAACGGATAAAAGGTACGCCGGGGATAACAGGCTGATGACCCCCAAGAGTCCATATCGACGGGGTTGTTTGGCACCTCGATGTCGGCTCATCGCATCCTGGGGCTGGAGCAGGTCCCAAGGGTTTGGCTGTTCGCCAATTAAAGCGGTACGTGAGCTGGGTTCAGAACGTCGTGAGACAGTTCGGTCCCTATCTGCCGTGGGTGTAGGAATATTGACAGGATCTGTCCCTAGTACGAGAGGACCGGGATGGACATATCTCTGGTGGACCTGTTGTCCTGCCAAGGGCATAGCAGGGTAGCTATATATGGAAGGGATAACCGCTGAAGGCATCTAAGCGGGAAACCCACCTGAAAACGAGTATTCCCTATCAGGGCCGTGGAAGACGACCACGTTGATAGGAGGCGTGTGGACGTGCAGCAATGCATGAAGCTTAGCCTTACTAATCGCCCGATTGGCTTGATCGTTCTCATTGACCATGCTCATCTGACAAAGTCAGATGAGCCATCTCTTTTGTCCTGACGCACGAAAATGTGCTCCGGACGGGCCGCGCCATAAGGTATTTTGCCAAAGGCAAAATCCCGGGCGCGACGGACTGTCGTCCTGTAAGGTGGCATGCACAAGCTCTTCAAAAAGAGCTTTCCGCATCTCTCCCATACAGGCCAGAGGCCGTCGCCAACCGCTTGGCGCGCCGTCTGCAGCGCAGCGATCCCCGGGTGATCGAAGATCACCCCCTGGATCGCGACAGCGTGAAGACAAAAAGAAACAGACGTGTTCAAAAAAACAGGCGAAAGCCTGCCAGCTTCTCATCAAACTTCCGGCCTAGCCGCCGGAGGATTGCCTTTAGCCGACCTGGTGGTCATGGCGGGGCGGCTGCACCCGTTCCCATTCCGAACACGGCCGTGAAACGCCCCTGCGCCAATGGTACTTCGTCTCAAGACGCGGGAGAGTAGGTCGCTGCCAGGTCTGCTAAAGGCAATCAACAATCTTCTCATCATGAAAACAAACCGGCCCTCAAGCCGATCACATCGATCCAGAGGGCCGCTCGCAAAGCGGCCCTTCGGCGTTCGACAGAACTTGAAAAAAACTAACCCGGGCAAGAGCCGCCCCGTCGACCCGCAGAAGGCAAAGCCTTTTAAAGGACCGACAGACACACAGGTCCGGGAAATCCCGGCAGGCTCAATCGGTATTTGCCAATGGCAAAAACATGGTGACGCGGGGTGGAGCAGCCCGGTAGCTCGTCAGGCTCATAACCTGAAGGCCGCAGGTTCAAATCCTGCCCCCGCAA
>NZ_JBPFDO010000011.1:0-26382 GCF_059415005.1 Rhizobium sp. SAFR-030 | reverse complement strand
TCGGCGCGCTTCCTCGCGGCCATTGATCTGGGCGGCGCGGTGTTCGAGACCGAGAGCCTGCCCGAGCCGCTCCTGCCACCCGATCCCTTCCGGCGCGGCAACCGCTACTGGCGGATCAATGTCGGAACCCACGAGGGTTACGCGCTGGTGGTCTCGCGCGACATCCGATGTGCCACATCACGGGCGGCGGCGGCGTCGACTTCCAGCCAGCGGCCGAAGCCATGGCCGCCTCGCCGGACTTCGCTGATCACTGGGAGCGCATCGGCGAAGAGCGCCAAGAGGGCATGGTCTCGACCTTCTTCCGACTGCGAGGAGCCAAAGCTAGCGCTGGTCCTCAGCCGTGCCAGCGCACCGAATGCACGACGTGACCGCGCCCAGGTGATCGCGACGGCGACTTACGACCTTGGTCGCTGAGGCGACGCAGCTTCGTCAGGCCAGCGTGGTGGAAATGGCCACACAGGAACCTCAGCGCCCCGGCGGGATCGGTCCCAAATGGCGCAGGACACGGTCATAGTGCTGGTTGCTTTGCGGGTAGCGCAACTCACCATGTCCTTACGAGGAAGTGAGTTTCCGGAACAGATTAGACCGCTCACGGTCCATACCGGCCATTTCGACTGAAAGGGATCACTGGGTAAGATGATTCAATGCGAACATAGCGACGGGGTCAGCGGTCCGTTTCCCTTCAAGGCGGAGACGACCGGCAGGGCCCATACAGATGCGGGGCTTGGTTTGCATCTGCATGGGCGATGGAGCAGCCATTCATCCGAGCGGCTATGCGGCTTCCCAAACCTGATTCAGGATTTTCGCCGCAAGTGCAGCTTTGTCCTGCGGCAGGAAGCGACCGTAGTGCTGCTGAACGACATCCGGTGTGTCCTGGATTGCATAACTCGCCTGCTCATACGATCCGGTTTGCTTGAGTATATGCGTTGCCAGAATATCCCTGAGATTATGAGGTCCGTGCGGGAGAAGTCCTTTTACGGCGCCGCGGCCGGTGTAGGGATTGTAGATCCCATAGCGTTGGATCACAGTCCGCCAGGCTTCATAGAATTTGGTGGAATCGTATGCCGCGTCCAGACTGGTCGTCTTCACCGTCTTGACGAACAGAGTACCGGGATCTTTTGCTGGACCGAGCAGCACCCCGCGATGGCGATCGATATAGGCTTCGAGGTATTTGTAGAGGTCGAGCAAATCCGGCAGCATCAGGCGAAACGGCTTCTGTCCGAAGAATGATGAGCCTGAGTTCTTGAAGGCGATTGCTGGGATGAGGACCTCCCATCCGTTTTCCCGATCGCTCCAGCGCAATTCACCGCATTTCATGTCTTCCAACCGTCGCTCCGAAGTCGGGAAATGCCCGCGCGGGCACAAGCGAAGCTGTCGAAGGTTCTTTTGCCGGAGCCCCAGATGCAAGCCGAGGCGTAGCAAAAGGAAAGAGCGGACCGCTTCGGCTGCTGCCCGAGGATAACGATTTTCATCCGGCATGCGCTTTAGGATCTCATCTGTGATCTTGCGGTATTCCGACAGTGGGCTGTCTGCTTCAAGGACCACCATGATCGGCTCGAACGGATCGCGGTGCACGCGCATGACACGCTGGATTTCCTTCGAGCGATTGGCAGCATGCCGGTGGAATGCGTCGCAGGCGCCGTGCCAGTCGCGTGCTGCGAATTCTATCTCCTCCGGCGCGATCAGCCCTTCGATTGGCTGAACCTTTTTCAGGAGCTCCGGATGCTGGCGGATCCAGCCCACCTCCGCCCGCGTGAGAGCTTGCGCCACCATCAGCATGTCTTCTTCCCATTTGGTGTAGAAGCCGCGGCGCTGCTCCCGCCATTGGAGGTACCAGTCCCAGACTCCCGGGAAGATCAACAGGCCAAAGGTTAGTTGGCTGAGCGGCACACCGCGCCCTTTGACGACGCTGGCGGGTGAGGCAGCGAGTGCACCGAACATGAGGCCGAGATGCTCGACCTTCTGGGATGCGGTTTCCTCTCCCCAAACTCCATTTCGTTGGAAGCCGATTGCGGTCAGCGTCGATGTCTTGAAGCGGATCAGATCGGCCATCTCCATAGTCAACCGTGGCGGCGCATCGACGACGCCGGACAGGAGATCAGGATCTTCAAAGGCCTCGGGATTGTGGCTCGTGCTGTCGGGGTTCATTTGTGGTCGTGGAGACAGGGTGCCTCCGCCATAGGTGATCCCCGGAAATCGTATTGCATAACGCTGTTTGGTTGCCGCCGCCTGGTAGCGACGATAGTCGGTTGAGCCCGAGATGATGACCCGGCGCACCCATTCGATGATTTCCTCCCGCTTGGAGAACGGCAAGCTGCTGAAATCGTCCGGAAGATGCCATGCAAGGCGCCGCCGTTCCGCAGCACTGATGTCACCCATATCATGGCCGTAAAGCGACCGGGATTGGTGAGGCAACTTCGTCTTGAAGTAATCCGGCGCCAGTCGATAACGCCGTTCGATGCGGGAGAGGATCTCGAAGCTCGTCAGAGATCGCGGCACGCGCTCGCCCTGAACCCAAGACAGCAGGGTCTTGTCATCGAAAGTCTCGCCCAAGCGCACAACGGCGCGGTAAAGCTGCCAGTAGCTCTCGCCGATCCGGCGCATATGATACACGAGTGCATCGTGGAAGCTGACCGGATCATCGGTTGCTTCGAACAATGGTTCAGGAAAAGAACTAATCGGTTTCGGTTGTGGCCCTCTTGGCATTGACGAAGATTGAGCCGGGGTCTTGTCGGAGAGGATCTGTCGCGGTCCGGAACGCGTCGCAGTTTCCACCTTGCGCCGAACGGCATTGCGCGATTTCGTGCGTGTTTTCATCGACTGTATGTCGTCGACGGCAGGTGGTTCTCCGAGCCAGCGGATAATCGCGTCCAGTCCCGGACGGAGCGCCTTCTTCAATTCGGCCGTCAATTGGTTTTCAATCCCGCAAGACTGACCGATTGCTGTCCAGTCCATACGACCATTGACGATCGGTGGTGGCTGGCGATGGATGACGAGACCGACGAGAAAGGTGTTAATGCTTTGCAGCATTCGCTTTGAGGCTAATGGCGCAATGCGTACCTCGCAGAAATCGGAGATTTTGCGTTGAAAGTGATGAGATGAAAGATCGTGTTTTGCCATGCTCTTATTCCGTTTTCTCGGCACCAGCGCCGAGCGCGGGCGGAATAGGAACAGACGTTTAAAAATAGGTTTTGCGGCCAACTGGACTCCCAGTCGGGTTTAGGCTTAGGCCCAAATTTGAGATGAAGCATCGAGAGGGCCATGCTACAGATTGCTGATGGGGTTCGGGGTTTTTATTCACCGGTCAGATTCGATTTACGACGATAGCCCGGCTGAACAATACCAGTTCCCGGGCCAGTATCTCGGTCGTGTCCAGGCGTGTGTGGGTGACTGGATCGTCTACTACGAGCCGCGGAAAGTCGCAGCGACCCGCGGCTATTTTGCTGTCGCCAAGATTGAACGGGTTATTCCTGATCCGAAGGCCCCGGGCATGTATCTGGCGCTGATCGAAGACGGCAGCTATCTCGACTTCATCAATCCCGTTCCGTTCAGCGGACCAGACGGTGTCATAGAGCGAGGCGTGCTGAATGGAGAGGGCCGCATTTCCGGCAGAGCACAGGCCGCAGTCCGGCCGATATCCGCAGCAGATTTCAACCGCATCGTATCGATCGGCATCGACGAGCATGAGCCTGAACTGCCTCGGTTGGATGAGCCGGAGGTGACGCCTACGGTCGATGGATTTGCAGATGATGCTCAAGCGCCGTTCATATTCGAGCAGGAGCGCGACCGGGTTATGCAACTCTCGTCGCGGATAGTTAGAAATCGGCTGTTTCGCCGGCTCGTTCTTCAGGCTTATGACAAACGATGCGCCATCACGGGATTGAAGCTCATCAACGGTGGTGGCCGGGCGGAGGTCGATGCCGCACATATTCGCCCCGTGGAAGCGAGCGGGCCTGACATTCTTTCCAACGGAATTGCGCTTTCGGGCACCGCACACTGGATGTTTGACCGCGGTCTGATTGGCCTCTCGGATGATCTTGATATCCTCATCTCGCGTCAGGCGAATGATCCTGACAGCATTCAAGGGCTCCTCAACAAGACCGGGAAGGCGATCGCGCCTGGCAGGGTCTTCGAGCGGCCATATCCCCAGTTCCTGAGATGGCACCGTGAGAACTGCTTCAAGCAGTGAACACTAGGGTAGCCTTGCGCTGTAGTAACTTCATCCCGATCGGGTCTATTTTGATCCGTTGGCGCCGGTAATGCTGAAATCATCCCGAGCGGTTCTTTTGTCTTCCTCTTGCACCATCTGATGATATAATCATCCCGATAGGGGTGATTATGGAAAAGATCAAAGATACACAAAGCCTCGGTATGCTGATCCGTCAGGAGCGCAAACAGCAAGGGTTAACCCAGGAGCAACTCGCCGGGGTGATTGGTGTGGGCGTACGGTTTCTACGTGAACTCGAGGCCGGCAAAGAGAGCTGCCAGATTGGCCGTGCGATGCAAGTCTTGGCTGGTTTGGGCCTGATTGTTTCGGTCGGTCGTCGCGAGGGTCCGCGATCATGACCCGCGTATTGGATGTCTATTTTCGTGACACCAAGGCCGGCGTGCTTGCCCGGCTTGACGACGGCCTGCTCACCTTCGCCTATGACGACGCGTATCTTCTGGACCAGACGTCGCGGGCGATCTCGTTCTCGATGCCTCTGCGAGAAGAGCCATTTGGTGATCAGGTAGTGCGCCCGTTTTTCTCCGGGCTATTGCCGGATGAGGGCGCGCGGCAACGGCTTGCTGGGGCGCTAGGCCTATCGGCAGGGAACGCTTTTGGACTGCTGGAAGTCATCGGCGGCGAATGCGCAGGTGCCTTGTCACTCTACCCAACGGGCACTGCTCCCGAACCTTCGGGCCAATCCCACGCCGAAATTCTCACTCCAGAACGTCTGGATGAAATTCTCAGCAGGCTGCGGACCCGGCCTCTGCTTGGTGGAGATGAGGGCATTCGTCTATCGCTGGCCGGCGCGCAGGACAAACTGGCGGTCATTGTCGATGACGCTTCCATCGCATTGGCAAAAGACGGCAGACCAACGACCCATATCTTGAAACCAGTCATCCAGGCGTTGGAGGGCACGGTGGAGAACGAGTATTTTTGTATGCGCCTTGCTGCCCGGCTGAAGCTGCCGGTACCCCATGTCGAGATACGCCTCAGTGGAGCCACTGCTTTTCTCCTGGTGGAACGCTATGATCGGACGAAGGCTGCAGACGGCATCATTGAGCGCCTGCACCAGGAAGACTTCTGCCAGGCGCTCAGCGTGCCGCCGGAGTTGAAGTATGAGGCTGAGGGTGGACCGGGAACAGAACGATCTCTCCGGTTGATCGACCAGGCCTGCACGAGACCCGTCGCGGATCGGTTACAGTTCATCCGAATGCTGATCTTCCATTATCTCGTGGGCAACGCCGACGCTCACGGCAAGAACTACGCCCTGCTTTACGGCCTCTATACACCGGATCTGGCACCGATCTATGATGTCGTTTGCACGGCCGTTTATCCCCGTTTGTCAAAGAGGCTCGCCATGAAGATTGGCGGTCGCGATGTGCCCGACACGATCCAGCTGAAACATTGGAATGCATTGGTGCCCGAAACTAAATCTTCTCAGCGCATCCTTGTTCGCGATCTTGCTCTAATGGCAGAAAGGATTGTGAGCGAGGCCGATGCACTTGTTGCCGAGTTGGCCGACGAGGGGGCCAGGCATCCTATCCTGAGTAGAATTTGCAACGTCATCTCAAGTCGGGCTGGTTCGCTGCAGAGGATCACTGAACAGGCGTCTTAAGCATGTCAATGGTCTCCAACATCCAGAGCTTTGTTCTCCAACAGCAGGCCGGTGGTGCAGATCCCTTCAAGGCAGCAACTACTTATTGGGTTCTACAGCGCTAGTTGGCTATAGGAGAAATCTTATCAGCGAGGAACCGTGTCCATGGTAACCGAGACCCTCCAGGCTTTAGTGCCCGGTCATGTTCTCCGAGCAGCGATCAATCTTGGTAACCAGGCGTTGGCTCGGGAAGAGAACGGCGAACTTCGCGGTCTCGCGCCTGCATTGGCAAGGCGGCTGGCCGTTGAAATCGACAAGCCGATTGAATTTGTGATCTACGAAAGCGCAGGAAAAACATTCAACGGTGTTTCGCAGGGCATGTGGGACATCGGTTTCCTCGCAATCGATCCCGAACGCGCCAGGACCGTTTCCTTTACCCGGCCCTATAAGAAGATTGTCGCCACCTATGCGACCTGGGAGAACAGCCCGCTCCAGTCTGCCGACGACGTCGACAGACCCGGTCTGAAAATCGTGGTGGCAAGCGGTTCCGCCTACGATCTCTATCTCAAAAAGAATTTGCGGCACGCCGAATTGATCCTGGCCGACAGCCCGGCGCAATCGATGGCCTTGTTTCGCGGCGGGTTGGGAGATGTCGTCGGCGGCGTCATGGAAAACCTGCAGCGCGCCTTTGCCGAAGGGTGCGGGATCCGGATACTGCCCGGCCAGATCACGACGGTCAGGCAGGCAATGGTTCTTCCCTACCACGACGCAGACCGGATTGCCGCGCTGGATGACTTCCTGGCCAAGGTCGTGTCCGACAAGTTCATCTCCGACAACATTTGAAGGTCGTAACGAGGGCAGAGCGAAGAGGCCGTATCAGCGTGCTTCTTCGGGGGCACCGGATTGACGTCCGATATGCGATTTGAGCTGCCTTGAGAATGCGTCGGCCAGCGCGGAAAGCGGCCGCTTGGCTGGCTCCAGGAGATAAAGCCGCCGCGATAGACGCAGATCTTTGATGTGCACGAAGCGTAATGCGGGATCGTTGAAGAGGTTCACGGCGTTGCGCGGCAGCAGGGCTATCCCCATTCCGGCGCGGATCATGCAGAGTTGCGCCACGGTGGAGTGGGCATTGATCCGGGTCTCGAGCAATTCTTGCGGCACTTTGCTGCGCTTCAGCAACTGATAGCTGCCGGAATTTGCCGTCAAGCCGATCAACACGCGATGTCGAAGGTCTTCCAATCGGACATCGCGCTTGGCCAACTCGTCATCACTTCGACAAGCAAGACCGAATTCGTCGCGCATGATCTCGCACTGACGCAGGTCGTGGCTGTGGAAAGCGCGACCGGCAACGGCCATGTCGAGTTGTCCTGCGACAACCATCTGGGCAAGCGTTTCGGCGACATCATCATGCAGCAGGCATTTGACCATCGGCCGGGCGGCAAGAAAGGCAGCGAGTTCTGGCGCCAGAAGCTCCGTGATGGCCGATGGCGAGGCGCCGATGGCTATCGACCCGAGTTCAAGGCCGGCTGTTTGGCGCATGCGCGTGATGGCTTCATCCATGCCGACCAGGAGCGGTGCGACCTCCTCCAGAAACGCTCTAGCCAATGGCGTCATGATCGGAGGACGAGCGCCGCGGTCGAAGAGCGCTGACCCGACAGTGGCTTCGAACTGGCGGATGAGGTCAGACAGAGCGGAGGGAACGACGCCCAGTTTCAACGCTGCAGCATTGAAGCTTCCTTCTTCCGCGATGGATTGAAGAGCGCGGATGTGCCGCAGGTTTATGTTCAGATTATCCGAATTTAACTTCATGACTTTCTATTTTCATGAATCTGTAATTCGTGGTCAAGTGCTCACACCCTAGTCGGAGCCATTGCCATGTTAGACACCAATGCCGGAGCACCCACCCTTGAGAGCATCGGCGAGGCGTTGCGCGGAGCGAGCTTTCGGGGAGAGGTCGAAACCGATACCGCGTTGCGCGCTGCCATGTCCACGGATAATTCCGTTTATCAGATTACCCCTGACCTGATTGTCGCTCCGCGCGATGCACAGGATCTTGTCGTCTTGCTTCAGGTCATCGAGCAGCCTCGCTTTGCCGGTATCGCCCTTACCGCGCGCGGCGGGGGCACCGGGACGAATGGCCAGAGTCTCAATCACGGCATCATCGTCGATCTTCGACGCCACATGAACCGTCTCCTTGCACTCAATGAGCAGGCTGGCTGGGCTGACGTTCAGCCGGGCATGGTGCTCGACGATCTAAACGAACAAATCCGCCATACGGGGTGGTTCTTTGCGCCTGAAACGTCGACGTCGAACCGATGCACAATCGGCGGGATGGTCAGTACCGACGCCTCCGGCAAGGGTTCGCGCATTTACGGCAAGACGTCCGACAACATCCTCGGCCTTCAGATCGCACGACCTGAAGGGCTGCTCGACAGCTTGCTACCTCCACCGGACTGGGCATCGACGATGTTGTCTCAAGCTGAGCGCTCGGCCAGGCAAGGCAGGCAGGCCTTTATCGACAATACACCCCGCCTCAATCGCCGCTTTACCGGCTATGATCTGGAACGAGCCTGCCCGGACGATGGAGAGTTTGAATGGTGGCGGCTGTTTCTCGGGGCTGAAGGGACCTTGGGGCTCTTGAGCAGTATTCGCGTGAAGCTCCGGCGCATCGAGCGCGAGAAACGCCTTGTCGTTGCGGGCTTCGAGAGCTTCCGCTCCGCCGTTGGGGCCGCCGCACCGCTTCTGGAGGCCGAGCCCACGGCAGTCGAGGTCATGGACGAGACCGTGCAGGCGATAGCCGACAGCGCGGGCATCCTTCACCGGTTGCCGGTTGGCTTGCGCGCGGTCGACGGCCAGCGCGTCGCCTATGTTTTCATCGAGCTCAACGGCGACGATACGGTGCTGCTGCAACACAAGCTCGATCGTTGCCTGGGCATTCTGGCGGGACTGACCGGCATTGGAGCCATTCACGTCGCTGCTGATCTCGCCGAAATCCGTGAGCTCTGGGCCATCCGCTCGGCGGGTGTCGGGCTTCTCGGCAAAGTCGATGGTCAAGCGCGTCCGATCGCCTTCGTCGAGGACACAGTGGTTCCACCCGAGAACCTTCCTGAATTCCTGGATGGCTTCCTGGAAATTCTGTCACGCAATGGCCTGGGCTTCGGCATCTACGGCCATGTCGATGTAGGGTGTCTGCATATCCGTCCGGCGCTGAATATCGATAAAGACGAGGATCGCAAGCGCCTGGTGCAAGTGTCCGATGAGATCTTTGCGCTGACGAGCGCACTCGGCGGGATATTCTGGGGCGAACATGGAAAGGGCGTGCGTGGCGCTTATCTTCGGGACTGGATCGGGCCGGAAGCATACGCAGCGCTGCAAGGCGTCAAAGCGGCATTCGACCCGGCCGGCCGTTTCAACCCTGGAAAGCTCGTCAGCAACAGTGTTCCGATCATGGGGATCGCGACGACGCCTTTCAGGGCCTTCAATGCCTCTGACGGCGATCCACTTCGCCAAGCCTTTCGGTGCAACGGCAATGCCCAATGCCTCAGCTATGCCAGTACCACACCGATGTGTCCCAGCTTCAAGGCAACCGCAGACCTGCGCCAGAGCCCGAAGGGAAGGGCCGACGCGCTAAGGGCCTGGCACCGAGCCCGCCAGGAGGAGGGGCAGGCCGATCTTCCCGAGCGGGAGGCCGACCTGCTCACCGCTCTGGATACCTGTCTTGGATGCAAGGCATGCGCTTCATCCTGTCCCGTTCAAGTGGATATCCCGACGATGCGGACAGCCTTCCTGAGCGACTATTTCGAACGCCACAGAAGGCCGATGGCGGATCGGCTGGTTCTCGCGGCGGAACGCCTCAGTCCACGACTTGTCCAATTGACACCGTTTGTTGCGCCGGTTTGGCCGCTCGCGGCGGGAATTGGCGAATGGCTGACGAAAAGCCAGGACATGCCGCGACAGCTTGCGCGCTCCCCGCGCAATCTCTTGCTCCGCGAGGACGATCTGTCTGCAGCTTCCCTCCCTGAAAGGAGCGTGATCCTGGTGCAGGACTGGTTCACGGCGCTCTTCGATAGCGATGTCCAGCAAGACGTTATCGGTGGCCTGACTGCGCTTGGTTACCGACCCCGTCTGTTGCGCATGTTGCCGGCCGGCAAGGCTGCCCATAACCAGGGCAATATGGCCGGGTTCAAGACGATGGCGACCAGTCTGGCGCAGCAGTTGAAGCGTGCAGCGGCAACCGGTGCGCCCTTGGTCGCGTTCGAGCCCGCCTTTGCCATGATGCTGCGCCAGGACTACCCGAAGGCCGGCATCGACGTGCCGAACGTCCAGTTGCCGCAGGAGTTTCTTGCCTCTGAAGCTGAACGGCGGCAGTTCCCGCAGGCTACCGCGACGGTCAGTGCACGCCTGTTATCCCACTGCACTGAAATATCCGGTGTTCCGCAGGCAGGGGCACTTTGGGAGAAGGTATTTGATGCCGTCGGCATGAAGCTGCAGGCGAAGGCGACCGGATGCTGTGGCATGGCTGGACTGTTCGGGCATCAAAGACGCCACCAGGCAATGTCGCGCAAACTGTACGATCTATCATGGCGCGCGCATGTCGAGTCCAATGAGGTGATAGTCGCCACAGGCTTCTCCTGCCGCTGCCAGAGCGAGAGATTGTCGGGGAGGGAGCTTGCACATCCACTTGGTCTGATTGCCCAATCGCTTGCAAGTCAGCCGCCTCGAGCCTCTTCCGATGGCAGCGCAATGTAAAGCTCGAGAGAGTAGGGAACAGACATGCCGTCCAGTATCCGTCACCTCAGGATGTTTCTCGTTCTCGGAGAAAACAATTCCGTGACGCGCGCGGCCGACAAGAACAACGTCTCGCAACCTGCCGTGACCCAGGCTATGGCGAAGCTCTCCCGGGAATGCGGGCATGAGCTGTTTCACCGCAGCCCCACGGGACTGTTTCTGACCGAGGCAGGCAAGCTTTTGCACTACCGCTCCACGCGTGCAATTCGAATGCTCGATGCCGCCACATCGGATATGAACAGGGCCATTCGCGCGCAGGCGACCTGGCAGCAGTTGACGGCCTTGATCGCGGTGACCGAAACCGAAAACTTCACGCTGGCCGCTCGCCGGCTGGGGCTCGCGCAGCCAACGGTTCATCGGTCTACAACAACTCTGGAAGAGGCCGCCGGCACGGTGTTCTTCCAACGAACGGCGCATGGGTTGATTTCGACGCGGGCGGCACTGCAACTGGCCCAGGCTGCACGGCTCGCACTTGCCGAACTGGATCAGGCAGAGTCCGACCTTGCGACGCTGACCGGCCGGGAGGTCGGCCGCATCATGATCGGCGCGCTCCCGCTCTCACGTTCGGGTTGGCTGCCACGCGCCATTCTTGCCTTTCGGCAGATAAAGCCACGATTTCCCTTTCACGTCATCGACGGACGCTACGACGAATTGCTGCTGGAGTTGCGGCGGGGAGGGATCGACATGATGCTGGGCGCGCTTCGCCTGCCAAGCCCCATAGAAGATATCGATCAGGAACGGCTCTTTGACGACGAGGTGGTGATCGTCGCGCGGCGTGGCCATCCTGTTCTGGATCATCCGCAAGTCTGCTTCGACGACCTCAAGGCGTATCCTTGGGTCGTACCACGCCGCACGACGCCAATACGGGGGATCCTCGATGCCTATTTCTCCGAGCAAGGACCGAAGGATGTCGTCGAGACCTCATCGGTCATCATGATGCGCGAACTTCTGCGCGAGAGCGACCATCTGGGCGGCATATCGCGAATGCAGGCCGAGGTGGAACGGGAGGTGTTGGCCATAGTTCCCGTGCGTCTGCCGAACGCAATGCGCCCGATCGGAATAACCACCCGCACCGGCTGGGAGCCGACGCGGGCGCAGACAGATTTTCTGAATCTGCTGCGGCTCACAGCAGGCAACCTGGCTTAGTTGTCCAGCCTTTTGAGGATCGCATCTGCCCTTTCCGGATAACTCTCCGGTCCGGCATGTAGAAGAAGCTCTCCGACGCGCTGTTGCCAATCGGCTGTAGCGCTGGCAAGCCCGTTCGGCAGGCCGAGTTCTTCGAGCGTGATGGCAACTTCCCGCATTTCGGCAGCGCGCCGGCGGCCATGGACCATCATCCGCTCTAGATTGTACGCAGCCTGGCGTGGCCAATCGATATTGGGATTGGATGCCTGCAGCGAGCCCAAAACCTTTTCCTCGATACCGGCACGTCTAGCTGCGAGCAGGCATTCCGCTGTCAGCGCTTCCATGCCCTTGATCATGACGGATCGGATCATCTTGATAGCAGATGCCTCGCCGATCTCGATACCCGAGCTCCGCGCATCCATGCCGAGCGTATTCAGAAACTCGAGCGCCTCATCAGCATGAGGGCCGGCCACCAGCAGCGGAGTGCGATGCATCTTCGGGTAGACCGGCGCCATGATGGCGACATCGACATAGCGACCGCCAGCGGCCTCGACGATTTCTGCTGATCGGCGCTTGGCGCCGGGCGAGCAGCTGTTTCCATCAAGCCACAGAGCTCCGGGAGCCAGGTGCGGTGCGGCTTGTTCGGCTGCAAGGACGGCCCTGTCCGCCGTCACCAGGCAGAACACAGCCCCTGCCTCGCTCAATGCCGCAGCGCGATCGGCTGCCAGAACGACGCCGGAGGTTTCTGCGCGGCCTTCTGGCTGCACCCGCGCTTCGGGATCATCACACTTCTCGTCATAGGCGCGCAGACCAGCCGATACGTCCTTGCCCCAGCCCTTGGCGAAGGCCTCGGCGGCTTCTCCGAATCCAATGAAAGCAATTTTCGGCAGACGCTTATCCGACATGTCTATTTCCTCTTACGTGTGTTGGTCGCAGGCAGTGGAGTTTAAGCCCTCTGACCTGTCAGTTCGATTGATCCCGGCGGTCGCTGTCACCCGGACATCCTGTTGCACATTATGCGCGCGATCGGGGGGCAAGGATGACCCGCATCACTTCGACGATCACAGGCAGACGGAACGCACCATAAGGCCAGGTCGCAAGGGCGTTGCTGGCGCAATCCGCCGGAAACGCCCCTGTAGTCTTGCGTCTGCGGCCTCTCGGTCTCATGGCATCGGCAAACCTAGCAGCTTTTCGAAGATCAGGATCGCGATCAGCCATATGCCCAATCCGGTCGCTGCGGCGCGAACCAAGCGGCGGTCCCCGGGAAACAGCATGGTCACCAGGCTGGACGCCAGCGCGATGGACAGTGCCAGCCCGATCCAGTTCACGCCTGCCAAGCAGATTGCAAAGATGAAAAATGCTGCCAAGGCCCGATGGCTTTTCGAGAAGTCGCCCCGCTCTTCGACGAACGCACCACGCATGGCAATGATCAGGTAGAACAGGGAACAGGCCGCACTGAATATTCCCACCTGAATGGGCAGCGCCCCCGGACCCGTGTCGCCGGTGGAGTGACCCGCCGGCAAGGCAAATGCCATGAACAGGAAGGCTATCGATCCAGCGAGACATGCCACCCCGGCAATGACATCGCCGACCGGGAAAACCCGGCCAGCCTGCTTGACGTGTCCGTCGCTCATTTTACGAACCCGGCCGACTTCAGGAACTCTGACTGATCTGCCAGATCCTTCTGAACCCGCTTGGTGAATTCTTCTTCCTTCCAGTCAGGGCTGTCCTGAAACTGCTCTTCCTGGAATTTTTTCCATTCAGGCGAAGCCGTGACCTTGTCGACCGCCGTCTGGATCGAAGCGACAACGTCGTCCGGTGTGCCTGCCTTCACTGCAATGCCACGCCAGATCGCGCCCTCGAGGTCGTAACCCTGTTCCTTGAAAGTTGGTGCGTCCGGGAGGAACGGCGAGCGTTCGGCAGTGCTGACGCCCAGCAACCGGATCTCTCCGCTCTTGACCTGCGACAACGCCGTCGAAGGCGTCATCATTGCGGCGTCGATATGCTTGCCCAGAAGCGCAAGTGTGACCTTGCCGGAGGCGTCATGCGGGATCCAGCCGCTCTCGAAGCCGCCCTGCTTCATCATCTGGTAGAGCATGTACTGATGGAAGCCGCCGGATGAATGTCCACCCACCTTCAGGCCGTTTGGATGGTCCTTCATGTATTTGACGAACTCGTCGACGCTCTTGTACGGGCTGTCGTTCATCACCGCGAGCGAGGATGGTTCCGACTGCATCGCACGAAGGAGACGCAGGTCCTCCACCTTGAACGGGATCAGCCCCTGAGCAATACCGAAGGTCAACGTTCCGGTCAGCACCAGGATATTGTAGCCGTCGGCCCGCTGGGTGACGATCTGTGAAAGGCCAACCGCGCCGCTCCCGCCGGCCCGGTTGTCGACCTTCACGGTCCATCCGCTTTCCTTTTCCAGCAGTTCCGCAAGCTTGCGCCCGTAGGTGTCCAGCGCGCCGCCGGCACCCGACCAGACCACCAAGGTTACTGTCTTCGTCGGAAACTCCGCGGCAGCAAAGGTTGGTGATGCCGTGGCTGTCGCTGCCGCCAGGCAAAGGGCGGCGAAGGCGGACCGCAGGACGTGGCTGAGGCCGCGGGATTTGGTTGTCTTTGAGGTCATGTGCATCGTTTCTCTCTCCCTGAAATGATGGCTTGGACGAATGTATGGCTTAGGTTGGGCTGACGACGGCACCACGACGGGCGCTCCAGACGCGGTAGATCGGAACGGCCAGGCTGACCGCGCTGAGGATCAGGAACAGCACGCTGATCGGATCGGTCAGGAACACCATGTAGCTTCCTTGGGACGACACGAGCGCTGTCCGGTAGTTGGACTCGATCAGGTAGCCAAGGACCATGGCAAGGATGATCGGTGCGACTGGAAAATTGAGTTTCTTCATGAAATAGCCGATCAGGCCGAAACCAAGCGTCAGCCAGACGTCGAACATCAGATTGCGAATGGCAAAGGATCCGAGCACGGCGAAGGCCAGAATGCCTGCGGCAATCACGCCGGGTGGCAGCAGCAGCGTGCGGGCCATGATCGGCAGAAACAACGATCCGACGAGATATTGTACAAGCGACGCGATGATGACGCCAAACAGGATGGAATAAACCAGTGAGGGCGCTTCGGTGAACAGCTGAGGACCCGGATGGAGACCGTGCATGATCAGGGCACCCATCATGATGGCCGTGGTTGGTGAGCCCGGCACACCAAGCGACAGAAGCGGAACCAGCGCTCCACCCACCGTCGCATTGTTGGACGCCTCGGGTGCAGCAATGCCATTGGCGGAACCCTTGCCGTATTCCTCGGGATGTTTGTCGCGGGCGCGGGCGTAGTCACGGGCGACCCAGCAGGCAATATTGCCGCCAACGCCCGGAAGGATGCCCAGAAGGGTGCCGATGACCGACCCCGATACCATCGAGCGCCAGGTTTGCTTGAGAAGGCTGCGCGACATGAAGACGTGACCGACCCGCTTGTTGCCGATGTCGGCGCGGCTAGCCTGCTTTTCAGCAAGGGCGATCGCTTCCGACACCGCAAACAGTCCGATCAGGGCAGCGAGAAATGGCACACCTTCATAAAGCTCGAATTGCCCGAACGTGAAGCGCGGCGTTCCAGCGATGGGATCGATGCCGACGGTCGCGAGAGCGAGGCCGAGAGCTGCACCGAGCAGACCCTTGACGAGCGAGCCGCCGGACAGCGCCGCGACCGACGTCAGACCAAACAGACCGACCGCAAAATACCCTGCCGGGCCAAACTGAAGCGCAAGTTTGGCCAATGGCATTGCAAGCAGCAGAAGAGCAAGTCCGCCAAGCACGCCGCCGACCGTCGAAGCGGTCAGCGAAATCGAGATCGCCTCGTTGGCCCGGCCTTGTTGTGCCATCGCGTAACCGTCAATGGCGGTGGCCGCCGCCGCCGCCGTGCCGGGCGTCGATAGCAGGATGGCGCTGATCGAGCCGCCATATTCGGCGGACGTATAAAGGGAGATCATCAGCAGCATGCTGAGTTCGGGAGACATGGTGTATGTGAACGGGATCAGCAGGCTGAGGCCGATCGATGGACCAAGCCCGGGCAGAGCGCCGATGATGATCCCGAGTATGGCCCCGATGACAAGGGCCGCTATTCCCGACAGGCTGAAGATCACGCCCAGCGACTGGATGATGCCGTCCATTCCATTCCTCCCAACTCTTCCAGAACCGAAGCGCTTCTCCTCAGATGCGCCAAGGTTCACAGGTGTTCTTCTGCCACCTTGGCCTATGCAGCAATTTAGAAAAGCCGCACGGCATATAACTTTATGCTATTGCTTCGGCCCGAAGGCATTTACCGTACGCATTGCGGCGCCGGACTGGACGGCACCGTCGGGCGGAACCGTTTCAGCCCCAGTAGATCTGCATCGGGTTGTCGACGAGAAGCTTCTGCTGCAGCGCCGCGGTCGGTGCGATCCTCGGAATGAGGTCGACGAGGTGGCCGTCATCCGGCATGTGCGATGTCATGTTGGGATGTGGCCAGTCCGTTCCCCAGAGAACGCGATCGGGGAAACGTTCGACCAGCGTGCGCGCGAACGGGACGACGTCGTCATAGGTCGGCGCGCCGCTTTTGGAGAGACGCTCCGGGCAGGTCACCTTGCTGACCACGTTCTCGTACTCGTCCATCAGCCGGATGAAGCGACCGAATTCGGGACCGTCGACCGGCTTTGTGACATCCGGTCGGCCCATATGATCGACCACGACCGTGGTCGGCAGCGAGGTGAAGAAGTTCCAGCGTTCCTCAAGATCGGCCGCTTCGAAGTAGATGACGACATGCCATCCAAGCGGGGCTATTCGGTCGATGATAGCGTGGTAATAGGCATCTGGCTTGGGATCAACGAGGCGGCGAACGAAGTTGAAACGGACCCCTCGAACGCCCGCCTCGTGCAGCTCCGACAACTCGCCGGGCGACACGGTGTCGCGAACTGTCGCCACGCCGCGAGCCTTGTCATTGGAAGCACGCAAGGCATCCATGAGCGCCCGGTTGTCAGCGCCGTGGCAGGTTGCCTGAACGATGACGTTGCGGTCGAAGCCCAGGTAATCACGCAGGGCGAAGAGCTTGTCCTTGCCCGCATCGCATGGAGTATATTTCCGTTCCGGCGCGTACGGGAACTCGTCCCCCGGACCAAAGACATGGCAGTGGGCATCCACTGCGCCGGCCGGCGGGCGAAACTTCGGCTTGCTCGGGGAGGGATCGAAGCACAGCCAGTCGGGGTCCATGGTGAACGCTTCCATCACAGACCCCTTGCCTTTAGCTGTGCGTCGAGACGCGGATAGACCCGCCGTGCATTCAGTTCGAACACCTTGTGCTTGTCAGCCTCGGAAATCTGCAGGGAGTCGACATAGCGCTTCGTGTCATCGAAATAATGGCCGGTCTGCGGATCGATACCGCGAACCGCACCAACCATCTCGGAGCCGAACAGGATGTTGTCGACGTCGATCACCTCAAACAGCAGATCGATGCCGGGCTGGTGGTAGACGCAGGTGTCGAAGAAGACGTTCTTCATGACGTGCTGGTCGAGAGGCGGTCGCTTCAGCATGTCGGCAAGCCCCCGATAGCGACCCCAGTGATAGGGAACGGCACCACCGCCATGCGGAATGATGAACCGCAGGTCAGGAAAGTCCTTGAACAGATCGCCCTCGAGGAACTGCATGAAGGCGATCGTGTCCGCGGCGATGTAATAGGCACCGGTCGCATGCATGGCGCAATTGCAGCTTCCAGACACATGGATCATCGCCGGAACGTCTAGCTCGACCATCTTTTCGAAGAACGGATACCAGGCCCGATCGGTGAGCGGCGGTGAATCGAAGCGACCGCCCGAGGGATCGGGATTGAGATTGCAGCCGACGAAGCCGAGTTCGTTGACGCAGCGTTCCAGCTCCCCGATCGAGGTTGATATCGATGTGCCGGGTGTCTGGGGCAACTGGCACACGCCGACGAAGGTCTCGGGGTAGAGATCGACGACGCGCTTGATGAGGTCGTTGGACCGGCGCGCCCACACCCGTGCAGCCGACTGGTTACCAACGTGCGGCGCCATCGCCGAGGCGCGCGGTGAAAAGATCGTCATGTCGGCACCGCGCTCACGCAACAGGCGCAACTGGTTGGCTTCGATCGTGTCGCGGATCTCGTCGTCGGAAATATCGGGATAGGCGGGATCGATGTCACCGTCGTTGTTGATCGCATCTTCCTGCTGTGCACGCCATTTCGTGTGGCCGGTGGGAGCGGTCGTATAATGGCCGTGGCAATCAATGATCATGACGTCGGATACCTCTGCACGGGCGAAGCATCGCCAAGGCGACGCGTCGCAGAATGTTTCGGGAAGGCGGTGCCGCAGTCAGGTATGGCGAGCGGCTCTCCTCCCAGCTCGTGCAAGAGTCTTAGCGAAGACTGTAGTTTCAGGCATATCGAAACGGCTTCCTCTCCATTAGTTTTTCTGAGGTCCAGTCTTCACAGGCCGTCTTGAACTCAGCGACGAATGCCGACTGCAACTGGGTAGGTCGCCAGTCGTCGCGAATGGTGACGCCAATTTTTCGTTTCGATGAAAAGTGTCCCCGGATTTCCGCAAGCAGCCCGGCCCGGCGTTCGAAGATGAACTGATCGCGCGACATCAGTGTCAGCCAGTCGTCGTTCAGCATGAGTCCGCGACCGATCGTGACCGAATTGCTCTCGATTTGAACGCGCGGCGGTTCCAGCCCGTATTCGGCGAAAATCGCATCCCACCTTATGCGCATCGGAGCGCCAATGCTGGCTATCACCCAAGGAAAATCTCTCAGGCGGGCCGGGACGAAGTTCTCGCTGCTGGCCAATGGATGGCCTTTGCGTGCAACGATGACCAGATCGTCGTCGAAGACTGCTTCCTCCACGACGTCGCCCACCTGCGGAGGGTCGCGCAGAGCGCCGATCAGGAAATCGAGCTGGCCGTTGCGCAAGCCGGCGAGCAGGTCCGCATACGGGCCTTCGACAACATTGATGCGGGCGGCAGGATTGGTCTGCGCAAACCGTGCCAGTGCCCGTGGCAAAAGGATCGTCTGCGCCATCGGCAAGGTGCCGATCGCTATTCGTCCGGCGCCTTCGAGGCTAAGTGCTGCGAGTTCGTCGAAGCCCGCTTCGATCTCCGCGAGAGCCAGGCGGGCAAAGCGAAGCAGGTTTGCCGCAGCCGGTGTCGGCTGAACTGTCCTTCCATGGCGTGCCAACAGCAAAATGCCGAGCAACTGTTCCAGTTCGCGAGCAGATCGATGCAGCGCCGGCTCGGACAGTCCCGTCAGTTTCGACGCCATGGCGAAGCTGCCCGCCTGATCGACCGTCAGCAGGGACCGCAACTGTCCAAAGGTGATGCGGCGTTCGATGTTGGGAAGGCTCGGCAGCCGAGCGGATCGGCGGACGCTGTGTCCACCGCGCACGATATAGGCGAGCGCCCGCTCTATCCGCGCGCTCATCAGTTCACCGGCACGCGTCAGCGTAACGCCGGTCGGCTGGCGGTCCAGCAGGGCATGGCCAAGTTGTGCTTCGACTTTCGCGACCGCCTGAGTGATCGCCGGCTGCGACAGGTTCAAGGCCAGCGCCGCATTGCTGATGCTGCCCAGACGACCCGCCGTGGCGACAGCTTCGAAATGGCGCAGATTGATGTCCCGCTTCATATCCATCCCGGCACTTAACCAGAGCTTATGGGCTGGACGCAAATCTATTTTGCCTTTCCGTCGGGCTGGTCACTAGATTGGCTGAGGAGGACGAAGAGGAGTAAGCCCGACATTCCGGTGCAGCGCGTCTGCCAAGGCCCGATCTGCGCGCTTTGCGCAAAACCGGACGGGAAGCGTGTCTCTTCATCCAGTCGAATTCGTATCAGTCGGCAGCGTCAGTAGCGTCGACAGATCGGAGTGCATCGCGTGGCCAGAGGCGCCGGGCATCTTGTCTGGAGGTTTTCGACTAGGGCCCGGATGCGCGAGGAGGAAAAATACGCGTGACCTATTCGCAAGCAACCAACAATGTACCGCCGGTATCGCCGAAGGCCAGCGCAGGCGGCCGGTTCGGGATTCTCGGCCAGCTCTGGTTCCAGGTACTCGCCGGCACGGTGCTCGGCGTCTTGCTCGGCCATTTCGCCCCGGGCATCGCGGTTGCGATGAAGCCATTCGGCGATGCTTTCATCAAGATGATCCGCATGATGATCGGTCCGATCATCTTCGTGACGGTGGTGCACGGCATCGCCGGCATGAACGATATGAAGAGCGTCGGCCGGGTGGCTCTGAAGTCCATACTCTACTTTGAGGCGATCACGACGCTGGCGCTGGTTTTCGGTCTGGTGACCGTCAACCTCTGGAAACCTGGCGCCGGGATGAACATAGACCCGAGCACGCTTGATGCCGCGTCAATCAAGTCCTATGTCGCGACTGCGCAGGACCAGTCGATGACGGCCTACTTCATGGGCATCATTCCAGATAGCTTTCTCAGTGCTTTTACCGAGGGACATGTCCTCCAGGTCCTCTTCATATCGGTCCTTTTCGGTATCGCACTTGCCGCCATCGGCGAACGCGGTCGGCCGGTCTTCCACGTGATCGAGAGCGCCTCGCAGGGGTTCTTCAAGATCATCGGCTACATCATGTATTTCGCGCCGATCGGTGCATTCGGCGCCATCGCCTTTACCGTCGGCCAGTTCGGCACATCGTCGCTGTGGTCGCTCGGATCGTTGATCGTCGAATTTTTCGCGGTCTGCGCCTTATTCACAGCTGTCGTATTCGGCGGGATTGCCTACTGGTGTGGTGTCAGTCTGTTGCGGCTGTTCAGCTATCTGTGGGACGAGATCGTCATCGTCGCCGCCACCACGTCGACCGAGACCGTGTTGCCGCGGCTGATCCAGAAGATGGGCAAGGCGGGATGCGAGGAGTCGGTCGTCGGTTTCGTCGTGCCGGCCGGCTATTCCTTCAACCTCGACGGCACGTGTCTTTACCTCACGACAGTCGCGATCTTTCTGGCGCAGGCGACCAACACGCCGCTGACGATCTGGCACGAACTGAGCCTGATCGGCGTCCTTCTCCTGACGTCCAAGGGCGCGGCCGGCGTCGCCGGCGCTGCTTTCGTCGTGCTTGCGGCGACATTAAACACCACTGGCGCCATCCCTGTGGCGAGCATTGCCCTGATCCTCGGCATTCACCGCATTCTCGCGGAAGGGCTCACCTTCGTGAACCTGATCGGCAATGCCCTGGCCTCCATCGTCATCGCCAAATGGGAAGGCAAGCTCGACGAGAAGATGCTGGCCGAGACGGTCGGTACGCGTCGCCTGCAGCGCGTCCATGGCGTTACCGTCAACTAAGATCGGCCGTCCGGGCTGGGATGAAAGGAGTTACCGACATGGCGACTGTTGTGCAGAATATCGAACGTGCCGAAGGCGAAGTCATCAAGCGACTGGGCGCTGCCGGCGTGGCCACCGTCCACGAAGCTCAGGGGCGCAAGGGTATGCTGGCAAGCTACATGCGGCCCATCTATAGCGGCGCCCAGATCGGGGGCTCAGCGGTGACGATCTCGTCGCCCCCGGGTGATAACTGGATGCTTCACGTCGCGATCGAGCAGCTGAAGGAAGGCGACATTCTCGTTCTGGCGCCGACATCGCCCTGCGACAATGGATATTTTGGCGACCTTCTGGCGACATCTGCCATGGCGCGGGGCTGCAAGGGGCTGGTGATCGATGCGGGCGTTCGCGACATTCGAGATCTGACCGCCATGGGATTCCCCGTCTGGTCGAAGGCGATATCCGCGCAGGGAACGGTGAAAGAAACGCTGGGGTCGGTCAACGTTCCGATCGTCTGCGCCAGTGCGCATATCGAAGCGGGCGACGTCATCGTCGCCGACGATGACGGCGTCTGCGTCGTCAAGCGGACGGAGGCACTGGACGTCCTTGCAGCGGCCGAAAAACGCCTTGCCAACGAGGAGGCCAAGCGCGCCCGGCTGGCCGCAGGCGAGCTTGGTCTGGATATCTACGACATGCGCCCGACGCTGCAGCAGAAAGGTCTTCGCTATGTATGAGGACGGAATTGCGTGCCTGTGGATGCGCGGCGGCACATCCAAGGGTGCCTATTTTCTTGCCGAGCATCTGCCCGCCGACCAGCATGAACGTGACGCGCTGCTGTTGCGCATTATGGGGTCACCGGACCCGCGCCAGATCGACGGTATCGGCGGGGCCGATCCGCTGACGTCGAAGGTTGCGGTGCTGTCGTCGTCCAGCCGCGACGACGCCGATGTCGACTACCTGTTCCTGCAGGTTTTTGTCGATCAGGCACTGGTCAGCGATGCCCAGGGCTGCGGAAACATCCTGGCCGGGGTTGGGCCGGCAGCGATCGAGCGTGGCCTTGTGGCTGCGCAAGGCGATCTGACTGAGGTCAGAATTCACATGGTCAATTCCGGCGAAGTCGCGGTCGCCAAAATCGCGACGCCCGGCGGGCGCGTGAGCTATGCGGGTGACGCCGAAATTGCAGGCGTACCCGGCCGGCATGCGGCCGTCCCGCTACTATTTCAGAACATTGCCGGCTCGATGTGCGGCGCCCTGCTTCCCACCGGCAACGAGATGGATGCCATCGACGGCGTCGATGCGACGCTGATCGACAACGGCATGCCATGCGTCGTGATGCGCGCTGCCGACTTCGGGCTGAGCGGCACGGAGACACGCCAAGAGATCGAGGCGAATGAAGCGTTGAAGCTGCGCATCGAAGCCATTCGTTTGAAGGCTGGCCCGATGATGAACCTGGGTGACGTCACAACCGCCTCCGTGCCCAAGATGACACTGGTTTCGGCCGCGCAGAACGGCGGTGCGATTTCGACGCGCAGCTTCATTCCGCATCGGGTCCACGCTTCCGTCGGTGTTCTCGCAGCCATTACCGTTGCAACTGCGACCGGGCTTGCAAGCAGCCCGGCAGCAGAGATGGTCGCAAGCCCGACGGATGGTCGATACCTGATCGAGCACCCGACAGGCGCCATGGAAGTGTTCCTCGATACCGACGCGGGAGGGCAGATCAAGGCGGCCGGCACGGTGCGGACGGCACGCAAGCTGTTCGACGGAAGGGTCTTTCCCGCTTCTGCGGGATGAACAGCTGACGACCTGAACTGTTCCGGGAAGAGGAGTCCCGGACCAGCACCGGTCATCGGCAACCACGGGAAATTCATCGACATCGCATTGCGGGTCATATGGGAGGAGAAGACATGAACAAGCACTTCAGAAAGACATCGAGACGCTCACTGGTCGCGACGGCAGGCGCAATCATGCTGGCCTTTTCCTTGCCGGCCGGTGCGGCCGTAGCGCAGGCCTATCCGACGCGGGATATCACCCTGGTGCTGCCGTTCGGGCCAGGTGGTATCGCCGATATCACCGCACGGATCGTCGCCGATGCGCTGGGCAAGAAACTCGATCGGCAGATCATCATCATGAACCAGCCGGGTGCCGCAGGCGCGACGGCTGCCCGCGCGGTTCTGAACGCAGAGCCGGATGGCTATACTCTCGCGCTGTTTTCAAACGGAACGGCGATCAGCGTGCCTTTGTTCAAGAAACTTTCCTATGATCCGATTGCGGAGTTCGTCCCCGTCTCGAGCCTTGCCTATTTCGATTTTGTTTTTGTTACCAAAGCCGATAGCAAGTTCAAAACGCTCAAGGATGTCCTCGATGCGGCCAAGGCCGAGCCCGGCGCGCTCAATGTCGGCACGATCAACACCGGGAGCAGTCAGAACCTGGCCGCGGAATTGTTCAAATCGTCCGCCGGCATCGATTTCACCATCGTACCCTACAAGGCGACGCCAGACCTGCAGGTCGCTCTCCTGGGCGGTGAAATCGACATGGTGATCGACAGCGGAACAGCCTTGAAGGCAGCTTTGCAGCAGAACCAGGCGATTGCGATTGCATCCTCCGGCCCGCAGCGTTCCAGCCTCAACGGAGATGTGCCGACGGTGACCGAACTCGGCGTCAACGGCTTTGACGTCACGTCGTGGAACGCGATTTTCGCGCCCAAGGGAACGCCTCCGGAGGCCGTAAAAGTTCTCAACACGGCTCTCATGGAAGTCTTGGCGGACAGTGATGTACGAAAGCGTTTTGCCGACCTCGGTGTGGAGGCGCGGGCAAGCAAGCCCGAGGAAATCGGCAAACGGCTGGCGGATGACATTGCGAAGTGGGGCAGCGTAATCGACAAGGCGGGTATCCCCAAGCAGTGATTGATGCCTAACGAAGACATGGTTTTGCTACCACGCGATGAAAGAAGCGGCGTGATCGCCGCTTCTTCATAGAAAGGCGCCTGCAGAGCGCTAGGTCCTGTTGACAAAGTGGATTCCCAAATCAGTGGAAGCATGATTCAAGACTGCTTTTTAGAAGGCGGTTTTGGCACGCGGCGACCTGACGGATATGGAATGGCGGATCATCGAAGGGCTTTTGCCGTCGGAGTCCGGTAGAAAGTCCCGGCCCGCGCATGACAATCGACGGTATCTGAACGGCATGCTACATGTTCTGCGGGTCGGCTGCCCCTGGCGCGACATGCATGAGCGCTACGGAAAGTGGAATTCCGTCTATGTGCGCTTCCGCCGCTGGGCGGAACAAGGGGTGTGGGATGCACTGCTTGAAACGCTGGTCGAGTTGGGGCTGGCCGATGACCGGCAGCACATGATCGACAGCACCACAGTTCGCGGCCACTCTCAGGCTGCGGGCGCTAAAGGGGGACTTATAAGGAGGCTTTTGGTCGATCACGTGGCGGCTTTTCGACGAAAATCCACGCCCGCGCAGACGGTCAGGACGCCCTCTCGGCTTCATCCTGATAGGCGGAGAGGCTTCCGACTGCAATGCTGTTTCTGACCTGCTGGCGATGCCGGTTGGCAAGCCGAGGCGGTTTCTTGCCGACAAAGGATATGACGCTGACTTTCTACGCGAGGAGTTGCTGCTCCAAGGGACCAGGCCGGTCATCCCGCCGAAGGCCAACCGGCAAGCCCCGCCCGCCTGCGACTTTAGAGCCTACAAGGATCGAAACCGCATCGAGCGGATGTTCAATCGGATCAACCAGTTCCGTCGTGTTGCTACCCGATACGACAAGACCCGAAAAGCTATCGAGGGCTTCCTCGCCCTGGCCGCCGCAAAAATATGGTTGCCATACTGTTGTCAACAAGACCCAGGTTTGTCCGGGTAACTCATCTGGAGGCTAACATCTTGACTGTTGCTTTGGTGGGAACGTCGTCCTTTGATCGGTTCTTCAATCCAGCCCATGACGCGTTGCAACGGCGCGGCCATGGTGTGGCACGGTTCGTCACGCGCGAGGAACTGCTTGCCGCCGTTGATGCACTGCAGTCTTTGGAAATCCTTGGCGCGACCTCAAGCTTTGCAGCCGACCGGGAGCTGTTTGCCAGGATGCCGCGTCTGCGCGCACTGGTTTCTCCGTTCACAGGGGTCGAAGGGTTCGATGTTTCGGCCGCGACGGAAAACGGCATCCTCGTGGCGAATGGCCAGATTGCGGAAAACACCGTCAGCATGGCCGAGGCCGCAGTTCTCTTCACCCTGGCTTCGCTTTATGACCTTCATGGCACTGAGCGCTACCTTCGCGAAAACCTGCCGCGTCCCTCGCAGGTCCGTGCGCGGATGCTCATGGGAAAGACAGTTGGCCTGATAGGCTTTGGCAAAATTGGACAGGCTATCGCGGAACGGCTGTCTGTATGGGGCGTGAGGCTCGTCGCTGCGGTGCGCACGACGCGATCGATGCCCGCCTACGTCACCGCCCAGAGCCTCGATGAAGTGCTCGCGACAAGCGATGTCGTTATCATGGCGGCTGCACTCACTCCTGAATCACGGGGAATGCTGGATCTTGACGCGTTGCGCCGAATGAAACCGGACGTGGTGTTTGTCAACATCACGCGGGGCGGCATCATCCCCGACGATACACTCGCCACGCTCGCCGCAGAGCGACCGGCTATGCGCCTTGCCCTCGATGTGTTCGACCCGGAGCCGTTGAAAGAGGATAGTCCGCTGCGCGACCTTCCGAACGCCATCCTCACCCCACACATGGTGGGACATACTGTCGAGTCGCAGATGCGCCTGCGGGAGGCATTTTGCGAGAACCTTCTCGCGGTGGCAGAGTGGCGGGTGCCTGAATACGTCGTCAATCCGTCTGTGATCGAAACGTGGCTGGGAAAACAGGACAGCCCACAGCTCTAATTGCGTCCGAGCTTGTATCACTCATCAGTGCATCGTCATCCATTCGCGGGCGGCGCGTAGTGCAGCGGCGAGTTCGGCCTTGCTTATCGTCTGGGCAAGGTCACCGCGCAGTGCTGCAGCCCGGTCGGAGCCCTTGATGGCGGCGATGTTCACCCACTTGTGGGCGGCGATGAAATCAACGGCGCAGCCGCGACCGGTCGCATACATGAGCCCCATTTCGAAGAAGACGTCGGCGTGATTGTCGCCGCCCATTCCAAGGGATCAGGCCGGTCATCCCGCCGAAGACAAACCGGAAAGCCCCGCCCGTCTGCGACTGAAATAGCGACTACGCCGCTGGCAGTCTAGCCCTACAACACATTCCAGTTATGGAAGGATTTTAGCCTTAATATTTCTGCGCGTAGGGGCGGCTCGGGCAGGCTCTCGGTCTCGAACACCGCGCCGCCAAGATCAATGGCCGCGAGGAAGCGCGCCGG
>NZ_JBPFDO010000010.1:0-32090 GCF_059415005.1 Rhizobium sp. SAFR-030 | reverse complement strand
AGCACCGTGTAGTTGGCGAAGGTCGAGCAGCCCATGTAGTGGTGGATCTTGTCCTTGCCGATCGAAAACCGCGAGGTACCGTCGGGCATCAGTCCCTGGCCTTGCGTCGAGCGGATGGCGGTGCAGAGGTTCGTCTTGCGCGAAAGGCAGGACGGGCACTCGCGGCATTCCGGCGTGTAGAGCGGAATGACGTGGTCGCCCTTCTTGACCGAGGTGACGCCGGGGCCGACATCGACGACGATGCCGGCGCCCTCATGGCCGAGGATGGCCGGGAAAAGGCCTTCCGGATCGGCGCCCGACAGCGTGAAATCATCCGTATGGCAGATGCCGGTGGCCTTGACCTCGACCAGCACCTCGCCGGCCCGCGGGCCTTCCAGCTGCACGGTCATCACTTCAAGCGGCTTGCCAGCCTGAACGGCAACGGCGGCGCGGACATCCATGTTTTGCTCAACTCCGTTTCGATCTGTTGCATCGGGCCCTTGGGCCATGACGGTTGTTCCGGCAGCCGCTTCCTGCCGGCCGCTCTATAAAGACCCGCCACCCTTTTTGCCGGACGGTCGGCGTCGCAGGCTCTCGAACCACCGCCCTCGGAGCGAGGCGAACAGACGGCCGCCCACGGTCATCCATCTGCCCACGCGAGCCGTTCGGCCTGTTCCCTCCGGCTCAGACGTTCACCTCTCTCAATCCCGCGGCTCGCCGTCATGCCCGCATTCCAAAGACCACCGCCGACATCGGCCTCGGCAACCGCTCAGTCTGCAAGGGGGCTGCCGCCCCCCTTGGCCTTGGCCGCAGCCGCTCGTCACTCGGCGATCCTCTGATCCTGTTCGTCGAGCAAAGGCACGCCGTATTCCAGCAGCAAAGCGTCGATCCGCGGCTGGTTGTCCTTGATGAAGGTGTTCAGCGTCCGCTTCCAGTTCTGATCGGAGGGGCGCACGCCCATGGTGATCCGATAGATCATCCGCTGACCACCCTTCTCGTGCGTCAGCGGCACGAGCACCATGTCGGCCCCGGTACGCGCCGCATAATAGCCGGCCATCGGACCCCAGATGACTGCCGCATCGATCGATCCGGCAGTCATGTCCCGCATCATCAGTTCCGCCATCGACGGCGCCCGGCGGCTGTCGATCATCAGCGGATAGACCTTGGCATCGCCCATAAGCTTGGCGGCGGCCATGTTTGCTGTCGGCGGCGTACCCTCGACGACCCCGATCCGCTTGCCCGAGAGTTTCGGGTCGGCCAGCGTCTCCACACCGGCAAGCGGGCTGTTCTTCGGATAGACCAGGACATAGACCGAGCGGTAATAGGCATTGGTGTTCTGCACCAGTTCGTCGCCCTGCGCGTAGCCCATGACGATGTCGCAGCGGTTCGCACCGAGCGTGTTGCGCACGAAGCCGGTGATCGACGGAAACCAGGTATAGGAAACGGACTTCCGCCCGGTTCCCTCGGCCACCATCTTCGCAAGTTTGTCTTCGAAGCCCTCGCCGCTTTCGTCGGAAAACGGCATGTTCGACGGATCGGCGCAAACCCGCAGGACATCCGGATCGACGAGTTCTCCGGCAGCGCCAAGACCAGCATTCTGGGCATGTGCCTGATGTGGCGCGACGGCAAGAACACTGGCCATGCCGATAGCTGCCAGGAACGTGAGATGCACGGCCGCGCCAACAGCCCTCCACCCGTTCCCCGACCGCCTGCGATTAGACGCCGGCATTCCTGTCTCTGCCGGCGCCGCCTTGAGCCCCCACCCATGCGGCCCGTGGACGTCGCTAGACACGCCTGCAGATTTTGCCAGACGCTGCTCTCTCCAAGTGCTCATCCTAGCCTCCCATGCAGGAGGCTTCGTAATCCTTGGCCCCCTGTGGCTTGTCGGCCTTTTTCGGCGGACGACCCCGGGGAGCGGCCCCGACGGCCCGGGCCCGCAGGTAGACATAGATGTCGTCGAGGTAGCAGTAGACGTTCTTGTTTTCGCCGAAGGCCGGCATGACGTTTTCCTTGCCGCCGCCGACATTCTTGCGGCCTTCGGCGACGATCGACAGGAAGCCTGCATAGTCCAGCGTCTTCAGGCTTCCAGCAAGCGCCGGCGCATAACTCGATCCCACCCCGTCGGGTCCATGGCAGACATGACAGTCCGAGTGATAGCGGCGATAGCCGCTGAACGTATACCAGTCGACCGTGCCATCGTTCTGGATCTTGAATGTCGGCACGCCGTCCTTGTCAAAAAACTTGCCGTCCTCTTCGCTGACAGCCTCGGCCTTCTGCCTATCGTCGTCCGGCAGAGCCGAACCGGTGGTAAAAAGAGACACACTCGCTGCGCAGAATGCCAGCATCGCAATGCGAAATGCCATTGATGAACCTCACATTTCAAACATCCAGCACAGGACTGAGCGCGCCTTCAGGAACATCTCGTTCGCGCGTTCCGGATGCGGAAAACCATCGGCTTGCCGCACTCGCCTGACTGGATCATTCCGGAGAGAAAGGCAGGCTGCGCCACGCCGGCGCAGCCTTTGAGCGCATCTCAGTCGGGAAGCGCGAACACGGTCAGCTGTCCGCCGAGCGTCGTGTAGTCCGCCAGTGCGGCATAACCGCCGACGGCGCCGAGGCCCGCAGTACCGACGACCGCCGCTTCATCGCCCTGGGCACGCCCCTGGTCGACGGCGCCGTGCCAGGCGGCCGCATTTTCCGGTGCCAGCAGTCCGCCGGCCAGCCCGATGCCGGCCCAGCCGCCGACCCCAGACAGGACTGCGATGAACTGCTTGCCCTCATGCTCGTAGGTATTGATGTTGCCGATGATGCCGGATGGCGTCTTGAACCGGTAGAGTTCCTTGCCCTCCAGATCCACCGCCTTGATGTAGCCCTCCAGCGTTCCGTAGAAGACCACGTCGCCAGCGGTTGCGAGCGCCCCGGACCAGACCGAGAACTGCTCCGGCTTCGACCAGACGATCTCGCCCTTGGCGGCATCCCAGGCGATGAAGTTGCCCATCCCGCCATGACTTTCCGGCGCCGGATACATGGACACTGTCGCCCCGACATAGGGCTGACCAGCCGTATAGCTCACCCTGTAGGGTTCGTAATCCATGCAGACATGGTTGGTTGGCACATAGAACAGACCGGTCTTCGGCGAGTAGGCGGCCGGCTGCTGATCCTTGGAGCCGAGCGCCGCGGGGCAGATGCCGGTCGAGTTGGTATCCTCGCCATTCTGCTGGGTCGAATACTGCGCCACCACCTGCGGCCGCCCGTACTGCTCGCTCTTCGGATCCATTACGACTTCCGTCGCCCAGTTGACCTTCGGATCATATTTCTTGGCCACCAGCAGCTCGCCGGTATTGCGATCCAGCGTATAGCCGAAGCCGTTGCGGTCCATATGCACCAGCACGTCGCGGGGTTGGCCGTTGATCTGCATCGCGTCGACGAGGATGTTCTCGTTGACGCCGTCATAATCCCATTCGTCGTGCGGGGTCATCTGATACAGCCACTTGGCCATGCCGGTATCGGCATCGCGGGCCATCAGCGTCATCGACCAGCGATTGTCGCCGGGCCGCTGCACCGGGTTCCAGGTGGACGGATTACCGGTCCCGTAGAAGATCAGGTTGGACTTGGCGTCGTAGGAGAACCAGCCCCAGGTCGTGCCGCCGCCGGTCTTCCACTGCTCGCCCTCCCAGGTGTTCATGCCGGAATCCTTGCCGACAGGCTTGCCCAGATGGGTGGTCTTTTGCGGGTCGAGCAGCGTTTCCGCATCCGGCCCGGTGGAATAGGCCTTCCAGGCCAGCGAGCCGTCCTTCAGGTTGTAGGCGGCGGTCCAGCCGCGCACGCCGAACTCGGCACCGGAAATGCCGATCAGCACCTTGTCCTTGACGACCAGCGGTGCGGCCGTGCCGGACTCGCCCTTGCCGCCATCGTTCTGGTCGCCGTTCTTCACCGACCAGGCAACCTTGCCGGTCTTGGCATCGAGCGCCACGACCGTCGTGTCCGCCTGATTGAGGATGATCTTGCCATCGCCATAGGCGACGCCGCGGTTGACGGTGTCGCAGCACATGATGCCGATGACGTTCGGATCCTGCTTGGGCTCGTATTTCCACAGGATCTTGCCGTCGTTCTTCAGATCCAGTGCATAGACGATGTTGGGGAACGGCGTGTGGATATACATCACGTCGCCGATCACCAGCGGCCCGCCTTCGTGACCGCGCAGGACGCCGGTGGAGAAGGTCCACTTCACCTGCAGGTTCTTCACGTTGTCCTTGGTAATTTCTTTGAGTTCCGAATAACGATGATTGGCGTAATTGCCGGTCGGCATCGCCCAGTTCTTCGGATTGGCGGAAAGCGTCGTCAGGTCGTCATTGGCGAAGACCGGACCGGCGGCACCGGCGGTCAGAAGACCGGCAGTGGCCAGAGGCAAGAAAGCAAGATTTCCAAATACACGCATATGACATCCTCCCGATGCGCATTATTCACACGGGGTTCGTCATCACGAACCATCGTGTGCTCCAAGGCAGCCAAGTGATTCATGCTATGTGCGGGAAATCATTCCGTCAGCGTTTCACGGGATGCGAGTGGCCAGGGGGCACCATATTGCCATCGCAGACCTTCGGACCTTACCCCTCCCAAAAGTAAGGCTTGAAGCCGGAAATCAAGTGGAAGATAGGCGATCGGCCTGATATACGCAAGTGTATTCTCGGGTCCCACTCCAAACCAAAGTAATTGCTGCTTTGCGAAGAAATATATTGCGGTTGCTCAGCAGTATAGATTTGAGGCAATGCGCAGGAAAACAAAGTATATTTGATCGCCTGTCGTGACGGGACGTCAATATGAACCGCGAAAACCGGAGGTTGAAGATGTACGCTCGAAACGTCTTGCTCGCATGTTGCTTGATGTCACTCGTGCCAGCGGCGCCGGTTATCGCCCGGGATGGGTATCCCACCACTACAGTGGTAGACTACGTCTTCGGTTGTATGAAGGCAAATGGGCAGACACCCGATTCAATGAGAAGTTGTTCTTGCTCGTTCGACGTCGTTGCGTCCATCATCCCCTACAGTCGCTACGAACAGGCCGAGACCTTTCGCAGCCTTGCACTGCAGACGGGCGAGCGAGGCGTGTTGTTTCGCCAGAGCGCACCGGCCAGATCGGCCGTTTCGGAACTGCGCCGCGCCCAGGCGGAGGCCGAGGTTCGGTGCTTCTGACGGGGCGTTATCCCGACCGTCGGGGTTTCAGATCCGCTGACTGCCATCGGGGGTGGCGCATTTCCAACGGATGATCTTGAGAGCCGGATGTTCCGCCGACCATTTGGCGATTTCCGCCGGCGCAAGGATCATGCACTGAAAGAGCGAGCCGCGGCTTTCGAAGAGCAGGTGCTCGTCGCGGCAGTTGTTGGGTTGGGCTGCCAGGCAGACCCTGAGGATAAGATCGACCATGTTCATCGAACAGTCTCCGACCGCCCCTACCGGCGCTCGCCGCTGACGGCTGCCATACTCCACTTGGGGAGAGGGCTCTCAGATGCGCCTTCCTTCATGTTAGGCGCCTCTAAAAGCCGCGTCAATCGCCTGAGCCACGACACGTCTGAGCCTGGAAGCCGGTTGTCGTTGACGAGAACGTCTCCGGTGAGGTTGACTTGGCTTCAACAAGAACTACCCTCAAGTATAGGGCGCGCCTGCAGGATCGGTAGAACCTGCCCTGCTGCGCACGCCTCCGGGAGGAATTCTATGCGTGCCATCTGTTATATTGGCGCCGTCGGCATGGTAATCTCGATGGCGGGAAGTGCATTTGGGCAGGACGCGGCTGCGGGCGAAAAAGTCTTCGCCAAGTGCAAGGCGTGCCACGTCGCCGATACCGACCAGAACAAGATCGGCCCCTCGCTGAAGGGCGTGATCGGACGACCTGCCGCCTCGCGCGAGGGCTTCAAGTATTCGGCTGCCATGGCCGATGCCGGCAAGGCCGGCATGGTCTGGGACGAAGCCAGCCTGACGACCTACCTCCGCGATCCGAAGGGGGTCATCAAGGGCACCAAGATGGCCTTCGTCGGCTTGAAGACCGACAAGGAGATCGCCGACGTGATCGCCTATCTGAAGCAGTTCTCGCCCTGACAGCTCGGCCTCGACTGGCACCGACCCTACCGGGCGGCAGGCTCGGCCAGCATCTTCACCAGCGCATAGAGCCGCTGCTCGATCAGGGTCGGCACCTCGCAGACGAAGGTCAGCGATTGCGCGCGCTCCTGGAACACCCGCGTCTGGAAGATCAGCCGTTCGGTACGCACCGCCACCTCGTTGCCGGCATCGCCCTTCGCCCGCAGTTGGTCGAGCGCCGACGCTTCTCTCCGGAGGCTTGCCGCCATGTCGCGCTGCCGATGCGCATAGCGGCCGATGCCGGAGATGACGTGGGCCCGCTCGCCGTTCATCTTGTCGAACAGGCCCTGCACCAGCATGCCGATCTGCTTCTGCGCCTGCCCCTCCGGCAGCCCCGCCCGAAAATCCCGGATCCGCTGCTGTGCCTCCGGCAGCGTCAGGCGCCGCGCCGCAAGCGCATCAACCAGGTCCGATAGCGCCGCATCCCTCGTCCAGTCGCCAGCCTCAGGCGGCAAGGCAGGGCCGGTCCAGATCTGGCTGATCGACAGCTGCGGTACCTTGCGCTGGATACAGGGCCAATCCGGATCGTCCCCCTGGGCCGCAAGGGCCGACGGCGCGAAGGCAAGGCCCAGCATCACGCTCCAGGCGATCTTCGACATCCACGTCATCACGCGCCACCCCCATCCTGCCGGCGGCTGAGCAGGCCGTTGGAGGGGTCGTAGGCAAGAATGGCGGCCCCGAGAAACAGAAGGGTGCAGCCACCGACGACCGCCAGCGACACCCAGTCGATCCGGCCGTAGAGCGAAAAGCGGACCAGTTCGACTGCATAGGTGAACGGGTTCGCCTGGCAGATCCGATAGAGAAGCGGGCTGGATTCCTGGATGCGCCACAGCGGATAGAGCGCCGACGAGGCAAAATACATCGGAAAGATCACGAAGTTCATGATCCCGGCGAAGTTCTCGAGCTGTCGGATCATCGACGACAGCAGCATGCCGAGCGAACACAGCATCATGCCGGCAAGAAACAAAGCCGGCAGCACCATCAGGTAGCCGGAAGGCGGCGGCTTGACGCTCCAGAACCAGGCGATGGCGAGGAAAGCATAGACCTGCACAATCGATACCGCGACGCCGGCCAGCAGCTTCGATACCAGCAGGAACCAGCGCGGAAACGGGCTGACCAGCAGGATGCGCATATTGCCCATCTCCCGGTCGTAGACCATCGACAGCGACGACTGCATGCCGCTGAACAGCAGGATCATGCCGCAGAGGCCGGGCGTGATGTAGACCTCATAAAGGACGTAGGTCTTGTAGGGCGGGATGATCGAGACCCCGAGCACTTGGCGGAAGCCGGCGGCGAAGACGAACAGCCACAGCAGCGGCCGTACCAGCGACGAGACGAACCGTTCCCGCTGGTTGAGGAACCGCAGCCCTTCGCGAACGGTAATCCCGCGCAGACAGGAGAGATACTGGGGAAGTCGGAACCCCCGGCCTTCGAGGGCCGCTGGTCCCTCGCCCTCGATTCGTGCCGCAAGGCTCATCGAACGGCCCCCTTCGTCGCTGCAGTGCCCGAAGAGATGCCGATGCCTGCGCCAGCCGGCGCCGGCACCAACCCGCTGAGAGCGGCGAAGGCCTGCCTGATATCGCTGGTACCGGACTGCCGAACGACTTCGGCAACGGGACCAGCCGCCAGAACCCGACCCTTGTCGAGGATAACCACATCATCCCCCGCATCGACCTCGTCGATCAGGTGCGTCGCCCACAGCACGCCGATGCCGTCGCCGCCGACGAGCTGCCGGATGGTGGCGAGAATTTCGGCGCGCGAGCGGATGTCGAGGCCGACCGTCGCCTCGTCCAGCAGCAGCAGCGAGGGCCGATGCAGAAGCGCTCGGGCGATCTCGACCCGCCGCATCTGCCCGCCGGAAAGGCTGCGGGCCTTGTCGTGCAGCCGGTCGGCCATGTCGATCTGCGCCAGAAGCGCCCGAATGCGGCCTGACGCCTCCCGCCGGCCGATGCCGTGCAGCGCCGCGTGATAGGAGAGGTTCTGGCCGACGCTGAGGTCGAGATCCAGCGTCCGCGCCTGGAACACCACGCCGAGGCGCCGCAGCGCCTCCCCCGGGCTTCTGCGGATATCGTGGCCGAAAATGCGGATCTCTCCCTGCCGAGTGTCGTAGAGCCGGCTGATCAGCGAGAACAGTGTCGTCTTGCCGGCGCCGTTGAGGCCGAGAAGCACGGTGAACCGACCCGGCGCGATGGCGAAGGAGACCGCATCCAGCGCCGTTTTCTGCCCATAGGAATGACTGAGCATCGAAACATCGAGTGCCAGGGGCACGGCTGCGTCCTCGACCCTGCCAAGACTGTTCATGACGTCTTCCTCCTCATCGGACGATAAGGCCCGGCCGCAACGGCTGCCGGACCCTTTCGCACTCCATCTGCGACGCTACTTGATGGTAATCGTGCCCTTCATGCCCTTGTCGGCGAGGTCGGGCACGGACCACGTGTAGCTGCCGGGCCGGACGGCGGTGAATTGCACCTGCATCGTTCCCTCGCTGTCGAATTCGAGCCAGGCCGGCGCACCGTTCATGTGGACCTCGAGATCGTTGATGACGATCTGGTTCATCCAGACGTTGCGGAACAGGTCGGTGACGAACTTGTATTCGAGCCCGGCGTCGGAGGTGATTTTCCAGCGATATCCCTGTCCTGCGACGAGTTCGAAATCCTTGCGATTGACGGCGAAGCTGTCCTTCGCCGATCCGAGGACCAGTTCCGGCACATCCTTGCTGGCCCGCGTCACTTTCTGGCTGGCGTCGGCAGCCACCGGCTTGTCGTCGTCGTCGTCATCGACCTTCTTTTCCTGCCCAAAGCTGGAACTGGCCGACAGCAAAGCTGCGGCGCAGACCGCGACCGCCAGACCTCTGTATCCCTGCATCGTCTTCTCCTCCGCTTGTGATTGTTCAAATGCCGCCTCGTTATTTCGGCGACACCACGACCCCCCAGGGCAGCGCACCGACAGTCACCGATTGCGTCGGCTCGTCCGTAGCGACGTCGATGAAGGTGATATCGTTGGAAACGCCGTTGGTGCTGATGATCGTTTTCTGGTCGGGCGTGAACGCCAGCTGCCAGACCCGCTGGCCGACCAGCACATATTTTTCCACCCTGTAGGTGGCCGTATCGACCACCGCGACGCGGTTGGCCGGACCTAGCGCCACGTAGGCTTTCTTGCCGTCGGCGGTGATCCGCACCCCGACCGGCTGGATCGCCTCCGATCGCAGGCCGGGAATCTCGAAGCTGATCTTGTGTTTCACCGCACGGCTGGCATTGTCGATGACGGACACCGTGCCGCCGATCTCGGCGCTCACCCAGACCTCCGATCCGTCCGGCTTGAACTCGGCGAACCGCGGGCGCGCATCAACCAGCACGTTGTGGGTGATCTCGTGGCTTTCGGTGTCGATGAAATGCGCCATGTTCGTCGTCTCCGACGTGTTGACCATGGTCTTGCCGTCCGGGCTGATGCCCATACCTTCCGGCTCCACCCCGACAGGCACCTCCGCCAGCACGTCGCGGCTCTCGATGTCGATCACCGTCACCAGGTTGTCGTCCTCGTTGGCGACATAGAGCCGCTTGCCGTCCGGCGACAGCACGAACAGTTCGGGATCCGGACCGGACGGCAGCGACCCGACGATCTTGTGCGTTTGCGTGTCGATCACCTCGATCGTGTCGTCGTCGCTGGCGCAGAGATAGATGAACCGGCCGTCATGCGAGATGGTGATGCCGCGCGGCCGCTGCCCGACGGGGATCGTCTCGACCACCGCACCGGTCGTCGTGTCGACGACCGTCACCGTATTGTCCTTCTCGTTGGAAACATAGGCCATGAAGGCATGCGCCGGGCCGACGCCCCCGAAGGCAAGCCCAAGTGCTATACCCGCCAAAGTCAATCGTCCCTGCATTTGCCCCCTCCCAAGGCTTGATCCGTGTTGCCGCGCCTATTTCAGCACGCACTTTGTCTCCGGCCGGTCCACGCCCAGCGTGTCGAGCTCGGAAAACTGGTGCAGGAAGCCCTCCTGTGGCGAGGTCGACACCACCGAGCGGCTGTCGCCCAGAAAGATCGGCTGGCGCAACTGCCAGTTCCATGGCCGGAACGTCAGCTTCTGGCCCTTGAAGGCGGCGATCGAGAAATCCGGCGCGTGGATGAAGTCGGCGATCCGCGCCGGCTCGGCGCTCTTCGTGCGCGTAGCCGCCTCACCGACGATTCTCACCGCCGTCCAGGACGACATGTCCTTCGACAACATGCGACGGCCGGTGACCTTGGCAAACCGGTTCTGGATCTGGGTACCGCCCCATTGCTCGCTTGCCGGATGCCAGGCGGATGCCACCAGGCCCGCAGTGCCGGCGACAGGCGTCGGGCGCCATGTCCGGAACGGCACATAGGTGCCGAACACCTCGCTTTCGTCGGCCACCAGCAGCACCTCGTGATCGGGCAGATCCTGGGTGAAGACGGGCATCTGCCGCTGGATCTGCACGACGCCGCTGTCGGTCCGGCGTGCCGTACCGGTGTCGGTAAATTCCTTCTCGGCCACGATTTCGCCGCCGAAGCGGGTAGCAGCACGGCGCAGTGCCACGGCAAACAGCCTATCCGTCTCGTGCGAGCCGTGGATAAGCGCCCAGCGGCGCCATTGCTTCCAGATCAGATACTGCGCCAGTCCGTCCGCCAGCATCGTGCGGGTCGGCGCCGTGTGAAAGACGTTCGCCCGGCAATCCTCTTCGCGCAGGCTGTCGTCAGTCGAGCCGATGTTGAAGATCCAGACGCCCCTTTCGCGGGCAAGATCAGCGATCGACAGGATCTGCCCGGCCGAAAGATCGGCTAGAACGAACGTTACCTGCTTGTTCAACAGCATGTCGAAGGCCTGCACGACATCGGCGTCGGGCTTCACCTCCGCCACGTCAAGCGAGAAGGCCTGGCCCATGAACCGGCCGGTCGTGTTGTTGTCGGCGATCGCCAACTCGGCTCCGGCAACACCTTCGTCGCGCGGCGCGACGTCCAGAACCGAAAGCGCCAGCTGCGGCGCATAGGCGCGCAGGTAACCGAGCTTGATCTCCTGCGTCTTCTGCACGCCTGGGCCCGGCTGCTGCGCCGCGGCAGCTCCGGCATACAGGCTCGATACGCAGAGCCAGACGAGAACGATGAACAGATGACGCACCGCAAACACGCTCCCTCAAGGGACGTCGCACAGCGATCCCGACACGAGGGTCGGGTCCGTGCAGTTGTTTAGGTGCCGAGGTCAGACTACCGCGAACGGGCCGGATTTCAACCTGAAAATATCGGAGGCGCCGCCATCCTCCCGCAGCGGTAGTATGAGGGCTTTAGCTTCGGGCTATTGTGGAGTAGAGTGAAATTGGCCGCACTGGCCAAATGGAAGGAGGAAATGATGAAGAAGATCTGGAAGAAGCCAGCGATGTGCACCGTTGCTGTTGGAATGGAAATGTCGCGTTATTTTCCTGCCCAGCTTCCCGCAAGGAAGTAGCGAATTCTACCGTCCCATCCGGCCATCCGGGTGGGACGCCCTGCAGGCATGCGCAAAAAGCCGTGGCCGTGCCGCGGCCGGGAGATTGTGTCCATGCATCTGAAGATCCTGGGATCAGCCGCGGGAGGCGGCTTTCCCCAGTGGAACTGCAATTTCCATTTGAGCCGGAGAGCGCGTAACGGCGTCGCCGGCGTGAGACCGAGGACCCAATCCAGCCTTGCGGCAAGTGCCGACGGGACGGGGTGGATCCTCTTCAATGCATCGCCGGACATTCGCGAGCAGATCGCCGCGAGCAGATGTCTGCAGCCGAGCGAGACCGATCCCCTGCGCTCGACGCCGATCCGCGCCGTGGTGCTGACGAATGCCGACGTCGATCACATAGCCGGGCTGCTCAGCCTGCGCGAGAGGCAGCGTTTTACCCTTTACGCGACGCGCCGCGTGCTTTCGGTGCTCGAGGAAAACTCGATCTTCAATGTCCTGGACCGCGGCCTTGTCGACCGGCGCGAGCTCCAACTGGATAGACCGACGCCGATCCTCGACTGGCAGCAGCAGCCGACCGGGATCACCGTCGAAGCATTCGGTGTGCCGGGCAAGATCGCCCTCTTCCTTGAGGACGAGGCGAAGGCAGCGGATGATTTTGGCACGCAGGAGGGCGATACGGTCGGCCTACGGATCACCTCGGACGCCGGAGCGCCGAGTGCCTTCTATATTCCAGGCTGCGCACGCATCGATGCCGACCTGAAGAGCCGGCTCGACGGGGGCGCCTGCCTGATGTTCGACGGCACGGTGTTCACCGACGACGAGATGCTGACGGCCGGCGTGGGATCGAAGACCGGCCAGCGCATGGGTCACATGCACATGTCCGGACCGGACGGATCGATGGCGGCGCTCTCCGACATTGCAATCGGCCGCCGCATCTACGTGCACATCAACAACACCAACCCTGTCCTCGACGAACGGTCTCCCGAAGCAGCCTTGGTTAAGGACAGCGGCTGGGACGTCGGCTTTGACGGCATGGAGGTTCGACTGTGACAGAATTTTCGGACGCTGCACGTAACGGCCTCACCCCGGCGGAACTCGAAGACGTGCTGCGCCAGATCGGCGCCGAGAGCTATCACAACCGCCACCCCCTGCACCACAAGATGACCGCAGGCGAACTTACCAGGGGCCAGATGCAGGCCTGGGCGCTCAATCGCTATTGCTACCAGTCGGTGATCCCCCGCAAAGATGCGATGATCCTCGCGCGCGCCGAGGATCCGGCGTTTCGGGCGGAGTGGCGCAAGCGCATCGAGGACCACGACGGAACGGATGGCTGGGACGGCGGCATCGCCCGCTGGGTAAAGCTTGCAACCGGGCTCGGGCTCGACAGGGATCTCGTCGTCGGCGAGCGGGCGGCGCTCCCCGCCACCCGCTTTGCGGTCGGCGCCTATCTGGCGTTCTGCAGCAATCGCAGCCTGCTTCAAGCCGTCGCTTCGTCGCTCACGGAGCTGTTCTCGCCGATGATCATCAGCGAGCGCGTGCCGGCGATGCTGGCGAAATACGACTACATCAGCGCCGATATCCTGAGCTACTTCAATGCCCGCCCGGCACAGGCCTCGCGCGATGCGGATTTCGCCCTGGCCTACGTGGTGAAGCGGGCGAACACGGCCGAGCAACAGCAGTCGGTCATCGACGCATTGGTGTTCAAATGCGACGTGCTTTGGTCGATGCTGGATGCGCTGGAGCAGGCCTATGGCGAGCACGGCCATATTCCGCCGGGCGCGTTTGATCCAGGGAGGGCCTCGCCATGAGACCGCGCCGCAAACGCGCCGTCGTGTCACAGGTCTCGATGCCGGCCCTGAAGCCGCATGCACGCCTGCAGTTCGATCCGGTGCGTGGCGCCTGGGCACTGCTGTCGCCGGAAAAGGTGTTCTGGCCGGACGAGGTGAGCCTCGACATTCTGCGGCTGTGCGACGGGCAGCACACGACAGCCGAGATCCTCCATCAGCTGGCTGCGCAGTACGATGCGCCGGTCGAAGAGATCGCCGAAGATGTGGAAGCCTTTCTACAGGAATGGTCCGACCGGTTTCTGGTGACGCTATGAGCCACGCCACCCTCCCGCCGATCGGCATGCTGGCGGAACTGACGCATCGCTGTCCGCTGCAATGCGTCTACTGCTCGAACCCTGTCGAGCTGTTGAAGGCCAACCGCGAGATGCCGACCGAGAGCTGGATTGAGCTCTTCGAACAGGCCGCCGATCTCGGCGTGCTGCAGATCCACCTGTCCGGCGGAGAGCCGACGCTGCGACCGGACCTCGAGCTGCTGATCGGGACGCTGTCGCGGCGCGGTGTCTATACGAACCTCATCACCGCCGGCGTCGGCATTGCCGAGGGCCGTATCGAGGCGATGGCGGATGCAGGGCTCGACCACGTGCAGATCAGCTTTCAGGGGGCTTTTGCGCCGACGACTGAGAAGATCGGCAACAATCGTGGCAGTCATCAGAAAAAGATCGAGACGGCACGCCGGGTGCGGGCAGTTGGCCTGCCGCTCACCATCAATGCTCCGGTGCATCGCCACAACATGGAGGAAGTGCCGGCGTTCATCGATCTGGCGCTGGAGCTGGATGCCGAGCGGCTCGAGATCGCCAATGTGCAATATGCCGGATGGGCGCTGCTCAACCGCAATGCGCTGATGCCCGATCGGCAGGCCGTCGAGCGCGAGGTGGAGATCGTCCGCGCGGCGCAGGAACAGCTCTACGGCATCCTGACCGTCGATTTCGTCACCCCCGATTATTTCGCCATCTACCCGAAGCCGTGCATGGGAGGATGGGCACGCGACGCCTTCATGGTGGCGCCCGACGGCACCGTACTGCCCTGCCATGCGGCGGGAACAATCCCGAACCTCGTCTTCGAGCGTTTCGGCGATCGAAACCTTGCCGACATCTGGCACAACTCTCCCGCCTTCAATGCCTTCCGCGGCACCGACTGGATGGCCGAGCCCTGTCGCAGCTGCGATCGGCAGGAGATTGACTGGGGCGGCTGCCGCTGCCAGGCGATGGCGATCGCCGGCAGTGCCGCGGCGACAGACCCGGCCTGTATCAAGTCTCCGCTGCATGCCCGCATGGAGGCGCTGATCAACGAGGCGATGGCGTCCGACCGCGATGTTTTCCAATATCGCCGCATCGGCGCCGCGCCCGGTCTGCCGCCGGCAGCAACAATCCGCTGAACATCGTACTTTTGCCCGCTATAGTCTAACAATCGATGACCGCCAGCGACCACGTCTGCAATCGGGATAACTTCCGACCCCCCCTGGTCAGAATGTCACAATGATCTTGCCGCGTGCCCTGCCGGAGGCCTGGCGTGCGAAGGCGTCTGGAAAATCATCGAGCCCAAAGACGCTGTCGATCAGCACGGTGCCGCCGAACGCCTTGTGCCGCTTGACGACCTCGGCAAGCCGCCGACCGTCTGAGGTATGAAACACGAAGGCACCTTCCACCTCATGTGCGGCCAACAAGTCAACGTCCGGGGGAGAGACGGTCGACAGCAGTCTGCCGCCGCTTCGAAGGACCTCCAGCGACCGTCGCTGGGTTTCGCCACCAACCGTATCGAGCACCAGGTCGACACGGGATACCAGACGTGTGAAGTCTTCGGTCCGATAATCGATAATCTGGTCGGCCCCGAGTTTCAGGGCAATATCGACGCCATCGCCGGACGCGGTCGCGATGACGCGCACGCCGAGTGAGCGGGCGATCTGGATCGCAAAACTTCCCACCCCTCCGGCTCCGGCATGGATCAGCACCGTCTGGCCATGGGTCAGCTTGGCCGTCTCAGCCAAGGCTTGCCAGGCGGTTGCGGCGGCCGTCGGCAGGCCTGCCGCCACGTCGAACTGCAGGTCGTCCGGGAGCAGCACCAGCTGTTCCTCCGGCACCACGGCATCTTCGGCAAATGCGCCGCCTCTCGTCGGATCGAGCCGGGCAATGACGCGGTCGCCCGGACGCCAGCGCGATGTCAGCGACCCTGTCCTTTCGATGACCCCGGCGAGGTCCGTGCCGAGCAGCGACGGGAAGTTGAGCGGAAAGACATCGTGGAGGACGCCAAGCTGGAGTTTCACGTCAAGCGGATTGAGTGCCGCCGCCCTGACCCGGACCAGAACCTCGTTAGGCGCTGGCTCGGGAAGCGTGATCTCGGCAAGCACCGGTGCCTGGTAATAGTCATCGAGACGAATGGTTTTCATGCTGGTCACTCCTGCGCCGCCGGCAAGGCACCCATCTGCGCAAACCAGCCCAGCCAGTCTTCCATGTGCCAGGTCTGTGTGAGCCGACCATCTTCGATCGTATGGAACTCGTGGATCGGAAGGCTGAAGCTCTTGCCCGTAGGAGCGACGCCGAACAGTTCGCCGACATGGCGACCGGTCATGACCGCACGCACAGCAACTTTTCCGGGCACACCGATAACCTCTATGATGTCGATCTTCAGGTCCGCAAAGACTGCCGAAAATCCGGCGATCAGGGGCTTTGCGCCGTCCCGCCCCGGCGCCTGGCCCGGTGCCAGCGGAATGTCCTGCCAGTCGGGGGTGACGCACTCGTCGAGGAGATCCGGTCGCCCGGCGAAGGCCTGGTAGAAGGTCTTCAATGTCTCAAGATCCTCAGCACGCACTCCGGGTGCAGGAAAGGTCGTGTCGCTCATGTCGCGGTTCCTCGTGGTCGATGAACGAAACCTATCTCTGCTGGGAACATGTTTGAAATCGATAACCAGTATGAAGTAACATCCATTTCATGGATCTACATGGTATCGACCTTAACCTTCTCGTCGCTTTCGACGCACTGATGGCAGAGCGCAGCGTCACCCGCGCCGGTGTCCGGATCGGACGGACACAGCCGGCAATGAGCGCTGCGCTTTCGCGACTGCGGGCACTGCTGGGCGACGAGCTGTTTGTTCGAAGCCCCGAGGGACTGCAGCCCACGCCCCGCGCGATGGACCTTGCCGAGCCGCTCGGCCGCGCGCTCGCCGAAATCCAGAGGACGCTTTCCTTCACGCAGGTCTTCGACCCGACCATCTCGAAGGCGACCTTCTCCATCGGCCTTTCCGAGCATGCCGCCTTCACCGTTCTTCCGAAGCTGCTCGCCACCCTCCGGCAACAGGCACCGGACATCGTGCTACGGGTGCGCAATCTGGTGCATCGGGATGAAGCGGTCGCACTTCTCGACGCGGGCGAAGCCGATATCACGCTCGGCGTTCCGCATGCTCCGGTCGGTCGCCTTCTCAGCCAGACGCTCTTCGAGGAAAGCTTCGTCTGCATCCTGCGCAAGGATCATCCAGAGGCAGGTCGGCCGTTGACGCTCGAAGCCTTCCTGAGCATGTCGCATCTTCTCGTATCGCCGGAGAACGAGCGGTTTGGCGCGGTGGACGCGGCACTGGCGAAGGAGGGGTTGAAGCGACGGCTGGCGCTGACCTTGCCGCAGCTCTACGCGGCGCCGGCTCTGATTGCCGCCTCCGACCTCGTCGCCACGCTCATGGAAGGTGTGGTGCAAGCGTCTGGCTGGTCCGACAGGCTCTATGTCTCACCACCGCCTCTGGACCTCGGAAAGGTGACGTTCAACATGTCCTGGCATCGGCGCAACGATGTTCATCCGGCACAGCGGTGGCTGCGCGGGATGATCCAGACGCTGGAGCGGGGGTGACGTCTAGGTGCGGCTAGGAGCAGGCCGGTCCGATGCCAGCCCCAACGGCCATAAAACTGACGTCAGATCAGGCTGCGCGTGGTTGCCTCGTCCGTATCGAAGTCGGCGGCAATGCGCATCTCGCGGATCGGCCGAACCATGTCGATCGACGCCTGGTAATGCGGATGAGCCTTGAAGGCATCGAGCGCTTCAAGGCTTTCGAACTCGCCATAGACGACAAGATCGACCTCGTTGCCGAAGAGATCGCGCTTCACGCTCGCCCCGACCTCGAACTTCTGCGCATGCGGAATTTCGGTGAGAAGCGACAGCCCTCTGCGGACCTCCTCCACCTTGTCCTCGGATGCCGTGAAGAAGACGATGTGGCGGATCATGGGCATTTTCCGAATGCTGTGAGCGACTTGGACCGCCTTCTAGCCTGTGTCGGTCGCTCAGGGAAGCAGGCGCACGCGTCGTCGGGCCGTCTGGGGAAGGATCTGAAATAATCACGATCGGTGGACCGCTCCACTGTCGAAGAGGTCCACGGATCGCCAGATGATGCCGTCAGCAGCCAGCGGGCCTACCTTGTGACCTTCAGCAGGTCGACCTGATCGGCAACGATTGCTGCGGCTTCGGTCTGCAGGACATCCTTTTCGTTCTTGCGCGCATTTTCAATGGCCACATCGGCGCTCAGACTGCGCTCGTTCGACTGCAGTCCGTCATCCTCGCCTGCGGGGCCATCCGCCCCCGCGTCGCTGCTGGCCTTCAGGCGTTCGGCCGCGGACTCCATTTCGCGTTTCCGCTCGGCTTCGTTGAGAGACACGAGACCCTTCGCACGCTCGGCCTTCAGTGCGGTGGCGTTTTCGGCGAACCGCTGGAACTCTGCATTGTCCTGCACGCGCGCATCGTGGCGCTGCTGCAGTTGCGGCAGTAGTGGCTTGATATTGGCCTTTGCCTTGTAGGTCGCCGGCTTGATCTGAGCCCAGGGCAAGGCATTCTCGTAGCTCTCCTCGCCCAGGGTCTTCGGGTCCGACAGGCTCGGCAGGCTGATGTCCGGTGTGACGCCGCGCAGCTGCGTCGTGCCGCCGTCGATGCGGAAGAACTGGGCGATCGTCAGCTTCAGCTGCCCGAATGTCGGCGTGCTGTTGCGGGCAATCTGGTCGAGGTCGACGACCGTCTGCACAGTACCCTTGCCAAAGCTCTGTTCGCCGACAATCACGCCGCGGCCGTAATCCTGTATGGCTGCCGCAAAAATCTCGGAGGCCGATGCCGAACCGCGATTGATCAGCACTGCGAGCGGACCGGCCCAGGCCGGCTGCCGACGATCATCGCTTTCCACTTCGACCTTGCCCGAAGCGTCGCGCTGCTGGACGACGGGACCTCGACCGACGAACAGGCCTGTCAGGTCGATGGCTTCCGTCAGCGAACCGCCGCCGTTGTTACGAAGGTCGATCAATACCCCGTCGACATTCTCCTGCTTCAGCTCGCCGAGAAGCTTGGCGACGTCGCGGCTGGCGCTGCGATAATTCTTGTCGCCCTTCCGCCGCGCTTCGAAATCCTCGTAGAAGACCGGCAGGGTGATCACGCCGATCTTGCGAGCGGCACTGCCTTCACCGACCAGCACGATGGTCTTCTTCGCCGCCTGCTTTTCGAGGCTCACCTTGTCCCGCACCAGGCTGATAACCCGATGACTTCCACTCTCGCCGCCGTCAACGGGAAGGATATCCAGGCGAACGATCGAGTCCTTGGCTCCGCGGATCAGTTGCACCACTTCATCCAGCCGCGTGCCGACGACTTCCGTGATAGCGCCTTCGGCACCCTGGCCGACGCCGACGATGCGATCGCCGACGGCGATCTTTCCGGAAAGCTGGGCGGGTCCCCCCGGCACGAGTTCCCGCACGGTCGTATAGCCGTCCCGTTCCTGCAGGACCGCACCGATGCCGACGAGCGAAAGCTTCATCGAGATGTCGAAATCGGCCGAGGCGGCGGCGCCGAAATAATCCGTGTGCGGATCGACGGAGGTGGTGTAGGCGGCCATGAACGACTGGAAGACGTCGCTGCTCTTGTAGCTATAAACGCGGTCGAGCAGATTCTTGTAGCGCTTGTCGAGTGTATCGCGAATGACTGCATCGGACTGACCGACCAGCTTCAACCGCAGCCAGTCGTTCTTGACGCGCTTGCGCCACACATCATTGGCCTGTTGCTCGGTCTGCGGCCAGGGCTCCTCATCACGCACGAGCGAAAGATCTTCCTTCGTGCTGAAGTCGAACCCCTGCTTGATCTGGCTCCGCGCAAACGTCACCCGCTCCACCATGCGCTGCGCATAGGTGCCGAAGATCGAGAACGGGATGTCCAGGTTTTCGCTCTTGATGGCATCGTCCAGGCCGGTGCGATCGGCCATGAACGTGTCGATGTCGGCCTGCAGGAAGAAACTCCGGTCCGGATCCAGCGACTTCAGATAGCTGTCCATGATCTTTGCCGACAGGGCATCGTCGAGCGGAACGGGCTTGTAAGCGTAGCGAGACAGGAACTGGGCACTCAGACTGGCGGCCTGCCCCTGTGTTTCGAGCGGCGTCAGGCGCGGCGGGGGCGCATCGAGGGAATAGGCTGGCGACGCAAAAGCGAGGAAGAGGACAAGGATACTTTTCTTGAGGTGCATCGAGTAGTCTTCCTTCAGCATATTGCAGCTTCGTCGTGTTTGTTGTGAACCACCCAGCGCGCGTGTTGGCAACCTGACCACTGCACACTATTTCGTGCGCCGTCTAGAGACCGACCTTTCGGGCGAAATTCTGACCGATGCCGCGACGCGGCCCCCAGCTTCACCTGTTTTCCTGCAGCGAAAAAATGGCATGCAGCAAAGCGAGGTGACTGAGCCCCTGCGGCAGGTTGCCAAGCCCCTCACCCGTATAGGGGTCGATCTGCTCGTTCAGGATGCCGAAATTGTTTCCCAGCTTCTCCAGCAGTGCCTTGAGCAGATCTTCCGCATGGTCGACATCACCCAGGAAGGCATAGGCTTCGACAAGCCAGCAGGAGCAGGCGACGAACGCGCCTTCCTCACGGTCAGCACCACTGTACCGATAGACGAGCGGTCCCACGGCAAGTTCCCGCTCGATCGCATCGCGCGTTCTGGCAAGCCTTCCGCCATGCTCGAACCCGAAGCGCGTGGTCAGCAGGAGGGACGCGTCCAGCCGATCGGTTCCGGCATAGAATGTGTAGGACTGCTTGGTGTGCGACCAGCAGTGCTCATCGATCCAGTCGCGGATGAGATCCCTCTCCATCGCCCAGCGCTCGACGGACGAACTTTCAATATGCCCCTCCTCGGCAAGCTTGATGGCATTGGACAGGGCAAGCCAGCAGCCGATCTTGGAGAAGGTATAATGCTGCTTGTCCTCCAGTTCCCAGATACCGGCGTCCTTGTTCCGCCATAGGTCGACCACCTGGTCGGCAAGCCGTACCAGGAGCTTTGCCGCGACGGGGTCAAGCACATGGCCACGGCCTGCAAACAGCGCGGCGGTTTCCAGGAAGTCGCCGTAGCAGCCGAGCTGCACCTGATCCCTCGCGCGGTTGCCCACCCTGACGGGGGTCGATCCTCGGTAGCCGGGAACGTCGATCACCCGCTCGTCCGGCACCTGTTCGCCGCGCAGCGTATAGACGACCTTCAGCATCGGACCGTCACCCTCGATCGTCCGGACCAGCCAGCCGAAGGCTGCGATCGGTTCGGACAGAGCCCCAGCGCGCAGGAACGCCTTGACGGTATAGGCGGCGTCGCGGATCCAGGCATAGCGATAGTCGTAGTTCTTGGCTCCCCCAATGCGCTCGGGAAGGCCGGAGGTCGCAGCCGCAGCGATCGCTCCGGTCTTGCTAAACATCAGGAACTTCAGCGACAGCGCGCAGCGGATCAGATCGTCCGCGAACGGTCCATCATAGGTGAGCTGGTCTGCCCAGCGCCGCCATTCTTCGTCGCTGAGGTCGATGCGCCGGTCGATGTCGGCCAGGTCTGGTATGGGGAGCGGCGCCTGATCGGCGACAAGCATAGCGACACAGGTGCGCTGACCGGCCTTCGCGGTATAGCGGGCCACTGTTCGTCGGTCCTCCTCGGTGATGAGATCGACATCGCTCGAGTGGCAGAACGTGGTCGTCAGGCCGCCGACATAGCGGATGGTGGCGCTCGGGTGATCCACATGCCTCACCTCCTCCTCACGCCCGGTCGGCTCGATGACGATCTCGAATTCGACCGTGCCTTCCAGGCCTTCGATGCGCCGGGCAAGTTCGCACCAGGGGAGCGTTCCTGCCGGTCCCAGATTCAGGGCCTCGGTGACGCGGGCAGAGCCGGTGTCGGTGATGAACACCGTCTCCAGGATGTTGCTGTTCTTGCGGTACCGGCGCTCGATGCGAAAGACGCCGACCGGCGTCAGCGAGAAACGCCCGCCGTTTGCATCGTGCAATCGGTTGAAAAGCGGCGGCGCATCCATGTCGGGTGCGCACCACCAGTCGATCGATCCGTCAGCCCCGACAAGCGCGACCGATCGGCCGTCTCCCACTGCGGCGTAGTGTTCAAGCGGAAGGAAGCCATCCCGTCTCTGGGGATCAAGGGAGTGCAGCATCGGCTCACACCTTTCCGCTGAGGAGGACCCGCGGCGCTCTGACAGCCGGGCTCTGCCGCCTGCCCGGCACAGCGGATGGCATGGATGCCCGCCCATCCAACGAACCCTTGCCGGAGGGTGTGTACGGCGCGGTCAAAACATCTGAGGGAAGTCGCATGTCGAGGCGTATCTCCAATGGCCGGCTTGTCATTCGGGCTTCGACCAACAAAAGGCGCAGGGCGCGCGGGAAGTTCCAGAAGGCCCGACGCGCGGAAGTCGCGGAACACTTCGTGGCCGCGGCGGGTTAGCTCCCGCAACAGCAACCCGAAGGTGATGCCGATGTCCGATCAAGAACGCCGCCCCACGCCCCCCTATCCCGAGCAGCATCAGGAGCCGCCGGGCAGGACGAGCGACATGCAGCCGGTTCCCGATCACGGCGAGACTTCCTACCGCGGCGATGGCAAGCTGGAAGGAAAGGTCGCCTTGATCACCGGCGCCGACTCCGGGATTGGCCGGGCGGTCGCAATCGCCTTTGCCCGCGAGGGTGCCGACGTCCTCATCTCCTACCTCAACGAAGATGAAGATGCCGCCGATACCGCAAAATGGGTCCGGGATGCCGGCCGCAGGGCGGTCGTCGTTGCCGGTGACATCACGTCCGAAGAGCACTGCAATTCGCTCGTCAAACGCGCGGTCGACGAGTTGGGCGGCCTGGATATCCTCGTCAACAACGCAGCCTTCCAGCGAACCTATGACGATATTGCCGACATCCCGGCGCAGGAGTGGGACGAAACATTCCGGACGAACATCTATGCGCCGTTCTTCCTGTCCAAGGCGGCTGTCCCTCACATGAAGCCGGGCAGTGCCATCATCAACACGACGTCGATCCAGTCGCGCCAGCCGTCACCGCAGCTGCTCGCCTATGCCTCGACGAAGGGCGCCATCCTCAACTTCACTGCCGGGCTCGCGGAGATGGTGGCCGATCGTGGGATCCGCGTGAACGCCGTTGCGCCTGGGCCGATCTGGACGCCACTGATACCGTCGACCATGCCGCCCGAGAAGGCTGCCAAGTTCGGCCAGCAGACGCTGATCGGCAGGGCCGGTCAGCCTGCGGAACTGGCTGGCGCCTATGTGCTGCTGGCATCCGAACTCGGCAGCTACATGACCGGCGCCGTGATCCCGGTCACCGGCGGCGAGGTGATGATCTGACGCTGCCGGTGACCGGCGCGACAGTTCGATCCGTCGTGCAGTTGGGGGCGTGATGGCAAGCGGCGCGAAGGGCGGGCCGGAGTGGACCCGCCCGCTCCCCCAACAGTGGCGGCATAGGCGTCTCAGGCGAAAAGTCGGCTTTCGTAGGATGCGCGACGCGCATGTCCGCCTAAACATGTAGGCCGAATGCCGATCATGGCTTCCAGCTGACCCGGCACTCACTTGTCTTGCGGACGAAGTGGTGGCCATGAAATGTCGCCGTCCCGTCCAGCCGAAGGCCGGGCAGTCGCTGAGTCAGGACCGATAGCCCTTCCTCGAGCTCCGCCATCCCCAGCGCGTCGGCGACGCATTTATGGGCGCCACCGCCGAAGGCCAGCCGTGCCAGCTTCAGGTTGGGCCGCGTGATATCGAAGGCGTTCGGCCGATCGAAGACACGCTCGTCACGCAGGGCCGAAATGAACGAGAGCAACACCAATTGCCCGGCGGGCAGCATCCAGCCATCGATCTCGATCTCCTCCACCGAAACCCGCACGACGCCTGCAATGCCCGGCTCGAGGCGAAGGCCCTCCGCCACAGCGTTTGGCACCAAGGCCGGATCATCACAGACAGCCTTCCACTGTTCCGGCTCCGAGAGCAGGAGCACCGTCTGGGCAACCAGTGCGGTCCTCACAGACTCCGTCCCGCCGATGATGAGCTGGACGATCTGGACAAGCACCTCCAGCCTCGTCAGTTCATCCTCTTCGGAGAGCGTCAGATAGCGTGCGAGAAAGCCCTGCGATGGGTTCTTTTCCACGTCCTTCAGGAGGTCATCGAGATAATTCCGCAAACGAAGCGCGGCGTGCTCGGCCTCCGACACGGCCTGCTCGGTCGGAGCGGGTCGGAAGAACTCGTTCATGGCATGGACGTCGCGCATGAATGAAGGGACGTCTGGCTCCGGGATCCCAAGCAGGCCCGCCAAGGCAAGAAGTGGAAGTTTGGCGGCATAGTCGGACGCCAGATCGAAACTGCCGCTGTCGTGGAACGTGTCGATCAGGGCATTGGCCGCGCCCCCGACATGCTGCCGAAACTCGTTTAACACCTCCGGGGCAAAGGCCCTCGAGAGCGCGGACCGGCGACGCGTGTGGACATCGTCATTGGCGGTCAGCACGCCATGTTCGAAGATGTCAAACAGGGAGCCTTGCGTGATACCGGCCTGAGCCGGCATTGCCGTTCCCGTTGCCTGCACCCGGGGATCGCGCAGGAGACGGCTGACATCATCGTAGCGCAGGACCATGGTGCCGCCCGTATCAAGCGAAATGAACGGAGAGGACGGACGGTAGTGGGCAAACACCCCATGGATGTCCGCTTCCAGATCGGAGGATGCCACCAAAGGGGCAGTTTGGATCGTGTCCAGCATGAGGATTTCCCTATCGAGGTCATGGGAACGGAATGAAATGGCGGGTCTGCTCGGCTGCTCGGCATCGTCGCGCACATCTGTGCCGATCAGCCCAGATCACCCATGGCAGTTGCCGGAGGCGCGTGTTGCTGACGGCACCTACCTACCTCATGTTTCTGCTTAATTCAACGTTTCTATCAATTATATCATTTTTCAGCTGTAACAGATGCGTGTTCGGCTACGGGGTTACTGGGGTTAAACCTCCACAACCTGCTGCAGATCAGAAACGGATGGCTTGGAGGCTCATGAGCGCCTCGATGATTTCAGAGAGTGCCCAGGAGTAGGCGCCGATCGATGCGAGCGAGATGAGCGCCGCGGCACCTGCGAGCCACAGCCCGCCTTGATCGACTGGTTCGATCGTCTCGCGAGTTCCGGTAGTCGGCACCGTCGGCGGCTCTTCAACCGGATCCGTCCCGGATGCGCGCGATGCTTCGATCTGATATCCGGATTGCCAGCGCCGGCGCGTGTGGAAACACACGATGACGCATTCCTGCGCCTGACGCTCGCCCGCAGGCCGGAGATCATCCCGTGGACGTTCGTCTTCGCGATTGCTCATAGCCGCTCACCCATTCCCGTTTCCGGGATGGATGCGGCGCAGGGATTTCCTCGGAGTTACACCGTGGCGGCTAAGGATTGCGTTTGACATTCCGCGCGCAGCAGGAGGCCGGGCCGCCTGAGTGGCTCCCCCGTCACGCCGACTGCAACGCGCGGCAATCGGCCGACTCGTCTTGCCCCGACGGCTACGCGCTCGGCGCCCGATCAGCCCGCAAGTCGCGCGAGGTCGATGTCGGGAGGCCGACCATCCCTGCTCTGCGCGCCATCCAGCACCGTCAGCCGGATCAGGTTGGAGATCGCGTCGGCGATCGCGATCAGCGCATCGCGCTCCTCGGTATTCAACGTCCGCGGGACGGTATCGATGATACAGACCGATCCCAGCGCGAACCCCAGCGGATCCCGGACCGGCGCTCCCGCGTAGAACCTGAAACCATAAGGTTCGTTGAGGGTGGGGTTCTGCTTATATGTCTCGACGCGTGTCAGATCCTCGATGACGGTCAGCTCATTGGCAACAAGCGTCTCGTTGCAGAAGGCCCAGTCCCGTGACGTGTCTTCACCGTCGAAACCGACCCTCGACTTGAACCATTGCTGGTCCTTCATGATCAGGGTGAACATCGCAATTGGCGCCTGCGTCGCATAGGCAGCGAGACGGACGAGGCGATCGAAACGGCTATCCGCTTCCGAGCCAACAAGTGCTGACCGCTTGACGGCGTCCAGCCGCGCCTTCTCGTTCCACGGAACGCCGAAGCCTGGCACTTCCTCACCGTCGGGCAGGCTGGCCTTGAGGTAGTCGACGACACTGGCACTGGTGGCCGCGACCGCGGTCATCATCGGTATCTGGGCCCTTTTCGCGCCCCGCGGGATCGGCGATGCCGCCCCCTTCCCGCTCATCGTGATAACGAGCGTCTGCCTGAACCGTGCGTCGCTGCTGAGCGAGGTTGTAAGCTTCCGGCGTTCCGCGTCCTCAACATTCTCGATGATGATGAGGGTGGGTGGTGCCGCTTGAAGATGCGCGCGAAATGGCGCGATATCCTCCGCCACGTCGATCAGCAGGCCGGAACCAGGAAGCCCCACCTGCTGCCACTCTGCGCCCCGGCCCTTGCCCGCAAGTATGACGGCGTGAGCGGTGAGATCTGCGGGTTCCTGCACCGGGTCATCGATGAGGTCCATGACGGCCTGGCGCCGGATCCGCCGATGCCCACCCGGTGTCTTCCACGACGGGAGCTGACCGCTCTCGACCCATAGCTGGGCGGTGCGAACCGACACGCCGAGGAGTTCGGCGGCATCCGCCGTCGTCAAAATGTCTTTCATGCGTCAGTCCCACTGCTGTGGAACGGATGTAGGCAAAATTAGCAAATTTGCAAGAATAGAACGCGCAGGCGGGATCGCATGGAGCAATCCCGCCTGCAGTTGCGTTTTACTTGCCGGCGAGAGACGTTGCCGCATTCTCGATCGTATCGGCTACTTCCTCGGCGCGGGTGATGAACAGGGCATGGCTGCCGGAGACCTTGGTGATCTTGGAGCCCATGCGTTCTGCCATGTGCACCAGCATTGCCTGATCGAATGCCTTGTCTTCCGTTGCGATGACGGCCCAGCTCGGCTTGCTGCGCCATGCGGCGTTCTTGAGCTTTGTGCTGAACGCCGACATGTTGATCGGAACCTGGGAGTTGGCCATGAAGGCCGCCTGGGCGTCGCTCACGTCGTGCGCAAAGCCCTGCTTGAACATGTCCCACTTGACGAAGCCAAAGCCGTCGTCGCCGATTTCGATGACGAATTCCGGCGTCGGAGCAAAGCCCTCATACTGCTGGGCGGTCGTTTCACCCGCGTCGGGAGCCAGAGCCGACACGTAGACGAGACCCGCTACCTTGGGGTGGAGCCCCGCTTCGGTGATCACGGTGCCGCCCCATGAATGACCGACGAGGATGGTCGGACCATTCTGAAGATCGAGAATACGGTTGGTGGCGGCAACATCGTCCTGGAGCGATGTCAGCGGGTTCTGGACGATCTGCACATGATAGCCGCGCGCGGTGAGCTTGTCGTAGACGTCGCGCCAGCCGGCGCCGTCGGCAAACGCGCCGTGCACGAGAACGACGTTCTTCACGGGAGCGGCCCCGGCTGCCATGGGCGTGAACATCGCCAGTGCCAGGGTGGTCGCGGTTGCCAGGGAAAGGGTGATCTGTGCCAGTTCCATCGTCATGTTCCTTCTTTGGGTGTTGTGTGTGAGCCGTAAGAACCTGTCTCCTTGCCGGGCAACGGACGGACGCGTTGCCCGGCTGGAGGTCGCTGAACGGACCCGCTTGGGAGGGGACATGAGGCCATCGATCAGCATCTGAAGGATGGCAGGAAGGCCGGCACAGGAATATCGACCATCCGTCTCGCCAGAGCATCCGTTGGTATGAGCGCACTACGCTGTTGGCGCCTGAGGCTGCCCGGACGGCAAGACGTATCGGTGATCACGAGGGGAGATGGCGATGCAGCGCCTGTCGTCAACGGAAGCAGGGCATCGCCGGCGCTCCTCCGGTCAGGGCTCTTTCGCTCCGGGGGAGTTGCAGCCGTCCGCGTAGCTGCAGGGGAACGCCTGCAGGCCAAACGCCTGAGGAACTGCGTGGGCTCTGACCGCTACTGCACCACCGGCAGGACGAAGGAGAACCGGGCGCCGCCGAGGGAACTCTCGTTGTCGGCGACCATGCGGCCTCCATGCGCTTCGATGATCGAGCGCGAGATCGGCAACCCCATGCCCATGCCACCGTCTTTCGTGGTGAAGAAGCTGTCGAAGATCCGGCTCGTCCCATCCACGCAGATCCCCGGTCCGGAATCTTCCACCGAGCATCGGACATGCACGTCTTCGTCCGCAATTCGGATCAGTACCTCGCGCCGCGGAGAATTGGTTGCCGAGATGGCCTGGACTGCATTCACAGCCATGTTCACGATGACCTGCTGGAGCTGGATACGGTCGACGGCAATGCGTGCCGAACCGTCCAGAGGCTGATGGGCGACCTTGACGTCGTGCGCCTGGAACTCATGCTTGAGGAAAAGGACCGCCTCGGCAACGAGATCATCGAGGGAGACGATTTCCTCGTGGATGCGCCGCGAAGCCATTGTGCGAACACGTGCAATCACGCTGGCCGCCCGCTGGGCGTCGGCAACAATCCGCGTGACGATCTCCCGGACTTCGGAGAGCGCGGGCGTGGGGCGGCTGAGCCAGCGCAGGCCCGCCTCTCCATAGGTGGTGATTGCCGCGAGCGGTTGATTGACCTCGTGGGCAATCGATGCCGTCAGTTCGCCGAGCATGGAGATCCGTGCCGCGTGCGCATAATCGGCCTCGATCTGCCGCAGCCTCCGCTCCGCCTGCTTCTTCTCGGTCGTATCGACGAAGGCATTGATCGTCACCCCCAGCCGTGCGAGCGCAGGCGGGAAGGACACGGTGAGCATGCCTTCCCGGGTCCGCCCGTCAAAGGTCGTGAGCGTGACTTCTTCCTCGTATGTGGAGACATCACTGTAGCGGTTTTGCAGCAGTCGTGCATAGACCTCCGGATGATCGCGCCACAGCGGCGTGATCGGGCCGCGAACCTCATCGGCATCCGCAGCGCCCAGCACCTTCAACGCCGCATCGTTCGCCTGTTCGATGATGGTATTGTCCATCGCAGTCCAGACAAGATCGGGATGCTCCGCCATATAGGCGCCCAGGTCCTCGATCCCCTGATCCTTCAACTCCTGCAGACACGTCAGCAGGCCCGTCGAGTTGACCTGGAGCACCGGAACCGGGACATGCTGGAAGAGGTCGCGAAAGCGCTGCTCGCTTTGCTCCATCTGGTTGAAGGCGTTGACGCGCTCGCTGATGTCGGTGACGGCAGCCAGTCCCCGGCGTCGGTCGTCCGTCGAGATCCACAGCGTGAACTGTGCATCGAATTCGGTACCATCCAGCCGCCTCAGGCGCGTCTCGATCGTCACGCTCGCTTCCTTCACGAGAACCGTCAGGACAGCGGCAGCGCCGTCTATCCATCTGTCGGGAGACCAGAAATGGTCGAGCGTCCCCAGAAGGTCCGACTTATCCGTCCCGCCGAACAGCGTCAGGGTCTGGTCGTTGACGTCGACGATCTGCGCGGCCTTCAGGATCGTCGCGACGCAGTCCGGATAGTCCTGCAGATAGATCGCGAAGTCACCATCGGTAGGCGGACCGGACGCCTCCAGCAGATCGTTGATCGCCGTCAGATCGAGCTCCCAGAAGGAGACCGTCATCGCCTGGAAGAGATCCTGGTAACGCCGCTCGCTGCGCCGCAACGCCTTGTCCGACCGCTTTCTGTCAGTGAAATCGACAAAGGCAGCCAGACTCTTGCTTTGATGGTGTCCATGTCTTGCTGTGGCGAACAGCACATCGACCACGTCTCCATCGAGACGCCTCATTTGCGCTTCGCCCTGGAAGAAACTCTCCCCCCGGTAACGCGCCTCCAGCGATTTCCGCAGCGTCGGCAGCCCGACATCCCAGTAGCGGGTGAGGTCCCCATTCATATCCTCGCGGAGTTTTGCACCGAAGAGATCCGCAGTGGTCTGGTTGACCTGTTCCACGAGCATAACGCTCATCGCCGCATCCAGGAACTCTGGATGCGCGTCGATGTAAGTCGACAAGTCCGTGACGCCCTGCCTGCGCAGCGCGCCGAACATCTCGACAAGGCCACTGGCATCGACCTCTGCCAAGGCGATCGGCATGTATTCGAACAGGTGCCTGTAGCGCCGTTCGCTTGCCTCGAGCGCTGCGAATGCTTCGCGGTCTGCCGACACGTCCCGCACGGCGAGAAGAATACGGACACCGCTTCCGTCTGCTGACGCAGGGACCGCTCTCACATCCGCGTCAAAAATCGTGGTGCCGTCGCGCAACAACCGGCATGCGCTTTGGGCCGGGCTGTTGTCCACCAGAACCGAAACCACCGTATCGACGAAGGCGTCCGCGCTTTCCTGCGGCCAGAAGCAGGTAACACTGCTCCCCGCCGGACCCAGTGCCGATGGCGCTGCCGCACGAGATCCTTCCGCCGATTGCTCCGCTTCCGCCACCCGTGCAACCCGCATCATCTGCGCAACGAGGCCCGGCTCGTTGCGCAGATGTTCGCGAATATCCGAGCGCTGATCCGCGCCGAGAACCGCCAGCATGCCCGCCAGCTCGGTGGCGTCGATCGAGACGACAGCGACACCGGCCGCAGCCAGCAGCCGGTGCAGATCATCCTTGTCGCTCGGCCGTTCAGTGACCGCAGCAGGTCGCGAAAACTCGACGACGGCAAGCGGGCTTCCATCATCGTTCCGCTGCAGCTTCAGCCTGGTCGACACCGGGACAGCGGTCGACGCGCCTCGTGCCCGGCGAAGGAACGTGGCGGACCACGTGCCGGCGGCCATCAGTTCGGCGTCCGATTGCAGCACCGGGTCGACTGCCGTTTCGCCGAACAGAGCCGCCATGCTCCTGCCGAGCGCATCCTCGCGCGCGATGCCGTAAATCCTCTCCGCCGCCCGATTCCAACCCGTGATCCTGCCGGCGAGGTCGCGCGTGATCGCGCCGTCATCGAGAAGATCGAGGACACTGCTATCATCAAGGGTGCAGCAACTCATGAGGCGGTTCTTTCGGGGACGGTGCTGACGGCAGTATCGATGTGGAAGTCTTCAAAGCCAAGGCACAGCAGTAAAGCAACGGCTTGCGGTTCAATCCTCGATATATCACAACCAGCCTAGCGAAAGGCCGCGACAACGTCTTCACTGATCGCGACCTTTTCCAGCGTCTTGAAGGCAGTCACTGCCGTCGAGAGGGCGAGAAGTGTTCGATGTGGACGCATCGCGATGGCATGTCTTTCCCACGCGCATCGTTGTGCCGCAATTATGGTCCGCTACCAGTGATGGCTCCAGAACACCCCAGCAAACTGCTTTTCACGCCGATCTTTATTTGGCATGACCTTGGATCCGGTCCCAGGTCTAGGGCCGCCCCTTTGAGAAAGAGGTCCTGGTGACGAAGCGTCCACCGATCATCTACATTATCGACGACGATGAATCCGTCCGGCTCTCGCTCGACAGCCTCTTCCGCTCGGTTGGCTTTGCAACGCAGACACTGGTTTCCACCGAGGAGTTTCTGGCGGCAGATCGCCCGGATACCGAGGCCTGTCTCGTCCTGGACATTCGCCTCAAGGGGACCAGCGGCCTGGATTTCCAGGAACAGCTTGCAGGCTCGAATATCCGCATGCCGGTTATCCTGATGACCGGCCACGGCGACATTCCGATGTCCGTGCGGGGCATGAAGGCCGGCGCCGTCGACTTCCTGACCAAGCCCTTCCGCGATCAGGACATGCTCGACGCGGTCGCCTCCGCCCTCAAGATGGATGGCAAAAGGCGCGCCAGTCAGGTGATGCTGGCCGATATCGAGGAGCGGTTCCACACGCTGACGTCCCGCGAGCAGCAGGTGATGCTGATGGTCACGCAAGGACTTCTGAACAAGCAGGTTGCCGGCAATCTGGGGATCAGCGAAGTGACCGTGAAGATCCACCGCGGCTCGGCGATGAAGAAGATGGGCGCACGAACGCTCCCCGATCTGGTCCGGATGGCCGATGTCCTGAAGCAACGGGGTCTGCCGGACGCCGCTAACACCACCGTATGATTTCGGTGGCGGGGAAACTGTGCGATTGAGGGGTCGACTGAAGTCTCTCTGCCGAAAAGGCCCATTCGATGCCGGCGCCCACGAACGTGCATATCGTAGTCATCGATGACGATGACTCCTTCCGCATCGCAACGGAAGGGCTGGTCAGATCGCTCGGCTACACGGTCGCGGGTTACGCGTCTGCAGAGGCTTTCTTCGACACGCAATCCGCCCGGGACGCCGACTGCATCATCTCAGATATTCAGATGCCCGGCATGACCGGCATCGAGATGAAACAGCGCCTGAACGAAGAAGGCACCGGCATTGCCGTCATCTTCGTCTCGGCGCAGACCGATGCAAGCCTGCCGCGACGTGTCAGCGAATGTGGCGGCTTCATCCTGCTGCACAAGCCGTTCCATGGGCAGGTGCTGATCGACGCCATCCATCGGGCGATCGGAACCCTTGCGCCGCAATAGAGCGGTATCGGTGGTGGCTCTCCGC
>NZ_JBPFDO010000009.1:0-66416 GCF_059415005.1 Rhizobium sp. SAFR-030 | reverse complement strand
GGGACGGTTGAAACATGGGTCAATTCTCAATGGAAATATCAGGCTGAGCCGGGTCAGCTCTCAGTGGAAATCAACAGTAGAAAGCGTAGAGCGAGCAAAGCATGCTGGCTGCGCTGAGGTACTTGTTTGGGGTGAGAGTGACTTGGTTGAATCAGTCTCCCATATTAGCGGTGGTCGAATGGCAGATGTGGTTTTTGACGGTATCGGTCGCCTGACATTCGAAACCTCCCTCAAGTCCCTGCGAACGCGAGGCACAATGGTATCCATTGGAGCTTCAAGCGGAGTGCCAGACCCGGTGCCACTCGCTGCACTCAATGCTAAATCGCTGTTCCTTACTCGGCCTGGGCTCGGCGCACATATAACTGACCTAGCCGAGTACAAGGAGCGGGCGCGAGATGTTTACGACGCTTTGGCAACCAAGATTATAGTTCCGGCTACCGCCACCGTATTTCCACTTGCAGAAGCGTCGAAGGCGCATATCGCCATCGAGAGCGGAGCCGCTTCAGGTCCTGTCGTTCTTGTTCCCTGATCATTCGGAACGCTAGGAGCGCGCCATAGCAGGGTTTCCACCATAGCTTCCTATCTATCTCGCTGCAAAGCGCGGCCTTCCGCGCTCTTTCATATCGAAGCTTGCATCTCATGAACATTCCACTTGGCGTCAGCCTGTCTGTCCTGTCGTCTGTCCTTTTCGGCGTGCTCTATTTTTACGCCACATTCTTGCAGCCCATGGACGGGAACGAGGTATTTGGCTGGAGGATGCTTTTGATCCTTCCCCTTATCACAGCGTACGTTGTGGCGAGTGGCGCATGGCCGGAGGTGCAAAGCATCGTTGGACGCGCCCGACGCAAGCCCCTGTTGTTTCTAGGCTTGCTGATAACCAGCGGCCTCATCGGTGTGCAGCAGTGGCTTTTCTTGTGGGCCCCAATGAACGATGCTGCTCTGGAAGTCTCCCTGGGCTATTTCTTGCTGCCGCTCGTAATCGTGCTGGCCGGGGGCGCAATCTATCGCGAGAAGCTAACTGCACTGCAAACCCTGGCTGTGAGCCTTGCTACCATAGGCGTCGTTCACGAGTTCTGGCGAGTTGGTACACTCTCGTGGGAGACGGCGCTGGTCGCACTCGGGATGGCTGCTTATTTTGTTATACGGAGGGCACTTGGCACCAACACATTGGCCGGATTTTGGCTTGATGTGATGCTTATGTCCCCTGTGGCTCTGTTCATGATTTTTCCCGCGAATGGGACCGAAGGCCACGCAATAGCTGCGTCGAAGTTCCTCTACCTGCTTCCCGGTCTCGCGCTTCTCAGTGCAGCGGCTTTCGTCAACTACATACTTGCAAGCAAACATTTACCCATGAGCATATTCGGGCTGCTTGGCTACCTTGAGCCTGTGCTTCTCTTTATCGTCGCCTTCGCAATTGGCGAGGTTTTCGACGCAGAGGACGTGTTCACCTACGTACCGGTCATGCTAGCGGTCTCAGTGCTGGTTTTTGAAGGCCTACTTCACCTAAAAGCTAAAAATCTACAGCCCGCATGACGGCTATTGGCGCGAAGCCGCCTTCTTGCCCTACGATGATGCGGCTTCTCTAAGGGCGCGATACACACTTGCCCGACCTATGTTCAGCGTCTTGGCAATTTCTGTTGGTCCCATCCCGTCGGATTTCAGTCGGCGGATCTCAGCAACATCAACATGAGGCTTCCTGCCTTTGTAGACCCCTCTGCTTTTTGCAGCGGCGATGCCTTCCATCTGTCTTTCTCTACGAAGGTTCGTCTCGAACTCAGCGAATACGCCGAGCATATCGAGGAAAGCCTTGCCGGCCGCCGAGCTCGTGTCGATCGGCTGTTCCGTCGCCTTCAGCGTCACCCCTTTCTGCTTGAGCAGCCGTACGATGTCCTGCAGATCGCCAACTGACCGCGCCAGCCGATCGACCCGCGTCACGACCAAGCTGTCGCCGTCGCGCATGAATTCTAGAAGCGTGTTAAGCTCCCTCCGATCCTGCTTAGTCGATCCGGATTTCTTTTCCGCCCGGATGACCGTGCACCCGGCCGCCTTCAGAGCCGCCTCTTGAATCGCCAGATCCTGATCGATGGTGCTGACGCGCGCGTACCCGTAAATTGCCATGAAACGTCTCAATAGGTTCTAGACCTTCAATGGGTAGCGTCTCATAACTGCAAAATCAACCCAAATGATACACTGATTTGTGTCTCACGCAGATTGTCTCAGGAGGTATACCTAGACGAGCACTATCCCGCGTATACGGATCAGAATGATCTCTACCGATCCAATAGAGCCACAGCAGTATGAGCCACGCGAAGGTTGGTGTGGGCTACAAGAGCCGCGCCGCTCTTCCGCTGCGCCGTGTCGCGTTGTTATAGTAGCTGGATGCCTGCTGAACCGATCGATGGCGTGACTGCTCCATGGCTTCGGGGAGAGGGATGCCGCGGTTGGCGGCTTCGGTGAGGTAGCCTGACCGCAGCCCGTGTGCCGAGAAATCTGCTGGTTCCAGCCCCGCCATCTCCGCTCGCTGCTTGACGATCGCATTGACTGCCGCAGGCTCCAGTGCCCGCTGTGACACGTTCCCCCAGCGGTCGATCTTGCGGAACACGCTGCCACTCCGGATCTGAGCGACAGCGAGCCAAGCCTCAAGCGCCTCCACAGGCCGCCCCGTCAGATAAACCACTTCGTCCTGGTCGGCGCCAGACGTTTTGGTGCGACCAAGGTGGATCGCGCGAGAGGGGAGGGGAGGCCCTTCGGGCACTTCTATTGGTGGCTCCACCGTCAGCTGCTCGACGCGCAAGCCGGCAATCTCGCTACGCCGGCGTCCACCGGAAGCAAAGGCCACCATCAGGATCGCCCGGTCCCTGACGTCACGAAGATTGCCGCTGGCGCAGGTTGCCAGCATCCTGGCCAAAACCTCACCCGTGACGGCCTTGGCGCTTTTGCGCTTCCGCGGCCTGGGCGTGGCTCGCACCGAAAGCCGGATCGCGGACTTAAGGGAAGGGGAGGCAAATGCACCCGAGAGCCCACGCCATTTCGTCAAGGTCGACCAGGACGCCAGCCTCCGGCGCACGGTGTCCGGCGCATGGGGTCCCGCCGAGCGGAGGAAAGCTTGGTCGCGCAGGCTCTGAGCAACGGCGTCCGGCATGCCGTGGTCCGGATCAGACGTCTTCTTCTCGGGGTTCCACAGGTGGTGAGCGACGAACTTGAGGAGCAGCGCTTCGGGTGCCGGCCATGGCAGGGAGCGTCCAGTGGCAGCCAATGCCCATGCTTGCAGATAGGCGAGATCCGAAGTCAGCGCCCGCAGCGTGTTTGCGCCCATGCCCTCGTTGACCAGATGCCGCAGCGTTTCGACATCCTGGTCGGTGAGCAGTTCAGCAAGCTCATCGCGCCGCTCCATCGGCAGGACGACCGCGATTGTGTCGAGTTCGTGGGCGCGACGATCGACGGCATTCATCGCGGCAGACCGTGTTCGTCGTAGAACTCGTCGTGGTTAGAGGTAGTGCCGGGTGGAACGTTGACGCGTCCTTCCTCTGCGAGCGACCAGACGTCATCCATGGTCCCTTTGGGTTTCGCGATCGCAGTCAGCTCCGCGACCGGCTTTCCCGCACGGCAGATCAGCACGTCATCGCCGCGGAGTGCGAGCTCGATCAATTCCTCGAACCGCTTGGCTGCTTCATCGACATTAACCAAAATACGCATTCTCTTTCCCTAATCCACGATGGTCGCTACACATGCAGACAATAACGAGCGCCCGACCTGATACAGACCGCTGGCGCATAGGCCGACGGTAGCGTGCCGTTGCGAAACCTCCGTAATTTCCGTATATTCCGTAAAAAGGAGTTTTGACATGACCTCCACAGTTACGGCCGCTGCAGTCTCCAAAAATTTTGGCGCCTACCAGGATGCCGCCGTCCGCGATCCGGTGATCATCACCAAGAACGGCCGGCCGCGCACGGTACTGATCGCCTATGAGGATTATTTGCGGCTGACAAAGCGCGACCGGCGCGTCGAGCTGACGTCGGCGCTGGGCGACGACGATCTCGCAGCGATCGAGGCTTCGGAAATGGACGGCTCGCTCGATCATCTCAATGCCGAATTGCTGACGGGCAAACATGCTGCCGACTGAGCCCAAAGTCGGTTGGGTGTTTCGCTACTCGTATCTCTGGCATTGGCAGTTCGTCGAAGGCCGCGAGGAGGGCGACAAGGATCGCCCGGCGCTGGTTCTGGCGATCGTTGCGCATCTCGACGACGGCACGCCGGCGGTGCGGGTGTTGCCGATCACCCATAGCCCGCCCAGCAATCCGAACAATGCCATCGAAATCCCGCCGGCAACCAAACGGCGCCTGGGGCTCGACGACGAGCGCTCGTGGATCATGCTGAGCGAGAGCAACCGGTTCGTCTGGCCGGGTCCAGACATGCGGCCGGTCGACAGCGACACTGGTTACTTTGGTCCCTTGCCGCCAAATCTGTTCGCCGAGGTCAAGCGGCGGTTTGTCGAACTGGCCAAAGCCCAGCGGCACCGGGCGACGCCGCGCAGCGAATAATTGTTTAGGCATCATCCATCGCTCCAACAGGGCCGAACTGAACGGCGCCACTATCGTGTGCGCCGGGCCGATTTTAGGTGATTTGCGACTCAAGAACAATCACCTCTGATAAGCGATACTTATCGATGGTCAGGCGTGGCCTGATGCAATCTATCCAGTGGCGAATGCAAACTTAGTGATAGCGTTCGTATAGGAGTTCGTTTACCATAAAATCAATGGCTTACGATCTCGGCAGATTGGCAATTTCGAACATTTTAGAACCGGCGTTTCGCGCCGGCACCGCGCTCACCCGTCTCGACGAGCGCATTGCCCGCTCGCCGGTCGGGCAGGGCTGGATTGCACGCAATCACTTCACCGACGCCTGCGCCTCGCTCTGGATCGACGGCGAACTCGTCCATCTCGAAGACCTCGTCCTCCACGACGATATCAGAGATGTTCGCACACCCACCCACGAGCTGACAATCGCCCGCGACGTGTTGCGCACCCGCCAGCGCATTGCAGCTCAGCTCCCGGCCTGGGCCTTGTCTGCAGAGGGTATCCGAACTTTGCGACAAACGTCGGACATCACATCGGCCGGCGCAGACGAGGGAGAGACGGCCGGCGGCATTCGGCGCGCGGAGGCGTCGGATCCAGAAGGGGAGGGGGACGATGTCGATGACATCAAGAACCTCCCGGGTGTCGACTACGCCGCCATCGATGCGGTCCTGGCCCGGTCGGAAGCGGCGATCGCCAACGCAAGGCGGCTTGGGCGTGGCGGCGACCAAGACAAAGATCCGATGATCTACGATCTTGATTGGGACGAAGACGCGCGGCTGGACGAATGGCGCGACGTATTGCGGCAGGTGCAAGACCTGCCGGCGGTGCCGCAGGCCATTATTGCCCTCGATGCCTGGAACGAACTGTCCGTTCTTCAGCATGCGCCATGGCTTGGCCGGCTATTGGCCGCGTCGATATTGCGTCAGGCCGGCGTTACCAGCGGCGCGCATCTTGCCGCCATCAACCTTGGCCTGAAAACCATTCCGGTCGATCGGCGCCGGCATCCTGATCGGGAGACCAGATTACTCGCCATTGCTCACGGCCTGATCGCGGCCGCCGAGATAGGACTCAAAGAACATGACCGGCTGACGTTGGCAAAAACAATGATGGATCGAAAACTGGAGGGGCGACGCATGTCTTCAAAGCTGCCGGAGCTGGTCGAGCTGGTGATGGCAAAGCCGTTGGTGTCGGCCGGGATGGTCGCCAAAACGCTCGATGTGACGCCGCAGGCGGCGCGGCGGATTGTTTTGGAACTGGGGCTCCGCGAGATGACGGGGAGGGGGAGGTTTCGGGCATGGGGAATTCTGTAGGCACCCACTGTCTTTCTCTAGATGGAGTCGGCAAGTGGTGGCGGGGTCGTGAAGACAAAAGCGGTGTCAGTATTTTCTGATGCGCTGTCTCTGGCAGGACACCAACGCCGATGAACGGATTGCCGAACCACCGAAGCTACACGTCGAGCTTGGGCAGATGACGGGCGGTCGATATAAAAGGTAGGCATGCTGAAACGTGCTACTCAATTGTAAGTCGCGGCCTGCTAGCTACGCTTTGGGAGGATGAATTGACGATCAACGTAACGGGACCAAAAAAATATGACTTTCAAGATTTGGTCTGCATTGCTTTTGGTCTTCGATCGGTTCACCGAACTGGGGCGGAACTGCTAATCGAACCTAATGGTGGCGAAGACTGCGAGCTTCGAGAGAACGGCGCCGTCGTGGAAATCCAGGTGAAGGGTGCTGAAGGTCGGTTCGGCATCAAAGACCTCGCCGATTACCTCGGTCATCCTGGCAAAAGGGTCGCGGGAAATACGCTTCTCGAAAGGCTGCTGGCGGACAGCTCCCGTTTTGTCGTAATCGTGTTGTCGAGCCGGTGCGACGACGCGACCTCAGCGCTGGTGCAACCCTTCGGGTGGAAAGAATCCCAGCGCGATCATTCCTTTGGCATAGCGAACGCCCAAGCACTGCTGACAGCTTTTGCTAAACCATCACGCGAAAGGAACCCAAGCAAACTGACGAAGGCGCGAGATCAGCATAGAGCTACTATTGCGGCCGGCCTTACACCGGACTTGTTGAATATCGCGCTACAACGCCTTGCGCTGATCGAGCGGCTCGACGAAATTGGACTAACCTCGGTGTGCGACGATATTCTCGTGCGCATTCACGACGTTCCGAAAGACCGCACGAGCGACACCATCAGTCGCCTACGAGACGTGATCAAGACAGCTAAAGGCTTGGCAGCGAATGTCTTGCCTGACATTGCGCGAATTCTGGACGCATCTTCGGCGGGCTCGCTCTCGCCCCAGGGTTACATCGAGCGGGGCGATGAAGCACATTGGGAAGATACGCTTTCCCAAAGCAAGGTCCTACTGCTGACAGGCCGACCAAGAACTGGGAAATCAGATGCTGCGCGATACGTCGCCGCAAAATTCCAAAAGCTCGGTTACAGCGTTCGCGTCCTGTCTGACGTTAAAGAAGCGGAACGTTTTTTGAGCGAACCCAGTAGCTCCCAGCGGCTCGCCGTTCTGGATGACCCTTTGGGCGGGACTCATACCGAGCCGGAACACGTGAAGATGTACCAGCAGCTGGAGGATCTGATTGGTCACCTGCGCCACGACCGACGGTTGATTGTATCTCAATCGCAGGAGCAGCTCTTGGTGACGACTGGCGCGCGTGATGCGTCAAACTTGGATATTGACGGCCACCCATGGCACGACCTCAGCGACTTCAGGGCAGCCTTTTCCGCCAGAATCTGGTGTCAGGAAGCTGCACCAGTCGCCATGCCTCCCGAACTCGCCCAGTTTGTGAACGATGCACTCTCGTCCGGAAAATTGGTTTTGGATGCCGGCAGTATCCGTCACCTGGCGCGACACTACGCAAAGGCTCGCGTGCCTTACAAGGTAGGACAAATTGAGCGGATTGCGCACGAGCGCGCTTCAGCGCTGGCCGATGTATGGAAAGCGGAGGGTCTGCAGGCGCTTGCGCGAAGCCTCGCAATCGGGACCACTGCCATGGAGCCGATCTCAGAAATGGAACTTGCGTTCCTGCTGGGGAAGGGAGGGGAGGGGCTTCCGGGTATGCCAACCTCAAACTTCACCGTTACTCAGATCGGCGGTGATCCTCCCGAACCGTCACCCGATCCAGATTATGACGAAAAACCAAAGCTCGACCAAACGGCACTCGTCGGTTTGGACGCGTTCGAAACGCGCCGCCTGATCAGTTACGGGTCTTCAGAGAGTGTCAATTTCGCACATGCCTATTACCGTGCAGCGGGCGAAGCGTCAGCGGGGGTGTCGACCAAAAAGCAGGTCGAAGACGCACTTATGGTACTCACGCGGGCGCTGTTCTGCAGGAGCGGGGCGACCTCGAAGGCCGCCGCCCGGAATCTCGATTGGATCCACGACCGATTTGTGCGTTCCGGAAGACCAAACGCAATTCCGGAGCTCGCGGAACGCGGATTAGAGAGCTATTTTCCGGCGACGCGCGACCTTTGCTATGCGTTTCTTATGCGCTACATCGGCGAATTACCCCGGGATTTTCAGGCACGCCTGCCTGATTGGGTAATCGCAATCCAACGACGGGACGTGGCAACGATGGCGTGGCGAGAGGATGAAGCTTGCCTTCCGCTCGGCCGGACCTTCAGCGGCGCAGAACGGCTTGAAGCCCTTCTGTTTCCGCCTGAGCGAGAAGACGTTTTGACTGAGTTGAATCTCCTCGAAGCACCAGAAGAGTCCTATCTCCGACCACAAGGTGCCTGCCGCGCCCTAAGCTATTACAAAGGCGAACCTTATGCGCTTGGTCACCAGGCCATGTCTCGCCTCCTCAACTATGGGGAAGGCTTTATTCGCGCAACCGCCGCTGAAATTTGGTTTTCAGTGGATCGTTCAGCAGATGACGACGTCCTCCGTCAACTCAACGCCGACGACCACCCAGCCGTCGCGTCCGCCATGCTTGATGGGGCGGTAAAGGGCTGGCCGACTCTTTCTCAAGACAGGAGAGCGCGCCTAATTGGGATTATCTCCGCGCAAGCGTCGTCTCCGGCCGCGGCGGCGGCCATGATGCCGAACCTCGTGAGGTTTGACCGCATTGAGTATACGGGGCCGGCCGGCGCATGGGATCTCTTCGCCGCAGTAATGCCGAGTGCCCTCGATGCGCTACCGGCAACGACCGATTTCACGGAGGCACGCCTATTCAACGTCGTTATGGAAGCGCGAGGAAAGATTGCACCCGAACTTCTGACGTCCATTTGCGAGAGTTGGCTGCACTGGCTCGAGAGACTTACAGGGGAGGGACTGGTCCCCGACGATTTTTCACTTGGTTTTGTCGACCTGCTTCTCGATATCACATATGGGAAACCTGAGCTCCGAGAGGGACGGCTTGCACGCGCCCTCTCATTGCCGGGAAGCAGCGCGTCTTATGTTGTAGTGAGCGATATCGCGGAGCACTGGGAGACGTTAAGTAATACGGAGCGTGAACTCCTCAAAGACATCCTCGAATCATCCCGTTCGGATGCCGTGTGGCTAAAAGCATCTGTTCTTACGTCGTCCGTAGTGCCGAAGGATTTGGAGCATTTGCTGTTGCCGGCATGCCTAACACTCGATGATCCCCCCGAAACCCTCTTGGCGGATATTCCAGTCGAGCTTTTGACGGCATGTATCCAAGCCTTCACAGGCCAGCCGTCGCGGCTGTGGAATAGGGCTCACAGAAATGCAGCCGTATGGCAACCGGTGGTCGATCTCATCGTGCGCCGGCCGGATCATCCGTTGTTCGAATTGGCATGGAATGCGATATCGGGGACGGGCAAGGCCAACATCGTGCGCCAAATCATCGAGGACTGTGGACCCCAGCACGCCGAACTGTTTCTCGGTCTGTTGATCAAACACAAGGTTGGACGCGTCGGGGATTTTATGCCTCAAGCATGGTCCGCTGTTCTGGACCAAGCCCCTGATCGCGACACGCGGACCGAATGGCTCAGCCGCGCGCTAATTTACACGACAGTGATCCTAGAAGACTTGGGAGACCTAGAGCTCTGGTTACTTGACGAAGGCGATAAGATAATTGCGCTGCACATCCTCGAACCGGATATCAAAGCGATCATGACCTCGAGGGAGGTTTCTGAAAGGGAGGACAGGCTCTCAGCAGCGCTCGAGCTCCTTGAGCAATTTAATAGACAGCTTCCCCGTCTGCACGGCACTTACGGTCGCATTCAAAGACTTCTAACAGATCCGAATGAAGAGAATGTCGAATTCAACGAACTGCTAGAAAAGCTGCGCCTTAACAATTTGGCCTTGGGTGGCAAGCTGAAAAAGCACTTGCTTGGCGAAAAGGAATGGCCGGAGCCAATAGGATGGATGCACCCTTGATGGCCGAGAGGGCTGACAGCTAAGGCTATTCGGGCGGCGCGGGAGACCGGTTAGGAGCTTGGCATACGCGAAAGGCCCCGGTGGAGTGGTAGTCATCAATAGATGTGGTGTGCGATTAGTGCAAGAACAGGCGGGATCAGGGCTTGGTCGCGATCATTGAAGTGACGGTCTCGACCTTGTCGAGCCAATCGGCGGTGGTGACGTCGGTCCAGGCGACGATCGAGCGGATGCGATCATACTCCTGCTGGACATTGCGGCGGAAGATAGGTTCGTGATGGGCGATGCGGTTGCGCAGGTCGCGGATCCTTTGAAGCTTGTCAAAACCCTCGCCGCGCAGCTGCTGGACGGTTTTGGCCGGGTCGGCATTGGGAAAGACCGCCATCAGCTGAGAATTCCAGATCGTCTTGTCATGGCTCAAAGTGAACATGCGTTCCCAGAAGACGAACTTCAGTTCGGCGACGATCTTGCCGGCCGTCGGCAGCCGGCGTGCAAGATCGGTGAGGTCGCGCCGCGGACTATAGCCGCGCTGTGGGTTTCTGAGCGAAATCTCGAAGCCCTTCTCCCACGGCCAGTTGGCGCCGTACGTGTTTTCAATGGCGCTGACGATTGAATTTCGGACGCTGACTTCGCATATCTGAAGAGGAACAAAAAATGCTGCCGATACTTCCATGTTCCAGCGATACAGCTCTAACGCCGCTTCCTTGTCACTAGTCTTCTCGGCGAGATAGGTCGCAAAGCGAGGAGCCGACAGGACGGTCGGCAACCTATGGATCTCTTCGGGCGTGAATGGCATTGTCTCTATTCCATATGGTCAGCAGGCGACGATTTCGTTGACAGTAGTGCCGTGCTTGTAGTAAACGGGTGTCCGAAAGGCGCGTGAGGTCGCGGGTCAACACCACCCTCATCGTCATACGATCTAAGGGAAATGCCCGCTTCTGGCGGGCATTTCTCGTTTTGGTCCGCCGCCATCAGACGGTCTGCTCGCTGGCAGCTGCAACGGGTGCTTCGGAGGCGACTTGCCCCGCGGCTGCGGTTTTCGCTGCTTCCGCTGCGGCCTGCTGCTGTCTCACTAGGTCCATATGCTCGCGAAATCCTTCGATCTCGCCGAAAGCACCGACCTCCATGACCCGATCGATGAAGCGGGCGTAAAGACCATCCTGGATCTGCCCGTTCATCTTCATCCACTCGACCGCGACGTTGGGGTTGACGAGAAAGACGTAATGAAATTCTCCCGACGGACCCGCCTTGGTCTGAATAAACCACAGGGCTCGCAAGGCCTTCATCCGCTTTCGCCAGGTATCGACTACCCTTGTACCTGCAAAGCCAGCTTCTGCCGCAAAGGTCGTTGGGTTCTCGATTGTCAGGAACGGGTAGTCGGGCGCGCGCGCCCACAAGCTGAATAGGGTGTGGCCGGCCGGGTGTCCCTTAGACTGGTCGTCGATCGCCTGCATGGCGATCGGGAGGGTACGCGGCAGGGTGGTATAGCCATCATTCGTCTTGCGGTGCCAGAAGAAAGCTGCCGGCACGCCAGGAAAATGCAGCTGCATCTGTTGCTGTGCCCGCTCGGCCATCTTAAGGCGCTTTACCGTTGATTGCCGTCCGTTGGCCATTTGACCAGATCCTCTTCAGCTCGTTGCTGAACTGACAATGACTGAACCGGACGCGCGCCGCAACGAGGGAATACGCGCGCCAGATTGCTGTCTTCAATCCCACGAAATCGCCTTCGGCGTAGTGGTAGAGACACGATTTGGCAGGGCTTGATTACCTGAACTGCGCGATTTAGCGCAAAGGTGTGGAAATTATGTTTGCAATACAGTAGGTTGCGGTGTGTGTGCGGTGCTCCGCGTCTTCCTGTTCTGCCGTCCTCCCCTGTCTTCCCGATGCTCCTGGGGTTTTAGGGGGCTTCAGGTGGTGGCCTGACCCAGCTAAAAGCGCATTTTTAACCTGCCGGCTGTCGCCGATCGCGCCATCATGTCAGGCCGCGATCGAAACCTATTACATAAAAAGACGGTACGGATAGACACTCTTTGGCAGGTCGGGGACATTCGCGATCGTTCGCGCGAGCCGCTGTGAGTAGCGTATGCTTACCGGGACCGGATCGTAGAGCGCATCATTGTTCCAGTCCATTTTTGTCAATGCCAGTGCTTCATGGGCCGACAATTCGAGCGGGCCGCTCCCAGCGTGCCTGATCAATTGCAGCGGCTTTGGGATGCTCTTCTTACCCTGATAGTAGTCGCCCTTGGTCGAAACTTCAGGTGCATTGCCTGCCACCCAGACAAGCACCGAGGTCCCAGACCTGACGACACAGGTTCCCCTTGGGACGGGATAGCCCGACGGCTGCGAAGGTGGGGTCTTTCGCCCTGACGAGATGAGCCATACGCCACGCCAGCCGGGGGACGGGTTGATCTCGATACATTCTATTTCCGGAACACCGGCAAGAGCATCGAATGCTCCGTCGATCTCGGATTGTTTGAATGCGGTGGTCTTGTGAATCACCAGCCGCTTCGGGAGGATCCCGCCGTTGCGGCCCTGATAAAGCTCCAGGCTGCGGGCAAGCACGGCCCGCATGTCGTCCCGGCTCAGAAAGGGGTTCCGGCGGGCTTCGGCGGCATCCGCAACCGGATCGCGCGCCTCGAACGCGACAAACTGCATTCCCCCGCCATCCATGTCGAAAACCTGCGAACAACAAGTGACATAATGCGCGTCTCGCTGATCTCCTCTCAGCGCATAGGCCAGCCCGATATAGGCCGTATCGGTCGGAACACCTTTCAGAGGGGCAAGTTTCCAAGGCGTGCCGGCGGCTTTCACATAAAGAGCGATCGCGAGGCGCCAGGAGCGGGACGCTGCGTGTGAGAATGAGAAAACGCGGTCGTTGATAACCTGTGTCGGGATGTTGTATTTCGCACCAAGCGCCTTCAGCGCATCATGGGCGTCGAAAAACTTGCCGCGTGTCGCGAATGCCCAATCGTCGGGAAAATGCACAAGGACGACGTCGAATTCTGCCCGGACAGCGTCCAACCGCCTCAAAGCGTCTTCCATAGCAAGGAAGAGACGAGACTGGGCATCGCCTTGGCCAGGGAGCTGATCAAGAGCGTCCGGCCATTTGATATGGGTGCCGCGTCCGGCGGGTTCGAGGCTGACGCGAAAAAGCGCCTCGAAGCCGGGATAGGGCGGCACATATTCAGAGCGATCACTCGCCTGATAGGCATTGCGCAACGACGCCATCAAGTCGCCACGGCGCCTAAACGAGGCCTCGGGCCCGACAGTCGCAATCCGTAGTTTGGATGTGTAGCCGCCAAAAGAACCTTTCGAAAAAGGTCCGAAATTGAGCAGGCCGCGCAGCGGATGAACATCGACCTCCCGGTCGTCGGACGCCGAAAAGGAAAGCAGCGGCTCGTCGAGGAGCGAGAAAGGTGGAAGCTTCGACGTAGGACCTTGGGTTGCCATCACTTCTTCCTGTCAAAATAGCGGTGGTGGTGACTCGGCCGGCTCCATCCCGTAACTTCGGACAGTCGAAATACAGCATCCACGCCCACTTCGTCCTCAAGGCCGAATGCCTTGGTCTCGCCATCGGTGGAACGGGTCAAAAGGCCAGCCCATGCGTGAATAATGGCGGCCCACTGCTTGTTGTATCTCTGCGCCCAGCGCTCCCGTCGCCAGTCGCCTGCCGGATCGCCGCCATGGCGTTCACGGGGGGCGGACAGCGAATCAACCGAAGGTTCGTCGACGATGCCGCCGGTGCCTGTCGTGGGGTCCAGCCTTGGAATGTCCACATGGGTGTATGGGTCAAACCCACACCACCATCGTCCGTCGATCTGTTCGAGCTTCAACAGAATGCCCTCAGAAAATGGATAACCAAGGCCGGGGACTGCGCCGGTCAGCGGGGTTTGATAGGCGTCACGCAGCGGTTTCAGGGTCTCGCTACGTCTCCGTCGCCGCTGCTCATCTTCGCCCTCGCGTGGCGACGATACGGTCAAGGAGTGCCCTGACCGTCGTAGGCGTGGGGTAAGCGGGCGCCAACGCGAAAAGGCAGTCACCAGCGCGTCATAAAGAATGCCGAGAGCCCAGCTGTCGGCTTCTGGGTCGAGAGAAACCGTTCCGGCAAGTTTCGGATTGAGCGACGACAGAGCCTTCAATAGCTCCTGGTCATTTCCGAACGCTGCGATCTCGCGACCGTTCGCGGCGACGATCGCCCGGCATTTTGCAGCTTTGAGGAGCTCCCTTACGGCGGGGGAGGTTGTCGACTGCCCAAGGACAATCTTTCGCGCATGCGAAGGAAGCGTCTCCACCATGAGGGCGGAATATCGCAAAACGGGAAAGGCCCGCGCCTCGGAGGTGGGTACAGTGACCGGAATTAACCGAGAGTTGGGCCTGGCCTTCATGATGTGGTCGTGCAATTCGCTTGGGAGGTCTATTGCACTGATGACGTCCGCCGCAAGCTCGTCGAAGGTTGCGCATTCGACAACCGCAACATCGACCCCTGCCTTTTGCGCCTTCGTCAAGAATTCGGTCACGGCCGGCAGCAGACGGGACGCGGACGATGTCATCCAGTAAAGCCCGTTGGGAAACGGCGAGCGCTCGGTCAGCACAGACGACAAGGCGTCCATGACGGAAGCATCGCGCCCACTATATCCAACAAAAACCATGCCGAACCTTTTACTGGCCTCCACCAGCACATGCCTCATGCGCTCGTCTTGTTTCTCCAGCTCGGAGCCGGTGTTCTTGATGGATATCTCCTGATAGTCGCCGTGGAGCTTTGCAACCAGCGGCCAGTCCGACTCATTGAGACAGCGTAGCGCCCGTTCAGCAGAATCGATCCCTGCCACCGTCGGCCTGCGCTGCATGGCAACTGAACGCTGCGCGTTGGCCGATAAGGTTGCATCTTCGATCAGCGGATCGAAGTTCGTGGTGAACACGCAATCAGTCTTGCCGCCGGCGATGAGGCTCGCCAGGACCTTCTGGCCGAAACATGGGGAACCCTTCGAGATTGCATCGTCAATATACTGCCGGCGATGGCGAGCCTGCGGATAGACCGCTTCAAAGGCTGCAGCATACTCAGTCGGATCTCCGTCTGGCGGGAGCAGGGACGTGCGATGGAAAAAAGCGTCGATCCGGTCGATCCAGACCGGGTCGCCGATGTCTATCTCCCGCTTGGAGAGCTTGTTCTCACGGCAGAAAATCTGAGCCTTAAAGTCGCGGATCATCGCGTAACCGGTCGGAATTCCGGAAGCCGCCGATGCGCCAGCGCCCAAAAACCATGCGACCAGATTTGGCCTCAAGGCGAGAGCAGTCGAGAAAGCTCCCGCAGAAATCGTCGGAATGGGTGGAATAGCTACGCTCCTCTTTCGCGCGATTCTCGATGTTTTATAATCTATTCGATAGCGTGGGGCCTAACGCGAAAGAACAGCACGCAGACTAATCCACCGTTACTGTCGGGTGAGCTGGTGAGGGGTGATTGATGGCAAGAATTGATATCGGATTACGGCAGGCTCGAAAGATCGTTAACCTGCCTTTTGCCGAGCGCCTGGCGTTCATCGCGGAGGGATTACCGATACTCCTTCAGAGCGCGCAAGGTCTACACGCAGCATCCGAAGCGGTTTCGCAAATGCCGCGAGAATCCATGCTGCTCAAAGGGCATGCCGAAGAAGAAGCTGCCAAAATACTCATTTTCATGGACATCATACGGTGCCCAAAAAAAGAGGTTTCGAGGCGCATTGGAGTGTTGATGGGATGGTATTACGACCATTTGGCACGTCTTCTTTATGCTGAAGCCTGCCAGTGGCGCCCGGTCGATTTAAAGGAACTTCGCAGGATCATCGACCGACGTAGGGTGACCCACTATGTCGAAGGCAATATGGGAGAATTCATCGCACCAAACGATCTCATCTATCGCCGCGAAACGAGACTTTATGCCGACATCGAAGCCTTGGATGATGGTAGCCTGCAATGGGTTGTACCGTCTGCCTACGTCGGCTTCTACAATCCCAAGCCTGATGCCCTCGTCGTCGCCGAAGCGCTTGATGCGTTCGGTGCATTTACGATCGAGGGCCTGGAGCTGATCTCCTCTATTTGGAGCGAGGTCAATTTTCGAGATGAGACGCCGGCGCAGGAAAACGATCGGTTGATTGAAGCAACGCTGACGCGATTGTTCGAAAGAAAAATGGCATCGGAGAGCGCGACAACGGATAATGCTCGCGACCTGTATGGTCGTTGGCAGATGCCACTTTATGCGCTCGACATGAAGGCGATAGAGGTTGCTCGATCTGACTTGGAGGCAGAACAGGAGCGGTTGCTTCTGGTCGAAATGGGCGTTGAAAACGAATACTGACGCGGAGATAAATCGCAGTGCGGGTAGCCGCAATCGCGGCGCTGGCTAAGGCGCGCACCTTGATTAAGACCGCGGAAGGGGGATGTGAATTCCGAGACGCATTGATTCCTGTGACCTCCGTGGATGTGCTTCTTCAGGTGAGGACGATACGGAACAACCTCTTCCACGGCTCGACGGTGTATTTCACGGACCGTGACAGGGAACTTGTTCAGCAGGTATACACGTGATCCGTCTTATGTCTGAAGCGATTGAGAGGTCCGAGAAATCGAGAAGGATCCAGGCCGCCTGGGGCTATGCGCATGTAGGCCATCAATAACGGATGAAGAGTTGAGCTCGCCTGTCACCAATCCTCATTCTATCCGTCGCGAGTTCGTGTAGTCCAGCATAGTTCACGGCAGCCGAAGTGAGCTGGAGATTAGGCCACTCACCGGATTTGGCCGAGCAGGCGTTTAAGGTTCTCGAATACGAGTGATTGCACTGCGGTCGGATCACGTCCGATCTGGGCAGCGAGATGTTTGACGCAGATACCGACATCTTTCGGGCGGCTCGCCTTGCCGCCCGTTTCCGTGAACGGGCCATCTGTCTCCGTAAGCATCGCCTCCTCCGGAATGGCCTTCAGCAACTGCTCGGCCTTGGATCCGGTCAGCATGCGGTCGTTAATGGAGAACATGCAGCCGAGCTTAGCAGCCCGACGCGCTTCCGAGGGTGAACCGGAAAACCAGTGGAGTACCGGAGTGTTCGTCGATAGGTCGAGATGCTCTTCAAGCATGTCCAGGACAAGGGAAGCGGACCGGACAGCGTGGATGGAGAGGACCTTGCCGCCCTCGTACGAGCAGGCCTTTAGGACACGTTCGAAGACGTGCTTCTGTTCTGGCAGCGACTTGGCGTACTGGGGACTGGCATCAATACCCACTTCGCCCACATAGGCGGTTTCATGGAGAAGCTTCTCCCAGAGATCGATCTCATTGCCATGCGTACCGACAAGTTGGGGGTGGAGGCCAAGCCCGACACGGATGTATTTGGTCTTGGATGCGACGGACTTGTTCTTCGTCCAAGCGCGCGGCGTGGTGGTGACCGCAAGCGTGTAAATGGAAAGCCGCTCGCACTCCGCGACGAGGGCCTCGAAATCCGGGTAGAGGTCAAGGTGACAATGGAAGTCTACAAGACGGGTCAGGTGTCGGCCTCTGAAGATATGGTCTCGATCCCTTTCAGGAACGCTGCGACCTCCTCCATACCTCTCGAATAGACACCTTCCAACCCCTCGATCTTGTCCAGATCCTCCATGAGGGGGCCAGTCTTGTAGATGAAGGATCGGGTCCGGGTCGGATCCTGACGGAGACGTTCGATCGCGTATTCGAAGCCGCGGTACTGCTCGCCTTTCTTATTCGTGCTATCGAGGTCCGAATTCGCGGGATCTTCCATTCGATACTTGGACGGATCGGCCATGACCTCCGTTCCTTTGAGAAAGGCGGCGCGTCGGATGATGCAGGGCAGGCAATAGCCGCAGTGAGGCTCGCTGCTACCTTCCCACCTGCCGTGCGCGGGCTTGGCGCAGGAAATCGACAACCCCGCTGTCGCCCTGAGGATGTCCGGACGTGCGCATTCCAGGATCATCTCGCCTTTGGTCCTGTTCCAATAGGGATTTTGCACTGTCCCGGCGATGCCAAGCGTCGTCAGCAGCTCGTTCCAGCGGTGGAAATAGAACGGGTGCGTCGTCCTGGTGCTGTTGCTCGCCAGTCGCGTCGCGTCGAGCGGCACGTTAAGCGAGATAAGGCCGTTCTCCGGAACATAGATGGGGAATGGCGTTCCGAGAGCCGAGCCAGCGAACGCGGCCAGTGCGATGAAGAGGAATGAGCGCCCTCGTGTGGAATTTTCGCTCCCTAGTTCGGGGAATACGTCCTGAACTTTCCCCGTAGGAAAGGCCAACCGCATTGGAGAGCGGTTGCGGAAGGCCCGCGTGGCGAGCTCATAGACATCGTTCTGGGGCTTGCTGATCGCGCCGTCTGCCTTGTGGCTGACGAAATAGATGTTCTCGGCCCCATCGTCGAGTTTATCGATCGCGCCAATAAGACTATCGAGACCGCCCGAGAATAGCGACACTGCATTGAAAGTCGGTGTCATCAAGCTGCCTTGCAGACGCACTCGACCGAGTTCGCCAAGCCAGGCTCTGAAATCCACGGTCCAAAGGTCGCCAGTCAGGAAACGCAGCATCCTTTCGAGGATGGGTTTCGCGGGATACCAGCTCACCGGGTCGGCCACGGGAAGATAGAGCCCGATCTCGCGGGTCCATCCGTCCTGGCTTGAACGAGCCCGGTTGATGCGGGTGTCGGCCAGGGATACCACCGTGGCCAGAAGCAGCAGCTCGAGACCATGCCCGGTCGGGACCCCCTCCGCCTTTCTCAGTTGTGACAAAGCGCTCTTGATGCCCAGCCTTAGATGACCGTCGTGAAGGATGTCGAAACGGTGGATCTGCTCGTCACCCCTCGGTGCCGGATCAAAACCGTCGGATGGGCCAAGCAAGGGAGCGATTACGTATCTGGTCACTGGTCATCTCCATCGTGCTGTCCGGCCCGTTCGAGGATGCCGTAGGCGGTCTCGTAGATGCGGTCTATCTGAGCGGAAACCTGTCCTTCGCGGAACACCCCCTTGGTCGCCTCCATAGCATCCTGAACACGCCCGAGAATCCATTCCCGGAATGAATCGTTTAACGAAACGGCGGAGGCCGCCGTCTCAGGCAGCGTGATGGCACCGTTCCCGACGGCGTTGAGCAGCCTGCTCATGATGGTGTTCGTGATGAAGCGTTCTAGTACGAAGTTGATCGTCGCGCTGTCGGGGCGCTCGAGGCGGTCGATCATGTCCTTGGGCACCTCGTGCAGCGCCTCGGAATACGCGTCGCGGACGAAAGCCTGGTCGAGGTCTCCGCCTGGTTCGCAGACATAGTCGATCAGAGCCTCGAAGATCTCTGCGGTCGAGCGTTGTGCCAGCGACGCGAGGTCGAGGCGGCGCAACTCCTGGCGGATGTCAGAGCCCTCGGCACCTGCGCGCATGAGGAGATCGACCAGCCGTCCAGCGGCACGTCGGTCAGTGCTGGCTCTTGCAGACGCGCCCGCTCCGCCGCCGGAACGAGACACGTACGACGAAGCGGATCTTCCGAAGGCCCGTTCCCGATCACCCGAATCCCCTGATCGCGCGCCCTTGTTGAAGGCCTTCCGACCTGGAGTGAAGCGCTTGTCGGAGGGCGGAGGCGGCGCCGGCGCTGCGGGAGGAGTATGTGTTGGAGGCCCCCCGGGAGGCGGCGCGTCGGGTGCAGGGCCGCCAGGTGGCGGATTACTCGGTTGCGGCTGGCCGGGTTGTCCAGGCTCTGGTGGGGCGGGTGGTGCGGGTGGTGCCCCCGGGTCGCCGGAGGGGTCGTCCAGCCAGGATGGCAGGAGCGGGTTCGAGTTCTTGCCGCCGTTGAAAGGTGTGGAGGTACCCATCAGTCTTCCCCATCAACCTGGATCATCGACTTGAGGCTGTCGCTTCCCGTGGTCTTCCAGCCCTCGATGATCTGCTTGAGGCGTGCCTTTCCTGCCAGAGTCTTCACCGCCCGGTTATGGCCCGACGCTGCCCATGCGCCGAGCTTGTCCGCAGGTAGCTGTGCCAGCAGTTCAAGGTATCTGCTCTCGAATTCCGGGACCTTCGTCAGGAACTGGATCATGCCTGTGACCGCCTGGGGCTTCCGCTCCCAATCAGTGGTTCTGAGTACTTTGGCACGGAGTTCTTCGAAAACCAGCATCCGGTCTTCCGGGACGAGTGCGGCCACTGAGACGAGCGCGGTAGCTGCCGAAATGTCGTCTTTCGTGAGCTTGTCGACGATGACGAGAAGGCGCGGGTCGAGTGCTGCCGCGAGCATCGCGAAATTCTTGACGTCATTGACCACGAACAGATAGGGCCTAAGGTCAAGCGCGCCGATCTTGAGTTCCTGCCCCGCCCAAGGAATGATGTTCGGCTGGATCATCCACGCATCGATCCGCGGCTCATGGGCCTGCGCGCTAGCCACCGGCGCGATCGGTTCCGCCTGGTCGGTCGCGGCGCTCTCCGTCACCGCACTCTCGGCTGGTTTAGCCGTCTTGTCGCAACGCTGTTCCAGCCGTAGCAGGCTAGGGCTTATCCCGTCCGGATTTGCCCCGACTTCACGCGCGATCTCTTCGAACACGTCAGGGAAGAATTGCTCGGCAAGCATGATCTTGGCGAGGACCTGGCTATCGATTGCGTTCTCGAAGCCTCTCGCCTTGGCCACGGCGAGACGCAGCGTTAGGGAGTTCAGAAAGCGCTTGACGTTCCGTGGGTTGCCCTTCGTCCCGGATGCCAGAACGGCGGATATCTGATCGACCATAGTAACCGCCGCTACAACATCGGAGTCGTAGGCGTCGCCGAGGGCCTCAGCGACCTCGCTATCGCCGATCGACTTCTGAAGCCACGGTGTCGACATGTAGCCTTCGGCCTTCTTAAGGAGCGCCATGAACTGATCGCTTCCCTCGCCCACCAGAGACCCCACCGCCAACAGAGTGAGGTACGTCTTCGTCTCAGCCTCACCCATGGCAGGGATGCGGAACGGAACCTGTATGAGTTTCTCGAGATAGGCCCGCGGATAATCCTGGGTCGCGTTCCCTGTAGGAAGATCGGGGAAATGCCGCGTGACCGCATACCTGATCATCGCCTCATCCGCGCCTATGACGAAGGCGGTTCGCGGCAGCATGACGAATAGCCGGATCGCCTCCAGTGTCTCGATCGCTGTCTCAGGAAGGCATCGGTCGAGGTCGTCCACAAGGACGATCAGGCGCTCAATATCCGCTTTTTCAATGAGTTTCTGGAAGGCGCTGTTGAACTCGCGGATGTTTTTCGCAACTGTCGGCTTGTCTTCGGCATCCTTGAGGTAGCCCTTTACACCCTCGGCCGCCGCTTCGACATTTTCCTGTGTCGCCCATTCTCCGCCTGTGATTTTCCCCATGGCGAACTTTGCGAGGTCGATGGCCTGATCAGGCGAGGGCAATCCGGTGGCGGCCGTGAAGGCAAGCCCGCCGGCCTTTTTTGCTGCCTTGAGCCAGTCGATGCGTTTGACGACATCGAGGATTTGTTCCTTGGCCTTGGCGTAGATAGTCTTGTTTGCGATCAACTGATCGACCACGCCCTCGATCAAGGCGATCTTGGCGTCCTCGAAACCTTCGAATTGCCAACCGTTGAAGCGGATTACCAGAGTCTTTCCACCAGGAAACTGGTGCTCGGCGATCATTTCGAGAACGCTTGACTTGCCAGCACCCCAATAACCATGAACGCCGATCGTGAGAGGCTTTGTTCCGCTTCCGGTGATGATGCCTAGGATGGTGGTTGCTATCGCCTTGTTCCGGAGAAGATCAACCTTCGTTTCGTGGTCGCTGATATACCCCAACTTCCGGGTAGAAGATGCGTTTGCCAAGCGATATCTCCGCTGATTGCTCAACCTAGGATAACAGCTTGGCTCCTGCTGCGATTTGCTTGTCAATTACTTCATTGTCGGCCACGCAAAGAACCGGCCTGTATCCACAATCTTCTGAATGCAGATGGACGTGAGTTCTTTGCAAAGAGCATCAAGCCGACCTAGCAAAAATTTGGCGACGGATGGCGTGCTCGCGATAATGCCGTCCATCCTAGCCTACTTTCTGGCAAAATTGAAAATGGTTAGTGATTTCAATGCGCGAACTTGATGCACAAGGGGTCGCTGGTTCGTATCTCTTCAAGACCGTGTCGAAGGTCGTGGGATCATGGCTCCCTCGGTTCCAGTACGCGAAAGGATACGGAACGGGCTTCGTTGTGCGTCTAGCTTTTCCTGAGCTGGCTTCGCCTAAACGAATACGAGACCGAAGGAAATCGATCTGAAAATTGTTCTTTCCGAAGATACAAGCACTCGACTTGCACGCGAAATAAGTGGATGCTCAGGGCGAGTTTATTCGAACAGATGTGGCCATGCGCGTATATCTCAACACGAAAGCGGCGTTGTCGAAACGCTTACTTGTTTCCGCAGTCAAATATCTGAAAGCCTATACCTCAAGTGCAGCCGGAACTCGGGCGTTTATGGCTTTGCTTTTGGCTACCGCGTTCATCGTCACAATTGCCACCCCCTTTCTCTACGCGGAGATCGCTCGCGTGCGCGATTGGTGCTACGTTCCATATACAGAGACGACGCGCGGCATACTGCGCGAAGTTGCGGTCCTTGGCACTTTGATCGCCATGATATGCGTTTTCCTTGGCGCAACTATCTTGTCCCTGCTCAATTCTCGCAACATCGCTGCCAACGTCGCGGTTTTTTTGTGCGCATACCTCGTAGTTGTCAGCGCGTTCGCGATGTACTTCTATACCTTTGGCATCACTGTTACGCCCGTAGGCGCGAAGAACCTAGAGTTGGACAGCGGTTCCATCGTGTCCAATATGTCCGATTACATGTATTTCTCTCTCACAAATTCGATCTTTATGACGCCGACAGAGTTCGAGTCATGCCCATCGTTGAGGGCAGCGATAGTTGTCCAGCGCGTGTCGTCGCTCATTGTCGCATTCGGAGCAGGCCTTGTAGGATCACGGATCACGAAACTGATCGAGTAAGAGGCTACCAACTCACGAGGGTCGAGACGTCACGATCATATTCGTAGACTTCTCCCTCGTTCAGGAACCAAACGTCTTCCATGTAGAGACCATCACCTTCCAACGTTGCCGCGTAAGCCGTCATTTTGATCCCGCCATAAGGCGCCTTCGTTTCCTCGCTTTCCGTCGGCAAGCCGACGATCTGGTAGTCGCTGAGCTCCTTCATCTCTGATGTTTCAAATAGAGCATCACCATTGTCAATCCAGAGTTTGATGGCAACGAGTTCCTCTCCGGTCAGTTGCTCATCGGCGTTGGTGTCAAACTCTTTGAGCTTTGCAAACCCGTTTTCAGCGCCATCGAAATTGGCGAAAAGCCAGCTACCATCAATCTCCTTGGGGGGTGTTCCGCGCCGAACATCAAGAAGGAAACCGTCGGTGTTTGGCACAAGCCAGTCAATCTTCTGTTTGCCGCCACCCTGAAGATCGAATTCGACAAACCTCGGAATCGAGAAAAGGGTATAGATCTGCCGCTGTGTTGTAGTGAAGCCTCCAACGTCTATCTCCTTATTGCCGTTAAGGTCGATGACGATTGGGCAGTCCTGTGATATGGCCTGTTTGACAGATATGAGATAGATTGTTGCGGCGAATATCGGAACGCTGACAATGAGCGTAAAGTAGATTCTCCGCATTGATTGTGTTTTTCGCTGACCAATACCAATGTTCGCTTGCATCGAAATCGCTTTCTCCGGCGGTGACCTCTTTTGCAAGAATACGATAGTGGCAGGCGTTTACAAGGATAAGTAAAAGACACAACTGTTGGCGCGCAAAAATTGCTAAATGTTGGAACGCGGTTGACGGCTCACTTGATTCGCTAGTCTAGCGTGTTAGTTTAACGACATGAAGGCCGTCGGTATGCTATCGGCCCCATATCGGCCATTCCGAACAGCAAGTGGCCGCCTGGGTTAGGAAATTTGGTGCGAACATCGAGCTGAACGACGGGGTCGCGGGTCCATTTCCCTTAAAGAGCTTAGGACCATGGCCAAGCCTCGGAGGCAGGCGTACAGCTTTCTTACCAGCGTGAAAAACTCACGGATTTGGAAGAAGTTTGGGACAAGAACGGCTCAGTTGCGGTTGTTCCCAGCTCGGTCGTATCGGCTATAAAAACCGGCAAGGCTTTCAGGTTTCTGAACCGCGAGCGCGTGCTGCGCGCTGACCTACGGGAGCAATAATACGCGACCGTATGGGCGGGCGGCGGCGGGCCAAAATTTGGGTATCGAGAGGCGGCACATAGCCGAAGAGCTGTCCGCCGGTCAGGCTGCCTCAAGCCGTTGCTCGAGATTCTCGAATTGAAGAACGCCTTTGTAGGCAAGCAACGACGTGATGACAGACTCTCTCACATGGAATTTCTGCGCCGCGCCTGCGATTTGCACATCAGACGGTGCGCTCATGTCGATGCTGTCTTTGAGCGCATCGTACGGACAAAGCAGGCTTTGCGCAAAGGCACGCTGAAACTTCTGCCGATCCGTTTTGGCGCGGCTGACCAAGCCGAACTTCGCATCACCGCTCCAAATTGCATCACCCAACATGCGGGCGAGTTCGAAGCGGCGATCCTTCTGATGGGTTGTTTGCAGCGCAACATTATTGAGTTCGCCTTTTCCCATGAGTCTGGCGGCATAGGGCAGGTCGGCAGCGATCGCGCGAGCGTCTTTGATCGTCTGCCAATTTACGTTCAGAATTTGCGCGAAATCCCGGTTTAACAGAGGTGTTGATCGGAGACCAAGCTTCTGTCTCACATTTGCGGCGGCCGCTTCTGCCAGCTGCCACGGATGCGCATTGGACATACTCGCGTCAATGTTCACTCCCTCGATCACAGCGAAATCTAATTGCAGGGGAGAGTTTTGCGTCGCCTCGAGCGCTGTTGACAATGTGGATGCTGACTGCGCCCCAGGTGAAGAAGCGGCGGCTTCCTCGATGCCGCTTTCGCCAACCAAGGACTCAAGCTTGATAAGATGCTCCAACAGGTTTTCAGGAGCGGCATCGATGTTGTAGCCGAGCGCCGCCTCAAGCCTCCGCCAGCCGGCGAAGTCTGGATCTACCCTCTCGTCTCGCCACCTCGCGACGCGGGCTATCAACTCCTCACCGCTAGCGCGGTTTCCATGATGATCGATAACTTTCGAAAAGAACCGTTCTAGTTCGTCGTCAAAATCCCGCCCGATCACGGATCCAGGCAACACCTCAAGAAACTGTTGTGCCCCGACATTGGTGCGAGGCCCTACACTCGGCGCGAAAATAACCCTTTCACCGCTCCCGTAAATCATGGCGGGCGGCCACAGCAGACCGGCACCTACAGATGTCATGTCGTGGCTTAATCGCCAATCGACCGAGGGGTATCGCGGGTCGTGCAGCGTCTCGTATCTCAGCCGCCACGCATTCTCGACGAACCAAAGAGCCAGAGTGGTAGCCGAGGCGCGAAAGAAATCGCGATTGGTCCCCAGCTCGAAATCGGCAACTCTTGTCAGGATGTTATAGCCAAGCCGAATCCCGATCTCGGCAGTTTCCTCGTCACTCTTGTTGCGCGACGGCGGCCAGGTCGTGGAAAGCTCAAAAAATCGACGATCGCTCATTTATACTTCACCTGGGCAGCCTGCATTGAAACCGAAGCATTCGGATAGGAGAGTAGCTCACTCGCCGTCAAGTTGGAAATCCAGTCCTCGAAGCGCGCTATCACAAGACGTGCGAGCGCGTCAGATGGAAGTAGCGGGTAAGCATGGTAATTCGCTTGGCCTGGGATAGTAATCCGAGCTTCGTAGATCCAGCCATTCAAGTCGACCGTCCAGAGCATACTAGGATCGCCTTGGCTATCGTTTTCTCCCCATAGGCCGGCCATAATGCCAAGCGTCAACAAGCCCCCGATGCGAGGCACGTCCGCCGGCTGGAAATCTGCATGGTCATCGCAGAGGACTCGATCGGGAGAGACGCCTCGATAAGCTGGTAGCCCATAAGCATGTGGATGCGCCTTATGCTTGGAATATGGCGCATAAGTTGCGCGCTGGGACAGGTCGGCTCGTTCCTGTGCCGACGGTGAAGCCCGAAGGCCCCGCTTGGGGTTGTCACTGGATCGTTCGATCTCTCGGGCAGGAGGACGCTTTCGCCTCATAAGCATCCTTTTAAGCTGGTTTCCGACGCCTGCAACCGCGCAATGCACGATAATAGTAATTCAGTTTCGCTGACGTGGGCCTTTGAGAGTTCGTGTGTCAACCCTCAAGTGGCAGACCGCCTCAGATATCAGAGCTCTCCAATCGCCGCTTTTTTGCAACAGATGCATTCGCCGGCGCAACGGGAACGACTATTACTCAATGTAATGACATAACATGTCGCATAATTTCGTGGATGAATACAATCCTCAAGTTTCAATGGCTTAGGTTTTGAAACTTGGTACCGCAGATTCGAATCCCTTCAAGGCGCACTAACTCGATTGCAGTCTTAGCGTTTCGGAAATCAGGCGGTGGTCTTCGACATTCGGCAAACCGCTCACGCCCACCGAACCTATGAACGTTCCGCCTTTCAGCACAAGCGGGACCCCGCCGCCGCTGGCAGCGAAATCGGCGGGCGGCAATCGGAAACGCGTATTGAAGTCATACCCGTTCTGTTCCGCCTCAAGCCGCATGGCAAGCGAGCTGCGGTGGAAACGATGCACGACGGCACATTTGCGTCGTGCCCAGTCGAAATTGTCGATCGTCGCCTGACCAACCAGAGTAGCAAAAATGACGTCGCTGCCATGGCGAATTTCAATGGCGACGTCATGGCGGCCTTTATTCGCCTTATCGCGTATCTGCATACCCAGGTTCCAGGCAAATTCATGGTCGAACCTGTCAATCTCCAGGGACTTTAGCTCGTCCGCGAGCTCGGCAAGCGTCGGTTCCTTTGGCAACATGTACGTTCCTACTTATTTCGTTCGTGACAGCGGCAGGGTAAACCCCGCAGCTTGGTAGATGCGCTCAAGCGCGATCATGTTGTTGATGGAGTCCTCTGCACCGGTGAGCGGTTCCTTGCCGGTCAAGACCGCTTCCAGAAAAGCCTCGAGCTGGTAGTCATAGGTGGTGCCGCCCGCCAGGGTGAACTCCTGCAACGCGCAAGTCAGGTCATGGCGGATGGCGTGGCCCTTGTGCGGCAGGACCGGATTATCGATTTCCAGGAAACCATTGTCAGTCTCGATACGCAGCCGTGCCTCGAACGGGGGGTGGGCGATGTCGGCGAGCAAGGTCGCGGTGATCGAGCCGAAGCGCAGTTCGGCCGTCATGCTCTCATCGACGCCGAGGGGCGTTTTTCGTGCAGAGGCGGCGAGGACTTCAGGCTCCGAACCGAAGAAGCTTCGTAGCCAGTGCAAGGGATAGCAGCCAAGATCCATCATGCAGCCTCCGCCTTGCGCCGGGTCATGACGGATGGAGTTTTCGTCGAACGGAATGTTGACGTAAAATTCCGCCTTCACATGTTGAACCCGATCCAGCAGTCCATCCCGTTTCAGTGACATCAGATGCAGAAACACCGGATGGTAGCGGTCGTGGAACGCCTCCATCAGTATTTTCCCGCTATCTCTTGCGACGGCATACATTTCGCGAGCCTGCGTCACATCCATGGCGATCGGCTTTTCACACAGCACATGTTTGCCGGCTTTCAGCGCCGCAATCGCCCATTTTGCATGTCCGGCTGGGGGCAGGGCGTTGTAGACGAGGTCGATCTGTGGGTCGGCCAGAAGATCGTCATAACTGTCGTACGCCACCGTGATGCCATGCTTTTGGGCGTAGTCGCGCGCAACATCGGCCCGACGGGACGCCACGGCATGGACGACGATATCGTCGCGGCGGTTGACGGGTTGGATGATGGACCGCGGCGCGATGCCGGCGGCGCCGAGAATGCCAATCTTGAACAAGGTCATCTCCTCCCGCTCACTCGAAGAATGCCTGGTCTTCCGGTGCCAGATAGGCGCGCGCCGCTTCCGGGATGAGATCGACGCCCATGCCCGGCCGTTCGAGAACGTCGATGAAGCCGTTCTTGACAATGGTTTTCGGGAAACCCTCGACGATGTCGTACCACCAGGCCGGATCGCCCGTCGTGTATTCGAACGCGAGGAAATTATTGGGCAGCGTGGCGCTGACCTGGATCAGGGCAGCCAGTCCGAGCAGGCCGTTGGCGGTGCCATGCGGCGCCATCATTATGCCGTGCAGATCGGCATATTCGGCAATCCATTTCAGCTCGGCGATGCCGCCGACATCGGCCGGATCGGGGCCGATGACGCTTACCGCCTGGCTCTCGATCAGTTCCTTGAAGTTCTGGCGCAGATAGATCTGCTCGCCGGTGTGGATGGGCGTCGACGTCGCTCTGGTCAGTTCGCGATAGACGCCGGCATTCACCCAGGGCGTATAGTCGCCCGACAGCAGGTCCTCGACCCACAGGAGGTGATAGGGTTCGAGCTTGCGCGCCAGACGAATGGCATCCGGCAGCATCCAGCCTGGACCTGCATCGAGCGCTAGCCCGATCTTGTCGCCGGTGACTTCCTTCATCGCCGCAACGCAATCGACGAAATGGTTAAGGCCCTTTTCGGTGATCGGGCCGCGATCCAGGGCGCCATGAAACGGGCTCTTGTTCGGTTCGCCGTAGTAGAAGTCCGCCACCTCGCGCTTCATGGCCGAGTGGAAGCCGATCGGCTGCTTGATCATAGTGAACCCTTCGGGCAGGTCCATCATCCGCTTGATGTCGGCGGCAAGCGATTGCGGCGAGTGGTCGGGCATCGGGAAACGGATCGAGCCGTTATAGACGCGCACCTTATCGCGGACACGGCCGCCGAGCAGCTTGTGCACCGGTAGGCCGGCCGCCTTGCCGGCCACGTCCCAGAGCGCCATTTCGATGACGGAGACCGCCGATCCCCAGGGCTTGAACCCGCCGCGCTGGCGGATCTTCAGCATCACCCGCTCGACATTGGTGGGATCTTCGCCGATCAGCGCGTCGCGAAACGCCAGGATATGCGGCTTGAGATAGCTTTTCCAGGTTTCGGCCTGGCCGTAGCCGCTGATGCCTTCATCGGTCACGATCCGCACGATCGGGCTCTTGCCGATGATGGCGCATTTCAAGTCTATGATTTTCATGGTTCTCCTCCAGCCCGCGCGTCTCTCCCGAGTTCGTTCAGCGCGGCATGCTTTCCGTCATAAGTCGTGCCGCATCGATGACGGCAAGGCGGATGGTCGTCATCCGGTCGTTGGGCGTACCGGCAAGAAACGGCACGCTGATCGCGGCGACGACATTGCCGTTGCGATCAAAGACTGGGGCGGCGAAAGCCTGGATGCTCGGGCCGTTTTCGCCCTTGTCCTCGGCCCAGCCCTGCCGGCGGATGCGGGCAAGCTCGGTTTCCAGCCGTTTCGGATCGGTGATGGTCTTGCTGCTAAAGGCGGCGAGGGGTCGTGCAAGCCATGCCAGGATCTGGTCGTCCGGCAAATGGGCGAGCAGCAGCTTGCTGGCCGCGCCGGCATGGATCGGCATGCGCTGGCCGGGCGCAACCGACAGCGCGTATTCCTGTCGGCCCTGCACCGCGGACAGAACGAGAATGCCGGCATCGTCCATGATCGACAGCTTGACCGCTTCGCCCAGTTCGTTCGACAGGCGATCGAGATGCGGATGGGCAAGGGTGATGAGATCCAGCTCCTGGCCGCCGGGACCGACGTGAGCCGCAAGGCTGAGCAGGCGACGGCCGAGGAAATAGCTGCCCTCGGCATCGCGCCGGACCATGTCATGCAGCTGCAGGGTATTGAGAATGCGGTAGACTGTCGAACGCGGCACCATGAGGCCGGTGACGACGTCACTGATTTTCGCGCCGGGACGGCGTTCCAGATGGACGAGAACGTCCATCATCCGGTCGATCACAGGCACGCGGTGTTTTTGCGCAGCCTCGTCGTTGACGTCGAGCTCCAGCATTTCAACTTCCTCCACTACCACTGAGCTAACACGGCAGTCTGATCAAGTGAAGTTCAAATAGGAATATTAGACGAGAAATTTTCCAAGGAGTTCGACATTTAAAGCCTGCTTTCAGGAAAGTCCACCAGCGGAGATTACGGGTGCAAATTTCGGAAAGTCAGCAATAGATGCCAAAAATCTTCAGATCCACGGACAATGCTGCGCAGAAAGATTCCGGCAAGGCCCGATTGACAACCGTGTCGCTTCACCCCTATGGTTACAAATAGAACTGGTGTTGTTCATATTTGAACTGAAGGCTCGGGAGGCTGAACCAGCGGAGGAATGCATGCGCGTCGGAATGAGCCTGTTCGGTAAAACCCTCAACGAGGATGGTGCACGTTATGCGGCGCAGCTCGGCGTGAGCGACGTGGTGCTGCATCCGACCGACTATGCCCGCAATTGCGACAATTCCAGTTATCTTGCCGGCGGCGTCGGCCCGATCAATGGTGATTGCATCGATGCGCCGCTGTGGACCTTTGAGACCTTGGCGGATCTGGTCGCCATGCTGGCGCGGCACGACATTCGCCCTGCGGCGATCGAGAATGTTTCGCCGAACTTTTGGTCGGATATCCTGCTCGACGGACCGAACAAGCGCCGGCAGATGGACGGCATGAAGCAGCTGATCCGTGACGTCGGTCGCGCCGGCATCCCGGTGCTTGGCTACAATTTCTCGATCGCCGGCGTCTGGGGATGGCAACGCAAGCCTGTGGCACGCGGCGGCGCTATGACAGCGGTGTTCAACATGGCGGAAATTCCCGCCAATAGCCCGATGCCGGACGGCATGGTCGGCAATATGCGCTACCGCGCGGCACTCTCTACCTCGGAAATCATCGAGATCAGCGAGGATGAACTCTGGCAGCGCCTGGCCTGGTTCCTGTCGGAGCTGGTGCCTGTGGCGGAAGAGGCGAGAGTGCGGCTCGCCGCCCATCCCGACGATCCGCCGGTCGACCGGCTCCGCCGGACACCGCGCCTAGTCAACCAGCCCGACAAATATGACCGGCTGCTGGACATTGTTCCAAGCGCTGCAAATGCGCTCGAATTCTGCCTCGGCTCGATCCAGGAAATGCAGACCGGCAATGTCTACGCGGCGACTCGCCATTTCGCCCGCCGCCGGGCCATCGGTTATGTCCATTTTCGCAATGTCCGCGGCAAGGTCCCACATTACGAGGAAACTTTCGTCGATGACGGCGATATCGACATGGTCGAGATCGTCCGCATTTTGCGCGATGAGGCCTATGACGGCGTCCTCGTGCCGGACCATGTCCCGGATCTGGCCTGCCCGGCGCCATGGCACGCCGGCAATGCCTATACGATCGGGTTCATGAAAGCTCTTGTGTCCAATGCCGACGTGCTTGGACCGTCCACAACGCAGCCGAAGCTGGCCGCCTGAACATCGGGGTTCGCAAGCGGCATCTTGGGTTAACACAAGCGTCAAGTTTACCGACCAACAACCACTCAGGGAGGAGAGGTTATGACCAAACGAACTTTTGCAATGATCGCGATGCTTGCCGGCGGCATGATGGCTGCCGGCACCAGCTTTGCACGTGAAGTGACATGGTGGACGCCGAATTTCAACGAGGCCCGCGCACGCGGGCTGGTACAGGCGTTCGAGGCCGAGCATCCGGATATCAAGGTAAAGCTTGAGATTACCACGGCAGACGGTCTGCCGCAGCGCATTCTCACCACGCTGCAGTCCGGCGCCTCTCCGGATCTGATCGATGTCGCCCATGGCTGGATCAACGGCTACGCACAAAACAACCTTCTGACGAAAGTCGATGACGTTCTGACGGACAAGGACGACTATGTGCAGGCCGGGCTGGATTACGGCATGCTGAATGGAAGACTCTGGTCTATTCCCTATCGTGTGGAATCGCATGCGATCATCTTCAACAAGCAGCATTTCCGCGATGCAGGTCTCGACCCGGAAAACCCGCCCAAGACCTGGAGCGACCTGACAACGGCCGCCAAGGCGCTGACCAAAAGCGGGCGCTCGGGCTTTGCGATCACCGGTGGCGGTGAAGTCGGCAACACCATCTTTCGCTCGCTTCCGTTCATCTGGATGAAGGGCGGAGACATGATCTCGGCCGACCAGAAGACGGCGACGATCAACCAGCCTGCGGCCGTCGAAGCCGTCAAATTCTACACCGACATGCTGACAGAGCTGAAGGTCTCGCCGGCCTCGACGCTCGAAAACGACGGCACGGCAAACCGCCGGCTGTTCATTGCCGGTACGGTGTCGATGTATCAGTCGGGTCAGTTCGATGTCGCATCGATCAAGAAGGAGAATCCGCAAATCGAGATCGGCACCATGCCCATCCCGTCTCCGGATGGCGGCAAGACCGCCAGCATCATCGGAGGCTGGAGCCTGATCATTCCGGCGCATGCGAACAATCCGACGGATGGCAAGACGCTGCTGAAATTCCTCGCGGAGGCCAAGAACCAGGCGATCTTGACCGACACTTTCCCGGCCCGCAAGTCGGCGATGGATGCGGAGCGGTTCCAGGACCCGCTGCTCAATCCGTTCAAGGAGATGCTGGCCTTTGGTCGCGCCCTTCCGGCTAACCGCAACTGGGTACAGATCAGCCAGGCCTATTTCGACGGTATCCAGCGCATCCTTCTCGGTGACGAGGACGTCCAGGAAGCGATGGACGGCGCAGCGGAAGAAATCCAGGTCCTGCTCGACAACTAAAACGCCACCCTCGGGCAGGCAACATGATTGCGGGTTCCAATGCCCGCAATCATGCAACAGGAGTTTGTAATGGTTCGCCAATCGACGGGACTGATTTTTGTTCTTCCGGCACTGATGGTGCTGATGATGCTGATCGCCTATCCGCTCGCCTATACCGGCGTGCTGAGCGTCACAGATCAGCAGGGCGCCTTTGTCGGCACCAGCAATTTCGCCACCGTGCTTGCTGCCCGGGCAACGCCGCAGGCGTTCTGGAACACCGTCTATTTCGTCGGTATTTCCATCATCTTCCAGGTCGTGCTTGGAACGGCTGCCGCCATCCTATTGAACCAGAACTTTGCCGGCCGCGCCATCGTCCGCTCGATCACGATCATTCCGTGGGTTGTTCCCGGCATCGTCGCGGCGACAACCTGGGCGTGGATGTTCCACACCGAATTCGGCATCATCAACTACATGATGACAGCGCCAGGCCTGATCGAAGAGCCGGTCGGCTGGCTGACCAACCGCGACACGGTGATGCCGGTGCTGATCGCCATCAATGTCTGGAAGATGTTTCCCTTCGTCACGGTGATGGTGCTGGCCGGGCTTCAGTCCATTCCCAACGATCTCTACGAGGCCGCCCGCATTGACGGCGCCAATATCTGGGAAGAGATCTGGCACATCATGCTGCCGCAGGTGCGCTCGGTTATCACCGCGGTAACTTTGCTTTTGGTCATCTGGGGCCTCAACTCGATTACCATCATCTACGCCATCACCCGCGGTGGGCCAGCCAACCGTACGCTGATCACGCCGATCCAGATCTTCCGTCTCGCCTTTGATGCGGTCCAGTTCAATCAGGCCGCCGCATTGTCGGTCCTGTTCTTCGCCGTCGCGATCGTCATCGTCTTCATCTACGTCAAACTGGTGCAGACGCCTTCGGGAGAAACACGATGAGCATTCCAGGCTCCACCCCTGCACGCACCGGCCTGCCGCTGCCGGTCATCATCATCGGCGCGATCTTTCTCGTTCTGATCTCGATCTTCCCGTTCGTCTGGATGGCGATCTCGTCCATCAAGACGCTTGGCGAGCTTTACACGATACCGCCGCGCTGGTGGCCGCAAACCCCGACGCTCGCCAACTATTATACCGTGATCTTCGAGTCGAACATTCCGCGCTATTTCCTCAACAGCGTGATCATTTCAGTCGGCTCCACCGGGCTCGCCCTGTTCCTGGCGATCTTCGCATCCTACGGATTTGCGCGGTTCGATTTCCGCGGCAAGGCTGCCTTGCAGTCCTTCGTGCTGGTTGGGCAGCTGCTGCCGACTGCGGCCATTATCGTGCCGTTGTTCATCACCCTGCGGGTGCTCGGGCTGGTCAACACCTTCTGGGGGCTGATCCTCGTCTACATGATCATCACGCTGCCGCTGTCGGTCTGGATGCTGACCAGCTATTTCAAGGCCATTCCGGTGGAACTGGAAGAAGCGGCGATCGTCGACGGTGCGTCGCGACTGGGCGTGTTGTTCCGGATCACGCTGCCGCTTTCGACGCCGGGCATCGTCGCGGTTCTGGTCTATGCGTTCGTCACCACCTGGAACGAATTCATCTTCGCGCTGTGTTTTGCGACCGACAGTTCCGTCAAGACACTGCCGATCGGGCTCGCCGAATTCTCGACCGAGTTCAACACCGACTGGGGTGCGGTCATGGCCGCGTCGCTGGTGATGACGCTGCCGATCGCTCTCCTTTTTCTCACCATGCAGAAGCTGTTCGTCGGCGGCCTGACCGCTGGCGCCACCAAGGGGTAAGGCCATGTCCAATTCCAGCATTCCGGCGATCGGCCTTGGCACCTATGGCCGCACCGGTGACGAGGGGCTCGCAGCGCTGCTCTCGGCCATTGAAATCGGCTATCGCCATCTCGATACGGCGCAGAGCTACGGCACGGAGTCCACCGTCGGTCGCGCCTTGGCCGCGTCGGGACTGGCGCGGGATGCGTTCTTCGTCACCACCAAGGTTGCCGACACCAATCTCGCCCGATCGTCGTTCATGCCGAGCGTCGAAAAGAGCCTCGAAACGCTCGGTGTCGATCACGTCGATCTGCTGCTCATTCACTGGCCGACACTCGACGAAGTTGTGCCCTTCGAGGACTATATTACGGCGCTTGGGCAAGCGCGCGAACGCGGCTTTGCCCGCCACATTGGCGTGTCAAATTTTCCGATGGTACTTCTGGACCGGGCCGCCGGCATCCTGGGGGAGGGGCAGCTCGCCACCAACCAGATCGAGATCCATCCCTATCTACAGAGCCCGCGCATCCGCGACTACGCTCGCAAAGTGGGACTGCAACTGACCGCCTACATGCCGCTTGCCAAGGGCGCCGTGACGGATGACCCGCTGCTGGCAGCGATTGCCGAGACGCATGGCGTCACGACGGCGGCGGTCTCGCTCGCCTTCCTGATGGCCGAGGGGCACGTCGTCATCCCCTCGTCTGCCAACACACAGCGGTTGAACGACAACTGGTCAGCCCGCCGCATCACGCTGAGTGCCGACGACATGCAGCGGATACGCGGCCTCGACCGATCGAACCGAATGATCAACCCGGCGAAATCCCCCGCATGGGACGATTGAGACAGACTGTCCCGCCACAAAATGACAATCGGCCAGGTGCCGAGGAGACAACAACATGGGCTCAGTGAGCATACGCAACGTCCACAAATCCTACGGTGCCTTGCCGATCCTGCATGGCGTCTCGGTGGATATCGCCGACGGCGAATTCGTGATCCTTGTCGGCCCATCCGGCTGCGGCAAATCCACACTTTTGCGCATGCTGGCCGGCCTGGAAGGGATTACCGCGGGCGAGGTGATGATTGACGGACAGGTGGTCAACACCAAGCCGCCGAAGGACCGCGACATCGCCATGGTCTTCCAGTCCTATGCGCTCTACCCGCATATGACGGTTGAGGCGAATATGGGATTTTCGCTGAAACTCAGCCGCGCGCCGAAGGAGGAGATCAAGGAACGCGTTGCCAATGCCGCAAAAAGCCTCGGGCTTGAGCCGTATCTGCAGCGTTATCCGAAACATCTGTCCGGCGGCCAGAGACAGCGTGTCGCCATGGGCCGGGCAATCGTGCGAGATCCCAAGGTCTTCCTGTTCGACGAACCACTGAGCAATCTCGACGCCAAGCTGCGGGTGCAGATGCGCTCGGAGATCAAGCAGAACCACCAGCGGCTACGCACCACCACGGTCTACGTGACCCATGACCAGATCGAAGCCATGACCATGGCCGACCGGATCGTGGTCATGAATGCCGGCCGGATCGAACAGATCGGCACACCGCTCGAGCTTTACGATCGGCCCGCCAACCTGTTTGTTGCAGGTTTCATTGGCTCGCCGGCGATGAATTTCCTGACCGGCTCCCTGCAGCAATCGACCTTCGTTGCTCCTGACGGATCGAGACTGCCGCTTCCGTCGAGCGCCACGGCCAATGCCGACCAGATTACGCTCGGCATACGGCCCGAACATTTCCGGCTCGACCCGCAGGGTCTGCCGGCCGAGATCATCACCATCGAGCCCACTGGTGCGGAAACCCAGGCGATGATGCGTTTCGGTGGCCATGAGGTGGTCGGCGTCTTCCGTGAGCGTATCGATATCGCCGCCGGTCAGACGATCAATGTCGGCCTCGACACGGAAAAGCTGCATCTGTTCGACACCACCACCGGCAAGCGGATCGGCGGGTGATGCTATGAGCTTTGATCGCCGCCTTCTGGACGAAGACACCGTCATGCAGATCTGCTTCGTCACCCACGATGCAGTCAAGTCTGCATCCTGGTTTGCCGATCTCACCGGCAAGCCGATGCCGCCGATGACGTTCTCCGCCGATCCCGACAAGGCCCGGGCCGAATATCGAGGACAACCGGCAGACGTTACCTGCAAGATCATGATGTTCCACTTCGGCAATATCGACCTTGAATTTCTTGAGCCGGGACCGGAACAAAGCGCCTGGCGGGATCTGCTCGAGGAACGGGGGCCGGGCTGCCACCACATCGCCATCAAGACCCGCAACCTCGCCGAACGGGACGCCTACCTGACGTCGCGTGGGCATGAACGCCTGCAGCGCGGCGAGTTCCAGAGCGGGACCGGCCGTTATGCCTATTACGACACGCGCCCTGAACTCGGCGCGCTTGTCGAACTGCTCGAGTTCGATCGGGACAAGGTGATCTGATGTCTTACAAGCTCTCCTACCAGCTCTATTCATCTCGCAATTTTCCGCCTTTGTCTGCGCAATTGCCGCTTCTGAAAGCCATGGGTTATGATGCGGTCGAGCCATGGCTTCCGGCCTATGAAGCCGATCCTGCCCTGTTCCGCCGGCAGCTCGATGATGCCGGACTGTCCTGCCTCGGTTTCCACATGCCGCTGACCGGCCTGGTCGACGAGCCGGAACGGTTCTTCGATATTGCCGAAACCCTCGGCACCACGCTGTTGATACCGCCCTATGTCAAACCCGAGGATCGCGGCACGGGCATCGGCTACTGGAAGTCGCTGGGCGAGCAACTAGCAACGGGTGCCACCGGGGCCGCGCGCCGAGGTCTTCGTGTCGCCTGGCACAATCATGATTTCGAGTTCGCAGCGCTTGAGGATGGCAGCCGCCCGATCGACCATATCCTCGGTGCCGATCCCTCGGTTCTGTTCGAGATCGATTGCGGCTGGATTGCCCGCGCCGGCGGTGATCCGTCAGCCGAACTGCAACGTTTCGCCAGCCAGATCGTCGCTATCCAGATGAAGGATCTTGCGCCCGCCGGCACCGAGGCGGAAGACGGCTGGGCTGCCACCGGCGACGGCATCATCGACTGGCAGGCACTTGAGCCGCTTTTCGCATCGACGGCCGCCGATCAACTGATTGTCGAACATGACAATCCGGCGGACTGGCAGCGCGTGGCGCAACGGTCGATCGACTATATCAAGCGCCTCACGGCGTAAAATTTCTCCAGCCCTTTTCATTCCACGAGAGTTCAAGATGCTTACAGTTTCCGGCCTTGCCCATGTTGCCATCCGTGTCACCGATATCGATCGCGCCCTGGATTTCTACATCAATAAGCTCGGCTTCGAGCGATTGATGCATCTCGATCGTGACGGCAAACTGTGGCTCGTCTATCTGCGCGTCACTGACAATCAGTTCGTGGAGCTGTTTCTTGACGGGATCGGCGAGCGCGCGCCCGGTGCAGACACCACCGGTTACAACCATCTCTGCCTTTCCGTTCCGGACATCGAAACATCAGTGACGGAACTGCAGGCGGCTGGCATCGACCTGACGCGGCCGAAAGTGCTCGGTCTCGACGGCAACTGGCAGTGCTGGATCGAGGATCCGGATGGACACCGTATCGAGATCATGCAGATGATGCCTGATAGCATGCAGTCCAAAGCCATCGCTGCGCGCCTCTAGGCGGGCTAGCCGGGAGAATAAACATGGAAAATACGCTTGGCTGGGGAATTCTCGCCACCGGATGGATTGCCGGCCTGTTTGCGCAAGACCTTCAGGCCGCAGGGCTCAATGTCACTGCTGTCGGATCGAGATCGAAAAACAAGGCAAAAGATTTTGCCGAGCGATATGCGATTCGGAATTCGCATGGAAGTTATGAAGGTCTAGTGACAGATCCGGCTGTCGATATTGTTTATATCGCAACGCCGCATCCCCATCACGTCAGCGCAGCGCTCCTGGCGCTGGAAGCAGGCAAGCACGTCATGATCGAGAAACCCTTGCGCTTAACGCGGAAGAAGCGCGGATGATCGTAGAGAAGGCCCGAGCGAAGAACCTGGTTGTTCTCGAAGCCATGTGGACCCGTTTCTTGCCGCACATGAAGCGAATCCACGAAATCATCGACGCAGGGACGCTGGGGGAACTGCGCTCCGTCTTTGCCGAACATCGCCAGTTTCTTCCCACTGATCCGGGGCATCGGCTCAATGCTCCCGAGCTGGGAGGCGGGGCTCTGCTGGATCTGGGCATCTACCCGATCTCCTTTGCCTTCGACATTCTCGGCCGGCCAACCACCATCAAAGCCTCAGCGCGTTTCCAGGAGACTGGTGTGGATGCGGAGGTGGCCGTAATCATGGAGCATGACGGCGAGGCAATCTCGACCTCTGTTGCCGCACTGGACGTTGCCGGGCCGAATGGGGCGATGATTTACGGGTCGAAGGCGCGCATCGAGATCGCCGCGATCTGGTATACGCCGACATCGTTTAGGGTCATCGATCAAAAGGGCGAGGTTCTGGAAGACTACGATTTAGCAGTCGACAGTCGTGGCATGCAGTTTCAAGCATTCGAAATGGAGCGGCTGGTGCAAGAGGGCGAGGTGTCAACTTTGATGCCGCCAGATGAAACCGTTGAAATCTTGGCAGCACTGGACGCAGTCAGAAAGCAGATCGGGCTAAGTTACCCCGGCGAGGCACGCTAGGTGCGTCGATAGCACCGATTAACTGATGAAGACGATCAAAGGCCCGGCAATTTCTGGCACAATTCGCAGGCCAAGAGGCGCCTTTCGATACATTGGACGGTGCGGTTCACTGCACGGCAGCAAAGTTTGACTACCGCTCGAGGTGATCGACGGCGTGCTGTCGTCAGACTTGGAGGGGGCGAGGTTCTCGGCGGAGTAACTGGGGATAGAGGCTAATTACTCCTATCCCGGATTTGAACAGATGGCAGTTGCGAAACTTTCACGGAATGCAGGATCTCTTATGCAGATACTAACAATCAGCCGTCCCCCAAAAGAACTGATTCAAGCGCTCGCCAAAGTGGGCACGGCCACTCTCAGCGGCGAAATGAGTAGAATCGGTTTGCGGGATGCGTACATTTGTGGACCCGTTTCGGTCTCTCCCGGCATCACCATCGCTGGGCCTGCGCTGACACTACAGTTCCTGCCGAAGCGTGAAGACGTTTACGAGGACGATGAATACGGCGATCCGGAAGCGCAGATGCACCGGCAAGTTCTCTATCAGGTCGAGGAAGGTGATGTTGTCGTTGTCGATGCACGCGGCGACCTGCGTAGCGGCGTGTTTGGGGAGATGATGATTACCTATCTACAAGGCCGCGGCGGAGCGGGCCTCATCGTCGATGGATGCATCCGCGACTCTCGCAAGGCACGTGAAATTGGCCTGCCGATGTGGACGCGCGGCGCAACACCAAATTTTCACACTCAAACGGGACTTTTCCCTCACGCAGTGAATGTTCCAATTGCCTGCGGCGGCACGCTTGTCATGCCTGGCGACATCATCGTGGCGGACGACGACGGGGCGATTGTGGTGCCAATCAAGTTTGCGGAGCAGGCACTGAAAATCTCGAGCGAACATAGGGAGTGGGAAGAGTTCTCTCGCCTTCGCCTCTCGGAAGGCGGCGATCTCCGCAAATATTACCCCCTCCAGGCTGAGGCACGCGCTGAGTACGAAGCGTGGCGCGAAGCTGATACCAACCGTAAGTGAGTATGACTCTGAAGGGGATTCCCAGCAGCCGACGAATCTGAATCTGTGATGCAAACTGGAGGTTTGTGATGGGTTCAGCGATTTCTTTGCGATCGGACTTCGACGGAGCCAGGTTGCGGCTTCTGGCTCGGCAGACACGCGATGCCGATCAGGCACGGCGGCTTCTGGTACTTGCATCGATCTATGATGGCGGCTCACGCGCCGATGCCGCCCGGCTTGGCAGTGTGACGGTTCAGATCGTACGCGACTGGGTGGTGCGCTTCAATGAACGCGGTCCCCACGGCCTTATCAACGGCAAGGCCCCGGGCAAACCTTCTCTCCTGCACGATGAACAGCGAACGGCTTTGGCGCAAGCCATAGAGCGCGGACCGACCCCGTATCTGGATGGAGTCGTTCGCTGGCGTCTGTGTGATCTGGCGCAATGGATTTGGGAAGAGTTCCGCATCTCGGTGAGCGAGGAGACCCTTGGCCGCGAAGTGCGTGCCATGGGCTATCGCAAGCTCTCGGCTCGCCCAAGACATCATGCCCAGGATGCCGAGGTGGCGGAGGCATTTAAAAAAACTTCCCCACCGCTGTGGCAGAAATCGCTGCCGGTCCCGCCAAGGGCAAAGTGATCGAAATCTGGTTCCAGTGTATGGTTCGCCTCCGGTTTGCAAGAAGAAACGACAGTCCCGATAGACCCTGCTTCAGCGTATCCGGCTTTCTAATGGGCGAAGATGCCCGAGCCACAATGGGAGCCGCTGGGATGCGTTCCTTACAAGGCGACCAGATGCTGTGATCTCTGCATTCTCCGGTTTGTACCAGGGCGAGCCGGGATCAATCTACTGGAACATCAGGCTGCGCATCCTGTCAGATGCACGGTACCATCGCTTTCTCCTCGCAAGTCAATCAGCCTCGCACCTCAGGCGGCGTTCGGCTGAAACGATATATTCTGTGTTAGGATAGCCCAGATGATGCGCGCAGCCTTGTTGGCGCTCGCTACCACAATCTTGTTCGCATGCATGCCTCGCTCGACCAGCCTTTCCATGAAAGTTGAAAGGCCGTTCTCTCGCTTTTTGCGGTTATAGAAGGCCGAGCGCATACCGTGGATCATTAAGGTCCGGACGTAGGTGTTGCCACGTTTTGATATTCCCAACAGTGTCGTCTTTCCACCCGTTGATCGTTGCCGTGGAACGAGCCCCAGGAAGGCAGCAAGATCCCGGCCGCTCCTAAAATCCGAAATATTTGCCACAGCGCTGAACAGGGCCGTGGCCACGATCACGCCGACACCAGGCACCGACAACAACGCCCTGCAGGCAGAACTGGATTTGGCGAATGTGGCAAGCTCTGCATCGATCTCTTCGATGCGGGCGTCGACTGCTTCATATTCGGCGGTCAGTGTGGCGAATAATGCCCGGCAAACCGAGTTGAGCTGGATCTCTTGGCCGGTCAACAGTTCCCGCAGGAATCTATCGAAACGCATCCGGCCCGAGCCAAAGACCAGACCCCGTTCGCGCAGAAGGCCACGCACCTGGTTGATAATGGCGGTCCGTGCCGTCACCAACCGTTGCCGCACCCGGTGCAATGCCTGAATGTCCAGTCGCTCCTGTGACTTGACGCCCACGGCATGGCGGCCCGGTCGTTGCGCGGCTTCCGCGATCGCCAGTGCATCATTCCAGTCATTCTTCTGCGCCTTTGCGAAAGGCCGGACACTCTCGGGCGTCAGGAGCCGGACTTCATGGTCGATGGCGATGAGCTGATGCGCCAGCCAATGCGCCCCGGAACAAGCCTCGAAGGCGATCTCGAGCCGCTCCGTCTTTTGTTTAAAGAAAGCGATCAGCCCGGATCTGGTGAATTGTCGGCGAAACACGATATCGCCCTCCATGCCGAGCCCGATCACATGAAAGCTGTTCTTGCCAATGTCGATGCCGATTTGCTTGATTTGCATGTAATGCCTCCTTCTTGTTGGACGACGAAGCGTATCCGCCGGGGAGGAGGCGAACCATCCCACAAGACGAAGCCCGGATAGGCCAGAAGAACAAGATCACGCGTCGTTGGGCCAAGCGGGGCTCAAGGCCGTCCGCGCCGCACGACCAGCGAACCCGCTCAGCCTATATCTTCGGGGCGATCTGTCCCCGGCACGGCAAGGCCGCCGCTCTCGTCATGCCGTGGTACGATACCCATGCCATGAACCAGCACCTCATCGAGATATCCCGCAACATCGACGAAAATGCACACGCCGTCCTCATCATGGATCAGGCCGGATGGCACATGTCCAACAATCTTGTCGTTCCAGAAAACATCACCATCCTGCCACTACCGCCCAAATCGCCCGAGTTGAACTCGGTCGAAAACATCTGGCAGTTCATGAGGGACAACTGGCTCTCAAACCGCGTCTTCAAGTCCTACGAGGATATCGTCGAACACTGCTGCTACGCCTGGAGAACCCTCCACCAACAACCATGGAAGATCATGTCAATCGGCAGACGCAAGTGGGCGCAAGAGTTCTGATCAATGACGGTTGGTATGAGTCCTCAAGAGAGCTCAAATAGAACGGTGGGCGCTTCATAGGGAGAATAACGGGTCGTTGGTTCGTATCCGTTCAAGGCGAGCGGTCGACGGTGATCAAAGTTCGATTGGTTGCCGCCCGTCCCCAAGGGTCGTGTCGCGTTTCGGTACAACATCCGGATTTGCGGGCAAACGAGGCGCTAGCAAGCAGCACGAGGCTAAATTCCACCTACGCGATCGGCCGGAACGTTCTAATCCGTTCAAGCTGTTCCGAGCTTCCTATGCGCAGAAATACTAAGCGAAAATCCTTCCATAACTGGGATGTGTTGTAGGGCTAGACTGCCCGCGGCGTAGTCGCTATTTCAGAGCTGCAGCGATAGATAGATACCGCTATGAATTTCCTATCTCCACACGAAGGCCTCCGAGTGAAGAAAGTACAACGTAGTTTTGCCGTAGAGTACAAAGACGGCCGTCGGAAAACCGGTGTGAAGTCGAACTCGATCTGGGGCAGTATGGACCTTAAGTCCGTCGCAAGGGACGTAGAGGAATCGGCAATGCCGCCTATCCCGGACGGTACTATGGCTGATAAATCCACCGGAGACGTCTCGTCACCGAAAATGGATCGCATATTGCCAACATTGACACCGCCCGAGGCGACATCGAAAACTGCGGCAAATACACAGGAGTTAGTCATGGCCGAGGATACTGATACGATCGCCAATGCTGACGCGCCGGCCATTGCCGAGACGCCGGTTGAGCCGAAGAAGCAGCGCAAACCCCGCGCCAATAAAGCCGCTTCTGAAATGGCTGCGGCCGACATCGCGGCAGAGCCTGCAGGTGGCTTGGACGGTATCAGCGGTCAAAAAAAAGGTCGAAAGAGCAAGATAATCGAAGGTGCGGCAGGCGCTAAGAGAGCCTATGTAAAACGCGCGCCCAAGGCCGATCAGCCAGCAACGATCGTGTCGTCAGCTGGCGACGAAATGGCCGACCTCCTGCAATTGGAGGAAGAGAACCAGAGGCTGCGCAAGCTGTTGGCCGAGAAGCTTCGTTCCGAAAATGCCGATCTGCGGAAGAAGCTCAAACTCGGTTAATAGTGGACAGGCGGCTGACGCCGTCGACATCCTGCCTTTCGGTTTTTCATTTGGTGACGGGCCGACTGTCATCAAACCTAAAAACTCGCAGCCTGCATGCGGGGTAAGAAGCGAGGTTGAACGAATGGCGTCCCCATGGAAGTTTCTCAGCCGGCTGGTGTCACCCGGACGCAAGCAAAAGCCAGACGAGGGGACAGTTGACGAAGCGAAGCCAGATGTGTTGGCTATCGCCGGTCCAACCGAAACACCTGCCGAAGAGAACTTCAGTTCCGCAAACCGATCGACTGCCGCCGAGCTAATCAATGGTGAGTTCACTGATCGAGTTTCCCCTGACACTGCGCCGTCGGGTCAAGCTGAGAGCAAGGATCACCGTACAGCTGAGAGTGTTGGTACCGACGTCGCCGAAGCTGGCGGTTCGGTATCCTCCGATGAAACGGATGACGCTGTCGCTGCACCAGAGGCTGCGAACCTCAAGCCGGCCCTTGAGGGGACAGCGCGCAAGCAGAGGGGCCGCAGCAAGAAATCAGAGGCTGTGGTCGCCGAGCCATTCTATCCACCCGCCCAAGTTGTTGCTGATGTTACACTGAGGCTGGACGATGAGATTAAAGTGCTCAGGAGTCAGCTGGCGCGCAAGCTCCGGACGCAGAATGCGCAGCTGAAGAAGATGCTGGAGCGGTTCCAACGATGACGTACCCACTTGCCTTACCGACAAACCGGGCTCGATCATAGTCTTCGCGGGCTGATGTTTTTCCCGATCATTGATTTGAGCGCCAACAGGTGGCAGTTCTTTAGCCTTGAAGCGATACGATGATCGTAGCTCTTCGAGCGAGGCCTCTACGCTGAACGCTCCGGCGTTAGTGAGATCCGCAGTAGCGGGCATCTGGTCAACGCGTGAGAACAGAGTCAAGGGAGATGTCAAGGCGCCGTGCATCGCAGCGACACGTAGCACCAGTCAAAGGCCGAGCGAGAGGTGAAGTCCGGCTCAGAAGTACAAAGGCAAAGCTAGAACCTGACGAAAATGCTCTCATTGTTGTCCTAAGCCCAGGAGGTAAGGTCGATGCAGTGTCGCCCCGGCCTTTTTTGTTGCTCAAGAAGACCTTCCTTATGATGTCCAACCAGCTATGCCACACACGAGTGCGAGTCGAATGTCGTCGCGTGTCGTGCCGTTGGAGATCTTCACCGACGGGTCGTTTGATGCCGGCACACGGAGCGGGGGATGGGCCTTCGTGGTGACGCAAGGGGATCAGCGCATTTGCGCCATGCATGGCAGAGCGACAGCAAATTCAAACAATTCTCTCGAACTGCTGGCGGTCATCGAGGCGATAAGCTGGCTGGCTCGTTCGGGGGATCTTCCCTTTGCGACGATCTGGACCGACTCCGCCCATGTCGTCGACGGATGCCGCCACTGGAGAGCCATCTGGCGTAACAATGGCTGGAAACGCATCACCGCCAATCGCAAGCTGCGGAAACGCGCTATCCCGGACGCCCAGCTGTGGATCAAACTGGATGAACAGCTCGACCGTCATCGGGAGGTGACGGTCGCCTGGTGCAAGGGACATGCGGGGCTCGTCGGTAACGAGACTGCCGACGCCTTAGCCCGCGCTGGTACAGTGAATGGCGCCTCTGCACCTCGCTCGCGCTGGTGCAGAGTGGCTTCCACTACAGACATACGCTCTGCCATTCGCTGACGGCAGGCCGAACATCTGGTTCAGGCACCGAGGTACCGCGCAGGCTCAGCATGGCACGCTGATCTCTTCCAAGACGCCGCGGTTAGCCTCCTGAAAATTCAGCTGGGACCAATGGCGCAAGACGGCGCTTGGCATGTCCTGGATACGTGATCGCGGAGCCACAGAATTCCAAGGATAGGTCCGCGGTCGCGGTTTCCCAATAGCCAAAGAACATGCATACTTTGCGGTTACTTGCGGTTGACCCCCTATCAGCAGTCAGTTTGAAGCCTCCGCAGCGCCGCCAAGACCATTGGATGCTGGTAAGGACTTCGCCCTCGTCGTGGCATCGCACAAGCGCCCGGCAGCGCTTCTAGACTGGTCTCTTCACAAAGACAGCAGACACAGCGCCGTGGCTGCTGCAAAAAACGCTAGTTTTACCATATGAGGGGACGTCGGATCGAGCATATCTTCCAGGGCGGCTTTGATGAGAACAGCAACTCTGTGGAACCGATTATCAGTCCGCGGCAAGAAATCGCCAACAAAGAGCCAGTTGTGACCATCTGCCAGAAAGGCAAGAAGCTCAGCCATGGCGTGGCGGCCTATCTGCGCACGTAGAGCACGCCCGCCGAGGTCGTAGAGAACGGCATCGAGGCATGGGTACCCGCAGGTCTCCCTCTGGTCCCCCCCCAGTCAGTTGCCCGAACGCGGCGCGCAAGGGCGGACGGTCTGGGTGACACGATCGCGACCGAAGATCGACCGCATTGCCCGTCCATGGCCGATCCGGCGCTTCATCGATCCTGGTGCGGCCTTCCTGTTCGTCGCGCCAGGCGAAGTATCCGCCGCGGCTGATCGCTTCCGCGCAACGCCAATCGATGTCGACGATGTCTTCTGGAGGGATCCCACAACGATACCGTCCACGTCCAGCTTCCAGTTTTCGCAGCAGGTGCCGACGGTAAAAAACTGTTGCGCATCTTGAATTTCCATATATCTTATAAGTTATAAGTTAATGAATACCGGGAGCATATCCGTGCCAGCGTCACATCCTGTAGGCGGCCATCGCGAGATGGCGCGCAACGATGATCCATTGTCCAACGATCAGCTCGAACACCTCAAGGAGAGGGCGAAGTTCGTCCGTCTGGAGACGATCAGGCTGATCTCGATCGCCAAGGTGGGGCATTACACGTCCGTCTTTTCGTGCGCCGAGATTTTCGCGGCGCTCTACTACGACGTAATGAGGATTAGAAAAGGCGAACCCACCTGGCCCGATCGCGACCGCTTCCTGATGGGAAAGGGGCATGCCGCAGTAGGCCTATTTCCCATCCTCGCCGACCTGGGCTTCTTCGACTCAAGGTGGCTGGATACGTACACCCGTCTGGGGAGCCCGCTCGGCGATCACCCTGACATGACCAAGGTGCCCGGTGTCGATTTCAGCTCCGGCTCCATTGGGCATGCCCTGTCGAACGGGGTGGGAATGCTCCTCGGCGGACGCTTCCAGAAACGCGACTTCAACGCGTTCGTGCTTCTCGGAGACGGGGAGATGCAGGAAGGCCAGGTCTGGGAGGCTGCCCTGTCGGCTTCCAGTCACGGACTTTCGAGCCTTGTCGCGATCGTGGACCGCAACGGCTATCAGCTTGACGGGAAGGTGGACGACGTCCTGGCGGTGGAGCCGCTGGACGACAAATGGCGGTCCTTCGGATGGGAAGTGCATACCGTCAACGGGCACAACATTCACGCCCTGACCACGCTTCTCCGGCAGGTGAAGGCTGACAAAAGCCGCACGAAGCCGTGCTGCATCATCGCCCAGACGGTGAAGGGCAAGGGTATCGAGTACATGGAGACCGAGCCCGGTTGGCACCTTGGCTATCTCGGCGCGGAAGACGAAGCCAACGCCAGCGAAACGATCCTCAACACGGTGATCTCATAATGAACCAGCTGATTTCGAAGGACTCGTGGCAGTACCGCGAAGTGAACCGCCGCGCTCCGTCCCTTCCGACCCTCTCCAACGCTTTGATCGAACTTGTTGATGCTGGTTATCCCGTCATGGCGGGGACGGCTGACCTTCAGTATTCCAACGGGCTCAACGAATTCGCCAGACGTTTCCCCGAAAGGTTCGTCCAGTTCGGCATCTCAGAGCAGAACATGGTCTCGGCAGCGGCCGGAATGGCGACCACGGGAGTGATCCCCTACGTTGCCACGTTCGCCTCTTTCCTCGCGCTCCTTTGCTGCGAACAGATTCGGATGGATGTCGCGTACTGCAAGCAGCCGGTCCGCCTCATCGGCCATCACACCGGCATTTCGCTCGGCTTCTACGGCACGTCTCACCATGCCACCGAGGACATCGCGATCACCAGGAGCATCGCCAATCTTGCCGTCGTCTCCACGGCCGACGGACCTGCGCTGGCGGCTGCTCTGAAAGCCACCGTTGACTATCCCCTTCCGATCTACTTCCGCATTCATCGCGGGCACGATCCGGTGGTCTACGAGAACGGCGTCGAGTTTGAGCTAGGCAAGGCGGTGACCCACGGGATCGGCAGCGAGGTCACCATCATCGCGGCGGGTTACCCGGTTCATGGTGCGAAGAAGGCCATGGAGGAGCTGAATGCCGCGGGCCACTCCGTCGGCTTGATCGACATGCATTCCATCAAGCCTCTCGACGAGGAAGCCATCATCGAGGCGTCGGCGCGTTCAAGGATTATCCTTACGGTCGAAGAGCACAACGTACTCGGTGGCCTTGGCGGGGCGGTCGCGGAAGTTCTTGCCGAGAGGGGGAAGGGCGCTCGCCTTGTGCGCCATGGAATCAAGGACGAGTACAGCCTCATCGCGCCTCCGACGCACCTCTACAGGCATTACCGCCTGGATGCCGACGGCATCCGCGCGGTCGTCCTCGAGAACATCGAAGGAGCTGCCCGATGACTTCGAACAACGAGGCAATCGCAAGTCGTGCGGAGGTGGTCATCCCAGGTGGCCTTCTAAGCCCCAGCCGCCGACTGGGCGCGCCCGTAGCTTTCGCCAAGGCGGAGGGCCCCTATCTGTTTGACGCTGACGGCAATCGCTATACCGACTATCACTGCGCGTTCGGTGCGAACGTCCTGGGCCATCGCAACCCGGCGGTCTTCAACGCGATCGCGGAAGTCAACGAGAGTGTCGATCTGATCGGAGCGGGAGTTCTCGAGCTGGAGGTCGAGGTCGCAGAGCTTCTGGTGAGCGCAATCCCGTGTGCGGACCAGATCGCGTTTTGCAGCAGCGGATCGGAGGCTACCTATCACGCCCTGCGCCTGGCTCGCGCATATACCGGCCGCAAGCAGATCATCAAGTTCCAAGGCGGTTACCATGGTTGGCACGACTACGTGGCCATGAACGGCCAGTCCAGCCGCCAGATGATGAATTCGTTCGACCCGATGTCGGACGGAATACTCTACGACGCGGCTCGCCATACGAAGATACTGCCGTACAACGACGCGACTGCCGTCGAGGAGTATATCAAGGCGAACCCGGGCGAGGTCGCCGCCATCATAATCGAGCCGATCGCCCACAACATGGGAGCGGTTATCGCGCAACACCAGTTCCTGCGCGATCTCAGGCGCATCACTACCGAGAACGGCGTCGTGCTGATCTTCGACGAAGTGATAACGGGTTTCAGGCATGCGCTCGGCGGTTATCAATCAATCGTAGGCGTCACTCCGGACTTGGCCACGTTCGGCAAGGCAGCCACGAGCGGCTATCCCATAGGCTTGGTGGCCGGTTGTCGCGAGATCATGGAGCGCGTAGGTCGGACCGGCGAGGGGGCCGTCTTCATGGGCGGTACGTTCAACGGCACTCCGTCGTCGCTGGCGGCTGTCAAAGCGACTGTTCAGGAGCTGTCGAAGCCCGGCGTTTACGACCGCCTCTTCGATCTTGGAGACTACCTGCGGAAGCAGATCGACCAGATCATCGCGCGGCACGGCATCAAGGCCCAGACCGCGGGGTTCGGCTCGGTCTGGCTCGTGTACTTCTTCGACGGCGAGTTCAGTGAATACGCCGACCTGCTCCGGAACGACAACGAGCTCGACATGCGGTTCCGGCGGGCGCTGATTGCCGGAAGACATATCTTCCAGCCTCTGCAGCTCAAGCGCCTGTACCTGTCCCTCAGCCACGACCAGAGCGTGCTGAACGACACCCTCGAGCTTATCGACACTGCCATGGCCGACCTCGCGCGGTCGGCTGCGGCTTAACTTCCACAACCTGATCTCAATAAAAAAGGGGAACCAATGAGACATCGGTTAATAAAATGGATGGTCACCGCCGCCTGTCTTGCGGCCACGACTCCGGCCCTTGCCCGCGATCTCACTGTCGTCGGCTTCGGGGGCGCGACGCAGGAGGCGATGCGCGGCACACTTTTCAAGCCATACGAGAAGATGTCCGGCTCACCGCTTCTCGAGGAGTCCTACACCGGAGGCATCGCCAAGGTGAAGGCGATGGTCGAGACCGGAACGACGACTTGGGATGTCGTGCAGATGGACGAGAACGAGATGATCCTGGCATGCGATCAAGGCCTCCTCGAGACTTTTGACTGGAAGACATTGCCGAACTCGAGCGACATCATCGGCCCGGCCAAATCGGACTGCGGGGTCGGCGCGTTCGTCTGGTCGAAGATACTGGCCTACGACGGAGACAAGACGACGGACGTCTCTTCATGGGCAGACTTCTGGGACGTCAAGAAGTGGCCGGGAAAGCGGGGGCTACGCAAGCAGGCGCGGATGACCCTGGAGATCGCGTTGCTGGCGGACGGCGTGAAACCCGAAGAGCTTTATAAGGTTCTGGCGACAAAGGAAGGTCAGGACCGCGCCTTCGCTAAGCTCGATCAGCTGAAGCCGAACATCCAGTGGTGGGAGAGCGGCGCTCAACCGATGGAATGGTTGGCTTCAGGCGAAGTTACCATGACCTCCGCGTATAACGGCCGGGTAATCGTCGCCAACCAGCAGGGCAAGCACTTCAGGATGTCCTGGACCAACCAGCTTTATGCGATGGACTTCTGGGCCATTCCCAAGGGCGGAAACAGAGACAAGGCTTTCGACCTCGTGAACTACATGACAAGTGCCAAGCCGCAGACGGCATTCGCCGAAAAGATGGTCTACGGCGTCACGAACGCGAGCGCGACATCCAGAATTTCAGCGGACATCGCTCCGCAACTTCCTACTGCCGAGAAGAACATGTCGGGCGCGCTAGCTCTGAGCACGCCGTTCTGGGTGGATCACGAAGAAGAACTGCAGCAGCGGTTCAATCGGTGGGTGGCACAATGAGGAGGAGAGGTTCCATGCATTATCGCACACTCGTTGGCGGGCTCGTCGTGCTTGCCGGGCTTGGTATCACATCGGCTGCATTGGCTGACTCCGGCAAGCTGACTGTGGTCGGAGCCGGCGGCGTGCTGCAGGACGCGGAGCGGAAGGCGTTTTTCGAACCGTTTGCCAAGTCCTCGGGCGTCGCCGTCACAGAGGACTCATATTCTGGGCAGATGGCCAAGGTCCGCGCCATGGTCTCCAGTGGCAGCGTTTCTTGGGACGTAATGCAGGTCGAGCAAAACACCTTGCTTTCGGGCTGCGCTGAGGGCCTCTTCGAAGAACTCGACTGGGCGAAGATCGGCAATAAGGAAGACTTCATTCCGGAAGCCTACAGCGACTGCGGCGTGGGGGCTTTCGTCTGGTCCATGGTTCCCAGCTACGACAAGACCAGGATTTCCGACGGACCGAAAAACTGGGCCGACTTCTGGGACATGAAGAAGTGGCCGGGGAAGCGGGGCTTCCGCCAGACGGCGAAGATGACGCTCGAAATCGCGCTTCTCGCGGACGGCGTTGCTCCAGGCGAGGTGTACAAAGTTCTCGCGACGAAGGCCGGGCAGGACCGCGCGTTCGGCAAGTTGGACCAGATCAAGGGCGACATCATCTGGTGGACTTCCGGCGCCGAATCCCTCGAACGGCTTGCGGCGGGCGACGTGACGGCCACCGCGACGTTCAATGGCCGGGTGACCGCCGCCAACGCGGCAGGCAAGGATTTCGCGCTCATCTGGAACGGCCAGGTTTACGGAATCGACTACTGGGGTATCGTGAAGGGCAGCGCGAACCGCGAGAATGCGGAGAAGTTCATCGGCTTTGCCGCCTCCGATGCGGCTCAGTCGGCTTTTCCCCAGTACATCGCGTATGGCGTCACCAACAAGAAAGCCATTGGGAGCGTCAAACCTGAGTTGGCGAAGGACCTGCCGACGACGGAGGCGAACATGAAGGCCGCGGTCGGACTGAACACAGAGTTCTGGGCAGACAACGGCGAGGCCCTTGAGGCGAGGTTCGCGACATGGCGGGCTCAGTGACGTCTGAACCTACTGTGCGGCAGCCCTCCCGGGCTGCCGCTACCCAGCCGGAACGCGCTTCTGCGTTGGCGGCCGGGTTCCGCGCTGATCGACGAAGGCAGACCGTGACCTCGATGGCGCTCATCGGTCCGCTTGTCGCCTTCATCGTGTTCGCATTCGTACTGCCGCTCGGGACAATGCTGTTCTACGCGATAAACAACCCCGAAGTACGTAATGCTCTTCCCCGGACGCTGGAAGTTCTTAAGTCCTGGGACGGAGCGTCCGATCCGCCCGCGGCCGCCTACGAAGCCCTCGTCGCGGATATAAAGTCAAACGGCCGGCCCAACGTTCTCGCCGAAGCGGGACGCAGGCTGAACTACGAGATCACCGGCTTTCGAAGCCTTCTGGCAAAGACGGTGAGAAGCACGAGGAACGCCGAGGTACCGGCGGCCCAGCAGTACCTTGTCGGCATCGACGAGCAATGGAACAATCCCTCCTACTGGAGGGCGATCCAGCGTAACGGTTCGCCTCTGACAGCGTTCTATCTGCTGTCTGCGGTTGACCTCAGGCCGGGCGACGACGGAGGCGTGAAGCTTGCTCCGCCGGAAGAGCGGCTGTTCCTCTCGACGCTCGTGAGGACGCTTACCATAAGCGCCTTCGTCACGATCATCTGCGTGATGCTCGCATACCCGATCGCAAACGCGGTCGTGGCTGTCGGCGGACGCTTTTCGGCCGTCATGCTGGCTTGCGTCCTACTGCCGTTTTGGACGTCCCTTCTAGTGCGGACGAGCGCATGGATCGTGATCCTTCAAAAGGAGGGAATCGTGAACCGCGCGCTTCAGGCGGTCGGGTTTACCAGCGCGCCACTGGAACTCGTGTTCAACAGGACCGGGCTCTACATAGCGATGGTGCACATACTGCTGCCGTTTATGGTCCTGCCGCTAATCAGCGTGATGAAGGGTATCTCTCCGTCCTACGTCCGGGCCTCATCTTCTCTCGGAGCAGGGCCCGTGACGACATTCCTGCGGGTCTATCTTCCGCTGACGCTGCCGGGCGTCGGAGCAGGTTGTCTATTAACGTTCATCATCGCCGCCGGATACTACGTTACACCCACGCTGGTCGGAGGCGCGTCGGATCAGATGCTGAGCTATTTCGTCGCCTTCTACGCGAATACGACGATCAACTGGGGGATGTCCGCAGCTCTGGGGGTCTTGCTTCTAAGCTGCATCCTGGCGCTTTACGTCATCGTCGGCAGGGTCGTCGGGATCGGCCGCATCGTAGGAATGGAGTGAGCCGTGCCTTCAATTATCCGACGCGTGCAGATTGCCTTCTGCATAGTGGCGATGGTCTTCCTGATCGGGCCGACCTTCGCCATCATCCCGATCTCGTTCAGTTCCGCCAACTTCCTTTCATATCCGGTGCCCGGGCTCTCTCTGCAGTGGTATTATAAAATACTTCAGCCGCAGCCTTGGATGTCTGCTTTGCTGAACAGTCTGATCATCGGCGTGGGGGCGACAATCCTATCCAGCATTCTTGGCACGCTGGCGGCCCTCGGTCTGTCGAGAGGACATCTGCCTGCAAGGGGGGCAATTCTGGCCGTCGTGATTTCGCCGATGATCGTTCCCGTCGTCATCAGTGGAGTGGGGATGTACTTCTTCTTCGCGAAGCTCGGTCTCGTAGCGTCGTTTCTGGGACTCGTTCTGGCCCACGCGGTTCTTGCCGTTCCCTTTGTCGTGATTACGGTCACGGCTACCTTGAAGAATTTCGATGTGAATCTCGCACGCGCTGCGGCCAGCCTCGGAGCTACGCCCTTCCATGCCTTCCGAACCGTCACGCTACCGCTTATCGCGCCTGGCGTCGTGTCTGGAGCTCTCTTCGCGTTCGTTTTTTCCTTCGACGAGGTGGTCGTGGCACTCTTCATCAGCGGCCCGGGCCAGCGCACGCTGCCACGCCAGATGTTCGATGGTCTGAGAGATAATATCGATCCTTCCATACTCGCGATGTCGACTCTGCTTGTCATCGTTTCAATCATTCTTATGGGCGTAGGGGCGCTCGTTCAGAAAGGCGCGGCGGCCAACAAGGCCCCGGTCAGATAATCCGGAGAAATTCTACAGATGATCATCGTCACAGGTGCCACCCACGGAATCGGTCGCGCATGCGTGGAGACACTCGCCGCCGCAGGAAAACAGGTGCTCGCGACTGGCCGAGACGCCACAGCCGGTGCCGAGCTGGCGGCTTCAAACCGCGGCGTCACGTTTGTCGCGGGCGACGTCAGCCACGAGAGCGACTGCAGGACGGTCGTCGAGCGAGCTCTGGAGCTCGGTGGCGGGCGGCTTTCCGGCTTGGTGAACAACGCCGGTATGTCAAAACGCATCTCCTTCGCCGAGGCCACTCAGGCCGACTGGGACGAGGTGCTGGCTGTCAATGCCCGTAGTGCGTTCCTCTTCACGCGCCATGCCCTTGAAGGGTTGCGCAAAGGGCGGGGCTCGGTGGTCAATGTTGCTAGCATTGCTGGAAAGACAGGCGAGGAAGGCCTCGCCGTCTACTGCGCCTCGAAAGCAGCGGTGATCGGAATGACCGAAGCGCTCGCCTTGGAGTTCGGCGAGGAGGTGCGTTTCAACGCGGTCTGCCCCGGCCAGATAGCGACCCGTATGATGAACAAGATCATGACAGACCCGCTTCGGAAAAAGCAGCTGGAACTCAGAATCCCCGCCAATCGCTTCGGCGCGCCCGAAGAAGTCGCGGACGTCGTCGCATGGCTACTTTCAGAGCAGTCGAGCTACGTGAACGGGACCGTGATCACCGTGGACGGCGGCGAGACCGCAGGGCTGAGGACTCCCCGGGTCGCCGAGCTGCCCAAGGTCTAAGAGCAGTCCGAGCGGAGGTCACGCCAGCTCCCGCTCGTCGAAATACCTTAGAAGGCTTGTTGCCGCGCGCTTGATATCGTTCTCGACCGCGATACGCGCCTTCTCCTTGTCCCCGGCACGAAGGGCTTCTATCACGTGCAGGTGTTCCTCCGCACCGACGTACTCGTGCGGGATTTCCCTGTAGTAGACGTTCAGGATCGGTCCCATGGACACCCACATGCTCTCGATCTGGCCGATGAGCATTGGCATCTTGGACAGGCGGTAGACGCCGAAGTGGAAAGACCTGTTGGCCGTTCTTGCAGCTTCGAAGTCGCCTGCCTTCTCGCTTCTCACGAAAGCGGAATGGAAGGTTTCGAGCTGCTTCGTGTCGCCGGCGGCGACATTCTCCACGGCGAGTTCCGCGGCAAGGCCCTCGAGCGCCATCCGGATCGACTTGATCTGGATGTACCGATCGCGGCTGAGCTCGGGGACAATGACGAACCTGCCTGAGCGCAGCTCGAGCGCCTGCTCGCTTACGAGCCTTAGGCACGCCTCTCGGACGGGCGTGACGCTGGTTCCGAGCTGCTCCGCCAGGTCCTGCATTAGCAGCCGTTCACCAGGAGCGAAGTTCCCCACGATGAGTCCTTCGCGCACTTTATTGTAAATGCGGGCCGACAGGCTCCCGATCTCGCCGGGCTGCATCTCCATGGTGTTCATCCGATAACTCCTCATCCTCGGTTGCAGGGTTATCGGAAACGAGCCGGCCCGCCACCCACTTATATCTTATGATAACAGTGCCGGTTGTCGCTGAGCCAGAAAAAACTCGGCCTACATTCCAAATCCGCTTGCAACGCAGATCTGATAACTTATAACTTATAACTTACCAAGACAATTTCGGAGGGCATCCCTTGCTGAATTCGCTCAGATCGCGTGACATGGCGTACCATTTCCACTCCCAGACGAACCCGCGTCGCCACGAAGGAGACGGGCCTTTGGTAATTGCCAAGGGCGAGGGGTGCTATGTCGTCGACGAACTCGGCAACCGCTATCTAGAGGGTATGGGAGGACTGTGGTGCGCGTCGCTCGGCTTCGAGAACGAGCGCTTGGCAGAGGTGGCGGCCACCCAGATGAAGACCCTCGCCACCTACCACACCTTCAACCACCGCTCGAATAATCCGTGCGTAGACGTCGTTGAACAGGTGGCGGAGCTTTCACCGATCCCAGGCAGCAAGGTGTTCTTGGTGAACTCGGGTTCGGAAGCCAACGACACCATGGTCAAGCTCGCGTGGTATTACAACCTCGCGAGAGGCAAGCCGTCCAAACGGAAAATCATCAGCCGCAAGGGCGCGTTTCACGGCAGCACTGTGATGGGAGCGGCTCTTGGTGGGCTGCCTCACATGCACAAGAGTTTCAATCTTCCTGGCCTAAACGTCGTCTTCGCCGAGAAACCGCACTTTTACAAGAACGGCTTGCCTGGCGAAACGGAGGAGGCTTATTGCGACCGCCTCATCGCAGACCTGGAAAGTCTTATCGCGGCGGAAGGTGCGGATACGATCGCGGCTATGATAGCGGAGCCCATAATGGGCGCGGGTGGGGTGGTCTCACCTCCCGCCGGCTACTTTCCTCGTGTACGGGAAATTCTGACCCGTAACGATATTCTCCTTCTCTCCGACGAAGTGGTCTGCGGCTTTGGACGAAGCGGAAACTGGTTCGGGTGCGACACCTTCGGCTTTGTGCCGGACATGATGTCCATCGCCAAGGGGCTCTCGTCCGGCTACGTGCCTATAGCCGCGGCGGTCATAGGCGACCACGTTTACCAGACCGTGGCCGACGAAGCCGACCGCATCGGGGTCTTTGGCCACGGCTTTACCTATTCCGGCCATCCCGTAACGGCGGCGGTAGCTGCCGAGGTTCTACGAACCTATCGCGAAATGGACGTGCCGGGTCGTGCCAGAGAGCTTGGGGCACGCCTTTTCGAGAGACTCGAGGCAGCGATCGGCAATCATCCTCTTGTAGGAGAGATTCGCGGTGCGGGCTTCCTCGCGGGCATCGAGCTTGTTGCGGATAGGTCCGCGAGAACGCCTTTCGATCCGGCCCTCAAAGTCGGAGCCCTTGTCGAACGGCGCTGCCGCGCGCACGGGGTGATGATCCGAAATATGGGCGACGTGATCTCGATCTGCCCTCCCTTCGTGATGACAATGTCTCAAGTCGACGAGCTGGTGACCGGCATCGCCGCCGCTCTCGACGACGTCACCGGCGAAATGGCGAAGTGAGCGCGATCATGGATGATTTCGTAGAACTCGATCTCACGGCCCAGGCAGGCCTCGTCAAGTCTGGAGAGGTGACTGCCGGGGAGCTTCTCGAGGCGGCCATACGCCGCGCCGAAGATGTCAATCCGCAGTTGAACGCGATTATCAGGCCGCTGCACGAAGAGGCGCGCGCCGAGGCGAGAGGCCATGCCAGAGACAGCGTCTTCGCCGGAGCCCCTTTTCTGGTCAAGGACCTATATTGCCATATGGCAGGTGTGCCAACTACGGGCGCCTCCGTGATCACGAAGGACTTCGTTCCGGATCGTGACAGCGAGCTGATGAGAAGATACCGCAGGGCGGGGCTCAGCACGTTCGGAAAGACGAACCTCTGTGAGTTCGGCACGCTCGGAACAACCGAGCCCAAGCTGTTCGGACCTACCCGTAATCCATGGGATACCTCCCGTTCGAGCGGCGGCTCGAGCGGCGGCGCTGGTGCCGCCGTGGCCGCGGGTATCGTTCCCGCGGCCCACGGCGGGGACGGTGCGGGATCGATCCGCATTCCGGCTTCATGCTGCGGCCTGTTCGGCCTCAAGCCATCGCGAGGCAGAATAAGCCTCGGTCCCGATCTCGGCGACAGCACTGGCGGGATCGTCAACGAACATGTCCTTTCTGTTACCGTACGGGACAGCGCGGCACTGCTCGACGCGACCCGAGGAGCGATGGCGGGAGACCCCTATACGGCTCCTTCTCCCGAGATGGATTACGTCAAGACCCTCCAGTCCGTGCCGCGCAAGCTCAGGATTGCCTATACGACCGGGTCGTTGCTCGGCACGCATGTTGATCCAGACTGCGTCGCGGCCACGCTGGAGGCAGCCAGGCTCTGCGAAAGCCTTGGCCACGAAGTCGTAGAGGCCACTCCGCGCCTGGATGCCGAGACCTATCAAGCCTACTACAAACGCTTTTGGGCGATGACGGCCACGCGAGCCATTACCGCACTTGCCCGAGCTAGGAAAGTACCCGCCGAGACACTGGCCGGAGGGGTGGAGACCTTCAACCAGTACCTCTTCGGGGTCGGCTCCAAAATCACCGCGGCCGACTACCTCGTCGATCTGAACTGGTTCCATGGCGTAGGCCGCACCATCGCCAACTTCCTGGGCGACTTCGACGTCTGGCTGACGCCGACGCTCGGCTCGCCTCCGCCGGTGCTGGGACACTTCGACGCGGACGTCCACGGCGGCGAGGAAGTAATGGAACGCTTCCTTCAGTTCCTCGCATTCACGACCTTCGCCAATATGGCCGGTCTACCGTCCATGAGCGTCCCGCTTTCCTGGACAAGCAGCGGCTTGCCCGTAGGTTCCCAGTTCACCGGGCGCTTCAACGAGGAGGGCACGCTCTTCCGGCTCGCGGCCCAACTCGAGGAAGCACGTCCCTGGTCGGGCAAGCGGCCTCCGGTCTTCGCAACGGCATAAGCGCATCACACAAAAAAGGGGAACCGCTATGTCATCCAAATACGTCGAGTTTATCAACGTCGACAAGAGCTACGACGGTCGTAATCTGGTCGTGGACAACCTCAACTTGACCATCGCCCAGGGCGAATTCCTGACGATGCTTGGGCCTTCCGGTTCCGGCAAGACGACAAGTCTCATGATGCTCGCTGGCTTCGAAGCTCCAAGCGGTGGCCACATCCGTATCGCGGGCCGCTCGCTCGAGGCTGTTCCGCCTCACCGGAGGAACATCGGCATGGTGTTCCAGAATTACGCTCTTTTTCCGCATATGACCGTGGCGGAAAACCTGGATTATCCGCTTCGGGTACGCAAGATGACGAAATCTGAGCGGACCGAGCGGGTCCGGCGTGTTCTCGATGTCGTACAGATGTCGGCACTCGGCGAGCGGAAGCCCGCCCAGCTTTCGGGGGGACAGCAGCAACGTATCGCGCTCGCGCGTGCCATCGTATTCGAGCCCGACGTCGTCTTGATGGACGAGCCCCTCGGGGCGCTGGACAAGAACCTCCGCGAACACCTGCAGCTCGAGATCAAGCACCTCCACGAACGCCTTGGCTTCACTGTCGTCTATGTCACGCACGACCAGTCGGAGGCACTGACGATGTCCGACAGGGTAGCCGTCTTCAACGCGGGAAAAATCGAACAGCTGGCTCCGCCGACGGAACTATACGAACGCCCTTTGACCCCCTTCGTTTCGGGGTTCATTGGCGAGAACAACCGGCTCTCCGGGGAAATTGCCGGGCGCGACGGTGACGAGTACTCGGTGCAGACCGAGACGGGCCACCGGATGTACGTCCGCAGCAGCTTGCCGTTCAAGGAGCGACAGAGAGTGCTCGTGGCCGTTCGCCCGGAGCGCGTGAGGCTCGATCCGGACGAAGTCTGCCCGAACACTTTTGCCGGAACAGTCGAAGAGGTCATCTACCTTGGAGACCACAAGCGCGTTCACGTCAGGCTCACGGAGACGTCCACTCTCGTAGCCAAGGTGCCCAACGCAGGTGCGCATATCGACATCAGGCCGTCCCAGGCTCTGTCCCTCGGCTGGAACAGCAGCGATGCGGTTTTGATCCCCGCTTGAACTTCAGGATACGAAAACGATGACCATCTTCCGAGACCTCAATCTCCGGGACCCCGAACTGCTGCGTGACCGGGCCTTCGTGGCGGGGACCTGGTCCGATTCATCGACTTACGAACGGGTCACGGTATGCGACCCTTTCGACGGCAGCCCGATCGCCGACCTCCCGAGCCTTGGCCCGGATGCTGTGCGGCTTGCGATCGACGTGGCTCACGAGAGCCAGAAGGCCTGGGCGGCACGTCCGGCGCGGGAGAGGGCGATCGTGCTGAGGCGGTGGTTCGACCTGATCGTGGAGAACTGCGACGACCTCGCGCTCATTTTGACCCGGGAGCAGGGCAAACCATTGAACGAAGCCCGAGGCGAAATTCTTGCCAATGCCAACTATATCGAGTGGTTTGCCGAGGAAGCCAAGCGAATGGATGGAGACCTTATCGCTGCTCCCGTTTCAGGGCAGCGCCATATAGTCTTCAAGCAGCCCGTTGGTACGTGCGCGGCGATTACTCCTTGGAATTTCCCAAACGGCATGATCACCCGGAAAGCGGGTCCCGCCTTTGCCGCGGGGTGCAGCGTCGTGCTCAAGCCGGCCTCGCAGACGCCCTTGTCGGCGCTCGCTCTAGCATACCTCGGTCAGAAAGCCGGCATTCCCGACGGCCTTTTCTCGGTGGTGACCGGACCCGCCAAAGCAATAGGCGAGGAGTTCTGTACCAACCCCAAGATCGCGAAGATCAGCTTCACGGGGTCCACCGAGGTAGGGCGGTGGCTGATGGAGCGTGGCGCGGCACAGATCAAGCGGCTCTCGCTCGAACTGGGGGGCAACGCTCCTTTCATCGTCTTCGATGACGCGGATGTGGAGGTCGCCGTCGAGGGCGCTATCTCGTCAAAATTCCGAAATGCAGGTCAGACGTGTGTCTGCGCTAACAGGCTCTACGTACAGGAGGGGATTTTGCCCGCCTTTTCCGCTGCTCTCGCGAAACGCGTGGCAGACCTCAAGCTAGGCAACGGCACAGACCCGGACACGAAACAGGGGCCGCTGATAGACCAGAAAGCCGTTGCAAAAATCGAGGAGCATATCGAGGACGCGGTGTCCAAAGGGGCGGTCGTAATCACAGGCGGACGAAGAAGCCAGCTCGGGGGCAATTTCTTCGAGCCGACCGTCATGACCGGGGTTACCCAGGGGATGAAGGTGGCGAAGGAGGAGACTTTCGCTCCGCTCGCTCCGCTGATCTCCTTCCGCACCGAAAGCGAGGTCGTCGCGATGGCTAACGATACCGAATATGGCCTTGCCTCCTATTTCTTCACCCGGGATTACGCGCGCATCTGGCGGGTCGCTGAGGCGCTCGAAGCGGGCATGGTTGGCGTGAACACGGGCTTGATCGGCAGCGAGGCGGCTCCCTTTGGCGGCGTAAAGCAATCGGGGCTCGGGCGCGAGGGCTCCAAGTACGGAATTTCCGAGTATCTCGAGATCAAATACGTTTGCGTCGCCGGGATCGGACCAGCCGCGTAACATGAGAGTCGTATATTCGGAATTCCATCGCGGACACGTGGTGGGTGACGTGGTCGAGAACGGTCTTGTTCGTTCCAGCCGGGACGTCCCCGAACGTCTGGACGCGCTGCTCCTTGCCGCGCAGCGGGCGGGTTGCCATGTCGTAGATGCGTACGACCATGGCTTTGATCCGCTATCTGCCGTCCACTCGCCGGATTATCTGGAATTTCTCTCGACTGCCTTCACGCAGTGGACAGCTGCCGGGCTGCCCGGACAAGTGGTCCCGTCGGCCTTCGCGACCCGATGCGAGGCATGTCGGACGGACTGGTCGATTGTCGCCAATGCGGGATATCATCTGCGGGACCAGATCACTCCGCTCGGAGAAGGCACATGGCGCGCGGCCTACTGGGCAGCCCAGACCGCCGTAACGGCAGCCGATCTCGTGACGAAGGGAGAGCGCAGGGTCTACGCGCTCTGCCGTCCATCAGGACATCACGCGGGGCAGGATTACGGTGGAGGAGCCACCTATCTCAACAACGCTGCCATAGCCGCCCGGCGCCTCGCCGGGGGAGGTCGTCGGGTTTCCGTTGTCGACTTCGATGTCCATCATGGCAACGGCACACAGGACATATTCTGGGACGATCCCGTGGTTCTATTTGCGTCCACCCACCGCAGCCCAACGGACTACTATCCCCATTTTTCCGGCTTCCGAGATGAAACGGGCGGTGTCCATGCTGCCGGGCTCACCGTGAACTGGCCGCTGGCAAGAGGGGTCGGGGATAGCGGATTTCTCGAAGGCGTCCGGATCTGCCTTTCTGCCGCGCTGAAGCACGATCCCGTTGCGGTTGTCGTATCGCTGGGCTTCGACGCGCTTGAAACCGACCCGGCCAAAGGGCTCCTCGTCAGCGGAGCGGCATTTAAAGAGGTGGGCATGATGCTTTCGAGGCTTCCCGTTCCTGTCGTGCTGGTACAAGAGGGCGGGTATGACCTGCAGCGGCTGGAAGAGGTGGCTGCGGGTCTCTTCGCGGGCCTTTTCTCCGGGACTTCCGAACGAGGGGCACGTTGAACATGCTTTTGTCGGTTGTTTCTCCCCCGCGAATTCGGGCGGACACGACCGCCGCGGGAGAGTCGATGGATGCGGGCGGTGTCATGTCTATCGATCTGCGGGCGATCAGGCCGAATTACAGGACTCTGATGTCGGAGCTTGGCAGCACGCCTTTGGGTGGGGTGGTAAAGGCCGACGCCTATGGCTCGGCGCAGCCGGTGTCGCCTCTGTTCTATATGACGAGGGGTGTCGGCACTTCTTCGTGGCAACGCTCCGGGAAGGAAAAGAGCTGAGACCACACGTCCCGGACGCTGCCGCCATCTTCATACTGAACGGGGTGCAACCCGGCGGGGAGGAGGCGTGTGCGAACGCCAGGCTAGTACCTGTCGCGAACTCGATAGATCAACTCAAGGCATGGCACCACCTGGCGCTGTCTCGCGGCAAGGCACTCCCGGTCGTGCTGCAGTTCGACACCGGAATGACACGCCTCGGGTTCGATGAAGACGACGTGTCGGTGATCGGCCGTTATCTAGGTTCGGTGAGAATCGAGCTAATCATAAGCCATCTCGCATCTGCAGACGATGCGCACAGCCATCAAAACGCGCTTCAGTACGCGCGGATGCAAAAGATCAGCAGGTTCTATCCGGGTGTTCCGGTCTCGCTGGCAAACTCGGCAGGTATCTCTCTTGAGAAGAAATTTCATGGGGACTTGGCCCGGTCGGGCATCGCGCTCCTCGGCGGGATAGGTACCATAAGCTGGCGAACCATATGCTACCCGCCTTGTCGTTCGACCACGAGGTCGTCCAGACCCGGGAGGTGGGCGCGGGTACCCTTGTCGGCTACTCCGGTTCCTTCATCTCCACGCATCCGATGCGTATCGCGACGCTGGCCGCGGGCGATGCGGACGGCATCCCCGAAGCCTGTCGAACGTGGGTTCGTCTATTTCGACGAGAAACGCCTGCCTATCGTCGGAAGGATCTCGATGGACAGCATGATGGTCGACATCACCGAAATTCATGCGGATCGGCTCCAGGCCCTCCAGGCTATGGCGGCGGCGTATGCAATTACCGAAACTACGGTCCGTATTCTTCGCGTCCTCCATGGTGCGCAGGAATGGCCAGACACTTCGCCCGCGAGCTAGACTTTGTTCTCGGTGCTGAGAAACACCGTGTCGGTGGTTCGAACTGGTTCAAGGTGAAGACGATCAAATTAGCCCCGATCTCGCGTTTTCAACGAGACCAGGGATGATTTCAGAGGACGCTAACGTTCTCGGCCTTAGACTTTCCTGTCTTCCGGTCTTGTCCCACGTCGTAGCTGACCTTCTGGCCATCGGTTAGAGAAGCGCCGAAGCCTACAGCCGAGATGTGGACGAACACATCCGGTCCACCATTATCGGGGGTGATGAAGCCGAAGCCTTTGTCCTGAGCGAAAAACTTCACAGTGCCAGTTGCCATCTCTATCCCCTTTGATTGGAAGCGCCCAAAAACATTAGCGATCGGACAGGCGATCAGCAAGGTATGTTCGGTCAGCGGCCGTTCGGGAAGATGCAGGCTAACGGCAACGCCTAATTATCGATGACGACTGAGACGACGGTTCGACGCCCATAGCGAGACGATACGTTTCTTGGAGGCAGAAGCGGATCCTGTTTCCGTATCGTGCAACACGCTGCGAATAAGGCATTGCTGCTTCATCCATACGTGACGATCCGCGCTGCGAGCCGCCTTTTTAAGCGGCACGCTTCGGGTCGTTCACGTTGTTCATATGCTCTGGCAGGGGACGTGGCACAGGTCGGATCTACCAGTTTGCGGTTGTCAGGTACTCACCTGACCATCCCACCCTCGCCATCGGAGTAGTTCACCGGCATCCAGTCAAAGTGTTCGCCTTCTTCACAGACATTGCCTATTCCTGGAAAGGCGATGTGCGCACCGGCTACAAGATAACCTTCCGCGATAGCCTCGGTGAAAGCTTTGCGGCGGGATCGTGCCGCCCCAGAACGATCTACGTCGAACTCGATGGTCACCTCAGGCTGCTCGAACTGTACGACATCGCCATGAGTGATGTCGCCCCAAAACATCAGTTTCTTGCCTCCACTTTCAACGGCGATGGAACTGTGGCCCGGAGTATGTCCGGGGCGCAAGATCGATTGGAAACCCGAAATTACCTCATCATCATCTTGGAACACTTCCGCCCGACCACGCTGCAGATATGGCCGAAGGCACTCCTCTGCTTCCTGGAACAGCTGTTGGTTCAAACCTTCCGGTCGCGCCTCTGCTGGGGTCTTCAACCAGAATTCAAGCTCACGCGCGGGAACATGCAGGGTTGCGTTTTCAAAAACGAGCTTCCCATCCCGGACCAGACCACCAGAATGATCCGTGTGGACGTGTGTTAGAATGACATGATCGATCTGGGAGGCCGTGTAGCCCGACGCTTCCAAGTTGGCGAACAGCTGCCCGGCTTCTCCCCCTAGGTAGCTCCCACTCCCGGCATCGATCAGGACGAGACGCTCACCGTCATTGACGAGGAAGGCATTCACCGATGTGTCGGTCGGAATGTCCCGGTATGCTGCGCGCAGCAGTCGAGCCGCTTCCTCGGTGATCACGTCGCGGTACATTCCCGGAAGAGGGAGCGGCAGTGTGCCATCTGAGAGTGCGGTGATCTCCAGATCGCCCAGAGCCATTCGGTAGAAGCCGGGCGACTGAAAGTGCTGCTTGGGAGCAGCCCCAAAAGTGAGGGAAGGGGATCCTGAAATGGCCGCGACCGTGGCCAACATCGAAGCCCCCTTGAGGACGTTTCGTCGCGATACGTTGTTCATTATAAATCCTTCATCCATTGTCGCAGCACGCCAGTTCGATGCGCGGCGGTTACGGGACGAAGGTAAGTGGCGACCGTTCGAGCGATTAGGCACTGAACCTCGACCGCGCTGTCAGCGATTTGATCACAATTGAGGACTGCGCAGATAGGCCGCTCAGCTCAGTCGCAGTACGTTTTCGAGGTTCTCGCTCAAATAGTCGATGAAGGCTCTCACCTTGAGAGGTTGGACGCGCCCACCGGCCCTGACGGCATGTAATGTGGCGCTGGGTCCGGACCATTCGGGGAGAATGCGAATGACGTCGCCGGCCTCCGCGGCTTGGTGGACCAGGTGGGGATTGGTGAGCTGTATCCCCTGTCCCCTGATCAAAAATTCCAACAAGGCCTCTGGATCTGTTGCGACAACCACCGGGTTGATCGGGAAATCCATGACCTCGCTCTGCCGTGTCAAAGGCCATGATTGCTGAGGCTTGCCGTAAAACAATTGCGTCACGAGACAGGCATGGTCTTTCAGCTGCGATGGATGTTCTAGCACTCCGTGTTGTTGAAGGTATTCCGTCGACGCATAAAGGCCCGTCTGAATGTCGGTCAGGCGACGGGCGGCAAGGTTGGAGTCAGGCATAGGACCGTTCCACAGGCGACAGGCGACATCAATGTCCTCGTGCACGATGTTCTTGACGTCATGGTCGAGAAGCAGTTGCAGCTTGACTTGCGGATAGGCCTCGCGAAACCCGACCATAAGCGGGGCAAGGGCCTTGGTCACTAGCCAATGCGGTGCCGTCACCCTTAGCCATCCAGAGGGTCTGCCATGCACCTTCTCGACCGCACTTTCCGCATCACCAATGAGGCGCGCGAGATCGCGGCACTGCTCAAAGTAGATCGATCCCGCCTCGGTCAATCGGATGCTGCGAGTGGTTCGGTGAAGCAGCTTTACACCCAGCCTCTGCTCCAGATCCTGCACTTTCTTGCTGATCCGCGCCTTGGATGTTCTCAGGCTCTCTGCCGCTGCGGTGAAGCTTCCCCGCTCCACAACTTCGACAAAGGCTAGCGTGTCGCTCATGTCTCGAAGCATCAACGGAGTCCCTCTAGCGTTTGGGTCGGCATGTATACTTCACCGGCTGCCACGGCGAGCTATGCGAGACACATCCGCTTGGGCTCATCACTTATGGCATTCTGATCCGATGAAGGCGGATTGCGTTCTAAAACGTTTCTGATTGTTCCAGAGATGAGGCGAAGAAGCGCGACGGTGACGAGACTGATGTCGGTGTAAGGTCCATTTGGAGCGCCTGACATGCATTGCCTGGGTCGTAGCATCCATGCGCTTGGCGAACATCAACCAACGCTTCATTATCCAGCTCGACCTCTGAGCTGTAGAGCGCTCGCATGACAGGGCCTACTGTCTGTCCGGGGCAGGGCGCGGGCTCCTTCTTCCACTTTCGTAAAGGCCGATATCGCCTCCGGTAGGCTGCAGTTTGCGCCCGCTCGTGAGAACTTGGCATAGTCCTTTTCCTTGTACTATGCCCCGAGGGCGAGCATTCTAGCAAAGCGAAATGGAGGACCATTTTCGATCCATATCAAAGGTAGCGGCAACTAGCATTGCGGGGCCCCTATTTCCGATGACCGGCTTGGGCCCAAAGGGGTCTTCGCCGCCGGAGCAAGTGCCGCGAAGCCCTAACATTCGTGACAAAATCAGCGGCGCTCCAAAAACTAGCATTCGCGATCGAGTTTCCGAAGGAATTGGATCACCGGAAGTGACCCTTCTAAGCCATTCCACAATTGCGCGCCTACTCCTGCTAGGCTGCCGTTCACTTTTCTCCTTCATGCCTAAGCCTCGTGTATCGACAGAAGCCGTAGAGAGCCA
>NZ_JBPFDO010000008.1:0-108313 GCF_059415005.1 Rhizobium sp. SAFR-030 | reverse complement strand
TGGCTCTCTACGGCTTCTGTCGATACACGAGGCTTAGGCATGAAGGAGAAAAGTGAACGGCAGCCTAGCAGGAGTAGACGCGCAATTGTGGAATGGCTTAGAAGGGTCACTTCCGGTGACCCATCCTTCGCAAAGTCGATCGCGAATGCTAGGTTTTTGCGACAGAAATTTTGCTGAAAATTCAACGTCGCTGATTTATCGCGAATTTCAGCGTTCGCCGCACTTGCACCGAAGGTGAATGACCCCTGTGGGCCGAAGCAGTTCTACTGCGGAAGCGCCACCTCCTCATAGATAACGCGTGTGCCGTTTTGCGATGCCGGTTCGATCAACTACTGCAGGATGTCGGTCGCGCGGTGGGCTTCGTCGACACCCTCCATCAAGAAGACGTCCCCATCGGCTCCCTGGCTCCTCAACCCAATCAGCGCCTGATAGGCGGGTGAGGCATACCAGGAACGCGCGGCCTCCATAGTCGGGAAGCCGATGACGATCAGGTCATCGGATGGCGCTCCTTCCAGCACTTCCTTTCTGCCACCGTGAATGATGAAACGCCCGCCAAACGGTTCCAGTGTTGCGTCTATACCGCACAGGTAAGCCACGATCCCATCGTTCAGGCGAACGTTACGGAGTAATCCGACGGCATAGGCGGTCATCGAAGTCGATCCACGTAAGGCGGTGATTGGCACTATGGCCGTGACGCCTGGTTTGACGGGAGGGGACGGGGTCACTTCTCCAGTCGATTTTGTCGGCACGTTCGGTAATGTCATCCCAATGTCTCCGGTTTCTTGCAATGCCGAGTATCGGAGACGGACACAGCCGGGTCGATTACCAATGAGGTAATCAAACTGATCTATACGAGAAGTCATTTGGATATGGACGCTCATTCTCGCTCGATCGGTGATCTGCTTCGGATGTGGCGCAAACGTCGCCGCCTCAGCCAACTGGAGCTTTCGCTGGATGCTGGGGTCTCGCAGCGTCACCTCAGCTTCATCGAGTCAGGACGCTCGCGGCCGAGCCGGGAGACCATTCTGCGGCTCGCCGAACCGTTGAAAATGCCGCTTCGCGAGCGAAACGCAATGCTGGTAGCGTCGGGCCTCGCGCCAGAATTTTCCAAAAGGCCGCTGACTTCTCCTGACATGAAGCACATTCAGGAGATGGTCGACCAGATACTGTGTGCACATCAACCTCATCCAGCTCTGGCATTGGACCGCGGCTGGAATATTTTGGCGCGGAACCGCACTGTCGGCGTGCTGACAGAGGGCGTCGACCCATCGCTGCTGGAGGGTGAGGTCAACGCTCTGCGGCTAACGTTTCATCCAGGCGGCCTAGCGTCGCGCATCGTCAACTTCCATGATTGGCGCGACCAGGTTCTGTGCAGGCTTTCGCACGACATCGATATAACTGGCGATAAACGACTGATAGAGCTTTCTGAAGAACTGAAGTCTTACCCTGTTCCTTTTCGAAGAACTACGTCGTCGACCCCTGAGGTGCCCGCCATTGCAATCCCTCTCATTCTCAACAGTCGGTATGGACAACTGACCTTCATTAGCGCGACGACCGTTTTCGGTACGGCCGTTGACGTCACCGTGTCCGATCTTGCGATAGAAACCTTTCTACCTGCCGATGAGCAGACCAGATCTGCATTGTTGCGGTACGCCAGCTCAACAAGTGACGGCCAGATGCGGCGTTAATAGCTCGTGTTGCCTAGACAGTGCTCGAGAGCTTCGCGCCGTAAGCAGACCTCCTTGACGATGGAAGCCTTGGAAGCTAGCTTCCTAAGGTCTAAAACAGGTTAGGTTCGGGAAGGTTGGCCCGACCCCCACTAAGGTGGGTCCTTCCGCTGGCATCTAGCGGCCCAAGACTACGATGGCATGTGCATGGTGCGCGTGCCGACTGTAGGAGCATGGGCATGAAGGCTAGAATATCCGTTTTGACGCTGGGCGTTGTTGATCTTGAAAGAGCTGTCTCTTTTTACCGCGATGGACTTGGCTTACCGACAGACGGCATCATAGGCCGAGAGTTTGAACATGGCGCGGTCGCATTCTTCGATTTAGCTGGAGGTCTGAAGCTTGCACTCTGGTCGCAGAGAGAGATTGCTCACGACACTGGCTTGCCCTTACAGCCTCGAAGCCCCACGTCTTTTACAATTGGCCACAATGTCTCGACGATGGAAGAGGTCGACGCCGTCATAGACGCCGCAGCGCAAGCCGGAGCTGAGATCATTAAAACTCCGATGACTACATTCTACGGCGGCTACGCTGGCTATTTCCGTGATCCGGATGGACATCTATGGGACGTGGTCTGGAACCCTCATTTGCTTCCTCCTGCCGACTAAGCTTGCAGAGCATCCCCAAGGCTCTCGGCTGATGCGATGTAGGTCATCCTTGTTGAACTGGAGGCTGAATGGAAAATTTACCTTGGGAACCGGGCGGACCTAAGCTGACTTGTGTAGTTCCTGGCAAGCGGGAGCATATCGGCGAAAGCGTCAAGCTGGTACCGCTCGATGAGCAACATACTGAGGACCTATGGAATGCAGCTCAGAATGCTGATGAAAGCTGGACCTACCTGGGATACGGTCCGTTCGCGACCCTTCAGGATTTCCGACGCCACATAGCAAAGCTAGCAGCTCTCGCCGATCAACCTTTCTTCGCCGTGATCCCGAAAGCCGGGACGGCTAGCGGCTGGCTATCATACTGCGATATCGAACCTCATAATGCTGCCATCGAGATCGGCAGCATCTGGTTTGCTCCCAGTCTACAGCGGACACGCGCTGCCACGGAAGCCGTTTACATTCTGCTCGATCATGCCTTTGGACAGGGGTTCAACCGCGTGGCGTGGCGCTGCAATGCTCTGAACCTCCGCTCACAGCGGGCCGCCGAAAGATTTGGATTTTTATACGAGGGAACGTGGCGGAGGGCTCACCTTGTCAAGGGACGGCGGCGGGACACAAGCTGGTATTCGCAGTTGGCAGACGAATGGCCTGCAAACAAAGCAGCTTTCGTTCATTGGCTAGGACACACCAATTTTGACGAGAGCGGTTATCAGCGTGCCCCGCTGCGGCGGTAAGCATACCGTCACCTTGGTTTCTTGTCACTGCAGCGGACCGCTATACGCTGGTCGCCGTCATGGCTCAAATGCGCCAGAAGCAGACATTCACTGCCAATGTCACGACAGCTCTGCTAGGGTGTTGAGGAAGGCGCGGACGGCGGGGTTCGACCGTCGGCTCTCAGGCCACAGCGCTGTTATATTGTGCCGGTCCACCGCATAGTCGGCCAGAACCGGCACTAGCGCTCCACGCCTCACCCAGGCGCTGGCCATGAAGCTCGTTGCCATTCCAATGCCGGCACCCGCCGAGATCGTCGCAAGCACGGCTTCGCTCGCGTCAACGATAACGCCGGAGGTCGGCACGATCTCCACCTCCCTGTCGCCGACACGGAAAGGCCAACGGAATAGCTGGCCACTACTCTGATAGCGCAGGGTGACAGTCTCGTGCTCTTCCAATTGGTCCGGATGGGTCGGCGGGCTGCGCCCGGTCAGATATCCGGGTGAGGCATAGCAGCATAGCCGATGCGGCAGAAGGCGGCGGGAAAGCAGGCGCGAGTCTGACAGATCGCCGATGCGGACCGCTACATCGATACCGCCTTCAATAAGATCAACCATGTGATCGCTCAGACGCAGATCTATGTTAACCTTCGGATGGAGCCTGCGAAACTGAGGAAGCACGGGCGCTATTACGTGCAGGCCGATCGGCAAAGATGCGGCGATCCGTAATGTGCCGGCTGGCTCGGTGCGCGCTGCTTTTGCCGCCTGCTCGATCTCTTCGGCGTCGTTCAGCAGCCTGAGCGCACGCTCATGCAGATCGCGTCCTTCGGCCGTCAGGGTCAGGGAACGTGTCGTGCGCGCAAAAAGCGAAACGCCGAGCTGCTTTTCCAGCCGCTGAATGCTTTTACTGACCGCCGAGGGTGAGATGGACAAGGAGCGGGCGGCGGCGGTGTAGCTTCCGAGCGAGCCGGCGCGAGCGAATGCAATCAGCCCCGTCAGCCTATCAATTCCGATTTGTTCCTTCATGGCACTAGTAAAGCGAATTGTCTGATGATTATCAATCGAAGGAGTTGATCGTATCTTCAGTCATCGAAACCAGTATCCAAGCGAGGCCATGATGACTGACATGATGAAAGCCGTGCGATTGCACGAATTCGGTGGACCGGATGTCCTCCTCTATGAGGATGCACCCCGACCGGAAATCTCGGCGGACGATGTGCTTGTTCGCGTCCATGCCACGAGCCTCAACCCGCCGGATCTCTATCTGCGCGATGGTTATCGGGCTCTCCCGCCGGAATGGCAGCCCAATCCAAGCTTTCCGCTGATCCTTGGCACGGACGTTTCCGGCACGGTTGCGGCCGTCGGAGAAGACGTGACGCAGTTCAAGGTCGGCGACGAGGTCCATGCGATGGTCCGGTTCCCGCATGATCTCATGACGGGAAGCAGCGCCTATGCCGAATATGTTCGTGTTCCCGCATCGGACTTGGCGCTGAAGCCCGCCGGGATCGACCACATCCAGGCTGCCGGCGCGCCGATGTCGCTTCTGACCGCCTGGCAATTTTTGGTCGATCTGGGACACGATGCGCCGAACCCTTTCCAGACCTTCCCGCATGCCCCGGCTCCGCTCGACGGCAAGACAGTGCTGGTGAACGGTGCCGCCGGCGGCGTCGGCCATCTCGCAGTCCAGATCGCGAAATGGCAAGGCGCGAAGGTGGTGGCCGTTGCTTCCGGCAAATATGAGGCGCTTCTCAATGATCTCGGTGCCGATATCTTCATCGACTACACGAAGACGTCTGCCGAAACCGTGGCCAAGGATGTTGATTTGGTGCTCGATGCCGTCGGCGGCGTGAATATGGAACGCTTTCTCCGCAGCATTAAGCCGTATGGCGCCCTGTTTCTCGTCAACCCGCTGGGTTTTTCAGGTCATGACGAAGCCGCCCGGCGGAAGATAACAGTCTCGACGACGCAGGTGCGCTCGAACGGCGCGCAATTGGCAGAGGCCGGCCGTCTGCTTGAGGACGGCTCCGTACGGGTGGTGATCGACAGGACTTATCCGCTGGCCGAGGCATCGGCAGCGCATCGTCGTGCTTCCGAAGGAAGCATCCAGGGCAAGATCGTGCTGGTCGCCGTCTGATCACCACTTGACCAGTCAAGGCCCAGGCCGCCGCGAACAGGTGGTCGGGGCCTAATGGAGGGGCTATCCCATGCTGATTATCACCGGCTACATGCACGTCGATCCAGCCGATCTGGCGCAATTAATGACAGAACTGAATGCGCTGGCATCCACAACACGAAAGCGTCCGGGAAGCATCACGTATGATGCTGCCGTGGACGATCCACAATCAGGTCGATTGCTGATATCGGAACGTTGGGTCGATCCGGCTGCGCTTAGCGCTCATTTGCAGGCAGCCGACACGATCGCGTTTGTCAGCCGCTGGAGCGGTAAAATGCGAGGCGAACTCAGGAAATACGACGCATCGAATGAACGCGACATCCTGGATTGCTGATGCTGCTACCTGGTTGGAGCTCTATGTCCGCTTTGGGCCGAATGCGGTCGACTGCTTCACGCTCGAAGCCGTCCCAGGAGTGAGAGTCTCGCATAGGCGAGGGCGTGCTCAGCCTGCACGATCCGAAAGCCTTTGGTAAACTAGATTAGCCGGCTAATAAAAACCGATAATATAGGTTATGGAACACACTAACCTTCCGCTAGGAGAAACGGCTGACAGAATCACTTTCGGGATCCGTAATGCGTTCCAGGCCAAATCGAGAGTTTCAGACGAGCATCGACAGGCACTGTCGCCGGAGCTCGATCAGGCGACTTGCAGCGCGGTCTCGAGGCCGGGGCAGATCGACCTCGATGATGTCGCGAATCCTCCCCGGGTTCGGCTCCATGACAATTATCCGGTCGCCAAGGTAGAGGGCTTCCTCCACATCGTGGGTGACGATGACGATCGCAACGCGGTTACTCTCCCAGATCGTCAGGAGCTCTTCCTGCAGTCGCATGCGAAGGATGGAATCGAGGGCGCCGAACGGTTCATCCATTAATAAGATCTCCGGTTCCTGGGCGAGAGCCCGAGCGATCGCCGCACGCTGCGCCATGCCACCCGAAAGCTGGCGTGGATAGGCCTTGGCAAACTCGGTGAGGCCGACGAGATCGATGTAGTGTCTAACCTTCTCCCGGCGCTGCGCTTGAGAGAGCGCGCTGTTATCGAGCGCCAGGCCGACATTGGCTTCGACCGTCAGCCACGGGTACAGCCTGTGATCCTGGAATACCATGCCGATCCGCCTGTCGCTGGCGTTGGCATCATGCTTGGTGATCGATCCACGGTAGTCCGTGTCAAGGCCGACGATCAACCTCAGCAGTGTCGACTTGCCGCAGCCCGACGCGCCGACGATTGAGACGATCTCGTTGTGTCCGACGACAAAGCTGACGTCTCGCAGAACGGGGCGGTGGACGCCGTCAAGCGGATATGTCTTCGTCACGTGTTCGACAGAGAGAGCCGATGCTGGTGCGTTCATGCGATGCCACCCGTCCATGGAAAGAGTTTTCTAATTGCTGTCGTCACCAGGCTGTTGAGTAGGATCCCGCCTGCCGCGAGCGCCACGACCCCGACGATGACGATGTCCATCCGGAACTGGTCCCGGGCGCTCGCGATGTAGCTGCCCAGCCCGCGCCCGTTGCCGATCGCATATTCTGCACCGATCGTTCCGATCCAGGCCGATAGCACGGCGATCTGGAGCCCGACATAGATAGCCGGCAGCGCGGCGGGCAAATAGAGCTTCCAGAGCCTAGTGCGATATCTCAGGCCGAGGACGTTAGCGGTCTCGATAAGCGAACGGGGTACCTGACGTATGCCCTGTTCAGCCGACAGGAACAGCGGGAAGAAAGCAGAGAGCGCGGTGAACGTGAGCTTCATGCCTTCGCCGTTGCCGAACCATGCGGTCAGCAACGGGATCCAAGCAAACAGCGCCACCTGCCGGACCGTGTGAATGGTCGGCGACAGCCCGAGCCCAGCGAGCCGGTAGAGGCCGGCGACGTAACCGAGGGAGAGACCGAGCAGGCTGCCGGTCACGCCTCCCGCCGCGACGCGGGCAAGGCTGGTGGCGAGCGCTCCCCACAGCTCTCGGCCGGACTGATCGAGAAACGGCGCTTCGATGACCTGCCGTGGTGTCACGACCAGCGGACCAGAGAGGAGGCTGGTCGAGGTCGCTCCGCACCAGAGCAGCAACACCGCCAGGGGCAGGATCGCCCCACGGGGAAGGTTGCGCGAGACGATGCCGGACTTAGCCATTGGCCCCGCTTTCCGCGCGGATGAAGGCTTCGCCCCTCTTCAGGAGAAGATCAATTAGAAAGCCCACCGACCCGACGACCAGCATGCCGACGATGACGATATCGAGCTGGAAGAGCGTCCGACCCCAGACCATCATGTAACCGAGGCCGTTCGTGCCTGCGAGCATCTCGACAACGATCAGCGACACGAAGGCCTGGCTGAGCGCGAGCCTGACGCCGCTGGCGAGAAACGGGGCCATGGCCGGAATTACGAGCTTGAAGAAGCGGGTCGTCCTGCTGACGCCCAGCACGTGGGCGACTTCCGACAGGTGCCTGGGGATGTTGCGAGCACCTTCGGTCGTGCAGATCACCATCGGCACGAAGCAGGCTTTGGCGAGGATGACCATCTTCAGCGCCTCCTCGATGCCCAAGAGCAGGATAAGGATCGGAAGCCATCCTAGTGACGGAACCGCCGCCAGCGCCCTGAATGTTGGCCCCAGATAGGCCTCGGCAGATTTGGAGTGACCGATCAGCAGGCCGAACAGGAAGCCCAACGTCGCACCGATCAGAAACCCTTGCGCGATGCGCCTGAAGCTGATCATCGCCGCTGATACGATTTCGCCGCTACTCGAAAGATCCACGAATGTCGAGAATACCCAGATCGGCGGCGGCAGGACCTGCGGCGACACCCAGGCCCGGGTTGCACTCACCCACCACAGCAGCAGGATGAGTGCTGGCACGAAGAGGATGACGGCAGCGCTTCCGAGCCTCCCGATCAGAGAGGTGCCGGACGCGCGCGCGCCGGTGCGAGCTTTCCGGTCGGAGATGTCAATGTTCGCGTCGAGCGCTGCCATCGATCCGCTCCGATCAGTTCTGCAGGGTGCCGTTGGCACCACGGTCGGGCCAGAGGGCCCGCAGCTTCAGCGAAGACACGGCGTTCTCGACATAGGACCGGTCCACCCATGCATCGAGATCGACGTCGCGGCGGATCAGTTTCTGCTCGGCGTCGAAGGCGATACCGCTCCGGTAGCGGGCGGTGAAGAAGGCGTCGAGGCGCGGATTGTACTTGTCCCTGAGCTGGCTGCCTGCATTGGCCTTGCGGATGACCTCGATCGGCGTCCCGGCACGTGACCAGATCTGGTAGGCCTCCTCGCGGTTCTTCTCGTCGGCCAGCCACTGGGCCGCCTTCACGAAGCCGTTCACCACTTTCTGCGTCGCCTCCGGATATGCCTTGCGGAACGTGTCGGTGGTGAGGAAGGCACCGAAACCATCCCCGGCAGCGCCCTGTTCGGATGATTTGTAGAAGACCTTCGCGACGCCCTTCTCCTCGAGCGGAAGCAGGAAGTCGGCACCGAAGGCTGCGTCGACGCTCTTGGCGGCTAGGGCTGCCAGTTGGTCGGCGTTCTTCAGGTCGACTATCGTCACGTCCTTCTCGGACAGCCCGGCGTTCTTGAGCGCTGAGATAAATGCCCAGTGAATGATCGTCGCCTTCTGGATCGCAACTTTCCGGCCTTTGAGATCGCTCACGGACTTGATAGTCAGGTCGGGCCGTGCGGCACCGAAGACCGTCGTTCCGCCGTAGGAGGCGAGAATGACCGTGTCCAGCCCGTTTGCCTTACCGATGATGTTGGGAACGGCGCCGTAGGAGGCGAAGTCGAGCTGCTTGTTCGACAGAGCCTCGTTGATGGCCGGCCCCGTGCCGGTGAAATAGGTGAACTGCAGCTTGGTCGGAGTTCCGTCGAATTCTTCGGCGATGAAGCCCTTGGCGTCTGCGATCGCCAGAAGGCCGACACCGAAGGGCGTGCCGAAACCGAAGCCGACATCACCGAAGCGGATCGTCTGCGGTGCATCTTCGGCGCGTGAGGGAGCGGCGGTGACAGCCACCGTGGCGGCGAGGATTAAGGAGGATATTAGTCTGCGCATGGTGCTCTCCAATCAGGGAATGATCGTGCCGGTTTCAAAGATGCGGTAGCTAAGGTCGCCAGCGGTTCCCCGCGGCTTGGCGTTCTTCCAGCCCATCTCGCGACGGAAGCTGCCGAGCACGCCGCGCTCGACCAGATCCCGTTCGCTCGTGCCCTCGATGGCTTCCGAGAGTGGCGAGACGTAAAGTGCGTCGGTCGGACAGAACAGCTCGCAGAGAAAGCAGGTCTGGCAATCCGCCTGTCGTGCGATGACCGGAACGCCGTCCGGCACCGCATCGAAGACGTTGTCGGGGCAGGCATCGACGCAAAGGTCGCACTGGACGCACCTGTCGGCGCTGACGATCTCGATCATGATGCTTCGCTCCTTGCCTGATGATCAGCGGTGACAGCGGACCACAGCGTGTCGGTGCCGCCGGTTTCAATGCTGCGGACAAGTGCGGGGTTCTGACCGGGGTGATCCAGCCGCCGCTGCAGGCCGCGGCTTTCCGGGCGCAGCAGTGCGCTTTCGGTTGCCCATCGGGCCGTGGCGATGAGAGCCTCGGCCTCGCGAAACTTCGCAGCGGGCAGTTCCCGCCATGTCCGATCGTGCCAGAGGTCGCGCAACGCCGAAGACGTCTCGTCCAGCGACCGTGCGGTGCGGAAGAAGCCGCGCTCCAGGGGCAGCATCCGGCTTTTTACAAGCTCGGTGACGGCGGTGACGTCCGGCCGGTTCCTGGCCGCCATCAGGAGCGGCGACGTGTTGACGCGCGCGACGGATCGCGACCGCCATTGCGAGCCCAGGCTTTGCACATATCTCGCGGCGTCTTCTCCTGCCCACGATCCGGTCGCCATCGCCCAGCTGGAGTTCGGACCGCCGCCGCCAGTGGTCGCGCCCGACATCGCTTCCCGCGTTGCTGCGTCGCCAGCTGCGAACAGGCCCGGAACCGTCGTCGAGGCGCGATGGTCTATCTTCAGCCCACCTGTTCCGCGAACCGTTCCCTCGTGCCGGAGGGTGATCGGAAAGCGCTCCCGGAACGGGTCGATCCCCATCCGGTCGAACGGCATGAAGATGTTCGGTTGCCCGCGCCGGAGCCCTTCCTGAAGCCGCGGAGGTGCCTTGTCCAGCACTGCATAGACTGGCCCCTTGATCAGCTGGTTGGCGACGGCTGTCTGACGATCTCCCGCAGCGCCGAGCACATTGCCGTCCTCGTCGGTAAACGTTCCCCAGAAGTAGACGACGCCCTTGGTGACACTCGAATAGGCCGGTGAAATGCCGTATTGGGCCGAAAACTCCATCCCTGACAGCACGGCCCCTGCCTCTGCGGCGATCAGGTAGCCGTCGCCGGTGAGGTTATTGGTGCCAAGCGCGCCGCTGAGGAAAGCGCAGCCACCCGTCGCGATAACGACCGCCCCGGCACGGATTCCGGCAGCCTCGCCGGTGCGACGATCCCGCGCGATGGCGCCGGCGACGCCGGTGTCGGAGACGAGCAGTTCTTCGGCCGGGAAATGATCAAGGATTTTGACGCGCGCCTTGATGAGCTTCTGGCGCATGAAACGGAGGTAGTCGGGTCCGCGCAGCATGCCTCGGTAGGGACGACCGTCCTCGTAGGACGGGAAAGGATATCCCCACTCCGCCAGCAGGTTGAGGTTCTGGTGGGTCCGGTCGAGCACCCGCTCGACACGATCCGGTTCAGTGAACCCGTGGCCGAGCCTGACCCGTTGCGCGATCGTCGCTGCACGTTCGGCGCTGCCATGCTTCGTATAGATCGTAGTGGTGTTGCCGGCCGCGGTCGCGCCGCTCGTTCCGACATAGCCTTTGTCGAGAAGTACGACATCCAGACCCCGCGATACCGCGTTCCACGCAGCCCAGCATCCCGCCGGACCGCCGCCGATTACCAGGACGTCCGCTTCGATAGTGTCAGTCAATCCACTCATCCGTCACCCTCTTTCCTCCGAAAGACTACCGGTTGAGTAGAGTTAAGCGAGGACGGGGGATTGCGGCTGATCTTGATGATGCGGAAATTAATTCTAAAGTTGCGCAGCAACCGGGAGGAGATGACCTGCCGCCCTCCGAAAGACGACGGTTACCACTTCCGGCGAAATCCCTGATGCCATCATCTGGTTGACTTTAGTGGTGGGAGGAGCAGAGGCCGATCGCGATGCCAAACTTTGTTGCTATCGAAGCGATGCTTCAACATACCGTTTGCTACTCTTCAAACCTCAAGCTCGGACGATCGCATGACGCGGTACCTCAAAAGTCACCACTGCTTCTGCGGCAAGGTGATGCCGCTGTCAGCGAGGAACCACTCGATGTGGATCATCTCGCCCGTCTCGATGGAGGCGTTTGCCGCGACGCCTGTGAGGACTGGCCAGGCGTCATCGATATGGCTCGAACCGCGGCCGTACCGGTTACCGGTCACCGAGGGATCGAAAAGGTGCGAGAGCATCACCGGGTCGGCACCGCCGTGATCGCCTTCGCCTGACCACACGTCTAGGCTTTGCGGTTCCTGGCCAGCCAGGTGCAGGATCGTCGTCATCGATCCGAATCCGTGCGACTTATTCTGATTGCCGCCGAACACTCCATGGATGGCGGGAGGCTGTGGGGGTTCCCGGCAAAGCCTAATCCTCAAATTTTCAAACGTCGTCCGCTGAACCTTCCGATGGCCCGACTGTGATGTTCTTCCGTCGGCAGCCAACTTTGGGAGCAGAAATTTTGTCATCCACGTTCACCTAGAAGTCGGCAGCCGCACAAACTGAATGCCATCTTCATCTAGTCAGATAGCTCACCTTCAGCTCGTAGACGAGCATCTGAACACCGATTAATGTCTGGTCGCGTATACGCTTCCACCCTCGAAAGATGACCAACTTCAGACCTGATTGGACGAAGCCGAATAGGACGTCGCCCTGGTTCCCAGTCGTGGGCCGGAGCCATTTCTGTCGGACTAGGCAAGCGTCGAATACCGACGCTAAGCTGGCAGACCGCGAAGGCCCCCGACCGTTTGGGGAATGCTCGAAATCGCCGTCTGCTAACTGAGTGCGAACGCGCCGACTGAGTGATAGGGCGGCCCCAGTCAATCGCTCGTGCGACGCTCAGCCCGTATCGGTCCTGACGGTTGTGTCTGAGGCTGACCGAAGTGCTGTAATAGGAGTGTCGCAGCAGTGATGTCTACCGCCTTTGAGAACAAGTAACCCTGGCCCAAGCTGCAGCCGAAACTCAGAAGCCTTTCTAGCTGCTCCTCCGTCTCGATGCCTTCTGCAACGACTTTGATGCCGAGCCTGTTGGCGATATTGATAACGCCTTCCACGATAACGCCGGCGCCCTCCTCGAGCGCCAGCCGGTCCACGAAAGACTTGTCGATCTTGATGATGTCGATCGGCACCGTCAGCAGATGGGTCAAAGATGCAAACCCTGTTCCGAAGTCATCAAGAGCGACACGCATGCCGAGAGATCTCAGGCCCCTTATTTCGTCGGCCACGACATGCTCGCCGTGTCCCAGATAGACCGACTCCGTCACCTCCAGGATGACATGCTTGAGCGGAACACCTGTCTCTCCGAAGATGCGTGAAAGCCGTTCCTTGAGATTCCTGGCATGAAAGTCTGCAGCTGCGAGATTGATGCCTACATGCTGAAGGGGCAATCCGCTGTCGATCCAGTCGCGCATGTCCCGGGCAACCTTGAGGAGCATGCACTCGGTCAGGTCGGATGCGACGTGCGCATCCCTTGTTGCCTCGTGAAAATTGGCCGCTGAAATGATCGTGCCATTCTTTGTCATCATCCGGCATAGCGCTTCGAATCCGACCACCTCGCCGGTGTCTAAGCGAACGATTGGTTGATAATGCGCGGTTATGCGGCCTTCAGCGAGAGCCAGGCCGACATCACGTATCGCGCGGAAACGCCTCGTAAAAGCCGTTCCCATGCCGGAATTGTAATGGACGTAGTTCCCCTTCGAACGCTCCTTCGCGTGGTAGAGCGCTATGTCAGCAGACTGTCTCACCTGGTCAGGGGTGTCGCCCTGTTTAGCTATCGCTCCACCGATCGTCACACTCGGCACGACAACGTGGCCATGGCAACTTGCAGGCTCCTTGATGGTGGCGAGTATCTTCGAAGCTTCCGCCTCGAGATCTATCGCAGTTTCACCATCTATAACGATAGCGAACTCGTCCCCGCCAATCCGGAATGTCCTGCCTTCTGGAATTGCTGCAGCCAACCTCTCGCCAGCTATGCAGATAAGACCATCACCGCTAGAGTGGCCGAACGTGTCATTGACCAGCTTGAGATTATCAAGATCCGCAATCAGAACACCCCACCATCGTCCTTGTCTGGCCGCTTGCTCAGCTAGAACAACGTTGAACCGTGCACGGTTCGGTAACCCCGTCAGGGCGTCGATGTAGGTCAGGCGCTGACGCTCTCGAACACGCTCTTCCCGTTCGATCGCAATGGCGCAAAGGTTAACGCAGGCAGCTACAATCTGCTGCTCGACGGTGGTCGGCCCTCTCAGTTCACGAAAGTAGAACGCGAAAGTTGCCACGACGCGACCATTGCTGAAGATTGGCGTCGACCAGCAGGCATTTGCGTTAAGCTGCAAAGCGAGATGCTTGAAATCAGCCCATCGCGGATCGTGTTCCAGATCGATGACTGTGACCGCTTCACCTAAAAAGGCTGCAGTGCCGCACGATCCTACCGAAGGACCAATGGGGATACCCTCGAGGGCAGCCGAGTAAGCGGCGGGAAGAGAAGGTCCTGCAAGCGGACGCAAACGATCGCCAACGACAGCGAGGACAGAACAGATGACGTCGTCAGCGATAAGCTCGACATCGCGACAGAGTTTATCCAGCGTCTTTGGCAAGGGCTCGCCGCGGGCTATCATCTCCAGAACGACGTTTTGCAGCTCGAGCAGCATGACGCATATCTCCTTGGCTGGTGGCCTGAATATCATGCGAGCATTAGGTAATGTTGACTTAACTAGTTAAATGGCAAGTTACTTCTCGAAGAGCCAGACGCCCGGAAGTTGAGTTACCAGGGCGGCGTTCGTCGCTTATTAGAAGGTCCTGGAGTTTTAGCGCTCCGATCACTAGACGTGCACCCACCTTTTCGTCCACTGCCGCACCGCCGAGATTCTCATACGATCCAGCAGCGTGCTTGGATGCGTGATGATTCCTTCGTGGAAAGGTTTTCACGGGCGCCTGAACAGCTCTCTACAAGCTCAAGGAGCATGGCCGGTTCCGGACCCAAGCCGGAAGGAGCAGTCTGCGACGCGGCTACTTGCGCAGCTACAATCGTGGCCGTGTGAGCCAGATGCCATCATCCGGCGTTAAGCTGCCGTGATCCAAGGGGCAGCATCGAGCAGTCTTAGTATATCTTTTGAGGTCTGAGGCTTTCCGAAGTAGTACCCTTGCCCCAATTCGCAGCCCATGGCAGCCAGCAGCTGAGCCTCAACTTGTGTTTCAACACCCTCCGCGACAACGCGCAAACACAACCCCTCTGCCATGGACTTGACGGTCTGGACAATTGCCAGGCTGCGTGGATCGTCAGCCAGCTTTCGGACAAAAGACTGATCGATCTTGAGTTTGTCGAGTGGGAACTCCGCGAGATGGGCCAGATTAGAGTAACCGGTTCCAAAATCATCAAGGGCGATCTCAATACCCATTTCCCGTAATGCTTTGATCGTGCCGAAGACTTGGCTGCTTCGTTCTACGAACGCAGATTCGGTGATTTCGAGTTGAAGCCTGCGCGACGTGATGCCGTGCCTCTGCAAAGCGAGCCCGACGTCGGCGACCAAGTCGCTCCGGATTAGCTGGACAGGGGCGACGTTGACGGCAACGCTTAGCTCGTCCGGCCACAGAGCGGCTTGACGGCACGCCTCATTGATCGCCCAACGGCCCAGCTCACACACGAACCCGTTCGCCTCCGCAACGGGGATGAAAGTGGCTGGCGATACCAATCCGAATGATGGGTGGTTCCAGCGCAGTAACGCCTCGGCACCGCGGAGACGTCCCGTCCGAAGGTCGACCTGTGGTTGGTATGCGAGATAGAACTCGCCGCGCGTGAGGCTGTCGCGCATCGCCCGTTCCAGTTCACGCGCATGTTGCTGTTGAAGGGCGGCAGCCGGATCATACGCGCGCCAACCACTTCCCGCCACCCTCGCTGCATCGTCAAGCGCATGCTCGGCGCGCTCTACCCATACATCACCTGCTTCATCCGGCAGCATGTCGGCACATATTCCGACGCGCACGCTGAGCTGGTTGCTGCTGAGACCAACCTTCATCGGTGCAGCGAAAAGATCCATGACGATCTCGATCATCTCTTCTTGTCGCTCGACACCACGTTTAGGGATCACGATGGCGAAGACGTCGCCGCCCAGCCTCGCCACGGCGGTTATTCGAGGCTCAGCCGTCAACAGAGCTGCGACACCTCGCAGCACATCATCTCCGGTGTCTCGCCCCATGGTCGCATTGATGACGCTTAAGCGGTGCAGCCCGATAGCTAGGACGAAGAACTGCCCTTCGTATTCCTTGAGATGGGTCGAGAAGGTTCTGCGGTTCATCAAGCCGGTTAGGTCGTCGAACTGCGAAAGGTATCTCAGACGCTCTTCATAATGTCTGCGCGCCGTCATATCCCTGATCATCAGGCTGCCGATAAAGGAGGTAGTGACGCTACGGCCCGTTTCATCGGGACGTTCCAAGGGAGACAGTGTCACGGTTGCATCCAGATGTCGAAGTGACCCATCGACCTCCACAGCCACCTCGTGGGTACACCCATGGACAGCAAGCGGCTCACGCACAAGCTCTGCTACGAGGCTGAGCACCTGACGATAGAGGGAGCTTGGCAACACATCTTCAAGTGATGTCCCGCGCCGACTTGAGGTGCTGGCGGCCAGCATCGGGCCGGCCGACGCGCTGACTTCGAAGATATTCATGTTGTGGTCGAACGCGATGACGGCATCCGTGCTGTCCGTCACGACCTTGCGCAACAACCGGCGAATGTTTCGTTGTTCGGCATTGGCAATCTCCATCAGGAACCGACTGAAATTCACCTTCTCGGTCAACGCTAGCAGTATGCCCAGCAGCAGGACGGCCCAGCAGCTCGCGGTAGAGAGGAGTATCCCGTAGTTCTTTTGCAGGAAGAAAGCCAAGCCTTCGATAGCTATCAACATCGCGGTGGCAAGCCACGCCACAAGGAAGGTAGGCCGGGCGCGCAAGCTCAAGACAACGGAGATTACCAGAGCCGCGAATCCCAAATCCAGCGGCAGTCGAGGCACAGGTCTCAGCAATCGGTCTTGTTTAAGGGTTTCCGCGCCAAGAATGTGCAGCAATGGCCCGGGAAGCTGTCGGTAGACTGGAACCGGGAAGATATCCTTGAGCTCGCTTGCATAAGCTCCAACGACGACCGAACGGGCTGCCAGCCGGTTGTCGTCGAACGCAGGATCGAACACGTCGGCCAAGGAAATCATGGGCACTGTCTTCGGATCGATCGAGTAGTCAATCAGCACGCTGCCGTCAGCATCATCAGATCGGCCCAAAACAGCCGCAACTGATTGTGTCTTCTGACCGTCCAACATATCGCCGCCTCGGATCGACCGCACGATGCTGTCGTCATCTGCAACGACGTTTGCAAATGCCAGCCAAGCGTTTGCACCGAGCATCGGTATTGGCCGGGTAACGGCCAGCAATCCAGGATCTCCCGCCGAAAGACGTTGACTGAAGACGGGAAGAATGACCCCGCCACCGACTTTGGCAAGGCCTTCTGCCAATGCGGTGTCCTCTGTCGGAGAGGATGGAGTGCTGAAATCGATGTCGATGAAAATGTCGTTGACGCCTGCCCCGGATAGCTTCTCCAGCAACTTCGCGTAAACGCTGCGCGGCCACGGCCAGGTGCCCACGGTATCGAGGGTCTTCTTGTCGATTGCCAGGTAGACGATCTCTCCCGATGCCGGGCGAGGAGCTGCCGCGAAGCGTCGGGCAACAAGTTCATTATCAAGATACTTAAGGAGCGGAACTGCCGCTCCTGCCAAGACTACCGCAAAGATCAGTCCGATAACGACCAACCGGACTGCGCGCGAAGCAGACGGTACTGTTCTAGACCAGATGGCTGAACAACGTCCCATCGCTCAATCCTTTTTCCCGTTCCCGTTCCCGGTCCCGCTGGTCGCACCGCGGCCATTGCCTTCATTTCCAGTACCGTTTCCTCCGCCGTTACCCTTGCCGTTACCCTTGTTTCCGTTGCCGCTATTTCCGCCGTTACCAAAGCCCTCGCCGTTTCCTACTCCGTTTCCGTTATCCGCCTTCCCGGTTCTAGTTCCATCGGTATTCCCGTTTCCGACGCCGGCGTTACCTTCCCCCGGACCTCTCCCAAGGCCGTCAGTTTTTCCGTTCCCGTTGCCGTTGCCGTTTCCTGCGCCGTCCTCGCCGCCCTTAGAACCTCCGTCACCTATGCCGCCGCTGTCTTTCCTGCTTTGACCGCCGGAAGAGCCGCGAATACCGCCACGACCCTTCTGGTCGCCGTCCGTTCTGCTGGTATTTGATTGATCGCTGTCGGGGTTGCGACTGCCGCCCTTCGCAGAACTGGCGCCGATAGAAGGGGCAGAAGGCGCTCTGCCTGGGGAACTGGAGCCAACTGCCGGACCGACTGGAGCGACTGCTCCCACAGCATTAACAGGAGCTGTCGACGGAGAAACAGAGGTGATGGACGGAGCCGACCGCACGCCGGAAACCGTCATACCATTTGAAGTGTCTACCGATGCGCGCTGACCAGGCCCTACATTTGCACGCTGGCCTGTTTGATAGGAGGTGACCTCAACCAGCCCCCGATTGACGGCCACTTTGGCACTGCCGTTGGCCACGGATACGCTAAAGTTGGTACCCTTCACCACAGCCGCCAAGTATGGAGTCACCACGGTCGTGTGCGGTTGATTGCGCTTCTCTATCTCCAAATCCAAGACCCCAATCTGCTGAATGACCTTGGTCTTTCTCTCGATGTCACCTCTGGTAAAAATTCCTGCCATGGAGTTTGGCTGTATGATTATGCTTTCGGTGCCGCGGACCAGTTGCGCACGGCCCCTTGGGCCGGTCTGAATCCAGGACTTGTTGGCGACGACATCGCCCACCTTTACCGCATGCCAAGGACGATCGGTGACCTTGACCGTCACCTGTTCGGTTGCCTTGACTACCTGCCAATCGCCCTCATCAGCTAAAGTGAAGGTCGTAATAGCAAAATACACGAATACTATAGCGAGAATTCTCAGCATCATTGCCCCCATGCGACAAAGAAGGGTAGCTTCTTCCTCTTAACACCGGTTGAATCGTCGGTAATCAACCTGCGAAACCAGAGAACTACACAATGCTGCGCGTCAGGAATTGCTGACGAACATGCGGGTTAAATGTGACTGCTGTAGAGGGAGCTTTCGAGGCGGGCCCTGCCATTCTCGGCCGGAAGGGATGGTTTTAAACGGCCGCTCTCATAGCTGCGTCGCTCTTGTACCTGGCGATAGCGGTGATTGTGCGGGTCAACGGCATGTCCAGTCCTCGAATGTCACCTAACTCTATTACTGCGTCGCAGATTGCTCCGAGTTCAAGGGGGTGCCCACTTTCGTAGTCCTGGAGCATCGACGTCTTGACCTCGCCCATTCCGGCAGCGAACTTCATCAGTGACTCAGGATCAAGTTCGAGGCGCGCGCCATAGCTGGCCGCTACAAGGAGCGCTTCGTTCAGGAGCTGCTTCACGACCCTGGACAAAGGTTCGAGCCCGCACAGGTCTCTCAGGTGAGTTTCGGCGACTACAGAAAGTGGATTGGACATCAGATTCGCAATTACTTTGGTCCAGAGCGGATCACGGATCCGTTCGCTGACGCGGGTCTCGATCCCGCATGCGTTCAAAAGGGCTCCAAGCTCGTGGCTACGGGGTTTATCCTGGTTATCAATTTCTCCCAGCACTAGCTTCACACCATTCATGGCCACCGCTTCCGATCGTGATATCCTGGCGGCGGTAAACATTGTGACGCAGCCAATAACGCAGGCGGAGGGCAGTAGCGCCTTCAGCTCGCGACCAGGATCCACAGCATGGATGTCGTGTGGCCGATGGCTAGCACCGGCGCCTTCGAAGTACCACCAGGGGATACCATTCACCACGGGAACGATGAGCGTTCCTTCGTGTAGAAGCGGCTGAATGTCCTTTGCCAGTTGGGGTAGATCCTGCGCTTTGGGGCACAGAAACACCACATCTTGGATCCCCAGCCCTTCAGCTGACGCCACGGGCACTTCCAGTGCGCGATGACCGTCTCGATCCGTTAATGCGATGCCCTTTTCACGAATGTCAGCTAAAGTTCGACCACGAGCCAAGATGCTTACGTTGGGGTACTGGGCTGCAAGCTTTGTGGCGAGCGTTATGCCTATAGCGCCTGCTCCAGCCACACATAGACGCAGCTGGTGCTGCTGCTCGGCAATGTTGTCTTCGACATCTTTCATTTTGGCACTCCGACGTTGCTGCGAGCGCTTATGGCTGGGCGTCGCCAACCTTCTATTGCAGGCGACCGCCGGATGGTTTCAACCTTAATGGGTAGAGCTTCGCTTGGGCTCCAGTGACTGTAACATGGGAAGTCGCTACAGCGCGCGACGCGGCGGCCACCGAGCTACTCCTACCAACTGGCTCCACCGTGGCATGCACCGGTTGGGAGCAGTGATCTGCTGCGGCGCCTCGGAGCGCACTCCAAATCTTCACACTCGATTGCCGTCGTCAAAACGGCGTCTTTGGCTGCCACAAAGAGTTGTGTCGCCCTTTGATCCCGGCGCTGGCGACTGAGAGAGTGACTGGCTCTTGCCCGATGTGGAGCACGAGCGTGGCCCTCTATTTCTTCAATATCTACAATGGCGAACAGATCCGCGACGAGATCGGAACCGAATGTGCCGACGCAGCTGCAGTGCGGCTTGAAGCGGCAGAAACCATGAGGCACACCTTCAAGTGGCGCAAGCTTGAAGAGGAAAACGCGGTCGCCATGACGATCAATGTCGTGGATGCAGACGGCAAGACGGTCATGATCGTGACCTGTGCGGCGACACTTGAGCCCGTCATCGGCTCTTCACTTGCAGCCTGACCTCGCGGACCTCACCTGGGGTGGCGGAGCTCCGGAAGCTGCTACTCGATCAGCGCGTCAATGAACCCTTACTGAGCACTGGCTGTTCACGAACGCGGCGTCAGCAGGCGAGCCTCGCCCTGAGCAAGGCGATGCATAAGGGAGAACAGCGCCTGGCTCAAATCACCGTTGCCGAGAGCGTCAGGATCGCCGAAAGCAGAAGCCAGGGTACGATCAACGAGCTGTCGCTGTGTTTTTTCGATGTGGCTGTACCGGCCGGCTCGCACCATGAGGAATTCGCGCAGTTGCCAAGGTTCTCTCAGGTCGATTGGCGGATACATGTCGGCCACTCCGGATTGAAACAAGTCGTGCCGCGGGAAGATTGAACCGTAAGCAGGGATTATAGCCGTGGAACTAAAAGTAGTTGGAAGTACGGGATTGCGGGCTAACGCCGCCGACTAATTATGCCTATGCTACGACAGTCTGAACCGATCGGATTGCCGGGTCGGCAAACAAGCTCTGTATCCTGTACCGCGACAGCCTCACCTCGTACGAATGACATGCGTCGTTGCGCAGCGACAGCGAAGGGACGCACGACTATTCGGAAGAGAGCGGCTCAGGCGCATCATCTTCATCGTAAAGCGGGAAGTTGCGCTCGATCATGCCCCAGAGCGGACTTGCTGGGCAGCTTTTCGCGCCAGAGCGGTGCGGCTTAAGAGGACCTCAGGAAGCAACTGTCTCAGCACCTGGATGATCACTGGTGGCGACACTACAGCCGGATGACAGAGTGAAACGGCACGCTAGTAATCAGACCGCGGCCGTGTACCCAGATCTCGAAACGCCGTCCGTCGATCAGAACGTTGTTGAGAACGGCCTCTGCGACCATCTCTCGCGCGGCCCCGACAGCCTCGTCCAGAGCCGCCTCGTCGGAATCCAAAAGCACCCCCTCCGGATCCTATTCGAAGACGTCGCCCTGGCGAAGATGGAAAAAGTACCTTTGCATCGCACCAAAACGATAGCTGCGGGAAGAGGTTCCTCTTCAGCAGACTGGTGGATTGTGACCCACAGTCGCAACCGGCCGGCTTGACTCCCATCAACCCATGGAACATATAGGGAACATCTGCCGCATGATCAGCGGCCATTTCCGACTTGATGACGAACCAAGCGTGCTTTCCGCGCGAAGGAGAACGTGTGTCTGCTGAACCGATCGCTGTTGAGCACGAGCAAGCAAGTCTCGCTGAGGAGATCGAGGCCGCCCTCGCCTATCATGGCGGCGACGCGCGTGCTGCTGTCGCGACGCTGCTCGATGACTGCCGGCATCTGCGGCTGCAGCTGGCATTGGCGGAGGGTGCCATGAGCCGCGGTATGACGCGCGGGTGGCGGCCGAGCTTCGAGCGCTCCTGATGCCTGCGGGCTACTATGCGGGGAGGTCTCACCCGTACCGCGACAACAAGATCCCTCGCCTGTCGAAGGCTCATGAGATTGGACAGTTCGTGCGGGTGAACTGTTCAATCTGCAGGATCACCCGTCACTATCAACCATCCGACATCCAGCAGCTGTGTGGCGACCTGAACGTCTTCCAGCTGCGCGGCCAGTTCCGCTGCGACCGCTGCAACGATCGAGACAGCGTGTCGATCGCCTTCGTCAGTCTGCTCGCAACGGAAATGCCGGGCCTCGTCGTGCGGCACCTAGAGCGCATCGAGATGCGCCGGGTTCCCATCTGGCGGGATGTGACGCTATGATCTGTATTCAGGAGATGGACCTTAGGGTTGGAGGACCCGACATGACGAGCAATTTGCTGTCGAACGCGATGTTATTCCTTGCAGTCCTTGCCGCAACCGTCTCTTCCGGCTTGCACGCCGCCGTCAGCTTCGGCTGGCTCTAACCGCGGAGCGATATAGCATGTGCAACCTCTACAACGTCTCGACGAACCAGGACGCCATCAGGGCGCTGACCAAGGCGCTGGACCGCCTCGGCAATATGCCCCCGGCCCTTGATGTCTACCCCGACTATCCCGCGCCGATCGTCCGCAACAATGGAGGCGAGCGCGAGCTGGCAATGGTGCGCTGGGCATGCCATCGTCGAAACGGGCATTGTTCGATGCAGCTTCCAAACGCGCTGACAAGCTGCGTGCCAAGGGTAAGTCTGCGGACTTCGATGAGCTCCTGAGGCTGGAGCCGGACGGCGGGACGTCGCAGGATTGAAGTTTCGCTGAGAGGCGATGGCTGATGTCGTCAGCAAGGCAAACCGATTTGCTCCGTGATCCACCTACGAATGTAGGCATTTGTCGTGGCCGCCACGGCTGTCGGCAAGCGGTTGAACCCGTGCGGTGCCTGGGGAACGACGACCAGCCTCGCATTGCCGTTGTGACCAAGCCAACTGCGATACATCTCCAGACTGTCATCTAGAATGGGATCGAGTTCGCCGGCGACTATCAGAGCTGGCGGCATATCATGCAGCGATGCGAACCGCGGGCCGTCCCGCTCCTCGTTTTCGAGGTCTGGGCGTAGTCTCTCAAGGTTGAGATATGCCGATGGCCCGCTGACGATCAAAGAGGAGGCGCCAGCGTGTCTCAAGCTGGGGGAGCCTTTCAGGTTGAAAGCGCCGCAGGTGGATACGAACGCCGATACTCTCTTCAATCCTCGCGACCGCCTCAACCGCAGCAGCGCTTGCGCTGCCAAATGCGCACCTGATGACTCGCCTCCCACGACGACGCTTTGAACATTGAAGGCGGAGAGGTTTTCAAGGACCCACTCAAGAGCGGCTTCGCAATCATTCAGTGAGTCACTGAGACGATCATCGGTAGCATTATGAAAATCTACCCCCACGACCAGAAGACCGCATTCCTTGGCAATCATCGAGGTCAGTCCATCGTCGAGACGAGCATTCCCTATAACCCATGCCCCGCCATGAAAATGTATGTATGCCCCCCTTGGTGCTCCGTCCGGCCGCAGTATGCGCAACCCGACGGTGCGCCCATTGGCAGTGATCGTTGCCTCTGCAACCGGCCGGTCATGGAACCAGCGCGACGGAACCGCCCCCTGCCCCAACTTGATCAGCAGGTTGATGAGTTTTGCGTTCCAGCGGCGGTGCGTGTGGTACCGCGGAAGCAATCGCATCACTTTATTCAGGCGCCGGGCATCTACGACATGCCTTGGCTCAAACAGAGGCTCACAGTTCGTCAGGTCTGTGGTGTGCATCCGGCCATCATTCGATTGCTCTGGCATCATCGGGCCCATGGTGAGGACGTTTGGAGAAACTGAGCTTCGAGCTGGAAGTTTCCGTCATCTGGGTCTGGTCGGACGCGCCGGAACGCGGTCACGCGAATGCGACTGTTACCGGCTTGTGGTGGCAGAGTGGCCGTCTGAGAGCGTACAGATTTGACAAGCGATAAAAGGCGGAGCCACATCTAGCGGCCGATCGTCTCCCGATTTTCTGCCAATCGTTGTTGAGCGCTCTGCCGGCCTCAAGAGCCAGAGTTACAGCTACTAAGTCGACGGAGGTTTTCCGCAGCGCATGGAAGAAGGTATCTGGCTCGGCATGTACCGAGCGTGCGGCCGATAAAATTCGTCATCGCATGCACAGGAGCGCACATTCTCCATGGCACAAGCTGATCCAGTCCTGCGAAACTTCTGGGATGAAAATTTGTAAGGATGCCTGTCATGTGGACGCTTCACCTTTTGATGGGGAGTCGCGTCTAGGAACAGCAACAGTTGCCGACAGGATCATCACATGAACTGCAGAGACGCCGACATGCAAGCTTCGGAAGGCGGCACGACGCGACGCATCAACGATCTCCTTGCAGAAGTGGAAGCCGCCAAACAGCGAAGTGATGAGCTTGCGGGCCTGCTTGAGGCAAAACATGATGGTGTTGAGGGAAAGATCTCGGCCTTGAACCAGCGAATGATGCTCGACACCCGTCTGCTCCTGGTGGTCGTCGAAGCACTGATCAGAAATCAGATGCTGGATGGAATAGCGGTTGCTGCTGCCTTCTCGGAAGGCGTGAAGCGCCTCCGATCTATCTTCGATGATGCGGCACGGGTTCACGCAAAACATCTTGCTGAGCAGGTTCGCGCAATGCATTCCAGCGGGGCCTCTGCCTCCGATCAGACAGGGACAGGTCCCGTTCTCGTCGTGGATAATCTAACTCCACACTCGGAGGGGCGAAACGATTGTTAGCTCCCGGACCGGTCGGAGTAGGTCCTGGATCGTGATGCGCCCTCATAGAAGCGATGACCCGTCACGGTTGAAGTGGCTCGTCGTCAACGCAGCCGCGCAGCAACCGGATCAACTCGCTCTCATCGCAGGGCTTCATCAAACAAGGCGCTGCAGCGAGATCATGTGGCATGACGCGAAGGTCATAACCAGTCACGAAGACGAATGGTATCCCCTGCTCAGATAGCGTGGCCGCCACCGGATAGACCATTTCGCCATCCAGGTTTACGTCAAGGATGGCAGCGTCGAAGCCGAATGTCGAGGCTTCGACGACTTCAAGTGCACGTTCGACGTCGGACACCGGTCCGAAAACTGTTGCGCCATCCTTTTCCAACGCCTTCAGAAGACTGGAGGCAACGAGGTACTCATCTTCAACGACAAGAAGGCGACAACCGATCAGCGTCGGCACGGACATCTGAATCTCCTGTGGTGACAATGACAATGGGCTTGAGACCGCCCCGCTTCTAGTTGAGAATCTGTGCCTCAATGGATGCGCGAATGAAAGCTTCCCTCGCTAGGTCACTCGCCAAGCGCTTCTTCATGACCGCCGTGCAGCTTGCCTTGGCACCCAGATAATGCCGTCCTCGCTTCATTGGCCAGTTGCAGCTGAGGCGCTCCAACGCTTGCTTGGGGCTAGTAATCGCCTCGGGTGGTTCCTCCCCATGACGCACCCAGACCGGTGCAAGCCAGCGATCTTCATGAGCATTTCCTGGGGTGCCATTCTTCATATGCACTGTCTCCAAACTGTGTGAGACAACTGCGGGTCCGATCAGCCGGTTCCGGGTTTGTACGCATCCGAACCAAGAGAAGCGTGAAACAACCTTCGTAATTGAACTCTGTCGCTCATCGAATTTACGCCCGTTTGTCAAGCCGCACGTCGCAGGGTTTGCAAGTCCCTGATGAAAGTAAGGCTTCGGCCATCCAGGGGGGTCTCCTTGCAGATTGAGCGAAGCCGGTTTGCCATTGCCGCTCCCGAAGGCACGTACCCGCGAGGAACTCTCGAAGGCTGAACTTGTTAGTGTCCTCTGCAAAAGAGACCACGATATGGAAAGGGGATCTGCGGGACCAGCTTTCACTGCACACAGAGAAGCACCGGCTGCATCCGCTCTCGGTGCCTATGCCCGTCGGCTTTTGAAGGTGGAGAGCTGTCCTACCGGCACAGGGTGGGTTCGCACCCTAAGGAGCAAGACCAGCGGTGTAGATGATCAGGAGCATTTTCGACCTGACTGTCACCGCGGCAGACAATGGGAGTCTTAGTGGCCCGAGCGGAACCAGAGCTAGTCTGCGGCTCGTGGTGGAGCATCGATTTTGAACACATGATGCGTGGATGTGCAAAGTGCTGACGGTCTGGGAAATGAGGGAAAGATGATGTTGATCGGGTATCACGCGTCTCACGAGCAATTTGCTGCGAGCGATCTCCTTACCTTTGTACAGGCTGCCGAGGCTTCTGGCTTCCAGTCAATCATGACGTCCGATCATGTGGCGCCTTGGAGCAGACGACAGGGAAACTCGGGGAACAACTGGGCATGGCTAGGGGCCGCCATGGCGAAGACCTCGGTGACCTTCGGCAGCCTGGCGATCCCTGGAGGCTGGCGATACCATCCGGTTGTTCTCGCCCACCTAATCGCGACTCTCGCTGAAATGTTCCCCGGGCGGCTGCGCTGGATTGCAGTCGGAAGCGGTGAAGCGCTGAACGAACATGTCGTTGGTGGGCTTTGGCCAGAAAAGGATGAGCGCAACATACGCCTCAAGGAAGGAACTGACGTCATGAGGTGTCTTCTACGTGGCGAGGAGGTAACAAGAACAGCTTCGCACTTCGAGGTCGATCAAGCCAAGCTCTGGACCCTTCCACAAGAGCCGCCTGCCTTGTTCGGCGCTGCGCTGACCGACGAGACAGCGAAATGGCTTGGCTCTTGGGCAGACGGCCTGATCACCGTGCGTAAGTCGGTTGACGACCTTCGTCGGATAGTTCAACTATTTCGCTCGGGCGGCGGGCATGGCAAGCCGCTTGCTCTGCAGCTTCAGGTAGCTTGGGCAGAAAATAAGGAAAATGCGCGAGCGGCCGCTTGGGATCAATGGCGCAATGCCGCTGCTCCGCCGGCCTGTCTTGCTGATCTTCGCCGGCCTGAAGATTTCGACTACGCTACTCGCGACGTCGACCTCGAAGATATTGACAACGTCATTCCGTTGATCACAGACGGGGACGAGTTGGTTGAGATCATCTCCGACGTGGCTTCCTGCGACTTCGGCGAAGTGTTCATTCACAACGTCTCGCGCGATCAGCTGGGCTTCCTCGCCTTCATGAAGCGCCAGGTGCTGCCATACCTGCGCTGAGACAAGACCTGCCCAACCCTTCGGGGACAGCTACGTCGTGGCCAGCGAGCCTCTTCCTGAACGCTGCCTTTAACGGGCGAGTTTCGATGGCACGCCCACCATTCAATCCTGAATCATCAGCACGATCCGTTGAGAGAGTGCCATCATGTCGAATGGCTTCGTGATAATCTGCATGCCGGGCTCGAGGTCGCCCCCGCCCAGCACCGAGTTCTCGGCATATCCGGTAACGAACAGGATTTTGAGGCCGGGCCGAAGCTGGCGCGCCGCATCTGCAACCTGCCTTCCGTTCATTCCGTTCGGTAGGCCGACATCAGTTACCAACAGGTCGATGTCGACCCCGGAGCGCAGGATGTCCATGGCTTGGAGACCGTCCCCCGCCTCCAACGGCGTGTGACCGAGGTCTTCAACCGCGTCAAGTACTAGCATGCGTACCAGTGGTTCATCGTCGACGACCAGAACAGTCTTGCCTTGAATGCCTGGGCGCATGGTATCCCGACTCGCCTGAGGCTCCAGCCTTTCCTGCTCGTCGTGGCGAGGCAGATAGATGGAAATCGTGGTGCCGTAGCCAGGCCGAGAAGCAATCTTTATCTGGCCGCCCGACTGGCGAACAAAGCCGTAGATCATCGACAGCCCCAATCCGGTTCCCATTCCGATGGGCTTGGTGGTGAAGAAAGGATCAAATGCCTTGTCGATCACACCCTTCGCCATGCCGGTGCCCGTATCGGTAACGGACATCAGGACGTATTCGCCGGGAGGTACATCAAGCTTGAAGGCTTCTTTGTCGTCGAAGGTATGATTGCCTACCTCAACGGCGATCTCTCCGCCACTGGGCATAGCGTCGCGAGAGTTGATGCAGAGATTCAGAAGCGCGTTCTCGAGTTGGTTGGGGTCAACCAGGATAGGCCAAGTGTCATCGCCGGCGTTGATCTTAATCGCGATGTGGGGCCCGACTGTTCGCTGAACCAGGTCCTGCATATCTGTGACCAAGCGTGAAATGTCGGTTGGCTGGGGAGCTAGTGTCTGCCGGCGAGAAAACGCGAGAAGCCTGTGCGTCAAGGCCGCCGCCCTTTTGGTAGCTCCCTGCGCTCCCGCCATGTACCGGTCTATTTCGCTGATGCGTCCATCGTTTATGCGATTCTGCATCATCTCAAGGCTGCCCGAGATACCAGCCAAGATATTGTTGAAGTCGTGCGCCAATCCGCCTGTAAGCTGACCGACGGCCTCCATCTTCTGGCTCTGGCGCAGAGCTTCCTGCGCCTGCTCAAGTGCATCAGCCTGTATCTTTTCGGCCGTGACGTTGCGGCCGGTTGCGTAAATCACTTCTCCTACGGAGGCTGCCACCCAGGAGATCCACCGGATGGAACCATCCTTGTGACGATACCTGTTGCTCAAATGAGGTTGTTCACCTTTAGCGGCAAGCGTAGATGCGTCAACGGTCTTGGCATGATCGTCCTTTACGACGAACTCGTTCACGTGGTGACCGATGAGTTCGTCTGCTGAATAACCTAGCATTGCGTGCCAGGCGGGGTTGACCTTCAGGAAGAACCCTTGCCGGTCGCTTACGAGCAACAAATCTGGAGACGCGTCCCAAAGGCGCCCAAGTTCCAACGTGCGTTCCTGAACCTGCTCCTCAAGCGTGTCGTTGAGTTTGTGCAGATCCTCTTCATTTCGCTTACGCTCCGTGACGTCGTTGAAGAAGATGGCGATTTGCCTCTCCGCAGGTTCGCCCACACGCATTGCCCGGACGTCGAACCATCGCTGGAATGCCTCGGCGTAACTTTCGAAAGTAGCTGGCTCCCCCGTCTTGGCGACGTGACCGTAGGTATCAAACCAGAACTGCTCAAGATTGGGAGCGTACTCGCTGACCCATCTGCCCCGGAGGTTAACGCCAGCTTGCCGCTCGAACGCCTGGTTTGCCTCGATAAACCGGTAGTCAACGGGCTGGTCGTCAAAATCGAATTTGACCTCGACGATCGCGAACGCAGTCTCGACACCCTCAAGGAGCGCCCTGAACCGCTCCTCCGTGATCCGCAGCCGCTCCCCAGCTTCCCTCTGACCCGTTCGATCGCGCAAGATCTTGACGAAGCCTTGATGGCTTCCGTCATCACCTCGCAGCGGCATCATCTCACCTGATGCCCAAAATTTTGACCCGTCCTTGCGCAGGTGCCAACGCTCATCCGGCGCACTGCCATCGCGAAGAGCGATCGCCATCTCCGCTTCGATCCGACCGACCGCTCGATCCTGTGGTGTGAAGAACCGTTCCGCAGTTGAACCAATCATTTCCTCAGCCGACCAGCCGATGGTGTACTCTGCACCGCGATTCCAGTCGCTAATCACCCCAGCCGGGTCTGTCACAATGATAGCGAAGTCAACAGCGCTATCGAAGATCGCGTCCCGTCCCCGGGCCCTTTCTCCTTCACGCACCTGCTGACGCAGACGCGTGACTTCAACTTCCAATTCATCTCGAGATATGGCTTCCAATACAATCACCACACAAAAAATTACGGCACAGCATTACTACATATCGGCGCAGAATCTACCCCGCCGCCCCTGTTCTAACCATCGCCGACTGCTGCAGGAATAACCTTATCTGGTGCCGGCCAACTGCGGCGATCCTGTGGGGATCTTTCAGCCTGCTCCGTTCGGGCGCCATTGCCTACGAGGCCTCGACTCATGCACTGTCGAAGCCTTTTGCAAATCAAGTTGGCCGCCACCGCCGGTGACACCGGAGGGCTGCTCGAGAGCGTGCAAACCTTCAAGACGACGATGCCGGCGGCCGGCGGCGATGAGACCTTGGTTTGCGATGTCTCACGCGAATATCAGGACGTCTGCAGAAACAGCAAAGCCTGCAATGCTTTGTCGGGGGCGATAGAGTGGCAAATCGAGCCCCTTCCGATCCGCCGCGCCGATGCTGAATCTCTACATCATTCGCGCCGGCAAGAAGCTGCCAAAATCGCGCCTGGCAGCCGTCGATCGAGCCAAGGACGAATTCCGCAAGGATTTGGCAAGCAGCTAGAACGCTGATAAGCCTTATCGAGGCGCGAGCGGCGCATCACTGAAACTCGGAACTGCCTGGGGGATAGTACATTTGGGCGTCGTGCAGCGACCGTCGAACCGGATCATGTGGCGATGCTATGCAGACGATGCAGCGTCAAAGAGGACAGCATGGACAGCCCGCTGATCACCAAGCTAGAGCAATTCACGGCTTTCAGCAAGGAGGACCGAAATCTCTTGAACAAGATCACGTCAGAGCGACTGAAAGAGTATGGACCGCGCGAGGATATTATATCTGAAGGTCAGCACTCACCGGACATTCACGTTGTTATCAGTGGCTTGGCCTGTCGCTATAAGTACTTGAAGGATGGGTCTCGCCAGATCATGGCTTTCCTCGTTCCCGGCGACCCCTGCGATTCTGAAATCTTCATCCTCAACGAGATGGATCACAGTATTGGGACGTTGGCGCCAAGTGTGGTGGCCTCCATTTCGGGCAAGACAATGAAGGACCTGCTGCTGAACCGACCAAGTCTTGCTTTGGCCTTCTGGTGGAACACGTTGCAGGATGAGGGCGTGCTGCGCGAGCGCATCATCGACGAGGGCCGCCGTGATGCGTATTCACGCATCGCGTTTCTGATCTACGAGGTTTTTGTGCGCATGCGGGCCTTCGGGGTGATCGAAGACGAGGTCTTCGATTTCCCGGTGACGCAGGTCGATCTCGCCGACGCGACTGGGCTGACCCCGGTGCATGTCAGCCGCATGCTCGGCCGGCTTCGCCGGGAGAAGCTGATCGCCATCGATGGCAAGACCTGGACCGTTTGCAATCCGCTTGGTTTGAGAAAAGCGGCGCAGTTTGAAGGAAATTACCTGCACCTCGACCGGGCGAAGGACGAGCCCGAGAGCGAACCGGGCAGGCGTCTGAAGGGTCTTGTCTGATGAACACTCTCGAACCGGACGCTCCTTTCTTCTTCTGATTCACCGTTCCGGATCAATCCAACAGTGATCGCCGACGGCATGAGCTGGAGGGAAGCTTGCTACACGTTACTGGTTCGATCCCAGTCCGCGAACGTTAGCTTCAGCATTCGCCCTCTCGATGACGTCGAAGACGGCCGGCGCAACCAAGGCGTTTCTTGACCATCTATGTCCTCACGTCCCGATATGGGTGTCCTTCGCCGCGACCGAAGAGGCGGAATGCACGGCCGATGACTCCTGTTTTCCCTCGGGGCAACCCGCATCAGTTCGAGCGTCTGAACGGAGAAATTCGTATCTGGATGATCGACTGGTCGAGGAATATGGGTACTGATTGTGCCTCACAACCTATCCTGCGGCGACATTCGGTGATGCAATCCATGTTATGGCAGTGAAATGTCACATCCTGTTTAGCTGGCTTTCGAATTCGAATTCGAACGCGAGGCGGACAAGGTGCCCTCTACATTGGAAAGCGGCATGGAGATGGCGTCCCGGCACGTGGTGAGTGCCGACATGATCTGCAGCCGTCAAATCGAATTGATCCAGTGGATGACCGCCCGGGGCATGGATACAGCCGCCGCCGAGAACCTCCTACGGCTGTTCTTCCACATCTTCGCCCTGCATCACGCACGGCTGAAAGCCCTGACCCGTCGTATTTGATATGCCATTGAGCTTCGGAGCCTACGCGATCGGTCAATCCGAACTTGCGGTAGACCTGATAGGCCGATGATGATCGAGATGCACTTAGCCAAGATTTGCAGTTGCGATAGCTTGTCGTCTTATCACAATCCCGATCGTTCGTATTCGCGCTCAGGAACTCCATGACAGCCGGCGGGATGTCTTCCGGCTTTCATCTGCTGACTGCGCCTATAATACCGGGGGTCCCTTTGATGACGTGGTCGCCCTCGAGAGGGTGGATCTGGTGCGGGAAGGTCTCACCCGTACCGCGACAACAAGATCCCTCGCCTGTCGAAGGCTCATGAGATTGGACAGTTCGTGCGGGTGAACTTTCCAATCTGCAGGATCACCCGTCACTATCAACCTTCCGACATCCAGCAGCTGTGTGGCGACCTCAACGTATTCCAGCTGCGTGGCCAGTTCCGCTGCGACCGCTGCAACGATCGAGACAGCGTGTCGATCGCCTTCGTCGGTCTGCTCGCAACGGAAATGCCGGGCCTCGTCGTGGGGCACCTCGAGCGCATCGAGATGCGCCGGTTCCCATCTGGCGAGATGTGACGCTATGATGTATCCCGGAGATGGGCTGTCGGGGATGGACGTCGCCCAGCTTCCAAACGTGCTGACAAGCTGCGTGCCAAGGGTAAGTCTGTGGACTTCGATGAGCTCCTGAGGATGGAGCCGAGCCAGCACTGGCGGCCATGGCTTGGCGTCGGCAACCGTTGCCTGGTGCCGCTGACACGCTTTGCCGAGCCAGATCCATTGAGCAAGGTTGACGGGGGCCGGACACCAATGCCTGGTTCGCTGGTGGACGTGACGAGCCGCTGATGTTCTTTGCCGCCTGTGGGTACCCCAGTGGCAGGGCGTGCGGAAGATGAAGGAAGGCTGGATCACCTCCGACCACTTTGCCTTCCTGACCACCGAGCCAACGGCATCGTCGGCCCTATCCATCCCAAGGCGATGCCGGTCATCCTGCGAACGGAAGACGAGATCGAGATATGGATGCGCGCACCAAGGGACGAGGCAAAGGCCTTGCAGCGTCCCCTGCCCGAAAATCAGTTGATGCTGCTGGCATCGGTCGAATGAACATGCCGCTCGCGCTTGGGCTGAAATAGGGTGTCAACAGCTGGCTCGACCGTGTGATCAGCATGGTAGAGCAGCTGGCTCTTAATCAGTGGGTGTAGGTTTGAGCCCTACATCACCCACCAAACAACCAGCTGGAAGCGCTGCATAAACCTCAGGCCCCTTGGGCGCTATGGGTATTTGCGTTCCCAGGAATCGGAAGCGGTTTCCAATTTGCGTTCTGTTCCTGTTCCGAACCGCCATCATCAAGTGCTTCCCAGCCTGCACCTGGTGAAAGTCGTTCTGGGGCTTTTGGAGCGGCTTGATAGGGCAGGCCTCTCACGGCATCTAACCATCAGCTCGAGAGCGGCGGGCGCAATCAACTTGACCGATGCGGCTGGTCCAGCGAGGTAACACGGATGGACGAACCAAAACCAAAATATTAGTGGCGCCAGACTTGGGCCGACGAGGCCGATCACTTCACTGGATATGACGGCGAGCGCAAGATCGCGCACATGCACGCCCACCATATGGTAGGCTGGATGTGGTTCATGATCTTCGAGCTGCCGTGGCGCATCAAGGCAGTCATCCAGCTGCTGACGGGCTACACTGATACGGTGCGACAGGCGGCATGCGCTGCCGAGGCGCACGATGAAGCTGTGCTGGCCCGTGCGTGGCCAAGATGGTGCAGACGTGAATGGGAGTTGGAGCCGCCGATGAGCATCTGACCATCACGGTAATCGAGCGCCTGACGTACCAATCATTTAGAGAGCGACCCGCGCCGCCGACGAATGTCAACGAGAACGGAGAGGGATCAGACGATGAAACGGCGGCGAAAAATTTGCCTAGCTGACCCTCACCGTGGCTCGGCAAACCAGAACATTCAGCCACCCCAATAGAACATGGCCGAGGAACAAGCAGGCATTGCTGTTTTAGTTCAGGCATGTCCCGGTAGAACCGAGTGGGAACAGGAGCAGAACCCGTCATCGCATACTGAAACGTCAGCCGCTTTGGCGCGACCGTAGCGCTTGGCTCTCGCTGACGATCGCCCGGAGGCGCTCTCGCTCAGTTCTGAGCTCACTGACCATCGTGCGTGTGAAGGTCGTCTGTTCCTTCAGCTGGCGTCGGAAAAAACGAGCGTCCTCAATTGCTTCTAGGAGCTGCCGGTGAAGGCAGTCCAGTTCCTTGTTCATGCGCATCATCCGTATTTGGCGGACGACGAACAGGCGTCAGCGAGAATAGTTGCAACGCAGCACGGAAAAACGGCAAACGCTAAAGCCTGGATGAACCAGCCGCTTTTAGACTGCTTTCCAGATCAAAGCATCACTTGGCTGGAACACCTGAATGAGCACATCTTCGGTGAATATCTCCGCCAGCGTGGTGCCCGACCCGTCGCAGATCCGGACGCTAGCCAGGCGGAAGGACCTTCCCTCGATAAGAGCCAGCGCGCCAAGATCGCGGACGGTCAGCTCAGCCTCCGCTTCTGCCGCCTTGAGGTTCTCGTACTCGGCACCTTCCTGGTCAATCATCAGCTCGTCAAGGTAATTGAGGTTATGGAAGTACCTCGGCAACTTCCCAGCTCCTTTACGATTTCCGACAGGCGAACTTGTGCCCAGGGTGAGAGTTCCTCGGCAGCCTCGCCACCTATCAAACGAGGGAGGCGTTAGCTATCTCTCCCTGTTTCACTTTTCTACTACCGGCGAGGGACAACGCTGATGAACACGGCCTTCCTGCTCCTCGCTCTATATGATGGACAAGCCGTCATCCCGCTGAAGGACGTCTGCCGTGACTATTTTCTCATATCACCGTAGAGATCTTCCTCAGGAAGGTCGCTAGAGGCGATATCAAGATCCCCGTTATGCGGATGGAGGACAGCCAGAAGCCGGCGAAAGGCGTGCACTTGCAGGACATGGCCTCTTTCCTCGACGCCCGACGCGCTGCAGCTGTTCAAGAGCTTAAGCAGATGACGCGCTCCTGATCCGTTGGACGGCATGCTACGTAATGCTAATCTTGCTTTCATAAGTGATATCTTTTGCGCAGGAGATACGAAGTGCGGCCAACGGATGAAGCTGTGTTTGTGGCTCAGGTAGCCGGAGAGGCGCCGCCTGAAGTGGGCTTCTTCACCTGGGACGTTCCAGATAACATAGTCTACGCCGATGCAGCGCTCGCCTCGCTCTTCGGACTGGACGCCCATGATGCATCGACCGGCTTAGCTGTCGAAGCCTACCTTGATCGTGTGCATCCAGAAGATCGGTCACGGCTCGCAAAGACAATTCGAGACAGCATCATAGCAAACCGACCCCAGCAGGAAACCTACCGTGTCCTCAACAGCGCGAGCGAGTACGTCGTTGTAACGGGGTTCGGCCGAGGCTTCCGCGACGGGAATGGTAACACGGTCCGCTATGCAGGCGTCGTAGTCGCTGCCGGCGAAGAACCTCGCCGGAGCGCGATGCGCCACTAGGGCGTGGCAATTCCCTCTGCTCGTACTTCTGCTCTTGCCCGAGCATTAGCACCCAAAGCTGGACTAATCGGCTTCGCCGTAGATCTCGTCGAGCGTTTTCAGGACAGCCAGCACCCTAGGGTCTCGGGTTGAGTAGAAGATGGTCTGAGCGTCGCGCCGCGTTGCTACAAGGTCGGAAGCCCTTAGCTTAGCAAGATGCTGGGAAAGTGCGGACTGACTAAGGTCGACCCGGAAAGCGAGATCTCCGACTCCCAACTCTTGCTCGGAAATGATCTTCAAGATGTGTAGGCGCTTCTCGTTCGCCAGAGCCGAAAGAAGCCTCGTCTGGCGCGCCAGCGACTTATTGGTTTTCACGTCACGATTTCCCAGAGAACTTGCGAGCCAAAGTAGAAGCTGCTCATACACCATTCTCATGGTTAACGAAAGCGCTGCAGCGGCCGACACCGCACATATACCCGTCTTCAGGACTCTCATGTCAGTTAATACGCATCGAGTACGCGTAAGCATCAGACGCGGCGACAGAACCGATGTCTTGTAACAGAAATCACAGCCTCAACCGAAATGGGTCAAGCAGTCTTAACTCGGCAGCGCTTCTCATGTTGATCTGGCACGTCCTGATCCTCATTGATTTGACGGAGCTCGCTTCGAGATAGGTCCGGGTATTTCACCGGACTCCAAATGACATCACGCGCTCGCCCTTGATAAGGAAGAGGCCGAGAGTTCAAATCTCTCTAACAGCACCACTACTTCCCCTTATTTCTGGGTTTTTGGATGCCCGGGGCTCATCGGAGGCTCCACCTCAGAACCGCATCAACACACAGAACAAAGCGTGAAGCAGCTTGCACTTCCGGCAGAATCCGTGCAGCACGTTCTGAGTTTGATCCGTAAGTAGACGACCCTTCCAGTCTAAAAGGCATCTCACTCCAAAGAGTGGTCCAGCACCCTTGCAGCCGTCATCAAACGCGCGACGTGTCGCAGAAGCCGATTGGTGTCCGTGGGTTTTCCGAGGTTGGGGCTGCCTGCCAGGACATCGTCCTCAGCTATCTCCCCGTCTTCGCAGACGCTGGTGAGGAGAAAGGGCACACGGAGCTCTTTCAGTCGCGCGGCTACAGGAGTGACTAGATCGCGTTGACGCCCGAGGAAGATGTCAAGCACCGCTACATCCGGTCGCTGCTTGCGAAGGATGTCCAGGGCTTCGTTGCCTGAAGGGACCGGTCCTAAAACCCGATAGCCCGCCTCTTGGAGCGCAAGCTCAACGTCCAGTGCGATCATTGGCTCGTCCTCAACGACGAGAACGACGCCGAGCTGCGCATTGTTATCATGAGCTTCGAAGCCTCGCTCTGCCGGAGTGGCTGATTTTCGCCCCTAGACTACACGGACCCCAGTTCGCCCGCAATGTCACTCATACATCGCCCCAGGGGTCAAACCGCGCTACAAAGCCCGTGAATGATCTTCACAAGCTGCCCCATGTCCGTTGGCTTGCCCAGATTGTGCGCTTGAGCCAGAGCTTCGTTGCCTGCGATCAACGAGTAATCGGTGGCGCTCGCCATCACAAATGGCACCGCACGTTCTTTGAGGAGAATTGCAGCCGGTGTCACCGGCTCATCGTGCAGCATGTAATCGAGAACAGCGACGTCGGGGCGCTCCTGATGGATCAGTTCAAGCGCATCCCCGAGCGACGGTACGGGGCCGAGCACTATGAACCCTGCTTCCTCCAGGACCGCCCGGATATCCATAGCGAGCAGCGGCTCATCTTCAACGACAAGCACTCGGCAGCCTGAGGCTCCACGCATCGAATTCTGCATTAGCTTCCCGTGCTACATTAGCGTTTCATGATCGTCTCATATAGTGCGCTGTGATCAGCTTCAACGTGCGGTGCTTGACGAACATGTCCCTTCCGATCATCTAGCCACCGCTCGATGCGGCGGGCTGACGACCAACAAACCGATGCGGCCGGTTTCCATAACTGGACACCAGGATGGACAAGAAGCAGAACACGCTCGCCGAGTTTCAGCTCCCCACCATGAAAATGATCTGCACGCGCTGCGAACGACGTGGTCGCTACGATGTTGAACGGCTGAAGCAACGGTTCGGCGCCGAAGCTCCAATTCACCAAGTCATCGATGCTATCGCCGACTGCCCTAGGAAGAAGCTTGGTCGATGCGGTGCCGGCTGCGACGATCTGGTGTGGATGTTTCAGCCCGCACCCTTTGGGCGGCATTGGCCCCAGGAATGACATCGCCCGAATCCTCTGAGTGAGGATTGAGCGAGGAACAAACGCCTCTACCTCATGTTCATACGGCATCTGGTGAGAGAGGACATCATGACGGATATCCCTGCAAATGATCGCGTGCGCGCACAGATGATAGAACTCATTCCGGCGCTGAGATCATTCGCGCGTCGGTTCGAGCGTAATCCTGCCAACGTCGAGGATCTCGTACAGGAGACGCTTCTGCGCGCCTTGGCAAATCTCGACAAGTTCAAAGAGGGCACCAGCCTGAAGTCGTGGATGTTCACGATCCTGCGCAACACCTTCTGCACCAAGTTCGGCCGAGCGAAACGCGAGGTGGTCGGGCTTGACGAATGCGTCTCCGCCAGATCAGCAATAAGCGCGCCGCAGGAGTGGGGTATAGCCGCACAGGAGTTTCATAGAGCGGTGCTCAGCCTTCCCAGGCAGTACAGGGAGGCTTTTGATATGATCCTGCTGCAGGGTCAGTCGTATGAAGCAGCGGCTAAAAGTTTCGGATGCCCCGTCGGCACGGTGAAGAGCAGGGTCAACCGAGCGCGCGCTCAACTGTCCGAACAACTCAATTGACCGGCGGACGTCGGTCTCCGCACTTCTAAGCCTTTAGCCGCTCCGAAAGAACATCCTCCATCGCGGATGTGTACGACAGCAGACTGAGGGAGAACTTTCTGTCGATATCACTGTTCGAGAAGCAGACGCCCCCTCCCCGGAGACGTCTACTCCTACATCTCCTTAGGTACATCTCCTTAGGCTCGCTTCGGCGAGCCTTTTTTCTTCCGCCTTCTGGCGAAGTTTCAACCGTTTGCTGATCCAAACCGGTCAAGCACACGTATAAGCTTATTCCTTAGCAGGAGCGGCCGATGGATGAGCGCATGAATGCTGACGATTTCAATAAGTTCGTCGAGAAGGTCGCAGCTGCGGCAATAGCCAATCAGGCGATTCTGAAGTGTTCCTTGCGCGGAATACCTGTCAGCGTTGATGCTGTCATACCCTTCGTGGGGGACTTCTTGCAGCCGGACAATCCGCGCTTCCACCATCTTGCGCTTCTTGTTCAGCGGACCTTGGAGGAGATGCTGGATCAGCCTTCATCTCACCAAACGGCGAACTAAGCCCTGTTCCGCCCGCTGTGGTTGGAGAATTTTGCTATCCTCAACAAAGACGGAATCGGGGAGATGATCTCCGGCTAACCATGAGGAGGATAGCTATGACGAAGGACGGGCCTGCTGATTTGTCGGCAAGGATGGGGGACGCATGCGGCGCATCCAAAGGCCAATTGTGGCCCGACATCTTGAGCAAGGTGGTGATCGATCTGTGCGCAAAGCAGGAGGTCATTACGAACACCGAGGTTGTTGCCGAGCTGCGCAAGATCGCGGAGGACGAACGAGCTGACCGACTGGTGCGTGACGGTGCTGGCGAGGCTTTGAAGCGGCTGATGGGAAAGCCAGCAGCTGTGAGATCAGATTGAGAAATGCGATCCTCCTCGCCTTGTCCGGCAAGCACGACGTCCTTGTACTCCGGTTTGCTGGCCTCAGAACCACAGGGCCCGCGGTATCGCTTGGTCCTTCTTCGTCTCAGCCAGCAGCGCCTTAGGCTGTAGAGATCCGATCGCCTGCCGCGTGGAAACAGGGTTCGGGCGCGCGCTACCCTGCTCCAACAGTCCGCGAAGATCATTGAAATCGCGCCAAATGGCTCCGAGAACCGCGGCACTCGCGATCGGTAGGTGTATCACTCGATCGACCTTGGTCAGCAAGGCCGACCCCATGCGCCGCAAGTTTGGGGAGGCGCTTCGATCTTCGCACACCGCGGTCGCGATGACGTGGATCTGCCTTACCGATTTCACTTCCCCCGCAGCCTTGAGGTAGGCAGAAATGCTCTGTCCCATGCTTCGCTCCGTCCCAACCCGGGTGGTAACGCAGAACCCGCCAAACCGCATGCCGGAAACCGCCCCCGTAGTTAACAACGCTTTGACCACAGCTGGCTCGCTCGCAGAACCAGTCGTGATCATGACTGCTGCCGCAACACTTTCAGTGCCGGCTGAGAGCCGCTAGCTGAACGGCCGACCTGGCTTCATCCGCTGGAAGTCGACCCTCGTACACTGCGCGGCAAGTCTGCCAGGCATGCCGCCACTTGTCGTTCTTCTGGTCGCGCTCGTGCGAAAGCCAGTTGATCGCCTCCTCAGCCGACGTCAGCGTGATACGGATTCCGTTTTCTTGGATAACAATAGGCTGCTTCCAACGGTTCACCAGCATGTTCAACATCCTAAAGTGTTCGCCGATGCCATTTCAATGAAGATGCCGTAGCCATAGTTCCGCGCTTGCTGGAGATGCGGCACACCAGTGGCAGTCGCTTCAGGTTTCCCACTCACTGTTCCGAAAAGCAGACCCTCGCACGCCGGATGCTGGCAAGCACCGCTATCAGTTGGCAAATCCCATAGGGAAACCCCGGCTCTGAGGTGTGCGGTAAAGCTGAATTCGGTCCCCCAAAGCGCTGTCGCGCTAAGACAATGCGGGTACCTGTTTTTTGAGGATGAGTAGGTTTCTCATCACATCACCGTCTTGCAACTGCAACAGTTTTCCGGTGGCCGCCTTCATGGAAGCCTGCTCTTAGTCCGCTTCCAAACGATCACCTAGCTAAGGCTGAGAGAGGTATACGATATGTCTGAGACCTTCATCCCCCGGATCCAGGAGTTCGCCAAATCGGCAAGAATGCTGGCGCTTGTCGGTGCGTCTTTCAAACTGCGCTCCGACGCTTCAGTCGATCCGGTCATCCGTGAGCAGATTGATCTTGGTGCAAGGATGGCGCTAGGGGAAGTCTTAGATGCAGCCGATGAGGAGCAGGTTTCCCTTGCCTTGACTATGGTCGAAATGGCGTTGAGCGAGGCTGGTGAGCTCTTTCGCAATCCGGATCGGGGATCCAACTGGAAGATAATGGATCCTGCTGCGATGCAAGCTATGGGTCGCGCTTCCAAAAGCGCCTTCACCCGCATCCAGTCCATTGCCGAGATGCACCCAAGAATGCGTGAAGCGCTTAAGGGTACCTTTCTAGACGTCGGCACCGGGGTTGCCGGAATTGCGCTCGAAGCGGCGCGGACTTGCCCTGATATGAAAATCGATGCGATCGACATCTGGGAACCGGCGCTGGAACTCGCTCGAAAAAACGTGGCTGAAAGCCCATACGCGGACCGCATTACCGTGCGCAACCTTGATGTTTGCGCACTTGATCAACACAGGCGGTACTCGCTGGCCTGGCTGCCGACCATGTTCCTCAAGCGCCCGATCCTTGAGACCGCACTCGATCGCATCGCTCGTGCTTCGCTCAGTAATGCCTATCTCGTGGCGGGCGTCTACACCCGCCCGGAAGACCCGTTTCTGGCACTGATGGCCAATCTGAGGACGCTGCGTAGCGGAGGCGAGGTAAGCGATCCAGTCGACATCAGGGCGATGATGGAAGCCCGAGGATATGTCGATGTCGAGATGAGCGCGACACCGGTTGCGACTTTTGTGTTCGGAAGGCTCCCCTGAGGCTGCGGGGCCTCCACCTTCGCTTCGGCGAGATCAGCCTAGGCTCACCGCCGTCCATTGGTATGACAACAACAGACAATCTCACAAGGCGACTGGAAGGGCCTTCGTCTTGGCATGTAACAGTTTGGAGACGCCCCGCCTGCTGCTGCTGGCAGCCAACCCCCGCAACCCTCGTGGCATAGCCAACTCTTCGGACCAAGTGGGGAGAAACATGATGGATCACTCGGGGTTCCACTGCACGTTTCTCGCGGACAGGCCAATGTGGATCGGCCGAGGCCCTGCTCAAAGCAGTTGTCTGGTGGGCCCACGCGACGGAGAGTTTCGTTCGCAATATTCCGCCAACAAGATGATCCTCAACAACATCTCACGGGTGGGGCCGGCGACGCAGCAAGCTCTGAAGAAGGGACTGGTCGGACGGGCTTTGGATGACGAAATACGACGGCGAGCGACCTTTGGCGTAGACCTTTCCATCAGCCTCGAACCGCTTCCGAACCCCAGCAACCGGTTGACGTTGAGCGAAAGTCGGCGAGACCCGCTGGGACTTGCTTGTCCCGAAATTTATTATGATGTGGGTCAATATGTTACGCGAGGGGCCGAAGCGGCGCATCGGCAGTTGGAGCATATAGGGTCACTCTTCAATGCCACTGAGTTTGCCATCACCACGGCGCTGAACGCAAACAATCACATTATGGGCGGGACGATCATGGGCTCTGATCCGAGGGATTCGGTGGTTGATGGTAACTGCCGCGCCCACGACCACCCCAATCTGTGGTTGCCAGGCGGAGGACCAATGGCCTCAGCAAGCGTCGTTAACAGTACGCTCACGATGGCGGCCCTTGGCATCAAGGCCGCCGATGCGATCGAAGTGGCGCTTGGCCATGCATGATGCTTTTTCTTACATCTTCACGGCAGCTTCAGTCGTGCTTATCACGTTCGGCTTGCATGTGTCGCGAGGGGAAGCGTATGCGCAAGGTGACAAGGCGGCCGTGATCGAGAAAGGTCGACAAGTCGCAGTGGCAGCCGACTGTTCTGCCTGCCACACGAGCGGCATTGACGGACAGCCCTATGCCGGTGGCTACAGCATCATGTCTCCGATCGGCGCGATCTTCTCGACCAACATCACGCCATCAAAGACGGCGGGTATCGGAGATTACTCCGAGCAGCAGTTTGCGCGGGCGGTGCGGGAGGGCGTGAGATCAGATGGCGCTCATCTCTATCCTGCCATGCCTTATACGGCCTATGTGGGCATGACGGACGAAGACCTCCATGCCCTTTACATGTACTTTATGGAGGAGGTGAAACCGGTGGATGACGTCGGCCGCCGAACTGCGCTGCCCTTCCCGTTCAATATTCGCCTGTCCATGATGTTCTGGAACCTTCTGTTCCTCGACAAGAATAGGTTCAAGCCTGATCCGGCGCAAAGCCGGGAGTGGAACCGCGGAAAGTACTTGGCAGATGTGCTTGCCCATTGCGGAACCTGCCACACACCGCGGAATGCGCTGATGGCGGAAGACAGCCGCAGGACCTACGGCGGAGCGTCCCTTGGTAACTGGTTTGCGCCAAACATCACCTCAGATCCCGTCAGTGGGATTGGCGCATGGAGTGATGATGAGCTTGTGCAGTATCTCGCCACGGGTCGTGTGCATGGGAAGGCGCAAGCGGGGGGCGGCATGGCCGAGGCCGTGACCATGAGCCTTCAATACCTTCCAGCGGACGATCTCAAGGCAATCGTCACTTATCTGAGGTCTGTCCCCCCTCAAGAGGATGAAGCACAGGAAAAGCCAGGCTTTGAATTCGGTGCACCTGCACCATTCGAAGAACATCTACGAGGGGCGAGCCCCAGCGATAGCCCCTCGCATCCCCAGAGTGGAGAGGCGCTCTACAGCGCTTACTGCGCGAGTTGTCATCAAGTGAATGGGGCAGGCACACCGGACCAACGGTATCCATCATTGTTCCACAACACTGCGACCGGCCGCAACAATCCAGACAACTTGGTCACAGCAATCTTGGTGGGCGTCCAGCGTGAGATCGGCGGCAAGCAGGTATTCATGCCACGGTTTGACGAAGAATCGTATGTGCAGTCGCTTTCGGATGAGCAGGTCGCTACGATCAGCAATTACGTCCTACAGCAGTTCGGAAATCCTGCGATCGCTGTGTCAGCAGAACGCGTGGCCCAGCTTCGTGCAGGCGGGACCCCATCGCCACTAGTGGCACTTGCACGTTTCTCGGTACCCGCTTGCGTCGTAGTCGGACTGCTTGCGCTAGTCGCCATTGGTATTTGGCAAATTAGACGAAGACAGAGGCTAAGGTCCGCCGCATGATTCAAGGCTGTACCGTCTTGTACGGATACGGACCTGCGTCATCTGACCCTCGAAGGGCCTCGTTCATCTGTCCTATCAAAGCCAAGGTTCCGAGTGAGAGTAGTGCTGCTGCGCGACAAAGGCATGAGCACTTCGGCGATACAGTCGAAAAGTTGGCGTTGTCGATGTTGATGCCGTGTTTCCGTCGCCCGGCTGAGTTGCGGAGGATTTAGTGGCGCCCGCGGTAGATCCTTATCGTCAGTCATGTTCTCTCGGCCATCGAACCTGCTCGCGCTCAGTTCGGGACGCTTGGGTGAGAAGGTCTTCCACGATGAAGTACCTGCCCTAGATCACGCAGGATCGAGTTGCGCGTGGGCAGTTGGAGCCCCTGGATGAACTTGCGGCCTAAATTGCTTCCGCCCACGAGGTCTTTTTCTGCGATCTGGCGCTGGCTCCTGCCGCTCGGCGCATTGACGGCCGCGCTGGTAGTCTCGCTTGCGTGGGAGGCGACTGAAGCAGTTCCAACGTTCCAGTCCGGCGATCCTCGTCTGGAAGGCGGCGATCCGGAGCTTGGTGCAAAGGCTTTCGCAGCAGGCCAATGTTCCTCCTGTCATGCGAGTCCTGGGCAGACGGATCGGCTGAGACTCGGCGGGGGACTGGCGCTTGCGTCCCCTTTCGGCACCTTCCGCGTTCCGAATCTATCGCCCCATCCGACGGACGGTATCGGATCATGGTCGGTTGCCGACTTAGCGAATGCCTTGATTGCAGGTGTGTCGCCGAAGGGCCAGCATTATTACCCCGCGCTGCCGTACTCGCATTATACCGGCATGACGCTCACAGATGTTCGTGACCTCTTCGCGTACCTGCGAACGCTCGAACCGGTTGGCGGACGTGCGCCACCCCATGACCTGCCGCTGCTTTTCCGAATCCGCAGGGGGATCGGCGTCTGGAAGCTGCTGTTCTTCAGGCAAGGCCAATCGGAAGCGATGCTAACTGGCAATCCGTTGCACGATCGTGGCGCTTATCTGGTGGAAACGCTGGGTCACTGCGCCGAATGTCACTCGACCCGCAACGTGCTTGGCGCCATCAAGCCTTCCACCCGCTTTGCCGGTGGGCCCGATCCGGAAGGCACCGGCTTCGTGCCTAACATCACGCCGACCCGGATCGGCAACTGGGCAGAAGCGGATATCGCAAGGATGCTGAAGACCGGCGAAACGCCAACCCATGGGCGGGTTGGCTCTTCCATGGCCGATGTGGTTACGAACATGGCGCTGCTGCCCCAGAGCGACCGCGACGCCATTGCCCGCTACATCAAATCGCTGCCTGCACAGCCGACACCGCAGCCTTGATCAGTGGGCATACAGATAGGCCGCCAGATGACGGGCTTCGCTTTCCTTGATGCCGGTTTCTGGCATGGCCGAATTAGTCGAAAAGCGTTGGGGCGACACGATCCAGGCTACGAGATTGTCGGCGTTGTTGTTGGCGACGCCGCCGATGTAAACCTGATCCGACAGCCCGGCGAGTTGGCCTCCAACCTTGCCGTCAGCTCCCGGAATGCCCGGAATGGCGTGGCAACCGCCACAGCCATAGCGGCGGAAGATGGGTGGTGCGAGCGCCAGATCGCCGCCAGTCAGGGCTTCGGCCACCGCATCCTGTTTCAGCCTCGCCTTTGCTGTGGTGACGGCAATTCCCGCAACAAGTGGGACTCCGAAAAGAAGGGCGAAGCCAACAACCTTAGGCCAAACGGATGTGGTCGGCATCGGCCCCTCCCTTGCTTGCGTCCCTGATCCAGGTCTTGAGGAACCACAATGCCGCGCCGGCATAGATGATGCCCCCCGGGACCCACATGATGATGCCGGCGAGTTGCTGATCCTCGAGCGGCGTCATGCCCCATTCGAGCGCGTATTGGGTCTGGACTCGATACAGCACCGTCGGCACGAGGGCAATCAGGGCGCCGAGGATGCTGGTGTGTAGCATTGTGACGAACTGGTGCCACGCGGCGGCTCCACGGCCTGCGCGCCAGATCAACGCCCACCAGAACAGGATCGCGGTGCCGAAGAAGCTCAGGTGCTGCAGCCGGTGCATCAGCCCATGGGTCACGGTCGCATCGAACAGCGGCGGATAGTGCCAGATCCAGATGGCAAGCCCGTGCAGGGACGTTGCCACCACCGGTGCGGTCGACGTTCGCCACAAAGCGCGCGAAGCACTGCTCCCCATCGCAGCGCCCGTCACGCGGCGGATCGACTCCGGCAGGCCCCAAAGCATTATGGCGGCCGGTTTCGCCAGGACGAGAAGCGGGGCTGCAACCGCCATGACCATCTCGTGCTCGATCATGTGGACGGTGAACAAGTGCTCGCCCAGTTCATGGACGGGTGACACCAGCGCCAGAACGAGAACGGCAAGCCCGCTCCAGAAAAACCAGCCTGCCCGCCGCACCGCCTCAACGGGCCGACCGCGCCGCAGCCGGAGCCGGGTCACGCCTGACGCGTAAAGCAGCGCCATGAGGAGCAGCGGAGACACGATCCAAGGGTCGAAGGTCCACCCTACGGAATTGTGGCTTTCGCCATTGTGGGCGGAGGCCTGGACGGTCAAGAGGAGGAAAAACAGGCCGGCGATCAGTGCAGGCATGGGCTCACCAGCAGCGTGGCTGCTCCCTGCAAGGTCAAGGCGAAGGCGAAGCTGAGGCCGGCAAAGGTGGCAACGTAGGTCATGGCGCGCTGGGTGCGGGAGATCACGTGGCTCTTCTGCTGCCAAGACAGGAAGCCCGCGCCTGCGGCAGTAGCTGCCGCGGTGAAAACCGTGGTAGCTGTCCAGCCCGCACCCGAACTGCAATCGCCGTAAGGCACGATCTGGCCGAAATGGGTGCTTGCCAGCCAAGCGGTCGGCGAGATGATCAGCCCCCCATAGCGCGCCATTGCCCCGGTCATAACCGTGCCAATCCGTAGATGCAGCCGTAAAGCGGAAGCCACGTGATTACGACAAAGTTCCAATACATCGAATTGTCCTGCACATCGCCGTAGCGGCGGGTATTATCGGCGTGGCGCGAGAACATCAGGCAGGTTAGGACGACCGTGTCCACCACGTCGGTCAGGATATGGGTGGTGTGAAGCCCTAAGAGCATCCACAGGATGGAGCCGTAGGCATTGTCGTCCCAGCGGATGTTGAGCGTGGTGAATTCGAAGGCGCGGAAAACGAGCGGGACGATGCCCAGGATCGTCATCACCACGAGGCCGATCTGCACCTTGCGCAGTTCCCGGCGATGCGCCCATCGCGAAACCAGCAAATTCGGCACGACGCTGGCGACAAGGATGACGGTCAAGCATGCGCCGGCCCACAGATCCGGCGGCGGCGCTTCCATCGGCCAGGTGGGCGCGAGGCTCATCAGGTAAAGGTAGACGGCGATCGCCAGGGCAAAGCCGCTTCCCTCGATCAGCATGAAGGCGCCGGTTGCCCACCAGGTGGGACTGGCGGCTCCCATCCCATGCATGGGCAGGGCCGAGGCATCGAGAACGATACGGTCCTTCATGACTCATCCTCCCCCGAACCTTTCGGCCAGAACCAGCCGATCAGGGTGATTGTAAGGGGGATCGAACCCCAGACGACCGCCCAGGGCGTGAAGATCGACCAGATCAGCATGATCGACGTCGCCACCGCTGCCCAGAAGGGCCAAACCGAATCGGTCGCGGACGATTCCCGTGCCTGCGGGAGCGCTTCAACGACGCTGGTTACCAGCAGTTCCCGCCGATCGGTTCGCAAACCTGCCACGACGGCTAGCTCATTCTCCTCGGGCGTCAGCGGATCGAGACTGCTGACAACCGGGATGCGGCGGAAATTGTAGGGCGGCGGTGGCGAAGATGTGGCCCATTCAAGGGTCGCAGCGCCCCAAGGATTGGAACCGGCGGGCAAACCATTTCTCCAACTGCCGATGACGTTGACGAAGAAGACGAGGAAGCCGCCGGCGAGAACCAGCGCGCTGAGGCTGACGAACAGGTTGAGCGACGCCCAGGGCAGTTCCGGCTGGTAGGTGTAAACGCGCCGCGGCATACCCCAGAGGCCGAGGATGTGCATGGGGAAGAAGGTCAGGTGGAAGCCGGAGAAGATTAGCCAGAAGCTCCAGCGACCGAGCCGCTCGCTCATCATCCGCCCGGTCATCTTGGGGAACCAGTAATACACGGCCGCGATCAGCGGAAACACGGCCCCGCCGATCAGCACGTAATGGAAGTGCGCCACCACGAAATACGTGTCGTGGACCTGCGTGTCGAACGGCACCGAGGCGACCATGACGCCCGTCATGCCGCCCATCACGAAGGTGACGATGAAGCCAAGGATGAAGAGAAGCGGCGTCTTGTAGATGGGTTTCCCGGCCCAGAGGGTCGCGAGCCAACAGAAGATCTGGATGCCGGCCGGGATGGCGATCGACATGCTGGACGCGGTGAAGAAGCTCTCGCCGACCCGCGGCAGGCCGACGGTGAACATGTGGTGCACCCACAGCCCGAAGGACAGCACGCCGGTAGTGATTAAGGCCATGACCAGTAACATGTAACCAAACAAGGGGCGGCCGACGAAGGCGGGCAGTATGGTGGACACCATGCCGACAGCGGGCAGGAAGATGATGTAGACTTCCGGATGGCCGAAGAACCAGAAGAGGTGCTGCCACAGCAGCGCATCTCCCCCTTCCGCCGGGTTGTAGAAGTGGGTGCCGACTAGCCGGTCGAGAATCAGCGTGGTGCTGGAAAACATGATCGCCGGCATGGCCATGATGACCAGGAAGGACATCACCAGCATGGCCCAGACGAGCACCGGGATGCGGTCGAGCGACATGCCGGGCGCGCGCTGCTTGAACACGGTGACGACGATCTCCACCGCAACGGCGAGCGCAGCGACTTCGGTAAAGGTGATCATCTGCGCCCACAGGTCGGCGCGCTTTCCGGGACTGTATTGCGGCCCGGCAAGCGGCACATAAGCGAACCAGCCGACATCGGGCGCGGCATCCAACGCAAAGGCCACCCACAGCAGGATGCCGCCGAACAGGAAGACCCAATAGGAGAAGGCGTTGAGCCGGGGGAAGGCGATGTTGCGCGTGCCGACCATCAAGGGCACCAGATAGGCAGCCATGGCTTCCATCACCGGCACGGCAAACAGGAACATCATGGTCGTGCCATGCATGGTGAAGATCTGGTTGTAGCGGTCCGGGCTGATAAAGCGGGCTTCGGGCTGAGCAAGCTGAAGGCGCATGGCCACGGCTAGCAGGCCACCGAGGATCAGAAATACGAAAGCAGTCGCTATATAGCGGCCGGCGACGATCTTATGGTCGACGGTAGCAATCGCGCCCCAGATGCCGGGGCTGGCGCGCCAGGTTTTATCCAACCGCCTTTCAAGTTCGGCATCCGAGATGTCGACGTCCAGCGGTACCCTCGCGCCTTGATCCCGCGTCATTTCAGTTCTTCCATATAGGCCGAGACCTGACGCAGTTCGTTGCTTGTGAGCGGCACGAGCGGCATGTTGTTTCCGGGCTTGAGCGTTTGAGGGTCGGCGATCCAAGCAGCGAGCGTACCGCGCGTGGTTTCAAGAAGACCAGCACCAATCGTGCGGCGGCTTGCCACGTGAGTGAGATCGGGGCCTGACGTGCCGCTGGCCGATGTGCCCCGGATCGTATGGCAGGCGGCGCAAGGCTTGCTCATGAACACCGTTTTTCCGGCTGCAGCTTCCGCAACCGTAGGCTCCGCTGCGGGAGCGGCCTGAGCCGTGTACCACAGCCGATAGGAGGGCTCTTCCTCAGCCACGACAACGAAGGCCATGTGGCTGTGCTGCAGGCCGCAGAATTCCGCGCATTGGCCGCGATAGACGCCGGGGCGCGTCGCACGAATGGTGATGGTGTTCTTGCGGCCAGGGATCATGTCGAGCTTGCCGGCAAGGCTCGGGATCCACAGCGAGTGGATGACGTCGAGGGATTCGAGTTCCAGTCGGACATCCTGGTTGACCGGGATGTGGAGCTCGTTGGCAGTCAGGAATGCCGGCTGCTGGTTGGCGTCCTGGTAGATGAACTGCCACCACCATTGCTGCGCCTTGACGCGCACGACGAGGGAGGCGTCGTTGCCGCTATTCAAGTTCCGCGTGGTGGTGAAGCTGGCAACCGTCAGGCCTGCCACGGTGAGGGCCGTGACCGCGACTGCGACACGGACCGAAAGCCTCATCCTGCGCTCGGCATCGTTATCGCGTCGGGGCGCTTCACGCTTGCGGGCGAGTGCCCAAAGAAGGAAACCGACCACAAGCAGCCACACCACCGTGCAGACCGCGACGATCAGGATGATCAGGTCCTTCAGGGCATCCGCCGAATGACCGGGGGTATCAAGTGCCGACTGGTTGCCGCTGCATCCCGAAAGCAGGACAATAAGGAAGAAGCCAAGCAGGATCCTGATCACGGTCTCGGCCCCTGGTCCGGATGCAGGGGCGCGGGCCCCTGGTTGAAGAGGATGGAGGCCGGGGCTCGGTTCTCTGCCGGACGGTTGATCTTCTCGTCGCTGCGGCTGGTGGCGGTGACGCTGGCGGTATGGGCCCCGAGCGACTTGATGTAGCCGGCAAGCTGCCAGATCTCGTCGCTGGTCATCCGGTTTCTGAAGGCCGGCATGCCGTGCGGGCGACCATCGCGGATCGACGCCACGATCGACACCATGGATGGGCCGTAGAGCCACCAGCCATCGATAAAGGACGGCCCCTTCCCGCCGGTGGCTTCGCCATGACAGGCGGAACAGCCGAACCAGGAATAAAGCCGCTTGCCCTGGCCGAGGGAGAAGGCCGTGGTTTCATACGGCTTGCCCATGGCGAAGTAGACTTCGGGCGGGGTCCCGCTGATGCCATTCGGCATGAGGCGGAACTGGTCTAGCGCGGCGCTGAGCGGTGGCGAGGAGCGGTACTGCCGAGGCTCGCGTATCCAGCCCACGGCTGCCGCCAATGCAGCGAGACCGGTAGCAACGGCTCCGACAACCCAAATCCTTGTCAACGGTTCGTTGCCCATGGCTCCTTCCGACTGAATGCCCATTATCTATTGGACGGGCTCAGTCTGCGACCGAGTGAAGCGGATTGGCAAGAGGCAACGAGCGTTCCACAGCTTGCTGATGCCCAGAACTTACTCGAGGCAAGTGATCGCAGCCTCTCGCGTGTATCGGCGTATTCTGCTGCCACTCTTCGTAATGTTTCAGCCGCGTCGGAATGGCTGCTTCTAGGGAACATCATAGTTGCCACACAGTTCCTCCTCCCGAGGAGATCTGCGATGGACCCACGCACTAAACGAATGCCCTTCCTGCCAATGGTTGTGCTGGTCGCAGTCATCTTGATCGGATTTGTCGTTGCCGCATATGTGACGAGAGCGCCGTCTACAGCCACTCTCCCGCCCGACCGTGAAGGAACACACAACAGCCTGCCTGCAGCTCCTGGAAGCCGTGAGGATTTACCCGGAACTCCAGAACCTCCCGCCAGTCCCTAACGGGTCTTGGCTGCTGCCGGCTTCACCGGATATTGGCTTCACGTGTCTCAGCTAGCTGCTGCCAGGGTTATTACGCCGTAGCATCCAGGGCGAAGAAGTTTTGCGCAACGTGCGATCATTGCTAGGGCCAGGACCATAATCAGCACGCGCCCGAAGCCACTACCGTTCGGCAATCCGGAGACCACTCGCGACGCAGGGTCAAGGGAGGGTTGCTCTGGGCTGAGGGCATTCGCATGCCAAACGCGGGATCAAGCGGCCCCGATTATTTCAGTCGAGAACCGTCCATTGAGGACTTCCCGAAGTCAAACAATAAAAATGGATCAGGAACTATCTAAACAACCTCATGTTGAAGCCGCATCCGGAGAGAGAGGACATCATGACGGAAGTCCCTGGAAGTGAGCCTGTGCGGGCTGAGATGATAGAGCTTGTTCCGGCCCTGAGGTCGTTCGCACGTCGATTTGAGCGTAACCCTGCCAACGTCGATGACCTCGTACAAGAGACGCTGGTGCGTGCGCTCGCCAATCTTGACAAGTTCAAAGAGGGCACAAGCCTGAAGTCTTGGATGTTTACGATCCTACGCAACACCTTCTGCACCAAGTTTGGCTTGTCCAAACGCGAGGTGGTCGGACTCGACGACTGCGCCTCGGCCAGGTCGTCAATCAGCGCGCCGCAGGAGTGGGGCATAGCCGCACAGGAATTCCACAAGGCGATGCTCGGCTTACCAAAACACTACCGGGAGGCCTTCGACCTGATCCTGCTCCAGGGCCAGTCCTATAAGGATGTTGCTCACCGAATTGGATGTCCGATTGGCACCGTGAAAAGCAGGGTCAACCGTGCGCGCGCTCAACTTTACGAACAACTCAACTGAAGACGAGCTAGCTCGGATCGCGCTTCCGGCCCGACAGGTTGCGGGCACCAATGTCTGAGCGATCGGCGAGGGACAGCGCGGGGCCGCGGCGTCAAAACCACGGATAACTCCAGCAACAGCCAGAGGGCGGCGCTTATCGGCTACCGAAATAAAGGCCGCTGTTCCGATTAATGCAAGGCGACGCTCGTCACTCTCGGCGCGGTCATTCCTAGACGACTTGCCGTACCGATCCTTCAGGAGAACCGGCGCCGCAGGCGTATCCGTCCGAGCGAGACCGCCTGTGAATATTGGATAAAACTGTCCAGACCCTGTCCTTATTCTCAGGCATAAGGACAGTTGGACAGATGGAGATTTTTGAAGGGGACAGCGGGTCTCGGGTGAGCCGTATCGAGGTGATCAACACCGGTCGGCGGCGTCGCTTTAGTGAGGATGAGAAGCTGCGGATTGTCGCAGAAAGCTTTGCGGGGAGAGGCCGGGCGTCGGCCACGGCCCGTCAGTACGGCATCAGCCGCTCCCTGTTGAACCGTTGGCGCAAATCGGTTCGCCAGGGTTTGCACGGCCAGAAACAAAGCGATAGTTTTGTGCCGGCGTTCGTCATGCCGGAAGCTTTTGTGCCGGTGAAGCAGGCCACTCCACCTGTTGCGATGGAGCATCTGGTGGCGTCTCCTTCCGGCCGTATGGAGATTGTCGCGGCGAACGGCCGTCGTGTGGTCGTGGACGGCAGCGTCGACGTTGAGGCGCTGCTGCGGATCATGCGAGGGCTGGAGACGTTGCGGTGATCACGCTTCCTTCCGGTCAAAATGTGCGGGTGTGGATTGCAACGGGCCATACCGACATGCGGTGTGGGTTTCCATCCCTTGCGTTGCGGGTGCAGGAGGTGCTGAAACTGAACCCTCTGGACGGCAATCTTTTTGTGTTCCGCGGTCGCAGCGGATCGCTGATAAAAGTGATCTGGAGTGACGGCCAGGGGAGCTGCCTTTTTACAAAAAAGTTGGAGCGCGGCCGGTTCGTGTGGCCGTCTACCCAGGGCGGCGCGATTGCGATATCACCCGCGCAGCTCAGTTATCTTCTGTCCGGGATCGACTGGAGGCATCCGCAGGAAACCTTTCGTCCGACGAAGGTCGGCTAAGCATTATTCAATTGAAAATACAGGGGAAATTTGGTCGAATGGCTTCATGATCTCGAAGCCTGTCGATCTTCCTGCGGATGTTGTAGGCGCTTACCTGGCGCTGCTTGGCGAGCATGAAGCCTTGCAGGCTAAACACGCTATCGCAGTTGCGGAAGCGGCCAATGCGCAGGCGATGCTCTCTGACAACGAGGCACTGATCGTTGCTCTGGAATTGAAGATCGAGAAGCTCAGGCGCGAGTTGCGAGGCCAGCGCTCTGAGCGCACGGCGCGCCTGCTCGACCAGTTGGAACTGCAGCTCGAGGAACTCGTGACGGCGGCGACGGAGGATGAGGTCGCGGCGAAAGCAGCAAGCGCCAGAACCTCGAGCGTACGTTCGTTCACGCGCAAACGGCCGGTGCGCAAGCCATGGCCGGACGATATCGAGCGCGAACGTATCGTCATCGAGCGGCCGACGACTTGCGCCTGCTGTGGTGGTTCGCGCCTGTCAAAGCTGGGCGAGGACGTCACCGAGACGCTCGAGGAGATTCCGCGCCGGTTCAAGGTGATCGAGACGGTGCGGGAAAAGTTCACGTGCCGTGACTGTGAGGCGATCAGCCAGACGCCGGCACCGTTCCATGCCACGCCGCGCGGCTTCATCGGTCCTCATCTGTTGGCGACGATCCTGTTCGACAAGTTCGGCATGCACAGCCCGCTCAACCGGCAGAGTGCCCGGTTCAAATGCGAGGGGATCGATCTTTCGACCTCGACGCTGGCCGACCAGGTCGGGTACGCAACAGCGGCTCTTATGCCTGTCTTCGATCTGATCGAGGCGCATGTTTTTGCGGCCGAGCGTCTTCACGGTGATGACACCACCATTCCCATTCAGGCCAGAGACAAATGCACGACCGGACGCATATGGACTTACGTATGCGATGACCGGCCGTTCGGGGGAGCAGCGCCGCCAGCCGCAATCTATTATGCGTCAAGTGACCGGCGCGGCGAACATCCGCAGAAACACCTGGCTGGATACGGCGGCATTCTGCAGAGCGACTGCTACAATGGCTTCGAGCCGATCGCTGTTGCCGCAACGAAAGAGATCCCTATCACCTTCGCCTTTTGCCACGCGCATGCGCGGCGGAAATTCTTTGAGCTGGCCGATATCCAGAAAAGTGCGCGGGATCGCAAACGCAAGGGCAAGCCGATCTCGCCGATCGCATTGGAAGCCGTCAAGCGCTATGACGAGTTGTTCGAGATCGAGCGGCAGATCAACGGTTTGAGCGCCGAAGAACGACTGGCTGTGCGGCAACAGAAGAGCAAGCCGCTGTTCGATGACATGCACGAGTGGTTGACGAAGGAACGCGCCACACTCAGCAGATCGTCCGAGGTCATCGAGCCGATCGACTACATGCTCAAGCGCTGGGATGGTTTTGCCCTCTTCCTCGAGGACGGGAGAGTTTGCCTCACGAACAACGCAGCCGAGCGGGCGCTGAGAAGTGTCGCATTGGGAAGACGGAACTGGACCTTCGCCGGTTCCCAGCGTGGGGCAGATCGTGCCGCTGTCATGCTGACCGTCATCACCACCTGCCGCCTCAACGATGTCGACCCAAAGGCGTGGCTTGCCGATGTCCTGGCTCGCATCGCCGACCATCCTGTCACGCGCCTGCACGAACTGCTGCCCTGGGAGTGGAAACGTGCATCGCCGGCAACCGTCATGCTGGCGGCCTGACGATGGTGGCTTCCGTCGTCCGCCTGAAGGTCACCCTCGATCATGTCGAGCCGATAGTGATGCGGCGTGTTGTCGTGCCGTTCACCATCAGGCTCAGTCGGCTGCACGAGGTATTGCAGGCGGCGATGGGCTGGACCAACAGCCACCTTTACGAATTCCGCATGCGTGACGTCGGCTTTGGTTTGCCTGACGAGGAATGGGGGGATGGTCCGATCGATGCCCGCAGGGTCTCGCTGCTGTCGGCAGTCCAGGACACCGGTGCGAAATCGTTCAAATACCTATACGATTTTGGCGACGGCTGGGAACACAGCATCAAGATCGAGCGCACCTTTCCTGCAGTCGGCACGGAAGGACCGATGCTCCTCGAAGCAACGGGACACTGCCCGCCTGAAGACGTCGGTGGTCCATGGGGTTATCAGGAGTTCCGCGAGGCGCTTACAGACCCGGCGCACGAGCGACATGCCGAAATCCTCGAATGGTGGGGCGGCAGCGATTATTATCCCGCCGCCGCCAACTTCTCGCAGCTCAACAAAGACGTCGATGACCTTGCTGCAAAATGGGCCCGAAAAGCGCGCCGCAAAACCTGAACGCCGGCTGTGGGTGAAGGCCGAAACTGGACTTTACCGTGCAAACAACCGGCGGAACAGTTCTTCCGAACGCCGTAGACCTTCGTCCGTCAGGACCAGCGACTTCGACTTGTTCACCGGATCACAGATCAGTCCCTTCTCGTGCAACCGGTTCGTCGTCGTCCAATCAAATCCCTTCCAGGCGCAACGCTCATCGTGGAGCGTCAGCCATAACAGTGCCAGGACCGCGTCATCGATTTTGTCCTCGTCGATCTCCATTCTGCTATGCTACCACGCGCGAGATCCCAAGTCCCGCGGCCCACCTCGGATGGATACCCGCAGGCGCACGTTGGCGTTCGCTGACTTGGCGAAGCGCCATCGGCGGCACAGACAACTGGAGGAAAGGACGCGGCTTCAGATCCTTCGTGGCACAAAGCTGATCCACTCTCGCGAAGCGGCTCCAGTGAACGTTCGTAGGGTTGAGCAGCCACACTGACGCTTCACGTTGATCGAATGTAGGAGACAACTAATATTGGCGATTGTCTAATGCAACTGGTGCCTAACGGCTAATAATAGTTCTTTGTACTCGAGTATATCGAATATCGTTAAGCTATAATTTCTACGTCTGTTTTGAATCGAACAACATCACCTTCGACATGAGGAGTCAAAGCGAGACCTTGATTGAGTTTTCAGAGCGGTAGCGAAAGGAATCGTCTAACGTCAGTGAGGTGGCATCGCTTGAGGAAGCTGCCTCCAACCGGCGAGCGGGCGATGCGCTCGTCGAGGCGGGCGCAAGCGCTGCTGGCGTCGATATGGGCCGCAACAGGGTCTTGTGCAGTTCCGAGATCGTAAGCCGTTGAGCTATAGTAAATGATCTCCTACCATATCGATGTTATTATCACTCATACGCGATAATGAGCCCCAATTCGCTGACGCCCGATACGTAACACCAGTTGCGACTGATAAGTGAGGCATGGCAAGCTTGTCTATCGCTCAGCCGTTGATCTAGCCGGCCAACCGCTTTGCAGCGACTAGTCAAGCAGGCGCCCTTAACCGACGCAGGCAAGTCTCCTTATACTTCAAACCTGCTCCGGTTGCATCACGCTGCTCCACAACGAAGGTCGGAACGATCGTCATACCGAGGTTATGAGACCCGCCTGTGCCAATCTTTTCCGCCTTGAAGTGAATCGGACCACAGATGACGCGGGCTCGCAAGATTTCAATCACCTACGTTTATTTACCGCAACTTGAATATTGCCTGTTAGTCCTACTTGATCACCCCTCCTGCTAATCCAGCCGGTAAGCGATAAGGGAATCCCCTGGCGTCGTGCCGATGGATCCGTGACCGCCAGCCGCGATGACGATATATTGCTTGCCGTCCGCTCCTCGGTAGGTCATCGGCGTCGCTTGGCCGCCCGCGGGAAGCCTCGCCTGCCAGATTTGCTCACCAGTTTTCATATTGTAGGCCCGGAGATAATTGTCGAGGGTGGCGCCAGTGAACGACACACCGCCGGCAGTGGTCAGGGTGCCACCGTGCGCCAGGATGCCCATGGGCATGGGGATTGGCCACGCCAGACCGAAGATCTTCTGGTCCTTGACGGTCCCGTGACGATGTTTCCATGCGGTCTTGCCGGTAACAAGATCGACGCCCACCAATTCGCCCCATGGCGGCGCGTTGCATGGCAGGCCGAGTGCCGAGCGAAAGTGCTGGATACTGATGCCAAAGGGGCCGCCAAGGTTCTCGTTCCCAGGCTTTTCCCCCTCTTTGGTAAACAAACGCCGGTTGAGATCTTCCGGCGAGCGCGGATAAGCTTTGTAAAGATAGGGCAGATATTGCGGCGTGCCGATCAGCCATTTGTTGACAGGATCAACAGCGACAGAACCCCAGTTGAACACGCCGATATTGCCGGGCCAGACCAGCGAGCCCTTGAGTGTCGGCGGAGTCCAAGGATTTCCATCGTAACGCTGACGGTTGTAGGTGATGCGGCAGGCAATCTGGTCAATCGGCGACACGCCCCACATCTGGGCTTCACGCAGAGGCGCTGGTGTAAAGTTAAGCGATGATACCGGCTGTACTGCCGACGGCTTCTCGTTCGGCACGTCCGTATCGGTCTTAACGGAAACCTCATGAACCGGAAGAACCGGCGTCCCGTCCCGACGATCCAAAACCCAAAGGTTGCCGCCCTTCGTTGGTATGATGATCGATGGTACCGGCTGGCCGTTCTTCGGAAGGTCGAGCAGCGTCGGTTGTGAGGGATTATCCCGGTCCCATAGATCATGATAGGACGTTTGAAATTTCCAGCGCATGCCGCCGGTATTTATATCCAGCGCCACCAGCGCGTCCACAAACGCTGCGTCCTCGTCCGTCCGGTTCGTGCCGAACTGGTCGGGCGATTTGTTTCCGAACGGGACGTAGATCAAGCCGAGGGCTTCGTCGGCACTAAGCGTCGCCCAGGCGGTTGGCGAATTTGCTTCATAAGTCGCGCCGGGCGGCAACGGTGCTGTCTCAGTTGGCTTGCCGGCGTCGAACTTCCAGACGATCCTTCCGGTGCGAACGTCGTAGGCGCGTATGACGCCGGATGTGTTATCTTCGTAGTAGTTGTCGGAGATCGCGCCGCCGATGACAATCAGGTTCTTGGTGACGAGAGGCGCCGAGGTCTGCATGTACGAGGCGCGGTTGAGGACCGGCATCTGATCCAGAAGATTAACATAACCCTTGTCACCGAACTCCTGGCAGAGCTCTCCCGTATCCGCGTTGATGGCAAACATGCGCGCATCGACGGTCGTCGAGATAACCCGCCGGGGGCAGGAATTGGAGGCGAGAGCAGCGCCCGCCGCTGGGGTCTGCGCCGCCGGCGTGACAGCCGGCAGATTGGATGAATCGTTGTAGGAGACACCGCGGCAGGTCTGATGCTGCGTGAACGTGTCCGGCTTCAGTTCTGGGTTGAATTTCCACTTCACGTGGCCGGTTTCGGGAACAAGAGCTTCGACGATGTTGTGCGGTGTGCAGAAATAGAGAAGGCCGTTTACCTTCAGCGGTGTTGCTTCGAAGGTGAATTCGCCTGGGTCTTCGTCTGTCTTGATGTCGCCCGTGTGGTGCTCCCAGGCAATCTTCAGATTTGGCACGGTTTGCGGCGTAATATCCGCGAGCGAGGAATACCGTTGGCCCAAGTTCGTCCCGCCATAGGCGATCCAATCCGCTTCAGGAAAGGTGGGGGTACCGGGAACTGCCGGTTGAGCCTGCGCGGTTTGTTCCGTCAGTTCTCCTTGGACCAGGCGTGGGTCGTAAAACCAGGACACGATGCCGAGTAGGATGATCACGACGATCGTGGCACGCAGGGCAAGAAGGCCATTAGTCGGCCTGAACGGGCGCGACGCACGAGGATCCTTCAATCCATTGGGCACGAAAGGAAGGGCCAGGATCAATCCGATGAAGGTCAGCAAGGCACCGCGCGGTATCCATTGCCACTTGTCAAATCCGACTTCGTAGACGGTCCACAGGAAAGTGACGATCAGCAGCAGCGCGTAGATCAGCATCCCGGACTGGCGGCGACGGACGAGTTGCACCCCGGCAGCCATCAGTCCCAAACCCATGACGATATAAAACCAACTCCCGCCGACTGCGGCAAGTTGGACGCCTTGGAAGACGATGACGGCTCCCAAGAGCAAGGAGATCACTCCGAGAATGACTACTAACATAGCGACCGTCCTTGTTTTGGCCTTGATTGCTTCTGCTGGCGGATGGAGTTCGACAACTTATTCATGGATGGCAGCAAGCTGGAGCATCTGCCCGTCCTCAGGCTCCCCGCTCAACGCTCGAATTCCGGAGCTGCATCGATCTCCCCGCGCGTTGCATCTAGGATGACTAGGTTCTGCAACGAGGCAGCGGATCGGCCGTCAGCAGCGGGCTGACCGCCATTGGCTCCAGCACCGTTCTCAGCCGTGTTCGACTGGTCGCCACCCGTATGGCCGGCTCCGCGAGTGGAGGAGGTTCCATCCGGTGACGTGGGGGCTGGCGGTTCATTGTTATTACCAGAAGTCTGATCCGACCCGACCTTGAAGGTGTCGGCCGGCACCGCAATTTCCTTGCCACCCAAGCCGACTATTCCACCAATGCTCACGATAATGGCGTTGAGCGACCCATTGGAGCCGATGAGCACATCGCTGATCTCGCCCACGTTTTCACCGTCGGCACTCCTGACCGGGCTGCCTTTGAGGTCCGTAAAAAGCGCATCTCCCGCCATCGGCGCCGATAGGAATGGCGTGGCGGGGGATGCAGGCTGTCCTGTACCACCGGCAGGCAGACTATCCGGTGTTCCACCCGTTTCCTCTCCAACTGATCGTGAGTTATCAGGCTGACTTTGTGGAAGGGTTCGGTTGCTGCTCGTTGATTGAGCATCGCTCGGATGCGGAAGCAGCAATGTGCCCACCATCGCAAAAGCCAATGTGTTCCTCACCTTCGCCTCCTCTGGTACCCTGAAGGCGCTCTAACTGGCCCGCTTCGTTAAAGTTGCGGCGACAGAACCTGACCATCTCCACGCTCTATCAAGCTGTTGACGTCAACATCTGGCTTGCACCGATCTGAGGGGATTGTTGTTCAACTTGCTCCGATGTCTCCCGTAGGGACTATGCGCAAAGGCAGCAAAAAACCAGAATATGGGGGGCGCCAGTACCGGTTGAAGGCAAGCGGATGGAAGCCTAGCTACGAGAAACGCGGTCGCGCGGCGGTCGCTGCGACAAACCCAGGAGGAACCTGCGACGATGCTCAAAGCCCGGTCGGCAATCTCCGGTGGCACACCCCGATCATGCCCATCTGCCTTGAGGAATGTACAGGCCGATGCACTCGGCGCTGTGTACCTGTCACCAACTTGCCCAGGGCAATTGCTGTACGGATGTCAGCTTCCCGCTGATCGTTTCGGTCCGACGGACACGCTCTTGAGCTAGGAACTGCCGGCGCTTGCTGCTGACGGCTGTGTTTCGTTCAAGGTGTTCATGACCCGTGAGGAGCTGCGGCTTCGGGCCAGGTCCACCTGCGCGATCGGCCTAAAACGCGGTCGCTCACTATCGTGCTGGCGCTCATGTGACAAGCGTGTAGGCGGCTGAGCCAAGCGCCGCCACACCGAAGGCGATGAGCAAATAGCTGGTTCCACGGGTGACCTTGCTGGTAAAAGTCTCGGAAAGGTGATCACGCGCCAGGCTGACCACCCCGCTGAGGCAGAACCACCAGCCGAGTGAACCCGCGAACACCCCGCCGACGACCAACACAGAGCCGAACCGGCTGGTCTCGTCGAGCAGTCCGAAGCCAGCAAACAGCGCTCCGAAGGAGAGGATCGTCGCCGGGTTGGAGACCGTCAGCAAGAAGGTCCCTGCCACTGTCGCAAACAGGCCTCCGGCACCGATCTTGGCGGGTTTGACCAGGTTCGCCGTCAGGCCGCGATAGCCCAGCCAGAGCAGAAGCAGGCTGCCGCAAATCGCCAGAGGCAGCTTTGTAACAGATATTGTCTCAGTAAACGCGGCAACGCCGGTAACCGCTACCAGCGCATAGCTAGCATCGCCGACTGCGGTACCCAGCCCGCAGGAGAATCCGGCAAGAAAGCCCCGATCCAGTGTACGATTGATGCACAGCATTCCGATCGGTCCTACCGGCGCTGTGATGATCACGCCCAGAAGAGCGCATTTCAGGAACAGCAGCAGCATTTCGGCGGATTTCCATCGGTGTGCTTAGCCAGAGGTTTCGCAGGCGTTGTATCTAATCGCTTCGGAATTCATTGCAAGCTCCCACTCTATATCCGAGAGAGATGCCCCCCTTGTTACGGAGAAACCGTACAGTCGGAGCAGCAAGCTATCTATCTCAAGAGAACAAGCGTCGGTTCATCCAGGCTAAGTGGCGGGAGCGGCCGAAGCAGGTGCGGTTGCGCCGTTGCCTAGACGCCGCCTTGACAGGATCAGGACCAACAGCCGCCAGTGGCCATTGGACCAGACAAGACTAGGTAATGAAAACGCGAGGCTAGCGGTCAGATTTGTTGAGTGCTGGGCCCACACACCGCACTATAAGCGGCACAACTTTAACCCATCGCCACGACAATTTTGAGATCTGGCGCCCCATTGACCAGTCTCTCGAACGCGTCCTGGACCTGATCGAGGGGAATGGTCGCTGATACCATCTTTGCGAGATCGTCAGCCATAGCCGGAAGGAGCGCAATAGCATCTGCGAAATCCCGCCGAGTATAGACACGAGTGCCAAAGACTTTCAATTCGCGAAACGACAGCGCCTGCAGGTCGACCGGCTGTGGGATCTTGTGGATCGAAACGATAACGATCTTACCGCCAACCCTGGCACTCGCCACTGCCGCCGTTACTGCCGGGGCAACGCCTGCGCATTCGAAGACGACATCGAAACCGGACCGCCCTTCAAGCGCATCGGTCAGCCTCTCGCCGGCCGTAATCGTTCTGAAACCGAATTCGCGGGCGGCGGCCAGCCGATCCTGATTTGTGTCGGATATGACGATCTGCGAAACGCCACGCTGGCGAAGCAGGATCGCGAGCGTCATGCCGATGGGTCCGGCACCGATGATCGCAGCCGCCTCGCCTCCCCTTATCCCGCCGACAGTGGCCGCGTGGACGCAGACCGCGACGGGTTCCGCCTGTGCAGCAACGATTGCGGGCAGATTCTCCGGAATCGGATAGAGCAACTCCGGCGCCAGCCTGACAGCTTCGGTCATGCCGCCTGGACCATCAATGCCGACGAGGCGTAGTGTCTCGCAGACATGCCCGAGACCGGTCGTGCAAGCCTCGCACTCACCGCAGGAATAGAGCGGGAAACAGGTCACGCGGGTGCCGGAGGCAAGATTGCTACCCGGCGCGGACTCAGCGATACGCCCGACGAATTCATGGCCGATCACCAGCGGCGCCTTCGAGCGCGGATGTTTGCCGGCGAATATGGTCAGGTCGGTCCCGCAGATGCCGCAGGCTTCCACCGCGACCAGCACTCCCTCGCCCTGAGGGCTTTCGAGATCTTCAACGACCAGTTGGCCCGCACCGTTATAGACGACTGCCTTCATTATCCTTCCCCCGCAACTTCGTTGAGTAGAGCTGCCCGTAATCGACGCATGGCCGTGCGATGGAATGTGAGCTCCATGCGTGAAGAGGAGGCAGGCCCTGGGCCGGGCATGCCATTGGCATGACGTCAGTTGGAACTCGACGACTCTTCTGTCTCTTTGTCGGACGGGGCCGAGCGCCATTTCATGAACGCCGCGGCCAAAGGATATGTCCAGACGATCAGCGTTATCACTCCAAGCGTGCCGGAGATGGGACGGTTGAAGAAGTTGATGTAATTACCGTTCGCCTTGATGATCGAGGACATGAAGTTCTGCTCTACCACCTGCCCGAGGACCAGACCGAGGATTAGTGGAGCTGCGGGATAATCATTCTCCTGCATAATCCAGACCAGAATGCCGATGGCCAACACCACCCAAAGTTCAAAGATGTTGTTGCTGACGGCATAGGCGCCATAGATGCAAAGCAACAGGATCAGTGGGTAGAGAATGGCATCCCTGACGGAGATCACGAAGCGACCGAGATAGATCGACGCGATGCCGAGCGGGATCAGGATGATGTTGGCGAGCAGGAAGATGATGTAGATCGCATTGACCATGTCCGCCGAGTTGACGAAGACCAGCGGCCCGGGTTGGATACCCTTCAGGATGAGAACGCCGACCACGATGGCCGTGATCGAGTCACCTGGAATGCCGAACACAAGGGTCGGCACATAGGATCCGGAGAGGGCTGCATTATTGGCAGACGCGGCGCCCGCTACACCTTCGGTCGATCCCTTGCTGAACAGTTTCGGCTCGCGCGCGAAACGTTTGGAGATCGCGTAAGTCACCCACGCCGCAATGTCTGCTCCCGCGCCTGGCAGCGCACCGACCAACGTCCCGATGACGCCCCCGCGGCCGATATGCTTGCGCTCCCGCCACAGGACCGCCGCGCTGGGATAAGGGTTCCCGGTGATCTTGATCTTCGTGTCGAGCTTCTCGTTGTCGAAACTCGCTGCCTTTCTGAAGATCTCGGCCAGCGCGAACGCTCCAATCATGACGGAGATGAAGCCGATGCCGCCCTGCAGGTTCATGTTGCCGAACGTATAGCGCTGGATGCCGGTGACGAAGTCTAGCCCGACCACCGATAGGAAGAGACCGATCATCAGGGCGATCCAGCCCTTCAGGGCGTCATCGCCCGCCACCAGCGTTGCGCAGGATAGCCCGAGTAGTGCGAGCCAGAAGTATTCGTAGCTGGAGAAGTTCATCGCGAAATCGGCAAGGAACGGGGCGCCGAACATCAGGACGATCGTGCCCATGATACCACCGATTGCCGACGACATGACGGACAGGCCGAGCGCCTCGCCCAAACGGCCGGCTTTCACCAACTCGTTCATATCCGACGTATAGGCTGCGGAGGCTGGTGTTCCGGGTATGCGTAGAAAAGCTGCCGGAATGTCGCCGGCAAACATTGCCATGCCGGAACAGGTGATGATCGTCGCAAGTGCAGCCACCGGGGACAGGGTGAAGGCCACCGGCACGAGCAGGGCAACGGCCATTGTGGCGCTGAGGCCGGGGATCATGCCGACGAAAAGACCGAACAAGGCCGAGACAACCATGGTGACTAGCACGTCGGCCGACATGACGAGATTCAGTCCATCAAGGAAAGCGGTCATCCGATTATCTCCTCCACGATGCCTTCAGGAAGCGGAATTCCAAGCAAGTGGCTGAACACCATTGACACGACGATGCTGGCGACCACGCCTACAATCACCGCCTTAAGCGGCCGCACGCCGTAGAGAAGACAATGAGCCGTGACGATGACGATCGCCATAACGATGGAGCCGACCACCGGCGCCAATAGCCCGTAAGCTATGATCGCGACAGGGATGAAGGCGAGCAGGGCGACCTGGCGTGGCGACGAAATCCATTCGGGCAGTGCGACATCCCCTGCGCTGCGCCAACCGCGCAGCGCGATCAGGCCGCCTAGGACGGCCATCACGCTTCCGATGATCGTCGGAAGAAGTCTTGGGGACGCTGCGCCTGCCGGGACATGAAATCCCTGGGCCAGCACTGCGATTGCTACGCCGAGTATCGCAAATGCCAGGCCCGTCCAGAAATCTGGCAGGCGCATGGTGCTACTCCTTGCGCTGGGCGATGCCCAGGTCGTTCATGATCGAACCGATCTGCGTGTACTGCTCCGACAGGAACTGACCGAACCCTTCGGAATCCAGCACGCGTTTGCCAAAGCCCTTGTCGTTCATGAACTTGGTGAATTCTTCTGAATTCGCCACTTTCACGACCGTATCCGAAAGCTTCTTCTTCACGTCAGCCGGCAGCTCCTGCGGGCCGACAACACCGCGCCAGGTCCCGCCGGTGAAGGCGACGCCGGTGGCCTCTTCAGCGGTCGGAACATCCGGGAAGGCTGCGATGCGCTTTTCGGCGAAGACAGCCAGTGGCTTCGTCTTCCCGGCCTGCATCATCGACATGCCTTCCGGCAGGGACGAGAGTACAACGTTGGCTCCACCGGCAGCGAGTTCCTGGAACCCTGGCGCAGCGCCCTGGGACGGGACGAGCGTGACCGCCAGAGGATCGACGCCATTGGCCTTGAGGAAGCCCGCAAAGGCGAGATGGTAGGCGGCGCCCGTTGCCGTGCCGGTCACCGTGAAGGTGCCTTTCGGCTTCGACTTGATGTCCTCAAGCGCCCCCTTGACGTCCTTCCACTCACCGGCGGTCGAAACGTGGAAGGCGCCGGAATCGAAATTGACGAGCGCAATGGGGTTGAAGTCGGTTGCCTTGTATTGGCTCTGGCCGGCCCAATAGAAGGTTGCAAGCTCCGCCGTTGCGAAGCCGAGCGTGTAGCCGTCCGGCTTTGTCGTCAGCATTTCCGAATGACCGATGACGGAGCCGCCGCCCGGCTTGTTGACGACGTTGACCGAGACGCCGAGTTCCTTCTCCATTCCGCTTGCGAGCACCCGCGCAACAGCGTCAGTGCCGCCGCCGGCAGCCCACGGAACAATTAGTGTGATCGCCTTTTCCGGATATTCCGCAAAAGCCGCCCCTGCCGAAACCCCGAAAACTGCGGTGGTCATCATCAGACTTTTCAATACTGGCACTGGTTTCTCCTCCTCTATGCCTTTCGTCTATCCTATTAGTTTCGCAACCTTCATCTTCTCGGTCGTGAACTGGATTGTATCGAGCATCGCCTTTTCGGCGGCTGCCGCGTCGCGCTTGCGGATCGCCTCGAGCACTGCGAGGTGATTGCCAAGATTGGCGCGAAAATTTTCCATGTGATTGGCAGTCACGCCGAACAGCAGGCCCAATATGCTGTCGATGGCGCTGTCGAACGCCTGCAGGATAGGGTTGCCCGTTGCCTTCAGGATGGCGAGATGGAACTCGCGGTCCGCCACTACTGCCGCCTCGGCATCGCCGCGCCGCGCTGCATCCTCCATCCTGGCATAGGCCGTCTCTATGTCGATGACCTGTAGCCGCGTCGCACGGCGAGCAACAAGGCCGGCCGAAGCTGGCTCGAAAACCCGTCTGGCTTCATCGATGGCTTCAAGGATGCCGGGCGTCATGACCTTGCTGTCCATCAGCCAACGGAGCACGTCTCGGCTGAGCGTGTTCCACTCGCTCCTGTCGGTTACGGTAGTGCCGCGGCGGGGCGCCGTCGTGACCATGCCGAGCCCAACGAGTGTGGAAATGGCTTCGCGGACCGATGACCGCCCGACGCCGTAGAGCACCATCAACTCGCTCTCGATCGGGATCGCTTGGCCTAGCTCGAACCGTCCCGCGGCGATGTCGCCACCTAATTGGTCAAGCACATTATCCGAACGACGGACGCGCGCGGCTCCAGGCATCAGATGTTTTCTCCCATTCATGCGATGATAGTTGACATTCATCTGATGATTGTCAAGTTTGAAGGTGATAGGCTTCGGCGCTGCGTCGCGTGGTGCCTTAAGTAGAGAGATCTCAAGCGAGGTTCCGGCCGTTCTACGGTCAAAAGATCGAACGATGGAGGAGATAATGGACAACCTTTCACCAGAGCAGATCGAGGCCGAAAGAATTCGGCGCATGCCTTATCAAAAGCCGCAGCCGGAGGGCATCCTTCCGGATCTCGTCGTGCCGCATGCCATTCCGACGGATGATCGGATCTGGGTGCCGCAGTCTGAGAATGTATGGTTCCGACCGCTGTGTCTGAACCGTTCGGCAGGTTACTGGATGAACCTTCTGAAGGTCCGCAAGTCGGGCGTTCTTAGCCGCCATCGGCATCCGGGCCCGGTCCATGCCTTCGTGCTGAAGGGTAGCTGGCGCTATCTGGAACATGACTGGGTTGCGACTGAAGGTTCATACGCGTTCGAGCCACCTGGCGAAACGCACACACTCGTGGTCGACGAGGGTGTCGAGGAGATGATCACCTATTTTCAGGTGAACGGCTGCATGTATTACGTAGATCCCTGGGGCAACAACAACGGCTACGAGGACGTCTTCACCAAGATCGAGATGTGCCGCGCCCATTACGAACAGATCGGTCTCGGTGCCGATTACGTAGACCAGTTCATTCGCTGATCGTCTCGCGCCGTCGGTACGGGGCGATGAAGTCCCATTCGCCGACGGCGCAATCTACCCAGCAATGGTTTATTACACGAGATTGTTCAAATGACCTTCCAAGCGGAATTGTTCTCCGGAAAAACGGCACTAGTCACCGGCGCCACTACTGGCATCGGCGCAGCAATTGCGAGGTATCTCGCCGAGCTCGGCGCAAGTGTCTACGCCGCGGGACTTGGTGCCGACACCTTCACCACTCCTGCCGATCTGAAGATGGAAGCTCGGGAACTGGACGTCTGCGACGATGCCGCCGTTTCTGAATTGATCGCGGGTCTCGACCGTCTGGACATCGTCGTTAATTGCGCCGGCGTCATCCGCCGTGTCGAAGAGCATCAGCTAGACGTTTTCGAGAAGGTCCTGTCGATCAACCTGACGGGAACGATGCGAGTTTGCACGGCAGCACGGGCCAAGCTGGCCGAAACCGCCGGCTGCATCGTCAACACGGCCTCCATGCTGTCCTTCTTCGGCGGTGGCCTTGTCCCGGCCTATAGTGCAAGCAAAGGCGGCGTAGCGCAGCTAACGAAATCGTTGGCGATTGCCTATGCCCCAGACGGCATCCGGGTCAACGCGATCGCTCCAGGTTGGATCGCCACCCCGCTGACCAGAGCGCTGCAGGAAGATCCGGCTCGATCGAAACCCATACTCGACCGCACGCCGCTTGCTCGTTGGGGCAAGCCGGAGGATATCGCCGGAACCGTAGCCTTCCTTTGCAGCCCAGCCGCGTCATTTGTGACCGGCACGGTCATGCCCGTGGATGGCGGCTATCTCATCAGCTGATTATTGTCGGCGGGGGCTGGTCTGGAGCATCCGTCGTCACCAACAGATGAACGCCGTCAAAATACGGCTGAACGCCCTGAACTGTTCCCACTTGAGCACCTCGAGATCGATCAGAACCACAGAGCTCCTCTCACTCGCGGCACCCTCGACTTTTCACCTTTCCTGATCAGTCTGAGAGAGGCTAACTACGATGGTCTATTGGGTGTTGAAGCATTCTCCTCGGCAGTTTCGCATCCAGACATCGTGGCTGGCATAGGTGCTCGGCGTAAACACGTTCGCGTGGCATTAGGTCGCGTTTGAAGCTGTTGAGTTGCTGAAGAGGCATGGGTTTTGAGGAAGCGCACCTTCTGCAAAACCACTAGTTTTGCAGAAGTCATCGACAGCCTTAGACGACGCGCCCTTGAATAAGTCTTGACCCACGCGCTTCAGTCGCTTCGGAGACGCGTGCGGACATCAACCGCAGGGTTAGGCGCCTTGAACCGATAAGCACCAACGGTAAGCGGTGCGATCTCGCGATGCCTCTGATAATCGATGCCATTTGCATTATGGGCATCCCGTCCAGCGTAGACGCGTTATGGAACGGGGTCAGCGGGACTGAACTGTCTTCTCCGCAAGTTCACGCTCATGCTGCTTGTGGATCGTGATGTCCTCGATCTGCGACATGAAGCGAACAACCTTGCCGCAGCTATCGCTCATGACGGCGACATGTATGATGACCTCGACGATCCGGCCATCAGAGCGCACGTAGCGCTTCTCGGTCGTATAGCCGTCCCGCCCGCCTGCTAGCACTTTTCGGAAGCGGACTAAGTCCGCTTGCAGGTCGTCCGGGTGCGTGAAGTCGGCGAAGGGAGTTCATTCAAAACGGGAGTGGTATCCCGACGAGCCCGGAAAAGGCATCGTTGCCACGCAGGATGCTACCGTCCACTTCTTGCACGAGTTGCAGTGTAGAAAGCGCGGGCTGACGCCTCCCAGTGGTCTAACGTGTTGAGCGACGTTGTGATCAGTCTTTGCGCTAAGAAAGAGGTGATCACCAATACCGAAGTCTCGCGGAGCTACGCCGGCTCGCGGAGGACGAACGGACCGACAAACTGGTACGCAACGGTGCAACCGATGCTTTGAAGCGGCTAGCGAGGAAGCCAGCGGTAGTGAAACCGACTTCAGCGAGATGCTCCCAATTGCTCCCTGCACCTCCCACCTAGTCAGATTTTTGTTGGGACGAGGTTTCTTCGACCAAATGGTTGAGCCCGCCTCCCTCCTCGCATACATGCTCAAGTTCCAAGAGGTCCCCTAGAGTTAATATTTTGGCCCTGATGAGCACGAGTCGAGATCAAAAGGATCCGATCAGCGCATGGGTCGCTCGATAGAATTCACTACCAATTTTGCTGACGAAGTCACCATATATCTCGGCGAACAAAAGCCCCGATAGGATGAGATTGGTGCCAACGATCAATGGCCCGGTCCTTCTTTTCCCGGCAGGCGGCGTTGCTCTGATCTCGTCTTGCTTACGGCCCGTCCCGGCGCGATTGACCGCCACCTGGGCTTCGGTAAATTCCACCGAGCGCCTGATCGTCTCCAATTGCAGGTTCAGCTTGCGGATCTCCTCGTCGAGACCGAACGACACCGCAGTGGGCACGATCGCCGCGCTGCGGTTCGGAACATGGCGTTCGACGCGGACTATTCTGGAAACTTCCGCGTCGGCATTGTCGACGCCGATCTCGCCTCGGCGGATCATTTCATTGGCGATCGTTTGGACGTCGGATAGCCGGTTTTCCATGGCGTTCTTGCCTTCTCGGTCATTGCGTTCGGGATGGTTGTCTCAGCTCTCGCGCATCGCATGGCGGACCTGGTCGGAAAGCGGCTTAATCATGTAGGACAGGATCGTGCGGCTTTCGGTCTGCACGAAAACCTCGGCGGGCATGCCTGGCTTCAGCAGCGTCTCTCCGGCTTTCGCGATTTCCGCTTCGGGGATGCGCAGGCGGGCAAGATAGTAGCTCGCACCTGTCCGTTCCTCGACGGTCAGGTCCGGCGAAATATCGATCACCGATGCGACCAGTTCCGGGGTGACCCGCTGGTTCAATCCCGAGAGCCGGATACGCGCGTCCTGACCGGTGGAAACCTGATCGACATCTGCCGGCGCTATTCTTGCCTCGACGATCAGTTCATCGTCGTCGGGAATGATGTTCACTAGAGTCTCCCCCGGCGCTGCAACGCTGCCGATCGTGTGGATGTTGAGCTGATGCAGCGAACCAGCAATGGGCGCGCGAATATCGAGCCGACGCAGCCTGTCCTGGGCGGCGATGCGCTCTTCGCTGAGCTTGGCGATTTCGGGGCGCTTTTGGTCGAGTTCTGTCAGCACGCTTTCGTAGAAGGCTTCGTCCACCTGAATGTGTTTCAATTCGGCCTGCGTCTTGGCCTGCTGCGTCTCGATGATTTCCGCCGTCAATGCCGACTGACTGCCCACCAGGGACGCCTTTTCCCGTTGCATGGCGATCAGTTGGGCCTGGGTAATGAGACCTCGGGCGCTGAGACTGTCGTAGCGGCGCAACTGTTCGTCGACCAGCGCGACATTCTCGTCGACCGCCTTTCGCTGTGCCTCGAGCGCGGTGATTTGTTCGGCAAACTGGCTGACTTGCTTTTCCAGTTGGGACTTTTGGCTGCTGCGCGTCACCTGGCGGGCCAGTTTGAGCATCTTCTGCGCTTCGGTCAGCAATGTCATGCGATTTTCGGCAACGAAGGACAGTTCGGCCGGGAAATCTATTCCTGTGCGGCCTGCCTGTTCAGCCAGCAGGCGCGCCTCCTGGACCATCAGTTGCGCCAGTTGCCCCTCGATGATTCCGAGATTGGCGCGAGCCATCGTACCGTCCAAGCGAAACAGGAGCGCGCCCGCCTCCACATGGTCGCCTTCGGTCACGACCATTTCGGCGATGGTGCCACCGTCCGGATGTTCGACCTGCTTGGCTCGGCCGAGCACGATGATCTTGCCAGCGGCCACAACGGCTCCACTGATTTCGGCATAGGCGGCCGCCGTGCAGACCCCGCCAAAAAACAGCCCGCCCAAGCCGATGGCAAAAAAGAGCTGCTTGCGGATTGCACCGGTGATGGTCCGGTCGAGATGATCATACGGCATTGGCAACCGCCTTTCCTGACTGCATAGAGCCATTGAGGATAGAGACGTTGGAGAGGACCTGGTCTTTGTCCCCAAATGCGACCTGCTGACCATTCTGAATAATCAGGATCTTGTTGACTGCGGTCAGCGCGCTGCTGCGATGGGCGATCACAACGACAATGCCGCCACGCTCGCGAATATCGACGATTGCTCGGCTGAGCGCCTGTTCGCCTTCAACGTCAAGGTTGGAATTAGGTTCGTCGAGCACGACCAGAAAAGGATTGCCGAACAGCGCACGGGCAAGACCTACGCGCTGGCGTTGGCCGGCGGAAAGCCGGGCGCCGCCGTCGCCGATCATGGTGTTGTAGCCTTCCGGCAGGCCAGCGATCAGGTTGTGCACGCCCGCCATCTTCGATGCGGCAACGATTGCCACGACATCGGCATCTTTGTCGAAGCGGGCGATGTTCTCGGCGACGGTTCCCTCGAACAGTTCGACATCCTGGGGCAGATAGCCGATGAGCCGTCCGCGGTCCTCATCGCTCCACTGGTCGATCGTCGAACCGTCCAGCCTAATGGCGCCCTTCAATACCGGCCAGACCCCGACGAGTGCGCGGGCGAAGCTGGTCTTACCTGAACCGGAGCCGCCGATGATGCCGAGGCCGTCGCCGGCCTGCAGCGAAAATTCGACACCCTGCAGCAGCACCAGTGGCTCGCCGGGTGCGCTGGTTGCCGCCTCCTGAACGGTCAGTTCGTGTTTCGGCAGCGGCAGGCCTTCCAGCCCCTGGTCGACGTCGCACTGCAAGAGTACCTGGTTCAGCCGGCCCGCCGCCTGGCGGCAGGCGATGAAGGACGGCCATTGCCCGACGGCCTGCTCGATCGGTGCGATGGCGCGCGCCATGATGATCGAGGAGGCGATCATCACGCCGCCGGAGATCTCCTGCTGGATGGCCAGATAGGCGCCCAGAGCCAACATGGCCGATTGCAGGATCATGCGCAGCAATTTGATGATGCCTGAATAGAAGTTGCTGCGGTCCGTCGCCATCTGCTGGGAATAGTAATAGGGCTCGACGATCTCGGAGAACCGGTCGGACAGCCTGCCCAGCATTCCCATGGCATTGACGACCTCGGAATTGCGCCGGGCGCTGTCCATGACCTTCGACTGTGCGGCGGTCCGCATGCCGACCTCCTTGCTCGGGCTGCGGGACGAAAACTCGTTGCAGATGACCAGCACGAAGATCAGCGCACCGCCGGCGAGCGCCAGATACCCCAGCGCGCTATGCATGAGGAAGACGAGCGCGAAATAAAGCGGCATGAAGGGAAGGTCGAAGATCGACGCGGGACCCTGCGACCCCAAAAACCGACGGATCGTGTCGAGATCACGGCCGGGATGAACGCCTGATCCCTTGATGCCGAGCAGGACCGGCAGACGAATATTGGCGCGCAGCGACGGATTGCACAGCCTCGTATAGACCCGCATGCTAATGCGCAGCAGGGCGCGCGACCGCAGGATATCAAGGAAGCCGCTGAACAGATAGAGCGCCAGCGTGATCCCCGAAAGCACCACCAGCGTCGGCACGCTGCTGCTCGACAGCACCCGGTCATAGACCTGCAGCATGAAGATTGGACCGGTCAGCATCAGAATGTTGAGTACGGCGCTTATGACGAAAATGCCCCAGAACGCGGACCGGCAGGTCCGGATGGCATCGGCGACGGACAGATTGCGATTACGTTTGAACATGAACTCGCCCCAGTATCGGGACCGGCTCCCCAGGGACCGGCCATTCCCCTCTGTTGACGGCGGCGTGGTTGAACACGCCGCCGTCGGTCGCATCAGATGACGATGTCGTATCCGTGCAGATGGTTCTGTTCGGGCTCGTCGAGCGGCGTCGCGTCGAACTGCGCGACATCCGGCGCCGGCGGTGTCTCCTCGATGCCGGATGCGTCGGTATCCGCATCCAGGCCCAGGCTCATCAGCGTCATGGCAGACGCGGAGGCCGGTTCGAGCGTGAAGGACGAGAAGTCCTGCGAGCCGCCGTTGAAGGTGAGACGGACGACCGTCGTGCCGGCATCGAGATTGACGGTGGTCGTCTCCGTGTCCTGGAAGTTCGACCAGGTGCCCGTTCTCGGTGTCGCCACCGTGATCGTATCGACGGCGCTACCGTTGGAGAACGTTGCCGTGACGCTGCGATTGGAGCCACCCGCCTCGCCCAGAGCCAGCGACAGGTTGAAGTCGTAGGCCCCGGCCTCGGTGACGCTGATCGTGTATTCCAGCCACTCGCCATTGCCGATCCAGCCGACATCCCCACTTGTCGTGACCTCGACCGAGGATCCGCTGCGACCACCGTTCGTGCCGCCCTGGAGGCCGGCTGCGTCGTTATAGGCAACGCCCTGCCCGCCTTCGTCATAATCGATGGCATCGACCACCAGTGCAGCGTCACCGAGAACCGGCGCCACACCACCGAAGGGCTGCTGTCCGGCCGGCGCCGTCAGCGTGAAGGATGCGAGATCCAGCACATATCCGTTGGAGGCGAGCGGACCGTTGAAGGTGAGCCGCAATGTCTGCACGCCGGCGTCGAGAGCAAACGAGATCGGCGCGCTCTGGGCGAAGGCCGCATTCGCGAAGTTCGATCCGCCCGCATGACCGTCTGCCAGCGTGACCGTGCCGAGCTGCGTCTGGCCGTTGAGCGAGACGCCGATCGTGGCGCCGATCACCGGTGTCTTGGCATTGGCCGAGAATGTATAGGTCCCGGCCGTTGCCACGTTGATCGTGTATTCCACCCATTCGCCCGGCTTGACATAGCCGATGTCGAGGCCCGGTCCGACCAATTCCACCCCGCGGCCGGGACGGAAGCCCGGATTTTCGATCGGGTTGTCGAGGCCGGCATTGTCGTTCCAGGAAATCCCCTGGCCGCCATTGTCGAAATTGCTGGCATCGACGGTCAGCACGCCGTTGGTGAAGGTCGGCGCAGTTCCCGGGTAAGGCGTCTGCTGATTGACCGGCGCCGTCAGCTTGAACGACGCAAGATCGAGGACGTAACCATTCGACGCGAGCGGACCGTTAAAGGTCAGCCGCAGCGTCTGTACGCCGGCAGCAAGGTTGATCGAGATCGGTGCGCTGTCTGCAAAGGCCGCATTCCCGAAATTCGATCCACCCGCATGACCGTCGGCCAGCGTGACCGTGCCGAGCTGCGTCTGGCCGTTGAGCGAGACGCCGATCGTGGCGCCGCTCACGGGGGTCTTGGCATTGGCCGAGAACGTATAGGTCCCGGCGGTCTGGACGTTGATCGTGTATTCCACCCACTCGCCCGGCTTCACATGGCCGATGTCGAGGCCCGACCCGACCAGTTCGACATCCCGTCCCGGACGGAAGGTCGAGTTGCTTGTCGGATTGTCGAGGCCGGCATTGTCGTTCCAGGAAATCCCCTGGCCGCCATTGTCGAAATTGGTGGCGTCGATGGTCAGCACGCCGTTGACGAAGGTCGGAGCCGTTCCGCCATAGGGCGTCTGCGGACCGGTCGGGGGTGGCGTGGTAGTATCGAAGAAATTGACCGTTCCGTCATTGTCCGCGTCAAGCTGCAGGGCATCGTTGATGCCGTCGCCATTGGCGTCGTTGGCGGCCGTCAGCACATGCGGCTTGACGTTCTTGATGATGAACATGTGGTCGTTGTAGTCGTAATTGCCGGCACCGGGATAATCCTGGATGGCGATATAGGTACCGGGAATGACGTTGCCGTCGGCATCGAGCGCTTCGAAGAACCGGATCAGATGCCCCTGCTCGTTGCCGACAAGCTGGCCGAAGTTCGGATCGATCTTGTTGGCTTCCGGATCGCTCCAGGACGCATAGGTCGGGCGGCCATCGACCAGGATGAACAGGCCGAACGGCGTGTTCTGGTTGATGACGCCGCGGGCGACGGTCGCGCCGGCACCGGTTCCGGTGACCAGCTGATCGGGCAGAACCGTCTGGCTTTGCTGGTCGTCGTTGGCAAACAGGTTGGTGACCGCGCTCGTTGCGAGCTGGTGATAGCCCAGCCGGGCGACGTTGCCCTGCTGCAGGAAGGCTGCCATCTGGATTACTTCGATACCTTTCGCGGGATCGAGCTTCTCCAGGTAAGGCATCAGCACTTCGTCGCCGACGGTTTCCACCCGGCCGCCATTGGCAAGCTGGCCCTGGGCCATGTTCGTCGTGTAGCCGAAGGCTTCGACGATCTGCGCCACGGTCGGCTCGGAATTGTTCTCCGAGAATTCCTGGGCGAGACCGGCGAGCTGGATGACCTGGGCTCCATCATAGTCGTTGGAGTTGATCGTCAGCGTTGCCTTGTAGAGATCCGCGCCGGCACCGTTGCCGGCATGGGTGCCCTTGAACCGCACCGTGACCTGAACCGAGGCGCCGGCTGCAACGCTCGTCGGGACGGTCCCGACAAACTCGAAGGCGGCGGTATCGGACAGGACGAGGCTCGTCAGCGTCAGCGCAGTGAAGCCGTCGTTGGTGATGGTGAATGTGGCTTCGTTGCGGAACGTCTGTGCGGCATTTGCAGGCTGGTCGATATTGGTGAAGACCAGGCGGTCGTCCGCTGCGGCGTCGTCGAGGCCGGCGATCACCATATCCGCACCGAAGCCGACCGGCTGGACGCCCTCGATGACGAAGAGGTTGTCGTTATAGTCGTAGTTGATGCCGGTATAGTCCATGATGCCGAGATAGACATTCGGGATCACGTTGCCATTGGCGTCGAGCGCCTGGAACACCTTGACCGTATGGCCCTGCTGGGCACCGGGTATGATGACGCCGCCTGTCGGGTTCAGACGCGGATCGGTCGAAAGACCCGCAACCGTAATCCCGAAGATGTCGTTGCCCGCCCAGCCGTCCGGCACATCGCTGTTGGTAAAGGTGCGGGTGGCGAAGGTGTTGTCGTTGCCGGCATTCGGCAGAAGGCGCTGGTTGTCGTTGCCTTCGTGGTTCCAGAAGGTGATGCCACTGCCCTTGTTGCCCGGGTTGTGGATGCCGATTGTGGCGCCGCCAGTGCCGTGGAAAGCCGCGATATGGGTGATCTTTGCCGAGGTCACACCGTCCGCGAGTTTCCAATACGGCGACAGAATCTCCGTTTCATCCGTCTTGGCGAAGACGTCGTCGGTGGAGAGCACCGAGTCTTCGCCGCCGCCCTGCAGCCGGAGGCCTTCGATGACATTGCCGAAGCCGAAGATCTTCCAGATCTCGTTGACATTCGGCTCCTGGCCTCCTTCGTCACGCGCCTGCCAGAAGCCGGCAAGCTTGACGGTGGCGACCGGGCTGTCCTGATCATTGGTGATGATTTTCAGCTGGCCTTCGAAGACGGTCGAGGTCGCGTCGACATTGGTGGTCGGCGGCGTATAGGCCGCACGGTTGAACACGACCGTGACGTCGAGGAAGGAGCCGGGTGCGATCGACACGCCGTTGAGCGCATTCGGGTTCTGCAACACGAACGGTCCGGTCAACTGGTAGTCGCTGATGGTCAGCGGCTCGGTGCCGGTATTGCTCAGCCGCACCGTACCGGTATCCTTGAAGTCGCGCGGTGCGCCTGGTTCGACGGCGTCCGGATTCTCCAGGTAGGAGAAATGCAGCCGGTCGTCGAAATAGGCGGCGTCGAGGCTCTGGATCGCGATATCCGCATTCGGATTGCCGGGTGCCGGCTGGATGTCGAGATAGTCGAGACCGTTGGCGCCGGGCGCGTTGGATACGATGCGCAGCTGGTAGTCTTCGCCGGCTTCGAGCGCCAGATAGATCGACGCCTCGCCTGCCGTTCCCGCGCCAGGGAAGGCGCTGATGTCGACTTCGACACCATTCAGGAACCACGTCAGGGATTGCCCGTTGGCGGCACTGGCATTTGCGGCGACATCCAGCTTGTAGGTGCCGTCCGCTGTGACGCTGAAGTAGAAGTCCACCGTGCTTCCATTGACGGTATTGGCAGAGCCATCCGTCGCTTCGAGCTCGATGCGGCCGCTACCGTTGATGTCGGCATGATCCGGTTCGAACACCGAAACTGCATCCTTCGTCACGCGCAGATAGTCGATATTCGGACCGTTGCCCCCAGGCGCCGTCAGTGTGATCACGTTGGTGCCTGCGGACAGGTCTAGCGTGACGGATTGGGGACCCCAGGCCGTCTCGGCCGCGTTCGAGTTCGGTGCAAACGGCAGCGTCTGGACGACGACACCATTGACCGACAGAACCATTGGCCGTGCCGCCTTGGTCGAGGCGAGCGCGTAGAGGATGTCGAGGCCGTAGCTTCCGCTCGTCGCCGTCGAGACTGTCCAGCTGACCGACTGGTCGGCCGTGCCGACATAGTCGACGAAGGCGCCGCCGGACTGGCCGCGGTTCTCGGTGACGACCGCGGCCCCGCCGAGATCGGCGTTTTCCGCCTCGTATTTGACGTAGGTCGTGCCGTCGACGACCATTTCGCCGTCGTTCGGGATGGAATTGCCTTCGCTTGCCACCAGCACTTCCAGCTGGTCGATATTCGGACCGGTGCTGGCGACCGAGCGCAGGGTGACGGTGGTCGCCCCACCGGTCAGGACGACCGGGATCTCGATCGTCTGCCAGTTGTTCCACGGATCGGAGCCGTCGGTGACCGGGGTCGGCGCGAAGGACTGGACCTTGACGATCGTCCCGTTGATCTCGAGCTGCAGCGGCCTGTCCGTCGTGCCGCCATTGGCGTAACGGAAGCGCAGGATCGCATTGCCCGCCTGATCGGCAGGCACCGAGAAGTTGAAGCTGATGAAGTCGGCATTGGTCGAGCCGAAATCAGCATAACCGCCGGGTATGCCGTCATTGCTGTTTGTGTTGCCGTCAGTCCCGAAAGCGCCGGGACGCAACCCGTTCACCGTGCCCGCGACATTGCCGGGCTCGATATTGGAAGCATCGCGGATCTGGATCTGCGGTGCCGTGCCGGTCGGCACGACCACGGATGTTCCGTCATTCGGCGTCCGATCTTCCGCCTGGATCGTGGTGAGCAGGACGAAGTCCTCGCCGGATGGCTCTTCGCCCGGCACGAAGCTGAGCGAGACGGTCTTGGTGTTGAGCGCGTCGTCGGTCACTTCGATGCTCGCCGTCACCGTGCCCGATGTCGTTCCGGTATCGATGGTGAACTGCTTCTGCGCATTGAGCGTGATCGTCTGCTTCGGCCCGCCGTTGAACGAGATGCGGATCGCCGTGATGTCGCTGTCGAGGCCGTCGATGCGGAAGACCGCAGCCTCGGGATCGCTGACGTCGAGCGCGACGAGGGCAAGGTCATTGCCCTCGTCGGCCGTCAGATCCTGCGTGACGCCACCTGGCGCTGGGGTAAGCAGGATCAGCTGGCTGGCACCTGTGCTGCGGTTGAGCGTCATCAGGTAAAGCTGGCCGGTCGCCGGATTTTCAATGATATCGAGCGGGTCGATATAATCGTCGATCACCGAACCGTCGGGGCGGCGCAGGACGTCGTCATCGATGATGTTGCCCTGTGCATCCACCCGGATGTAGCGGACGTTGTCGCCTGTCGAGAACTGGGCGAACAGCACGGCCCCCTTGAGGTTGGAACCGAAGGCGCCGCCCGTATATTCGATCGCACCGTTCGGCGACTGGTTGTAGCCGAGGTTGTAGATGCCATCGAGATCGTAATCGGCGTCCGGCTGGACGCCGGTCTGATAGCCGTCGGTGCTGGCATTGCCGTCATTGCCGCCGACGACTTCGTTGGGATCCCGACCGCCGGTCGGATTGCCGCCGTTGAGGATATACTGGTCACGCAGCACGTTCGGATGGCCGTAATAGCCGCCTTCGTCGATGGTGAAGAAGTAGTCGTACTGCTTCGGCGAGTTTGCGATCGTCGTATCGAGGCCGGGCTGGGTCGGATCGGTCGGCGTCTTGCCGCCCGAGGCCGTGCCGTTGGTCGGTACGTAGAGATTGCCGTTCGAATGCCAGACCAGATCATAGGCATTGCGCACGCCTGTGGCGTAGATCTTCAAAACGGCGTCGTCCGCATAGGGATTGTACATCCCCGGATAGCTGCCATCGACATTGAACTGGTTCGCCGGCGACTGATAACTTGGGTTTTCAGCCTGGCTAGGCTCGGTCTGTACGTTGAAACCGTTTGCCGGTGCGTCCCGTGTCGGATCGATCTCGAGGATCGCCGCATTGAGCAGACGCTCGGGACGATTGCCCCAGGCGCCGTCCGCAGCGCCGGCCGCCGAGTTGGACCCCTGGCTGAGATAGAGAAGATATTCCGGCTCGCCGTTGGTCGTCGTGTAATCCGGGTTGCGACGGAATTCGAGGCTGTTCGTCAGGTGGTCGCCGCCGGAGCGGGGCAGACCGTTGATATAGGCTTCCGCCGTCGAGTTCTCGAAGACTTCGCTAAGCGTGATCTTGCTGACCCGACCGGAGAACTCGGGCGTGTCGAAGGCCTTTGATTCGCGTGGGATCGGGGCATTGTCGGAGATCCAGATCGTGTTCGGATCTTCCGGATCGAAAACGAAGCCGACGATGCCGCGCCGTTCACCGTTACCGGCGTCGAGATAGCTGAGCGACAGCGTCTCCTGCGAGGCCTTGTCGATCGTGCCGTTGGGATTGACGTCCCAGCGATGGATTTCGCCGGTAATCGTCGCGACATAGAGCTTTCCGTCAGGGCCGAACTCGACCGTCGTGTAACCGAAGGCACCATCCGCGAAACCGTCGAGGATGACATCCGTAGAGAAGGCGACCTCGCGCGGAACGTCTACCGGCGCCGTACCCGTGACGAACGTGGTCGTCAGATCCTGGAACTGCTTCAGCGAGCCATTCGGATCCGTGATCGAACCGAGGTCCATCACGTCCTGAACCTTCAGCGTATAGCTGGTGTTTTCTTTCAGGTCCTGAAGCGGCCGGATGTTGAGCGTATCGGCGCCGCCGCTGATCTGGATGGAAACAGGAACCTCGATCCCGGTCAGAGTTTCGATCAGCTTGATATTGTCCGTATAGGCAATGTTGGGACCGCGGTTTCCGTCCGCCTGCAAATTGATGCCGACAACGAAGGTTGAGGTCGGATCGATGTCCGTCGGCAATGAGCCGTCCGGCCCGATGGCGATCGACACCTGTCCGTCTTCGAGGGAGGCAGCAACTGGAGCGACGAAGAAGGAGAAATCCTTGTCCGCGCTGCGGCCGTCGCCCGGCGTCAGGTCCGGAACCCTTTCGATTTCCAGATACTGGATTTCGGTGTTGACGCCGCCGATCGAGTCCATGGTCAGCTTGCCGTCGGTGACCGTCACAACAGCGGTCACGAGCGTCGAGCGGAAGCCGCCGCCGTTCTGACTGCCGTTGATCGGGTTTGCCGGCGTCCATTCCGGCATGACGTTCACGCCTTCAAGGTTGATGATGTAATCGGAATCGAAGGCACCGGCCGTATCCCCGATCGACATCGTAACCTGATAGGTGCCGTTTTCCAGCGCCATCTCCCAGGCCCGCGCGCCGGCAGCACCCGCGCCCGGATATTCGAAATGCGCATAGGTTTTCTGCAGGCTGGATGCGCCGGACACCGTGTCCTTGTACCAATGGGCGTTGGCCGGCTGCGCCGAGGCAATCGTGCCGTTGGCGGTACCATCGGCAACGCTGGCCTCGGTCACCCAGCCGTAGCTGAAGCCGTTGCCACGATTGCCATAGGCTGCACCCGTATCGGCGAGATAGCCCGTCGGCGTTTGATAGCCGCCCGGCAAGCCCTGCGTTGTCTGGCCCGGCGCCGGTTCGAAGTTGATCTTCACCACCGGCTCGAAACGGATGAGCTCGCGGGTTTCCACCGGCCCCTCATCGCCGTCGCGGCTGATGGTGACATTGTCGATATTCGGGCCGTTGGTGAGCGTGTTCGCCAGCGAGATGGCGTTGACGCCCGCCGACAGCTGGACATCGTAAGTCACCTCCACCCAATTCGCCCAGCCCTGGTCGGCTGTGCCGCCGACCGGTATGGTGGAATTCAACGAGACCGTCTGCGTGACACCGCCGATGGACAGGATCATCGGACGATCCGTCGCGCCGCCATTGGCGTAGCGGATGGTCAACTGATAGGTGCCCGCCTCCTCGACGGTGACATTGAAGCCGGCCTTGTCGCCGACGTCGTTGCCCATGTCGAGATAGCCGGCGCCTTCGTAGCCGGGCCGCAGGCCGTCGCTGTCGAAGGTCTGGCCCGGACCGCTATTGCCGGTATTCGCGTTCGGCTCCTTGTTGGTCGGCGTGCGATAGACGGTATCGGCCGGCGTCGAGGCATTCGCCTCGATATCGGTGATGGTGAAGGTCTCGCCCTCGATCGTGACAGAGAAGGGCTCGGACGGATTCTGCGGGCCTTCACCGTCGATATACACAAACGTCGCCTGATCGATATTCGGGCCGCCTGTCGCGCCTGCCGGCATGGCGAGGCGAATGGTATTTTCGCCTGCCGTCAGCGTGACCTCCACGCTCGTTTCGACCCAGGACGTCCAGCCCGTCGCGGCGGAGCCGGTGCCGGTGACCGGCCCGGGGATGAAGGAAATAGAGCCCTCGGCCGTTCCATTGACAGCCAGGACAAGCGGACGATCCGTCGTCGCGCCATTGGCATAGCGGAACGTCACGAGGTAAGTGCCGGCTACCGGCGCATCCACGTTGAAGGTGATCGCATCGCCCGGATTGGAGCCGAAGTCGATATAGGCACCGCCATTCGCACCTGCGCGGTAATTGCCTGTCGCATCGAGGCGCGTGGCGTTGACCTCGCGGGTGAACGAGGTGTCGCTGTCGCCTGCTCCCGTATCGTTTACCGTGACCTGCGTCGCATCTTCCGCCTGGATTGTGAACGGCGCCACGACGACCGGTCCGGCAATCGTGAAGTTCATCTGCGACTGCGCCACGTTGCCGACGGCATCCGTGACATAGGCGATGGCGGTATAGCTGCCCGATGCCAGCGCCGAGCCGTCGACGGTATAGTCGCCGTCGGCATCCGGATTGACGGTGACGCGGGTCGCGCCGCCGTCGAAGCTCATTTCGACCTTGACTATGTCGCTATCGACACCGGCGAGGTTGAAGTTGATGGAAGCGGCCCCGCCGCCGCTCAGAGGCCCCTGCGGCCCGCTGAGGAACAGCGGGATCTCGTCGGCATCGGCGGACGTGTCGCCGGTCGAGGGAACGTTGCCGGTGATCTCGATCGAGTCGATATTCGGGCCGGTTGTTGCGCCGGCCGGAATGGCCAGCGAGAACGTGTTGGCGCCTGCCTGCAGCGTGACCGTTACCGTCTGGACGGACCAGTTGTTGAAGCCTTCGTTCGGGCCGGAGGTGTTGCTTCCGGTAGCCACGAAGGGCAGAGCTTGTGCCGTTCCGCCATTCACGACGAGATTGAGCGGGCGAGCGCTGTTGCTGGCGTAGCGGATGTTGAACGTGTAGGTCCCGTCTGCAGGCACCTCTACAGTGTAGTTCAGGCGGTCGCCCGCCGTGTCGCCGTAATCGACATAGCCCGTCCCGGAGAAGCCCGGACGCAGGCCATTGACGAGGCCCACGGTACCGGCGGATTCCTGGTTGCTCGGATCGCGGATGGTGGTGATCGTCGCGTTCGAGCCGTTGTCGAAGGAGGTGATCGTGCCGGTTTCGGCCTGGATGGTGGTCGAGAAGGGAACCAGCACGACCGGTTCGCCGACAGTGACCGAGAAGGTCACCGCTTCGCTCGACAACTCGCCGTCGCTGGCCGCAACCGAGATCGCGTAGGTGCCGGCGGCAACCGTTGCCGCAACGGTCAGCACCCCACCGGCAAGGCTGATTCCGGTCGGCAGGACCGACCCGTTTGCGAGCGTCGCGACATAGCCGACGCTGTCGCCGGCATCGGGATCGGTCGCGCCGAGCACCGCGGCGAGATCGATCGTCGTCCCCTCGCTCGCTTCAAGCACGACATCGGCGATATCGGCACCTTCGCCGAGTTCCGGCGCTTCGTTCACATCACCGACGCTGATCGCCAGTTCCGTCGTGGTGGTAAAGCCCTGCTCGTCGGTGGCGATGACGGAGACGGTCACAGTCTCTTCCGCCTCGTGATCGAGGCTCACCCCATCGGCAAGCCGGATCGTGTCGCCTTCGATGACAAACCGCTCGTCCGTCGTCGTGTAGACGATAGCCGCACTGTCGCCGTCCGGATCGATGGCCGAAAGCGTGCCGACGACGCGGGCCGCAACGTTTTCATCGACGGTGCCGCCGGTCAGCGTGATCGCACCCGGCGCCTGCTGTGCCGGCGCCTCGGTCGGCGTCAGCGTCAGCTTGTCGATGCGAAGATACTCGCCGATGTCCGACTGGCCGGAAATCTGCGCGATGGTAGCCGCATCGACGAAGACCGGGCTGGTAAAGGTGATGGTCTTCAGGTTGCCGGCCTGTGCGGCATTGCCGCGCGTGGCGGAAGGATTGTCGAACGTGCCGTTGTCGTTGAAGCTCAGATTGTCGGCAAGAACCGTGTCGCCGATCTTCAGCGTGAACCGCGCATTGCCGTCGGTCTCGTCGAATACGGTGATGGTGACGGTGTACCAACCATCCGCAACGCCGTTCTGCGACAGGACGGTGGTGACGCTGCCGGCCTGGTTGGCATTGGTGCGGATCAGCTGGTCGCCGGATGCAGCAGGTGCCGCCGACGCGTAGAAGCCGCTCGCCTGGCCAAGGCCGGTGAAATCCTCGGCCTCGACGACGAAGCTCGCTTCGCCAACGGCCTCACCGCCAATGAGGTACGGGATCTGGATTTCGGCGCTCAGGCCCTGCGGATCGGTCGCGACGATGGTGAAGAATCCTTCGCCCGGATCGGTCGGCGTTCCGACGATGACGCCTTCCTCGTTGAGGCTGAGGCCGGCCGGAAGGCCCTCGACGGAAAATGTCAGTGCGTCGCCGTCGATATCCGAGAACGCGTCGCTGTAACTCGAAATGTCGATGGAAACTTCGTCGCCGGTCATCGCCTCCATAGGCTCGAACTGGATGGACGTGTCGGCGACCGGCGCATCATTGATGTCGGCGACCGTCAGAACGAAATCGCTGGTGGCGGATCCGCCGCGCCCGTCCGTCGCAACGACAGTGACCGTATAGCTGCCGGGCAGTGCGGCGATCGGGCCGGACAGGACGCCGCCTTCGAAGACGAGGCCCGTGAACCCTTGTGCCGGATTGCCCTGTCCGTCGGTGACCTCCAGCGTATAGCTCAGTGCATCGCCATCGCTGTCGATGAAAGGCAGGTCGACTTCGAGCGTGCCCCGCTCATCGACGCTCATGTCGGTAATGCCGCCGCCGACCACACCCGGCGCGGTGTTATCCGGTTCGATCTCAGCCAGCTGAACGGAAGAGAAGCTGACCGATCCGATGCCGTTGCTGGCCTGGTCGTCATCGGCGATGAACACCAGCGAGCTGATCGTCTTGCCGGCATGGGCGGAAAGATCGATGGTGACGGTGATCACCTCCCCCGGCGTGCCGTTCGAGCCGTTGCGCAGGTCGACGAAGGACGACTGCCCCTGGTTGCCGGCGATCTGGTAGATCGACCTGTCGCTCATCTCGAAGGGAAGCTCGTCGTCGTCGAAGCCGATGGCAATGATTTCCGAAAGCACGCTGCCAAGGGTGACTGTCAGCGTCAGCTGAGTGTTCTCGGTGATCGTATAGCTTTCGCCGATCGAGGCGCGCTTCCAGAAATTGCCGTTGAGATTAAGCGTATTGCCGCCATCGGAAATCGTGCCGCCGGCACCGCTGTCCTGGCTGCTGTAAGGCGTCAGACCGGCCTGGGTGAAGATGATCCCCTGCGGATCGACCGGCTCTACCGGAACCTCGGGTGCTTCGCTGACAGCGAAGGTGAAACTCTGCGTCGTGGTGAACTCGCCATCGAAGGCACTGACGACAACGTCTACGGACGGCTCCTCGGCGAAGTCGAAGCTCGCCCCTTGTGCGATGACGAGCTGGCCGCCCGAGTTGATGCTGAAGCGAGCGTCGCTGACCGAATAGACGAGCGCGTCGCCGTCGGGATCCGTGGCGCTGACCGTGCCGAGCACGGTGCCCTGCGCGACGTCTTCCATGAATGTGGCCGTTCCGGCAAGCGAGATGGCGACGGGCGCTTCGTTGACATCAGCGACCGTGACGGTGATGTCCTGGCTGGCAGACGTCGTGCCGTCGCTGACCGTGACGTTTGCCGAATACACGCCATCGCCATCCGCATCGTCTGGATTTTCGAAATTGGGCGCGGCAATCAGCGAGACATTGCCGTTCTCATCGATCGTGAATTTGGCGGCATCCGCGCCGGACAGCGCGTATTGCAGAACATCGTCGTCATCATCGGCGGCAACAACCTGCCCGATGGCGTGTGTGTTTTCATCGACGATGAAGCCGGCCTCGCTGGAAATTTCGGGCGCCGCATTGCCGGGCTCCTCCGGATCGACAGGCGCGGCCGCGACGACGACGCTGACGACGACCGGTGCCGAGGCGAGAGTGCCGTCGCCGGCGGCGACCGCGACGGAATAGGTTCCGGCGATAACGCTTGCCGCAACGACGAGCTTGCCGTCGACGATCGAGAAGCCGGCCGGCAGATCGCCGGCATTGGCGATGACGAGCGAGACATCGTCGTTATCGACATCGTCGGTGGTGAGCGGCAGGTCGATGACATGCTCGCTGCCTGCGACGACATTCTGCGCCGGGACGACACCTGCAATGGTCGGCGCATCGTTGACCGACGCGAGGGCAACGGTGACGGTCGAGCTGCCGCTCAGGCCGTCTGCGTCGGTAACCGTATAGCTGATCGACGCGTTGCCGTCGAAATCGGCCGCCGGCGTGAAGGTGATGACCGTGCCGGCGACGCTGACCGTTCCTTGTTCAGCCGGAACCGTGGCGGTGATGGTCAGCTCGTCGCCTTCGGCATCGGAAATCTGATCCGCGACATCGATCTGCACCGGAGTATCTTCGGTGCCTTCGATAGACAGAGCGGTTGCCACCGGCGCGGTGTTTACCGGCACATCCGCCTCATCAAGCGTGATGACGAACTTGTCGATGTTCGGGCCGGTCACGGTGCCGGAGAGACCGATATTGCTGAGGACAAGCGTATTCTGCCCGGCTTCGAGGTGAACGGTCACGGTCTGAACCGACCATCCCTCCCAGCCCTGGCCGACGCCATTGGTGCCATTCGGTGCCGTCTGGATCGACGTGCCGAGATCCGCGAGATCGGTCGGCCGCGCGGAAAGCGCATTCGCACGCGTCGCGGCAAATGGCAGGGTCGCCAGGAGAGTGCCGCCGACGGAGCCGCTATAGAGCTCGAGCGGGCGGTCCGCCGTGCCCCCGTTGGCATAGGTGACGGCCACCGTATAGTTGCCAGAAACCGGCACGTCGAAGGTCAGGGAAACCTGAGCAGCGGTATTCTGCGCCCAGTCGAGATAGGATTCGCCCTCGGCACCGAAGCGGAAGATTTCGCTGGCGGGCGTATTCGTACCGGTCATCGGCCGGTTAATGGCGCCGTTGGTGTTTGCGGCAACCTGCGCCACCAGGCTTTCAGCCTGAATGACAATCACGTTCGGATCGGCTTCGCGGATTTCGAGATAGTCGATATTCGGACCGGAGAACCCGTTTGCCGTCAGGCGAATGGTGTTGTCTCCCGCCTGGAGATAGACCCGCGTGCCGCTCTCAGCATAGGTCGTGTTGGCGCCGGTGCTCTTGAAATCGAAGACGCGGTCCCAGAGCTGCCCGTTCACGTCGAGACGCATCGGGCGATTGCTGGTCCCTGCGGAGAAGAACGCGTAGCCGACGCCGATATCGTAGAAACCGGCCTCGGCGACCGAGAAGCTCCACTCAATGTACTGCCCGTTGCCGATATTGTTGCTGTTGAAGCCCGCGAAATCGACATAGGCATCGCCATCGGCAGCGTCCGCATTCGGAACGTCGCCGGAGGCGGCCGTATCCTTGTGAACGATGACCGGGTTGGTCGTCACGTTGCCGCCGGAATTGCCGAATGTGGCGGATTCCGCCTGGATGCGGATCGGCGCGGACGCAAACGCCGGGAGCTCGACGTCATTCTCGGCAGGCAATTCGACCTCGGCCTCGGCAGGCAGTTCGACCTCATTCTCGGCAACCGCATCCGTGGCGGGAGTCTCCGGCGCGGGAGGAACGGTTCCCGTATCATCCTCGCCGGTGAATTCTGCCGGCTCGCCCGAAACCAGCGTCAGATTGTTGGCCGGCGTCCCGCTATCGCCAATAGCCGGCGCCGAGCGGGAGACTGCGGACGGTGTGAAGGCGGCCGTCTCGAAATCCGGCGCCGCGTTGCCTTGACGGGTGTCCGATGCTGAACTGCTGGAGCCAAGGAAGCGGAAATTGCGTCCGCCTGCGCCGGCAAGCGCGCTGGACGGTGCATCCGTCGGCGCCGCCGCAGGGATGGTTCCGGTTGTCAGGTCGGCCTTGTCATCGGGCGAGACAATCCCCTCGTCATTGATGCCCGCCGTTACATCGGCCTGAGGCGCGTCGCCTGCAGGCGTCACAACTGCCGCGCTTGCAACCTCTTCGCCACGCCGTGCCGAGGGTTTGTCATTCGGAATAGCAGGCGAGGCCTCGGGGCTTTCCTCGTTTGCATGCTGGATGCTGGGGCTGAGCGCCAGCGCGACGGCACCGACGGCGGCGATGTTCAGGCCGGCAAGGGCGGCCGACGTCAACATAGAGCGAGCGGACTTGCCGCCGCTCGCGGGGCCGAGGTTGCTGATGCCTCCAATCTCTGCACCCGCATTGTTGAGGGACGAAAAGGTTAGGACATGCATGCCTTCCTTAAGATCGAGATGCAGAATCTTATTGGAGTACATCGTCCAAGAGCCGGTCGGCTCGAACTCTACGACTTCCGGTGGTTGGCCGCTGAGGGCCATCGTCGAACGCAGTGACTCGTTGCGACCGTTGGAAAACGATATCAGGATCTCCTGTAGGCCGCCTACGGTCACCTCAAGAAGGAAACCTTTGTCGCCTCCCGCGGCATATTCAGACACTCCAAACGACGAGGTAAGCTCGGCCACCGACGTTTTGATGACTTTGCCGGAATTGCTTTCGTTATCCATGATCGCCCCCTAGAGAAGACGCCTGATACGCGTCAACAAGTGATGACAGCAGCAGTCGCGCATGCCTGTCCCTGACAAGATTTTGCTTGAGAGGAAGCAAAACCCAAACAGCTCATAAGGCTGGGGTGCTGGTTTAATTGAGGTAACAGATGATTAACGCCTAAACGAAACGCGCATGATCTCGACAGAACGTCATGTTCGGTTCGAAGCAGGTGACTTCGTCTTTCACGACAATAGGATTGAGCTGAGTGGAGGCGTTCGTGGCGTTTTGACCTGCCACTGGAATTTCCTCCAGATTGGATTAGCGTCCGGCCCAGCGAGGACGGACTTATGAAAAAGGAGATTTACGGAAGAGTAGATTATTGGGGTGCTGAAGGAGCAAGAGGCTGACGTTAAGGCGGCTGATCTTTGCCGCAAGCGCGGGATTCCCGAGGCGACCTATTAGAATTGGAAGGCCAAAGATGGCGGCATGGAAGTGTCAGAGGCCAAACGTTCGAAGGGGCTGAGGACGAGGATGCCAAGCTGAAGAAGTTGTTGGCCGAACAAATGTTGGATGTTGCCGCGCTTCGCGAGCTACTTTCAAAAAATGGTAGGGCCCCACACCCAGTGGGAAGCCGTCGCGCATCATAAAGCCGAGATGGGGGCTTTCGGAACGGCGGGCCTCCGCAGATCGAAAGACGATCCGCGATCGATCCTCTCGACCGCCTGAGGCCGAGTTGCGAGAAAAATTGCGCGATCTGGCCAAAGAGCGACGACGGTTCATTCTGCTTCGGCGAGACGGAGAGCCTTCTGCGGTCAATCGCATCTATCGGCTGCATCGCGAGGAAGGTCTTCCCGTGCGCAAGCGGAACGCCAGGCGTCGTGCTGTCGGCACCCGTGCTCCGATCCTCGTCGAAGCAAAGGCGAATGCTCGCTGGTCACTGGATTTCGTCCACGATCAGTTGGCCTGCGGCAAACGCTTCCGCATCCTTAATGTGGTCGATGATGTCACGCGCGAATGCTTGGCGGCGATCCCTGACACATCGATATCAGGTCGCCGTGTCGCGAGGGAACTGACGGCGCGTGTCGAGCGAAGAGGCAAGCCCGGAGTGATTGCTTCAGACAACGGAACCGAACTGACCTTGAATGCCATCCTCGCCTGGTCGAAGGATCACGAGGTCGAGTGGCACTACATCGCACCGGGAAGACCGATGCAAACCGGTTAGGTCGAGAGTTTCAACGGCCGCATGCGCGACAAGTTGCTCAACGAGAGCCTGTTCTTCGGCCTCGACCATGCCCGCAGCGCCATTGCCGAATGGGCGGAGGACCCAGACACCTTTCGTCCGCACTCATCGCTCGGATACCAGAGCCAGGCAGACTATGCCGAGATCATCACCGCAACCGGCTCGAACGGTACGCAATGCGGAAGCTTCGCGTTTCCGCCGGTTGCTCACACCGCGCCATTTGGCGTATTAAAACTGCCGAGGCTCTAATCGCTGCTGGATGAAAATTCAGTGGCAGGTCAGCGGAGCTGGCTGCGAAATCTCGCGTCAACTTGGTACTCAGAGCCACCAAAGGGCTGGAAGCCAGTAGACGTGTTGCCATTTGGAGTCGAAGCTCGGCGGCCCGAGAAATTCAGAAGTTAGCATTGTGAGATATGCTTGATTAGACAGCACCAAGCGCGAAAGCGTTGCGATGAGATTGTGATCTGCGGAACATGAGGACGTATGTCACCTGACTACAGCATGTAGGCGGCCTCGATCAGGAGGTTGGCGGTGGTCTCGGGAAACAACGTCTTTAAATCTAGCATTAGTGAGGCGAAAAATCCCGATACCATGCTAGCTGTAGGCCTAAACAGGTCCAACCCGATCTTGCTGCCCTTCTGTCCTACTGCATAAAGTGCAGCCTGGGTGCGGTTCTGCATGCCGAGTTTCCTGAGGATCGCACGAACGTGTACGCGGACCGTACTTTCGGCAATGTCGAGCTCCAGAGCGATGATCTTGTTGCTCGCGCCCCTTGAGATCAGGCTCAGCACCGCGTGCTCCCGATCGGTGAAAGACCGCACATCGTAGTAAGTCCCGCTGCTGCATGCATTGGAAGCCTCGGGTAAGAACGCTGAAATGGCGGCGGTCGGTAGGAGAGTGATACCGTGGCGGATAATGCGGGCCGCAAGCGCGATCTCCTGCAGTGTTGCGCCATCCGGCAACAAGGCGCCAATCATGCTGATGATCGGGCGATAATCCTCGAAACTCTGATTTGAGCGCATCAGGACAATGATACGTGTCACGTCCACGCAATGACTGGCAACCGATAACTGTGCAACAACATCATTCGGGTTTCCAGCATCTACAATTGCAACGGTGTCTTGCCAATCGACGACCAGGTTCATCACCTGAGTTAGAGAAGCACATCTGGAAATTTGCGCAAAGTCAGTCCGGATAGCTTGCTCCATTGCCGACAAAAATATGGTACTGTCGCTCACTAAAAAGACTGATACAGGCATGTCATATCTCTCCGATATTTCTAATGAAGCAAATATTATAAAAGTAATCCACAGTTATTTTCTGAAAAAATTTAGATAAGCGTTAATTCCAAAGTCGACTGGCTATCAGAGTATATGCTGCGGCTGGAAGGAATCTATGCTTATCAAGAGCTTAATTGATTCAGAATTCGCGCGTTCGCAGAGACAGCGGCCAGCTAGTGTGGCACGACGTGTTGGAAGAAGGGGTGTCGTGTGTTCTCCTTCGTATTGAGCGGCTGATGCGTTTCAATACGCGCAGGGCTAGGCCAAGGCGTGGGTTGCCGAAGGATGTCGGGTGACCGTGGCGTCATCATGCCGAACGGGCTGGACCGTCAGTTCATGGCAGAGCGGCCGAACCAGAAAGGGTTGGCCGAATTCACTTACATCCGGACCGCAGAAGGCTGGCTGTATGTCGCGGCCGTCATTGACCTGTTCTCACGCCCTGTCGTCGGCTGGTCGATGAATGCCAACATGACGGCCCAGCTCGTCACTGGTGCACTGATCATGGCGATCTGGCGTCGAGGAAAACCAGATGCGCTCCTGCAGCACTCCGATCAAGCAACCCAATACACGAACGAGCAGTTCCAGCGAATCATGGGCGACCACGGCATCACCTGCTCGATGAGCCGCTCTGGAAATGTCTGGGACAACGCCGCAATGGAAAGCTTCTTCTCATCACTGAAAAAGGAGAGAACAGCACGGAGGTCTATTGCACGAGAAACGACGTCAGGGCGGCTGTCTTCGTTTACATTTAGCGCTTCTACAATCCGAAACGCCGCCACTCGACACTGGGCTATCTCCGCCCCAGACTTTGAAACCAAGGTAGAATTAGTTTAACCTCGTGTCCTATAAACCGGCAGCAGGCCAAACATAGCTCGTTCCGGCCGCTCGCGAGCAAGGACGCGGACTGCCATGAAAACGCCGAGCAGATGTCGAGCCAAGGTCTCCGCCCGCGTTGCAGCTGTGATTGTGCCGTCGGCCTGACCCGTATCGATGCAACGAAAAAAGAAAAACGCGCGATTCGATCGAGCGCGCCAGCGATGACCTCCCGAAACTTCGGGTCGTGCGGCGCTATTTCCAAAGCCGAATTCACCAACATACAGCCCTTGTGCTCCAAATCGTCCAACGAGCGGTTCAAAATTTCCTGAAGAAAAAGGCGTCAATCGCCGAAAGGGGCGGCAACGCTTCGCATTGAAGCGCGGGACCTGGTTGCGCAGATCCCCAAAACCGACGAAGGCTCACGGCCTCGTATTGTCGCTTGCTTCCATCGCTCGGATAAATACCGCGCTGGCGGAGATATAGCCTGCGTTGGCTGGATCCTGACTGCGATCGAGAACGCGTCAATGAAAGGCGACCTTCCCGACTGGCGAAAGCTTCGTAAGGTCGTGAAGAACGCGGTGAAGCTCCTATCGGATCTTGCCCCGACGCTTCACTGAATGCAGGCAGGTCCGGCACACATCCGATGGTTAGACATAGGCTTTAGCCTGGTGATGCGGAACGGTTGTGGCGGGGAAGTCGGTCCCGGCTTCCGCTTCGCGGCGCTATGCTAAGCCTCCTGCGGCTTCCCTTCTTCCGTCAAAACCGTGTCGAGAATTCCCGCTTTCCCGCCCCTGAAGGAGGCGCGGCGCTATGCTGAAAGCTCCGATGTTCTTCATTGTCCTTCTCGGATCTCGGACTGGCGCCGATCGATCCGAGCGATGGCTTCGCCGGACGGGCCGGAAAGGACGCCGCATGAGCGCCGGCTGTTCGCCAAAGGCGGCCGGCGCGCGGCGGAAACCAAACCCAACCCGCTGAGTGTCATGGCGCGGCTTTCGCCGCGCCATTCGTTTACTGCCTTCCGATCGTCCGGGGCTCCATGGCGATCACCAGGTCATGCACCATCTTCAAGGTCGTATCGTCGAGCTTTTTCAGGTGGTCGACCGTTTCTCCCATCAGCTGGTCTCTCAGGGCTTCGCGTGACTCGGCTTTGGAGTGAGAGGGCTGTTCGTTGACGAGAGGATCGAAGAACTCTTCCGGGGTAATATTCAGGACCTCGAAAACGTGGAGCAGGCGTCCGACTGTCATCAAGGAGGAGGCGTTTTCGTAGCGGGCGTAGGTAGCCTCCTTCACCCCTAGCAGCATAGCGACTTTGGCTTGCGCAAGTTGTCGATCGGTTCGCAGGTCACGCAGCCTTTGCGCGACACGCAGATCCCGTTGCCTGAGATCGATGATCTTTCCGTCGAGCCGTTTGCGATAAACCGGATGATCTCTGCTTGGGTCGTCAACGCGTTCAAGTCCGAGATAGCTTACCCACTGCTCGAGTCCGAAACCTGCCATTGCCATCAACCACACTAGAAATTCATCGTTGGTCCCCAGGGACAATTAAAGATGGTGCCTCGAATGTCTACCCTGGATAGCAGCTTTGGCGCATCGCCTTGCGACCCCGCTCTATGCCTTCGGCACGGAGCCAGCAGGCACTGTCTCCGCCCATTCGGGTGACGATCGGTCGCGCTGCGGCTTCGCCTTCCATCACATGCCTCTTGGGCAAAAACCGGTTCGGAACATTTACAGCCTCGCGCGATCGACCCATATTGCCGGCTGATCAGGTCAGGTCATGGCAGATCTCTAGCCCTTATCTGTCATGCCTGCGGAGGCCGTCCCGCCTGATCGGGGGGCCTCTCCACTCTCCTAAAACTCTCACAGTGATCAGCATCAGGATGATTTGTCCGGTCTACGTCACGATGAAGCAGTGACGCCGGAGGCGTCCTGTCTGTCTCTTTGATGAAGGAAAGAGGAGCGCCGCCCCCTCTCCCTCACAAGGGGAAAAAACGGTCTCCCCGTCCTTCCTTCGCGCAGCCTTAAGGCCGCGCTTTCGTGCAGGATCGCCGCTAACGCGCCGCCCCTTCGGCTTTGCCTCGGGCGGGCGAACCCCCTCCGTTTTTATCCCCTTGCCACCCTCTCCCCCGCTGCTCCGCGCGAACTCGGGAACAGGAGCGGGGCTCCTGCCCACGAGGGGCACGAGAAGACCGCTTCGCGGAATTGGAGAAAGGGTGAGAACTATGACCACAACCGCAACCGTTTACCTGCTGGACCCGGAGGCCGGGACCATTCAGGCCGCAGAGGTCGCACCACTGAGCGCGTTCTCTCAGACCTACGGGCTGATTGGATGCCAGCTTGTCGAGGTGGTGCCATTCGACACGAACCACGTTCTTATCGTCGATGAGGAGGGTTTGCGGGACGGCTTGACCGCTTTCACTGTCTTTGATGACTACCCGCAGCCATTGGCCGGAAAAATTGTTCTTGCCAGTCTGGACGGCTCGCATGTCCTGCCGCCGCAGATCAGCATTGAAGAAGCAGCGGCCCGCCTGAACGTCTGCAAGCCGGTTCTTGATCCGGTCTTTGCCGAGGCTGACGAGCATTCCCCCGATGGGGTTATCCTGGGCGGCGCTTTGATCGGGTTCCAGACCCGCATCACCCGCACTCACCCAACCGTCATGGCGGGGGTAGTCCGATGATCATCGCTGTTGTCGAGGACCGCCCCCTGTCCATTCTCGCCGGAACCTTTGCCGCCACCATCGCGGCGAAGGACATCGAACATAGCTTCCATGCCCTTACTCATTTTCCGGAGCGGCGCACCCTGTCCGAACTGGAAGGGCTGGCAGAGCGCCTGAACGGCTTTGCCGCCTACATGGTGGAGCTGTGGGAGCAAGCAAAACTGCCCCTGCCGGACGCTGGAATTGGAGGCCTTTGCCCGCCGTCATGTCGAGATCACCCGCAAGTATTGGGCAGCGGAAGGCCGTTGCATGAACTGGTTTATCACCGGACCTGCCCGCTTTCCCGTCGCCCGCAATGAAAAGCGGATGCGAGTATCAGACGCCCGCCGTGCTGACGTCTCGGCCCATATCGCGACTGCGAAAAAGGCAGTGAAGCGCAAGGCGTTTCCCCACGGAACCGATGACGAGCCGATCCGCTCCAACGATCCGGCCGCCATGCAACGCATTGCCTCGCGGATTGAAGACCTGGCCCTGTCTATTGACCGGATGAAACGGGCGAATGTCATCATTTGCCGGATGGAGAAGGATCAGGCGAGCGAAGCCGACATTCTCGCCCGCGTGTTTGCAGAAACCGGCATGGACGAGGAAAGGGCATCGCGTGGCGTCACCCTTGCCCCTTGGCAGAACCGCCGCGGCTTTCCCACCACCAACACCCGCGCCGAGCTGCGCCGTATGCAAACGATAAGGTCAGGGTGCGCGTCTGGTATGGACGCGCCACCGCGACAGGTTGGGAAGCATGGAAGGATTGGGACGGCTATCGCTTTGAGACCGACCGCGCCAGCCTAGCGAAAAAGCGGTCAATGCCGCTGTTCAAATAGGACCTGGGCCGCATTCGATGCGGCCCGACATTAGGAGGAACACCATTGAGCCGCTATACCGTGACCGTGAAGACCGCCGGAGAGTCCGACGAGAACGCCGTAATCGGCTATGACCCGCCGTCGCGCACCTTCTTTCTGCAGGCGGTTCCCGATGAAGAAAACGACGAATAAGCGCTGTGGTTCGGGACGCTTCTTGAGCAGCACCCAAGCCTTGAATCATCGAGAACGCGCGCCGTTTTGGCTATGTGATCGAGGGGCTGTCACAGAACGCCATCATCGCCATGACAAAGGAAGCCGGAACGCCAACGCCGCCCAGCCTTGGCGAGCGGTTAGGATTGTGCGCTGACAATTGTCAGATGCTTTATTGCGATTTTGGCAGTTACGAACCTGGCCGCATCGAGCGGGCTGCGGTTCGCCCGAAGGGAGCCCATGCCGCTCCCCTCGGCTCCCCTCCCGCCCGGCATACGAGCCGCCGTTGGCGGCACTTGATCATCTCGCTCAGGAGGTTGATCGCACCGGGCGATCCGCCAGCAATGAACTCATTTCTTTGGCCGAAAGCGTGCTTTTGGTCGCGATCAGATAGGCCGCGAGATAGGTCAGCTTCAGCTTAGCCTCTCCCTCGCCCTTTGGCTTGTAATTGATGATTGCCAAGCGGCGTGCCGTCGCTTTTTTCCCCTCTTGAACGGCTGCCGTGTGCTGATCGATCAACTCACGCAGCGAAGGCCCTTCTCCAGTCGCACTACCTGCGGTTTCTGTTCTAACGTGCTTGGACGAGAGCTCGTCCGAGGCGAAGCTTGTGCGCAGAGTGGCTGTTGCCCGATGCGAAGAACGCGAACTGGATAACGACAGTAGCATGGTGGATGTCTCACCGATCAAGTTGCATTGGAGGGCATTTAAGACCATTGAACCTGACGAAACGCACGATAGGATGCGAAACGAAACGAAATCCGGACCTGCAAGTCATTGGAAAAAAACGGTAAGATTTTTGTCGCGCCGCCTAACGACGGAAGCGATTTCAAGGAGCTGTTCAAGCAGATGGCCGCTGCAGGAGCCGGTCGACCCTTGGGCGATGATGGTTTTCCGCAAGGCCCCTGGACGCCGGAACTGCTGGCTGATGCCATCTCAGAGATCGACTCCAACCGGGCCGGGGTGGATCTTCGGACGGTCCAGCTTTGGTTTCAGGAGAACGACAAGGGCATCAGCACCGCCAACATTCGCTGGCTTGCACGCATCTTTGGTTGCGATGATCGCGAGGCGACGAATGATTGGCTGAAGGAGCTCAGCGCGGCGCAAGCGCACCTGATCGCAAAACGGCGGGATCAGAAGAAGACCGGGCTCCCGACTGCAACTGCGCTGAGTGTGCCGGATATGCCGGCACCAGTCGTTGACCAGACTCCCCAAACGGCCGTCGTCTCGGTGGACCTTCAACCCAAGCCGGCGGAGCGGCCATCGGGATTGGCGAAGAAGACCGAGGCGATTTTCTCGCACGCATCATACTTGAACCTGCCGGCGTCGATCTTCGCGGGTTCGTCGGCCCTCGGGTTCCTGTCTTACATCCTGGGGATCCACAGCATTACCTATTTTCGTGAGGACGGCATCGAGAAGCAGGTTGGCTTTCTCTGGGCACCGAACTGGACGTTCCTGTTCATGGTGCTATTGCCGGTGTTCTTCGCTATCATCATCGAGCTTCTGGTTTTCTGGAAGCATGATTGGCGCCCGAGGTTTCTGGCCCAGGTCGATCGCTTGCAAAGCGTCGGAGCCTGGACGCAAAATCTGCAGGCCAATTCCTATAGCTATTGGGCCGTCTTCCTGATCTGCGTCGTATTTGCGGGGGTGTTTCAATGGATCGGCGTCGACCTGATCCCCCTTCTTGAGCAGAGCCAGGACTTCGCTCCGAGCTGGGGGACGATTGGCATCATCCGTCCGGATGTCATCTCGACGCCGGCGGCCATCGTGTTCACTGCCCTTGCCTACCTCTATATGTCCCTCAGCTTCTACCTGCTGTTCGCCGGCCTGATCCTGCTGCACACGGTCGTCCACGATCTATGGAAGCTCGGCGGCCAAGCGAAGCTGCGGCCGGAGCAGGATTCGCGGCCGGAGGTCAGCGAGGCCGGTCTGAGGATCATGCGGGCAATCTTCAGATGCACGGTTCTCGTAGTGCTCGCCGCCATCTGCATGAAGGCGCAGAGCGCGTACCTTGCTTCGCAAGGACCCGACATCATAACGTGGATGGTTCGCGATGTGTGGGCGGCCCTCGCCGACTACGAAGACGACGATTATACCTCCAACTACCGAATGCCAACCCACTACAGCAGCCTCCTCGTCGCAATATCGACCTGCAGCGTCTTCCTGTATGGAGCGATCCGGCTGGGCAGTGACAGACGTCTGCGAGCGCCCTTGTGGAAGATGTCTTCCGCGATCGGACTGCTCCTGATCTCGTATCTGACGATCGATGCCTTTGACGGCTTCTCGGTTTTGCTGATTGTCGCCGCATTGATCGCCACATACGGGCTATTTGATCCAGAGTTTGGATCCGGCTGGCGAGCCGGCGATATGGAAGGCGACAGCCATGTTTCATAGCTGGCTCGATCGGTGGGACGAGGGCCGCGCCCAACGCGGCGAAGAGGCCAAGGAGACCACGGACCTCATTCTGGACGCCGATCGTGCATTCCCGGGCATGGGAGCGGCTGAAACGCTAGAGGGGTTTTGCGTACTCGCGGAAACGGCCGCGGCTGATCCGGGTTTCTTTGATCCGCCTGATTCAAGCGACCAAACCTTTGAGCTGCGGGATGGCTGGCTGAAATTCCCTTCGGACATCTCAACGGATGTCGCGGAAAACAACATCGTATGGGCCAGGATCACGGAGAGCGGAAAACGCGATCAGGCGGTGGTGATCTTCCATCACTGGAACGCCGAAAGTCGGAACCGGCAGATTGCCGGATTCCTCTCCTGGCAAGGGATCACGGTTATCGAGATCGCCATGCCTTACCACTTGGAGCGCCAGCGCCCGGGCTCGCTCTATGCCGATTACATGCTCAGCGCCAATCTAGGCCGAACGGTGCAGGCCGTCAGACAGGCTGTATGGGACGGGCGCAAGCTTATCCGCTGGCTGAAGCGCGCGGGGTATCGAGATGTTTCTGTCCTTGGGATGAGTCTTGGTTCCTGGATAGCCGGACTGGTCGCGGCGCATGAGGCCGCCGTTTCTCGGGTGTCACTCTTCCTCACGGCAGGAAGCCTTGCCGAAATGGTATGGACCGGGCGCGCAACCCGATCGATCCGGAAGAGCCTCGAGCCGCATCTTGCGCTTGCCCAGCTTCAACGAGCGTGGGCACCACTCAATCTTGAAAACCATGCAGACAGGCTGGCGCGGCCAAGCCTCGAAATTCATGTCATCCTAGCATCGAGGGACACGGTTGTTTTGCCGGACCTGTCAGGACGCCTACTAAAGCGGCTGCAGAATGCCGGAGCCAGAGTGAGCGTGCTGCGGCTCAATAGCGGGCACTACTCTCTTGGGCGGCCACCCTACATCTTGGGAGCCGGATGGAGCCTGAAGCGGTTTCTGTTGCGCAAGCGCGAGGCCGCCCAGGCTTAGGAGCGTTTGAGCGCCGCATCGAGCGGCACCCGACCGCAATAAGGGGAGCCCCCTTCGGCCCCTCCCCTCAAACTCCCCTTCCCCCTCACGACGGAGGCGCCCCGCAAGCGGGACGGTTCACTGAGGATTGTTGTCGTTTCCGGCTATGAGCGTCGACGTGAGCTCAACCACCGCTGCAGCATCACGGCGATGGAGATCCGACCTAGCGGCCGGATCACGATTTGCCGGTTGAAGGCAAAGACGACGGCCAGGGCTACGAAGGCCGCGTTTTCAGGCCGCTCCTTAGTGGCCGTACGTAATCTAATGCTGCGCACGATACGTCAGGCCCCGCCTTGGCGTGCAACCCCAAGGGTTCTCCTCTCCGCTTCGCTCCGTTGCGATCGCTTCGCGATGCACTCGGCGGTTCCAGCCGTATTCGAGCTTCGCGATTACGCCAACCACTAAGGAGGAACCTCTGATGAAAACGCTCGTAACCTTCTGCCAGAAAACCGGCCGTCGCCTTCGCCAGTTCATCAACCGGCAAATCGCGAAGTTATCCCATAAGGGCCAACTTCGGTTCTCCATCGCCGTGATGCTTCCGCTCATCGCCAAGGTCGAGTTCAGCTATCAAGTCGAGCTCAACAGCAAGGCCGGAAACGACAACAAGCCTCAGTGAAGCACAGCCGCACCCTGCCCTGCAGGGTGCGGCCTATCCGTCGTGATCCCGAACCCGCGGGCCTTGCAGGCGCCCGCAGCAAGCATATTTGCTGGAAGATGACCGACTTTCCGAAAGCGCTACCCGAAAAGGACGAAAGCCGCTACATGGCGTGTCAGATGGCGGTGGAGACTGTTTTGCAGGATCTGGTAGAGGACGCCTTGCGCCGAGGTTGGGAGGAGACGGAAGTCCTCTCCATTCCAGAGGTTGCGGACAACCTCATGCTGGCGGCGGATGCCAATCGGGATCCAGACCTGCTTCTCGCTGCTCTGAGAAGAAACATGCCCCCGCCCAATCTTGCCGGTTAGGCGTTTCCAACATCGAGCGAATATACTGCCGCTGCGTCTTCAGGGTCGCGAAGGCTCTTGAACGAGGCGTGGCGCAGTTTCCCGTCGGACGTCCATCCCCGGAAGTCAATTTCAGCGATCAGGCCTGGATCTGTCGCGATCCGGGTCTCCCTTTGAAGCGGATCACCGGCTTGTTCGTTTTCAGCTTGTCGAGCTGCTTTCGCAACGCTCGCGCTTGCTGATGTTTAAAGCCGGTTCCGACACTTCCGACATAGACATACTCACCTCCTCTGAGAGCTCCGAGAAGGAGGCTTCCAAAGCCATCTGGCATACCCGCGGCGCGTGGACCTCAGCGACGAGGATCAAGCCAAGCTTGACGCACTGACTGAGCGTTATGACGAACTGGCGGCGCAGATCGATGCGGATCAGGAGGATGAAGGTGCAGAGGCCGCCTTGTCCGCCGTCGAGCAGGAAATCGCCGTCCTGCAGAAGCGCGAAGAAGCCTATCGCAGCGAAGACCTCGCAATGGCAGGGGCAATCGTCACAATCGACCATTGGGGCAAGTTGTCGGTGCTGAGAGGCCTTGTCCGCGACGAGGACAAGAAGAAGGCCGAGGCCACGGAAGGGAAACAAGGCGGGGCGACCGAGGAAGCTGACGGCGCTTCGAAATCTACGGGGCTGACCTATTCAGCGGCTTTAATCGAGGACCTGACCGCTCAGAAGACGGCGCTTCGTGTCGAGCTGGCGAACAATCCCGACATTGCGCTTGTGGCGGTTGTCCACGCGATGTTGCTCGAAGTGCAGTATCGCACGGCATGGGGCATTCCCAGCCACCGGAGTGCGCTTGAAATCTCTGTCACTCATGAAGTGGTGGACGGTTCGATGAAGCGTCCCGCCGAGAACAAGGCCCTTGAGGTGTGGGGAAGCCTTGAGGAAAACTATGGGCACCGGCTTCCCGGCGATCCTGCTGACCTTTGGGAATGGCTGATGGATCAATCGCAGAGCGAGTTGTTGCAGCTTCTGGCCTATGCCGCCGCCCATTCCGTCAATGCGGTTGAGAAGAAGTTCAGCAGTCGCAGCCAAGCGCTGGCACATGCCGACCAGATGGGCCGCGCATTGAACGTGGACATGCGTGACTGGTTTGAGACTACTGCGGAAAGCTATTTCAGCCACGTCAACAGGCCGACCATTCAAGCCGTTGTTGCCGAGGTGCGCGGCGAGGATTTCGCCGCTGGTGTCGGCAACATGAAGAAGGGCGAGGCTGCGGAGTATGCCGCCAAGTCCATCAAGGACAGCGGTTGGCTTCCGCCTCACGTTCGGATCGCGTCTGACCCCGACGCAGAGGGTGAGGCTGAAACCTCAGAGGACAAGAACGAACACTCGTTCCCGATGGCAGCGGAATAATCCCGCCGCTGCTTTCCGCCGGTCACGTCCTCCAGCGTGACCGGCTCCCCCTATTCCAGAGGATAAGCCATGCTTGATTCCGTACCTGATCCGACCCTTGCCGCCGAAAGCTGCTGCCAACTAATCAACGCCTACCTGAACGATCCCGAGCATGTTGATTGGGATGACGTGCAAAAAGCACTCGATACAGCGCTAAAGGCCTTCGATCTACCACCGACCTACATTGAGGAGGCTTTTCAGCGCGGCTGAGTTTGCTACAAGATCGCACCTTAGCGCCCGCCTTGGCATCGAGCCAATGCGGGCGCTTTCGCAGGTGCCTGGGAGGCAGAAAAGTATCGGAAGACGGCAGATCAGGCCGCTTGTTGAGAGGAGCCCCGCGCCCCCTCCTCTCAAACTCTCCTCCCCACCCGGTTGAATTTCCCAACAATAACGGGGGGTAAATCCTACTCTGGGAACGTTCCAGATTTCAGCGTGAAGAGAGGGAAGACGCGGAAAAGCACGCTAACAAATTGAAATGTAGGCGCGATTTCAGATGTTGGCTGAACCGGCGCAGCAGCGCGGAAATGTGTCAACTTGCATCAATTCGGTATCTCAGGCTACAAATCGTAACGAGCGGAACCGTAACCGATTCCGACTCACGCATTCTAACAGCTTTTTGGAGATCACACCCGGCCCAGAAAAGAAAAACCGCTCCCGAAGAATCCGGAAGCGGTCTGCAGTTCGGTAATAATAAGCCAAAACCGTTCTCGCAGACCTCCCCTCCGATGTCAATAATCAAAACACCTTTTCGGTGAACGGCGGAGCTTTGTCTGGCCTCTGATAGGAGACGGACGATGGGGGAACCCACACAACACAAGCGGCCGACAGGTCGCAGAATGACGAAGGAGCGAGCCGAATTCCGGCGACTGGCGCAGTCAACGGAAATCGGAACGGTGACGCGCGGGCAGCTTGCGGTGCTTGCAAAAAACCTGATGACAATCGGGATGATTACGACCGCAGAATATGCGTTGCTGGAAGCCATCATCACGACCGCCAAGGCAGACGCCTTCGACAAAGGAGGGCGGCCGATCGTCTACAAGTCGAACCGACAGCTCGGCTATGACATCAACAAGTCGCCAGGGCGCGTAAGCCGGATTCTCTCCCGATTGTACGACCTCGGCCTTGTCACCATGCAGGACAGTGCGAATTTCAAGCGTTACCCGAGCCGTGACGGCGAAGGAGATATTGCCGACGCCTGCGGCATTGATCTGCGTGTCCTGATCGCTCGGCACCATGAACTTGATCAGCTGGTGCGCCAGAAGCGGGAAGAGATTCGAGTTCGCGACAGCGCGGCGCGTCGCTTTCGGGACGCTCTGCGTGCCGCGAGATATGCTCTGGCGTCCTCCACCGATCGAGGGGAAGTCATTCTCGGGCGGATCGGGTCCCGTGTTGAGAAGATCGCTGCCTTCATCAGATCAGCCAGGTACGCACCGGCCCAAGTCCTCCGGAAGGCAAGTTGCCTATTGCTTTGGCGCGAACCGCTCCCCAGGCTTTCTTCAAAAGCCCCCTTGCTGGCGGTGCCAGCCTTTAGTGAACTGACTTGTTCGGCATTAGAGCCGCCACACCCGAGCAATTCGCCGAGAAGGCCGCTCACGTCCTATCTGAGTTGAACTATGTTCATGCCTTTCGCGAAGGCAATGGAAGGGCAAACGAAGCTCTGGCGGTCTCCTTGGGCCGCACCTACGGGCACGACATCGATCTGACCGTCATCACCAAACCTCGCATGATCGAGGCATCCGTTGAGACCACGAATGATCCGTCCATTCCGGCGATGAAGCACCTCATTCAGGATGCGATGGATCCTATCCGCCGCGAGGCGATCCGCAGTGCCATGTCGGATCTTGAGCTGGCTGGCGAGAAACCTTTCGAGCACAACATCCGCACGGCCCGCCCGGGCGAAGTGATCGAAGGGCAGGTTCTCGGGCATGACAATCGCGTGGCGAGCCTCGTGACCGACAGGGGGATTGTGGCCGTTGACCGCGCTGACCTTCCCGAGCGGATGCCTCCCGACGACGAGGAGGTGAAGTTCACCGCTCGATCTGATTTCAAGACTCTGGGGCGGCCGGAACAGGTCCAAGATGCCCAATCGCAGCCAGGTCAGCAAAAGGCCCAAGAGCCTCAGTCGCAGCACATTAACGCCGAGCTTAAGGCTATCGAAGCGCAGCAGCTTGCCGATCGCCAGCGAAACCTCGACCAAGACGACCGAGAGTGCTGACCTGCGGCCCGGTCGCTGCAGTGAGGGGCTGTGTCATTGGCCGGGGTGCCGGAGCTCTGCGCCCTCCCCTGTCCGTTGAATGATTTGACGGACAAAATACGATAGCCCCTCCCCCATTCAACCGCGTGCGCGGTCCTACACTCCGTTGCGGCCCTACGGGTGCATGGGGTCGTTTCGCTATCTTCGGATCTTTGCCGTCAACCAACGAACAGGAGACGGCGATGCAGAGCGTAAAGGACACCTACCAGCGGATCACCGACACCATCATTCAGCAGCTCGAGGCCGGCACCAAGCCTTGGATCCGGCCATGGCGCGGAAACAGCCGCAGGTCGGCTACGCCGCTCCGCGCCTCCGGCGAAGCCTATCGCGGCATCAACGTGGTCATGCTGTGGCTCTCCGGGCAACTCGCCGGCTACGACGAAAACACATGGATGACTTACCGGCAGGCTCAGGAGCTTGGTGCTCAGGTCCGCAAGGGCGAACAAGGAACACTCGTCATCAAGTACGGCACCTTCACGCCGAAGGAGCAGGAGGCGGACGATCGTGCAATCCCCTATCTCAAGGGCTACACCGTCTTCAACGTCGAGCAGATCGACAACCTGCCTGACCGCTTCAATAGCCCGGCCGAGGCGGCGCCGATCGAGCCGGTTCCGGTTATCGACCATGTCGAAACCTTCATTCGGGCCACAGGCGCAAAGATAGCCTACGGCGGAAAGCAAGCCTGCTATCGGCCGGGCCCCGATGACATCCAAATGCCGGAGCGCGGTCAGTTCCTCAGCGAGGTTCATCTTTACAGCACGATTTTTCATGAGCTCGGGCACTGGAGCGGCGCAAAATCCCGCCTTGATCGTGACCTTAGCGGGCGGTTCGGGAGCGAGACCTACGCAATGGAAGAGCTTATTGCCGAAATCTCAGCCGCATTCGTCTGCGCCGATCTTGGCATTGAGCATGATCCGCGAGACAACACCGCGACTTACGTTGAAAACTGGCTCAAGGTGCTGAAGCAGGATTCACGTGCAGTCATCACTGCCGCCGCGAAGGCTCAGGCAGTCGCTGACTATCTCCGACGGTTCAGCTCTTCTACAGGGTAGGGGCCCTAGCAAAACTGTCGGGCCTCATGCGCATCGACCCAAAACTTTACAACTGTAAAGTTGGGCATCCTTGATGCGTTAACTTCTTGTTAACGAAAAACGCCTTGAAGAATCGGAGTCAGTCTGGCATCCCTGACGGAAATGATCTCTTAAAGTGGTCAGAACCGTCAAGAGGATTGAATGTTACAGCCAGCTTTTCAGAGCGTCAGAGACACTGCGTCGAAGATCGAGGTCTACACCTCGAAACTCTCTGCGGAGCTGAACGATATGCGTGAAGCTGTCTATCCACCCTCTGCGCAGAAAACATTTGGCCGGACATTCTCAACCCTTGACCTAGTGAGGCTACTCAAGGTTCCGGAAAGTACTCTTCGCCAGTTGACGCTGGAAGGGAAGGGGCCTTTGCCCGAGCGCGCAGAAAACAATAGGCGAACGTACACGATAGAGCAGGTCAAGGAACTGAGGCGATTCCTGGCCGAACTTCGTCCTGACGAAGCTGGCGAGCTGCTTCCGCATCGTCGCAAAGGGGAAAAGCTTCAGGTAATTGCTACAGCAAATTTCAAAGGTGGTAGTTCCAAGACAACCACTTCTATCCATCTCGCACATTTTTTAGGGCTTCAGGGTTATCGGGTCTTGTGTCTGGATCTTGATCCGCAAGCATCGATGACTGCGCTATTTGGTATTCAGCCCGAGTTCGATCTCGGCGAGAACCAGACAGCCTATGCAGCCATTCGATATGACAATGAGAGGCGGCCGCTCGCTGAAGTGATCCGGCCAACCTATTTCCCAGGTGTCGATCTAGTTCCTGGCAATCTGGAGCTAATGGACTTTGAGTTTGATACCCCGTCCTATCTGACCTCGAAAACCAGAGATGACCTGGGTTTGTTTTTCGAGCGGTTAAGCAGTGCCCTGGCCCGCGTCGATGATCGATACGATATCGTTATCATCGACACCCCACCGTCCCTTGGATACTCGACACTCGCTGCTCTTTATGCAGCCACGTCCTTAATCATTACCGTTCACCCGGCGATGCTCGACGTTGCATCGTGCAATCAGTTCCTGATCATGATCTCCGATCTATCGGAGGTGCTGGGGCAGTTTGGAGCTAAATTTGAGCATGACTTTTTCCGCTTCCTGCTCACGCGCGTGAACCCGAATGACGGGCCGCAGAAGTACATGTCCGGAGTCATGCGCCGATTGTTTGGTGATGATGTACTCGTGGCGGAGGCGCTCGAATCGACGGCAATCGCCGGTGCAGCGGTAGCGAAGAAGACCCTATACGAGCTTGAGTCGGGTGAGGTCGGTCGTGAGGCGTTGAAGCGCGCAATTGAGAGCGCTGACCGAGTTAACTCCGAGATCCTCGACCTCGTTCACAAAGTTTGGGGACGTAGCACATGAAGAAAAGCATCCTTCAGCGAATGGCGGCCGCCGAAACCCGGACGGAATCTCCTGTGTCGTCGGACGCGTCCGACAAGCCCTCGCTGGCGCGGCGGCACTCTTCACCTGTCATTTCCAATGTGGGTCGGGCACTGACACAGCTCACAGAAGATAGTGTCATTTCACTCGATCCTGACCGTATCGACCGCTCCCCCTATAGAGATCGCTTTGGCAACGACGAGGACGCGGCCAAAGAGCTCGAGGCGCTTAAGATTTCAATCGCAAGTGAAGGCCAAAAAATTCCGGTTCTTGTTCGGCCGCATCCGACGAAAGCGGATCATTACCAGCTTGCATACGGTTACCGTCGATGGGCAGCGATCAAGGCCATAATGGCAGAATCGGACCGCCCGGAGACCATAAAGATTCGAGCCTATGTTCGAGAACTTTCCGATCGGCAGTTGATTGAAGAGCAATCGCTCGAGAATGGTGTTCGGGAAAACCTGACCTGGATTGAGCAGGCAATGTGGGCTGTACAGCTGAAAAGTGCTGGCCTTTCCCATCGCGCCATGTGCCCAATCTTGGGAGCTTCAGAAGCGGCAATATCGCATCTTTTTCGAGTGACGGAGGCGGTACCCGAAGACATCATTCTTGCGATCGGAAGAGCAAAGGGAGTTGGTCGACCGAAATGGACCGCATTTGCCGAGTTGCTGAAAGATCCGAGCAGCGCAGCACGTGTTCGTAAAATAATCGACACGGTCGAGTTTCGAGGCGCTGACAGCTCCAGCCGTATTGCCCAAGCGATACGTGCTGCAAGTTCGGCGGCCGACAAAGTGACTACGGAGCCAGCTGAAGAGATTGTTGACTTCGCCGTGGGTGACCGAGTTTTTGGCCGCATGAAGAGTAATTCGGCTGGAACTACGGTCTCTATACCGAAGCAGGAACGCGCTTTCGCGCGCTGGCTCGCGGACCGAATGCCTGATCTTCTAAGCGAATACAACAATCGTTCAGATCCAACTCACAAAGAGGTGTGATCGAGACACTCGTTAATTGGTCAAGAGGAGAGACCGCGACAAAAGAAAAAGGCCCCCAAAACGTTTCCGTCATGGAAGCCTCTCTCAATTCCTAGCAAGATCGAGAATCGCATTTCCATGAATCCCAGTCAAGAGTCTTTGGCATCGTTTTGGTGAGCGGATTTCTTTTGCCTGAAGAAAGGTGAAGGAATATGCAGACGGGAAATGTGACGACGCCCTTTGGGCGGCGGCCGGCTGTGCTTGCTCTTGTAAAGAGGCAGCTCCAGACGTCCGAGACGAAACCAAGCCGCCAGGTCGAAAAATGGAAAGTGTTTCGCGACGCTTGTGAGGCCCGTGAACCCCTTGGCCTCCAGGACAGGGCGCTGACTGTGCTGGACGCATTGCTGACGTTTTATCCAGAGAGCGAGCTCAACTGCGATAGTGGATTGGTGGTCTTTCCATCCAATGCTCAGCTGTCTGTCAGAGCGCACGGCATAACCGGAACGACCTTGCGGCGGCATTTGGCTGCCTTGGTCGAAGCCGGGCTCATCCAGCGCAAGGATAGTCCGAACGGCAAGCGCTACGCTCACCGGGACAAGGGTGGTGATATCGAGCAGGCTTTTGGATTCGATCTTTCTCCACTTTTGGCTCGTGCTGCGGAACTTGCAGGTCTGGCACAGGAAGTCGCTGCCGAGCGCCTGCAGTTCAGACGAGCCAAAGAAGCGCTGACTATCTGCCGGCGTGATGTACGCAAGCTAATTTCCGCCGCGATGGTTGAGGGGGCCGACGGCGACTGGGAAGCCATCGAAAACATGTATGTCGGCATTGTCAGCCGACTCCCCCGCAATCCTGACCGTCGCCAGGTGGAGGTAATCCTCGACGAGATGCAGCTTTTGCGCACCGAAATCCTCAACCTTCTGGAAAATCAGTTAGATTCTCAAAATATGGACGGCAATGCTGTTCAAAATGGCTGTCACATACAGAATTCAAAACCCGAATCCATCCATGAACTTGAACCTAGCTCTGGAAAAGAGCAGGGCGGAGCCGTCGAGCTGGAAGTAGCACCCAAAGAGGTTGCTCAGCCGTTGGCAAAGCCGGAACAGATGAAGGCGTTCCCGCTGTCGATGGTCCTGAAAGCCTGCCCGCAGATTTTGGATTACGGGCCCGGGGGGACGATCTCCCATTGGCGCGAGCTGATGGGGGCCGCGGTGGTGGTTCGATCAATGCTTGGTGTTAGCCCGTCGGCTTATGAGGAAGCGTGTGAGGTGATGGGGCCGGAGAACGCGGCGGTTGCTATGGCTGCAATCCTGGAGAGGGCAGGGCATATCAATTCGGCAGGTGGATATCTCCGCGACCTCACGCGTCGAGCGAGGGCAGGGGAGTTCGGGCTCGGACCAATGCTGATGTCGTTGATGCGCGCCAATACGAACGGAGGCCGGAAAGCAGGGTGAGGGGCTGTGCTGACGCACTAGGGTGAGGTCTCGATGGAAAAGGCCTGAAGTCAGCCTTCCTACATTGACAGCACTTACAACCGGTTTCAGCTCTCATTCGTCTGTAGGTGTTTCGGTTGTAGATGACTTGCGACCTGGTGGGCGACCAGGCGGACGGCCTCTCCTGCTGGCTCTCGCAGCTTTTCGGTTCAATCGTTGGCGTTCAGCCTCAGCTTGCGCTTCAGCCTCCGCTTCCGCTTTCTGTCGAGCCTCAAGAACATCGCTTGGCGTCAATTGGCCAACTATGCCAATCAAACTGCGTATGGTGTCGTGGGGGAGGTCATGAATAAGTCTGAACAATTCAACCCGATCATCGGCCTCTTGAGGATCTTTGCCGTAAAGATGAGGTGCCGCAGCATGAATCATCTGCATTGGCAGGAAACCAAGGAGCTCGGAAAGGTGGATCATTCGTGATACGGTAAGGCGCGAAATGTTCAGTTCATAGCGGCTATAAACCACTCGTGCGAGACCAGCCAAGGTCGCGAAATCACTCTGGGTCAAACCAGTTTTCGCACGTTCGTCTAAGAGGAATGCGGAAAGCTTTGCGTCGATCTCCCCGAAGCTGACAATGCCGTCGAAGCCCTTCTGGCGGTACAAGGGTCTCTGGAAATCTGGATCTGTGGTCTCAACCAGTTCCCTTGAATTGATATAGTCGGATAGATTCCGCACCGTCGGTATTCCCTCAGTCCCCAGATCCGCCAGTGGCAGATATCACGCACCATAACGTGCCATTAAGGCACTGTCATCCTGCGCGCCAGTCACACAAACCTAACAATATTGGGGGGAATGATCTGTAACATTGCTCTCTTGGGATCGAAATGCGCAACTCAGAGGCGCGTTGTGCCTCGAGTCTGTTGATTTCCACTGAGAGCTGACCCGGCGTTTCCACCGAGAATTGACCCGCCTTTAGGTATCGTTCGTGTTGTTG
>NZ_JBPFDO010000007.1:0-237379 GCF_059415005.1 Rhizobium sp. SAFR-030 | reverse complement strand
TTTCTCCAGAACGAAAGACTTCGTCGCTTGCAGCGCCGCCGCCCTCGTCAGTGATCGGGGTTATAGATCCACACTTCACACACGTCAACAACCACCGTCGCAAAAACTTCAGAAAATTCGTAAGTGGCTGTATTTGCACGTTTATTAGCCACTGCATTCGATCGAAGATGGAACGTCTCGACGGATGGACAAGCCCTTCTCCATGTCAGAGGGTCCAGAATGCAGCTGCGAAGCTCGTCGTCCGTGTTGATATGCGCGGCGCTTGTCGCCATCCGACCCTACATGCGATAGAAACTTGTACATCCCCATCATCCGCCGCGGATCCTGGTCTTCGCTCTGCGGCTCTCTCTTAGAAAGTCCAGCTATCGTGTCCCTGCTTGCCGATGCCACCATTGCGGAACTGCCCAACCACTATCGCGGCAAGGTGCGCGACAATTACGACCTGCCGGACGGCCGCCGCATCATCATTGCCAGCGACCGGCTGTCGGCCTTCGACCGGATCCTCACCGTCGTGCCCGACAAGGGCCGGGTGCTGACGCAGACGGCGCGCTTCTGGTTCGAGAACACGGCCGACATCTGCCCCAACCATGTTCTCTCCTATCCCGACCCCAATGTGGTGATCGGCAAGCGGCTGGACATTTTGCCGGTCGAGATCGTCGTGCGTGGCTATCTTGCCGGCACCACCGGCACTTCGCTGCTCACGCTCTACAAGAAGGGCGAACGCCAGCCTTACGGGCTGTCGCTGCCGGATGGCCTGAAGGACAACGAGATCCTGCCGCAGCCGGTGATCACGCCGACAAGCAAGGCCTTCGACGGCGGCCATGACGAGCCGCTTTCGGCAGAAGCGATCCTCGACGCCGGCCTGTTGACCGCCGCACAGTGGGAGCAGGTGAGCGCCTATGCGCTGGCGCTGTTTGCGCGCGGCCAGACGATGGCGGCCGAGCGCGGTCTCCTGCTTGTCGACACGAAATACGAATTCGGCGTCGACGCGGCCGGCACCATCATTCTTGCCGACGAGATCCACACACCCGACAGCAGCCGCTACTGGATGGCCGACAGCTATGCGGAACGGCTGCAGCGTGGCGAACGTCCCGAAAGCTTCGACAAGGATTTCGTCCGCGCCTGGGTATCCGAGCGCTGCGATCCCTATAAGGATGAGATCCCTGAAATCCCGCAGCAGTTGGTCGAGGCGACGGCAGATGTCTATCGCCAGGCTTTCCGCAGCATCACCGGCTTGGATTTTGCCCCGGTGACACCCGAGACCGACGTGCTGGCGCGGGTGCGCGCCAATCTGGCGCCCTATTTCTCCGCAACAGCGAACGGACAGGCGTAAGGAGGATAAGGGTGCGCAGACCGAGGAAGCGGGCGGAAGACACCAAGGCGGAAATCCTGGCGACCGCCGAACGGCTGTTCGGCGAGCGCGGCGTGTCCGGCTGCTCGATTGCCCATATTGCCCAGGCGCTGTCGATGTCTCCCGCCAATGTCTTCAAGCACTTCCATTCGAAAGTGGCGCTCGCCGACGAGATCTGCGAGCGCCAGATCGACCGGATGATGCTGCGGCTGGAAGCCTTCGACAGCGACGCTCCGGCGCCCGAGCGGCTGCGCATCGTCGTCCGGCGGTTGATGGAATCACATCTCGCCTCGCTGGAAGACAGTCCCTACATGCTGGAAATGATCTTCCTCCTCTCCGGCACCGAGCTGAAGAGCGGTCACCGCTACAAGGAGATGCTCGAGCAGCTGTTTCTCGATCTTGTCCGCCACGGGATCGATGCCGGCATCTACCGGGCCGACGATCTGCAAAAGACCAGCCGGGCGGTGAGCGGCGCCTTCGCCAGCGTGCTGCACCCGGTCTTCCTTGCCAACACGCCCCTGCCGGACCTTCTGCAACGCTCCGACGAGCTTGTCGATCTCGTGAATGCCGCACTGCAAAATCCGCTTGCAAAGTGACGGTTCGTAAATTACGTCACTTTACCCGGACGCAGCCTTGCGCGCCGGCAGGCCTTCCATGCTTCGGTAAGGCTTGTGGGTTTGCCGGGCTTCCGCCACTATTCCGCTCGATCTTCGACCGGCGTCTGCTTCGACCGGCACTTGCTCTTCAATTGGATGTGACGATGACCCCTCACCGTTTTGCTCTCCCGCTCGTTCTGCTGATCGCTCTGACGGGATGCAGCGAACAGTCTAGTTCCAGCGGTGCCGGTGGCGGCGCACCCGGTGCCGCGCCCGCCCGCCCGCCGGCAGCGGTCAGCGTTCTGATCATGAAGCAGGACGACCGTCCGTTGACGCGCCTCCTGCCCGGCCGCGCCGTCGCCTTCCGCACCGCAGAGGTTCGCCCGCGGGTCAACGGCATGATCGAGACCATCGCCTTCAAGGAAGGCAGCGAGGTTAAGGCCGGCGATCTGCTCTACAAGATCGACGACGATACCTATACGGCGGCTTTGGAAGAGGCGAAGGCAGCCCTTGCCAAGGCGGAAGCCAGCATCCCGAGCGCGCAGGCCAATCTCACCCGCTACGAGCGACTGGTCAACAGCGGCGCGACCCAGATCGAATTCGAGAATGCCCGCGTCACGCTGCTCCAGGCGCAGGCGGACGTGGCTCAGGCCAAGGCCTCGCTGCAGGCGGCGCAGATCAATTCCGGCTATACCGAGATCCGCGCTCCCTTCGACGGTGTGACGACGATCTCCAACGTCAGCATCGGCAATATCGTCACCGCCAACCAGACGACGGCGCTGACGACCCTGCGCCAGCTCGACCCGATCTATGTCGACCTGACCGATTCGAGCGCCAACCTTCTGGAACTGCGCTCGGCGATCGCCACCGGCCGGCTGAAGGGCAACGCTACCCAGGCCGATATCCGGCTGACGCTGGAAGACGGCACCGAGTATCCGAAGACCGGCAAGCTGGACATGTCGGAAATGGCCGTCAGCGAGACCACCGGCACCTACCAGATCCGTGCCGTCTTCGACAATCCGGACCGGCTGATCCTGCCGGGCGTCTATGTTCGCGCCACCGTCACCGTCGGCTACGAGAACGGTTTCCTCATTCCGCAGCGCGCCGCGACCCGCAATGCCAGCGGCCGGCTGACGGCGAACTTCGTCACCCCGGACAACAAGGTGGAAGTCCGCACCTTCGACAACAGCCAGATCTCGGGCAACAACTGGCTGGTGACCGAGGGGATCAAGGACGGCGATCGGCTGATCGTCGACGGGCTGCAGCGGATTGCCGAAGGCGCGCCCGTCGCACCGGTGGAAGCAACGATTGATGAGAAGGGTTTTGTCGTCGAGAAGCCGGCGGATCCCGCAAACGCCCCTGCGGCCAAGCCTTGAGCGGCATGCCGGCAGACAAAACAGGCGCTAAGGGGTAACCAATGGCCAAGTTCTTCATCCACCGACCCATCTTCGCATGGGTGATCGCGATCATCATCATGCTCGGAGGCGGGCTGGCGATCACCACCCTGTCTATTGCCCAGTATCCCGAAATTGCCCCGACCACGGTGCGCATCAGCGCCACCTATACCGGTGCCAGCGCCGAGACGGTCGAGAAATCGGTGACGACGATCATCGAGGACGGGATGACCGGTCTCGACGACCTCACCTACATGACCTCGTCGTCGAGCACCGGCTCAGCCACCGTGACGCTGACCTTCGGCAACTCGATCGACCCCGACATCGCCCAGGTGCAGGTGCAGAACAAACTGCAGCTCGTCCAGTCTCAGCTGCCGGACATCGTCCAGACGACGGGCATCGAAGTGACCCGCTCGACGTCGAGCATCCTGCTCGTTGGCGCGCTGGTATCGACGGATGCCAAGCGCCAGCCTGTAGAACTCGGCGACATCTTCTCGACGCAGATCGAGGACCAGATCAAGCGCCTTGAAGGCGTCGGAAGCGTGCAGGTATTCGGCACCGGTTACGCCATGCGCATCTGGCTCGATCCGCTGAAGCTCAACAAGTTCCAGCTGACGCCGAACGACATCACTTCGGCAATCCAGGCGCAGAACACCCAGATTTCTGTCGGTGCGCTCGGCGCGCAGCCGGTGGTTTCCGGACAGCAGATCAACGTCACCGTAACGGCGCAGAGCCAGTTGCAGTCGGTATCCGATTTCCGCGCCATCATCCTGAAAACGGAAACCGGCGGCGCCACCGTGCGCTTGGCCGACGTCGCCCGCATCGAGATCGGCCAGGAAAGCTATTCGACCAACACGCGCTCCAACCGCAATCCGGCGACCGGCTTTGCCGTCAACCTGGCAACCGGGGCGAATGCCTTGGATACGGCAGAGCGCGTCAAGACCGCGCTCAACAGCGTTGGCCCGACGCTGCCTGAAAACGTCATCATCACCTATCCGTACGACACCTCGCCCTTCGTGCAGCTGTCGATCGAGAAGGTGGTGCACACGCTTATTGAAGCCATCATACTGGTGTTCGTGGTTCTGCTCGTCTTCCTGCAGAATTTCCGCGCCACCCTGATCCCGATGATCGCCGTCCCTGTCGTCCTGCTCGGGACCTTCGGGATCCTGGCGGTGACCGGATATTCGATCAACACCTTGACCATGTTCGCCATGGTGCTCGCTATCGGGCTTCTGGTCGACGACGCGATCGTCGTCGTCGAGAACGTCGAACGCATCATGTCCGAAGAGGGGCTGTCGCCGCTCGAGGCGACTGAGAAGTCGATGGGAGAGATCACCGGCGCCATCGTCGGCATCGCCCTCGTGCTCACCGCCGTCTTCATTCCAATGGCCTTCTTCGGCGGCTCCACCGGCATCATCTACCGGCAATTCTCGGTGACCATCGTCTCGGCCATGTTGCTGTCGGCCCTGGTCGCCCTGGTGCTGACGCCGGCCCTTTGCGCCACCATGCTGAAGCCGGTCAAGCACCATGGCGAGCGGCGCGGCATTGCCGGCTGGTTCAACCGCGGCTTCGACAAGACGACGGGCGGCTATGTTTCGTCGATCGGCTATCTCTTGAAGCGGCCGCTGCGCGTGATGCTGATGTTTGCAGTCATTCTCGCCGGCTGCGGCTTCCTGTTCCTGCGCCTGCCGACCTCCTTCCTGCCGCAGGAAGACCAGGGCGTTCTGTTCACCATCGTCCAGCTGCCGAACGGCGCGACCACGGCGCGCACCGAGCAGGTGATCGAGAAGATCGAGAACTACTATCTGGAGAAGGAAAAGGACGCGATCCAGGACGTCTTTGCGGTCTCCGGCTTCTCGTTCACCGGCAGTGGCCAGAACTACGCCATGGTGTTCGCCAAGCTGAAGGATTTCGATCTGCGCACGGACGCCAATCTGTCCGCCTCGGCCGTGGTCGGGCGCGCCATGGGCTATTTCATGAGCCTGCGCGACGCGACGGTCTTCCCGCTGCAGCCGCCGGCAATCCCGGGGCTGGGCAATTCCAGCGGCTTCTCGATGTATCTCGTCGACAGCGGCAAGACCGGCAACGAGGCACTGGCGAAGGCATCGCAGCAGCTCATCCAGACGGGTGGCAGCAATCCCAATGTCAGCTCGCTGCGGTCCAACAACCCGCCTTCTGAGAACCAGCTGAAACTGTTGCTGGACCAGGAGAAGATGGGCGCCATGGGCCTCGATATCGCCACCGTCAACTCGATGCTGTCGACGATCTTTGCCGGCCGCGACGTCAACGACTTCACTCTCAACAACGAGTTGAAGAAGGTCTACGTCCAGGGCGATGCCCCCTACCGCATGCAGGCCGACGCCATCAACACATGGCATGCCCGCAACGCCAACGGCGAGATGGTGCCGTTCTCGGCGTTCACCAAGTCGGAATGGATCACCGGACCGCCGACCCTCAGCCGCTTCAACGGCGTAAGCGCCATTTCGCTGGATGGCTCGGCGGGTGCCGGCGTCAGCTCGGGCACGGCCATGGACGCGATGGAGCAGATGACGGCCGGAATGCAGGGCGGCTACACGGTCGCGTGGCAGGGCATCTCCTATCAGGAGCGGCTGTCGGGTTCGCAGGCGCCGATGCTCTACGCGCTGTCGATCCTCGTCGTCTTCCTCTGCCTTGCGGCGCTCTATGAAAGCTGGTCGATCCCGTTCTCGGTCATCATGGCCGTGCCGATCGGCGTGCTGGGTGCCGTTGCGGCGGCCCTGCTGCTTGGCCAGTCCAACGACGTCTACTTCAAGGTCGGACTGCTGACGACGATCGGGCTTGCCGCCAAGAACGCCATCCTGATCGTAGAATTTGCCAAGGACAGGCAATTGGCGGGCATCGGCTTGATGGAAGCGACGCTGGAGGCGGCAAAGCTGCGCCTGCGGCCGATCATCATGACCTCGCTTGCCTTCATTCTCGGCGTCGTCCCGCTGGCGATCGCCACGGGTGCCGGCTCTGCGGCGCAGAACTCGATCGGCATCGGCGTGCTCGGGGGTATGCTTTCTGCAACACTGCTCGGAATTTTCTTCGTACCCTCGTTTTTTGTGGTGGTACGCCGGCTGTCACGCGGTAAAAAACCTGCGAATTAACCTTTCCGACGGCCGAATTTTAACCATTGGATTATGAGGGCCTCTCCGCCGGCCATTGCCGGCGGGGGCTCAAGCGAAGACTTCGATGAAAGAATCATCGCCAAACAGGATGCACTCATGACCTCCATTCGCGCAGCAGCTCCCCTGCTCATGCTCCTGCTTTCCGGCTGCGTGGTCGGTCCCGACCAGAAGGCTCCCGAGATCGCCCTACCGGCAAAATTTGCGGAAGGCGGCGTCAAGAGCAACGGCGACCTGTCCCTGCAGCCCTGGTGGACCGCCTTCAACGACCGCCGGCTCGACGGCTTCATCAGCCAGGGTCTTGGCCAGAACCTCGACATCCTCCAGGCGCTCGAGCGAATCAACCAGGCCCAGGCAAACGTGGTCATTTCTGGCGCCGGAGGCCTGCCGAGCCTGACGCTGTCGGCCGACGCCGGCCGTCGCGGTACGGAAGGCCTGCGCGGAACGCCTGATTCGATTCCCTCCACCTCCGCCTCGGGAAGCCTTGACGCCTCGTGGTTCCTCGATCTGTTCGGCCGTTACCGCCGCTCGAAGGAAAGCGCGCTGGCCTCGCTCGACGCAGCCTACGCCAATGTCGACACCGCCCGCCTCTCGCTCCTGTCGTCAGTGGCCTCGGCCTATATCGACGTGCGCTACTATCAGGAGCGGATCGCCATTGCCCAGGCGAACCTCAAGTCCCGCCGCGAAACCTTGCAGCTCACCCAGCTGCAGCTCGAAGCCGGCGCGGCCTCGCGCCTCGACGTCGTCCAGTCCGAAGGTCTGGTCAATTCGACAATCGCCGACATTCCGGCATTCGAGACGCAGTTCCGCCAGGCCGCACACCGCATCGCGACGCTGCTCGGAATGCCGGCATCGTCGCTGGTCAACGATCTGCAGCGTGGCGCCCGCCAGCCGGTCGCCCGCTTCAACGCCAAGACCGGCGTACCGGCCGACCTGATTCGCAACCGTCCCGATATCCGGGCTGCGGAGCGCCAGTTCGCTTCGGCCGTTGCCGAGATCGGTGTTGCTGAATCGCAGCTCTATCCGAGCATCAGCCTGGGCGGCTCGATCACGCCGTCGTATAGCCGCCTGAACGGCGGTTCGGACAGCCATCTGCTGTCCTGGTCGTTCGGCCCGGCCCTCAGCCTGCCGATCTTCGACGGCGGCCAGTTGCGCGCCAATGTCAGCGCCAACGAATCGGCCGCACGCGAATCCTACCTCGCCTGGAAGCAGACGGTTCTCAATGCCGTCCAGGAAGTCGAAAATGCCCTGGCTGCCGTGACACGCGATGGCCGCACCGTTTCGGCTCTGCGCAACACGGTAAAGTCCTACCAGGAATCCCTGCAGCTTGCGACGGCGAGCTACCGTGACGGCGCCTCCTCGCTGCTCGACGTTCTGGATGCGCAGCGCCAGGTCTCGACCGCCCAGGCAAGCCTTGCCCAGGCGATCCAGCAGCAGGCGCAGGACTATGTCGCGCTCAACGTTGCCATCGGCGGCGGCTATGCCTGGGGCAAGGGCCCGACGGTGGTGGCTGCGGCCAGCGCCAACCGCTAAGCGCTTAGCGCTTAGCAATCGCCCAACGAAAAAGCCCCGGACCTTGCATGGTCCGGGGCTTTTCTTTTGCCTTGATGTCGCTCATCGGATGCGGGCGAACCGGTGGCCGCCGCATCCGGCCGGCGTTTAGTTCTTGGCGCGCTCGACGTAGGAATTGTCTTCGGTCGCGATGACGACGCGGATGCCGGCATCGACATGCGGCGGCACCATGGTGCGGATGCCGTTCGACAGCATGGCCGGCTTGTAGGAGGACGACGCCGTCTGGCCCTTGACGACCGGTTCGGTCTCGGTGATTTCCAGCGTCACGTGGCGCGGCAGCTGCAGAGCGAGCGCAATGCCTTCGTGCATCGACAGGATGCAGGTCATGCCTTCCTGCAGATAGGCCTTCTGGTCACCCATGGTTTCGACGTCGACGACCACCTGGTCGTAATTGTCGGGGTTCATGAAGTGGAAGCCTTCGCCGTCCTGGTAGAGGAACTGGTGGTTGACGTCCTCGACGAACGCGCGTTCGACCTGCTCGGTCGTGCGCCAGCGCTCGGAAACCTTCACGCCATCGACGATGCGGCGCATGTTGACCTGGGTGACGGGCGTGCCCTTGCCGGGATGGAAGTTTTCGGCCGTGAGAACGACGTAGAGCTTGCCATCGACATCGAGCACGTTGCCCTTTCGGACGGAAGAGGCGATTACCTTGACCATGGGATTTCCTTCGAGCCTGCCTTGGCTTGTCAGTGCGGGGATTGCGTCGTAAAGGACCGGCCTTCTGCCGTCCCAGGGAACGCGGAACCTGTCATTCCGGGCGCACCTAGCCTAAATTGGCGCAAAGTGGAAGCCTTTGGACGCAAAGGCCAGGAAGAAACCCCGAAAAGGAGCCGCCCGTGTCGCATGCCGCGCCTGCTTTGCGCCCTGCCTGGTGGCAGCCGGACGTGCACGCCGATCGCCGCCCGTTCCTCATCGGCCGCAACCGGATCCAGGCCGCCTTCCGCGGCTTCTTTGCCGATCAAGACTTCATCGAGGTCGATCCGGCGACGCTGCAGGTCTCGCCCGGCAACGAAGCGCATCTGCATGCGTTTGCGACGCAGGCGCTTACCACCGACGGGACGGCGCACCCGCTCTATCTGCACACCTCGCCTGAATTTGCCTGCAAGAAACTGCTCGCCGCCGGCGAAACCCGCATCGCCAGCTTCTCGCATGTCTATCGCAACCGCGAACGCGGACCGCTGCATCACCCGGAATTCACCATGCTGGAATGGTACCGGGTCGGCGAGACCTATGAGCGGCTGATGGCCGACTGCCATGCGCTGCTGGCGCTCGCCGCCGAAACCACCGGCACCACGCGTTTCACCTATGGCGGCCGGACCTGCGATCCGCGGCTTGCGCCCGAGCGGCTGAGCGTTGCCGACGCCTTCACGCGGTTCGCCGGCATCGACCTGCTTGCGACCGTTGGCGAGGACGGCTCAACGGACGCCGATCATCTGCGCCTTCAACTTGCCGGCGCCGGCATCCGCTCGGCGGCCGACGACACCTGGACGGACCTGTTCAGCCGCGTGCTGGTGGAGAAGATCGAGCCGCAGCTGGGCGACGGCCGGCCGACCATCCTCGACCGCTACCCGATCTGCGAAGCGGCGCTCGCCCGTCCTGCCGCCGACGATCCGCGCGTTGCCGAACGTTTCGAACTCTATGCCTGCGGCGTGGAACTGGCCAACGCCTTCGGCGAGCTGACCGATGCCGGCGAGCAACGGCTGCGCTTCGAAGCCGAGATGGCGGAAAAGCGCCGCATCTACGGCGAAACCTATCCGCTCGACGAGGATTTCCTCGCGGCCCTCGCGATCATGCCCGAGGCAAGCGGCATCGCGCTCGGCTTCGATCGGCTGGTGATGCTGGCAACCGGCGCCACGCGCATCGAACAGGTGATGTGGGCGCCGGTGGCGGATTTTTCCCCATGACGCTGCATCGCGCGCTGAAGACGCCGGACGAACTGGTGGAAGCAGGCCTTGTCGATGCGACGGGGCTTGAGGCGGCACGCCGCGTTGCCGGCCGCTATGCGCTGGCGGTGACGCCCGCCATGGCCCAGCTGATCGATCCCGCCGATCCCGCCGATCCGATCGGCCGGCAGTTCCTGCCGGATCTGCGCGAGCTGGCGACCATGCCCGAGGAGCGGGCCGATCCGATCGGCGACGCCGCCCATTCGCCGGTCAAGGGCATCGTCCACCGCTATCCCGACCGGGTGCTGCTGAAGGCGGTGCATGTCTGTCCGGTCTATTGCCGCTTCTGTTTTCGCCGCGAGATGGTCGGCCCCTCAGGCGACGGCACGCTGTCTGGCGACGAGCTGGACGCAGCCTTCCACTACATCCGCGCCCAGCCGCAGATCTGGGAGGTGATCCTGACCGGCGGCGACCCGCTGGTGCTGTCGCCCCGCCGGCTCGCCGACATCCTGCGCCGGCTGAAGGACATCGACCACGTCAGGATCGTCCGCTTCCATAGCCGCGTGCCGGTGGTCGACCCGCAGGCGATCGATGCCGCGCTGATCGACGCCCTGAAGGAGAGCGGCAAGACCGTCTACGTTGCCCTGCACGCCAATCATCCGCGTGAGATGACGCCTGAGGCGCGGGACGCCTGCGCGCGGATTGCCGATGCCGGCATCGCGCTGGTCAGCCAGACGGTGCTGCTGAAGGGCATCAACGACGACGCCGGCGTGCTGGCCGATCTTATGCGCGCCTTCGTCGAATGCCGGGTCAAGCCCTATTACCTCCACCATCCGGATCTCGCGCCCGGCACCAGCCATTTCCGCCTCGAAATCGCCGAGGGCCAGAAGATCGTCGCCGCGTTGCGCGGCCGCGTCTCCGGTCTCTGCCAGCCGACCTATGTGCTCGACATTCCCGGCGGCTACGGCAAGGCGCCGATTGCGGCCGCATCCGTCCGCCAGACTGCCGACGGATGCTATGCGGTGAGCGACTACCGCGGCGAAGAACATGTCTATCCGCCGCAGCCGCAGGATTGATCGCCCCGCCGCTGTGGCGGGCAGGTGGCGCGGAGCCTTCCCAGAGAATGCCCGTGGCGCCTACCCGCAGGGCGACCGCGTCGACTGACGGCGGATGCGGGAACGATTGCTAGCAGATGCAGGCCACTTCGCATGCCCTCCGCCGTCGACCTAGGGACGAGCCTCCCGCTCTGACGCCGTCGACCTTGCGCTTGTCCGAGGATCCACTGCGCTTCGCTGTGTGTACAGACGCCGCGGACTGCCGCTCGTGGCTGACCCCAACCGTCCCTGGTCTGCTGTGACGGATCCTCGGGACAGGCCCGAGGATGACGGAGTGTGCGGTTAAGGCTGGTGGCTGATGGCTGGTGGCTGGTGGCTGGTGGCTGAAGGCTGAAGGCAGGTAGCGAATTCTTAGGCGTTGCATCAAGCTACCCGGCCACTGGCGTCACCCCACTGACGCTCATGAGCGTCATCCCGCCGATGCTGCGCAACGACGCCTAGTCAAGCAGCGGTGGAAGTGCGGACCAGCCGTCGCCCCAGCGGGTGCGGGAACGATTGGTGGCCGATACAGGCTGCTTCGCATGCCCTCCGCCGTCAACCTGGGGACGAGCCTCCCGCTCTACGCCGTCATCCTCGGGCCTGTCCCCGAGGATCTACTGCGCGTCGCTGTGTGTACAGACGCCGCGGACTGTTGCTCGTGGCTGACCCCAACCGTCCATGGTCCGCTGTCACGGATCCTCGGAACAGGCCCGAGGATGACGGAGTGTGCGGTTAAGGCTGGTGGCTGAAGGCAGGTAGCGAACTCGTAGGCGTTGTCATCAAGCTACCCCGGCCACTGGCGTCACCCAACTGACGCTCATGAGCGTCATCCCGCCGATGCTGCGCAACGACGACTAGTCAAGCAGCGGTGGAAGTGCGGGTCAGCCGTCGCCCCGGCGGCTGCGGGAATGATTGGTGGCAGATGCAGGCTGCTTCGCATGCCCTCCGCCGTCGACCTAGGGAGAAGCCTTCCGCTCTGACGCCGTCATCCTCGGGCCTGTCCCCGAGGATCTACCAGCGGTCGAATGTTTCCCTGAGTGTCAGCCTGACGATGCGCCGCATCGGGTGGGTGATCAATACAATCCGACCGCGCCAGATCTCACGCCGGCAGCACCGGTCGCGACCCCTGCACCGGCACCACCGGCTCCCATTCCCGCGCCTGCGCCAGCGCTGGCACCCCCACCCAGGTACTGGCGGAACAGCTGCACCATCTGCTGGTCGCGCGCCTTGTCGGTCGGATAACCCATCACCACGCCGACATAGCGCCGGCCGCCCTGACGCACCGAGGTCACGACATTGTAGCCCGAGGCGCTTGTATAGCCGGTCTTCAGCCCATCGACGCCGGGATAGAGGTCGAGCATGTAGTTGTGCCCCTTCAGCGGCTTGCCGCGGAACTGCGCCGTGCGGGTGGAAAACAGCGCGAACTGGCGCGGAAAATGATGCATCAGCGCCATGCCCAGCACCGCCATGTCGCGGGCGGTGGTGAGCTGTCCGTCGGCGGTAAGCCCCGTCGCATTGCGGAAGGTGGTGTTCGGCATCTGCAGCTGGCGGGCTTTGGCCGTCATCATCTTTGCAAACGCCTCTTCGCTGCCGCCAAGCCGCTCGCCCACGGCGATTGCCGCATCATTGGCCGACAGCACGATCATTCCGGTGATCGCCTCGCGCACGCTGACCGTGCCACCCGGCGCAACGCCGAGCTTGTAGGGCACCGTGCCCGCCGCACGCGCCGAGACCGGGATCTGCTCGTCGAGGCTGAGCCTGCCCTTCGCCAGCGCCTCGAAGGCGAGGTAGAGCGTCATCATCTTGGTGAGCGAGGCCGGCCGGTTGAGGACGTCGGCATGGTCGCCCTGGATGACCGTCCCGGTCGCTGCATCGACGAGGATCGTCGCCTGGCGCGCTTCGGCCATGCCGGCACCGGCAATCAGCAGGATCGCCACCAGCGTCGCAAGCTTCGGCACACCGATCATCTTCTTCATCCCCGTATAGCTTGAACCAGGACCGGCCAGTGCCATGCACATGGGGCGGTTTTTCGGCACGTCGCGAAGTCGGACGGGGCCTTCGCTCAAATTCGAACGAGTCCCGCTAAGACTTCTTCACCACCCTATTTAGCGCTTCCTTATGCTTTCTCGACTAAGGATTGTCCCGTCAACACGAATTACAGCGGGAGAGGCCGATGAGCGAAACCATACGCGAGATCCTGAGCAAGGTCGGCGGGCTGCCGGTACCGGTGAGCGACCTGGCGGATGATGCCGATCTCTACGCGGCAGGTCTTTCGTCCTTCGCCTCCGTGCAGGTAATGCTGGCGATCGAGGAGAAGTTTGACATCGAGTTTCCCGACAACCTCCTCAACCGCAAGTCTTTTGCCAGCATTGCCGCGATCGACACGACGGTCGGCCAGATCCTTAAGGCGCAAGAGGCGGCATGATGAGCCTCGTCGCCTTCGCCCCGCAGGCCGAGAGCCTGACACAAAGGGCACAGCGTGTCGCGGCAATCGCCGCACGCTCCGCCGATGATGTGGATCGCGCCGGACGTTTCCCGCGCGAGGCGGTGGAGGCGATGAAGGCAGAGCGGCTCCTCGGCATCCAGGTTCCCGCAAGCCATGGCGGCGAAAGCGCGACCCTGGTAGAGATCGCCGAGGTCTGCACCATCCTCGGACAGGCCTGCGCCGCCTCGGCCATGGTCTTTGCCATGCACCAGATCAAGGCATCGAGCCTCGTCGAGCACGGCGAGGAGAGCGCCTGGCACGGCGCCTTCATGCGCGACGTCGCCGAGCGCCAGCTGCTGCTCGCATCGGCAACCACCGAAGGCGGGATCGGCGGCAACCTGCGCAGTTCGATCTGCGCCATAGACATCGACGGCGACACCTGCCGGCTGGAAAAGGACGCCACCGTCATTTCCTATGCGACCGAGGCTGACGCCATCCTCATCACCTCGCGGGCACACGCGAATGCGGCTCCAAGCGACCAGGTGATGACGGTGTTCCTGAAGCACCAGTATACGCTGGAAAAGACCACCGACTGGGACACGATCGGCATGCGCGGCACCTGCTCGGAAGGTTTCCGGTTTCGGGGCGTAGCGCCTGCCGAGCAGATTTTCCAGAAGCCGTTTGCCGAGATTGCCGCCCAGAGCATGCTCGCCACCTCGCACCTGTTGTGGAGCGGCGTGTGGTACGGCATCGCCGCCGATGCGGTGGCCCGCGCCCAGAGCTTCGTCCGCGCCGCAGCGCGCAAATCGGCCGGCACCGTGCCGCCGGGTGCCGCCCATCTTGCGGAAGCCGTGAACCTGCTGCAGCTCGTGCGCGCCAACTTGCTGGCGGGGCTCAAGACCTATGCGGATGCCCGCACCAACCCCGACCGGCTGTCATCGATGGCGTTTGCGATCGCCATGAACAACGTCAAGATCGCCTCCTCCGAGACCATCCTCGACATCATCAATCGGGCGCTGATGGTGTGCGGCATCATGGGCTACAAGAATGGCACGCCGTTCTCACTTGGCCGCCACCTGCGCGACGCCCACTCGGCGCGGCTGATGATCTCCAACGACCGCATACTCGGCAATACAGCCACGATGCTCCTGGTGCAGAAACCAGAGATCAGCCTTTTGGGGTGACCACGATGGACATGCAGACCAGCTTTCTCGACCGCCTGTTCGACACGGGCCTTCTGATCGAAACCGGCGTCGACGGTCTTTACGGCCGCAGCGGCGAGTTCGAGGACGTCATCGCCGCCTTCGAGCGGTTGATCGACCGCTTCGGCGGACAAGACGGGGCCGAGGCCATGCGCTTTCCGCCCGGCATGAACCGCGCCTTCTTCGAGACCAGCGCCTACATGAAGAGTTTTCCGCAGCTCGCCGGCACCGTGCATTCGTTCTGCGGCAACGATCTCGACCATATGAGCCTGCTGAAGTGCATGGAGGTCGGCGAGGACTGGACCAAGGGCCAGGAAGCCACCGATATCGTGCTGACGCCGGCGGCCTGCTATCCGCTCTACCCGACGGTGGCGCGGCGGGGCGCCCTGCCGATGGGTGGCAGACTGTTCGATCTGCAGAGCTACTGCTTCCGCCACGAGCCTTCCAAGGATCCGGCCCGCCAGCAGCTGTTCCGCATGCGCGAATATGTCTGCATGGGCACCGAGGCTCACGTGACCGATTTCCGCCAGAGCTGGATGGATCGTGGCGTCGAGATGATGAAGCAGGTCGGCCTCGACGTGACGATCGACGTCGCCAACGATCCGTTCTTCGGTCGCGCCGGCAAGATGATGGCCAACAACCAGCGTGACCAGAACCTGAAGTTCGAGCTGCTGATCCCGATCACCTCGGTCGCCAACCCGACCGCCTGCATGAGCTTCAACTACCACCAGGACGCGTTCGGCACCAAATGGGGCCTCAACCTCGAAGACGGCAGCGTGGCGCATACCGCCTGCGTCGGTTTCGGGCTGGAGCGCATCGCGCTGGCGCTGTTCCACACCCACGGTCTGGACGTGAAGGAATGGCCAGAGGCAGTCCGCAAGGTGCTCTGGGGCTGAACACATGACACGCGTCTTCGACGGCCTTGAGCCGGCTAACCATGTATCGCACGACCTGCATGCCGGCGATCGCATCTGGCCGGAGACAAATTGCTACGTCGATCTGTGGATCGAGGTTCTGAAGGCACATGGCGTGGAGCCGCTTGCGATGCTGGGCTTCACCCTGACGCAGGCCTTCGAGGGCGACCAGTTCACCTTCTTCAAGGTGCCGCTGGAGGATCTGGAAAGCCTCTACGACATCCGTGTCACCGAACTGGCGATCTTTGACCGGGTCGAGGCGCATGTGGCGACCCAGATCGCCCGCGGCCGCCTGTGCCTGGTGGAGATGGACAGCTTCCACATGCCGGACACCCGCGGCGTTGCCTACCGCATCGAACACGGCAAGACCACCATCGGCATCAACCGTCTGGACCTTGACGCCGAGGAACTCGACTATTTCCACAATGGCGGCTTCTTCCGGCTGTCGGGCGAGGATTTTCGCGGCCTGCTGCAACTCGATGCCGGTGCCGACGCCCTGCCATTCCTGCCCTATGCAGAGTTCGCCAAATTCCCGGCCGAGCGGACGAGCCAGGCGCATCAGCGCCGGATGGCGGAGACCCTGCTAGGGCGGCATTTCGGCCGCCGTCCGGACGAAAATCCGGTTCGCGCCTTCGCTGGGGTGTTTCCCGAGCAGGCGCAGAGACTGGGGGAGCGTGACTTCGCCTTCTTCCACAAATACGCCTTCAACACGCTGCGACAGCTGGGTGCCAATTTCGAGCTTCTGGCGGCGCATCTCGCCTGGCTTGGCGAAGGGAACCGTTCTGCCCTCGCCACAGTGGAGGCGTTGAAGATCGCCGAAACGGCAAAAAGCGTGCAGTTCCAGCTGGCCCGGGCACTGACCCGCAAGAAATTCGAGGCTCTGGCGACCGCGATGGATCCGGCCATCGACGCTTGGGAGCGGTTGATGACGGAGCTTGAGAGCGCGTTGCAGGATTTGCGGGACGCGGCGTGACCCTGATTTCTGCCATCGGCGCGGACGTTGTGAGGCTCAGTGACGGCTGGACGGTATCGACCACGCCGCCCGGCCTTCATGCCGTTCCGCCCGATGATGACAGTGTGCGGGACGCGCTGCCGGCAATGGTGCCGGGAACGCTCGCCGGTGCCCTGGAGCGTGTCGGACTGTTCGACCGCACACGACCCGAAAGCCTCGAAAATCTGGATGCCTGGTACCGCGTGACGCTGAGTGAACCGCCGGGCGCGGCGATCCTGCGCTTCGAGGGACTGGCGACCATTGCCGAGGTTTTCCTCAACGGCGAACGGATCCTCGAAAGCCAAAGCATGTTCGAAAGCCATGATGTGCCGGTCGTGCTGACCGGCGCGGATCGACTGGTCATCTGTTTTCGCGCGATCGGACCGCATCTGGAGCGAAAGGGACCGCGTGCCCGCTGGCGGCCGAAGATGATGCGCAGCCAGGGTCTTCGCATGCTGCGCACCACGGCGCTGGGCTTCATGCCGGGCTGGTGTCCGGACGTGGTGGCGGTGGGTCCCTGGCGGCCGGTCTCGCTGATCCGGCCGGCTCCCTTTCGCATCGGTGATCTGGTTCTGCACAGCCGGCTCGACTCTGATGGAACCGGGCAGCTGTCACTGTCCTTCAGCACCGACCGCCTCCCGGACCAGCCGATGCTGCTTGCCTGCGCAGGCCGAACCGCGGAGCTGGAGCGTCATCCGGATGGCCGGTGGACGGCGGACTTGCGCCTGCCCGGCATCGCACCCTGGTGGCCGCTCAGCCATGGCACCCCGGCGCTGCATGCAGTGACGCTGACGATCGACGGGGTGGTGCACGACCTCGGGCGCACGGGCTTTCGCCGCATCGACATCGACCGCGGCAGGGACGGCCGCGATTTCGCGCTCATCGTCAACGGCGAGCGGATCTTCTGCCGCGGCGCCGTCTGGACGACGGCCGACATCGTCGACCTGCCCGGCACCCGCGCCGCCTACGAACCGCTGCTGCGCCAGGTCGCCGAGGCGGGCATGAACATGATCCGTGTCGGCGGGACGATGGCCTACGAGACCCGGGACTTCTTCGAGCTTTGCGACGAGCTGGGCATCCTCGTCTGGCAGGACCTGATGCTTGCCAATTTCGATTATTCGGTGGCCGACGAGCCGCTGATGATTCACGTGAAAACTGAGCTAAGCCAATTGCTTGCGCGCCACGCCGCCTCGCCGTCGCTGGCTATCCTCTGCGGCGGCAGCGAGATGCACCAGCAGGCCGCCATGCTCGGCCTGCCGGAGCGGATCTGGCGCACGGAGCTGACCCGTGACCTTCTGCCCGAGCTTTGCGCCGCCATGCTGCCGGGGCTTGCCTATGTCGAAAATTCGCCGAGCGGCGGCGCCCAGCCGTTTTTCCCCAGCGAGGGCGTTGCCCACTATTACGGCGTTGGCGCCTATCTGCGGCCATTGGAGGATGCCCGCCGGGCAAACCTACGGTTCGCGGCCGAGTGCCTTGCCTTCTCCAATGTTCCTGACACCGAAACCCTCGACGCGCATCTGCCGGTACCGGCCGTTCACGATCCGCGCTGGAAGGCGCGGGTGCCGCGCGACCCCGGCGCCAGCTGGGATTTCGAGGATGTGCGCGACCATTACCTGGCGCTGCTTTGCGGCGAGGATCCGGCGCGCCTGCGCCGCGAGGACGTCGCTCGCTACCTTGCCCTGTCGCGCGCCGCGAGTGCCGAGGTGATGGAGGCGACACTCGGCGAATGGCGGCGGCCGGGCTCGACCGCCAACGGCGCCCTGGTCTGGACGCTCAAGGATCTGCTGCCGGGCGCCGGATGGGGCCTGATTGATGCAACGGGGCGGCCGAAATCGGTATGGTATGCGCTGAAGCGGGCATTCCGACCGGTGCAGGTGCTGCTGTCGGACGAAGGCACCAATGGCCTCGACGTCCATGTGATCAACGAGACGGCAGTGCCAAAGAGCCTGGTGCTCGACCTCGCCTGCCTGCGCGACGGGCGCACCAGTGTCGTCTCCGGTCGCCGCGAACTGACGCTTGCACCACGCACCAGCCAGACGCTTGCCACCACCGACCTGTTCGGCGCTTTCTTCGACACGACCTACGCCTATCGGTTCGGCCCGCCGGCGCATGACGTGACCGTCGCATGGCTGAAAGATGCCGCAACCGGGGCCGTCCTTGCCGAGGCCTTCGACTTCCCCGCTGGCCGTACGGCAGCGCTCCACGATGCAGAGATAGAAGTGACGCTCGAACGACTGGATGCCGGCATCTGGGCGCTGGACCTCTTCACCGATCGCCTTGCCCAAAGCATATCCATCGCCTGCGATGGATACCGCAAAAGCGATGACGGCTTTCACCTGGCGCCGGGCATGAAGAAGCGGGTGGTGCTTGAGCCCATAGCGCAGAACGGAGCCGATCGCCTGCCCGAGGGCAGTGTCGCTAGCATCGGAAGCCGACGGAATATGCGGTTCTGATCGCGAATAGTTCCTGTTCCTCGGCCGAAGCGACGTCAGATTGTGTCGAGACTATGGACGCAGCCGGCTAACGCGCTACTCTCACAGGGAAATTCTTGAGCGGGGACTGAAATGGCCGACGTCGACACCGACGAGATGCAAGAGGTAGCCAAGCCGACGGCCTGGCCGGGTGCGGACGTCTTCCTTGCCGATCACTACGGTCTGTCCGGTGATCTGGAGCCGTTGGAAACAGATCCGCCGTCCTTCCTGCTGCGCTATGAGGAGGTGACGTGCCGGCTGCAATTCGGTCGTGAACCCGATGAGCTCGAACAGTTCCAGACGCGGACGGAGCTTCTCAGCCATATCCATGCCGAGTTCGGGCGGGTGCAGGCACCGCGACCGCTGGAGGCCATCGACGGCTCTTCGATCGTCTTCTATGAGGCGACTGCCGACCATGATGCCGGCTTTGCCATCGTCTATGCCCATCCGCCGGGCGAGGCGCCGAACCGTGGCGCCACCCGGGACACAGCAGCTCGCCAGCAGCTCGGCCTGTTTGCGGCGCGGCTCATTCGCGACCTGACGGCGGCGCAGGACGCTGTTGGCCGGGAGGAAGACGAAGAGGACGACGCCAGGGTGGAACAGCCGCCGCTGATCGCCGCAAGCGATCTGCGGCAGGCAGGCCCGGTCGTCGTCAGGCTGTTGCGCGACGTGTCCGATCCTGCAGTGCGTGATCCGATCGCAAAGGCGATGGTGACGGCGCTGCGCCAGGTCCAGCCGATCGGGGCCGATCTGCGCGTCCAGCTGATCCACCACCACCCGGCGGGCAGGGATCTTGTCGGTGAGGCTGAGGACGGCCCCTGGGCGCCGACCGGGTTTTCCGATCCGGCAGCCCTCGGTGATGGCTGGATCGTCGCCTCGCTTGCCGCACTCTGCGCCGATCTGGTCGACGAAGACGGTGACGGGGCGCTGGCGATCCTGCCGGCGGTTGCAGCCTTCCATGCCGAGCTGCCGCTGCAGGAGACCGAACTCAAGGCGCTCTGGCCGCTGACAATCGTCCAGATGGGCCTGAACCTGGCGGCGATCGAGCGCTGGGAAGCGATGGCGCCTGGTGAGGCGACAAGCCAAGCCCTGCTGCAGGCCAGACGGCTGTTCGAGGTGGCGCTTGGCGTGCACCCGGCCTTCATGCATGCGGCCATTCTGGACTGCCTCGACTGGCCGCTGGCCGATGAGCCAGCGCTTGAACGGCTGCTGCCGGAGATCGATCCGGACCTCATCCGGCTCGTCGATTTGTCGGCAACCAGCAGCCTGCTGACGGAAGGCAACTGGGAAGATCCGGAGGTCGACTGGCGACTGCTGGCGCGCATCGCCTGGGACACCAAGATGGGCGCAACGCGCTACGGCGAGTACCGGATGTCGCGCGCCTTTGCGGCCACCGGCCCGGAGGCCGACAATCTCGCTTTGCATGTCGATCTCTGCGTCCCGGCCGGAACCGTGGCAGTGGCACCGTTTGGCGGCATGGTGCGCCATACCGGCGGCAGGCTGTTGCTGACCGGCAAGGAGGCAAGCCTGCACCTGGAGGGTTTGGACACCATTCTGGCGGACGGAACGGCACTTTTTGCGGGAGACCGGCTGGGCGTGGTGGCGGGTGCCGACGGCTCGATCGGTGGCCTGCGCATCCGGCTCGGGCGGGAGGCGGAGCTTTTGCCGCCACTGTTTGCAACGCCGGCGACGGGCAGGCTGTGGAAGCGTCTGTCGCTGTCTCCGTCGCTGATCCTCGGGCTTGACGTCGATGCTCCGGAAGCCGGCAGCACCGCCTATGTCCGCGGCTGGCGGGAGCACGTGTTCGACCCGCTCGGTTTCGGATCCATCGATCTGTCGGGTGCCGCCGGGCTTCTGGGCCACGGCCACCCGGCGCTTGCCGAGGCGGCCTACCGGCAATGGCTGATGATCAACGGGCTTTCCGGCACGCCGGCGGAAATGGAATTCCAGGCAGCGCTGCAGCAGCGCATGCCGGGCGAGCTGGACACGATCATTGCCCTCACCGACGAGGGGCAGGCGCTGGAGCTGGCGGTGCAGCTGGGCGACAGGCTGTATCCGCAGGACGAGCCGCCGATCATCGCCGACGAGCGGCGCACCGGGTTTGGTCGCACGGGCGACGTGTACTGGGCCTTCGAGCGCGACGGTGTGGCGCCGGATATCGTTGTCACTGGCTCTCCTGTCGCCGACGAGCGGCTGGCAGCCGTCATTCTGCGCCGGTCGGTGCTGCCGGAAGATCTGCAACTGCCGCGGCCGGATGCGAGTGCGGTGGCCTGCCGTATCGGCACGGCGGTGATCGATGCGCTGGAGGAGCCCCAACTGCGGGAGGCCGCACGGCAAGCCTCCGCCGAATTCATGGAGCGGTTGCGGGAGCTTCAGGTGCGGGCATCGGACGCTTTCGTCATCGAGGGCGAGGGATTGTCGCTAGATCTCGTCTTCGAGGCCGGGGATACCCGTGCCGTGGCAGACGGGTTGGCCGGGCGCCGGGTTCTCGTTCAGTCCATCGCTGGCGATCGGTTGCGGCTGACCGGGCCGCTCTGCCTGTCGTTGGCCAGCATAGACCGGGTGGCGACTGCTCTGGCGCAGGTGCTTGGGCTTCCCGAGCCGGAGCCCGAGGAACCGCCCGAGGAACCGGACGCGGCGGACGAGCCGCCGACTGCACCGTCCGACGAAGTGTCTCCCGCCGTGGTCTGACGGCAGAGGCATAGGCGGACAACAACCGGTGCGTCGGGCGGATCGGCGGGCTCCGGCAGTCAAGCCTGGAGTGCCCGGAGATCGAATCGTGTTCCCGGCTTCCCGCCACATGTCGAGCATGGTTCGGCCTAGTGAAAATTGCGGCCCTTCGGCAGCACCCGGGCATTTTCCGTGAAGCCGGCCGAGCGGCTGGGTGGGCTCTGCAGCGCTGGAGGCGGTGGCGCCTCAGTCGGCGGTAAACTGGTGGGTACTGCACGGCCCTTCTGCCGCTCCTTGCGCTCGCGCGCATCGAACCCGCCTTTCAGAACCTCGTCGGCTCTTTCGCAAAGACCGAAGCGACGCTCGTCCTGCTGTAACAGCCCGAGCATCGGCGTCAGGTCCTCGATGTGATCGACGATGACGTGGATGACCTCGTTCTCGCGTTGCAGGAGGCCTCGGATGCGCACCAGGCGGGCGGCCATCACCACCGGCCGGTAGGCGGCAAACACCTTTGGCTTGACGATGGCGTTGGCGACGCCCGTCTCGTCCTCCAGCGTCATGAAGATCACCTTGGCGGTGCCCGGACGCTGGCGGATCAGCACCAGGCCGGCGATCTCCACCCTGCGGTTCTTCGGCGCCGTGCGCAGCGTTTCCGCCGTCACGATGCGTCGCGCCGCAAGCTCCTGACGCAGAAATGACAGGGGATGCGCCTTCAAGGACAGCGACAGGCTGCGGTAATCCTCGATCACCTGCTCGCCGGGCGGCATGTCCGGCAGGCTGACCGCCGGCTCCTTCTGCAGGTCGTCATGGCCCGCGCGTTCGAACAGCGGCAGGCTTTCCGTGGCATTGCGGACATCCAGCGCCCGCACCTCCCACAGTGCCTGGCGCCGGTCAATGCCCATCGACCGAAAGGCGTCGGCCTCCGCGAGCCGCTCGATCGCCGCCCGGTTGAGGCCCGACCGCAGCCAGAGCTCACGGATCGACCGGTAGCCTGAGCCGCGATGGGCCACCAGCTTGTCGCGGATCTCCTTCTCCGGCAGGCCCTTGATCAGCCGGAAGCCGAGACGCACCGACCGGTTGGAGCGGATGACGCCCCGCATCTGCCGATGCTGACCGGACATCGCCCGCGGGTTAAAGCCGCGCCCCGCCTCCAGCAGCGCATCCCAATCGGAATGATTGACATCGACGGGCAACACCTCGACCCCATGCTCGCGCGCATCGCGCACCAGCTGCGACGGGGCATAGAAACCCATCGGCTGGGCGTTCAGGATCGCTGCCAGAAAGACATCCGGATAGAGGGCCTTGAACCAGCAGGAGGCATAGACCAGCAGCGCGAACGAGGCGGCATGGCTTTCCGGAAAGCCGTATTCGCCGAACCCTTCGATCTGGCTGAAGCAGCGTTGCGCGAATTCCGGATCGTAACCCCGTTCGATCATCGTGTTGACCATCTTATCGCGGAAATGATGGATGGTGCCGGTGCGCCGGAAGGTCGCCATCGCTCGGCGCAGCATGTCGGCCTCGCTCGACGAGAACTTGGCGGCGGTGATGGCGATCTGCATCGCCTGCTCCTGGAACAGCGGCACGCCGAGCGTGCGCTCCAGCACCAGCTTCAACTCCTCGCTCGGATACTCGATCTTGACGCCGTTGCGTCGCTCCTCGCGCCGCTTGAGATAAGGATGCACCATATCGCCCTGGATCGGCCCGGGACGGACGATCGCCACCTCGATCACCAGGTCATAGAAGACCCGCGGGCGAAGGCGCGGCAGCATGCTCATCTGCGCCCGGCTCTCGATCTGGAAGACGCCCACCGTATCGGCCCGACAGATCATGTCGTAGACATCATCCCTATGGTCGGCGAGGATCGACGGCAGGGTCGCTTGCACCCCGTAATGCCGCTCCAGCAGGCGAAACGCCTTGGCAAGGCAGGTCAGCATGCCAAGCGCCAGGATATCCACCTTCAAGAGGCCGATGGTATCCAGATCGTCCTTGTTCCACTCGATCATGAAGCGATCGGGCATGGCCGTCGGCATGATCGGCACGATCTCGTCGAGACGATCGCGGGTGATGACGAAGCCGCCGACATGCTGCGTGAGATGGCGGGGAAAATCCATCAGCTGCTGGGCATAATCCAGCACCCGGCGGGTGAGCGGATCCTGGGTGTCGAGACCTGCCCCCTTTGCCTCACGTTCCGAAAGCCCCTCCGTCGACCAGCCCCAGACGGTGCTGGACAGCGCCGACTGCACGTCTTCCGACAGGCCGAAAGCCTTCGCCACCTCGCGGCCCGAGGAGCGGGTGCGGTAGCTGGTAACGGCTGCAGCGAGGCCCGCATGCTCTTTGCCGTAAGTGCGATAGATGAATTGGATCACCTCCTCGCGCCGCTCGTGCTCGAAATCCACGTCGATATCCGGCGGCTCGTCGCGCTCCGTCGACAGGAAGCGGGCAAACAGCAGCGAGGATTTGCGCGGATCGACATCGGTGATCCGCAGGCAGTAGCAGACGGTGGAATTAGCGGCCGAACCGCGCCCCTGACAGAGAATACCCTGGCTGCGGGCAAACTCCATGATGTTGCGCACCGTCAGGAAGTAGGCCGCGTATTCCTTCTGGCGGATCAGCTGCAGTTCCTCGACGATCTGCAGGCGCAGCTTTTCGGGAATATCGTTGCCGAGCCGCTCACGGGCACCGGCATAGGCCAGCCGCTCCAGCGTTTCGGACGGCGTCTCGCCGTCGACACGCTCCTCCGGGTAGTTGTGCTTCAGTTCGCGCACCGAAAACGTCAGCTTTTCGAAGAAGCGAACGGAATTTTCCACCGCTTCCGGATAGCGGCGGAAGATGCCGGCCATGCGCGAGGCGGCCTTCAGGTAGCGCTCGGCATTGGCGGCAAACCGGAAGCCGGCCTGCGGCACCGTCACGTGCTCGCGGATGGCGGTCACCACATCCGAGAGCGGCCGCCGTTCCGGATGGTGGTAGAGCGGCTGGTTGGTGGCGATCAGCGGCATGCGGCATTGCCGCGCCCATTGGGAGAAACTGGCAAAGGCGAGCGAATCCCGTCCGTCATACTCAGCCGACAGCGCCAGATAGCAGGCTTTTGAAAACCGCGCCCGCAGCCGGGCGAGAAGAGCCGGAAAGGCGTCTGCCGCCGCCTGGTCGTCGAGCAGGGTGCGGCCCGGCAGGACCGCCAGCATTATGTCATCCCCCCATTCCAGCAGGTCGTCGAGGAATAGCAGGCACTGGCCCTTCTCGCTGCGCAGGTTCCCCTGGCTCAGCAGCCGGCAGAGATGCCCCCAGCCCTGGCGGTTGCGGGGATAGGCCAAGACATCGGGCGTGCCGTCGGCAAACACCAGCCGGCAGCCCGGCTGCACCTTGAGATCGGCACCGTCCTCCAGATCGCGCAGCTGCGCATGGGCACGCACCACGCCCGCCACCGTGTTGCGGTCGGCGATGCCGAGGCCCGACAGCTCGCCGTGCCGCCGCAGCTCGGCCGCCGCCTGCACCATCTCCTCCGGATGCGAAGCGCCCTCAAGGAAGGAGAAGTTGGTGCGCGCGCCGATTTCGCAGAAGGGGGGCGGGGCCTTCATGCGAAGATGCCGTGCATGAACCAGCGCGGGCTGGCGAGCTGGTCGTAGAGACCCTGCCGGTAGACCCAGAAGCGCTGGCCACTTTCCGATTCCAGCCGGAAATAATCCCGGGTCGGGGCCGTCTCGCCGTCCAGCCACCATTCGGCAGCCAGCCGCTCCGGCCCCTCGGCGCGCAGAACCTTGTGGGTGAGCCGGCGCCAGCGGAAGCGGATCGGCGGCCCTTCCGGCACCTCCACGGCAAAGGTTTCCAGCGGCTCGGGATGCGAGAAGAGCCGCAAGGGGCGCTCCTGCACCGCAGGCATTGCAAGCGGGGCCGCCTCCGGCATGCGCCGGCGCTCGGTGACATGATCGAGCGCCGGCATCGCAAGCACCGCCCGCTCGGGAATATGGCTTTCGCGCAGCTGATAGGTCTGCAGGCAGTCCGGCCCCAGACGGGCCGACACCTGGTCGACGAAATCGCTCAGCGACAGATGCTTTCGGTCATCGCCGGTAAAATCGCCCTGCAGCGTCTCGAAGGGTTCGTCGCGCAGGACGTTGAGCCGCAGGATCTCGAAGCCGAAGCCGGCCTCCAGATCGTCGTGCAGCGCCTTCAGCCGTTCGGCGAACAGGCGGGCGATCCGCCCGGCATCGCGCAACGGCCGCGAGGCACCGGCCCCGATGCGAAAGACCTTCCCGTCGACCCGGAACAGCACCAGTTCGAACACCCGCCCGCCGGCGCCGCGCGCCTCAAGGCTCGGCTTCAGGGCCTCCGCCACCTGTTCGGCGAGCCCCAGAATATCCTCTTCCGCCTGGATCGGCTCGGCGAGCTTGCGCTCCGCCGACAGCGCCGCCACGGCCCGGCGCGGCGAGATCGCCTCCTCGTCGGCACCGGTGGCCTGATCGAGCCGCAGCAGCAAATGTGGCCCGAAGCGGCGGGCAAGCGGCGCACGCGGCGCCTCCAGGAGGTCACCCACCTGCTTCAGCCCGACCTTGCGCAGCGACTGCACGACGCTCTCCTCGATCCTGAGCGCGGCGACCGGCAGCGGTGCCAGCACGCTTTCGCGCGCCTCGTCGTCGATGATGCGGCTGCCGTCGAAACGTGCCACCGCCGAAGACAGGCCGGGCGAGCCGGAGATCACGCCGCGCACCTCGAGACCCATCTGCGTCAGGCGGGCACGGATTTCCTCCAAAAGCTCCGCCTCGCCGCCAAACAGATGGGCACAGCCGGTGATATCGAGAAACAATCCGTCGCGGCCTTCCAGCGCCACCAGCGGCGTGAAACGGTCGCACCAGTCGGCCAGCGCCTCCAGAAACCGTCGATCGGCCGCCTGATCCTCTTCCACGACGATGACGTTCGGGCACATCGCCCGTGCCTCCGCCAGTCCCTGCCCGCATTTGAGGCCGATCGCCTCCGCCTCGGCATCCAGCGCTGTAAGGCGCATGGCATTATCGCGGCGCCCGGCGCAGACGAAGGGAGCGTCGTCAGGACGCCCGGTCGAACGCCAGGATAGACCCCATCGCCGCCGCAGGATCCGGTCCGTCGACAGCCGCGGAAAGAACAGCGCCAGGATGCGCTGCCGGCTGCCGCGCAGACTGAGCGTGGTCTGGGCGATCGGCGATGAAAAATTGGCGGTCATGGGAATTCCACTCCAGATGCAGGGAGAGCGGAGCCGGATTGCGGCTCTTCTCCAAAGTCAGACGGAAGACCGAGGAGCCGATGCTGCCGCCGAGCATGGATCCATCGGGAAGACGTCGTTCGGACGAGATTGCCGGCTCGACGAGGAACCGGAAGAGCGCGCTGGACGCCTCTTCCTCGCCGGCATGTCTCAAAAGCAGAAGCGGCCGCCCCGCCGCCTTTGCCCTTAAGCTGAGCCGCCGGCTTTCCGTCAGGCCGAAAGCCTTCGGATTGCCGCGGATTTCGAGAAGGGTCGAGGAAAAGACGCCGCTGGCAAGGGCCGCCTCCGCCAGCCACAGCGCATCCTCCAGCCGGCCCGGCAGCGCATGGTAGAAACGCCGGATATCGAGCCCGAACCCCTTCAGCCCGACCGGATAGGCAAGCCCCGCTTCCAGATGCGCCACCCTGTCGGCGATCCACAGCACCGGAAGTGGCTCGCCCGGCGAAGCCTTATGGATGCGGGCGGCCAGTGCCAGGACGAAGCCGCTGGCCGAGCCGGCATTGCGGAACCCCGGGCTGCGGATCTCGGTGATGCCGTCGAGCGGCAGTCCGCCGTCGAGCGCCGCATCGAGCGGCTCCACCCCCAGTGGCAGCAAGGCCTGCTGATCGCGGTCCTTTGCTTCCAGCGCTTGCGCCTGCGCGGCAGCCAGGGCAGGAAGCGGTTTGCCTTCCAGACGGGCAATCGTTTCGCGCAGGGCAAAAACAGTCTCCTGCGCCAAGGCAGATCGTGCCATGACGTCAGCTCCACTCGATGTTCACTTTATGTTCTTATAGATTCCCGAGCTTCCCGAAAGAGTCAACAGGGACGGCCACCCGATTCTTGTGAGCGCGCGCCGGAGGCTTGAATCCGCACTCGAAAATTTTTGCCGAAAACCTTATATGGTCAGGAAAAAGGAGCAGACATGGCCCGTGCCGACCAGACCGATGATTGGCGGGATCGCCACGCCCCGACCATCAGCACGTTCGAATCGCTGGCGATCGAGGCCTATGGCTCATTGCCGGAGGAATTCCGTGCACTGACCGGCAATCTCACCATCGAAATCGAGGATTTTCCGGACGACGACATCTTCGAGGACATGGCGCTCGAGACCCCCTTCGATCTTCTCGGCCTGTTCGAAGGCCGCGGTATTTCCGAACGTTTCACTGTGGAAACCGGTGAACTGCCCAACCGTATCCGGCTCTACCGCCGGCCGATCCTCGATTACTGGGCCGAGAACGACGAGACGCTGGGCGATATCATCACCCATGTGCTGATCCACGAGATCGGCCACCATTTCGGCCTCAGCGACGACGACATGGAGCGCATTGAGGAAAGCGCCGAAGAGGCCACCGACCGCACCGGAGACTGACCCCACAGCCAGTCAATGCGCGCCGGGCATCAAGCCGGCATTCAAGGCGTGGCGTTGATGAGCGCGCGGAAGCGTTCGGCTTCGGCATCGGTTGCCGGATTGTAGACGATCATTCCGAGATCAGGACGGCCATCGATGGCGAAGCTCGAATATTCCAGTTCGATCGGCCCCAGGACCGAATGACGGATGCGCTTGGTGCCTTCTCCATAGCTGTTGACCGTGTTGTCGTTCCACAGTGCCGCGAAATCCGGGCTCCGGCTGCAGAGTTCATCCACCAGCTGCCGAACTTCCGACGAGGCACCGGCACGCGCCGCATCGGCCCTGAATGCACCAACGACGAAGCTTGCCACGCCATCCCAGTCGAGCTGTTTATCGCGGATGGACGGGTTGCAGAAAACCTGCCGCAGAATATTGCGCTCGCCGGGCGGCAGCTTGCCGTAATCCGTCAGGATGACGGCGGCGGCGCGGTTCCAGGCCAGCACGTCCCAGGTTGCCGTCTTCACCAGCGCCGGGCTCACCTCCAGCGCATCGATCAGCCGCTGAAGACGGGGCGTCACGCCGGTCGGTGCCTTGTATTTGACCTGCGGCGGATGGCCGAGGCTCAGCATGAACAGATGCTCGCGCTCCGGCTCGGTCAGCATCAGCCCCCGGGCGATGCGGTTCAGAACGTCGGCGGACGGCGCCCCGCCGCGCCCCTGTTCCAGCCAGGTGTACCAGGTGGCGCTGATATTGGCACGCTGCGCCACTTCCTCGCGCCGCAGACCCGGCGTGCGCCGGCGACTGGATGAAAACCCGAAACTCGCCGGATCCAGACGGCCGCGCAGGTCGCGCAGGTACCGGCCGAGCGGATTGTCTGCTTCTTTCAACATCACGGATCCTGTTAGCTGTTATACCAGGATAAGCTCACTACTTTAACAGGATAAACCCTAGGCCTAGAAACGCCGCGAAGCAACTAGGAGAAGATCATGCGTGTGTTTCTAACCGGCGCGACCGGGTTCATCGGCTCCCACATCATCCCGGAACTTCTTGGTGCCGGCCATCAGGTTCTCGGCATGACGCGCTCTGAACGGGGAGCCGCCGCACTGGAGGCCGCCGGCGCGGAGCCTCATTACGGCGATATCGACGATCTCGACAGCCTGCATCGCGGCGCCGCCGCATGCGACGGGATCATCCATACCGCCTTCGACCACGATTTTTCCAACTATGCGGCAAACTGCGCCCGCGACCGGCTGGTCATCGAGACGCTGGGCTCGGCAGTCGAGGGATCGAGCCGACCGCTGGTCATCACATCGGTGACGGGTGCTGGGACTGTCACGGCCGGAGAACCGGCCCTGGAGGATCATCTCGACGTGAACCATCCCAATCCGCGCATCGTCTCGGAACTGACGGTTCAGGCCTTGTCGGAGCGCGGCGTGAACGTTTCGAGCGTCCGCCTTTCGCAGATCCACGACACGGTGCGGCAGGGCCTCGTGACGGAGATGATCGCGCTCGCCCGCCGGACCGGCGTTTCCGCCTATATCGGCGAAGGGCTGAACACATGGTCAGCGGCTCACGTGTCCGACACCGTGCGGCTGTACAGGCTGGCGTTGGAAACGCCGAGCTCCGGTGCGCGCTATCACGCGATGGCGGAAAGCCGCATCACGTTGCGCGACATCGCTGCGTCCGTCGGCAAACGGCTCGACCTGCCGACTGTCTCCATTCCCCAAGGCGAGGCGCAGGCGCATTTCGGATGGCTGTCGGCTTTTGTCGCAAGAGACATGTCCGCATCGAGCGTCCTCACCCAGCAAAGACTGGGATGGACGCCGGTCGGCCCGGGTCTGCTGGAAGATATCGAAGCGCTCGAGAGCGAGGCCGCTTGACGGAGGCGGAGGCTTCGGACGGCCGGACGGCGGATGTCCGAAGCCTTGGTTGTCGGCCACCCCGAACGACGTGTCGCGCGGGGTGGATATCGACGATTACTGTTCGCCGAGCTTCATGCTCGGATCGTAATCCTTGCCCTCGACGGTCTTCACCACCGCCTGCCCGCAATACATCTTGTTTTCGGCCGCGTTGAAGCTGTGGCTCGGCGAGCCGTGCAGGTCCCAGCCCTTGTTCAGGGCATCGGTGACGCGGTGGCAGAACGCCGAATCATCGGGTCCGGTGAGGAAACGGTAGACTTTCATTGGTTGGCCTTTCTTTCTGCGATGCGGCGCGCCTGGGCGACCAGCGCTTCAGCCTGCACGAGGTGAAGACGCTCGACCATGCGGCCATGGAGGTTGATGACGTTGAGGGAGGCCGCTTCCGGCGCCGCAAAGGCGGCGATCACCGCCTCGGCTTCGGCGAGCGCTTCGGGCTCCGGACCGAAATGGCGGTTGGCCGCGTCGATCTGCGCCGGATGGATCAGCATCTTTCCATCGAAGCCCATGTCGCGGCCTTGGGCGCATTCGGCCTCGAAACCGTCCGCATCGCGAAAATCGTTGAACACGCTGTCGATGACGCCGAGCCCGTAGGCGCGCGCCGCAAGCACCACAGGCATCAACAGCGGCACCAGTGTCTGGCGCCCGGCGCGCGGCGGGATACCGGTCTCCTTGCGCAGGTCGTTGAGGCCGACGACGAAGGCATCGAGGCGCGGCGCGGCACCTGCCCGGGCCGCAGCCACGGATCCGGCATTGAGCACGCCGAGGGCGCTTTCCATCATCGCCCAGATGCGCAGATCAGAGGCGGCGCCGGCTCTATCCAGAAGCTCCTGGACAGCCTCCACATCGGCTGCGGTATCGACCTTGGGCAGCGCCACCGCATTCGGCGAAAGCTCCAGCATCAGGTCCAGATCCGCGCGACCGAACGCGCCGGCCAGCGGGTTGATACGGATCACCGCCTCCCTCTCGCGCAGCAGATTGTCGCGAAACAGCGCGCGCAGATTGTCCCGCGCCCGCTGCTTGTCATCGAGCGAAACGGAGTCTTCGAGGTCGAAGATCACGCCGTCGCAATCCAGCGCGTGGATCTTGTCGAGGGCCCGCTGATTGATGGAGGGGACACTGAGCAGCGAACGCCGCAGGGGCGTGACGGTCGGCAAGGGGATGGTCATCGCGACTTTGTGACAAGCTTTATGATGAGGCGCAATAGCGCAGCAAGGCAAAGCCTCTTGCAACATTCAAGAGAAAGGACCACATTTCCCACAGAAGAAAGGCACTCACATCATGCAAAACATTCGCGCGCTCTTCCTCGGCCTCATCGGCATCGCCGCAATCTCCGCCCTGGTGGTGCTGACAGCTTCGCTGACGCTGGCCTTTGCCGGCATGCTGGCTGTGTTCACCGTGGTGAAGGCGCTGACGCCGCGCCCCAAGCCGGTGCCGGTTCGTGCCAGGGCCAAGTGCGCCGGACATGGCGCCAAGCAGCAGGACATGCGCGTCTGGAACGACGGACGCGGCACGATCATCGATCTCTGAAGGTCTGACCTCCCTTTGCCAGGGCGCCGGCGCGACCGCCGGCGTACCGTTTGACGGCAATGTGGACTTCAATTTTCCGGGGATCTGGTCTATTGCAACTTCCGCAACACGTCTCGCGGAGGCAGATCATGGATAAATTCATCAAGCTCACCGGCGTTGCCGCGCCGCTTCCGGTCGTCAACATCGACACCGACATGATCATTCCGAAGGATTACCTGAAGACGATCAAGCGCACCGGTCTCGGAAAGGGCCTGTTCGCCGAAGCCCGCTACCTCGAAGACGGCACGCCCAATCCCGATTTCGTCCTCAACAAGCCCGCCTACCAGGGCGCCAAGATCCTGGTTGCCGGCGACAATTTCGGCTGCGGCTCGTCGCGAGAGCACGCACCCTGGGCGCTTCTCGACTTCGGCATCCGCTGCGTCATCTCCACCTCGTTCGCCGACATCTTCTACAACAACTGCTTCAAGAACGGCATCCTGCCGATCGTCGTCTCCAAGGACGACCTCGACAAGCTGATGGACGACGCTTCGCGCGGCGCTAATGCCGTTCTGTCGATCGACCTGGAAGCCCAGGAGATCAGCGGTCCGGACGGCGGCACGATCCGCTTCGACATCGATCCGAACCGCAAGCACATCATGCTGGAAGGCCTCGACGACATCGCAACGACGATGAAGAGCGACAGCGCGATCGCCACCTTCGAAAACAAGATGCAGACCGAGCGGCCCTGGCTCTGAACCACGCTGCCGGGGCGCCTGACGAGATCAGGCGCGCCACCGGTCCGACACAACCCGTTGCCGCCTCGTCCGCCGCAGGCGCGGACGTCAGGGTCTGGAGGACGCAAAGCCGCGACACGCGGTGCATGACGGCAAGCCTGCCGACGCTCAAGGATATCCAAGCACATGTCTCATTCGCTCTTCCTTCTTCCTGGTGACGGTATCGGCCCGGAAGCGATGGCCGAAGTCGTCAAGATCATCGACTACATGAACAGCGCCATGAATACCGGCTTCGTCACCGAACAGGGACTGGTCGGCGGATGCGCCTATGACGCGCACGGCGAGGCGATCTCCGAAGACGACATGGCCAAGGCGATGAAGGCCGATGCGGTACTGTTCGGCGCCGTCGGCGGCCCGAAATGGGATGCCGTGCCCTACGAGGTACGCCCCGAAGCCGGCCTCCTGCGCCTGCGCAAGGACCTCGAACTGTTCGCTAACCTTCGCCCGGCGATCTGCTATCCGGCGCTGGCCGACGCCTCGTCGCTGAAGCCGGAACTGGTCGAAGGCCTCGACATCCTGATCGTCCGCGAACTGACCGGCGGCGTCTACTTCGGCGAACCGAAGACGATCACCGATCTCGGCAACGGCCAGAAGCGCGCCGTCGATACGCAGGTCTACGACACCTACGAGATCGAGCGCATCTCGGGCGTTGCCTTCGAACTGGCGCGCACCCGCAAGAACGCCGTCTGCTCCATGGAAAAGCGCAACGTCATGAAGTCAGGCGTGCTGTGGAACCAGGTGGTGACCGAGACGCACAAGGCGAAATATGCCGACGTGAAGCTGGAGCACATGCTGGCCGATGCCGGCGGTATGCAGCTGGTTCGTGCGCCGAAACAGTTCGACGTCATCGTCACCGATAACCTGTTCGGCGACATGCTCTCGGACGTGGCGGCGATGCTGACCGGTTCGCTCGGCATGCTGCCATCCGCCTCACTCGGCGCACCCGACGGCAAGACCGGCAAGCGCAAGGCGCTCTATGAGCCGGTGCATGGCTCGGCGCCCGACATTGCCGGCCAGGGCATCGCCAATCCGATCGCGATGATCGCTTCTTTCGCCATGTGCCTTCGCTACTCGTTCAACATGGTGAGCGAGGCCGACCGCCTGGAGAAGGCGATCTCCGACGTTCTGGACAAGGGCCTGCGCACCGCCGACATCATGAGCGACGGCAAGACCCGGGTCGGCACGACCGAGATGGGCGATGCGATCCTTGCGCAATTCCAGGCGCTCTCCGCCTGAACCGAGCAGCCCAGAGATGACCATTGCGACGCCCCGCACTGCGGGGCGTTTTGCTGTGTGAGTGACTTGAGAGACTATCCGCGGCCGGCTCGCCGGGAGCCACAGGCAATCAGGTCTCGCCTTGTTCCGCCTGCGATCCCATGCCGATGAAGCCGAACAGCACGTTGCGTGCCGCCTGCTCGTCCGCCGCCGACACCGCATCCCGCAGATCCTTGCAGGCATCGACAATGTTGTGATGGGCGATCGCGGTCGAATCGGCGCGCAGGATTTTTGGATGCTGAGTCTGCAACGCGTTTGCCATGTCGTAGAAGAGTTCCTCGAACATCTTCTCGCCCGGGCGGCTGCCGGTGACCTGGATCTCGATGCCGCCCGTCGGATTTTCGGCATCACGCACGGTGAAGCCGGCAAGCCGGATCATGTTCTCGGCCAGATCGCCGATGCGCACCGGCTCGCCCATCTCGAGCAGGAAGATGTCGCCGCCATTCGACAGCGCGCTCGACTGGACGATCAGCTCGGCCGCTTCCTGAATCGACATGAAATAGCGGCGCATCTCGGGATTGGTGACGGTGACCGGACCGCCCTGGGCGATCTGCTGCTTGAAAAGCGGCACGACCGAGCCGTTGGAGCCGAGCACATTGCCGAAGCGGACGGCGCAGAAATGCTGGCTGCGGCCGAGCCGCTGTGCCTCCAGCGCCATCTGCCGGACGATCAGTTCCGCCCAGCGCTTGGTGGCGCCCATGACGTTGGTCGGCCGCACCGCCTTGTCGGAGGAGATCAGCACGAAGTCCGAGACGTTTTCCTCGAACGCCACCTTGGCGACGGTCATGGTACCGAAAATGTTGTTCTCGATGCCTTCCAGCGCATTGGCTTCCACCAGCGGCACATGCTTGTGGGCGGCCGCATGGTAGACGACCTGCACGCCCTGCCCGCGGATCGCCTCGCGCACCCGCGCCTCGTGGGTGATCGACCCCAGAACCGGCACGATCTCGCAGCGCGCGCCCTGCAGTTCGCGGTCGATCTTGTAGAGGGCGAACTCGTTTGCCTCAAAAAGCACGAGCCGCTTCGGCTTCCACTGGACGATCAGCCGGCAGAGTTCCGAGCCGATGGAACCGCCGGCACCGGTGACCATGATGACGCGGTCTTCGAGAATGCCGCCAAGCAGTTTCGGATCCGGCGGCACGAAGGAGCGGCCGAGCAGTTCGTCGATCTCGATCTCGCGGATCTGGTTGGCGAGGTACCGACCATCGACAAGGTCGCTGATATCCGGCACGGTACGGATCTTGACGCCAAGGCCGCTGATGCTGCCGATGACGCTCTGCCGGCGATCGGCGGAAATCGAAGACAGCGACAGGATGATTTCCTGCACGCCGTATTGCTCGATCAGCCGCGGCAGGTTGGCAGGATTGTAGACGCGGTAGCCGCCGACATCGCGCCCGTGGTGATCGGAATCCTCGTCGATCAGGCCAACGACGAAACGGTTACCCGCTCCCCGAAGCGCCGTCGCCAGCTGCACGGACGAGGTGCTCGCACCGTAGATGAACACCGGCTGCTCGTCGCGACGCATGCCCGTGCCGTGACTGAGAACCACCTTGGCGGCGAACCGCGAGCCGCCGATCAGCGCCGTGCCGATGGCGAAGTAGAAGAACGGCACCGACCGCGGAACGACGCCGCGCCCCGACATCTCCATCAGGAAGACGACGATGATCCAGATCATCGTGGCGATGCCCATGGCCCGCAGGATGGTCCAGATGGCGGTATCGGGCAGGTAGCGGATGACCGCGCGGTAAAGGCCGAGCCGGATGAAGATCGGAATGGCGATCACCGGAGCGATCAGCGACAGGACGACGCGCTCCTCGGTGATGACCGGCATCCATACGGCATAGCGCAGCGCGTAGCTTGCCCAGATGGCGACGATCAGCGCCAGCGCATCGAAGGCGACGAGGATGACGCGCTTCCAGAACCGTGGCAGGGTCTCGATCGTAGAGCGGAGCAGGTTGATCATGTCCTGCCGGACCTAAGCCATGTGCATGGGGCCGCCGAGGCTTTCCGCCACGGGCGCGCGTCTGGTGCGAATATACCCCGATCAACCAAGCAGGCGTTCCCCATCGACGGTCCGGCGCAGTCCCGCCTCGACCGAAATCGGCGGCGTCCAGCCCAGCAGTGCGTTGTTCTTGGCTATATCCACCTGGAGATTGCTAAGCAAGCGCTGGCTATGGGACTGCCGTCCGACGAGCGCCGCAAACCGGTGCATCAGGACGGGCGGGATCGGCAGGCCGTAACCCTTCCTCCCTTGCAGCCGCGCCAGCCTTGAAAACAGCGCCTGCGTCGACAGGTCTTCGCCGTCGCTGGCGAGAAAGGTCTGGCCGGCTGCCTGCGGATGGCGGGCGGCGACGATCAGCAGGTCGGCAAGGTTGTCGACGAAGACCAGCGAGCGGCGGTTGTCGCAGGCACCGAACGGCGACGGCAGGCCGCTGCCGGCCCAGCGCATCAGCAGCCGGAAATTGGCACCGACACCCGGTCCGTAGACGAGCGGCGGGCGGATGACGACGATCTCGAGCCCGGTCTCGCGGCCGAGCACCCGCAGCGCCGCTTCGGCTTCGGCCTTGGAGAGACCATAGGCATCCTGAGGATCTGGGGCATCGTCGGGTCCGAATGCCTGCCCCGGCGCCGTCATCTCGCCGTTGACCTTCACGGAACTGACGAAGACGAAGCGCCGCACGCCGGCACGTGCTGCCTGCCGGGCAAGGTTCAGCGTCGCCTCGACATTCATCTGCCGGAAGGCGGACATTGGATCAGTGGCGCTTTCGTGCATGACATGCACCCGGGCGGCCAGATGGATGACGCACTCGACGCCCGACAGGGCCGCCGACCAATCGGTTTGCTGCGAGATCGCGCCGATCGCGACATGGTCGGGACGTTGATCACGGCTGACGGGCCGGCACGGCAGGCCGCGCTCGTGCAGCATCCGGACCAGATGTCGTCCGACGAAGCCCGTCGATCCCGTGACCAGTATCATGCCCGCCTCGCCTAGTTTCTGCTGCGCGACAACAGCCGCCGATAGGTGTTGAACGAGGCCGGCTGCTGGTCCGGCAGGCCGGCTCCGCAGGCCAGCGCCGCGCCGATGACGCAGACATAGACGACGACCACCACGAGCCAGGCCCAAACTTCCTGCGGCAGGATGAAGGCGATCGGCAGGAGCACCAGCAGGTTGACCACCGCAAATCCGCTGCTGACCGGCCGCGCCCCGTTGAAGCGCCGCGACAGCCGCTGATAGGCATGCGAGCGGTGCGCCTGCGCGACATTCTCGCCCCGCAGCAGGCGAACCAGCAGCGTTACCGTCGCATCGCCGGCAAACAGGGCGGCAAGAACCAGCCATTGTGGCAGGCTGAGCCAGCCCGCGACCAGCGACAGCATGGCCGAGGCGAACAGGACGAAGCCGAGAAAGGTGCTGCCCGCATCGCCCATGAAGATCCGCGCCGGCGGCCAGTTGAAGACGAGGAAGCCGATGGTCGCGGCAGCCGTCGCCGCCATCATCCACCAGGTCCAGCCGCCGCTGACGCCGGGCACGGTGCCGAATGCGATCAGCATCGCCGACAGCAGCATCAGGATCGCCTGCTGCCCGGCAATGCCGTCTATGCCGTCCATGAAGTTGAAGAGGTTGATCCACCAGAGGCCGCCGATGAGCAGCAGCACGGCAGCGCCGAGATGGAAGACTGGCGGAAGGCCGCCGGCGAGAGCACCGGCTGCCCCGGTGGACCAGAGCAGCGCCGCAACGACCAGGGCCTGCACCGGCAGGCGCACCCGGGCCGGCAGCGGCCGGCGGTCGTCGATCAGGCCGACGAGAGCGATCACCAGGCCAAGTGCCAGGATCAGCAAGGAGACACCGTCCGCGCCCGGTAGCGACAGTCCCGCGACCAGCGCGCCGGCGACGATGCCGATCCCGCCGCCGGTCGGCGTCGGGCGCACATGCGACGAGCGCGCCTCCGGCGCCTGGACGAGGCCAAGCTGCGCCGCCCGGCGGATGAGGACGAAGACGCAGGCGCAACTGAGCACGGCGGCCGCAGCGATGATCACCAAGTTACCGGTCATGGGCGACGAAAGATCCTGTCTTTGCCAAGCTCGTAGTGTCTCGACAGGAGCTTGTCCAGCCGCTTACGCCCGCCTTTGGACCGGTCATTGCGCCGCCGGTGCTTGACAGTTCGGCGAAATCTTCTAAGGAGTTGCGGCGAAGGGAAGCAAGAATGTATCGCCGCGAACTCAACATCGCTGCTTCATTGGGATCGGCATCGAATGCCGGCCTCCGCCTCCTTGTGCGCGTGTCTTCCAAAACCAAGGCCAAAACGACGACGAAAACCGTCTGACGTCTCTGGCCTACCGCTCTCTCCCCGGTTCGGCTGGGGACAAGGAACGACGCGGGTTCGTCCGCTGTTCCCCCTCCACACCCGAGGAGAGAAGAGAAAGAGAGCAGTGAAATGGGTTTCAAGATTGCAGTCGTCGGCGCCACCGGTAACGTCGGCCGGGAAATGCTGAACATCCTCTCCGAACGCGGGTTCCCGGCAGATGAAGTCGTGGCCCTTGCATCTGCCCGTTCGCAGGGCACCGAAGTTTCGTTCGGCGACAAGATCCTGAAGGTTTCAAACCTCGAGCATTACGACTTTTCAGACACCGACATCTGCCTGATGTCGGCCGGCGGCACCATCTCGCAAAAGTGGTCCCCAAAGATCGGCGCCCAGGGCTGCGTCGTCATCGATAACTCCTCGGCCTGGCGCTACGACCAGGAAGTTCCGCTGATCGTTCCGGAAGTCAATGCCGACGCCATTACAGGCTTTGCCAAGAAGAACATCATCGCCAATCCGAATTGCTCGACTGCCCAGTTGGTCGTCGCCCTGAAGCCGCTGCACGATTTCGCCAAGATCAAGCGCGTCGTCGTGTCGACCTACCAGTCGGTGTCCGGCGCCGGCAAGGAAGGCATGGACGAACTGTTCACCCAGACGCGCGCCGTCTTCGTCGCCGATCCGGTGGAAGCCAAGAAGTTCACCAAGCGCATCGCCTTCAACGTCATCCCGCACATCGATAGCTTCATGGAAGACGGCTATACGAAGGAAGAGTGGAAGGTTCTGGCCGAGACCAAGAAGATGCTCGACCCGAAGATCCGCGTCACCTGCACCGCGGTTCGCGTGCCGGTGTTCATCGGCCACTCGGAATCGGTCAACATCGAGTTCGAGAACGAGATCACCGCTGACCAGGCGCGCGACATCCTGCGCGAAGCCCCGGGTTGCCTCGTCATCGACAAGCACGAGAACGGTGGCTACATCACTCCGATCGAATGCGCTGGCGAAGATGCCACTTACATCTCGCGTATTCGCGAGGACGCAACCGTCGAGAACGGCCTCAACATCTGGGTGGTTTCCGACAACCTGCGCAAGGGTGCAGCCCTGAACGCGATCCAGATCGCCGAGTTGCTGGTCAACCGCGGCCTCATCAAGCCGCGCAAGCAGGCCGCCTGATATCGGGCCGTCCGATACGATTTGGTAAGCATGATCGCGTAAAGCTCCGCCTGAGGGCGGGGCTTTCCGGGCCGCGGTTCACGATCATTTCATGAACGGCAAGGTTGTCGGCACCGGGATCGCCCGCCATAACCAGAACAGAAGCTGAGCCCGCCCTTTTGGAGCGGTCCGACACACATGCATGGGGTCCAAGGAATGTTGAAGAAGATCTTCGGCGGCGTCGTTACTGCCGTCATGATGTTGAGCGTCCAGCAGGCCCATGCCGCCGCCTGCGGCAATGACGGATCCGGCTTTGCCGCCTGGGTCGACGACTTCAAGCGTCAGGCACCCGCTAACGGCATCTCGCCCGCAGTGCTGCAGTCGGCCTTCGCCAACGTCCAGTACAACCGCCCGACCATCCGCGCCGACCGCGGCCAGAAGAGCTTCAAGCTTTCCTTCAGCGAATTCATGAAGAAGCGCGGCGGCCAGGCCATCATTTCCCGCGGCAAGAGCATGAAGGCGTCGAACGCCCAGCTGTTCTCCGCAATCGAGCGCCGCTATGGCGTGCCGGCTGGCCCGCTTCTGGCGATCTGGGGCATGGAGACTGGTTTCGGCAGCTTCATGGGCGACCAGCACACGCTGTCTGCCGTTGCCACCCTCTCCTACGACTGCCGCCGCTCGGCCTACTTCACCGAACAGCTGTATGCCGCCCTGAAGCTCGTCGGCCGCGGCGATCTTTCGACCTCCGCCAAGGGTGCCGCTCATGGCGAGATCGGCCAGACGCAGTTCCTGCCGTTGAACGTCATCCGCTACGGCGCCGATGGTGACGGCGACGGCCACATCGACCTCGTCCGTTCGCGCGCCGATGCACTGGCGTCGACCGCCAACTTCCTGGTCGGCCACGGCTGGCAGCGCGGCGCCGGCTATCAGCAGGGCCAGCCGAACTTTACGGCGATCCAGGGATGGAATGCCGCCAGCGTCTACCAGCAGGCGATTGCCTATATCGGCGGCGAGATCGACGGCAAGTAAGTCGTCAACGCCGCCGGAGCGGCGGCGAGAACGTCAGGCGGACGGGCGGATGAAATCGCCCGTCTTGCCATCCATGATCCACAGCTCGCCGGTCGAGATGTCGAACCAGCAGCCGTGCAGGCGCATGCGCCCCTTCTCTTCGAGGATCCGCACGCAAGGGAAGGTTCGCAGGTTGGCGAGCGAACCGCGGATCGAGACGCGCTCAAGCGCCGTCTGCCGTTCCGCCTGGGTCAGCACGTCGATGCTGGGGATCTGCTCGGCGATCGGGCGCAGCATGCCCATCCACTTGCCGATGAAATCACCCGGTGAAAGCGGCTCGTCCATCGGATCGAGCGCCGCCTGGATGCCGCCGCAGCGCCCGTGGCCCATCACCACGATGTCGCGTACCTTCAGCACCTGAACGGCATATTCGAGCGCTGCCGACGTCGCGTGATACTGGCCGTCCGGCTCGTAAGGCGGCACCAGATTTGCGACATTGCGCATGACGAAAAGCTCGCCGGGGCCTGCATCGAAGATGGTTTCTGGCGCCGCGCGGCTGTCGCAACAGGCAATGACCAGCGTATGCGGCTTCTGGCCGGTCTCGGCCAGTGAGCGGTAGCGTTCCCGCTCGCCGGTATAGCGGCCGCTCATGAAGTTGTCGTAGCCGGTGAGGAGAGAAGACGGAAATTCAGTCATGTTCTCTGATTAGCCTCGTGCTTGATGAATATCAACTGCGGGAGTTCGGCCGGGTCCGGTCAGCGGCGACCGGACCTCAGCGGATGCATGAGGTGGCGCATCTGCACCATCGCCATGGGCGTCGAAAGGCTCGAAGCATCGGTCTCAAGGGTCAGTTCGTCGCCGCCCCGGCGCGCCGTGCGGGCGAGCACCTCGAAGACGCTGGCGGTCGCCAGTTGCAGCGCCTTCTCCTCGTCCATGCCCGACAGAAGCCGGGCGAGGAAGACGGCTGCCAGCAGGTCGCCCAGGCCGTTCGGCGGATTGTCGATCAGCCGGTGCTCGGCCAGCAGCGCGTGACGTCCGGTGAGGTAGAGATTGCCGGTGCCACCAGCCATCATCGGCACCGCCGAGGTGACCAGCATTTTTGGCGGCCCGAGCGCGATCGCCGCCTCCATGACCGCCGCATTGCTGTCGAGATCGGCGCCCGATAGCCAGGCAAGCTCGAAGCGGTTCGGCGTGGCAAGTGTTGCAAGCGGCAGAAGCTCGGTGCGGATCGCCTCGGCCGTCGCCTCCGGCACGTAAAGGCCGGCCTCATCGCCCATCACCGGATCGCAGGCATAGAAGAGGTCCGGATCCCGCGCCCGCAGCGCCGAGATCAGCCGGGCTGCAGCGCGCGGCTGCGACGGGTGGCCGAAATAGCCAGTCAGCACCGCCTTCACCTCTCCGATCCAAGGCGCCCGGATGAGATCGTCGATCACCTGGTCGAACTGCTCCTCGGCAATCACCACGCGGGTCGACGGTCCATGGCCGGGATGCCAGGGGAGGATGACGGTGGGCAATGCCCAGACGGGATAGCCCATCGTCTCGAGGGCAAAGACGGCGGCGCGATTGCCGACGGAGCCACGCACGACATGGCTGGAAATGACGATGACGGCGCTGCCTTCGGACATCGAGCGGATCCTGGTTTTGCGGCCTGTGATCGATTCTTCACACGCGTCTGTCAACAAATGGAGTGAAAAAGCATGAGAAATTGCTCGAGCAAGAGCCATATTGCCGCCAAACCCATGCTAAAGATCAGAAAACCAATGCCGGGAGGAAAGAATGGCTGCCAAGCGGAATCCGAAGCGCGAGAAGCAGATCGAACTGGCGCAGGCCGCTCTTGCAGGAGATCAGGGGGCCACGCTCGATCCGCAGATCCTGTTCGGCAGGGCCAGCAATGACGATCTGGCGGCCTATACGCCGGAGATGCTGGCCGCCTCGACCCGCCACGCGAGCGGCGAGCTCGAGGCCTGGACCGGCGAGACCGCGCGCATCTCGGTAGCTGCCGTCGACTGCGTTGCGCCGAACGGCGCACCGGTTTCGATCCTCACCGTCATCGACCGCGACATGCCGTTCCTCTTCGATTCCGTGATGGGCGAAATCACCAGCACCTACCGCGACATCTCGCTGGCTGTGCATCCGATCCTCGACGTGCAGCCGGGCGCGCGCCCGACCCTTTATTCCTACGAGCGCAGCCAGGCCGCCGGCAGGCATGTCAGCCTGATCCAGGTGCATCTGTCGCCTCTCTCGGAAGACCAGGTGGCCGATCTCGTCGACAGGCTGCGCCAGGTGCTCGACAAGGTGCATTCGGCGATCAGCGACTGGAAGCCGATGCTGGAGCTTCTGGATGCGGCAATCGGCGAACTGCCGGCCGGCGGCGGCCGCCGCAAGACCGATCGCGACGAGGCGCTCGGCTTCCTCAGCTGGCTGCGCGACGGCAACTTCATCTTCCTTGGCATGCGCGAATACGTCTATTCCGGCGAGGGCGAGGCTGCGATCATCGAGCGCGGCCAGGGACGCGGCCTCGGCATCCTGTCCGATCCCGACGTGCGGGTGCTGCGCCAGGGCAAGGACGCCGTGACCACCACGCCGGAAATCCTGCAGTTCCTGCAGGGACCGGATTTCCTGATCGTCACCAAGGCCAATTTCAAATCCGTCGTCCACCGCCGCGCCTATATGGACTATGTCGGCGTCAAGCGCTTCGACAGCGCCGGCAGGGTGACCGGCGAACTTCGCATCGTCGGTCTTTTCACCGCCAGCGCCTATACACATACGGTGAGCGACATTCCGTTGCTGCGCGCCAAGGCCGCCCGCGTCGAGGATCACTTCGGCTTCGATCCGCTCAGCCATTCCGGACGCATGCTGCGCAACACGCTGGAAGCCTACCCGCGCGACGATCTCTTCCAGATCGATCCGGAGCTGCTCGTCCGCTACTGCGAGCAGATCATGGAGCTTGCCGAGCGGCCGCGGGTGCGCGCCCTTGCCCGCATCGACCACTTCGACCGCTTCGTCTCCGTGCTCGTCTACGTGCCGCGCGAAAACTACAATTCCATCGTCCGCGAAAAGATCGGTGCCTACCTTGCCGCGACGTTCGAGGGCCATGTCTCTGCCTATTACCCGGCGTTTCCCGAGGGCGGAAATGCCCGCGTCCACTTCATCATCGGACGGCGGGTCGGCAAAACGCCGCGCATCCCGCAGCAGCGGCTGGAGGATGCCATCCGCAGCATCGCCACCCCGTGGCAGGACCGGTTCTCGGCGCTTGCCGGCCCCGACAGCCCGGCGATCGAGACCACCTTCGCCTTCCAGGAGGCGTTTTCGCCGGAAGAGACCGCAACCGACCTGCCCGATATCCTCGCCTGCGCGGCCGGTGAGCCTATCCGCATTTCGCTCTACGAGCGTCAGGTCGAGCAGCGCTCCATCCTGTCGCTGAAGATCTTCCACGCCGACGATCATCTGGCCCTGTCGCGCCGCGTGCCGCTTCTCGAAAACCTCGGCTTCCAGGTGGTCAGCGAGCGGACCTTCGACCTGGTGCTGACCGGCAGTGGCAAGCGCATCGTGCTGCACGACATGGAACTCGAGCTGCCGGATCATCGCCTCATCGACATGGAGCGCGAGGCGCCGCTGGTCGAGGAAGCCTTCCTCGGCGCGTTTGCCGGCACGGTCGACAACGATCGCTTCAACCGCCTCGTGCTGCTGACAGGGCTGTCGGTGCGCGAAACGACGGTGCTGCGCGCCTATGCGCGCTATCTCCGCCAGACCGGAATCGTCTACTCGCAGTCGCACATTGCCGAGACGCTGGCCCGCTACCCGCAGATCAGCCGGCGGATCTTCGCCCTCTTCCGCGACGGGTTCGACCCGAAGCTCGGCGAGCGGCAGCGCGAACGCAAGCTGACCGAGCACCACCTGGCGATCGAGGAAGCGCTGGCGGCGGTTCCCAACCTCGACGACGACCGCACCTTCCGACGCTTCGTCAATGCCATCAATTCGACGCTTCGGACGAACTACTTCCAGACCGGCGAAGACGGCAGGCCGAAGCCGATGCTGGCCTTCAAGCTCGACCCGAAGCTTCTCGACGAACTGCCGCAGCCGCGGCCGTTCCGCGAGATCTTCGTCTATGGCACCGAGGTGGAAGGCGTCCACCTGCGCTTCGGCAAGGTGGCGCGCGGCGGGCTGCGCTGGTCCGACCGCGGTGAGGACTATCGGACCGAGGTGCTGGGCCTCGTCAAGGCGCAGCAGGTGAAGAACGCCGTCATCGTGCCGGTCGGCGCCAAGGGCGGCTTCTTCCCCAAGCGGCTGCCGTCCCCCGCCCAGCGCGATGCCTTCTTCCAGGCCGGCCGCGACGCCTACATCACCTTCATCCGCACGCTGCTGTCGATTACCGACAACATCGTCGGTGGCGAAATCGTCGGCCCGGCCGAAACGCTGCGGCTGGACGGCGACGATCCCTACTTCGTCGTTGCCGCCGACAAGGGCACGGCGACCTTCTCCGACACCGCCAACGGCCTGGCGCAGGAAGCCGGCTTCTGGCTGGACGACGCGTTTGCCTCCGGCGGCTCGGCCGGCTACGACCACAAGAAGATGGGCATCACGGCCCGCGGTGCCTGGGAAGCCGTCAAGCGGCACTTCCGTGAGATGAACGTCGACATCCAGACGACGCCGTTCTCCGTTGCCGGCGTCGGCGACATGTCCGGCGACGTGTTCGGCAACGGCATGCTGCTGTCGCGTCATATCCGGCTGATCGCCGCCTTCGATCACCGCGACATCATCATCGACCCGAACCCCGACACCAAGAAGAGCTTTGCCGAGCGCAGCCGGATGTTCAAGCTGCCGCGCTCCAGCTGGCAGGACTATGACCGCGCGACGCTCTCGGACGGCGGCATGATCATCTCGCGCGCGGAAAAGTCCGTGAAGCTGACGCCGCAGGCCAAGGCGGCGATCGACATCGACAAGGATGTCGCAACCCCGTTCGAGATCATGACGGCAATCCTCAAGAGCCCGGTCGACCTTCTGTGGTTCGGCGGCATCGGCACCTATATCAAGGCGCTGTCGGAAGCCGACGCAGAGGTCGGTGACCGTGCCAACGATCCGATCCGCATCACCGCACGCGAGGTGCGTGCCAAGGTGATCGGCGAGGGCGCCAACCTCGGCGTCACCCAGAAGGGCCGCATTGCCTTTGCCCTCAACGGCGGCCGGCTGAATTCCGATGCCATCGACAACTCGGCCGGCGTCAATTCGTCCGACGTCGAGGTCAACATCAAGATCGCGCTGAGCCCGGCGATGCAGGACGGCCGCCTGCCGCGCGACAAGCGCGACAAGCTGCTCGCCTCGATGACCGACGAGGTGGCGGCGCTGGTGCTGCGAAACAACTACCTGCAGTCGCTGGCGATTTCGCTGACCACAAGGCGCGGACTGCGCAACCGCGAGGAGCTGTCGCGGTTGATGACGGCGCTCGAAGTGCGCGGCGAACTGAACCGCAAGGTTGAGACGCTACCGGACGACGCCGAGATTGCCGAGCGCTACGCAGCCGGTCGGCCGCTGACCCGGCCGGAGGTCGGCGTGCTCTTGTCCTATGCCAAGATCGTCCTCTTCGATGCGATCGTCGCAAGCGACCTGCCCGACGATCCGTATTTCGACCAGTTCCTGTCGGCCTACTTCCCCAAGCAGATGCAGAAGGCCTATGCGACCGACATTGCCCAGCACCGGCTGCACCGGGAGATCGTCGCGACGATCCTGGCCAACGAGGCGATCAATCGCGGCGGCCCGGGCTTTACCCAGATGATGAGCGACATCAGCGGCCGCAGCCAGGTCGACGTGGTCAAGGCCGCCTTCATCGCCCGCGATGCCTACGACCTGCCGCGGCTGTGGGCAGCGGTCGATGGGCTCGACGGCCAGATGGACGGCGAGACACAGAACGGTCTCTACGAGCAGATCGGCGAGATCTTCATGGGCGCCACGATCTTCATCCTCCAGACGGGCATGACCGCCGTGCCGGTGGCCGATGCCGTGTCGCGTATCCGCGCCAGCATCAAGAGCCTGCGCGGCGCGATCACGCCAAGGACGATTGCCGAGGACGACCTGCCGGACGGAGTGCCGGCCTCGCTGGCGGCGGAGCTGGAGATCCTCCCCAACCTGGTCCTGGTGCCGGAAATCATGCTGATCTCTGAGCGCAGCGGTGCGCCCCTCGCCCGCGCGACCGAAGTCTATTTTCACGCCACGGAGACGTTCCGCGTCAACCGCTTCCTGGCGGCCGGGGAGCGCTTCAACGCCGCCGACCATTATGAGAACCTGGCGATCATCCGCGCCCTGCAGCAGATCGCAGCGGCCCGGCGCGACATCGTCACCACGGCGCTTGCGCAGCACGGCAAGGACCGCAAGCCGCTGGAAGCCTGGCTCGCCAGCGACCGCGTGCGGCTGAACCGGATCAGCAGCGAACTGCTGGGGCTCGGTGACGCCGCCGACACGACGCTGGCCCGGATGATGGTGGCGGCGAGCCTGTTTACCGACCTTGCCCAGGGCAGCGTTCGGTGATCCACTAGCGCGTCAACCGGAGGCGCGGCGTGTCGCAAGCAGGAGAGCAGGCGGGGCCCAAACCTCGACAGCGCGGAATCTGGGGCTGGATGCTGTTCGACTGGGCAGCCCAGCCCTTCTTCACCGTGGTCACCACCTTCGTCTTCGGACCGTACTTCGTCGCCCGGCTGACGGAGGATCCGGTCGCCGCACAGGCGATGTGGGGCAACATGGCGACGATCTCGTCGATCGTCATCGCCGTGATGTCGCCGGTCCTCGGCTCGATCGCCGATCAGTCCGGGCCGCGCAAGCCGTGGATCGCGGTGTTCGCCGCCATCAAGATCGGCGCGCTGTTCATGCTGTGGTTTGCGGCTCCCGGCTCCCCCATTCTGTGGCCGGTCATCTTCATGATCCTTGCCTCGATCGCTGCCGAATTTTCGATCGTCTTCAACGATTCGATGATGCCGCGGCTGGTATCGGCCGCCGATGTCGGGCGGGTTTCGAACACCGCCTGGGGCCTCGGCTATCTCGGGGGAATGATCGTGCTGATACTCGTCGTCGGCTTCCTCGCCTCCGATCCGCAAACCGGTGTGACGCTTTTCGGCCTGCCGCCGCTGTTCGGGCTGGATCCGGCACTCGGAGAGGACGCCCGTATCACTGGTCCGATGGCGGCGCTCTGGTACCTCGTCTTCATCCTGCCGATGTTCCTGTTCACCCCCGACGCCTCACCCGGAGTGCCTCTCCGCCCGGCCGTGTATCAGGGCCTGCGCGAGCTGCGCACCACGCTGTCGGAGCTGGTGCATCGCCGGCGATCCATCCTGCGCTTCCTGGTCGCGCGGATGCTCTACCAGGACGGCGTCAACGGCCTGCTGATCCTCGGCGGAACCTTCGCCGCCGGCATGTTCGGCTGGGTGACGCTGGAGATCGGCCTGTTCGGCATCCTGCTGAACGTGGTGGCAATCTTCGGCTGCCTCGTCGCCGGTCGCTTCGACCGGATCGCCGGCTCCAAGACGGTGATCATCATCAGCCTGGTGCTGCTGCTCGTGGCGACGCTCGGCATCGTCTCGACCGGGCCGGGCTATGTCTTCTTCGGGCTGCTGCCGCTGTCGGAGCTGGATGCCGGCGGGCTGTTCGGCACGGCGGCGGAGAAAGCCTACCTCGCCTTCGGCCTGCTGATCGGCCTGGCCTTCGGCCCGGTGCAGGCGTCGTCGCGATCCTTCCTAGCGCGCAGCGTCGCAATTGATGAGGCCGGCCGGTTCTTCGGCATCTACGCGCTGTCAGGCCGCGCCACCAGTTTCCTCGCGACGCTATCCTTCTCCGCTGTCACCTATGCGACGGGGTCAGCGCGGCTCGGCATGGCGACGCTGATCCTGTTCCTCGTCGCCGGCTTCCTGCTGCTCCTGCGAACCCCTTATCCGGCGGGCGGGGCAGAGCAGTAGGCCTATGACTGCCTACTGCCTGTTGCCACTCAGTGGCGGAAGTGGCGCATGCCGGTAAACACCATGGCCACGCCGTGCTCGTCGGCAGCGGCGATGACTTCCTCGTCACGCATCGATCCGCCCGGCTGGATAACGGCGGTGGCGCCGGCGGCGATCATCGACAACAGCCCGTCGGCGAACGGCAGGAAGGCTTCCGAGGCGACTGCCGAACCGCGCGTCATCGGCTCCGCCCAGCCCATGGCGCGTGCCGCTTCCTCGGCCTTCAGGCCGGCGATGCGGGCCGAATCGACGCGGCTCATCTGGCCGGCACCGATGCCGGCAGTCTGGCCGTTCTTGGCGTAGACGACGGCGTTGGACTTGACGTGCTTGCCGACCTTGAACGCAAACTTCATGTCGATCAGCTCCTGATCGGTCGGCGCACGCTTGGTCACGACGCGCAGATCGAGATCCTCGACCATGCCGTTGTCGCGCGTCTGCACCAGCAATCCGCCCGACACCGTCTTGGCGGTCAAGCCGCGCGAGCGGGGATCCGGCAGGCCGCCGGCGACCAGCAGGCGCAGGTTCTTCTTCGACGCGATGATGGCCTTGGCCTCGTCCGAGGCATCCGGCGCGATGATGACTTCGGTGAACAGCTTGACGATCTCTTCCGCCGTCGCCGCATCGAGCATCTGGTTGAGCGCGATGATGCCGCCGAAGGCCGAGGTGCTGTCGCAGGCAAGGGCTCGTTTGTAAGCCTCGACCAGCGAGCCGCCGATGGCCACGCCGCAGGGGTTGGCGTGCTTGATGATGGCGCAGGCCGGCCCGGCTTCGGACGGGAATTCCGCCACCAGCTCATAGGCCGCGTCGGTGTCGTTGATGTTGTTGTAGGACAGCTGCTTGCCCTGGATCAGGGTGGCCGTCGAGACGCCCGGCCGCTTGTCGCCGGTCAGGTAGAAGCCGGCCGACTGGTGCGGGTTCTCGCCGTAGCGCATCTCCTGCGACAGCATTCCGCCGACCGTCCGGTAGCGCGGCATCTCGATGTCGAGCGCTTCAGCGAACCAGTTGGAGATCATCGTGTCGTAGGCTGCCGTGCGGGCATAGGCCTTTGCCGCCAGCTTCTGGCGGAAGGCATAGGCGGTCTGGCCGTCGTCCGAGCGCAGCGCCTCGATCAACTGCGGATAGTCCTGGGCATCGGTGACGACGGTGACATAGGCATGGTTCTTGGCCGCCGCGCGGATCATCGCCGGGCCGCCGATGTCGATGTTCTCGACGGTCGTCGGGTAGTCGCCGCCGGCCGCCCGGACTTCTTCGAACGGATAGAGGTTGATGACGGCGAGATCGATGGCGCCGATGCCGTGTTCCTGCATCGCCGCCTGGTGATCGACGTCGTCACGGATGGCGAGCAGGCCGCCATGGACGTTCGGATGCAGGGTCTTGACGCGTCCGTCCATGATTTCCGGAAAGCCGGTGACGTCGGAAACGTCGGTCACCTGAAGGCCCGCCGCTGCGAGCGACTTGAAGGTGCCGCCGGTCGACAGCAGCCGCACGCCATGCTCGGCAAGCGCGCTCGCAAGCTCGACGATGCCGGTCTTGTCGGACACCGACAGGAGCGCGGTGCGGATTTTCACCTTGTCGGGAGCGGGGATCATTTTCGAGACGACGGCCATCGGGGAACTCCGTGCTGGGAATGCGCCCCTGTTGGCGGGCGCCGGATGCGGGCCGCGTTAGCACAGCTTGGCGCCGGAGGAAATCGCTAAGGGCGCTACACCTGCTGCTTCAGCATCCAGCGCAGGTCGGTCGTCTCCGGAAGCGAGATCTCGATCAGCAGCTGTTCGCTCGGCCGCATGCCGGAGACGTCGGCGAAAAACACGTCCTCGCCGATCTGCACGTGCTGGCCGGGCGCCGAGAAGAGCCAGGTCTCGCCATCCGGCGCCTCGAGAGAAACGCTGTCGACATCGACCCGCGTCAGGGTGACCGACGGGTGGATATGGAAGCGCGCGGTTGCCGTCACCCGCTGTCCCTGGGGTCCATCGGCGTCTGCGTCCGGCACGAAGAAATGATCGTAGCCCTTGATCTTGTTGCCCTTCGCCGCAAGGCCGATCTCCCGCTGGTGGAGATAGCCGAAGGGCCGCACGTATCCATCATGGGCGGCGCGCAGCCAGTCGTTGCCATAGGCGTCCTCCCAGCGTTCGGAGACCAGCACGTCGACCGCCTCCAGCATCAGCGGCCCGATCAGCGCCGACGGCGTGACGCGTGCCGAGGATGTCTCGCCGAGCGTGACGGTGGAGTGCGCGGCGGTCGCCCGCGACAGCTGGCGATAGGTGCGTCCGGCAAAGGTCGGCGCCCCGGAATTGACGATGAAGCGGCTGCGCCCGGCGGAAAACTCGAAGGACAGGCAGCCGGCATGCGCGCTGCGCGACAGTTCGGCCGACAGTGGCTGTCCAGTATCGACGAGCAGCGTAGTGTCGCCGGCGGTCAGGCGATGGTAGTGGCTGTGCGGCAGGGCCTTGAACGGCTTTCCGCCGGTCTCGTCGTAGCGCAGCACCGACATCAGCTCGGTGGCCGGCGTCGCGCTGGCACCGTTGAACAGGGCGAGATCGCCGTCCTGGTGGCGGAAGAAGCGCAGCGCTGGGAAGATCCGGTCGATCGTCGGGATCAGCTTGGCCGGCACGTCATGGCCGAGATTGACGTAGGTCTGGCGCAGCGGCAGCAGATCGAGCAACAGGTCAAGCGCCGCCCGCGGATTGCGCGACACGTGCCCGCCATCGGCGAGGATCTGCGCCTCGAGTTCGCGGTCCAGCCGCTGGCCCTCGCGCCGCACGAGCTTTTCCGGCGACGGCATGGCAAGCGACGCCATGGCCAGCGCGATGCGGATCCGCAGCCGTGCCTCGCCCATCGGCAGGCAGTCGATCGCCCGGCGCAGGTAGCGCCGCTGGAAGGCCAGGCAGCGCATGAAGCGACGGTAGAAGCCGGCCTCGGCGCCATGCAGCACGACGGGCGAGTGCGAGAGCCAAGCGATCATCCGTTCGGCGGCCACATGCGGCTCCCAGCCGTGGCCCGACAGCCGGCGACCGTGCACCTGCATCCACGATGCCATCAGCGTTCGCGCCTGGGCGCGCGCCTCGTTTGTCCGCAGCGCCCGCATATGCCGCAGCCAGGCGAACGAATGCAGACGCTCGGCGAAGGCCCGCGACGGCAGCTGCTGCAGGAATGGGGATTCATCGCCGGCATCGAAGAGCCTGCCGGCAAGCCGGAAACGTCCGGACATGATCTCTTCCGCGACGAAGCTGTCGACAGCCCTGAGGTCGGTCGGAGCGACGACCAGCCGGTCAGGCGCCTGGAGACCGATCTTGCCGGCGAGCATGCGCACCGGCATCAGCCGACGGCAGAGGCGCCTGCGCGTCTCCGTCAGTCCCAGAGCAACAAATCGACGGCGCTCGGCCAGCTGCATGTTCGATACCGGAAATCTGGATGGACGCCTCCCGCGCCCAGCCATCCGGCTCGGCGCGCTGTCCATGACAAGATCCGAATTTGCGCTGTTATGGTGAATAAAGTCTTAGCGGCGGCGCAGCACGCAGGCGAAGAAGCCGTCCATGCCGCCGGCATAGCCGTCGCCCGGCGGCAGCATCGCCGGCGTGGTGCGGAACTCGCCGGCTGCGTTGATCGCCTGTTCCAGCCCCGGCCAGTCTCCGGAACGGATCGACACGCGCTCGACCGACGGATCTTCCGCCACCAGACGGGCCACGAGCTCCTCGCCTTCCAGGGGATCGAGCGAGCAGTTTGAAAACACGATCAGGCCACCGGGCCTTACGAGCGTCACGGCATGGCGCAGCATGCGCGCCTGGAGGCCCGCGAGCTTTTCAATGTCAGAGATGCCCTTGGTCCACAGCACGTCCGGATGGCGGCGGGTGGTGCCGGTGGACGAGCAAGGCGCATCGAGGAGGACGCCGTCCAGGAGTTCTTCCGGCCGGTAGTCGAAAAGGTCCGTCTCGAGGATCTCGACGTCGAGATCGAGCCGGGCGAGGTTTTCCCGCAGCCGCACCGTACGGTTGGCGGATTGTTCGATGGCGACGACCTTAGCGCCCATCGCCGCGAGCTGCGCCGTCTTGCCACCCGGTGCGGCGCAGAGATCGGCGATCCGCTTTCCGGCAATGTCGCCGAACAGCTGCGCGGGAATGGCGGCGGCGGCATCCTGGACCCACCAGGCGCCCTCGTCGAAGCCGTCGAGCGACGGGATCTTGCCGTCGAAGGCGGCAAGCCTGAGGCTGCCGGTCGGCAGGATCTTTGCCTTCAGCCGCTCCGCCCAGACCTCGCGATCCGCCTTTACCGTCAGATCGATGGGAGCCGGCGTCAGCTGCGCCTCGGCGATCTTGAACGCGTCGTCCGCGCCATAAGCCTTGTCCAGCCGCTTGCGGTACCAGTCCGGAACCGGCGAGATCTTCGAAGACTGTTCGAGGATGACGTCGCGCTCGCGCTCCAGGCGCCGCAGGATGGCGTTGACCAGCTTGGCGAAACGACGGTTGCGCGGATCGCGATTGGCCTGCTCGACGGCAAGATCGACGGCCGCATGCGCCGGAATGTCGAGATAGAGGATCTGCGCGGCGCCGATCAGCAGCACGTGCTGCAGCGCCCGCGCCCCGGCAGGCAGTGGCGTATCGAGAAGCGAGGCGATGGCGGCCTCTATGCGCGGCATGTGCCGCAGCGTGGCGTTCAGGATCGCCCGGGTCAGCGCCCGGTCGGCATCGCTGAGCACCTTATAGGCGGGATTGCCGTGGCCGGCATCCAGCATTCCGTCGAGCGGCGTACGCTTGTCGACGACGGCGGCGAGGATCTTCGCGGCTGCCAGCCGTACGTCGAGACCAGGCTTTTCGGCGAACGGCGAAGTTCCCGGAGCCGATTGCGGGCGATCCGCCTGCCGCGATGGTTTCGGACGGTTGTTGTTGTTCTTCTTGTCGTCAGCCTTCAAGACCAGGGACCCTTGCGCGGTTCGTCGTTCGAACGCTCCGACCCGGTGGTGGGCACGGAGCGCGATCTGCGGCTGGGTCTAGCAGCGGAAAAGCTGGCCGTCGAGGCTGCGCCGGAATGCGATGCCATGGAATGCAGGGCGGCAATCCGGTTTTCGGTGTTCGGGTGGGTGGAGAACAGATTGTCCATCCGCTCGCCCGACAGCGGATTGATGATGAACATGTGCGCGGTCGCTGGATTGCGCTCGGCATCCGGATTGTGGATCACCTGCGCCGCGCCGGCGATCTTGCCGAGCGCCGAGGCGAGCCACAGCGGATTGCCGCAGATCTCGGCGCCGCGCCGGTCGGCCGAGTATTCGCGCGTCCGGCTGATCGCCATCTGCACCAGCATCGCGGCAAGCGGCGCGACGATCATCGCCACCAGCACGCCGATGAAGCCGAGCGGATTGTTGTTCTCGCGGTTGCCGCCGAAGAAGAAGGCAAAGTTGCCGAGCATCGAGATCGCACCGGCAAGCGTGGCGGTGATCGTCATGGTGAGCGTGTCTCGGTTCTGGATATGCGCAAGCTCGTGGGCCATGACACCGGCGACCTCTTCCGGCGTCAGCCGCTCGAGTAAACCGGTCGAGGCTGCGACCGCGGCGTTCTGCGGATTGCGCCCGGTGGCGAAGGCATTCGGCTGCGGGCTTTCGTAGACATAGACGCGCGGCATCGGCAGGCCGGCATTGGCCGACAGGTCGCGGATCATGTGGAAGAATTCCGGCGCATTTCGCCCGTCCACCTCTTGCGCCCGGTAGGCCGACAGCACCATCTTGTCGGAATTCCAGTAGGAAAACAGGTTCATGCCGGCGGCGATGAGGAAGGCGATCATCATGCCGCCGCGGCCACCGATGAGGAAGCCGACGCCCATGAACAGGGCGGTCATGAAGGCCAGGAGCATGGCGGTGCGGATCATGTTCATCGTCATTTCCCTAAAAATGCAGCAGCGGCGCTGGTCCCGACACTGCGATATGCCTAGGATGTGGTCAATTCACGGGCTCTTTTCAATATGACCGACAAGCAGGACGAGCAGGCCATGCAGAAGCCGGACAACGACAATCACGAGACGGCAGCGACGGCTGACGCACCGGTCGAACCCGTGGCGAAGGTTCTGACGCCGGCCGCACAGCGGGCGCTTCGGGAAGCCGAGGAGCGTCGCGCGAGCGAGAGAGGGCCGGAACTGCCGGCAGAGCTTGGCGGCCGCGGCGGCGCCGACCCGGCGCGCTTCGGCGACTGGGAGATCAACGGCAGGGCGATCGACTTCTAGAGGTGTTCGGGAGCTTCGGCTTCCGGCGGCTCTGAGCGGACCGACTCGGCTTCGTTCTGCGCGATCCATGTCTGGAGTGCGGCAATGACCGAAAGCCGCAGGCTTGCGCCACGCGCCAGTGCCCGCGTCAGCGATGCGTGGCCGCGCTCGAACCCCATCTCGAGCATTGCCTCGGCAGGCGTGATCCGCCGCGCGATGATGATCCGCTCGATGCGCTGGACGGTCTGCGGCAGCAGATAGCGACCGTTGGCGATCGGCGGCACGTGGCCCACCCCCACATCCGGCTGCCCTTCCTCCGTCACCTGCCGCAGGAATTCCGAACGCTCGGCGGCAGTCGCCCGCGCCCAATGCTTGAGGAGCTTGTCGAGAGGAGTGCGGTCGCGCTGCTTGGCCATCCGGGATCCGATTCTGTCTAGCCCGCATGTAGCCGATCGACGCCATTACCGCGACGGAAAATCGACAGCCGGGCGTATGGCGGCGTGCTGCGGCAGATTGAAGGGTCAGGATGAAGCAAGCTTCCGGAGAGGCTCTATTTGTCCGGCTCGTCCGGCAGTGGCTTCAGCATCTGCTTCAGCTGGTCCGGGTGTTTGACGCCGAAAAGGTACCAGTCCACCAGTGAACGGGCGACCAGCGCAGCCTCCGGTGTTTCCACCCCGATGCCGCGTTCGACGCAGACCTCCTCAAGAACCTGTCGCAGGAATGCCAGGTCGTTGGCGTCCAGTGTGTCGTAGGATGAGAATGCCATCATCCCTTTTTCCCCGTGCCCTCACGCAGGAAAGCCTAGGTGGTATATTAGGAACCGTCAAAGCAAAGCTGGACGGCGTCTCGTCTCTTTTCCAAGGTGTGATGAGACTGCAACGCAGGCGGCATCCGGGCCGGTGTCCGATTATGAATCGCCCGCCTTCTACGTTTTAGCGCTTTCTTAATGTATGCGCCCCTATTCTGGCAGAGAACGTGTCCGGCCAGGCGCGCATAGACGAGGCATCCATGCTTGCCACGCATGCGGACGCCAGTGCCGAAATGATATCGGATCAGGGATGCCCTTAATTGTTATACTCGACGATCAGGAGACCAACCGTCGCATTTTCGAGAGGTTAGCATCCTCGGTCGAAGATGGGATCGCGATCAGGATCTTCGGTGATCCGACCGTGGCCCTGCGGGCGTTCGAAGAGGGCGTCGTCCCCGATCTTATCGTTACCGACTACAAGATGCCTGTCATGGACGGCGAGGGTTTTATCCGCGCCCTGCGGGCACTGCCCGGTTTTTCGGAAATCCCGGTAATGGTGATTACCGTCTACGAGGAGCGCAGCTTCCGCATGCGCGCGCTGGAAGCCGGCGCGACCGATTTCCTGCAAAGCCCTGTCGATCACCAGGAATTCGTCGTCCGCGCCCGCAATCTCCTGAAGATGCGCAAGCAGCAGCAATTGCTGGAGAACCGCGCCGAGGATCTCGCCAAGGAACTGGCGACCAGCGAACAGTCACGCGAGGCGGCCCTTCGCGATTCCAGCGAGCGCCTGGCGCAGGTCATCGATACGGTGCCGGCCATGGTCAGCGCCAGCGACTGCAACAACCGCATCCTGTTTGCCAATGCCTTCGTCGGCACCTTCTTCGGCTGCGATCCTGCCGAGCTGGTCGGCAAGACCGGCGACCTGCTGGTCGATGCGGAGCAGGCCGGCCCGAACCGGACGCTGGACCGCAAGGTGATCCGCGGCGGTGAGGCGTTGAAGAGCTTCGAGAGGACGCTGACCGATGCCAAGGGCGAGAAGCGCGTCCTGCTGACCACCAAGAGCCCCCTGCGCGACGGCAACGAGGCGATCGTCGGCGTGCTGACCAGCGCGCTGGACATTACCGAACGCAAGCGCGCCGAAGAGCACCTGCTGCACGCCGCGCGCCACGACGAACTGACGGACCTGCCGAACCGCAACTATCTCTACGACCGGCTGCGCCGCGAAGTGGCCCGTGCCCGCCGTGGTGACCGGTCGTTCGCGCTGCATTTCATCGACGTCGACGAATTCAAGAGCATCAACGACCTGCTGGGTCACGATGCGGGCGACGCATTCCTCAGGGAAGCGGCGCGCCGGCTGTCGGCCATCGTCGGGCCGGGCGATATGCTGGCGCGGCTTGGTGCCGACGAATTCGCCATCCTGCAGATCCTCAACCAGCCGGGCGACGCAGCCGGCGACCTCGCCCAGCGCATCATCGATGAGCTTGGGGTGCCCTTCAGTCATCTGGACCGCCAGGCATCGTGCGGCGCGAGCGTCGGCGTCACCTTCTACCCGATCGACGGCACCGACGTGACGCAACTGGTGAAGAATGCAGATCTCGCCGTTCAGCAGGCAAAGAACGGCGGCGGCAACCAGTTCCGCCTCTACGACGCCAACATGACCGACCGCATCCGCAACAACGCCTTCCTCGACGGCGAGCTGCGCACGGCGATCGACCAGCAGCAGTTTGTCCTGCACTACCAGCCGCAGATCTCCGCAACCACCGGCGAGATGGTCGGTGCCGAAGCGCTTCTGCGCTGGATGCATCCCGAGCGGGGCATGGTCGCGCCCGGCGAATTCCTGCTGAGGGCCGAAGAAAACGGACTGATCGTGCCGATCAACGAGTGGGTGCTGCATGAGGCCTGCCGCGAAGCGAAAACCTGGCAGCGGCTCGGGCTCGGCCATCTGCGGATCGGCGTCAACCTCTCGCCGGTGCAGTTCCGCCGGGTGAACGTCGCCGCCCTGGTTGTCCGCGCCCTCGATGCGTCCGGCCTCGATCCGCATTGCCTCGACATCGAGATCACCGAAAACATCGTCATGGAAGACACCGACGCGGTGGTCTCGTCGCTCAAGCACATCGCCGAACTCGGCGTCGGCATTTCGGTCGATGATTTCGGCACCGGCTATTCGTCCCTGAACTACATCAAGCAGTTCCCGATCGACCGCATCAAGATCGATCAGTGCTTCATCCGCAACATGGTAGCGGATCCGAGCGACCATACGATCGTCCGAACCGTCGCCCATCTCGGCCACAGTCTCGGCCTGACTGTGGTCGCGGAAGGCGTCGAGACGGAAGAGCAGGCGAACCTGCTGAAGGCCGACGGATGCGACGTGATGCAGGGCTACCTGTACGGCCGCCCGATGCCGGCCAGCGACCTGATCGCGCTTGCCCTGCCCGGCGGCAGGCTCGAGCGCATCGCATGACAAAATCGCGAGCCTTCCCCTTCGACAGGCTGTTCGAGCGGCCGTTCTCGGCGTCGCTGAAGGACATGCGCGCGCTGCTGCGCGACCGCCCGGACACAGAACACGAGCTGACGGCCAACCGGTTGATCCTGTCTTCGGCGATCCTCATCTACCTGGTGGTTGCCCGCGCCGCCGGCTCCGAGGCTGCCGCCGCGGCCCTCAGCGTCGCGACCATTCCCGTGCTGCTGTTCGAGATGTTCGCGGCCGGCCTGTTCATCCATATCCTCTGCTATCCCGGCGTCTCCCCGATCCGGCGCGTCGCCGGGATCATCGCCGACGTCAGCATGTTCTCGTACGGACTGCACGCCAGTGGCGAAGCAGGCGCGGCGCTGTTCCTCGTCTACTTCTGGGCGGTGCTCGGCAACGGTTTCCGGTTCGGCGTCGTCTACCTGGCAATCTCCGCATTTGCCGCGGTGGGCGGCTTCCTCCTCGTCTACCGGACGACAGACTTCTGGCAGGAGCAGCCAACCGTGGCGCTTGGTCTCGTCGGGGCGCTGATCGTCATACCCGCCTATTCGGCCAAGCTCATCCGCAAGCTGTCGCAGGCCAAGCGCGAGGCCGAGGAGGCAAGCCAGGCGAAAAGCCTGTTCCTCGCCAGCATGAGCCACGAGTTGCGCACCCCGCTGAATGCCATCATCGGTCTCAGCGATATGCTGACGCAGATGAAGCTGCATCCGGAACATCGCGACATGGTGCGCACCATCGGCCGCTCCGGCCGCTCCCTGCTGTCGCTGATCGAGGCCGTTCTCGACCTCTCCCGCATCGAAGCCGGACAGACGACGGTTCGGACCGAAAAGGTCGACCTGCCGCTGCTTCTGGGTGATGTGCGGTCGATGATCGGCGTCAATGCCGAGCGCAAGCAGTTGCGCATCACCCTGCACATGGAAAGCGGTACGCCACGCTTCGTGATGACGGATCGCCGGCACCTGGAAGAGATCCTGCTCAACCTCGCCAGCAATGCGGTCAAGTTCACCGAAACCGGACATGTACGCATAGAGCTATCCTACGACCGGACGGAGACGGGCGACATGCTGCGTGTCGAAGTCGCCGATACCGGCATCGGTATCGACGCTTCCGCGCATGCCCGGATTTTCGATCGCTTCACTCAGGCCGACGGCACGATCCTCGATCGTTTTGGCGGAACCGGCCTTGGTCTGGCAATCGTCAGGCAGCTGGTGCGGGCCATGGGTGGCGACATCGGCGTCAACAGCGCGCCGGGCGAAGGCAGCACCTTCTACTTCCACCTGCCGACGGAAGCCGTCGACGAAGATCTGGTTCCCGACGTCAGGCTGCCGCCATTCGTGTTCATCGGCGAGACCGCCGGCCTGCCGGAGAGCCTGCGCCGGATCGCGCTTCCCGCAGCGACGGCCGACGACGCCGTCGGAGCGGTGAGAACACTGCATGCGGAAACCGGGCAGCGGCCGCTCGTCTTCATCGACGCTCAGACGCCTGGTCTGTCGCCGGCCAAGGCCGCCAGGACGCTTCTCGAGTCGCTGGACAGATGCGGCGAGCCGGTGCTCGTGCTGTTCAACCGCGACGAGGAAGACATCCGCCTGCTGCCGGCCATGCGCGACCTGTTCTTCTGCGTCATCGGCAGCGATGACCCTTCACGCTTCGCCAACATTGCCGCACTCCTGTCGCGTGGCGACGGCGATGCCGAAGGTGCTGCCATTCCGGCCGATCCCGCACAATCCTGGCGGATCCTCATAGCCGACGACAACAAGACGAACCAGATGGTGCTCGGCAAGGTGCTGGAGATGGCCGGGCATCGCCACGAGATTGTCGAGGACGGCGAGGCTGCCGTCGAGCGGATGCTGAAGGGCGATCTCGACCTGGTGCTGATGGACGTCAACATGCCGGTCATGAACGGTATCGAGGCAACGAAATTCTACCGCTTCGCATCGCTGGGAAGTCGGCAGATCCCTGTCATCGCAGTGACGGCCGACGCAACCGAGGAGGCGGCCCGCCGCTGCCTGGAAGCCGGCATGGCGGCCTGCGTCACCAAGCCGGTCGAGCCGCGCTATCTCCTGGAGGTGATCGGCTCGATCCTTGCGGATATGGTGCCGGAACAGGCCGACGAGATCCCGGCTGCAGACGACGACGCGCCGAAGGACCATCCGGTCATCGATCCCGCCACCTGCGACGCGCTGGAAAAGCTCGGCGGCTCGGAGTTCGTTGATGCGCTGCTCATCCAGTTCGCCGAGGATTCCGTCACCGCCTTGAAGGCGCTAGCCGACGCGGTTGCCGAGGAGAACGTTCAGGAATTCCGGAATTCGGCGCATGCGCTGCGAAGTGCGGCGGCCAATGTCGGCGCCATGCGAATCTACCAGATGTGCCTGGACTGGCGGGAGATCAATGATCCCCAGCTTGCCAACGAGGGCGAGCGACACGTCCATCACCTGCGCGACGAATTTCAGAAATTCCGCTCGGTGATCTCCGAACGCCGCGCATCCTGATCAGCTGCCGCGCCTCACCGGGCGCCGGCAGTTCTGCCCGCTTCCAGCCGCTTCGTCTGCGCCAGGCGCAGGCGGTCGATCTTGCGCAGGTCCGCATCTTCCAGCTGCATGGCCGCTTCCACCCAGAGGTCGACGACGTCGATCAGCTCCTGGTGGGTCAGCGGATTGACGCGCCGCTTCACCTCGCGCAGCGTCCGGTAGATCATATGCTTGCGCGAATGGCGGGTGATGAATTCCCGCACCGCCGCCTCGCCCTGCCCGTCCTCGACGACGAGATCGACCAGGCCCATCTCGAAGAGATCGTCGGCGCTGTAGATCTGCCCGCCCATGATCATCTTCGTGGCGCGCGTCGGATCGAGTCGGCGCGACAGGAAGCTGTAGGCGCCCATGCCGGGAAACAGGTTGAACAGGATTTCAGGCAAGCCGAACTTGGTGCTCTTCTCGGCGATGATGAGATCCGACGCCATGGCCGCCTCGAAGCCGCCGCCCAGCGCATCGCCCTGAACCAGCGAGATCAGCACGATCGGCAGATCGAGGCTCATCGACGAGGAATAGACGAGATCGACGCAATCAAGCGCATAGCGGCGCAGGCCCTCGCGGTCGCGGCTGCGGATGTGCTGGGCAAAGTAGCCGAGGTCGCCGCCGAGGTTGAAGATCTTCGGCATCTTCGAGCCGTTCACCAGGTAGAGGAGCGGCAGCCCGTCGTCGGCACGGTCGAACAGCGACTGGATCTGGCCGCGCAGGCGGCTGAGATCGGCCAGCAGGCCAGGCGTGTAGCTCGGTGCCTCGACCGGATTCATGAAGTACCAGAGGGTGCGCAGCGCCGGATCGACCCGCACCTCGAGATTGTCGTAGTGCGTTGCGGCAAAACGAAGCTCGATCGGCAGCGTGATATCGACCGATGCCTCTGCCCGCTGCGCATCCTGCGCGACGCCGGCCGGAGGCGGCGTCCCCCGGTGTGCGAGATGCGTATACTCGGATGCGTCCGCCATGAGCGACCCCTTGATTGGATGAGGCATCCTAGCAGACAAGCCGCGTCTGCGAAGCATCACGGTTAACAAATCCTTAAACTTGCTTAACGGCGATGGTTAATCCGCCCCTCCCCGAGACTCAGCAGAGAAGGAACTCTGCAGATCCTTGGTGGTTAGTCAGCCCGAGCCAACAGGAGGACAACATGGCAGACGCACGCAGCATCTTCGTCACCGGACTGAAAAATGCCCACGCTATGGAGAACCAGGCACTCTCGATCATGAAGCCGCAGGTCTCGCGAATCGAGAACTACCCGGAAGTGGCAACCCGGCTGGAGCAGCACATCCGCGAGACGGAAGGTCAGATCGCCCGCCTCGAGCAGATCCTGACGTCGATCTCGGAAAGCCCGTCGGCGATGAAGGACATGGCTCTGTCGATGGGCGGTTCGATGGCGGCGATCGGCCACAGCGTCGCGGGCGACGAGATCATCAAGAACTCGATCGCCAACTTCGCCTTCGAGAATTACGAGATCGCCGCCTACAAGTCGCTGCTGACGGTGGCCGAACTGGGTGGCTTTGCCAGTGCGACCTCGGCGCTCCAGGCCAACCTCGACGAGGAGATCGCCATGGCCCGCTGGATCGACGACAACCTGCGCAGCGTCACCATGAAGTTCGCCTCGCTGAAGGAAGCCGGCGCCACCGCCAAGATCTGACGCAGGGGCGTCCGGTACGGACGGACGCCCGGGAACGAGTGAGGACTTGAACCGATGGTAAACCAGATCCCGCTGCACCAGGCCGATCTTGCACCTGTCCAGGAGGCCGCCGACGGCACCCGCAAGATCCTGCCCGATCTCAGCTACAGGCGCCTGGCGCTGGTCAACGTCGTCTTCGTCGGCACGCCGTCCGGCGCCGGCGACTGGGTGCTCATTGACGCGGGCCTGCCGACCTCGGCGGAGACGATCGCCACCTGTGCCGAGAAGCGCTTCGGCCGGCGGCCAGCCGCCATCGTCATGACGCATGCGCATTTCGATCATGCCGGGTCCGTCAAGACATTGGCGCAGCAGTGGGACGTGCCGGTCTACGCCCATCCGCTGGAAGTGCCGTATCTTAACGGCACCTCCTACTACCCGCCGGCCGATCCGACCGTCGGCGGCGGCGTGATGTCGCTCCTGTCGCCGCTCTTCCCGCGCTCGCCCGTCGATCTGGGGCCGCGCGTCAGGCCGCTGCCGTTCGACGGTTCGATCCCGCACATGCCCGGCTGGCGGTGGATCCATACGCCTGGCCACGCGCCGGGACACGTATCGTTCTGGCGCGAGAGCGACCGGACATTGATCGTCGGCGACGCCTTCGTCACCACCGGTCAGGAATCGGCCTACGAGGTGGCAATGCAGACGCCGGAGATGCATGGGCCTCCACGCTACCTGACACCGGACTGGGACGAGGCTGAAAAATCCGTCGCGGCGCTTGCGGCACTGGAGCCGGAGCTGGTGATCACCGGCCATGGCCGACCCGCCAAGGGTGCGGGGATGCGCGCCGCGCTCCACCGCCTGGCGCAGGATTTTGTCGAGATCGCCGTGCCGAAGCATGGGCGCTATGTCGATGATCCGGCGCAGCCCTCCCGGCCCGACAACGACGCCTATCGCTGAGAGCGCCCCTACAGGCATGCAAAACAAGAGGCGGGCGGATGAAGATCCGCCCGCCTCCTGTCGTCGAGCCTTGAGCCTTTACTCGGCTGCCTGCTCGGTCATCGTATGGGTCGGCAGGCGGCCATTCAGCACGTCTTCGGCGCGCGCCTTGTGGTTCTTCACCGAGCTCGTCCACTGGCCCCAGACCGTTGGATCGATGGTGTCGCCATTGCTGCCAAGGTTTTGCAGGCGCCGCTGCTCGTCGTCCGTCAGCACCTGCTTGGGCAGCGGGCCGAGACCCTTCACGTCGGCTGCCGTGATGCCGAGCGTCTCGCCCACCCGGCGACCGTACTCGTCATGCACCAGGAAGAAGTGCCAGACCATCCGCTCCTGAACATCGCGCTGACACTGGCCGAGCAGATCGCCCATGTTGAAGATCAGGTCGTCCCGCTCCCAGTCCATCATCGTGCAGAAGCGACCGCGTGCCTGGACGTAGTCGTTGCGCCGCTCAAGCACGGCACGGGTCAGCGGACCGCGGATCTCCGGCGGGTTGTTCGGCTGCTCGCGCGGGCTTTCCTTCAGCCCGTCATGGATCGACGGCTCGTAGTTCACGTGCGGGTTCTGGCCGGGCGCCAGATCGCGCTGGAAGCTCATCTGGCCGCCGGACAGGTTGGTCGAGACCGTCGCGCTCTTCGGCTGGTTGACCGGCAGTTGCAGGTAGTTGGTGCCAACCCGGTGGCGCTGCGTATCCGAGTAGGAGAAGGTGCGGCCGACCAGCATCTTGTCGTCCGAGAAATCCAGGCCGTCGACCAGGACGCCGGTCCCCATGGCGATCTGTTCGTTCTCGTTGAAGAAGTCCTGGACATTGCGGTTGAGCGTCATGACGCCGACGTGGCGCAGCGGGAAGTCCTTTTCCGGCCAGATCTTGGTATCATCCAGCGGATCCCAGTCGAGTTCCGGATGATCGTGATCCTCCATGAGCTGCACGTACATGTCCCACTGGGGATAGTCGCCCTTCTCGATCGAGGTGAAGAGATCCTTCGATGCCGAGCCGAAATCCTGGCCCTGCACCTTGGCGGCCTCTTCGGCGGTCAGGCTGGCGAGGCCGGCGCGCGGGTGGAAGTGATACTTGACGAGGACCGTCTCGCCCTTGTCATTGACCATCTTGTAGGTGTTGACGCCGAACCCTTCCATGTGGCGATAGCTCGCCGGAATGCCGCGCGGGCTGAACAGATGCGTCAGCATGTGCATGGATTCGGGCGTCTGGCTCATGAAGTCGAAGATCCGGTTCGGCTCCTGGCGGAAGGTGACCGGATCCGGCTTCAGCGAATGGATGACGTCGGGAAACTTGATCGCATCGCGGATGAAGAACACCGCAAGATTGTTGCCGACGAGATCCCAGTTGCCGTCCTCGGTATAGAACTTGACGGCAAAGCCACGCGGATCCCGGGCGACTTCCGAGGAATCGCGGCCGCCGATGACCGTCGAGAAGCGGATGGCGAGCGGCGTCTTCTTGCCGGGCTGCTGGAACAGCTTGGCGCGGGTGTATTTGGAGGCCGGCTCGTCGCCGATCTTGCCCGTCGCTTCGAAATCGCCATAGCAGACGAATCCGCGCGCATGCACCACCCGTTCCGGGATGCGCTCGCGATCGAAATGGGTGATTTTCTCGAGGAACTGATAGTTCTCGAGCGTTGCCGGGCCGCGGCTGCCGACTGTTCGGGTCGACTGATTGTTGCTGATCGCATGGCCCTGTCGGTTGGTCAGTACGCGATCTTCGGTGCCGGGGCGCATGGTCCCGTCGGACTTCTTGATATCGTCCATATCCATCTCTTCCTTATTCCTGGATGGGGCCGCACCAGGAGCGCGCGCGACCGCCTTACGGCTAACCATGCAGACTGCCACTTGTTCCGGATGGGAGGCATCGAATTCGCACCGTTTCCCGTCAAGGTGGAACCCAGATAAGCTCCGCGCGTTCCGGCTCGATCACAGGAGGGAGGGGTTCATGCAGGAAGATCATATGGCTCAGAACCTGGGCCAGCAGCCGGAACTGAAACGGGTCATGGGACCGGGGCTGCTTCTGCTGTTCATCGTCGGCGATATTCTCGGCACCGGCATCTATGCGCTCACCGGCGAGGTGGCGGCAGAGGTGGGTGGCGTCGTCTGGCTACCCTTCCTGGTCGCTTTCGTCGTCGCTCTGCTGACCGCGTTCAGCTATCTCGAGCTGGTGACGAAGTATCCGCAGGCGGCTGGCGCAGCACTCTATACGCACAAGGCCTTCGGCATCCATTTCATAACCTTCCTGGTCGCTTTCGCGGTCATGTCTTCCGGCATCACCTCGGCATCCACTGCGTCGCGCGCGTTCGCCGCCAACTTCACGGCCTCCATCGGCTTGGAAGGTGGCGACTGGCTGGTGACCCTCGTCGCGCTCGCCTTCGTGGCGCTGGTCGGGCTCGTCAACTTCCGCGGCGTCGGAGAGAGCGTCAAGCTCAACGTCGTGCTGACCATCGTCGAACTCAGCGGTCTGCTGCTGATCATCGGCATAGGCTTCTGGGCGATTGCCGGCGGACAGGGCGATGTCTCGCGCGTCTGGACCTTCGAGACCACCGGTGACCGCAGCGTCATCTGGTCGGTGGTTGCGGCAACGACGCTCGCCTTCTTCGCCATGGTCGGCTTCGAAGATTCGGTGAACATGGCCGAGGAGTGCAAGGATCCGAGCCGCATCTTCCCCAAGGTGCTGCTCGGCGGCCTGGTGCTGACCGGCGTCATCTACGTGCTGGTATCCATTTCGGCGATCACCCTGGTGCCGGCATCCGAACTCGGCGAGGGCGAGACGCCGCTCCTGAAGGTGGTTCAGGCGGGCGCTCCCGGCTTCCCGATCGGCGTCTTCGGCCTCATCACCATGTTTGCCGTCGCCAATTCGGCGCTGATCAACATGATGATGGCAAGCCGGCTGATCTACGGCATGGCGCGCGAGAAGGTACTGCCGGCGATCCTCGGCAAGGTGCACAGCGAGCGACGCACGCCCTTCATCGCCATCGTCTTCACCACCTTGATCGCAGCGGCACTGATCACCTTTGCCGGTGGTGTTCCGGCGCTCGGCGGCACGACGGCGCTGCTGCTGCTCTGCGTCTTCACCATCGTCAACATCGCCGTGCTGGTGCTGCGCAAGGACAAGGTGGAGCACAAGCACTTCCGCACGCCGACAGTCGTGCCGGTGCTGGGGGCTCTCACCTGCGCATTTCTCGCCGGTCCGTGGACCGGTCGTGATCCGCAGCAGTACGTGATTGCCGGCATACTGCTGGCGCTCGGCGTCTTCCTATGGTTCGTCACCGTTCGGGTAATGAAGGCGGCAGCAGAGCCCGCTTGAGATGGATCAGGCCTGGCGATCGCGCCAGGCCGCTTGCGCCCCCTCCACCGGCAGCGACGTCGCTTCGAAGATGCCACGCGCCACGGCCCGCGCGAAGGTCAGCGTCGCCAGATGGCAAAGCTCCATGAACTCGACCGGCTCGCCTAACGGTCGCGCACCTGTTGCCGCGGCAAACACCGTATCGCCGTCGGCTGGCAGGTGGGCCGGCAGGATCGCCCGCGCCAGCCCGTCATGCGCCATGATCGACAGCCGGTGTGCCTGCGCCTTGGTGAGAATGGCGTCGGTGACGACGATGCCGATGGTCGTTGCCTTGAGGTTCACGCCCTTCAGCCGCAGAGCGACGTCGGCGGCGGTGAATTCAGGCGGCAGGCCGAGCCCGCCGAATTCTGCGCCCACTTCGAAGGGTGCGGCCCAGAAGCACCGGCTGTCGCCGATGGTGGCGGAGCCCAGCGCGTTGACGGCAACCAGCGCCGCCACCGTGTGACCCGCCGACGATAAGGCGCTGGCGGAACCGAGGCCACCTTTGAAGGTGGCGGTCGTCGCCCCTGTGCCTGCACCGACGGTGCCGAGTGAGAAGTTCTCCCTGCGCGCCGCCCGAAATGCCGCATAGCCCATGTCACGATAGGGAGAATGCAGGCCCCAATTCTTGTCGCCGCCATTCAGCAGGTCCATCAGGATCGCCTGCGGGACGATCGGCACCCGCGTCGAGCCTACATGCAGGCCGCGACCAATCTCGCGCAGGCCGGCCTGTACGCCGCCCGCCGCATCCAAACCGAAGGCCGAGCCGCCGGAAAGCACCAGCGCATCGACCCTCTCCACCGTCATCGCCGGGTCGAGAAGCGCCGTATCGCGGCCGCCCGGCGCGCCGCCGAGCACGATGCCCGACGCCATTGCCGGTTCGTCGAATACCACGACCGTAACACCCGATCCGAGCTGCAGGTCGGTGGCGTGACCAACGCTCAGGCCGGCGATATCGGTCAGCAGATTGAGGCGGGCAGTCATTGCGGATCCTCGGTCAGGCGATTCGAGGAGAGAGTAACGCCTCTCTCCTCCCCTGTCCCGCCGGGCAGATCCGTGATCGCGATCAGCCGATGTCGAACTTCACGCCCTGTGCCAGCGGCAGGGTGCGGCCGTAGTTCAGCGTGTTGGTAGCCCGGCGCATGTAGGCCTTCCAGGAATCGGAGCCGGACTCGCGACCGCCGCCGGTTTCCTTCTCGCCGCCGAAGGCACCGCCGATTTCGGCGCCCGAGGGGCCGATGTTGACGTTGGCAATCCCGCAGTCCGAGCCGATGGCCGAGATGAAGGCCTCGGCCTCCCGCATGTCGTTGGTGAAGATCGACGACGACAGGCCCTGCGGCACGCCGTTGTGCATCTCGATTGCTTTGTCGAACTCGGAATAGCGGATTACGTAGAGGATCGGCGCGAAGGTTTCTTCGACGACCGGGCCGCACTGCGTCGGCATCTCGACGATCGCCGGGCGTACGTAATAGGCATTGGAAGCCTCGTCCGACAGCACCCGCTCGCCGCCGGTGACCGAGCCGCCCTCGGCCTTGGCGGCATCCAGCGCCTTCTGCATGCCCTCGAAGGACGGCTGATCGATCAGCGGGCCGACGAGGTTGCCGTCAACCATCGGATTGCCGATGGTGACCGACTGGTAGGCGCTCTTCAGGCGCGGAACGAGCGTATCGTAGACGCTGTCATGGACGAACAGGCGGCGCAGCGACGTGCAGCGCTGGCCAGCGGTTCCCATCGCCGAGAAGGCGACGCCGCGCAGCGTGAGGTCGAGATCGGCAGTCGGCGTGACGATCGCGGCATTGTTGCCGCCAAGCTCGAGGATCGAGCGGGCGAAGCGCTTGGCAAGCCGCGGGCCGACGGCCCGGCCCATGGCCGTGGAGCCGGTGGCCGAAACCAGCGGCACCTTGGCATGATCGACCAGCACCTCGCCGATCTCGCGGCCGCCGATGATCACCGTCGACAGGTTCTCGGGTGCCACGCCACCTTCCGCGACGAAGCGCCTGACGGCCTTCTCGAAGACGGCCTGTGTGGCGAGCGCCGTGAGCGGCGTCTTTTCCGACGGCTTCCAGACGGTGGAATTGCCGCACACCAGAGCCAGGGCGGCATTCCACGACCAGACGGCGACCGGGAAATTGAAGGCCGAGATGATGCCGGTGACGCCGAGCGGATGCCAGGTCTCCATCATCCGATGGTCGGCGCGTTCGGTGGCGATGGTGAGGCCGTAGAGCTGGCGCGACAGACCGACGGCAAAATCGCAGATGTCGATCATTTCCTGGACTTCGCCGAGACCTTCCGAGGTGATCTTGCCGACTTCGATGGAGACGAGACGGCCAAGGTCAGCCTTTGCGGCGCGCAGTTCCTCGCCGAGCAGGCGGATCAGTTCGCCGCGCTTCGGTGCCGGCACCTTGCGCCATTCGAGAAATGCCTGGTGGGCGGCATCGATGGCCGAGGCGGCACCGTCCGCCGAGATCTCCGGCAGCTTGCCGATCTCGGTACCGGTAATCGGCGAACGGACGGCGAGCGTGCCGCCGGTGAACTGGCTTTCGGCAACGCCGAGCTTGGAAATGATGCTGTTGACCTCGGAAGCGAGGTCGAGAGTGGCGAGGGTCATGGTGGTCCTTCTCGTCTTTTCGGAACCCGGTTGCGGCGCGCGGTCAGAACCGGTTGCCGGCCAGGTGGGCGATCTGAGCGCCCGCTTCGTAATAGGTTTCCTTCAGCGCCCGGAAGGCCGGTGTCTTCGGGTCGGTCAGCGGCAGCGGCAGGTCCTCTTCGGCAAGCTGCCCCAGGACATGCTGCGCCAGAACCTTGCCGAACACCGTGCCGGGCGCAATTCCGCGACCGTTATAGCCGGAAAAACCGACGACGCGATCGGCGAACTTGTGGAAGCGCGGCAGGGCGTTGTCGGTCATGCCGATCTGCCCGTACCACTCGGCTTCGAACTCCACGTCGCCGAGTTGCGGAAAGAGCTTTTTTAGCGCCCGCCGTGCCCAGCCCTTGTGGATGGCCGTGCCGGTGCCGCGCAGCGCGCCGACCGATCCGAACACCAGGCGGCCCTGGCGATCCATGCGGAACGACGACAGGATTTCCCTTGTATCCCAGCAGCCCTCGCGCTCCGGCAGGATCGAGCGGCGCAGGTTGTCGGAAAGCGGCACGGTTGCGAGGTTGAAGTAGGGCAGGTAGACCTGCTCGTTGCGCACGGCAGCGAACGGACCTGTCGTATAGGCGTCGGTTGCGACGATGACCCAGTCGGCGGTCACGCTGCCGGCGCCCGTCGACACGGCATGGCGGCCGCCGTCAGTTCTCCAGGCCGTCACCGGGCTTCCCGTGTAGATGAGCACGCCGGCCTTAAGGGCCGCCTGCGCCAGACCCCGCGCATAGGCGAGCGGCTGCAGCGTTCCCGCCCGGCGATCGAGAAGCGCGCCGCGATAGCCGCGTGCGCCGACCCGGCGTGCGGTTTCCGCAGCATCCAGCACCTCGACAGGCGCTCCGCGCTTGCCCCACTGGCGGCCGCGTTCCTCGATTTCCTTGAGACCGTCATCGCCGACAGCGCAGTGCAGCGTGCCGCTGCGGGTCAGCTCGCAATCGATCGCGTGCCGGTCGATCAGCGCCATCACCGCCTGCGGGCCGTTGCCGAGAATGTCCAGCAGGCGCTCGCCATGCACGGCACCAAGTTCGCCCGGCAGATCGTCCGGCATCACCCACATGCCGGCATTGATGAGCCCGACATTGCGCCCGGCTCCACCGAAGCCGATGTCCTTGGCCTCCAGCAGAACCACCGAACGACCGGCTTCCGCCAGATGCAGGGCTGCCGAGAGGCCGGTATAGCCACCGCCAATCACCACGACGTCGGCGGTCTGGCTGCCGCTCAGCGGGACCGTCGCAGGCGACGGCGGCGCAGTCTTTTCCCACAGGCCGTGGGAGCGAGGATCGTTGTACATGATGGATGTCCGAATGCGCCGATACCCGACCTTTACAGCCGCGGCCGATCAGTGAATATCGAATTCTTCTCAACAGTTCATTCTCCGGAGGAATGACGTGATCCTGCCGCCCCGGCGCTTCCTGCCCTCCTTCTCGCTCCTGTCCGCCTTCGAGGCTGCGGCGCGCACCGGCAGCGTGACCGCCGCCGCCAGCGAACTCGGCCTAACCCAGAGCGCCGTCAGCCGGCAGATCGCCGCACTGGAGAAACAGATCGGCGTGGTGCTTTTCCTGCGCGAACGCCAGACCATCCGCCTGACCATCGCCGGCGACAGCTACGCGCGGGAGGTCCGCGAGGCGCTGCGACGGATCTCCAACGCATCGCTCAACCTGCGCGCCAACCCCTCCGGCGGCACGCTGAACCTTGCCATCCTGCCGTTCTTCGGCAGCCGCTGGCTGATACCGCGCATGCCGCGCTTGCTGGACCAGCATCCGGGAATGGTGGTGAACCTGATCACCCGGCTGGAACCATTCGACTTCCGCTTCGACACGCTGGATGCGGCCCTGCATTTCGGTGCAGCGCGCTGGCCGGGCGCGGTCCTGACACCACTGATGGACGAGGATGTGATCCCTGCCTGCAGCCCCGACTTTAGCGCGCGTCACGATCTTCGCACCGCGCAAGACCTGCTGAAGGCGCCGCTGCTTCACCTCAACACCCGCCCCGACGCCTGGGAGAACTGGTTCCGCAGCCAGGAAACCGGTTTCGAGGCCCTGCACGGCATGCTTTTCGACCAGTTCGTCACCATGCTGGAGGCAGCATCTGCCGGGCTTGGGATCGCGCTCCTGCCGCGCTTCCTGATTGCCCGGGAGCTCGACGAGGGGAGGCTCGTGGCAGCCGTTGCGGCAGCGCCGCTGCCAACCGGACGCTACTTTCTCGCCTGTCCGCCGGAGCGCGCCTCCTATCCGCCGCTCGCCGCCTTCCGCGCCTGGATGCTGGCGGAGATCGCCGATGAACGACTTGCGCCAGCCGATGGCATCGGCCAATAGTCGCTGAGGTTCATTGCGACCGCCGGAGCGTGGTCGGAGCAACGGGAACACACGCCATGAAGCCGATTTTCGTCCAGCTGCGCTGCGCGCCGGGCAAGACCTATGAGGTGGCGGACGCCATCTACAAGACGGAACTGGTCTCCGAACTCTATTCCACCAGTGGCGACTGGGACCTTCTCCTGAAGATCTACCTGCCGGAAGGCAGCGAGATCGGCCACTTCGTCAACGAGAAGATCGCCGCCATCCCGGGCATCGAGCGTTCACTGACGACCCTGACCTTCACCGCCTTTTGAACCAGACGCCGTCCGCCTATCGCCAACGTGCATAGGAAAACCGCCCGCGCCGAATAGCGGGGCGGTTGTGGCGTTCAAGCAATTATTGGAAATTCAGGCGGCGGCGCCGCGCAAGGCGGCATCGCTCTGCGCCCGGACGTGATTGCGGATGGCGAGACGCACTTCGTCAGCCGACGAAAAACGCTGCTCATCCAGCTCGATGACGTGGAATTTGACGGCGATGAACTTCAGCCGATCCTGATCGGGGACGACGATACCGACGGGCTCGCCGCCGTATTCGATAACCTGCTTTTGCATGGTCATACTCCTGATGTGGCTGCCATCGGCAGCTATGACGAGTGAGACTGTTCAGATCCTGGAAAAGGTGAATGTCACATTCGACAGCACGGGGCGGAAATGGGGCCCGTGCGTTTCACATCATGCGCCACCCGAGAAAGGGTAGTGCGGAACAGATAAGCCATGTCACTCTCCCTCAATGGTGATTGCGCTTCTGGACGAAGCAGCTTGGCTGGCCCGTCCATGGTTGCAGAACATAGTCGAGTCGCACGGCCTGATCAATCAGGAAAACCGTATAGCTAGAATTTTTTTCTGTTTGATGACAGGATTGAGGCTTATGCGTGAAATCCTGTTCGCATCAGCGACAATCATAGGGCGATCAGCGGCACTGCCATCTTTTCGGAGTGAGGCCCCGCTGGCGGACGAGTGTGGAGGCCTTCAGCGCCCCTGCTCCGCTTCCTGCGGAAATTTCTTGACATCCCGCATCCATTTTTTCAAAAAGAAGATACTGAACGTCATGTTTGATGGCTAATACGCATGCTAGTTTGCAGTTGCAATTACATCACCGACAGGGAAATCAGGGATGTCATCAATGGCCTCCTTGACGAGGACTGTTGGCAGCTGATCGTACCGTCGAAGGTCTATCATGCCATGCAGAAGCGTGGCCGGTGCTGCGGCTGCTTCCCGAACGTTGTCGACCTGATTATCCGCACGACTGAAGAGTATCATGCCTCGCGCCACTCGACTGAGGCCGAGGTCGTCGATTATATGTCCCGCCTGAGACAATTCCACGACGAACGCAGGAGAGCGGACATTGAAAGGCGACACAAGAGTCATCGAGCGGCTTAACGAGGCCCTTTTCCTCGAATTGGGCGCGGTGAACCAGTACTGGCTGCATTATCGCCTGCTGGAAGACTGGGGCTACACCAAGCTGGCCAAGAAGGAACGGGCCGAATCGATCGAGGAAATGCAGCACGCCGACAAGCTCGTCGCGCGCATCATCTTCCTCGAAGGTCATCCGAACCTGCAGACGCTCGCGCCGCTGCGCATCGGCCAGACGGTCCGCGAAGTGCTGGAAGCAGATCTGGCCGGTGAATACGATGCGCGTACCGCCTACAAGGCTTCCCGCGACATCTGTCACGAGGCGGGCGACTACGTATCGATGAAGCTGTTTGAACAGCTGCTGATGGACGAGGAAGGTCATATCGACTTCCTCGAAACCCAGATCGAGCTGCTGGGCAAGCTGGGCGACGAAAAGTACGGCCTGCTGAACGCAGAATCCGCCGACAGCGCCGAGTAATCTGTCAGCCAAACGAAAGACCCCTCGACGCATCCGCATCGAGGGGTTTTTCTTGTTCAAAGATCGGGGAGCTGGAACCTCAGGAACCACTTTCCGTCGGCGCAAGGTGCCGGAAAGCGCGGACGACCTCTTCATAGGCCGGCCGCTTGAAGGCGACGATCAGCGACGGAAGCTCGGCCATCGGCTTCCAGTCCCAGGCGTCAAATTCCTGGTGCTGACCGCTTGGCGGGTTCTCGATATTGATCTCGCTTTCGTCGCCCTCGAAGCGGAAGGCGAACCAGCGCTGCGTCTGGCCGCGGTACCTGCCCTTGAGGCCGATGCCGATCATGTGCTGCGGAAGATCGTAATTGATCCAGTCCGGCGCTTCCGCCAAAAGCGAGACCGACCGCATGCCGGTCTCCTCGAACAGTTCGCGATAGGCCGCCGCGCGCGGATCCTCGCCCTTGTCGATCCCGCCCTGCGGCATCTGCCAGAGCTGCGGAGAACCGTCCGACTCGCTGTTGCCGGTGGACAGCCGCCGCCCGACCCACACTAGGCCCTCGCGGTTGAGGACCATGATGCCGACGCAGGGGCGGTAGGGCAGATCGCCCGCACTGATGTTAGCCTTGTTGCTCAAACCTCTGCCCCTTACTGTTGAGTTTCGGCGGAAGCGAGCGCCGAGACGCCGACAATTTCGACGCCGCGACCTTCCGCCTTTTCAATCCACTCTGCGACCGCCTCGACCGTCTCGTCAAAGGCGGAACCGACGCCGATCGCCATGCCCTTGCGCTGGGCGATCCGCTCCAGATCGTCGAGCTTGCGCAGGATGGCCTGGCGATCCACCTGCGCATCGATCGCCACATCGCCGAAGGCGCGCGGCAGGTCGACCGCCTTGCCCACCTGCTCGGTCAGCGAGCGCGCCGACGAGCCGTCATCGAGGAACAGCAGGCCGCGGTCCGAAATATCCCGAAGCACCGGCTCGAGCGCGTCGGCATCCGTCAGATAGCGACCGCCGAGATAGTTGACGATGCCGGTGTAGTTGGTGATCCGGCCCATAGCCTCATGCAGACGCTTCAGGTTTTCCGCCTCGCCGCGGCTGGTGGTCAGCGTCAGCGGCCCCGGATCGTTGTCCGGATAGTCGAACGGCTCCATCGGCACCTGCATCAGCAGTTCATGACCGGCACGCCGCGCCTCCTGCATCCATCGCTGCAGGCTGTTGCCGCTGGCGGCAAAGGCAAGCGTGACGCTGCCGGGAAGTTTCTCGATGGCTTTCTGGGTTCCGGTCTGGCTGAGGCCAAGCCCGCCGATGACGATAGCGATGCGGCTGCCGCGCGCGCCGGACCACGGCCGGCCATACTGGTCCATCGGTCGCAGACCGTCCGGCGCCCTAACCGGCAATCTGCCAAACGGCGTCTCTTCCAGGAGGTCCTCGTTCGGCATTGCCGCCATGCGCGGATCCTGGCCGTTGCGCTGCGCATCGATGATCAGCGGACCCTGGCCGTCGCGCGGCTTCGGAGAGAACTTGGTGACGACGGAGCCGTCGTCGAGCACCGTGCGGTCGACATTGGCGCCGCTCTGCGACGTCGCCCGCATCGCGTCTTCCGGGGCAGCCGGAGCGGGCCTGGCAGGTGCTGGTGCTGTCTGGGGCAAGGCTGCGGGCGGAACGGCGAGCGTCACCTCGACGGGCGGCGCCGTCTCCAGTCCTCCGGACCGCATGGCATAGAAGGAAAGCCCAAGCACCCCGCCGGCTGCCACAAGACCCGCCAGAACGGCAAAAGACGGCCGGCGCGAGCGCCGGTCCTTCGGTTTCCTGTTCTGTCCGAGCGGAGCGTGAAGATCAGTCCCCAATAGATCCGTCCGCCTGTCTTTCAGAAGTGGTCTGGGCATCCGCCGGCGCCTTGAGAGCGGACGGATGCCGATATCCGATCAGGGCTTGGCGGCGGCAGCAGCCTTGTCGGGCTGCGGCGGGAAGGACGCGTCGGTCTTCGTGCCGTGCAGCAGATCCATGGCGTAGGTGAGCTGGAGGTCATCCTTGGCTTCCGGCGGGACATAAGCGCTGGAACCCGAACCTTCGTCCGTCTCGCTTTGGCCCTGGATGTGGCCCGGCAGGCTGGATTCGCCTTCCGCCCGGACCTTGCCCTGCAGTTCTTCCGGCAGCGGCTGTTCGACCTTGACGTCCGGCGTGATGCCGGTGCCCTGGATCGACTTGCCCGACGGCGTGTAATAGAGCGCCGTCGTCAGGCGCAGCGCGCCTGCTTCGCCGAGCGGGATGATCGTCTGCACCGAACCCTTGCCGAACGAGCGCGTACCGACGACCGTGGCGCGCTTCAGGTCCTGCAGCGCACCGGCGACGATTTCCGAAGCCGAGGCCGAACCGCCATTGACCAGCACGATGACCGGCTTGCCATCCGTCAGATCGCCGGGGCCCGCATTGAAGCGGCGGGTCTCTTCCGGGTTGCGGCCGCGGGTGGAGACCACCTCGCCACGATCGAGGAAGGCATCCGACACGTTGATCGCCTGGTCGAGGAGGCCGCCCGGGTTGAGCCGCAGGTCAAGCACGTAGCCCTTCAGCTTGTCGGCCGGCACATCGGCCTTGATCTTCTTGATTGCCTTTTCGAGGTCGTCATAGGTCTTCTCGGTGAACGAGATGACACGCAGGTAACCGACGTCGCCACCTTCGACACGCGACTTCACGGCACGCACCGCGATGATGTCGCGGGTGACGGTGATATCGATCGGCTTATCGGCGCCCTTGCGCAGGATGGTAAGCTTGATCGGCGTGTTGACGGCGCCGCGCATCCGCTCGACAGCGTCTTCGAGCTTAAGTCCGCGGACCGGTTTGCCGTCGATGTCGGAGATGAAGTCACCGGCGAGAACGCCGGCGCGCGAGGCGGGCGTGTCGTCGATCGGCGTGATGACCTTGACCAGCTCGTTTTCCATCGTCACTTCGATCCCAAGACCGCCGAACTCACCCTTGGTCTGGGTGCGCATGTCGGCTGCGTCCTTGGAATTCATGTAGCTCGAATGCGGGTCGAGCGAGCTCAGCATGCCGTTGATGGCATTCTCGACGAGCTTCTGCTCGTCCGGCGGCGTCACGTACTGGGCGCGTACCCGCTCGAAGACATCGCCGAAGATCGAAAGTTCGCGATAGGTCGAGGATCCGGCTGCCTGGGCAGGCACGCCGGCGGAATACACGACGCTCATGGCCGTGGCCCCGAGCAGTGCACCAACGATGACAAGAGAAGCCCTACGAATCATTTCGTGCCCTTCCAGTTTCTTTTGCGGTCCACCACGGCTTCGAATCGATCGGGGTGCCGTCCTTTCGGAATTCAATGTAAAGCGTCGGGCGATCCGTTTCCAGCGCCAAGGCCGTCGCGCTCGCCACTCTTTTCTCACCCATGGCAGCGACCGGTTCGCCTGAGAAGACGAACTTTCCCTGCCGGACATTCACCCTGTCCATCCCCGTCAAGACGACGTGGTAGCCGTCGCCGACGTTGAGGATCACCATCTGGCCATAGCTGCGAAAGGCACCGGCGAAAACGACAAGTCCGTCCGCGGGCGCGGTCACGACAGCATCGGCGCCGGTGGCAAGCGTAATGCCCCGCGCCGTATGGCCTGTACCGTCCGCGTCACCGTAGCTGCGCAAGAGTTCGCCTTCCGCAGGATAGGTCAGTTTCTGCCTCAGGCTTGAAAACGCGTATGCGGGCGCAATGCGGTTTTTGTCGGGCACCCCGCTCTCCGCAAGCTGCCTCGCCTTCTCCCGTTCTTCGGCCGTAAGTTGTTGACGTCGTTCCTCTTCGGCGCGGGCCCGTTGCATCGCCTCACGCACCGAGGAGATCTCACTTTCCAGTGACTGGATGAGACCTTCGAGGTTCGTGGCGCGGCCCGCCAGCTCCTCCGAACGACGCCGCTCGGCCACCAGGTCGCCGGCATTGGCAAGGTTCTGCTTGTCGTTCTCGACGAGCAGCAGATCCATCCGCCGATCCTCTTCGAGGCTGGCGGTCATGGCGTTGGAGGCTTTCTCCCGCTCTGCCGCGACATCCTTCTGCAGATCGCCCAGCGCGTGCAGGTCGGAAAGCAGACGGTCGGCTTCGGCGCGCATGCCGGGCACGACGGCACCCAGCACGATGGCGCTGCGCACCGACCCGAGCGCGTCCTCCGGCGTTACCAGCAAAGCCGGCGGCGGATTGCGGCCCATGCGCTGCAGCGCCGCCAGCACTTCGGCAAGCACGCCGCGACGCTCGTGCAGCGAGGCGCGGATCTTGTCTTCCTTCAGCCCGAGCTCCGCCAGCCGCGTTTCACTCGTCCGGACCTGCGCTTCCAGCTGTTTGCGGCGTGCCGCAGATTCGATCAGCGCCTGGCGAAGGGACGCGTTGCTCTTGTCGAGTTCGGCAATCGCCTGTTCGATGGCCCTGGCCTTGTCGCCGGAAACGGTGAGGGTTTTCGACAGTTGTTCGAGCTCGCCGCGCGTTTGGTCGCGCTTGCGTTCCAGCTCGTCGACGGGGTTCGGAGCGGGGGGCACCGCATCGGCCTGCAGCGCCTGCTCGCCTGCCGCATCGGACACTTGCGCGAGGGCTGTAATCGGCGAAAAGGCGTGCGGCAGCGGCACGATGCCGCCAAGCATCGCCAGCAGCAGAGATCCGCCCGCTATGCGTCTAATCCGCGCCCGCATGGAATTTCAAACCCGTCCTAATGCTGCAAGTCTAAGCTGATTTGCCGGGGGATGCCAGAAACACATGCCAGAAACATCCGAGTGTCGCTGACCTCGGCTTTCAGACCCGGTGATAGGGATGTCCTGAGAGGATGGTGACCGCCCTGTAGAGCTGCTCGGCGATGAGGATGCGCACCAGTTGGTGCGGCCAGGTCATCGACCCGAGGTTGACCACTGCATCGGCCCGCTCATACAGCGCCGGATCAAGCCCGTCCGCACCGCCGATGGCGATCGTCAACTCGCGCTTGCCCTGGTCGCGGTACCGTCCGAGGAGATTTGCGAAGGCGGGACTGTCGAGCGCCTTGCCCCGCTCGTCGAGCAGGATCAGGATCGCTCCTTCTCCGAGGCTTTTCTCCAGCATCGCCGCCTCCTCGCGCTTGCGCGTGTCGGCAGCCGAGGCCCGGCTTTCAGCGATCTCCGTGACCCGCGCAAGTTCCAGGCTCACCGCAGGGCCGGCTTTGGCGAAGCGGTCGAGATAACGGGAGGCGAGCTCTTTCTCAGGTCCGGTTTTCAGCCGTCCCACGGCGAAAAGGCCAATCCGCATGATCCATCACCGCCTGACTGGAAGCCGCACTTTAGGTGTCGCGACTGGGGCATGCCCAGCCGCTTCAAGCGGCCATCGGCACTGCGGCATCAGGATCGCCTGAGGGAGCCGCTAGTGCAGTGTTCCTTCCTCGTCGGGAGCTGCCCACATCTTTTCGATGTTGTAGAACTCCCGGATTTCCGGGCGGAACACATGGATGATGATGTCACCACTGTCAATCAGCACCCAATCACCCGTATCGAGGCCTTCGACGCGGGCGCTGCCATGGCCCTCGTCCTTGAGGTCCGACAGGAGGTGTTCGGAGATTGCCGACACATGCCTGCTCGATCGCCCGGACACTACGACCATGTAGTCTCCCAGCGCCGATTTTCCGGCAATGTCGATGGTGACGATGTCTTCGGCTTTTGAGTCCTCGAGGCTCGCGAGGACCAGTTCAAGAGTGCGGGCAGCAGCATCGGCGCCGCGTTCCAGGCTCTTCGGGAGGAGGTATGACGCCCTCCCCTTGGCGTGAACTGTTGTCAGGGTTGTTCCTTTCTTCCAAGAACAGAACAGGCACGAAACGAATCTGCCGTAGCGACGATCCGCACCATTTAAGGTGGCATCGAATGGTTAATCTTTCAAGGGAAACCGCTGCTGGTCCGGGCTGGTTTGCGCTGGTTCCGGATGCAGCTCCCGGGACTGGCTTCGCAGTGCCGTCGAACTGAATGAGGAGCGGGGCCCGTGGATGAAGGTCCACACCGGCGGCCGGCGCATCGCCAGCGATCGTGCGGCATTCTCATCGACGCGGGCGAACCACAAGGCCCGGGCCGCCGGCGACGACAGGAAGGATAGCGTGGCGCCCGGCCGGTCGATGACGACGATCGGCACCAGATCGGCGATCTCTCGCCATTTCTGCCACTGATGAAATGTCTTCAGGCTGTCTGCGCCCATGATCCAGACGAACCGTACGCCGCGATTGCGCGCCACCACGTGCGCCAGCGTGTGTGCCGTATAGCTTGTCTGGAGGCGCTCCTCAAAGGCTGTCACCTTGATGCGCGGATCGCGCGCCAGATCTTCACTGAGCGCGATCCGCTCGGCGAGCGGCAACAGAACTGAGCGGCTCTTCAGCGGGTTGCCGGGCGTGACCATCCACCAGAGCTGGTCAAGCCCCAGCCGCTTGAGGGCGATCTCTGCCACCAGCAGGTGGCCGGGATGCGGCGGATTGAAGGAACCGCCGAACAGGCCGACGACCATGCCCTGTTCGACATGCGGCATGGCAACGTAACGGTTGAGCTCCCTCCCGGCCGTCACGCGTCAGGGCCGCGTCTGGCCGGTGCCGTGCACCCGGTACTTGAAGGAGGTAAGCTGTTCGACGCCCACCGGACCACGGGCATGCATCTTGCCGGTGGAAATGCCGATCTCGCCGCCCATGCCGAACTCGCCGCCATCGGCGAACTGGGTCGAGGCGTTGTGGAGAAGGATGGCGGAATCGATCTCGTTGAAGAACCGGGCCACCACTGCGGGATCCTCGGCGATCACCGCCTCCGTATGGCTGGAGGAATAGGTGTTGATATGGTCGATCGCACCGGCGATGCCGTCGACCAGCGTCACCGAAATGATGGCTTCGAGATACTCGGTGCGCCAGTCGTCCTCGGTCGCGGGAAGAAGCCCGGAAACCTGCGCGCGAACCTCGTCCGAGGCACGGATCTCGCAGCCGGCGACCGCCAGTGCCGCAAGCATCGGCTGCAAGTGCGTTGCCGCCGCCTGCCGATCGACCAGCAGCGTTTCGGCAGCGCCGCAGATCCCCGTCCGCCGCATCTTGGCGTTGACGACAATCTGTACTGCCATATCGAGATCGGCCGAGGCATCCACGTAGATATGGCAGAGCCCTTCGAGATGGGCAAATACCGGCACCCTCGCCTCAGACTGCACGCGCGCGACAAGGCTCTTGCCGCCGCGCGGCACGATGACGTCGATCGCCCCATCAAGGCCAGAGAGCATGGCACCCACGGCGGCGCGGTCTGCCACCGGAACCATCTGGATCGCCTCTTCCGGCAGACCGGCCTGGGCGAGGCCTGTGCACAGGCAGCGATGGATCGCCTGCGATGAGAACAGCGAGTCCGACCCGCCGCGCAGGATCACAGCATTGCCCGCCTTCAGGCAGAGCGCTCCGGCATCGGCCGTAACATTCGGCCGGCTCTCGTAGATGACGCCGATGACGCCGAGCGGCGTGCGCACCCGCTCGATCTTCAGCCCGTTGGGACGGTCCCATGCGGCGATCACGTCGCCGACCGGATCCGGCAGCCGGGCTATCGCCCGCAGCCCATCGGCCATCTCGTCAATGCGCTGGCTGGTTAGCGTCAATCGGTCGATGAAGGACAGTTGAAGACCCTTGCCCTCGACATTGCGCAGATCGCGCGCGTTGGCGGCAAGGATCTCTTCTTTACCGGCAATGATGGCGCCGGCAGCCGCATTCAGGGCCGCATCTTTCACGGCGGCCGGCTGCACGGCCAGAAACCGCGCCGCCTGCCTTGCCTTTCGACCCACATCCAGCATCAGTTGATGGATGTCAGCCGGAGTTTGGGTGTCGGCTTCGCGCTTGAGCATCGGCTCAGACATGGGCGGCGCCCTCCTCGATCTCTTCCTGCTTCATCCGTTGGGAGGGGATGGCGCCGGTGATCACCAGGTCGTCACGGTGCACCATTGCAGCCCGTCCCGGATATCCCAGGACGTCGGCGATCTCCACCGACTTGCGTCCGGCGATCGCCTTGGCCTCGTCGACATCGTAGCTCGCCAGGCCACGGGCAATTTCGCGCCCCTGCGAACCGACGATCACCACCGTATCGCCGCGACTGAATTGACCTCCGACCGAACGGACACCCGCCGGCAGCAGACTTTTGCCGCTCGCCAGCGCCTGCTCGGCACCGGCATCGACGACCAGTTCCCCGGCCGCCTGCAACTGGCCGGCGATCCATGTCTTGCGGGCGGTGACCGGCGTACCGGACGGCGCAAACCAGGAGGACCGGGCGCCGGCGTCAACGGCCGTCAGCGGATGCTGCGTCTTGCCCGAGGCAATGATCATCGCGCAACCGGCACCGGTGGCGATCTTGCCGGCATCGATCTTGGTTCGCATGCCGCCACGCGACAGTTCCGACGACGCACCGCCGGCCATCGCCTCGATATCGGGCGTGATGCTGTCGATCGTCTCGAGGAACTGGGCCTCAGGATCGAGATGCGGAGGCGCCGTGTAGAGCCCGTCGATATCCGAAAGCAGCACCAGCAGGTCTGCACCGGTCATCGTTGCGACACGCGCCGCCAGCCGGTCGTTATCGCCATAGCGGATTTCCGAGGTAGCGACAGTGTCGTTCTCGTTGATGATCGGCACCGCGCCGAGCTTCAGCAACTGGCTGATGGTGGCGCGTGCATTGAGGTAGCGGCGCCGCTCTTCCGTATCGCCGAGCGTCAGCAGGATCTGCCCCGCAACGATGGCGTCGCGCGACAGGCTCTGCGACCAGGCGCGGGCAAGCGCGATCTGGCCAACGGCGGCCGCCGCCTGGCTTTCCTCAAGCTTCAGTGCTCCAGCCGGCAGGCCGAGCACCGTTCGACCCAGCGCAATCGCGCCCGAGGAGACCACCAGCACGTCGATCTTTTCGGCGCGCAGAGCCGAGATATCGGCACAGACCGAATTCAGCCAGTCCGTCTTCAGGCCCGTCTTGCGGTCCACCAGCAGCGCCGAGCCGATCTTGATCACGATCCGCCGGTGCTGCATCAGAGACTTGCGCGACAGGCCCATGTCAGTCCTCGCTTCTATCTTCGTCGACCCGGCTGCTGCGATCGGGAAGTGCGGTCTCTGAATTCGCCGCAACAATGATGTCCCGCAGGGCTCGCTGCACTTCCAGCATGCCCTTGTTGATGGCGGCGGAAATCATCATCGGCGGACGGCCGCAGGCCTTCTGCAGCTCCTTCGCCTTCTTCTTCAGGGTCTCTTCGTCAAGGACGTCGATCTGCGACAGCGCGACGATCTCCGGCTTGTCCTTCAGTCCGCCGCCATAGGCCTCGAGCTCGCGCTTGACCGTGGTATAGGCCTTGCCGACATGCTCTTCCTGGGCAGAAACCAGGTGCAGGAGGACGCGCGTGCGCTCCACATGGCCGAGGAACCGGTCGCCGATGCCGACACCCTCATGCGCACCTTCGATGAGACCCGGAATGTCGGCAAGCACGAACTCCCGCCCGTCGATGGTGGCGACGCCGAGGTTCGGATGCAGCGTCGTGAACGGATAGTTGGCGATCTTCGGCCGCGCCCGGGTAACGGTCGCAAGGAAGGTCGACTTGCCGGCATTCGGCAGACCGACGAGGCCTGCATCGGCAATCAGCTTCAGCCGCAGCCAGAGCGTCTTTTCCTCGCCTTCGAGGCCGGGATTGGCCCAGTCTGGCGCCTGGTTCGTCGAGGACTTGAAATGCGTGTTGCCGAACCCGCCATTGCCGCCTGCTGCAAGCCGGAAGCGCTGGCCTTCCTTGGTGATGTCGACGATCAGCGTCTCGTTGTCTTCCTCGAAGATCTGCGTGCCCACCGGCACCTTCAGCGTGACGGAGGCACCGTTGGCGCCGGTGCGGTTGCGGCCCATGCCGTGCACCCCGGTGGCCGCCTTGAAATGCTGCTGGAACCGGAAATCGATCAGCGTGTTCAGGCCGTTGACGGCCTCGACCCAGACGTCGCCGCCGCGGCCTCCATCGCCGCCGTCCGGTCCGCCGAACTCGATGAACTTTTCGCGGCGGAAGGATACCGCGCCGGCACCACCGTCGCCGGAGCGGATATAGACTTTTGCCTCGTCGAGAAACTTCATGGGTTCTGCCGTCTTTGGTGCGGTTGATCTTGCCGCGGAAGCGATTGCTGCCGAGGCTTTTGGTATCGTCGCTTCGCCCGAAGGTCAAAGCTTATCATGGCTTTTTGCTGGCTCCGCAGCTGCCAGATGGAAGCCGTGGAAGACCGGGGCCGGCGGGCGGCCCCGGTCGACAGCATGTTACGGCAGGCGCAAGGCGGATGCCGTAAGCCGCGTCTCGATGTGCGCCACCATGGCATTGCGGGCCATGCTGTAGATGTCGGTGCAGCCGAGAACCGTGAAGCCGAGCTTTTCCTGGATGCGCAGCGACGCCGGATTATCGGCAAACACGCCCGAGTGAAGCACCGCCCCCGGCAGCCGGCCGAAGAACGACGCCAGTGCTGCCGCGACCGCCTCGCTCATCAGCCCCCGGCCCCAGTGGGAGCGACCGAGCCAATAGCCGAGATGCCATTGCCCGTGCCGAAGCTCAAGATTGACGGTGCCGACATGCTCGCCGCCATCGGTAATCGCCAGCGGCCAGCGCGGCCCCTTCGACGCCTGCAGACTTTTCAGCCAGTCGGTCGCATCGTCGAGACCATAAGGCACCGGCACCCGGGCAAGCATGCGCGTCACCTGCCAGTCGCCGAGCGACGCGGCGATCGCGGCCGCGTCGCGCGCCTGGTGCGGTCGAAGAACAAGCCGACGGGTCTCGATGACCGGGCAAGGACCGGGATCGTCTACAGACCGGAGCGGGCGGGCGAGGAGATCGGCGCTCATCGCATGTCTCCCCAGCTCTTCAGCGACATCCAGGTCTTGCGGTCGAGCCGGAACCATTCGACAGGCACCATGCCGCCAAGCGCCAGGCAGCCGATCATCCCCGAGCCCTGGAACTGGAAACCGCACTTCTGGATGACCCGCCTGGAGGCAACGTTGGTGACCCGGCAGCGGGCATCGATCTGGTCGATGTCGCGGGTCCGGAACGCCATGTCGATCAGCGCATGCGCCGCTTCCGTCGCGTAGCCCTGGTTCCAGTGAGGCTCGCCGAGCCAGTAGCCGATCTCCAGTGTCGTGTAGTCCTCGGGGTGCGGCTCAAGCCCGCAGCAGCCGAGGAAGGCGCCGTTGTCGCCGCGGGTAATGGCATAGACGCACTTGCCGATCTCGCCGGTTTTCGTACGTCGTACGAAGTCCGCCGCATCTTTCGCCGTATAGGGATGCGGCATGCGCGACACCATGGTGGCGATATTGGCGTTGTTGGCGAGATGGGAAAGGGCGTCGATGTCTTCTTCGTGGGGGGCGCGCAGGACCAGTCTCTGCGACAACAGGACGGGGCAATCGCTGCGTAACAGCTGCGGCCTCAACCGCTCCTCGGGCGACCGGCTCTGGTCACTCCGTAATAATTCGCCGTACATGTTCAGTCTCCTTCGCGAGGTAAAGAAAAAGGGGAGGTGGGTGGCGCCCCATCTCCCCTTTTCTTTGACTGAACCTTTGAACGTTCAACCGGGTCGATGAGACGCCGGTTGCATAACGCTTGCCGGCTTTATTCTGCGGCTTCCGCTTTCGGCATCACGGACACGTAGACGCGGCCGTTAGCCTTCGTACGGTAGTTCACGTTGCCTGCGGTCAGTGCGAAAATCGTGTGGTCCTTGCCGAGGCCGACATTGGCGCCCGGATGCCACTGCGTTCCGCGCTGACGCACGATAATGTTGCCCGGAATGACGACTTCGCCACCGAACTTCTTCACGCCGAGGCGCTTGGAATTGGAATCGCGACCGTTACGCGACGAACCGCCAGCTTTTTTATGTGCCATGGGAGTTCTCCTTTAAACCTTCGAAACCCGAGTTAAGCCAAGATGTCGGTGATGCGGACAACCGTGTGGTGCTGGCGATGACCGCGAATCCGCTTGGAATTCTGGCGGCGACGCTTCTTGAAGGACAGGACCTTCTTGCCACGGTTATGCTCGACGACTTCGGCCTTGACGATCGCGCCGGCTACGAAGGGTGCACCGAACTTGGCATCGGCGCCAACGCCGACGACCAGGATCTCGTTGAATTCGACAACTGCGCCAGCTTCGGCTTCCAGCTTTTCGATGGTCAGCACGTCGTTGGCGGCCACGCGGTACTGCTTACCGCCGGTCTTGATGACTGCGAACATTATTTATCCTTTCATGTTCGTTCCGGCTCTTCCCGACCCAAGGGGCAGGCGGCCGTCTTTTTATCAGTCGATGTTGAGCAGGAAGGCGGGACGGATGGCCCTGCCGGTCTGCCGGTGAAACGCGGCGCCTAGGCACCCGCCGTCATCCATGCACGGAGTGACCCATGCCGGAACGCGTGGGGGATAAGCCAGCCCCTCCAGGCTGTCAAGGAAAAAGACTTGGATCTCCTTGATTTCGCTCTTGCCACCCACCCCTTTCATCGCTATGAGACAGCCCGCGCCGACAAAGCGCCGACCAGCGAAGCGGAGAGGTGGCTGAGTGGTCGAAAGCACCGCACTCGAAATGCGGCATACGGGCAACCGTATCGTGGGTTCGAATCCCACCCTCTCCGCCATTGATCGTGAACAGACACGATAGCTCGACCAGTTAGGCCAGTACGGTCAATCGCTTTGCCGACCTCTATTCAACGCAATTCGTTCTTACGCCGCCCCGGGTCCGTTAGGCGCGCACGAGCCTCAGTTCGATACCCGACGGGTCTTGCAACACATGCGCGACACCGAGAGATCTTGCCGAAGGGTTCGCATTTACGGCGGCACTGAGCCCCTCCATCGTCTCGAAACGCAGTTCGAAATAACGCATCCTCGCCATGCCCTGCGGGTGAACCGGCGCGCCGATACCTTGCCAGGTGTTGATGGCTATGCGGTGCTTGAAGGCGCCGCCGGCACCGAAGTCGGCAACCTGCATCGGCGGCCACCATCTTGCCAGTTCGAAGCCAAGCCCCGTGTAGAAGTCGCGTGACCGTTCGAGGTCCGCGACATAGAGGTGGATGTGGCCGACCTTCGTTGCCGGATGGGCCGCCTCCAGTTCCGAGCCGGGCTTGTAGGACTGATATATTTCTTGGAGGTCGAGAGGGTAGGAGCCGGGGCGCTCGATGCCGTCGGTGCCGATAAAAGCCAGCCTGTTTCCCACAGGCCTGACGGTGCGGAACCGTTCGGGTGTTTCCAAAGTGACCTCGATGTTGATGCCGTCAGGATCGTCCAGATAGATCGCCTTGGAGAAGGTGTGGTCGGTCGGTGAGCACGGATAGCGAAGGTCGGAGAAACGCTTCAGCAAACGGGCGAAATCACGCTGGTCAGGCGTATGGATTGCTAGATGGTAGAGGCCGCTGTGACCCTGTCTGACCGGCTCGGTCGCCCCGCCGTGCAGGACGATCAAGATTTCTTTCTCGGTGCCCAGCTCAATGCTGTCACCAAAGGTTCGACGGGTAAAGCCGAAGAGGCTTTCCCAGAAGCGTGCCGTCGTCTCAACATTCCTGACCTCCAGGTGAACTGGGCCGAAGGTAATCAGATCATGATCAGCCACGTTGCCTCCTGCGAGACTTGAAGCGGGCAAGCGCGCCGCGCTGGAGAAAGATCAGCAGAGCGATGAGCGCGGCAATGACCACGGTATGAACCCAGTCGATATGAAGGACTGTGACCTGCGCCAGGAGCGCTCCCAGGTCGACGACCAGCATGAGAATGGCGCCGAAGACGGAGACGCTGGGGATCAGAACCGCGATGCCTGCGATCAGTTCAAGCGCGGCGGTGAAATATCGGAACCACTGGCCAAGGCCGACCGCATCGAACTCGGCGACCATTGCCTCGCGCCCGCTCAGCTTCATGAGCGCGAAGAGAATGAAGGCAAGCCCCAGAACGATGCGGAGAGCCCAAGTCAGGTAGAAGACGGGCCGGCTCGGACGGCCGGCGAGCAATGCTGTTTCCATAAAAGCGTTCTTTCTTGAAAGAGAGCGGGTTCAGGCGGTCAGTCTGTCAATTGCCGTGCGCGCTCCAGCCACAGCTTCGGCCCGCGCCTGCGGCGCCGCATTCAGGCCTTCCGCCACCACGAGTTCAGGCGCGATGCCGATAAAGCCGAACATGGTCCGAAGCAGGGTTTCGGCATGCTCCGCGGAGGCGGCGGCAGTCCCCGGCGCGTAGACGCCACCTCGGGAAAGAGCGACGACGACGCGTTTGCCCTTCGCCAGGCCTTCAACGCCGCCGGCGGAGGGCCTGAATGTGGTACCGGGTATTATGATGCGGTCGAGCCATGCCTTGAGCTGCGTAGAGACCGTGAAATTGTACATCGGTGCGCCAATGACGACGACGTCGGCTTCCATAAATTTCCTGAAGCATGCAGTCGCTATCGTCGCGGATCGTCTGGGCAATGCTGTTCAAAGGACCCCGCCATCTTCGACGCCGGGTGCGCGGTCGGAAGCGTCGCGACCGTCAGATGCGGAATGGCCGCAACCGCCAGATCGCGGTAGGTGACATGCGTATCCTGATCTGCCGTAAGCCGCTCGACGATGAGAGCAGAAAGCTCCCTCGAAACCGAGCGTGCGCCGAGGATGCTGGCATCGATGTGGAGAAGTTTCATTCGGTAACCCTAGTTCTCTTGTGTAACTAGGCGTTATGTTAGATGGGCTGTAGACCTGCGCAAGAATGCACATTTTTGATACCGAGGTTACATGGCTGTGCCCGATCCCACCTTAAACCTGTCGCCTGCGTGTCTAAAGGTCTCGCAGGTTCTTGGCCGTGTCGGAGACAAGTGGAGCGTCCTCACGGTCATGACGCTCAAGCGGCGCTCCTATCGCTTCAACGAGCTGAGACGCGAAATCGAAGGCATATCGCAACGAATGCTCACCCTGACGCTGCGCAATCTCGAACGGGACGGCCTGGTGAAGCGCACGGTCACACCGTCGATACCGCCTCGGGTCGATTATGAACTGACCGAGCTGGGGAACTCCCTTTCCGGCGCCGTGCAGGCTCTCGGAACATGGGCGGCGGAAAACGCGAAACAGATCGATGAGGCCCGGTCCAGGTCGGGTGCTGATGGCTGACCTGAGGCAAGCATGGAATGGAAAGATGGAAATCCTTGAACGGAGGCTTGCATCGGCGGGTGCCTTCGTGACGGGCTCAGGCTTCACGCTGCCTACATCGTCATCGCTTCATCGGTGCACCGATGGCTTCTCACACCTCTGGCTCGGCCGTGCCATCCCAGAACCGGCTGCGTCGAGCACTGCTTCAACGGCAAGGTATTATCCGAAGATGGCGCTGCCAACCAGGCACTCCCCGGGGTTATTATGTTGGCTATAGTTTCCGCTTCGGTCCGGATGTGGTCCAATACTTCACCCTCGCAGGCGGCCGTAAGCTCGTCTACCCGAGTGTGATGAGGTGTCACCATTCATATGGACGGCTTCATCTTGATCGCCGACGCTCGTCACAGGGCTCTAGAAAAAGCATGGCATCCACAGGAGCCCGACATCATCGGCAGCAAGTCTCCGACGTCAGGATCTTGGGATGCGGGGCGCGCCTAGAACCTCGGACGGTAAAATCCGCGAGCAGCGGAATAAAATTCCTCAGCCAATGTCCACTGAGATGTTCCGGCACCCGCTGAGAGGAAACGCTATGCGCAACCAGTCCCTTTCCCTCCTCGTCATCGTTTTAACGCTCCTCGGCCTTGCTTCCACGGCGTCAGCCCATACGCTGCTCGTCAGTTCCGATCCACCAGATGGCTCTTCACTTCAGGCCTCGCCCGCGACCATTACGATCAGGTTCTCAGAAGGCCTCGAACCGCCCTTCTCGCACCTCACATTGAAGAACCAAACCGGGGAAGACATTTCCCTGAGGGGACAGAGCGTGATCGGCGACGATGGCTCCTTGTACACTGCGTCCCCCCTGAAGCCTCTTTCTCCTGGCTCCTATGAAGTGTGTTGGGACGTGCTGTCGAAGGACGGCCACAAGACGTCGGGCTCTGTGAGCTTCCAGTTTTCACCGTGACACCGCACCAGGCTCTCGTGGCCGATCGCTTCCTCCTCGACACGGCGCTTTGCCGCGTGTGGGGCGGCGGAGGGTTCGCGATGCTTACACCGAAATCGATACGAGAGCGGCTGCTGACAAAGATGCGCCTGCCGCTTCTTGCCTGCGCCATCGTCGGGGTGGCCGCCGCAGCCGCGGCCCTGCCCTTGCAGGCAGCTGAACTCGCATCGGGCTGGACGTCCGTCGCTCAGGCCGGCCTGCTCGCGACCGTTACGCTCCAGACGGACGTCGGCATCTCGACGGTGGTCGAGGCTGCCGACGCCGCTGCGCTTGCCGCCGCCGCCCTGAGCGGCCGCCACCGTGTTGCTGTCTGCTGTGCCTTTCTGGCTGTCTGCGTGACGGCCACCAGAGGTCATGCCGCTGCCCATTTAGGTCCGGAGGGAGACTTACGAATGGCGATAGCCGCCGTCCACGTGGCCTTTGGCAACGGCATGGCTCGGTGCGCTCATGCCGTTCATCCTGCTGGTGCAGTTGTCGAAGGCACCGGCATTACGATCCGAGGCTATAATGGCCATGCGGCGCTTCTCCCGTCTTGGCCACGGCGCCGTCGCGCTGGTCCTGCTTAGCGGCGCTGCCAACACTTGGTTTATCCTCGGGCGCGCACCCCTCGACTGGCATTCTTCCTATCAATTCGAGATGGCACTGAAGATCGCGGCCGCACTGACGATGACATTTCTCGCCCTCGCCAACCGCTACCTTGTCTTACCACTGAACCGGACGCACGGGCTGATTGTCCGCAAGCTTCTCATCACCGACGCAGGCGCAGAGCTCGCGCTCGGCTTCGTTGCCCTTGCGCTGGTTGCCACATTCGGGCTGGGCGATCCCACATCCTGAAAAATTGTCCGTCAGCGGGAATAGACCTGCTGCGAGGTTGTCTACTCCTACAGAAACAGAGGAAGGCGCAGATGATCATCTTTCGCAACACCCGACCATCCGTGGTCGCCGCCGTAATCCTGGCAGGCATTACCGCCTCGGCCGTTTCCGCCCATGATCATCTGCAGAATGCCTCTGCGCAGCATGATCATCCGGACGCCGTCGAAATCGGTGCGGAAGCCGCCTATCTCGCGCATAACGATGCTGCCATGGACAAGATGATGGCGGACATGGAGGTCAAGCCGACGGGCAACGTCGACCGTGACTTCGTGTTGATGATGACGCCCCACCACCAGGGCGCAATCGACATGGCCCGCGCAGTTCTCAAATACGGAAAGAACGAGCAGCTCAGGCGTATCGCGCAGGAGATCATCGTTGACCAGCAACAGGAGATTGCAGCGATGAAGCTTGCGATCGGCGACACCCTCCCTCCTTCCGGTCCCGCCCCGACGCAAGTCGCCCCGGAAACCGCTCCCGCCAGATCCATGCCCAGCCAAGTGATGCCGGGGATGGATCCGAACATGAAGATGTAACTTCAAAGGACATCACAATGAACATCCGCAAGTCTTTTGCCGCCAGCCTTCTGGCGGGCAGCATGCTATTGCCTTTCTCCGCACTTGCAGGGCAGGTGCCCGTCGCCGCATCTGATCCCGACATCGCGATCAGCAGCAAGGACCGCATCTACGCAGCTGAACAGTTTTCGAACACCGTCTCCGTCACCGACCCTTCTACCAACAAGCTTCTCGGCGTCATCAAGCTCGGTGATCCCCAGCCGGGCAATCTTTCGCCACTATACAGAGGTCAGGTGCTCGTCCACGGCATGGGCTTCTCGCCCGACCACAAGACGCTGGCGGTGGTCTCGATCGGCTCTAACTCGGTAAGTTTCATCGATACTGCCACCAATGCCGTGGAGCACACGACCTATATCGGCCGCTCGCCCCATGAGCCGTTCTTCACGCCGGATGGGAGGGACGTCTGGGTCACCGTTCGCGGCGAAGACTATATCTCGGTCATCGACGCCCGCACCTTCGAGGAGAAGGCGCAGATCAAGGTGCCCGGCGGGCCCGGCATGCAGATCTTCTCGCCGGACGGCAAGCTCGGCTACATCTGCTCGTCCTTCAATCCGGAAACAGTGGTCGTGAATGTCGCCGATCACCAGATCGTCGGCCATGTGAAGCAGGCAAGCCCGTTCTGCCCGAACATCGCCGCATCGCCGGATGGCCGCCAGGTTTGGTTTACGCTGAAGGATGTCGGCAAGACGCAGGTCTTCAATGCGCAGGCACCTTTCGATCTGATCAAGACCATCGACACCGGCCCGATCACCAACCACGTCAATCTCGTGACCAACAAGAACGGCAGCTTCGCCTATGTCACCGTCGGTGGCCTCAACGAGGTGAAAGTCTTCCGGACGGATGACTTCGAGCAGGTCGCGACGATCCCGGTCGGCAACCTGCCGCACGGCATTTGGCCGTCGGGTGACGGCACCCGCGTCTATGTCGGACTGGAGAATGCGGACGAGTTCGCCGTCATCGACACGCTGACCAACAAGGTCATCGCTAACATCCCGATCGGCCAGGCACCGCAGGCTGTCGCCTATGTGCCGAACGCGGTACCGGAAGGAGATGGCCTGGCGAACCTGGTGCCGCTGGGCAAGGCGGGCGAAGCCGCACACCTGACGCTGTCGGCAAAGAGCGGAAAGGACAACACGCCCTCCACGGTCACTCTGTTCGAGCAGGGACTGACCCAGGTCCTACAGGCCTCTGTTACGGGACTGGAGCCGAAGAAGATGTACGTGCTGGCGCTGTCCGACAAGGCTGACGGCAGCGGCTCGTTGGAAGGTTTGTCGAACTTCATGACGAACCCGGCAGGCTCGGCTCTTGTGAACGCGGTGGGTCCTATCCGGCAGATTGTGCAGGCAAAGCACAAGGACGAGCGTCGCTATCTCGTGGTAGCCTCGGTCGAAGACGGCAAGCCGGGCCGGATCCTGCAGGTGCAGTCAGTAAATTGACCCTTTAGGACAGCCCGTATCACAACGGGCTGTCCTCCCAGGAGTTCTTGAAATGGATGATCTGCTTGCTCAGGTAGAACCGATGATCCCCGCACTGCGGCGTTACGCTCGTGGCCTGATCAGGGATCAGGAAGGGGCAGATGATATCGTTCAGGACTGCCTCGAACGGGTCGTTCTCAACTGGAGCCGGCGCCGCGATGAAAATCCGCGACCCTGGGTGTTCTCCATCCTGCACAATCTGGCTGTCAACAGACTGCGCCAGGAGGCCAGGCGTGGTAGTTCCGTGCCCATCGAGGACGCGCCCGAAGCCTTGGGCGCCGGGGCTGCAACGCAGGAGGAAACCGTGTACGGGCACGAGGTGATGGCGGCGATCGACCGCCTGCCCCCGGATCATCGCAGCATTCTGCTGCTTATCTCGGTCGAAGATCTCTCCTACGCCGAGGCTGCGAAGGTGCTGGAAATACCGCTGGGCACCGTGATGTCGCGACTGTCGCGTGCGCGGGAACAGTTGAGGACCATCCTCGAGGGGAGACCGACGGAAACGTCAGCCGGCGGCGCGTATATCAGGAGGGTGAAATGACCATGAAGCCGATCACCGAAGACGACATTCAGGCCTATGTTGACGACGTTCTCGATGCCGAGCGACACCGTGACGTTTCCGATTATCTTCTGACGAATTCCGAGGCTGCAGCACGCGTATCATCCGACCGGACCCATGCGAAGGCGTTGCGCGCCGCGTTGGATCCTGTGGCTCGAGAGCCCGTGCCGTCGAGGCTCAACCTCCAGACCATCGTCGCGGCGCGCCTGCCGGCCCGCCGGCCACACGCGTTTCGCCTCGCTGCGGCTGCCGTCTTGCTGCTGGCGGTTGGCGCCACGGGCGGCTGGATGATGAAGGGTTACGCACTTCCTCCCACGGAAGGCGTTGCAGCACTGGCGCAAGAAGCCTCCGCCAGCTACGGAGCTTTCGCCGGCGACCGCCTGCGTCCCGTCGAGGTGAGAGCCGATGGAAGCGACACGCTTCAGCAGTTTGCTGCGATGACGCTCGGACGCGTTGCCGCCATCCCCGACCTGACCAAGGCTGGCTACCGCCTGATGGGCGGTCGTGTGATTCCGACGGCGCATGGTAACGGCTTCATGCTGATGTATGACGACGACAGGGGCAGCCGGCTTGTCATGCTGACCCGTCGAATGGCGGTCGACCAGAACAAGCCGATGGTCGCCAGCAAGAATGGCGATGTGCAGGGCTGGAGTTGGGCGAAGAACGGCATGGGCTTCAGCCTCGTCGGATCGATCCCTCACGAGGACCTCCACCCGATCGCCGACGTGGCGCGCGCGCAGATTTAGTCGAGGAGTTCGCGCATCTGCTGAACCATGCGACGACTGTTTCCATATCCGCGGCAACCCAGCGTGATGGGAGAGCCTCGAAATGCATGGGAGGCCATTTAACCGGCTTGAGTGGATGGCAGAAAATGCTGCTTCATCCTACCTTGCCGCTCACGGTGAACCAGAGACCGTTGACGATCTAGAACAGCATGATTGCGTAGGGCGCGCATCTCATGACCCGCACGCATCTGGAACCTGAAATCTACGAGAGGTTGTCTCGGTAGAAAAGCAAGACCACGGCCAGAGCTGTCGTCCCGACCGCTGTCAGGATAAGCGCCTGTCTGGACGAATCCCGATCTCGATACAACAAGGCGGCCGCCAAGGTGCAGAACGACCAGAGAACCGTGACAAGGACCAGCAGCCAGGAATACAAAAACGGCCCAAGATTGTAGCCTCCTCCGCCGATCGAAGGTTTAGAGGTTGTATCGATCTGAGCGCCAATTAAGATGAGCATCGGCAAGGCGAGCGCCGACAACCATACTTCTATCGTCTTGTTTTCATTATCAGTCACCGGGTTCGCTGCGGCCGTTCCGTCAGGTTCGCTGTTCTTCCGTTCTGATGTTCGTACGGCAGAAAGCTGGTCGGTTCGATTACCTTCGGCGGCCCCATGCGCCGAAAAACGCGGAAGGAGCCGAAGACAATGTCTCACGGCTTTTATCAGCATATTCTGGCGCCTCAGACTGGGGTTTCAGAGCGTGTCGATGACACCGCCGTCGACACGGACGGACGCTCCGGTCGTGGCCGAAGCAAAGGGCGAGGCAAGATATGTGACCAGATTCGCCACCTCTTCCACGCTCGCTGCACGCTGGATAATCGAGGTTGACCGGTGCTGTCTCACGAAGGCGGCGGCTACCTCCTCGATCGGCAACCCGGATTTCGACTGCTCTTCCGCGAGCATGGCTTCGACACCCTCGGAAAGCGTGGGACCCGGTAATACCGAGTTTACGGTGACGCCCGTACCTGCCATTCGCTTGGCAAGGCCTCTGGCGACCGCAACGTCTGCGATCTTCGTGACGCCGTAGTGGATCATCTCCACAGGGATGTTGAAGCCCGACTCGGAAGAAAGGAAGATTACCCGCCCCCAGTCACAATCCCGCATACCCGGTAGGTAGGCTCTCGCAAGCCTGACGCCCGACATGACGTTCACCTGCCAGTGACGGTCCCACACCTCGTCCGCCGCCTCGAAGAAATCGACAGGCTGGAAGACGCCTGCGTTGTTGATCAGGATATCGACACGTGGGACACGGGCGACCAGCGTGGTGCACCCCTCCGAGGTCGAAACGTCTGCGGCTATCCCGGTAACGGACGTGGATGATAGTTCGGCACCAAGCCGCCTGACAGCGTCCGCGGTCTTCGTTTCGGATCTACCGTTGATTACCACCGTGGCACCCGACTTCCCTAGCTGACGCGCGATGGCATAGCCGATGCCTTCGGTCGATCCCGTCACGAGGGCAGTTTTTCCTGCAAGGTCGATCTTCATATTGGCTCCCGTCAGTGACCCACGACTGTGAAGAGGATTTCCGAGAATCCAGGTACTGTGTCCTCGCGGTTCCAGTCCCGCTGGACCTCGCAGATTACCTGCACCCACGATACGGGTTTCGCGCCGACTTGCACAAGCCGCTTCACCTCGAGATCGTGCGGCTTTTGTGAGGTGCCACCGACACAGTCGACAACAGGGTAGACCTCGAAGCCCTCGCTGATCGCGTCGAGCGCCGGATGCACCAGGCACACTTCGGTCCAAAGCGCCGCCATGATGAGCTTAGGGCGTTCCGTAGCCTTCACCGCCCTGTTGAAGTCCTCGTCCTCCAGGCATGATCGACGTGCGGTCGATCGCTTCAAGTCACCAAGACATCGGTGATCTGATGGGTGGTTGGCTGGTTGCGGCCGGTGTTGACGTTCACCGTCGGAAGCACCACCGGCATCTCGTAAAGCTTGGCGATCCTGGCCAGGGCTGTGATGTTCGCGACCAGTTCTCGCTTCGGTCTGGAAGCGATGGACGACACCTGGACGGGCTGGAAGTCGATGATGACGATGGCGGCGTTTCGCGGGATCAGCAGATTGTCTTTGATTGGGTCTCGCGGTTTGGCGAGTGACGTCTTGGCGCGCTCCTTTTGCGTGGGGCGGCGACCTCGCCCGAGGTCGACCGCATTCGCTTCAGTCCTGCGCGGGCTGCCTGTCGAGGAAGGCGCGAATGGCAGCGACGGTCGCCTCAGGCTGCTCTTCCATCAGCCAGTGTCCGGATGCGGGGATCACCACCTGACGGACATCGTCAGCGGCGAAGCGCATCACGAAGGCCATGGTTGTTCCGAAGGAGTGGTCGCCGCCGACCGCGAGTACCGGCATCTCCAGACGACCCTTTTCGAGCGCCGCCCGGTTGTCGATCGCGTCTTGGTCGAATGCGGCAAACTGCATGAAGCCTGCATGCATACGTCCGGGCCTGGAATAGAGGTCCGCATAATGAACACGCGAGGCTTCGGTGAAGCGCGACGGGTCTGCCGAAAACTCGTTCCAGAAGCGATCGAGGTAGATCCGTTCCCGACCCGCCACCAGTCGCTCCATGTCAGGTCCGCCGAAACGGAAATGCCACAGCAACGGGTTCTTCAAGACTTCTTCCCATGGGCCGATCCCGGGGACCGGAGCGTCCATGACAACCAGCCGTTTGGTTCGATCGGGATGCGCCTTTGCGAAAGCGTAGGCAACCATGTTTCCGATGTCGTGACCAACGACATCTGCCTGCTTGATGTTGAGCGCGTCGAGAACGCCCGCGATATCTTCGGCCTGGTTGACCTTCCGGAAGCCTTCGGTGGCGACGGCCGACAATCCCATTCCACGGAGATCGGGAACGATCACCGTGTGGTCGCGCATCAGGTCCTCGGCCAGCGGCACCCACATGTCGCCGGTATCGCCATACCCGTGGATCAGGATGACCGCAGGCCCTTTTCCGCCGGACCGAACGTGGATCGTCGTGCCGTTGGTCTTGATTTCCTGTGCCTCGAACGTTGCCGGAAAGTCCAGGTCGACGGCCCATGAGGGACTGCAAAGCGCGGCGAACGCGCCGGTCGCCAGGAGAAGTCGTTTCATCATCGTGCCTCCAGTTGCCCTGGCATGGTGAGAAGAGCGAGGTGCTGAGGCTTGAACCTTTCAGGCGTCCGTAGTCGGAAACATGCGTCCGCTGACCAGCTTCGTGTCGCGACGGAGGTATTGGATAAAGGACAGCAGAAACCTTCAAATCAGCCCGGAGGCCGAGCTTTACTTGACGTCCACCTCAACTACAGTGGGCAAACTTGGCAGGGGAATAACGCCAAATCCGGATGTGGGCAGGCAGATTTGCATTCCGACGCAGCGTTCAGGCAAAGCTTTGTCAGCCACTTCAGGGCGGATGAAATCACGCAACTTCTGACCGCCGGCCCCAGAAAGACCCGTCTTCTGGTTTCGCGGATTAGACGCGACACGCCTGGACACGGACCCGCTGCCCTCCCTCCTCCTCTGGACCACGGCCTTGGGACCACGTTCGCGGTTCTTTTGCAACTTCGCGAGCAGACCCACAGAGAGCTCTACATGGACGGCAAATGCGTCCACCGTGGCTCCTATGCGGCGCGCAGCACGAGCATCGTCAATCACGCCGAAAAGCCCGTGGCGAACCTGCTCAGTCCTTTCGACAACCTGATATTCGTTGTCTCGCAGAAAACCCTCGACGAACTTGCCTACGAACGAGGCAGTCCGAGGATCGGCCAGCTCCACTGCAAGCTCGGTGGCGTGTTCGACGAAACCGTCTGGCACCTCGGCAACGCCCTGCTTCCTGCTCTGGAGCGTCCTCATGAGATCGGCACGATCTACGCCGAGCAGGTAATGCTCGCGGCCAATACGTATTTTGCCCAGGCCTTCGGCGGCTTTCGCCCGAAAAGCGAAAAACTCGGCATGCTCGCCCCATGGCAACTCCGTCGCGCCACGGACGCTATGGTGTCCCTGGCGGCTGACGAGGTCTCTCTGAAAGACCTTGCCGCATTATGCGGACTCTCGGTGAGCTATTTCGTACGGGCCTTCAAGCAGTCGACCGGTGACCCGCCGTACCGATGGATACTGCGCCACCGGGTCGAGCGATCCAAGTCCCTGCTCGCGCAAACCGACTCTGCCATCGCCGAGATCGCGGTCATGTGCGGCTTTGCCGACCAGAGCCATTTTACGCGGATGTTCAAATCCTTCGTAGGCGTGACCCCGGCGGCATGGCGGCGAGCCGCGAGATTCTAGCCTGGGAGCCGCGGCCTGCTTCGAACGGCATGGTGTCCAGGGCGCCAAAGCCGCCCTGTCTGTTGCATCCCGCTCAAGCCGCTCCCGGCCTGTTGATCGTGAGGAAATGGCGAACGACGGGTTTTTCTGCGCCCGTGTGGTAGGCGAGAACCTTGCCCTGCAGGTCGGCGTCGGCATTCGACACGCGCTTGTGCTGGCGAAGGTGCTCAGCCCAGGATTCCACCATGAACCACTCGACGATTTTTTCCGGATCCGCGGAATCTTCGGTGATACCCCAACCATAAGCGCCATCGCGGCGGCGTTCATGAGAGAGGTGGGCAATGGCGCGCAGGAAGGCTGAGCGATGCTCTTTCTCGACCCTGTACTCGATCAGGATGAGAACCGGACCGCGGTCATGGGCAACAGGTTCGGCGACCAGCGGCTCTGGCCAGTGGTTGGACGGAACCATGTCTGCGTCTCCAGCCGGAAGCTTGACCCGGTGCATGATCAACCCCGCAATGAGCAAGCCGAATGCACCGATAAGCAAGGTCGTCTGTATTCCAACCGCTTCGCCAACCGCACCCCAGCCGAGGCTGCCGGCAGTCATCGCGCCGTTGAAGACCGTCAGATAGACGGCAAGGCCGCGACCGCGCACCCAGTTTGGAAGCACCGACTGCGCTGCACCATTAAGCGTCGTCAGTGCGGTGATCCAGGCACCGCCGAGAAAGAGAAGAGCGACAAAGGCCACGATCTTCGGCGGGGCGAGAGAGAGGATGCCCATGACGGCCGCTGTGACCAGTGCTGCGCCGAGAAGCAGACCGTCCGAGGTAAGGCGTTCGCGTAGCTTTGGCATGACGAGTGCGCCGCCGATCGCGCCTGCGCCGACCGCACCAAGCAGGATGCCGTAGAAGCTGGCATCACCACCGAGCAATTGTCGCGCAACGAGCGGAAGAAGAGCCCAGACCGCACTGGCAAATGCGAAGAAGACTGCAGCCCGCAGAAGCACGACATGCAACGGCCTGCTTGAGCGCGTATAGCGGAGACCAGCGCGGAACGCACCGAAGAAGTTCTCTTGAAGTGCATCATTGGCATTCTTGGCGCGCGGCCACCAGACCAGCGCGGCGATGACGAAGAGATAGCTTGCGACGTCCGCGCCGTAGGTGATGCCGGCCCCGAAGGCAGCCAGAAGAAGCCCTCCGGCGGCAGGTCCGATAGAGCGGGCAATGTTGATGCCGAGCGAGTTGAGCGCAACGGCGCTTTTGACATCCTCCCGCTTTACCAGTTCCGGGACGATCGCCTGCCAGGTGGGTCCCATCAGCGCGGCACCAATACCGCCAAGGAAGGTCAGGCCGATCAGGGCGCTGACTGACAGCATTCCGGTGTGAGACAGGACCATGAGCGAGATACTCACCGATGCGAGCAGCAACTGGACCGCGATCAGGAATTTGCGGCGATCCAGGATGTCGGTCAGAACGCCGGATGGAATGGCGAGCAGGAAGATGGGAAGAGTTCCCGCAGCCTGAACCATGGCGACTGCCGCCGGCGATGCCGAAAGGTCGGTCATCAGCCAGGAGCTGGCAACATCGCGCATAAAGCTTCCGGTGTTGCCGAGAACCGTTGCAATCCACAGGACCGCGAAGACGGGCTGTGCGAGAGGGGCAAAAGTGCCCCCGGAGGTTTTTGTCGCACTCATTTGCCTGCCCCCTTGGTGAGATCGAATGCGGCGACGAAGACAAACGCGCCCGCCAGACCGAGGTGTTCGAAGAAGGCGTTGGTCGCCATCATGCGGTCCATGCCGGGCGCCATTTCCCAGAAGCGAAGGGCAAGAAGAGTTGCGAAAAGCGTAAACCCTGCCAGCGCCAGTGCGCCTGCCCACCGCAGGAAGCCCGAAACCACCATCGCCGAGGCTGCAAGCTCGAAGGCGATGACGGTGACTGCAAAGACGGCGGCCGGGTGGAGACCAAAATGATCCATCTCGGCAAGCGCGCCATTGAAGTCGAAGATCTTGGTGAGCGGCCCCTGGATATATGCCGCGCAGAGAGCGAGCAGCGAGAGCGTTCGCGCGACAGGAGAGCTGACGACATGGGCCAGGGCACTCAGGGCTGGATTCGATCGTGCGGATGGTTGGGTCATATCTGCTCCTTGATGATCGCCGATCTGATCGGGCGTGGTGTTTGATGGAGCGATATTGGCTGGCTATCGACCACCCAGCAATTGCATCAATAATTGCTATATAGTTGCGGTTTCTGTAACCGTGAGAAACTCGGGCGGTAGAGCCGCCCGAGTTGGCGTGGGTTCTAAACCGCCCAGCAGGAGCAGCCGAGAGCGCCGAAGAAGCCCTTCAGATCGGCGATCGGCAGCTTCGATGTCCAGGCTCCCGCATGGTCGTGACCATGCACGCCGCAATCGATCGCGCAGCCGCAGGTCGAGATCGCCGTGCGGCGCAGCGAGCGGGCACCTGCACCCTCAGGTTCGCCCCATGCTGCATAACCGCCGAACTTGCGCACCGGCGACCAGTCGGGCATTGCCGGGGGTACGTCGTTTTCGTCGAGTGTTTTGAAGTCACCCGCTCCAAAGACGATCTTGCCGCCGACCATGGTCAGTTCCGAAGTCAGGAACGAGATTTCGTCCTCTGCGCAGGCGAAGAAATCCTTGTCCGGCACGATGAGATCGGCGAACTGGCCCTTCTCGATACGGCCCTTCTTGCCTTCCTCGTTGGAGAACCATGTCACCTTTTCGGTCCACATCCGCAGCGCCGTCTCGCGGTCGAGGCAGTTGGCGCGTGGGTAGAGCTGCATGCCGCCCACGGTCTTGCCGGTCACCATCCAGGACAGCGAGACCCAGGGATTGTAGGAGGCCACGCGGGTGGCATCCGTGCCGGCCGATACATGGACGCCCTTGTCCAGCATCCTGGCGATTGGCGGGGTGGCTTCGGCAACGCCGTGGCCGTAACGCTCGGCAAAATATTCGCCCTGATAGGCCATGCGATGCTGCGTGGCGATACCGCCGCCGAGCGCTGCAATACGGTCGATCGAACGGTCGGAGATGGTTTCCGCGTGATCGAAGAACCAGTTCAGGCCTTCGAGCGGAATATCCTTGTTGACCTTCTCGAAGACGTCGAGCGCGCGCGAGATCGTCTCGTCATAGGTCGCGTGCAAACGCCACGGCCAACGGTTCTCGGCCAGAACCCGCACCACTTCCTCGAGTTCGCCCTCCATTTCCGGGGCCATTTCCGGGCGAGGTTGACGGAAGTCCTCGAAGTCGGCTGCGGAAAAGACAAGCATCTCCCCTGCCCCGTTGTGACGGAAATAGTCGTTGCCCTGCTTGTATTTGACGGACGACGTCCAGTTGAGGAAATCCTCCTTTTCCTGCTTGGGTTTCTGGGTGAACAGGTTGTAGGCAAGCCGGACCGTCATCTGGCCTTCGTCTGACAATTTCTGGATGACTTCGTAATCGTCCGGATAGTTCTGGAAACCACCGCCGGCATCGATGACGCCAGTAATGCCCAGGCGGTTCAGTTCGCGCATGAAATGACGGGTCGAGTTGACCTGGTAGTCGATGGGAAGCTTCGGCCCCTTCGCGAGCGTCGAATACAGAATTCCAGCGTTCGGCCTGGCGAGCAGCAGACCCGTTGGATTGCCGTTGGCATCGCGGGTAATCTCGCCACCGGGCGGATTGGGCGTATCGCGCGTGTAACCCACGGCGCGAAGCGCCGCGCCGTTCAACAGCGCCCGGTCATAGAGGTGCAGCAGGAAGACCGGCGTATCAGGTGCGATCGCGTTGATCTCCTCGATCGTCGGCAGGCGCTTTTCGGCGAACTGATGCTCCGTGAAACCGCCAACGACGCGCACCCATTGAGGGGCCGGCGTGATCGCCACCTGCCGCTTGAGCATATCCATCGCGTCTGCCAGTGAGCGGACGCCGTCCCAGCGCAGCTCCATGTTGTAATTGAGCCCACCGCGAATGACGTGGGTATGATTGTCGATCAGGCCGGGCAGAACGCGCTTTCCCTTGAGATCGATGATCTTCGTGTCGGCTCCTGCCAGAGCCATGATGTCGCTATCGGCGCCGACCTCCAGAAACAGTCCGTCCTTGACGGCAACGGCGGTTGCGGTCGGCCTGGTGCGGTCAAGGGTCGTGAAGCGTCCGTTATGGAGGATCAGATCTGGATGCATGGTGTCTACTCCGGTCTGGTTGGGATCGGCGGCATGAGCCCGCGAGAAGAGGTTGGAGATTGCCAGGCTTGAGGCTGCTCCGATGAAGGTCCGACGCGTCGTCATCAGCTCCGCTCCTGCGCCTTCGTTTCCGTGCGGCGGGCAATCTCGGCAGGCTTGGCACCCTTCGGCAAATGGCCGAACATATGTGGCTTCACCTGGTGAAGCCAGGAAACGGTTGCAGCCTCCTTGCTCCAAAACGACTTGGCAAGCGGAATGATCTGTTCGCCGACGAGAATGCCCAGCAGGCCGACAAGCGCGATGACCGGCGGCGCCGGCGAGCGAACATTGAGCAGGCTGTAGACGATGCCGACGAGCAATCCGGCGCCGAGAGACAGAAGATAGATTTTCATGGGAAACCTCCTGGAGAGATGGAAGCCGCTCCGATGAACGATCGGAGCGGTCTATCAGGCTTACTTTGCAGGGTTCGGGCCGATGCGCTTGCCATGCGTGACGCGTTCCTGGCCGCCATGGACGTGCGTCACCGCGTAATCGATGCCCATGCCGTAGGCGCCGGAATGTTCCTTCACCAGGGCGGTCACCGCATCGTAGGTTTCCTTCCGAGCCCAGTCGCGCTGCCATTCGAGCAGAACCTGCTGCCAGGTGACGGGAATGACGCCAGCCTGGACCATGCGGTCCATCGCGTATTTGTGGGCATCGGATGAGGTGCCGCCGGATGCATCGGCGACCATGTAGATCTCGTAGTCGGGAACGTCATGAAGAGCGGAGAGCGCGAAGGTCGTGTTGCAGACTTCCGTCCAGAGGCCGGAGACGACGATCTTCTTGCGGCCGGCCGCTGCATTCCTGGCGAGCGCATCACGGACGTTCTGGTCATCCCACGAGTTCATCGAAGTCCGCTCGAGGATGTCATTGTCCGGATAGACTGCCAGAAGTTCCGGAAAGGTGTTGCCGGAGAAGCTCTCGGTTTCGACGGTGGTGATGGTCGTCGGAATGTTGAAGATCTTGGCGGCCTTGGCGAGTCCGACGACGTTGTTCTTCAAGGTCTGGCGATCGATGGACTGGACGCCAAATGCCATCTGCGGCTGCTGGTCGATGAAAATGAGCTGGCTGTTGGCGGGGGTCAGGACTTCGAGCTTGGACATTGTCAGTTCCTCTCTGGCTGTTTGGACCGCGTCGATGCGGCAGGTTGGTCGAGCAGCCGGAAACTATGTCCTGGCGCGCGTGAAGGGCGGCGTGTGGCAGGTCCGAACTCGATGTCTCGTCAACACCTTGTCTCGACTGCTGACATGAAACCTAGAGCACTTTTGCACCTCATAGAATTGCAACATTAATTCTCATTGCATTGCAGTTTCGGCAATTATCGCGGCATTGTTCATGTCTCTGCGAGTGACCATTTCGTGAGGGTCAGTTCCGGATCGATCGCTGCGAAACTCACCACAACGGGCACTGCTGGTCTTGTTCAAATCAGCTGTCTGCAGCTCGAGCGGTGGCGAGTTTGGCGGATGATCATTTGCGCCGTACCCGCCGACCGACACCCGAAGACGAACCGGATGAACCCGCAGGCTGTCAGACCGCGGCGCGCTCGTCAGACACGCTCATCACTGCGTCGGAGATCACCTCGGCCACCGCTGCCGGCACTGAAAGCAACGACATGTGGCTCGCTTGAAGCTCGGTTGTCCTTGCCTTCATTTTGACGGCGAGCTGACGTTGCAACTCGACGTTGACCGCACGGTCCTCGCTGGAGACGACGTAGAATGTCGGTCTGTCCGACCAGGCCGTTTGGGTCACCTTGTCATTGAAGGTTGGCAGGCCAAGCGGCGTCTGCACGGCGGCAAGAAGTCTCGCCTCGCTTTCTGGAAGGTCCTGAGCGACGTTGGTGATCCAGCTTTCGACACTCATCATCAGCTTGCCGTTGCCGATATCGGTGACGCCGCCGAGGCCCGGAGGGGCTTCGTGAGCACCCACCTGATCACCGGTTGATTGTCCAGTGTCCGGGGCGAAGGCAGCGACGTAGACCAGGGCTTTCACCTTCGGATCGGTACCAGCTTCCGTGATGACGGTACCGCCCCAGCTATGGCCGACCAGCACGACCGGTCCCTTGATTGCATCGAGCACCAACTGCGTGGCAGCAACGTCATCGGCCAGCGAGGTGGTCGGGTTCTGGACCGCGACGACATCAATGCCCTTCCCCAGAAGCAACCGGATGACCCGGCGCCAGCTGGAACCGTCGGCCCATGCACCGTGAACGAGAACAGCGGTGGCTTTGTGCGATGAAGACATTTCCATGATCAATCTCCTTGATCGTTTGAGGCGTGCTGGCCTTCAGGCGCTCGGCCGTCAGAGCTACAGCGAGAAAATTCGGGAAAGACGCGGGGAACGTGCCGCTCGGCGGCCAGCCTCCGGCGGTCGGCTGCCCAGTGCAGGCAGCCGTGTCCAAGGACGGGTTCGTCGTTCGGGCTAGAGGGTCTCTCTATGCAGCGAGCGGCTCGAGATTTGCCTCGATCTCATCGCGGAAGTTTTCATAGCGGCTCGGCAGTTTCAGTGCCTCACCGAGATGCGCCGTGTCTTCATCCCGGTTGAACCCGGGTTCATTGGTGGCGATCTCGAACAGGATGCCGCCCGGCGTGCGGAAATAGATCGCCCAGAAGTAATCGCGGTCGATCACCGGGGTCACCTGGTAGCCCGTATCCATCAGCGCCTTGCGCACCTCGAGCTGCTTTTCCCGATTGTCGACCGCAAAAGCGATGTGATGAACGGAGCCGGCGCCCTGCCGGGCAAATGGCGTCTTTGGCAGGGCAGCCAGGTCGATCGTATCGGCACCATTGCCGCCGGGAATGATGAACCGGGTGACATCGCCTTCCGTCGCGGCCCGCTCATACCCCATGAAGCCGAGAAGCTCTGCGGTGGCAGCCGTCTCGTGCAGGTTGAAGCGCGCTCCGGAAAAGCCGCGGATGGCAACATCCTCGGGCACGCCTTCCCCGGTCCAGGCGGAACGGGTGTCGTCAGCCGTTTCGACCAGAGCGAACCCGTCGCCGTCAGGACCATCGAACCGCAGGCGGTTGGCGCCAAACACGGTATCGCTGGCGATCCCGCCGACGCCTTGCGCCACAAAGCGATCCTTCCAGAAGGAAAGCGCACCCTTGGGAACCGCAAATTGCGTTTCGCCAACTTCGCCGACGCCCGGACGGTTTGGCATCATGTTCGGGAAGGGAAAATAGGTCATGACCGTGCCGGGCGTGCCGTCTTCATCACCGTAATAGAGATGGTAGACGCTCGGATCGTCGAAGTTGACGGTCTTCTTCACGCGGCGAAGGCCGAGCGTTTCGGTGAAGAACCTGTTGTTCTGCCGTGCATCAGACGCCATGGAGGTGATGTGATGCAGTCCTTTGATATCCTTGATCATGGCCTTTGTCTTTCTGCGCTGTCGTTGCGTTTCGTTGGACATAGATTTAGCCAGGTTGATCGCGCTGCAGAATTGCAATATTGCTGTCGAATGAATTGCTCTCGGTGAAACAATTGAGATGAACGACTACAAAGTCCTGAAAACCTTCCTGCTGGCTGCCGAGAAACGCAATTTCGCGCAGGTCGCGCGCGAACTGAACATGACGGCCGCCGCCGTGACGCGCGCAATCGCGGCATTGGAGGATGACCTCGGTGTTCAGCTTTTCGTTCGAACCACACGACAGGTATCGCTGACGACGGATGGTGCGGTTTTCGCCGCTCAGATCCAGCCGGCGGTGGAGGCGCTCGAAAGCGCCCGCAAGGATGTCCGCAACGCCCACAAGGCCGACCAGGGCCGTCTGAGGATCAGCGCGCCGACCTGGTTCGGCAAGGCGGTGCTGCAACCGATCTTGTCCGGCTTCCGCGAGCTCTACCCGAAGATGAGCTTCGAGATTTCGCTGTCGGACGGTCTCGTGAACATTGTCGATGACGATTATGACCTGGCGATCCGCATCTCCTCCCAGCCATCGGACAAGTTCACGATCTGGCGCAAGATCCGCGTCGTCCCGCGCATTCTCGTTGCAGCACCAGGAAGCCGGTTCGTCGACATGCAGCATCCAAGCGAACTGAAGCCTGCCGACTGCCTTGCCTATAGCGGTGAGAGCCGGCAGGAGAACTGGGTTCTGTCGGACGGCGGGGCGAGCATGACAATCCCGGCCGGACAGGCGTTCAGTGCCAATAGTGGCGAGGTTCTCGCTGGTATGGCCGCCGATGGCGCCGGTGTCGCGATGCTGCCGGGATTTCACATTTCAGAGCACCTGAGGACAGGACGGCTGGTTCACATCCTGCCGGGTTGGGCGCCGCCGGATCTCTGGTTGACGCTCTACTATCCGCCATACCAGGCGCTGCCGCCCCGCATTGCCTCATTCTCAAAGTTCTTCGAAGAACAGGTGGCGTCGCATATGGTCATGCTCGATTGAGACGGCCTCCGAAAGCCTGCCACGAGCACTTGATGGAGCCCGATCTCATGCCCTTTTGCGCGCGATGATGTCCGCGGCGACCAGGGCTTGCAGGCGCCACAAATTGCGGTCGCGTATACCCTCCGCCTGAAGGTCGACGATCGTCTTGTGAAGATACTCGGCGCAGGAGCCTCCCTGGCCGCAGGCCGCTGCGATCAGTGAGGATGCCTGTTCTGCAGGCAGCGGACTGGTCAGACCGAGCCGCTTGGTGCTCGCCCAGAAGGTGAGCGCCCTGCGGGTGCCATGTTCGGTCCGGACGGACAGCCACCGCACCATGTCCTTCACCTCCCGATATTTGATCTCGCGCGCAACGAGCGCGCGTAGATCTTGACGCCGCCGCTCGGCCGAAAGCTCGAACACGATCCCGTCGCATTGACCGCCGCGCTCCAGCGCCATCATCAAGCCCGGCGCGTCGCTGGTTGCCCGCCACCGCTCGATTCTGAGGGAAAAGGACCTGTGCCATCCGTAAGCCGTGGCACGGTGCCGACCGACCGGCTCAAACTCCGGGTTCCAGATCAGCGAACCATAGGCGAAGATCAGCAGGGGATCGTTACCCGCCTCGCCTTCGATGCGGTCGACGATCGCATCCAGCTCCTTGTCGGACAGCGGCGTCCAGCCCGGCTCGGGTCCATCGTCACGGATGTCCCTGATCGTCAGGGCAACAAGCTCGCAGGTCAGCTGCATCATGGTCTCAAACGTTGAAGCAAGGATCAAGGATGGCCGCGACAGTCACCTGTCGCGGCCATCCGCCTTGGGGAGGTTTAGCTTTGAATGAAGGTCAGCAGGTCCGCATTCAAGACATCTGCATGGGTTGTCAGCATGCCGTGCGGATAGCCGGGATAGACCTTCAGCGTGCCGTTCTTGACGAGCTTGACGGACAGCTTCCCGGCATTTTCGATGGGAACAACCTGGTCGTCGTCGCCATGCATCACCAGAACCGGAACAGTGATCGCCTTCAAGTCTTCCGTCTGGTCTGTCTCGGAAAATGCCTTGATACCATCGTAGTGAGCCTTGGCGCTGCCCATCATGCCCTGCCGCCACCAATTCTGGATGACGCCGGGATAGACCGTCGCATCGGGCCGATTGAACCCATAGAAGGGGCCTGTCGGGAAATCGATGAACAACTGCGCGCGGTTCTCGGCAACGCCTTGGCGGATACCATCGAAAACTTCCATCGGCAGGCCACCAGGGTTGGACGCCGTCTTCAGCATCAGCGGCGGCACGGCGCTGACCAGTACTGCCTTGGCGACGCGCCCGGATGGCTGACCGTGCTTGGCCACATAGCGTGCAACCTCGCCGCCACCGGTGGAATGGCCGATGTGGACGACGTTCCTGAGATCGAGCGCCTCGACGACGGCAAAGGCGTCCGCAGCGTAGTGGTCCATGTCGTGACCGTCCGATACCTGGGCAGAGCGGCCGTGACCACGACGGTCATGGGCAATGACGCGATAACCCTTGGCGACGAAGAACAGCATCTGCGCATCCCAGTCGTCTGACGAGAGCGGCCAGCCATGATGGAACATGATCGGTTGAGCGTCCTTCGAACCCCAATCCTTGTAGAAGATTTGAACGCCGTCGTTTGTCGTGATCGTGCCCATCGTCCTGGTTCCTTCATCAGGGTTTGCGGCAGCGGATGCTGCTTGCGCGAAAGTGGTCGGAAATACGATTGCTGTGGCCGCTGCAGCTCCAGAGAGCAGGACGGTGCGGCGGCTCAGGGGGTAGGAATTCTCGGTCATGGTGCCTCTCCTGCTATGTTCATCAGGTGCCATCAGGTGACGTTGTGTCCGTCTGATAGGGAGATAGTCGCAGCTGAACCCCCGAACCGCAATTGCATTGATCCTCCGCATTCCATTGCGCTCACTGCAACAATGGCGTTGTTACTTGGGCGAGCGCGTGACGCCGTCGCACAGCATGGATAGCCAGACGATCGAGGTAAGGATTCAGCGCTGAACCCCGCTCTCTCGGGACAGAAGGATCCATCCGGATGGGCGGCGCCTGCTTGCTCGTTACCTCGTCAGCCCAGCGAGCTGCCTGTCGAAGTCAGCCGGATCAAAGTAGTCGCGCCACACCTTGATAGAGCCGTCTTCGATGGTGAGCGTTCCCATGACCGGCAGCGTGATCATGCCGCCGCTCGCATGCCTGAAGATATCCACCCGCTCATTGAGTACGACATTGCCCGTTGCTGCAATGTGGGTCACGGCCCAGTCGACGGTGAAGGACGTCCCGACGCCGAAGTCATGGTGGAACTTGCGGACATTTTCCCGGCCGACGATATCGGGGAACGGCACATTGTCGTAGAGGACATCGTCGGCAAGCAATGCCAGTGCGTCGTCAATGCGGTTGGCGGTCCAGTGACCGAAGAAGGAATTCGCGATCGAGATTGGATCGTTGGCCATGGCTTGATCTCCAGCGGCGGGCTTCAGGCGAATTTCACGAAGTTGATCGCCGGCAGCGCCCCGCCGGGAAATTGTGTGAGCTTTCCACCGATCGAGATCGGGCCGAGATCAATCCCCGCAAATCCGAGCCTGCCGATCAGCGCCGCCACGTCCGCCTTGGCCGCTGCATCATCGCCGGAATAGAACAACACGCGCGCTCCGCCTTCCGCGCGCGGGTCTGCCGCGACGAGAGCCGGAGACAGGTGGTTGAAGGCCTTCACCACGCGTGCGCCAGGCACGAGACCGGTCACGATCTCCGTCGACAGACGCCCGTTCAGCTCCGCCGGCTTGAACAGCGGTGCTTCGATCGGGTTGTTCGCATCAATGACAATCCGGCCATCCCAATGAGGCAAGCCCGACAGGGCGGCCTGAAGCTTCGACCAAGGCACGGCAATGAGGACGATGTCGGCCCGCGCTGCTGCCTGGATCGATCCGGCCGAAATGTATGGTTCGAGCTCAGCAGCCAGGCCGGAGAGGCTCTCCGGGCCACGGCTATTGGCGATCGTCGCTGCGATGCCGTTGCGTGCAAGCGCTCTTGCGAAGGCTGCGCCTATGTTGCCGGCGCCGATGATACCGATACTTGTCATGGTGGTTCTCCTTTTCAGTTCTGGTTAGGGGCAAGATCCAGGCGGACTGCCATCGACCGTGAGCGTGGCGCCGGTGATGTAGCCGGCGTCCGGACCGACGGGGAACGCGACAGCGAGGTTCTTCAGCGTCTCCGCGAAGACCCCTTCTTCAGCATCCATGCCCGTTGATGGCACCGGGCTGAATGACATCCGTCCTCACTCCGCTTCCGTTCATGGAGTGAAGATGGATCGTTTATTGCTTCTTGATTAGCGGTGAATCCGCGGTATGACCTTCAAGCAAAGCTTGAAGGCGCCCCATGGACAGTCTCTCCAACTTGCATTCCTTCGTACGAAGCGCCGAGCTTGGCGGGTTCTCCGCCGCGGCTCGACATCTCGGTCTCACACCCGCCGCGGTCAGCCGCAATGTCGCGGCACTGGAGGCTGCTCTTGGCACGCGCCTCTTCCAGCGCAGTACGCGCAGCCTGACAATGACGGAGGCCGGGGAACGCCTGCTGCTCTCTGTTCGCGACAGCCTGGAAAATCTCCAGACGGCGATGGCCGAGGCGTCCAGCGACAGCCACCAGCCCGCCGGCGTCTTGAAGATCAGTATGGGGCCGACCTTCGGCATAGCCTATATTCTGCCAATGCTGCCGGAGTTCATGACGCGGTATCCGCTGATCCGTCCGGAATGGATGTTCGAGAACCGGCCGGTGGATCTGGTCGCGGAAGGCTATGACGCCGCGATCGGCGGCGGCTTCGATCTCGCCCAGGGCATCGTGTCGCGTACGCTTGCGCCCGCGCATCTCGTCGCGGTCGCCTCGCCTGCCTACATGCGCATGCGGCCGACACCGGCGGATCCCGCCGGGCTGACCGGTCTGGACGGCATCGTCATGAGGTCGTTGCGCACCGGTCGCATTACCCAGCGCCAGATGCGCAATGTCGATGGGCTTGAGCAGTCGGTCGACCTCAAGCAGACGCTGGTGGTCAACGATCCCGCCGCCATGCGGGCGGCGGCGCTGCTCGGGCTTGGCGTCACGATGATCGCCAAGCCGGACGCCCTGCCCTATCTGGAGCGAGGAGAACTCATCCGGCTTCTGCCAGGATGGTGGGCAGATGCTGGCCCTATCTCGATCTACTACGCCAACCGGACCATGCTTCCCTCAAAGACCCGCGTGTTCGTCGACTTCATCGCCGAAGCGTTTCAGCGGGAAAGATATGCCGAGCGTTTTGCTGGAAGTCTGGGTTAGATGGACCTCGTTGCCGCCGCCGCATGTGCAGCCGCAATTATGCCTGATCCGCTGACAGAGGAAGATCATGCTCCTTCGCCACGTCGGCGATCAAGGAGCGCAGCCATCGATGTGCCGGGTCGCTGCGGTAGCGGACATGCCAGGCAAGCTCGACCGGAAACGTACCCAGATCGACCGGTGCCGGCAGCACCTTCAACCTTTCGTCCCGCGCCAGGCGCTGGCAGATCAGGCGTGGCAAAGTCGCGCAGTAATCGCTGACGGCGACCATCTCCGGGACGGCCAGAAAATGCGTCACCGAGACGGCAACGTCACGCTTCAGTCCCTGCTGCTGAAGCGCCTGATGCAGGCCCGCCCGCATCCGACCGGGCGGAAGCACGTTGACGTGCTTCATGTGTTCATACTGCTCCTGCGACAGGCTGTCACCGACCTCCGGATGATCCTTGCGCACCACGCAGGCCAGCCCATCGTCCATGAGATGCTGCACGACCATATTGTCAGGAGGATCGACGATCCTGCCAAGCACCATCTCTGTTGCGCCTGAAACGGCGCCAGTTTCGACCAGGTCGTTGCCGAAGGGGGTGAGGCGCAGCCTGATCCCCGGCGCAAGCTCCCGCAGCCGCGCGACGATCAACGGCATCAGCACGAATTCGACATAGCTGTTGGGCGCGATGGTAAACTGCCGGGTTGCCAGCGCGGGATCGAATGTCTGCTGGCCACCAATCGCCTCGTCGAGGCTCGAAAGTGCTGTACGAACGACCGGCGCAAGCTCTTCGGCCATCTGCGTCGGCCTCATGCCGTAGCGCTCGCGGATGAACAGCGGATCGCGCAGCGTCTCGCGAAGACGATTGAGGGCATTGGAGAGAGCCGGCTGCGTCATCCCCAGTCGCTCGGCCGCGCGCGTGACATTGCGCTCGTCCATCATGGTCAGGAAGACAGGCAGCAGGTTCAGATCGTACTTCATCGAGCCATATTGCCAAGCGCATATCTGAAATCAAGAAGATAAATTTCAGAAATACAACGCCGACAGGCATGATCACTTCATCCGAACAGTCGGACAGATCGAAAGGATCAGCCAAATGAACATCCTGATGGTTCTCACCTCGCATGACCAGCTTGGAGACACGGGCCGCAAGACCGGCTTCTGGCTGGAGGAGTTTGCCGCCCCCTACTACGCCTTCCTCGAAGCCGGCGCCCATGTCACCGTCGCATCGCCGAAGGGTGGGCAGCCGCCGCTCGACCCGAAGAGCGACGAGCCAGGCTTCCAGACGGAGCAGACGCGGCGCTTTCATGCCGATCCTGCAGCACAGGCTGTGCTCGCTTCAACCGTGCCGCTCGCTTCGATTTCGCCTGATGATTTTGACGCTGTCTTCTATCCCGGCGGCCATGGTCCTCTGTGGGATCTGGCGGAAGACAAGAGCTCGATCGCGCTGATCGAAGCCCTGTACCAGTCGGGCAAGCCGGTCGCCTTCGTCTGCCACGCCCCGGGCGTCTTGCGCCACGTCAAGGCGATCGACGGAAGCCCTCTGGTTCAGGGCAAGCAAGTCACCGGCTTCAAGAATACGGAAGAAGACGGCGTCGGCCTGACAAACGTCGTGCCTTTCCTCGTCGAGGACATGCTGAAGCAGAACGGCGGCGTCTATTCCAGCGGCGCGGACTGGTCCTCCTACGCGCTCCAGGACGGCCTGCTGATCACCGGCCAGAACCCCGGCTCGTCCGTCGAGACCGCCGGCATTCTGATAAGCACGCTTCGTGCAGATCAGGCCGCCTGAGGGCGGTCCCGGAGGGCGCCGTCCCAGAGCCGGCGCCCTCCTTCACCTCGCAGTTCCGCTGCTCCCAGAATCACACCGATGCAGCCGCCGAGCCGAACGTCTTCTCGCAATATGCACGCAAGCTGTCGGGCCGATCTGCAGTCCCGCGATAAGCTATGTGCCCGTCCGGCCGGATGAGAACCAGCGCGGCAGCGCTGAGGCCGTAGGCGGAGTGTGCTTCGTTATCGAGGTCCGACAGAGAAACCGGGTCGTGTTCGGAAGCTACAGCCGCTCCGAGAACCAACCTGGGGCGCACGAAGGGCCAATCCTTCACCTCTATGCGGGCAGCCCGCAGTGCGCTGATGGCATCGGCGTCTCGCCCGTCGAAGGCGAGAAGCGTCCAGCCCCAACTTTGGCCGTCGGGATTGTAGAGATGGTCGAACAAGGTCGTCGAGGTTCCATCCGGCGCAATGAGCTTGGCATCCGGCGCCCGATCACCCGCCTTCGGCGCGACCTGCCCGACCAGATCTGCAAGACCGGTCAGATGATCCTCGTTCAGCGGGCTCTCCGGATAGGCCACGGACAATTGTTGGAGATCGTCGCTGCCCTGGATCAGCGCGCCGATGTCCGGCAGGAAGCGCGCGGCGAGATCAAAGGCCGCGTCCTTGATGGTTCCGCGATACACGCTGTTCTCGAAGCCGCGGACCTGCTGTCCGTCGAGCCGACGATGCTCGCCACCACGTTCGGCACCGTAGGAATCCAGTAGGATCGGCGCACCGCGGCCGTTCAGCGCCATGGCCAGCCGCCAGGCGATGCCCACTGCATCGTGGAGGCCGGAATTCATGCCCTGCCCGCCGGCCGGCAGCGACTCGTGGCCGGCGTCGCCGACGAGGAACACCCGGCCCTTGGAGTAATGCTCTGCAGCGCCATGCTGGAATCGGCTGTGGGTCAGCCAGATCGGGTCGGTGATGGTCAGAGACGGATCTCCTGTCACCTCCCGCGCGATCGCCTGCATCTCTTCGAGCGTCGGGTCACGGTCGGGAATACCCGTGTCGTCGGACAGGAAGAATAGACGATGATAGCCTTCCCAGACCGGCAGCACGCCGCAAAAGCCGCGGTGGTAGTAGAAGAACCACAAATGGTCGAAGTCTGTCGAGCGGCGCCAGCTCAGCTTGGCATCGAGCTGCCGGTTGATCACGTGAGGCAGTTTCTCGAGCTCGAAATCGAGCCCCAGCTCCTTCCGCACAAAGCCCGCATGGCCATCGGCGCCGATGAGGTAGCGGCATCGCAGTCGCTCGGTCGCCCCTTCCAGATGATGGTCATCATCGTCGCTGACGGTCGCGATCGTCACCAGAACGCCCTCCGCATCCTGCTCGAAGGCAACGACCTTGCGGCCGCGCTCAACCTTGCCCCCTGCATCTTCGATCTGTTGCGATAGCGCGGTCTCGATCACATCCTGACCGCTGTAGAGAACAGGTCCGTAAGGGCTTTTCACGTCGGCGATCTTGACCGGGTTCACCGGGCGTCCGTTCAGAAGCGTGTTTACCTGCGTGATGCGATAGGACTTCTCCGCAAGTGCGTCGCGGACGCCGATGCTCGCCAGCAACTCCTGCGGTCGTGCCCACAGATTGTTGGCACGAGAGTGCGGCTTCGGGTGACGCCTCTGCTCGAATAGACGAAATGCAATGCCGTGATGGGCAAGGGCACAGGCTGTGGTGAGGCCGATCGGTCCGGCGCCGATGATGATGACGTCGGTATCGAAGCCGTCAGGCTTGGGTGCCATGGTCATGTCGTTCCTCTTTCTGTGGACTGGACGGGTCGGCGTCTGCCGCGCTGAAGGTTTCGTCGATGACGTCGTTCAGGTCCCTCAGAAGCGCGATGGCGGCGGCGAGACGCTCGCTGCCGATCCGATCGAGGATCCGGCTATCGAGCGGAAGCACTGCGGCTTCAGTCTGGCTGAGTGCTGCGCGGCCCGCAGGGGTCAGGACGACAAGCTTTGCGCGCCGATGATGCGGGTTGGCTTCAAACCGGACAAAGCCCCGTTCGACGAGCAGGTCGGCGACACGCTGAACTGCCTGCCGGGTCAGCCCCATGTTGCGGGCGATGTGGGCAACGGGCAGCGGCACCGGCGAGTAGCCGAGCGCGCCAAGCACCTGCCACCAAGCGGTGGTCAGCCCCAGTGGCTGGAAGAGCGCATTGCCCGCGTCCACCAGCCGGCCGTTCGTCTCGAAGACGGCGAGCACGAGCTGGCGGACATTTCTCTGTGCGTCTGGAGAGATCATGACAACCTCACGTCTATTGGACAACATGCTGTCAATTCGCTTTGCAGGTTTCGGTTCCATGCCAGCGCGCCATTTCCCCGCAGCCCTGCCTCGTTGAACGCGCCTCGGGACGCGAGCGCGGCCGCCCTCCCATCACGAAACCGTGCCGTGTTGTGTTCGCCGCCACGATTGGTCGCCAGCCGAAAAAGCGGTAGGTTTGAACGCAGTTCATCGCTGAACTCGAGAAGGAGATCAGTATGTCTGACATCGAATTCGAACGCCGAGCATTGCTTGTCGCGGGCGGCGCCTTCGCGCTCGCCGGGTATACAGGCCTTGCGATGCCAGCACGCGCCGCAGATCTCGCCGCGACGCCGACGATGCGCGGCGGCGCCAACAACTACATGCCCGGCGCCAAGATCGTCGAGCGTATCGGCAGCGGCGGCTTCTGGATGTCGGGCACAGTGCGCCGCGCTGGAGACGGTGCGCCGCTGCCGGGCCAGCGCATTCAGATCTGGGCCCATACGACCGAAGGCAGTGAACGCGACTTGCGCAGCCACGGCGCAACGCTGACCGACGCCAATGGCGCGTTCCGGCTCGAAATGCCGCAGATAGTGCCGGCACTCGGTCAAGCACATGCGCACCTCGCCTATGACAGCGGTGAATACGACACCGTGTTCCTCCGCCCCTTGCTGCCAAGTCCGAAGGTGACGAGCCTGGAGGCGCATTTCATCCTGCAGCCGGTCTGACCCGACTTGATGCGCATGGCCCGCGCATTGCTGATCTGGATCGGCCTCGCGCTGGCGCTCGTCTTGCCGCTCAGCCACGCCGCGACGAGCGAATATCTGGCCTGGCGCGACCCGGTCTATATAGCCTCCGGCTTTGCGGGCGTCTTTGCTCTGTGCCTCCTGCTGGTGCAGCCCCTGCTCGCGCTCGGCTGGCTGCCCGGTCTGCATCTCATTCGGAGCCGCCGCGTTCACCAAAGAGTAGGCGTGGTCTTGGTCGCGGCCGTTGTCGTCCACGTCGCTGGCCTGTGGATCACCAGCCCTCCCGACATCATCGACGCGCTCCTGTTGCGCTCACCGACTCCGTTTTCCGTGTGGGGGGTCGCCGCCATGTGGGCGCTGTTTGCGGCCGCGCTACTGTCTTTGCTGCGGCGTCGCCTTTCGCCGAGTTCCTGGCGCGTCGGCCACACAAGCCTCGTCAGTCTCGTCGTGGTTGGCGGCTCAGTCCACGCAATGCTGATCGAGGGGACCATGAACACGACGTCGAAGGCCGTGCTTTGCGGTCTCGCCATGATAGCAACCCTGGCCGCCGTAGTAATCCCGTGGCTGCGTGCAAGAAGGCGCGCGCCGGCCAAGGAATGACTTTCTGAACCCCACGAGGATCCTCGTTGACTTCGATCAGGCCACGGTCTCAATCGACGGAGAGCGCTTCCTGAACGGCTTTCCAGGACGTTCTATCTGGCGCAACCAACAGATGGCCATTCTCAAGGGTCGGTCTGTAGGCGTCGCCGGTCAGCGTTGATGCATAACCACCCGCTTCCGTGTGGATCAGCACTCCGGCGGCATGATCCCAGGGCTTCAGGCTTTCGTTGAGACCGAAGCTCATCGCACCCGTCGCCAGCATCCGATATTCCCAGGCCGAACAGCGCCATGTCGTGACACGCAGGAACTTCAGGACGCGCGGCGCCAGTTCGGCGCGTCGTTCCGGCTTGAACATGTGCAACGGGATGAAACCATGCATTTCGTCGATCGGCATCGGCGCCGCTACAGCAAGCCGCGTTGCTCCTCCATCGGCCGCGACGTGCCATGCACCCTGGCCCGGCCGGGCCACGAGGAAATCCCCGAGGACCGGGTAATGGATGATGCCGGCAATGGTTTTTCCGCCGGCGACGATGGCGAGAATGCTGCCGAACATCGGCGTGCCGTGGGCGAAATGCCAGGTGCCGTCGACGGGATGCAGGAGACGGTTCAGGATTTCGGCCTCGACCTGCTGCGGATGAAGGGGATCATCTCCTTCGCCGGAGACGAAGAGCGCTTCGTCGTCCAGGCCGTCCACATGCTTCTCGAAGGCGACCACCAGCGCGCCTGAAAGAAGAATGAGGCCCGTGTCACGCGGCTCGTCTTCATCGGACGCAATCTGCCCCGGGACATCATCAGCGACGGCTTCCGGAAATGCCGCGCTGTTCGACAGGCGGCCGAGTAGGTCCACTCGCCGCACTCAGATCTCAACATGAAGAAAGGTACTCCATGAGACTGTCTCTCGCCCGAAACCGTCTGCTCGCCGCAGTCGCCGTCAGCATGGTTTTGGCCGCAGCTGGCGCGGCCGCCGAGGATGATCACGTGAGCAAGGAGGCATGGCACCTCTTCGTCGCCGACCACACCAACCCCGTGGTCCGCGCCTTCGATTTCGAAACGGGCAAGGAGCTGGGTCGGTACGACGTGAAGGGCGCGGCGGCCCTGACCGCCAGTGCCTCGGGCCAGACCGTGTTTGCCACGCAGTCGGACCACGACATCGTCCACATCCTCAAGACCGGCATCAACCTCTCCGACCACGGTGATCACCGCGATCTCAAGGTGTCGGACGTCGGACTGCTGCCGGTGACGTTCGAAGGCAAGCGGCCGTTCCACGTCGTCCCGCACGACGACCATGCCATCCTCTTCTACGATCGCGGCGGCAAGGCCGACATCATCGACGAAGCGGCATTGCTCGAAGGCAAGGCTGAAGTGAGGACGGTCGACACGACGAAGCCGCATCATGGCGTCGCCGTGACGATGGGCCGCCATGTGCTGGTTTCCGTTCCGAACACCGAAACTGAGACCAGGCCGGACGAGTTGCCGCCGCGCGTCGGATTGCGGGTGATTGACGAGAAGGGCGAACAGGTTGGTGACATGGCGACATGCACCGATCTTCACGGCGAAGCCACCTCGGCGCGGCTTGTCGCCTTCGGCTGCAAGGAGGGCGTTCTGATTGCCCGTCCCGGCGGGACCGACGGGCCAAAGCTGGAGATGCTCGCCTATCCCGCCGACCTGCCGAAGGCGTCAACCGGAACGTTGCTCGGCGGCAAGGCCATGCAGTTCTTCCTTGGCAACTACGGCGAGGACAAGGTTGTGCTGATCGATCCGGACAGCGACGAGCACTTCAAGCTCATCGAGCTGCCGACGCGCCGCGTCGATTTCCAGCTCGACCCGGCGAACCCGCGCAACGCCTACATCCTGACAGAGGATGGCGACCTGCACGTGCTTGACGTCATCAACGGCAAGATCGTCCGCAAGACCAGGGTCACGGAGCCGTACAGCAAGGACGGCCACTGGCGTGATCCGCGCCCGCGTCTCGCCGTTGCCGATGGTGACATCGCCATCACCGACCCGCGTCATTCGCTGGTTCGGGTCTTCGATGCCGACACTCTGGCAGAGGTCCGCACCATCGCTGTCGAAGGACAGCCTTTCTCAATCGTCGCCGTCGGCGGCTCTGGCGCCTCGCATTGACGTAAACGCGGGTCCGGAACTGCTGTGGCGGGTCCGGACCCGCAGTCGGCCCAGGCAACGATGATGCAGCACGCAGCCCACGCGGACGATCTGAAGCTGACGAGGAACCAGAAGCTGGTGCTGTCCGTGCTGCAGTCGTGCGGCAGCCGCTGAGGGTCTATACGATCCTCGGTCGGCTGCGGACGATGGGCTCAAGGCACCGCTCCATCTGCTGGAGACGGGGTGCATTCATTGGTCGAAAAGCATGAATACCTTCGGCGTTCCGCTTGTTCGTGTGCCGGCCTGCTGGAACGCTCATGCAACGGCCACCCGGTGGCGCGTGTTGCGCACCTCGAAGAGGGCCGCGACGAAAGCCCGCACGAGCCGGGCCTTCTGGACGTCAGGCCTGAACAGAAGATAGCTCTTGAAGTAGACGGCCGGCTCGAAGGGCCGAAAAACCAGGCCGCGCTCTGAAAATCCATCGATCGACAGCGGGTTGACGATCCCGACCCCGACACCTTCGAGCGACAATGCGCAGGCGGTGATGGCGAACGGCGTCTCGATGACGAGATTGGGTCTTGCGCCTGCCTCACGGCAGAGCGCGTCGAATTTCAGCCGCGCCCGATCCTCTGGAGACAGCGCCACATAATCCACGCCATCGAAATCGGCGGGGCCGATGATCTTCTTCGCCGCAAGCGGGTGGCCGGGCGGAATGGCGCAGAGCGCTGGGAAGCTGCCAAACACCTGATGCTCGACGCCGGAAAGATCGACCTCATCGGCAGCCAGTCCCAGGTCGTATTCTCCATCAACGACATGGTTGCGCACGGCGGCCGATGTCATGATGCTGAGCGTTATGATCGCCGACGGGAAGCTCTCCCTGAAGCGGCGTACGGCGCGCGGGACGATCGTCGAGCCTGCGGCGGCGAGGCTTGCGACGCGGATGTGCCCGGAGCCGAAGTCGCGGATACGCGCGGCCGACGAACGCAACCTGTCGAGACCGCGGAAGCTCGTCTCCACGTCGCGGTAGAAGATATCGGCTTCGGGCGTCGGAACCAGCCTGCCCTTCACGCGATCGAAAAGCGGAAAACCGACAGTCGCTTCCAGCTCTCCGATGAGCCGGCTGACAGCGGGTTGCGTGACGCCCATCAGTTCCGCTGCCCTTGACGCCGTTCCCGAGATGATGATGGCCCTGAAGGCTTCGATCTGTCGGAAGTTCAATGCCATGTCCTATCAGGTTTACGCATGGACCTAGACGTTCTGGTCAATTGTCCTTCTACCATGGCCATGACAGGTTTTCTCTCGAAATCGAATGAGGGAATACCATGCGCGACCGGACGCTCTGCGTTAAACGACCTGAAGTCTCCCATGCAGGCTTCGCCAGCCTCGCCACCGCCACCTATCGGGCCTCCACCATCGTCTTCGACAGTGCGGAAGCCTATGCCAATCGTTCCAAGCGCGGCCCGGACGGCTACACCTACGGACTTCACGGCACGCCGACGTCCCGCACGCTCGAGGCCTCGATTACCGCTTTGGAACAGGGACTTCGAACGGTCCTGGTGCCATCCGGCCAAGCCGCCATCACGGTTGTCTTTCTGTCGGTGCTGATGCCCGGCGACACGGTCCTCATCCCCGACAGCGCCTACCCGCCGGTCGCCGGCTTCTGCGAAAACTACCTGAAGCCGCGCGGCATCTCCTACCGCATCTATGATCCGATGATCGGCTCGGGCATCGCCAGCCTCATCGACGAGACCGTCAAGCTGATCTGGACGGAATCGCCCGGCTCCACGACCATGGAGATCCAAGATATCCCCGCCATCGTCGCGGCTGCAAAAGCGCGCGGCGTCCTGACCGGCTGCGACAACACCTGGGCAACGCCGCTCTATTTCAAGCCGCTGGCCAACGACATGGACTTCTCGTCGATGGCGCTGACGAAATATGTCGGCGGCCATTCCGACCTGTTGATGGGATCGATCGCGGTCAAGGACATCACGCTCCACAAGAAGCTGAAGGACACCATGCGGATGATCGGCATGGGGGTTTCGCCGGACGACTGCGCGCTGGCGCTTCGCGGCATGGAAACCATGGGCGTCCGCATGGCCCATTCCGGTCGGGTCGCCTTGGACTTCGCCAGGAAGATTGCGGATCGCGTTGCGCCGGAACTGGTGCTGCACCCCGCCCTCCCCGGAGCCGCCGGCCACGCATTCTTCCAGCGCGACTTTGCCGGTGCGAGCGGCGTCTTCAGCCTGGTCATCCCCCCGCACGCGGAGGCCGCCCTCCCCGACCTTTTGACGGCGGCGCAGACCTTCTCGATCGGCGCCTCCTGGGGCGGCACCCACAGCCTGCTTGCGCCCATGACCATCACCCGCGTGACCGACCCTGATGCCCATGCCGGCACGATCCTGAGGATCAATGTCGGTCTGGAGGATGAAGACGATCTCTGGGCCGACCTCGAGCCGATCGTCGAGGCGATCGCGACAGCGCCCGCCGTGGCGAAGACTGCCTGAACGACACCACCAAACAATCAATAACAAAGGGAACGACGAACATGAAGAACTGGAAATTCGGCCTTGCGGCGCTGGCCGCCGCGCTGACTGCCACTGGGGCACATGCAGGACCAACGCTCGACAAGGTGAAGGAGAGAGGTCGCATCGTCTGCGGCGCAAGTCAGGGTACTGTCGGCTTCGGTTCGCCAGACGACAAGGGCCACTGGACCGGCCTCGATGTCGAAACCTGCCGTGCCGTTGCGGTGGCCGTCTTTGGTGACAAGGACAAGGTGGAGTTCGTCCCCTTGAGCGGTCAGCAGCGCATTCCGGCTCTGCAGACCGGCGAAATCGACATTTTGCCCCGCACCCTCACATGGACACTGCAGCGCGACGCGAACGGCATCAATTTCACCACGCCGACCTATTATGAGTTTACCGGGTTTATGGTCGCCAAGGCCTCCGGCGTCACCAAGGTTGAGGAGATGACGGGCGCGTCCGTCTGCGTTCAGACGGGCTCCACCACCGAGGTCGTCGTCAACGACGTCTCAAGCAAGCTGAACCTGAAGCTCAATCCCGTTGTGTTCGACAACGTCGCCGCAACCCGCCAGGCCTTCTTCTCCGGTCGCTGCGACGCCCTCATCACCGATGCAGCGGCCCTTGCTTCCGTTCGCGCCACGCAGTCGGACAAGCCCGACGACTACATCATTTTCCCGGCCACCAAGTATATGGATGCCCTGACGCCGGCCGTGCGCCACGGCGACGACAACTGGATGGACATCGTGAACTGGTCGATCCAGGCGCTGCTCAATGCGGAGCTCTACGGCATCACGCAGGCCAATATCGACGGGATGATGACCTCGGACGACCCGCGGGTGAAGCGCTTCCTCGGCGTCGAACCCGGCAACGGCAAGGCGCTCGGGCTCGACGACAAGTTTGCCTACAACATCGTCAAGCAGCTTGGTAACTACGGCGAGATGTTCGACCGCAATCTGGGTGCCGGCAGTGCGCTCAAGATCGAGCGCGGTCCCAACAGGCTGTTTTCCGATGGTGGGCTGATGTTCCCGATGGCCTTGCAATAGGTCTGGAGCCGATCATGATCTCCGCTGTTCTCGACAACAGACGGTTCAGAAGCTGGGGTGGGCAGATCCTTCTGCTGGGCGGCTTTGCCGCCCTCCTCACCTGGCTTGTGAGCAACACCGTCACGAACCTCGATGCCCGCGGGATCAAGGTCGGCTTCGACTTCCTCTGGCGGCGTGCCAATTTTCCGATCTCCGAAAGCGTCCTGCCCTACGACCCTTCAGATACCTTCCTGTGGGCCTATGTGACGGGCGTCGGCAACACGCTGGTGATATCTTTTCTTGCGATTTTTCTGTCGACGGCGCTCGGCCTGCTGGTCGGGCTGGCGCGACGGTCGAAGCATCCGCTGCCCGCGGGCGTCGCCGGCGTCTTCGTCACCACCATGCGCAACATGCCGCTGATCGTCCACCTGCTGTTCTGGTACGCGCTTGCGACCGCGGCGCTGCCGGCACCGCGTGAAGCCTACAACCCGCTGCCCGGCGTCTTCCTGTCACTGCGAGGCTTCTACATTCCCGCGGTCGAACTGGACACCTTTGCCTGGTCCGTCGTCGGCCTCGTCATCGCCGGGACCTGGGGCGCCTGGCGCCTGCGTCCCCGCATCATCGGCACCGGCCACTGGCCTGACCGCCATCCCGTCCTGGCGCTTTCGGGGCTGGCGGCGGCCGTCGCCCTCGGCGCGGTGCTCTTTCTCCAGCCAGGTGCCGCCGTCAGCTTTCCCGAAATGCGCGGCTTCAACTTCACGGGCGGGCTGCGCCTTTCGCCGGAATTTGCGGCCCTCATGCTCGGCCTGGTGATCTACACCTCCGCCTTCATTGGCGAGATCATCCGCGGCGGCATCGACGCTGTCTCGATCGGACAATGGGAGGCCGGCCGCGCCATCGGACTGTCGGAGCGGCAGACGCTCACCAAGATCATCATCCCGCAGGCGCTGCGGATCATCATTCCCCCGATGACGTCGCAGTATCTCTCGACCGTCAAGAACACCACGCTCGCGCTTGCCGTCGGATATCCGGAGCTCGGCCTCGTCGTCGGCACGGTGATCAACCAGACCGGCCAGGCGATCGAGAGCATCGCGCTGCTGCTCGGCATCTTCCTGACCATCAGCATTGCCGTGTCGCTGTTCATGAACTGGTACAATGCGCATGTCGCATTGGTGGAGGCACGATGACCGTGATCGACATCGCCCCGACGGTTGCCCACATCGCACCGCCCGCTCCGCCAAGGCCACCGCGCAAGCCGATCCTACAGCTCTTCTTCGGTGACCTGGTGGCATCGGTTCTCACCGTCACCACAGCGGTCCTGCTGATCCTGATGATCCCGGCTCTGAACTGGGCCATCCTCGACGCGGTATGGACGACCAACGATCCTGCCACCTGTCGCAGCGGTGGCGCATGCTGGGCCTTCATCGCGGCAAAATTCCGCTTCATCATCTTCGGCGTCTATCCGCCGGACGAGCAGTGGCGGCCGCTTCTGGTCATGGGCCTGATCCTGGCGATGATCCTTGCCTCCCTGTCCCCGAAGCTCTGGGGCCAGAGACTGATCCTGGCCTGGATCGCATCCGTCGCCGTCATGCTCACCCTGATGTGGGGCGGCGTCCTCGGGATGACGCTGGTGCCGACCTCAAGCTGGGGCGGCCTGCCGGTGACGCTGCTGCTCGCCTTGCTGTCGCTCGGCCTTGGCTTCCCGTTCGCGGTCTTGCTGGCGCTCGGAAGACGCTCCTCGCTGCCGATCCCGCGCCTGCTGTCCCTGATGACGATCGAGCTGGTGCGCGGCCTGCCGCTGGTGGGGCTGCTGTTCGTGGCCTCCATCCTGCTGCCGCTGCTTCTGCCGGCCGGCTGGTCGATCGACAAGCTGGGCCGTACCCTTGCGGCGCTGACGGTATTTGCCGCCGCCTATCTTGCCGAGGTGATCCGCGGCGGCCTGCAGGGTGTTCCAGCCGGCCAGATCGAAGCCGCCAAGGCCCTGGGCATCCCCGGCTGGAAGGCGGTATGGCACATCGTCCTCCCGCAGGCGCTCCAGAAGGTCATTCCGCCTCTGACCAACACGGCGATCGTGATGGTCAAGAACACCAGCCTAGTCCTGATCGTCGGCGTCTTCGACATGCTGAGCGCTGCGCGCGTCGCCGCCACCGATCCCGTATGGCCTGCCCCCTATGTGGAAAGCTACGTCTTCGTCGCCTTGATCTACTTCCTGATCTGCTTCGGCATATCCAACTACAGCCGCTGGCTCGAAATCCGCGTGCAATCCCGGAGCTACCGATGACCGCCCATGACCTGAATGCCATTGAAGTCGCAGCCCTCGACAAATGGTACGGCAGCTTTCACGTGCTGAGGAACATCGACCTCACGGTCGCGACGGGAGAGCGCATCGTCGTCTGCGGCCCCTCGGGCTCGGGCAAGTCGACCCTCATCCGCTGCATCAATCGGCTGGAGGAACACCAGCGGGGCAGCATTTCCGTCAACGGCATCAAGCTCGGCGACAGCGTCAAGAACCTCGACGCGATCCGCCGTGAGGTCGGCATGGTGTTCCAGCACTTCAACCTCTTCCCGCACCTGACCGTCAAGGAAAACTGTGCCCTGCCGCAGATCCTGGCGCGCGGCAAGCGGCGGCGGGACGCCGAGGAGATGGCCATGCATTTCCTCGGAAAAGTGCGCATCCCGGAACAGGCCGACAAGTATCCCGGCCAGTTGTCCGGAGGGCAGCAGCAGCGCGTGGCGATTGCCAGGGCCCTTTGCATGACGCCGAAGATCATGCTGTTCGACGAGCCCACTTCGGCGCTCGATCCTGAGATGGTGAAAGAGGTGCTCGACACCATGGTGACGCTCGCCGACGAGGGCATGACGATGATCGTCGTCACCCATGAAATGGGCTTTGCCCGCCGGGTCGCCGATCGCGTCGTCTTCATGGAGGCGGGTCAGGTCATCGAGATCAACGAGCCGACGGCATTCTTCGATGCTCCCGAGCAGGAGAGCACCCGACGCTTTCTGGCGAACATCATGCACTGAGGGCCGTTATGCGAGGCGGGCGTTCGATCTGACAAAGGGGCAGCGATTGGGGCCGATCATCGCGCCATCCAGAGCCTTCTGATGAAGCTGCGATGCCGGGCCTCGCCGGCTATTCGCCGTAGTTCCTACTCCGCCGCGATCAGGTTGGTGCGCGCCAGGTTCTTTCCCTGCTCAGACCAGATTGGCTGGAGCTTCATCACCTGCTCCGGCAATTGCGCCACGATGCCTTCCGCCGCCGCCTGCAGGGTTTCGATCGAGGGCATCTCCTTCGGCGGCAGGACGCCGTCGAGATCGACGAGGAATTCGCCGAAGAGGTTGCGCGACAGGGTGATGATACGCTGCATCAGGGGGCCGAACTCGTTCGGCTGCGTAACGATCCTCAAGCCCTGTTGGTCGAAGACCGCGGCCGCGGCCGACCCGTCGAGCGAGGCGTTGAGCGCTTCGATGAACAGCCGGTACCCCATGAAGTCCTTGAGGAGGAGGAAGTCCAGCGCGGAGGGGTTCCGTGCAGCGACCGGATCGGCGACGAGGATGCACGGACGTAAACGGCCGCGAAGGTCAAGACGGTCCACCAGCAAATTGAGGGATTGTCCGGTGCCGACCATGTCGACGAGAAGATTGCGCTCGCCCATGTTCGATCGAAGATAGGCCTCGAATTCCTCCGTGCCGTCGTGGCAGAGCGTCCGCGATATCTTCAGGTAGCGGGCATGCGGCATGCCGGTGCGGGCAAAATGGCTGGACACAAGCATCTCATGCCAGAGGTTGCAGTCCCTGGCGCAGGTGAGAATCCGGTCGGCCTCGAAGGTTGCAGCAAGCTGCCTGATCCACAACGATCCCAGGATCATCAGCGGGATGTTGATCGAGGCCTGCGCCTTCAAGGCGTTGGCGATCTGCGGCTCCCGGTGATGGATACCGAGCCTCAGGCGCCGCACGGCGTGCGCATAGGCCGGCAACCCCGCCTCGTGCAGAATCGTCTCGGTCGCGCTCCACTTCGAGATGCTCACATACATCGGCTGGATGCCGACTTCCGAGGCGCCGACGACGTCCGCATGCAGGTTGTCGCCGTAGTGGCAGCGGATGGCGTGCTTGGCCATCACATCCGGCCAGATCTTGCGCTGGTGCTTCCCGTAATTGCTGAGGTAGAGCTCGTTCTCCAGCCCGCACTTCTCCTTGAGGATCCGCTGGACGAACTCATAGGGCAGGTACATGTCGGAAATGATGATGTCGCCCGGGTTGACGAAGGCGACGACCTCCTGGATCGGAAAGAGCGTGTCCCACTCCTCTTCCAGTTCCATCATGCGCAACATGCCGGCGGCGGCCTCGGTCACCAAACCGTCGCCGACCAGCAATGCGTAGATGTCGTCGAGCCCGTAATCCTGCCGCCCGAAGATCGACATCTCGACCAGGTGACGGCGCTCGGCAAAGCCCGCGATCCCCGACTTCACCTCCACCGCCCGAAAAACCTCCAGCGGATCGTAGCATCGCCGTGCAACCAGCGTATCGAACAGGTCGAAACTCTGGATCTTGCCGTGGTCGTCCGAAGCGTTTTCGCGCAGGACATGGGTGGACCGCGCATCCCCCTCGTTCGGCAGAGGACCGCAATAGGTTCCGGCAAGCTCCAGCCTGCCTCCCTCGGCGAGGCGCGTCTTCATCACGCAGGTAGGCCGGCCGTTGTGATCGAGGATACGAACGGTCTCGCCGTCGATATCCCAGAATCGCTCGTTCGGATGCGAGTAACCTGCGACCGAACCGCTCGCATGAAACAGGAACGTCCGGGAAACCGTGATGTCGTGCGGTTCGATGACGAAGTCGAAGGTTCTCGAAGTAAGCCACTCGCGCGTCGGCGCTGGAGGGCTGATTGCGACAACGGCGTTCATTGGACGTTCCCCAGATTGATGGCAAGAATGCTAGCCGGTTAAACTTGCGTCGGCCTGTATCGCCGGCGCCAGTACGTGCGCGCTGCATAGCTTCGCACCAGTTTCGACGCCTATCTTCTTCGTCATTGCACGGCGAAAACTTGACCGTGTGCACCGGAGCGCAAACAACGATGACGATCGCCCAGAGAGCAGGCTTCCCCAATCCTTTCATCACGCTGGAATGCCAGTCGCATGGGATCGACGCCGCGCCCATTCCGACTCATGTGTACGAGACGTTCGCGCAATGCAATGAAGACCTGATCGTCGAGGCGGTGCTGCGCGCCAACCTTTCGCGCGCCGGCCGGTCGATGGACACCGTCCGCTATATCGAGATCGGCGCCAACCATCCGTTCCAGACGAATTCGACCTACCTGCTCTACAAGATCTACGGCGCACAGGGTGTTCTCGTCGAGCCGATCCCGGCGCTGGCGCAGGTTCTGCAGGCGAAGAGGCCGCGCGACACGGTGGTCAACTGCGCAGTCAGCACCTCGACAGTCGCCACCGTCGACCTGCATGTTCATGAGAAGAACGAACTGTCGTCGGTGTCTGCCGATCACATCTCGCGCTTCAAGAACCTCGGCGGTTCGGACGGCATCCTCGAGACGATCACCTGCACCAACATGCACGTCAACGATTTCATGCGCGCCTATTACGGCCCGTACTGCGACTATCTGTCGGTCGACGTCGAAGGCCTGGATGCGGCACTGCTCACCGAGATGGACAGGGTTTTCCAGCCGACGATCATCCAGTGCGAGCACGAGGGCCGCGTCGAAGAGTTCGACAAGATCCTGCGGCCGCGCGGCTACGGTCTGCTGGCCCAGACCGACGTCAACGTCATCTTCCTGAAGTCGACGGTTCTCTGACACGAACAAAAGGGTCTCGCCGTTCGATCTCGAGCCGGGAGCGGTCGAGTTCGGCGGCGAAGCGCTAGAGGAGCGCTCGCATTGAAGATCGGCTACGACAGCAGAATTCTACCCATCGATGGCGGTCGCCCCGAGTTCGCGTTGATCTTCGTGCATGGAAGTCATGCCGAGGACCTGACGCCCAGGAAACTGGCGGAGCGATGGGGTCCGCATATGGCGACCACGCTGTTTGCCATGCCGGTGTTTAACGGCATCGGCGGGCCGCCTGAGGGCGCGTCGCTTGAGAGTCCTCCCGGAGCATGGCCGGCCGGCAGTCTCGAACCCGCCTGCGCCGCGCTCGGCCGGTACGTGGACCAGATCTGCGAGGAATATGGTCTCTCGCCCGACCGCGTGACGATCGCCGGCCTGATGGAAGGCGCCACGCTTGCATTTCGCTACGGTCTGGAGACGGAGAACGGTCCTGGATCCATCGTCGGCTTCGGCGGCAACGTCACCGGACTTTCGATCACGAAGGAGACGGTGAAAAGCCGTCCCGCCGTTCTCCTCGTCCACGGGGAAACGGATGGCGTCGTTCTTCCAGCCGACTTCCTGCAAGGCTACACGATGCTCGCCGAAGCCGGGATCCCGGTCACCACCTGCTTCCGGCCGCAGGTGGGCCGGGTCGTCGACGGCGTGGGTGCCGACGCGACGATGTTCTTCCTGAGGGGCATGCAATCGACGAAGCCGCCTGTCGTCATCCGCCGGGACGCGGCGCCGAATGTCGAGAAATCCGTCAAGCTGGTGATCTGGGATCTCGACGACACCTTGTGGAGCGGGACACTCGACGACGAGGATGCGCTGGTTCTCTACGATAGACGGGTCGAGGCGCTCCGACGGCTCAACCGATCGGGCGTGGTGTCGGCCATCTGCTCTAAGAACGACTTTGAGACGGCGCGCCGGAAGCTGGAGGAGTTGGGGCTGTGGGACGAGTTCGTGTTTCCGCGGATAGGCTTTGTTCCGAAGGGGCCGGCACTGCGGTCCTTGATCTCGGACATGCAGCTGAAGGCAAAGAACTGCGTCTTCATCGATGACAACGACGTCAACATTGCCGAGGCGAAAGCCGCCCTTCCCGACCTGTTCGTGGTCGACGCGAAGTCTCCCGACTGCGACGCGTTCCTGGAACGGCTGGTCGACGCGCATGCTCATGTTAAAAAGTCACGGGTCGAGGAATATCGAAGCCTCGAAAGCCGGGTGACGGAGAGCCGCAGCTTCGACGGCGACCGGGAAAACTTCCTCAAAGGCTGCGACATCCATGTGGCGATCGCCAGCAGCGCCGATCTTGTCGATTTCGCACCGCGCATCGAGGAACTGATCAACCGCACCAATCAGCTCAACTACCTGAAGACCCGGGTTCAACCGGGCTCGATGGTCGATTTCGTCTCGGAGCCGTCCCTCCGAGAGGGCTTTGCTCTCTTCGCCTGGGACAAGTTCGGCTACCACGGTCTGGTCGGCTTCATTGCCGGCGATGTCCGGACCGGGACCCTGCTCCACATGGCGTTCTCGTGCCGCATCATGCACATGGGCATCGAGAACGTTCTGCTGCACCGCGCCTTCCAGCGGTTCCCCAGCCTGCAGGTGCCGGCGAGCGTGCCCGTCGTGCCGGAGATACCCGACTGGATCACCGTCGATCACGTCGCACACCCTGACGTGCGGGCTCGCATACTTGCCGAGGAGAAGAGCCTCGGCCCCGACACGCGCGACGTCCGGATCCGTTTCATGGCCAACTGCCAGTCGGGCGTGTTCAGCCATTTCTCCGGGCTTCGCGACGTCGCGGAGGTAGACAGCCATCCGCGGATCTTCGTGATGTCGCTGGTGCTGGACAAGTCGTACCGACAGCAGAATTTCCCGCCGGCCGTCGTCCACTATATCGGCTCCGATTTCTACGACATCATGTGGCCCGCGGAGCTGCGGCACAGGCTGGACAGCGAAGTCTACGAGCAGTGCGTCACGGAATTCTGCGACTATCTGAAAGCGATGGGGCGACGGCTGCTGGTGATCGGCAATCCACGCGGTACCGAGGTCAACCACGACCACGTCATCCGCGGCGTTACACGCGAACGGATGAACGCCTTCAACGACATCTGGAGACGCATGGCCGCGCACCGGACTGAGGTCGATTACCTCGACGTCGACGGCTTCGTCGGTCCAGACAGGATGGCCGATTGCGTACACTTCAGGGTGGATGCAAGCCGCGACATCGCCGAGCGGATCCGGCAGTGGCACGACGATCTGCCTGAGAGCGTCTTCATGACCGGCCCGCTCCTCGAAACGGCCTGAGCGGGCGAACCGGCTATCTGTCGTCCCGAAGCGCGCCGCGGCATGCGCGGCGTTCTTCCTGTCAGAATGAGCGGTTCACCACCAGCGAAGATCGCTCGCGGGACAGATAGGTCCCGCCGGCTTCGGACACCGCGACTGCGGCTTTGCCGACGATCGTCTTTCCGCGCAGCAGCACACGGACCGGCCAACCCTGAACCTCAAGCCCCTCATAGGGCGTGTAGTCAGCGCCGTGCTGCAGCAGGTCGTTGGTCAGCGTCACCCGGCTGTTGGGATCCCACAGCGCCAGGTCGGCATCGGCGCCGATGGCGATCGTTCCCTTGCGCGGATAGAGCCCGTAGAGCCTGGCATGGTTGGTCGATGTCATCGCGACGAACTGGTTGACGGTAATCCGGCCCTTCATCACGCCTTCGGAAAACAGGATCGGCAGGCGGGTCGCAACACCCGGTATGCCGTTCGGGATCCAGCGGAAGTTTCGCTTGCCCTTATCGTTCAGCTTGCCCTGTGGATCATCGAAGCGGAAGGGGCAGTGGTCGGACGAAAACAGGTCGAAGACCCCCTGCTCCAGCCCTTCCCAGCAGGCCTCCTGGCTTTCCTTGTCGCGCGGCGGCGGCGAGCAGACATATTTGGCGCCTTCCATCGCGTCCTGGTCGAGGTCGTCGGCGGTCAGCATCAGGTATTGCGGACATGTCTCTCCGGCGATCTTCTGGCCGCGCTGGCGCGCCCGGCGGATCTCCTCCATCGCCTCGCGGTTGGACACGTGCACGATGACGATCGGCACATCGACGATCTCGGCCAGCGACAGTGCCCGGTGCGTGGCCTCACGCTCGGCGGCGATGGGACGCGTCGTGGCATGCGCTTTTGGCGAGAGCTTGCCCTCCTCCTCGTGCCGGCCGATGAGATAGCGGATGGCGTCCTCGTTCTCGCAGTGGACCATCACCAGGGCGCCGGTGCGCCGTGCGGCATCGAGCGTCGCCAGGATCTCGTCGTCGCGCAGCCGTAAGCCGTCATAGGTCATGAACACCTTCAGCGACGTGTAGCCGTCCTCCACCAGCGCCGGCAGTTCCTGGCCGAGAACGTCGGGCGTCGGATCGGTGACCACCAGGTGGAAGGCGACGTCCACATGGCATTTGCCGTCGGCCTTGGCGTGATAGACCTTGAGCGCCTCGCGCAGCGTCTGGCCCTTTTCCTGCATGCAGAACGCCAGAACGGTGGTGTTGCCACCGACCGCCGCCGAGCGGGTGCCGCTGTCGAAATCATCGGCCATGACGATGCCGTTGCCGGACGGCTGATCGAGATGCACATGGCTGTCGATACCGCCGGGCAGCACGAGAAGACCCGTCGCGTCGATCACCTCGTCGGCATCGGTGAGCTCGGCAGCCAATGCCGCGATCCGGCCGTCCTTGATGCCGATATCACTGACGAAGGTGTCGCTGGCAGTGACCACCGTGCCGTTGCGGATGACCGTGTCGAAGCGCATCGTCTCTTCCCTTTGTCCAGGTTGCCGCTTAGCTGGCCTTGGCGAGACCGGTCTCGCCCGAGAGGATGGTGTCGAGGGCGGCGGTGAAGCGATCCACCTCCTCCACCGTGTTATAGTGCACCATCGATACCCGCAGCATGCCGCCATCCTCGGTCACGCCGAGATATTCGGCGAGCCGCCGCGAATGGAAGTCGCCGAACCGCATGGCGATCGTCTGCGCATCCATCGCCACGCAGAGCTCGCCCGCCTGACGGCCGTCGAAGCGGAAGGCAATGGTCGGAACGCGGCTGCCGTCGCGATTGTAAGCCTGGCCGACGATCTGGCAGTCGTTGCGTGACCTCAGATAGCCGAGCAACCGTTCGGTCAGCAGGTTTTCCTGAGCCGTGATGGCGGTGAATGCCGCCTCGATCTTCCGGCGAATCGATCCCGTCTCGCCGGCCTGTTCGCCAAGCGTCACCAGGTAGTCCACGATCCCGCAGGTGGAGTAGGCAAGCTCATAGTTCGGATTGCCCGGCTCCAGCTTGCCCGGCACTTTGTCCTTGCCGTAAAAGTAATGGTAGAGCGTATCGAGTTCGAGCAGCAGGTCGTACTTGCCATACATCAGCGCGTAGTGGGGGCCATAGGTCTTGTAGAGGCTGAAGACATAGTAGTCGGCATCGAAGGCCTGCACATCGACCGCCCGGTGCGGCGCATAGGCCACCGCATCGACGCAGATCTTGGCACCGCGGGCATGGACGAAATCGGCGATCTCGCGGATCGGGTTGATCGAGCCGAGGATGTTGGAGACGTGCGTGACGCAGACCAGCTTCGTGCGCTCGCTCATCAGCGGGACGAGATCGTCGAGCTCCAGCGTCAGGCTGTCCTTGTTCAGCGGCCAGATCTTCAGGACGATGCCGCGCTCCTGCAGCCGATCCCATGGCCCGATATTGGACTCATGGTCGCTGACGGTGACGATGATCTCGTCGCCCGGCGACAGCTGGCTATGCATGGCGCGCGCGAGGTTCTGCAGCAGGGCCGTGGTCGAGTTGCCGAAGACGATCTCCTCGGGGCGGCTGGCGTTGACCAGATGCATGGCGGCGGTGCGCGCTTCGTAGAGTGCAGCGGCTGCCGCCTGCGACACCGCATAGGAGCCGCCGATCTGCACGTTCTTCTCGATCAGGAAGGTATTGATACGCTCCACCGAACCCTTGAGGATCTGCGAGCCGCCGGCATTGTCGAAAAATGTCCAGCCGCGGGAAAGCCCGGGAAACTGGCTGCGCACGTAGTCCAGGTTGAGCGGCGCCGTGTTGGTCATGCTAATCGTCCTTCGGATAATGTCTTGTTCAATGATCGAGAACGGCGCGCAGGAAGCCCCGCGTCCGATCTTCCTTGGGTGCATCGAACACCTCTGTGGGCGTACCCGCTTCCACCAGCCGTCCGCCATCCATGAAGATGACCCGGTCGGCGACCTGGCGGGCAAAGCCCATCTCGTGCGTCACGACCACCATGGTCACGCCCGTCCCGGCAAGCTTTCGCATGACGTCGAGGACTTCGCCGACCATTTCCGGATCGAGCGAGGAGGTCGGCTCGTCAAAGAGCAGCACCTTCGGCTCCATCGCGAGCGTCCGGGCGATCGCCACCCTTTGCTGCTGACCGCCGGACAGTTGCTCCGGATACTTTTCCGCCTGCTCGGCTATGCCGACGCGTGCCAGCAGTTCGCGCGCCTTGCGCTCGGCCTCAGCCGGCGTCGTGCCGCGCACCCGCATGGGAGCGAGCATGACGTTCTTCAGCACGGTCATGTGGGGGAAGAGGTTGAACGACTGGAAGACCATGCCGACCTCGGCACGCACCCTGGCAAGGGCCGGGCCGGGTTCCACGCGGATGCCGTCGACGATGATGCGGCTCTCCGGTGTCGCCGCTTCGAGATGGTTGATGCAGCGGATCAGTGTCGACTTTCCCGATCCCGACGGACCGATGACGCACACGACTTCGCCCTCGGCGATATCCAGATCGATGCCGTGCAGCACGGTGAAGGTGCCATAGGCCTTGGTCAGGCCGCGGATGGAGATGAGCGGTTGAGGCCTGTCCATCAGCGTCTCCCCCGGCTGAAGTGTTTTTCAAGCCGCTGCACTACCGCAACCATCGGCCAGAGCAGGATGACGTAGATGAGCGCGGCGCCGATCAGCGGCGTGGGGTTGGCGGATAGCGCCTGCGCCTGCGTCGCCTGCTTCAACAGGTCCGGCATGGCGACGACCGAGGCGAGTGCTGTATCCTTCAACACGTTGATGCAGTTGTTGGTGAGCGGTGGAATGACGATGCGGATCGCCTGCGGCAGGATGACATCGACCATCGTGTGCCTGCTGGACAGGCCAAGCGCCGCCGAGGCCTCGAACTGGCCATGCGGGATCGCCTCGATGCCGGCGCGGAAGATTTCGGCCGTGTAGGCAGCCGAGACAAGCGACAGCGCGGTTACCGCCGACAGGAAGGGAGACAGCCGGATGCCGACGAAGGGCAGGGCGTAGTAGACGACGATCAACAGCACCAGCAGCGGAATGGAGCGGAACACATCGATATAGATGCGGATGAGAGCCTGGGCGAATCTGGGCGCATACATGCGCGCCACGGCGAGAAACAGACCGCCGACAAGCCCGCAGACGATGCTGACGGCACCGATCTGCAGCGTCACCACGAGGCCGCGCAGCAATTGCGGCAGGCTTTCGAGAAACACGTCGAGGTTGAAGAAGGTATTGATCAGGTTCATGCCGGTGAGGCTCCCTTTGGCAGGCCGGCGGAGCAGTGGTGCCCCGCCGGCTGCGAGACGGCCTTACTTGGCTTTCGGCATGTCCATGACCATGACGGTCGAGGTCGTGGCTTCAGCCTTGGCACCGAACCACGTCTCGTGAAGCTTGGCGAGGTAGCCTTCCTTCTTCAGCGTGGTGATCACGTCGTTCACCTGGGATGCCAGCGGATCACCCTTGTTGAACATGATCGAGTATTTCTCACCCGTCGGGATGCGCTCGACCACCTTCAGCTCGGGCTTGTCCTTGACGTAGTAGAGGAGGGCCGGGATGTCGGAAATGTAGCCGTCGATACGGCCGGCAACGAGATCGAGCATGGCCGGCTGCAGGCCCTCGAACTTGCGGATCTCGCCAAGCTTGTAGTCGCCCTTGTGGGCTTCGGCCCACATGTCTCCCGTCGAGCCGGTATCGACGCCGACAACCTTGCCGCTCATCGCCTTCAGCCCGTCGATGCCGGATTTCGCCGTTGCCGTCAGCGACTGGTCGCTGTCATAGTAGGGCTGGGCGAAGCTGACGGAGGCAAGGCGCTTTTCCGTGATGGTGATCGACGAGACGGCCATGTTGATGCGGCCGGACTGGACGGCGGGGAAGAGGCCGGCGAACGGCGTGTTGACGAATTCGACCGTTTTGCCGAGGCGTTTGGCGACTTCGTTGACGAGGTCGACCTCGAAGCCGACGGTCTTGCCGCTGGCATCCTGGAACTCCCAGGGCACGTTGCCGATGTTGGCGCCGACGGTCAGGTCGGCCGATTGCGCGGAGGCCGCACCCAGCAGCGCCATCAGGCCGGACAGAAGTGTTGTCTTGAAGGTGTTGGAGCGTGTCATGAGAGTTCCCCTTGTTATTGAACATGACTCAATCTACAGTGGCCTGACTGGTCAGACCAGTCGGGCCAAACAAGCATGTGGCTTCCATCTTGGCAATGGGCGTGGAAAAAATAGATCGGGTGCTGCGGTCCCGCAGCCTGATTGGGAATTTCGATGTTAAGCAAAACGCTCGTACCGCAGTCGGTCGCCCGCGAAATCCAGACGATGATCCGCAGCGGTGTGCTGAAGGCTGGTGAAAAGATCCCCTCGCAGCGGGAGTTCTCGCAGACCCTCGGCGTCAGTCGGGCGTCGCTGCGGGAGGCGCTGCTGACCCTCGAAACGCTCGGCCTGCTGAAGACAGAGATGGGACGCGGCACCTTTGTCGCGACGCCTGCCGAGGGCGAAAGCCAGAGCGGCGCGCACATGGCGCCGTGGCGCTATTCCGACAGCTACTCAGTCTTCGACGTCTTCCAGACCCGCATCCTGCTCGAAGGCGAGATCGCCCGCCTTTCCGCGGGCCGGCTGACCCAACTGCAGCTCGAGAAGATGGAGAAGGCAACGCAGACCATGGAGGAATGCTGGGCCGGCCAGGATCTACTCGCCAATGTCGAGGCCGACCTGGAATTTCACGGCATCATCGTCTCCGCATGTTCCAACGCAATGCTCAGGGCGCTCTACCAGAACGTCCGTGACCAGGTGACGGAAACGCAGCGCCAGCCGATCCCAATCACCGATCCGCAGCGGATGCGCGATTCCATTGCCGAGCATCGGCGGATCATCGCGGCGCTGAGCCAAAACGACGCCGCTCTCGCCCGCCGGGAGATGGAAGGACACATCCGCAACACAGCTCGTTGCGCTGGCCTCAAGCCCTGATCGCACCCGCTCGGACGTGCCCGCGATAGCCGCCTGGATTGCGGAGGCGCGTCACACCTCGGACAACCGGTCGCGCGCCCGGCACTGCCGGTTCGACCCAAGCTTTGGCTCCGGTTAGGCAAGGCCCGCGGCCGCCCGCCTGGCTTGAATTGCACGCCATCCAGGTCCTGCTGCACCCCTCCAGGAAACAGCCGAATGACAAAATGTACACGTGTGCATTTTGTCATTCGGCTGTTGTGAAGCGGCTCTAGGGTCCGCCCTGTTCAGGATCAACTCGTTGCTTTTCGGACCGGGCGTGCTGCTCTCACCAAGGTCGACGAAATGCAGGATCGCTCTTCGGGGGACCACACCATGACCGTACTTCCGCGCCTCAAATTCGCCGTGCTGGCATCAATATTGCTGGCATCCACCGCCGTCCTTGCCGAGGCGAGAGACGTCACAATCTCCGTTTGGGCCGGCGGCACCGGGCCGACCAACAACTACCGGATCGAAGCCATCAAGATGGCTGCCGACGTCGTCGAGCGCGAAGCCGCCATTCGCGGCGAAGATCTCAAGATTACCATCGACGGACAGGCCTGGAACGGCTGGGACGACTTCAAGCAGGCGGTGACGCTGGCGGCCGAATCCAAGAAGGCACCGAACATCATCGTCACCGGCCATGAGGACATCGGTCCCTGGTCGCAGTCGGGCCTGTTGCGCCCGATCCAGGATTACGTCGATTTCGGCGCGTGGCCGCTCAACCAGCTCTATCCGAACCTCATCGCCGTCTCATCCTATGACGGCCGCATCTGGGGCATCCCGCAGGATGCCGAGGCGCGCGCATTCTACTTCTCGCGCAGCCACCTCAAGGCGATCGGCTATTCGGAAACCGATATCGATGCGCTTCCGGGCAAGGTCGAGCGCGGCGAATACACGCTCTACTCGATGCTCGACGACGCCAAGAAGATGCAGGACGCCAAGGTCGTCGAGCCGGGCAAGGGCTTCATGCCGCGGCCCAACAACGGCACCGACTACTGGCAGTTCTACCAGAGCTTCGGCGGCGAACTGGCGGACGCCGAATCCGGCAAGCTGGTGCTCGACCGAACGGCGCTGACCGGCATGTACCAGTTCTTTGCCGATGCCGTCGCCAAGGGCGTCGTGCCGGCCACCTATCTCGGCATGACCTGGGACACCTGGCACCAGGCCGTCGCCGGCGACAAGGCCGGCATCACCCATGGCGGCACCTGGCACAAGGCGGAATGGGAAGCCAAGTGGGGCATGAAGGACTTCTTCGGCCAGATGCAGTACAGCCTCGTGCCGGCAGGCAACGAGAAAGGCCGCGCCAACACGATCACCCATCCGCTCGTCTACCTGCTGTCCACCGGCGGCACCGACGAGGACGCGACGCTTGCAGCCGAACTCATCACCATCGCATCGGAGCCGCACATCAACGCGCTGCACGCGGTGAAGTCGGGCCACCTGGCAATCGGCTCCGCCGAGGCCGGCATTCCACTCTATGCCAATGACCGCTGGACGACGATCGCCACCGAAAGCCTGCTCCCGCACGCCAACGCGATCCCCAACAACAGCGATTTCGGCGTCTACTGGAAGGCGATGTACAAGGGGCTCGAAGCCTCCTGGACGAAGACCTCTTCCGTCGCCGACGCCGTCAAGGCGGTCGAGGCGGAAGTGCGTGCCGCACTTGGCGACAAGATCATCATCCGCTGATCATCCCTCCACCGGGCGGAGCTTCTCCGCCCGGTCTCTCCTGCCATATCCGGTGTCCCATGCGCATCTTCAGCTCTCTCAGGGCAAACCTCCTCGGCCTTGCCTTCATGGCGCCGGCGCTCGTGCTGCTGTTCGGCTTCTTCTTCCTGCCGGCGATCCTCACCAGCGTCTTTGCCTTCACCAATATGAGCACCGCGACCGGCATCACCGGCGGCTCCTACGTCGTCACCGGCAACCTGTTGCGGGCGCTGGGCGAAGAAGGTGTTGATCGCAATACCCTGGACAGGCTCGGCCAGTCGATCTACCGGATCGACGGTGCCGGCCTCGACAGGGCGCGCGTGGCCAAGGTAGATCCGAAACTGATCTTGGAGATCGACGGGCGGTTGAACGGTCGATCCTTCTCGAGCGCAGCCGACTTTGAGAAGGAATTGAAAGCCCTGCCGTCGCGTCCGAGCAGGATCCGCGACCTCAAGATCGCCGAAGCGTCGTTCGAGCAGTCGGTCCTCAACCAGCGCTACGCGGGCCGCGCCGACATGAATGCCGCCCTGTCGACGATGCTGCCTGACGCGCCGGCGGCCACAGTCGCTAGAATCGCCGATGCCAGCTATACGGGCTGGACCTGGACGAGCGAGAACTTCACCCATCTGGCATCGACGCCGGACACCTGGAGGATCGTGGCCAACACCGTCTTCTACGTGGCGGTGACCCTCGCCTTCAACGTGCTGGTCGGCCTGTTCCTGGCAATCACCACCTTCTACCTGCCGCCCACGGGCGCCGGAATTTTCAGCGTGCTGTGGCTTCTGCCGCGCATCACGCCGGTGGTTCTCTACACCGTGCTGTGGAAGTGGATGACCTGGGAAGACGGCTTCCTCTTCAACGTCGCCAGCCATCTGGGCCTGCCCGCCTTCAACTACATGAAGGGGTCGGTGGAGAGCGCCTGGACAGTAGTCATCCTGGTCAACGGCTTCGTCGGCGCCTCGTTCGGCATGATCCTGTTTTCCGGCGCGCTGAAGGCCATCCCAAGCCAGCAGCTTTGGGCGAGCGAGGTCGATGGCGCCAGTCGCTTCCAGCAGATCCGCTACATCATCCTGCCGCAGATGCGCTGGCCGATCCTGTTCGTCACCAGCTACCAGACGCTGTCGCTTCTGTCCTCCTACCAGGAGATCTGGCTGACCACCAATGGCGGGCCCGGCAGCACAACGACGGTCTGGGCGCTGGAAGCCTTCAAGACCGCGCTCAACAACTATACCGGCAATCTGCAATACGGACTGGGTGCCGCCATGGCGCTGGTGCTCGTCGCCGTCGGGCTGCTGCTCTCCGTCGTCTACCTGCGTCTGTTCCGCTTCGACGACATGATGTCGAAGCCCAAGATCGAATTCTGAGGAACGGCCATGACACGCAACTTCGCAGCCTGGCCGGTTATCCTGCTGCTCACCATTCTGAGCCTGCCGCTGGCGATCATGTACCTGTTCCTGGTCGTCGACACGTTCAGCAACACCGCCACAGGATCGATCCTGCCCAACGCCTTCACCCTTGAGCATTGGCGGTTCCTGATCGACCCGACGATCACGGGCGATGTCTGGAAGCCGACGCTCACCACCTTGCTGTTTGCCGTCAGCATGGCGGTGATCGTCGTCAGCGTCTCGGCGACAGCCGGTTATGCGCTCTCGCGCCTGGCCCTGCCGTTCCGCCGCTTCGTACTCTCCGGCATCATGGTCATGCATGCCTTCCCTTCCGTCACCCTCATCATCGGCGTCTTCCTCGTGCTGCAGTTCGCCGGCCTCTATAACTCGCTGATCGGCGTCATCCTGGTAAAGTCGAGCCTGATGCTGCCCTTCGGGATCTGGATCATGAAAGGCTTCTACGATGCCGTCCCGTGGGAGATCGAAATGGCCGGCGTGCAGGATGGCGCATCCCGTTTCACCGTCTGGCGGCGACTGATCCTGCCGCAGGTCAAGCCGGGCCTCCTGTCGCTGGCTATCTTCGCCTTCATCGACGGCTGGAGCGAGTACATGCTGCCGCGGATCCTTGCGCCATCGGCGGATTTCGAAGTCCTGTCGATGTATCTCAACACCGTCTCCGATCCCAATTCCAGCACCTACAACTTCAACATCTTCAAGTCGGTCGGGCTGTTCTACACGCTCCCGGTTCTGGCGCTCTTCGTGCTGTTCCAGAACCGGCTGATGAACATCTTCGGCGGAGGCACCAAGGGCTAATGCAGATCTCCATCCGCAATTTCACCAAGACGTTCGACGCCACACCGGTCATCGACAACATGAACCTGACCATCGAGGACGGCGAGATGCTGGCGCTTCTCGGGCCGTCCGGCTGTGGCAAATCAACGACGCTGTTCACCATCTGCGGCATCCACCGCATGAACGGCGGCCGCATCCTGTTCGGCGATCGCGACGTCAGCCATCTGCCGAGCCAAAAACGCAATGTCGGCGTGGTGTTTCAGAACTATGCCCTCTACCCGCATCTGAGCATCTTCGAGAACATCGCCTTCCCGCTGACCGTCCGTCGCGACAGCAGGGCGGACATCGACCGCGCCGTGCGGGCGATCGCCGAGCTGACGCATATTTCCGAGCTGCTGGAGCGTCGTCCGGGGCAGCTGTCTGGCGGCCAGCAGCAGCGCGTCGCCCTGGCACGCGCCCTAGTGCGCAGGCCGGACGTGCTGTTGCTCGACGAGCCGCTTGCCAACCTCGACGCCAAGCTTCGGCTGGAGATGCGCTCCGAAATCCGTCGCATTCAGCGGGAAACCGGCATTACCGCCGTGCTCGTCACCCATGATCAGGTCGAGGCAATGTCGATGTGCGACCGCATCGCCATCATGAAGAAGGGCGAGATCGTCCAGATCGACACGCCCTCGGACATGTACCGAAATCCGCGCACCGCTTTCGTTGCGGGTTTCCTCGGCAATCCGCCGATCTCGTTCCTCAACGGCGTTGCAACGGACGGGGCCTTCGCGATCGCACCACTTGGCCTGCGTATTCCGCTGGTGGCCTTGGACGGGATCGCCGACGGCACGCCCCTGACGCTCGGCGTTCGGCCGGAGGATTGCGGCCCGCAGGGCAATGTGCAGATCGAAGGAACGGTGACGTTTGCCGAGACGCAAGGGCGCGAGAACCTCTATGACGTGACATTGGCGGACGGCTCGGTGCTGCGTTCGATCCAGCCCTCCGGGCGAACTGTGGCAGTCGGCGACAGCGTTCGCTGGCATATCGACAGCAAGGCCGTGTTCGTGTTTGCCGAGGATGGCGAGAGGCTTTGACCAGGGCGAGCGACATGGCCGGAACGCAACGTGATCTTTCAGCCTTCTTCAGCCGTTTCGGCTGGCCGGAGAACCGCCGCCTGCCGTTCTGCATTGCCCATCGCGGCGCCAGCGGTCACGCGGTGGAGAACACGCTCATTGCCTTCCGGCGCGCTGCCGAACTGGGCGCCGAGATGTGGGAGATCGACACGCAGCTGACCGCCGACGGTGTGGTCGTCGTCTCGCATGACGATCACCTTGAGCGCGTGTTCGGTGCCGATCTGCATATCTCGCAGCTGAGCTTTGAGCAGCTGCGGGAGGCGGTGCCCGAGGTGCCGCGCTTTGACGAGGTGGCAATGCTCGCCCGCCAGACCGGCTGTGGCCTCTATGTGGAATTGAAGCGCGCCGGAACCGGTCCGCTGTGCTGGCGCCACCTGCAGGCGATGGGACAGCGGTTTGCCTGTTTCGGCTCGTTCGACGTGACGCAAGTGCGAGAACTGCGCGACCTGGGCTGTGATTATCCCTTGTCGGTGCTGGTTCGGGTCGGTGCCGATCCGCATGGGCTGGGTGATGAGGCGGGCGCCGATATCCTGCATCTGTGCTGGGAACGCGCCGGTGACACGCCACAGCAACTGGTGACCGACGACTTGCTGAAGCAGGTCTTCTCGCAGGGTCGGGAGGTCGTTCTCTGGCATGAGGAGCGGCCCGACGTTCTGGCGCAGATCATTGTGCTGCCGGTCCTCGGCATCTGCACCAATCTGCCGGATTTGATGCGACCGCGCGAAACCAGCACCTTGGAGCGTCCGGCGAGGCGGGTTACCTCGCACGATGTCGCGCGTGCTGCCGGCGTGTCGCGTGCCGCGGTGTCGCGCACATTCACCCCCGATGCCAGCGTCTCCGAAAAGACCCGCGAGAAGGTTCATCAGGCGGCGAGGGATCTTGGCTACCGGGTAAACTACCTCGCCCGCGGCCTCACCAACAAGCGGTCCGATTTCGTCGGACTTGTCGCCGCCGGGCTCGATAACCCGTTCCGCACCCAGCAGCTCGAGCATCTGGCCCGGGCACTAATTGCCCGCAACTACCGGCCCATCCTGCTGCCGACCTCGAAGGAAGCCGACAGCGCCACGGTCATCGGGCAGCTGCTGCACTATGCAGTCTCGGGGGTCATCGTGACCTCCGACGCGCCGCCATCGCACATCTGCGAGGAATGCGCCGCCGAGGGCGTGCCGATCGTCCTCATCAACAAGGGCGAGGACTATCCGTTCGTCGATCGCGTCGTCTGCGACGATCGCAATTCGGGCTACCTCGCAGCCGATCACCTCGTGCAGGCGGGAGCGACAAGACTGGCGGTGGTCGCTGGCACAGCAATCTCCTCTTCGTCGCGCCGTCGCGCCGAGGCGTTCCGGGCACGCTGTGCGGCAAGCGGTATCGATGCGGCGCTCGTGCCGGTGGCACAGAACGACTACCGCTGTGGGCGAGAGGTCGTGCCGACCCTGCTCGACCTCGGCATCGACGGCATCTTTTCCGTCAACGACTACATGGCCTGCGGCATTCTGGATGGCCTCAGCGATGCAGGCCGGCGCGACGGCTCGGTCCGGGTGATCGGCCACGATGACATCCCCCAGGCGGCCTGGGGTGCCTACGACCTGACCACTTTCCTGCAGCCCTGCGATATCCAGGCCGAGCAGGTCATCGATCTGCTGACAACCCGAATTTCCGATCCGGAGGCCGTCGCCCGTGTGGAATTCACACCGACAACCTTCATCAACAGAAGAAGTGCCTGATGACATTCGCATTCGATACTGCCGCACTGCGTCAGCGTGCCGAACTTGCAATCGCCGTGGCCCGAAGGGTCGGAAGGGACGCCGCCGCCTTCAGAGCCGATGCCGGCAGCGAGGAGCTGGCTGTCGAAAACAAGGGCCTGCAGGATTTCGTCACCGTCGCCGACAAGCGTGCCGAACAGACGATCCGCGCTGCGCTTCAGGAAAGCTTCCCAGACGATGCCTTCATGGGCGAGGAGGGCGGCAGCGCCCGCCCTCAGACGGCGCGGATTGATACGCCTCCGGGGACCTGGGTCGTCGATCCGATTGACGGCACGACCAATTTCATCCGCGGTTTCCGACACTGGGGCGTGTCCATCGCGTTCGTTTCCGGCGAAGACATCCTGGTCGGCGTGATCTATGACGCGACGCGTGATGTGGTGTTCAGCGCGATAAGCGGCGAGGGGGCACTGCGCGACGGCAAGCCGATCAGAGCCGCGAGGACCACGGACCCGGCCCGCGGCATCGCCATTCTCGGTCACTCGCGGCGGACCGATTTCGAGGATTACCTCGCGGTATCCCGCCGCCTCTTTGACACCGGGATGGACTATCGCCGCATGGGTGCCGCGGCCATCGGCCTCGTCCGGGTCGCCGAAGGCGTGGCGGATCTCTACTACGAACGCCATCTGTCACCCTGGGACGTGCTGGCCGGGGCGCTCATCGCACGCGAGGCTGGCGCTGAAGTCGCCATTCCACCGGTCGAAAGGCTCCTCGCCGAGGGTGGGCCAGTCTTTGCCTGCGCGCCGGGGCTGGCTCAGGCACTTGCCTTCCTGGTCGAGACGGAAAGAGAGGCGTTCGAGCCGGCCTAGACTACGGCGCGACCGAGCCGCTGCGCTGCAGCCAGGCACGCTCCATGGCGGGCGCCCGATCGGTGGTGATCTGGTCTGGTCGCAACGCCATCAGCGCTGAGAATTCCGCCCACTCCGGATCGGTGAAGCCCGCCTCCGGAGTTCGCAGATTGTAGGTCCACGCGTCGACGACCTTTCCGTGCCGATGGCAGAGCCCGATCAGGTCGAGACCGTTTTTGGCTGCGTGGAGCAGCAATTGCCACGACAGATAGATGGTGTCGGGCTCGGTCGGACCTGCAAGATCGGCCACGAGCTCGCGCTCGACAGCGGCCCATCCATCCTGGCGCTGGATCTCGACCAGCTTGTCCGTAGGATCGATACCGCGCTTCAGATCGGGCATGGATTGCCGGAGCGCGATGATCAGAGGAAGGTCGGAGCCACTGACGATAAGCCGGCTAAGGGATACGCTGAAGTAGTCTCTGAGGTGATCGATTCCGCGTTCGCCGATGCGGTCGAGACCGTCCTTCATGTCGAACTGCAGCAGGGCGTCCGGATGCGCGTCGGCGATCAGCCCGGCAAGCTCCTCGCTCAGCATGACGCGACTGCCGCCCTCGAGCATGGTCAGACCGTCGAAATCGACTTTGGCCTGCTCCCGGACGGAACCCCGGCCGGTGGTCTCGCCCTCAAGCACCTCGTCATGCAGGACCGCGAATCCACCGTCGGCGCGCACCCGCAGATCGATTTCCATAGATGCTCCGAGCTTGAAACCGTCAGCCATGACGGCCGGCGAGAACAGCGGATCGCCCGGGTGGCGGCGAAGGCGATGCCACTTGAGGCGGGTCTGAAAATCCTGGTGTCGGATGAAAAGGCCGGATTCTGAAGGCGTCATGATATCTGCACTGTCCGATCGGAGGGAATCAGCCGACGATCCTATCGGACCTACTTGTCAGCAGGATAACAGAAGCTGCCGCCGGTCTCTTCCTCCACTCAACCGAGTGCCAGGTCGAACACGTGATGGTGGATGTGCCCGTCGAACATCTCGAGCAGACCCTTGGTGGCTTCACGGCTCTCGTAGCGGATCGGCGAATCCAGCGCGACGGCCAGCGCCTCGCGGCTATCATACATGGTCGACAGCACCATCGGGTAGCTTGGAGCGCCTTCGTCCCGCTCGATGTCGTAGAGCACCCTCACTTCGCGGATCCCTGGAAAGGCGAGCCACATCGGCATCAGCTTGTTGCGGACATAGGCTTTGAAAGCCTCCTCCTGTCCCTCTCGGATAGTGCCTTCGAAAAAGGCCTGGCGAATGATCATTCGAATGTCCTGTCAGTTGACGGTGGTCGCCGGCGTCTCGCCGCCGAAATGCGCGGCCAGGTTGGCGAGCACCATCTCGCCCATGGCAAGCCGCGTTTCGATCGTCGCGCTTCCCTGGTGCGGCATCAGCACCGTGTTCGGCGCGGTGAAGAATTCCTCGCGGATGTTCGGTTCATTGACGAACACGTCTAGGCCGGCGCCGGCAATGGATTCGTCGTTCAGCGCTGCAAGAAGCGCGTCCTCGTCGATGACCGTGCCGCGGGCGATGTTGATGACGACACCCTTTGAGCCAAGCGCCCGCAGAACATCCGAGTCGACCACTTTACTGGTCGCAGCACTTGCGGCGATCGCAACGCAAAGCACGTCACTGTCTGCCGCAAGTTCGACCGGCGATGCGCAGGACTTCCACGGCGTATCCGCCACCGGTGACCGGTTCCAGTAGCGGACCTGCATGCCGAAGGCCTCCGCACGACGGGCAAAAGCCTTGCCGATCTGCCCGAGCCCGAGAATGCCGACGCGCTTGCCCGTCGGGCTTGTACCGAGCGGAAACGGCTCGTTGCCCCACTGGCCGCCACGAACATAGGCGTCGCCGCGCGGTACGTGCCGGAGCACAGCCAGCATCAGCGCGATGCCAATATCTGCGACGTCATCGGTAAGGACGCCGGCGGTAATGGCCACATCGATGCCGCGGCTGCGGGCGAATGGGAGATCGACCTTGTCGGTTCCGACGCCGTTGACGGAGATGACGCCGAGAGCCGGCAGCTTCTCGATCCACTCGTTGGAGATCCCGGTGCCGCCGCCAGTCACCACGCCGCGGATATTCGGCAGCGCCGTTTCAATTGATGACACCTGCGCCGGATCGTACAGCCGGTGCACGGTGTAGAGCGCTTCCAGCCGTTCCTCGAAAGGCGCCATCATCGGTTCAAGCAGCAGGACTTCGGGTTTCATGTCTGCATCCACTGTGAGATTGGTTCGGATCAGGAAATCTGGCCGAGGAAGGTTTTCAGCCGCTCGTTTTTCGGATCTCCGAAAAACGCCTCGGGCGTGCCGGTTTCGAGGATTTCGCCACGGTCCATGAAGATCACCCTGTCGGCCACCTGCCGCGCAAAGCCCATCTCGTGGGTGACGCACAGCATGGTCATTCCCTCGCTGGCGAGGTCGATCATCGTGTCGAGAACCTCCTTGACCATTTCCGGATCGAGTGCCGAGGTTGGCTCGTCGAACAGCATGATCTTCGGGTTCATGCAGAGCGCCCGGGCAATCGCGACGCGCTGCTGCTGTCCGCCCGACAGCTGGGCAGGGTACTTTTCGGCCTGCTCGGGGATCCGGACCCGCTCCAGGTACCGGCGAGCGATCTGTTCAGCCTCGACCCTGGAGATGCCCCGCACCTTCATCGGCGCAAGGGTGCAGTTCTCCAGCACGGTCATGTGCGGGAAGAGGTTGAACTGCTGGAACACCATGCCGGTTTCCTGCCGGACGATGTCGACGTTCTTGCCGCCGGCGGTCAGGTCATGGCCGTCGACGACAATCCTGCCCTTCTGGATCGTTTCCAGCTGGTTGATGCAGCGGATCAGCGTCGACTTGCCCGAGCCGGAGGGTCCGCAGATGACGATCCGCTCGCCGCGCTGGACGGAGAGATCGATGTCCTTCAGGGCGTGGAAGGCGCCATACCACTTGTTGACGCCTTCCATCCGCACCACGAGGTCGGAAGCTCCTCGCACATCCGTCGCTGCGTTCGTTCCAACTTCACTCATGCGAGGACCTCCTTTCGTTGATCGGGTGCTTACTTCTTGGTGGCGACGAAATCAGGCAGCGGCGCACCAAGCCACTTTTCGTGGATCTTGTTGAGTTCGCCGCTTGCCTTCGCCTTGTCGATGAAGCCGTTGACGGCCGTCAGCAGTTCGGTGGACCCCTTGCGCACGGCAATCCCCTGAACCTGCTGGCTCAGCTGCAGCTTCTGATCGAAACGACCCGGCGCGGCCTTCTCGATCTGTGCGGCGACGACGTTGGAGACGCCAATCAGTTCGACCTGGCCGGACAGCAGGGCCTGCACGGCACTGGCATCATCATCGAAACGCTGGATCTTGGCATCCTTCGGCGCCACCTTGGTGACGGCGGTATCCTGCGTCGAGGCACGCGCCACGCCGACGGTCTTGCCGGAAAGATCCTCCGCCTTCGAGACGCTCGTGCCGGTGGCGCCGAAGACGCCGATCGAGATGCCGGCGTAGGGCTGCGAGAAATCGACGCTCTTGGCACGCTCCTCGGTGATGCCGAGCGAGGCGACGAGAAGATCGACCTGGTTGCTCTGCAGGTAGGGAATGCGGTTTGGCCCGGTGACCGGCACGATCTGAACCGTCACGCCCCATTCCTGGCCGAGGAGCTTGGCAACGTCGGCGTCATAGCCGTCAGGCTGGTTGGAGGTATTCATGATGCCGAACGGCGGGAAATCGACGAGCATGCCGACCTTCAGCGTGCCGGCGGACTTGATGCTTTCGACCGTCTGCGCCGAAGCCGTGGAAGCGGCAGCGCCGACCACCAAACCCGCGCCGATTGCGGCCATCACCATGCGTCTGGAGAAATTCATGTTCCTACCCTTTGCTGTTGTGCCGGCGTCCTCCCCCGGCGTTTGATCCCGTCAACGCGTGGTCGCGCGGGAGAATCGTACTTCCATCCGCCGCGCCAGCACCGACAGCGGCCAGCACAGAACGAAGTAGACAGCCGCCACGGTGCCGAACACCATGAACGGACTGAAAGTGGCATTGTTGATGATCTGTCCCTGACGGGTAAGCTCGGTAAAACCGATGATTGCCGCCAAGGATGTGCCCTTGATGAGCTGCACCAGAAAACCGACGGTCGGCGCGACGGCAATCTTCGATGCCTGCGGCAGAATGATGTAGCGCATGCGATTGAAGTAGCGCAGCCCGAGAGCAGTCGCAGCCTCCCGCTGGCCAGGCGGCACCGCGTCGATGCAGCCCCGCCAGATTTCGCCGAGGAAGGCGCTGGCGTGCAGCGTCAGGGCGACGGTTGCAGCAAGCCAGGGATTGATCGCGAAGCCCACGATGTTCATGCCGAAGAACACCAGGAAGAGCTGCATCAGCAGCGGCGTGCCCTGGAAGACGCGGATGAAAGCGGTGGCGATCAGGCGTGGCCATCGCGCATCCGAAACCCGCATCAGGGCGACGAACAACCCGCCGATGCCGCCGCCCGCAAAGGCGATCGCCGACAGTGCGATCGTCCACTGTGCGGCATAGACGATGATCCAGAATTCATTGATGCCGAAAGGTCTGATCAAAGGCATGTCAGGCTCCTAGCGGCTCAGGGGATATTTGAAGGCGGCCTTCTCGATGACCGAGAAGATCAACGAAAAGCCGATCGACATGACCAGGTACATCGCCGTGATGACGATATAGACCTCGAAGCTGGCAAACGTCTGCGACTGAAGATTATTGCCGGCAGCTGCCAGATCGTCGGCGGAGATGGCCGAAACGACGCTTGAGGTCAGCATCAGATAGATGAACTGGCTGGTCAGCGACGGGTAGACGGTTCTGAGCGCCGGCTTCATGACGATGTAGCGAAACACCTGAAGCTTGGAGAGGCCGAGCGCGGTCCCGGCTTCGACCTGGCCCTTCTGAATCGATTCGATGCCGGCGCGAATGATCTCCGTGCCGTAGGCGCCGAAATTGATGACCAGCGCCAGAAGTGCTGCACCATCCGGCGACAGGCGAAGGCCGAGCGATGGCAGGCCGAAGAAGATGAAGAAGATCTGCACCAGGAACGGCGTGTTGCGGATGATCTCGATATAGGCGTTGATGACCCACCGCAGCGGCGCCACGCCGGATGTCTTGCCTGCCGCGCAGATAACCGAAACGATCAGTCCGAGGATCATCGACGCGACGGACAGCTGAATGGTCAGCCAGGCTCCGAGCAACAACTGGTCGAACCCCGCAAACACGGGCTCAAAGTTAAACACGTACAACTTGGGACCTCCCCCGCGGTTGTCGAAAGGGAAGCGCTCCTCCGCACATCCTCTTCGTTTAGATCGATCTAAAAGCTTTCGAGGCCGGTCGTCAACACCTCTCCTTGCCTATTGTAGAGCGGAGAGGGCGATCGGCCCACATGTCTGTCGGATGTGCAGGACACTTCGCATCACGAGCCTGCGAGCCTCACGCCGCGGATCTGACACCCGGTCGAGCAGCAACTGCGCCGCCGTCTGGCCGATCGTCACCGGTGCCGTCGAAACCGAGGTCAGGCGCGGGCGCATGGTTTCGGCGTCGCTGACGTCGTCGAAACCGATCAGAGAAATATCTTCGCCGATCCGCAGTCCGCGATCGTGCAGCCCGGCGGAAAGGCCCAGTGCCACGACATCGTTGAAGCAGATGACGGCCGTCGGCTGCTGATGGCCGTCAAACAGCAGCGATGCTGCTCCGGCGATTTCCCCGACAGGATTCGGTACCCGGATGATCCGTTGCGGATCGAGGCCACGCGACAACATGGCGTCGCGGAAGCCATCGACCCTTTCGTTGTAGGCAGAGTGGACCGGACCGTGCACGGCAAACGCGATCCTGCGATGACCGAGCGCCGCAAGATGATCGACGGCGTGGGCGATGCCGCCGGCGTAATCGGCGCCCGCATAGTCGAACTCGTCCGAGACGTGACGAAGAGCCTGCACCAGCGGCAGGCCCGACTGGGCAAACTGCCGCATGAATTCGGGTCCGGTGTCGGCTGCCGGGCAGATGATGACGCCGTCGACGCTGTGTTCGCGCATCCGACGCATCATCATGTCCTGACGTTCGGCGCTATCACCGCTATTGCCGAGGATCACGACCATCCCGGCCGCATCGATGACGGCCTCGATCCCCGACAACAGTTCGGCAAAGAAGGGATTGGTGAGATTGGGCACGATCACGCCGGCGGTATAGCTGCGCTCCGCCCGCAGTCTGGCGGCGCCCATGTTGTAGACATAGCCGAGGTCTCGCATCGCCTTTTCGACGCGCAACCGCGTTTCCGCACCGACCAGCGGGCTCTTGCGGATGACGAGCGAAGCGGTCGCACGCGACACGTTGGCGTGCTGCGCAACGTCGATCAGCGTGATGCGGGGCTTTTTTCGCTCTTCGAACGGCATCCTCATCTCTTAGCAGAGATCCGGCGATCTCGAACAGGTCTCACGTCACCACGTGCAGCACCGTCAACCGAGCGACGTGTGACCGTTGATCAGTAGCGGCTTCGGCGCTGCGATGTGGCGTGCCTGCTGCGGCTGTCGCAGCCAGCGCCGCATCCAAGGTCCGCGGTTCCTGGCAGGCGCTGATGTATTGCCGACGACGACCTCTCCCTCAGCCTGCATGCGTTTCGATGTGTTGCAGGTGACGACCGGACGTGTCGAACAACGTCCGGTCTGCGGCATCAGGCCTTGTCGGCCTCATCCACCCGGCCCGAAAACCAGTTGGCCAGCAGTGCGCCGGAGATGTTGTGCCAGACGCTGAAGATGGCGCTCGGCACGGCGGCGAGCGGCGAGAAGTAGGCGGTGGCCAGTGCCGCGCCGAGGCCGGAATTCTGCATACCGACCTCGATGGCGATCGCCTTGCGCTTGGCAAGCGACAGGCCGGACGCTCTGGCCGCGAAGAAGCCGAGCAGATAGCCAAGGCCGTTGTGCAGGACGACGACAGCAAAGATCATCAGGCCGGACTGGACGATGGCGCCCTTCGAGGCACCGACGACGGCCGAAACGATGAGCACGATGCCGATGACGCTGACGAGGGGCAGGGCAGGGACCGCTGCCTTGACGAGGTTCGGCAAAAGCTTCTGCAGCGCCGCGCCGAGCGCCAGCGGCACCAGCACCACCTTGACGATGCTGAGGAACATCGCCCAGCCGTCGACCGGCAGATACTGGCTGGCAAACATCCAGACCAGGAACGGCGTCACGATCGGCGCCGCGAGCGTCGTCACCGAGGTGCAGGCGACCGACAGGGCCACGTCGCCCTTCGACAGGTAGGTCATGACATTGGACGAGGTGCCGCCGGGGCAGCAGCCGACGAGGATGACGCCTGCGGCGACTTCCGGCGGCATCGGGATGATCCAGGTCAGCAGCACTGCGAGCAGCGGCATGATGATGAACTGGCCAAGCACGCCGATCGACACGTCGAAGGGCCGCCGCAGCACTTCTCGGAAGTCGTCGACGGACAAGGTGAGACCCATGCCGAACATGATGATCGACAGCAGCGTGACGATCCAAGGCGCGATCTGCTTGAACGTATCGGGGAAGAAGAAACCCAGAACTGCAAACAGGATGACCCAGGCCGCAAAGGTTCGACCGACGAAAAATGAGATGGATGCCAGAAGCTTCACGGGCGCACTCCGAAACAAAACAGATGGCGAGGTCTATGCTGCAAGATAGGCAAGTCAAGGCCACCCGAAGCCCGACCCGGCCTGTCGCTGCGTTTCCCGCATCCGCCGCGCCCGAAATGCCCTGTCTCTCAGCAGCCAACTGGCAAAGTCGAATCCGACTATTCGGCATCCGCCCTCGAAATGTGGTATCCGACATCAAGTCTGACCAATGCCTTGGAGGAAGCAGCGGTGCACCTACGCCACCAGATCGTCGCCCTTGCCATCGTTCCGCTCGTCGTCGCGATCCTGACGATCACCGCCTTCATCACTTGGCAATCGACGCGGCTGGCCCAGAGCAGCATCGAGACCTTCGAGCGCAACATGTTGAAGGCGAAGGAGACCGAGCTCCTCAATCTCACCAACCTGGCGCTTTCCGCTATCCGCGATGTCTATGAGGGTGCCGGCACGGACGATCAACAGGCCAAGGATCGCGTAAGGTCCATCCTTACCGCGCTCGACTATGGCAAGGACGGCTATTTCTTCGTCTACGACTATGACGGCAACAATATTGTTCATCCCCGCCAGGCCTTCCGCGCCGGACACAACTGGTTCGACCTTGTCGATCCGGACGGCGACCAGGTGATTGCCAACCTGATCGGCAAGGCGATCGAAGGCGGTGGCCTGCACCAGTACAAATGGGAAAAACCGTCCAGCGGCGAGATGGCCGACAAGCTGTCGTTTGCGGCAGGGCTGAACAAGTGGCGCTGGATGGTCGGCACCGGCGTCTATCTCGACGACGTCTACGCCCAGACCACTGCCGCCAAGGCCGACATGCGGCAGAACATCCGCCGGACGTTTACCATTGTTGCGATGATTGCCGTGCCGGCTGTGCTCGTGGTGTTCGCCACCTGTATCTGGATCACGCTGCACGAACGCCGGCTTGCGGACGAAAAGCTGAGGGCGCTGACGCAGCGCGTCATCGATACGCAGGAAGAGGAACGCGCAAGGCTTGCCCGCGAACTGCACGACGGGATCTCGCAGAGCCTGGTGGGCGTGCGCTATGCCATCGATCTCGCCAGCCGCAAGACGAGCAGCCAGGCGGACGATGCCGCAGCGGCTATCGGTCGGGGCGCCGATGCATTGAACGGAGCAATCAAGGAGGTGCGGCGGCTGTCGCACGAGCTGAGGCCGCGAGTTCTCGACGATCTGGGTCTGACGCCGGCGCTGAAATCTCTGACGGAGAACTTTGCCGAGCGAACCGGGATCGCCGTCGCCATCGAAGCGGAGACGCCCGACAGGCTGAAGCCGGAGGCCAGCACCGCGCTCTACCGCATCGCCCAGGAGGCGCTGACCAATGTCGAGCGGCATTCCGGCGCCACCCGCGTCGAGATCCGCCTGTGGAGCGAGCGGGGACGGATGCGGATGACGATCGCCGACAACGGCAAGGGGTTCGGCGGTGCGGGCGGCGGAGACCAGCCGATGTCGCGAGGCCTCGGCCTGCGAAACATGAAGGAGCGCATTGGGCATTTCGGCGGCATCTTCCTGGTCCGCTCCTCCGATACCGGAACGACACTGACCGCCATGCTGCCGAAATCCGCCGGTCAACCTGCCGCGCCATTGCAGGAGGCGAGCTGATGGCATCCCGCCGCATCACGGTGCTGCTGGTCGACAACCATCCCCTGGTTCTCGAGGGGCTGAAGGCGCTTCTGGATACCTATGGCCATATCGAGGTGGTGGGCACAGCGGTTCATGCGATCGCGGGGTTGGAGGAGGCTAGACACACTCTGCCGCAGGTGGTGCTGATGGACATCAACATGCCCAAGATGAACGGCATCGATGCCATCGAGCTGTTCAAGTCGGCAGTCCCCGACACCCGTATCCTGATGCTCTCCATGCACGACAACCGCGAATATATTTCGGCCTCGGTAATGCGGGGCGCCTCCGGCTACATCCTGAAAGACGTCCCGACGGAAGAGATCGTTGCGGCGATCGAAACGGTCGCAGCCGGCGGCACCTACTTCTCGTCGGGAGTTTCCGACGCATTGCTTGCGGGCAGGCGACAAGAGAGTGACGACAGGCTGACGTCTCGAGAGCGCGACGTGCTGATCAGGCTTGCGGCCGGGAGCAGCAATCGCGACATTGCCGATGCGCTGTCGATATCGCCGGCAACCGCGGAGACGCATCGCAAGAACATCAAGAAGAAGCTCGGCATCGCAACGACCGCAGGCCTGACCCGCTACGTGCTGGAAAATGGATTGTCGGCAACCGACACGCGACCGGATCTACCCAGTTCTGGGTAGCAGGCCTCACTTGCCGCCAACCTCAGCTTGTTCTGCTAAAACACGAGACGTACCAGTGCATCCATGGCTCTTCCGACAGGGCTTTGGGAGGATACTGATATGTCTGGGCTGCTGGCGCTGTCGCGTTTCATCGACGCGGCGAACACGTTTATCGGCAAGGCGGTTTCCTGGCTGATCCTGCTGGCGATCGTCATCAGCGCGGTCAACGCTACGACCCGCAAGCTTTTCAACATGAGCTCCAACGCCTGGCTCGAAGCACAGTGGTACCTGTTTTCGGCGGGTTTCCTGGTAGCGGCCGGCTACACGCTGCTGAACAACGAGCACGTCAAAGTCGACCTCGTCTATGGCCGCCTGTCGCGCCGGACGCAGCTGTGGATCGAGATCCTCGGCACGCTGTTCTTCCTCTTCCCGTTCTGCCTCATCACGATCTACCTGTCCTGGCCCCGCGTGACCTCCAAGTTCATCAGCGGCGAAATCTCCAACAACACCGGCGGACTCTTGCTTTGGCCCGTCTGGGCGCTGATCCCGCTGGGCTTCGGGCTGCTGGCTCTCCAGGGTCTGTCCGAACTCATCAAGCGGATCGCCATCCTGCGCGGCGACATGCCGGACGCCATCGCGCTGGCCGACGCCGAAGCATTGACCCTCTAAGGCAGGATCACCTCCATGTTCGCATTCTTTGCAGAGAACCTCGCGCCGATCATGTTCCTGTCGCTGATCGTCGTGCTGCTGCTCGGCTATCCGGTTGCCTTCGCGCTCGCCTTCGTCGGCTTTGTCTTCGGCTTCATCGGCATCGAAATGGGTCTGCTGCCGGTCAACCTGTTCGGCGCCATCCCCGATCGCATCTTCGGCCAGATGTCCAACGAGACGCTCCTCGCCATTCCGTTCTTCACCTTCATGGGACTGATCCTCGAGCGAAGCGGCATGGCCGAGGACCTGCTCGATACGATCGGCCAGCTTTTCGGTCCGGTGCGTGGCGGCCTTGCCTTTGCCGTCATCTTCGTCGGTGCCATCCTTGCCGCCACCACCGGCGTGGTCGCCGCCTCGGTGATCTCCATGGGCCTGATCTCGCTGCCGATCATGCTTCGCTACGGCTATGATCGGCGCGTGGCTGCAGGCACGATCGCGGCATCTGGAACGCTGGCGCAGATCATTCCGCCGAGCCTGGTGCTGATCATCCTTGCCGACCAGCTCGGTCGCTCGGTCGGCGACATGTACAAGGGCGCGCTGATCCCGGGCCTGCTGCTGGTCGCCGCCTATGCCGGCTACATCATCCTGATGTCGTTCATCCGCCCGGCGAGCGTCCCGGCGCTTCCTCCCGAAGCGCGTTCGCTGCGCGGCTGGAAGCTGTTCCAGAAGGTCATCATTTCGCTCGTTCCGCCGCTGGTGCTGATCTTCCTGGTTCTCGGCACGATCTTCATCGGGCTTGCCACCCCCGACGGAAGGCGGCGCGATGGGTGCCGTCGGCGCGCTTGCACTTGCAGCGCTCAACCGCCGTCTGAACCTCGACATGATCAAGTCGGCGCTCTACGCGACCGTCAAGCTGTCGTCCTTCGTCATCTTCATCCTGCTCGGCGCCCGCGTCTTCTCGCTGACCTTCTACGGCGTGAACGGCCATGTCTGGGTCGAGCACCTGATGACGTCGGTGCCGGGCGGCGAGGTCGGCTTCCTGATCGTCGCCAACCTGCTGGTGTTTTTCCTGGCCTTCTTCCTCGATTATTTCGAGCTGGCCTTCATCATCGTGCCGCTCCTGGCGCCGGTGGCCGACGCGCTGGGGATCGACCTCATCTGGTTCGGCGTCATGCTGGCGATCAACATGCAGACCTCGTTCATGCATCCGCCCTTCGGCTTCTCGCTGTTCTACCTGCGCTCCGTAGCGCCCACCCGGGCCTACAAGGATCGGATCACCGGAGCAACGATCCAGCCGGTGACCTCCGGGCAGATCTACATGGGCGCCCTGCCGTATCTCGCCATCCAGCTGGTCATGGTCATCATCGTCATCTCGTTCCCGGGCCTCGTGACGCACTACAAGTCAGGCGCGGTGGCGGTTGATCCGTCGACGATCCAGCTGAACGTTCCGATGCCCGGCAGCGACGGCTCTAACCCGTTCGGCACGCCGACGCAGCCGTTCGGAGCACCCGATCCGTCGACGGACACCCCGGCGGCGCCGACATTCGGTGCCCCGCCCCCAAGCTTCGGGGCTCCTGCACAGTCCACTGAACCGGCACCGCCCAGCGAACCGGCACCGCCAAGCTTCGGGTCGCCAACCCCCAGCTTCGGCGCACCGCCGGCGACAGGCGGGACCAACCCCTGACGAATTCCGACGCAACGCGCGTCGGCGTGAATGACCACGGCCGGATCTGCCGGCCATGGATACCCAAACGGAGGAGGATGAAATGACGAAGGACGTAAGCCGTCGTGGCTTTCTGACCAAGGGAGCGATTGCCGGAGCCGCGACAGCGGCGGGCTCTGCGCTTGCCGCACCCGCCGTTGCGCAGGAGATGCCATCGATCCGATGGCGCCTGACATCGGGCTTTCCGAACAACCTCGACACCATCTATGGCGGCGCTGTCGTCATGGCCGAGGCGCTGTCGAAGATGACCAACGGCAAGTTCCAGATCCAGGTGTTCCAGGCCGGCGAAATCGTACCGGGTGCCCAGGCCATCGATGCGGTGAAGGAGAACACCGTCGAGCTGGCGCATACCTGCGGCTACTATTTCACCGGCAAGGATCCGACATTCGCCATCGGCTCGACCATTCCGTTCGGCCTCAACGGCCGCCAGCAGAATGCCTGGCTCTATCACGGCGGCGGCAACGAGGCCTATAACGAGTTTCTCTCCAACTACGGCGTGGTGGGCATTCCCGGCGGCGCGACCGGCGCCCAGATGGGCGGCTGGTTCCGCAAGGAGATCAAGAGCGTCGCCGACCTTAAGGGCATCAAGATGCGTATCGCGGGCGTTGCCGGCGAGGTGATGTCGCGGCTCGGCGTCGTTCCGCAGCAGCTTCCCGGCGGCGACATCTATCCGGCACTCGAACGCGGGACGATCGATGCGGCTGAATGGATTGGTCCGTATGACGACGAGCGGCTCGGCTTCTACCAGATCGCCAAGAACTACTACTATCCAGCCTATTGGGAAGGCGGGCTGACGATCCACTTCTTCATCAACCAGGCGCAGTATGCCGGCCTGCCGGACGCCTACAAGGCCGCTCTCGACACCGCCTGCAAGGCGGCGAACATCAACATGCAGGCGCTCTACGACGTCAAGAACACCTCGGCCATCCGGTCGCTGGTCGGTAAGGGCGTCCAGCTTCGTCCGCTGCCGCGCGACGTGATGGATGCCGCCTACAAGGCGTCGTTCGACCTCTATGCCGAGTACAGCCAGAAGCACCCGGCCTGGGCGAAGATCTATCCTGGCTGGAAGAAGTTCCGCGACGAGAGCTTCGAATGGTTCCGGGTCGCCGAGTACAGCTACGACAGCTACATGTACGCGGCGCAGGCATCCGGTCGATAGGCCGGGCGCCGAACCAAATCCCGGCCCAACGAAACAGCTCCGCGACGACAAGCTGCCGTCGCGGAGCTTTCAACATGACTGGCTTATGCCGCCGCCGCGATGCCCTCGAGCTCGCGCATCACGTCGTCGGAGAGCATCACGTCCGCTGCCGCGCAGTTTTCCCGCAGATGTCCCCGCGAGGATGTACCAGGGATCAGCAGGATATTCGGCGAGCGCTTCAGCAGCCAGGCCAGAGCCACCTGCATCGGCGTTTTGCCGAGCCGCATCGCGACATCACTCAGCGTCGAGGATTGCAGCGGCGAGAAGCCGCCGAGCGGGAAGAACGGGACGTAGGCCATGCCTTCACGTGCAAGCTGGTCGATCAGGGCATCATCCTCCCGGTGCGCCAGATTGTACTGGTTCTGCACGCAGACGATGTCGGTGATCGTGCGGCCGTCGGCGACCTGCTTTGCGGTGACGTTCGACAGGCCGATATGACGGATGAAGCCCTGCTGCTGCATCTCGGCAAGAACCGTCAGCGGCTCTTCCAGCGACCCTTCCGCCGGCCCGTGGATGTCGAACATGGCGCGCAGGTTGACCACCGCGATCGAATCGAGCCCGAGGTTCGTCAGGTTGTCATGGATGGCTTTCGTCAGCGCCTCCTTCGAGAAGGCTGGGTCCCAGGACCCTTCCGGACCACGCGTCGCACCGACCTTGGTGACGATCACCAGATCGTCCTTGTAGGGGTGCAGTGCCTCGCGGATGATCTGGTTGGTGACATTCGGGCCATAGAAGTCGCTGGTATCGATATGGTTGATGCCGCTTTCCACCGCCTCCCGCAGGACCGCGATGGCTTCCGCCCTATCCCGCGGCGGACCGAAAACGCCCTTTCCGGCAAGCTGCATGGCGCCATATCCGAGGCGGCGAACGGTGAAGCTGCCGAGATTGAAGGTGCCCGAGGATTGGATGCTGCTGGTCATGCTCGACCTCCTGTTGCTGATGAGCGCAAGGTAAGGCACCGGCTGCTGGATGATAATCGGGTACAATCCGCACGGCTTGTCCGGCCTGGCGCACAATGGCAACAAACTGATCCATCGTTCACCGCTGCTGCTGGCGCTGCCGCCACGCTCCGGTTTTTTCAGCCGCAGGACGGCGACAGGCGGTAGTCCCCCGTGCCATAAGGCGCGCTGACAGACAGACCGGGCCGACAAAGACATGATCCGCATCGAGAATATCAGCAAGTCCAACAGCCATCGCATCCTCTACATCGAGGCCTCCGCTGCTCTCAATCGCGGCGAAAAGATCGGTCTCGTTGGCCCGAACGGCGCCGGCAAGACGACGCTGTTCCGGATGATCACCGGCGAGGAGATGCCCGACGAAGGGCAGGTGGCGGTCGAGAAGAACGTCTCCATCGGCTACTTCAACCAGGACGTTGGCGAGATGTCCGGGCGTTCGGCGGCAGCCGAGGTGATGAACGGTGCAGGCCCGGTGAGCGAGATCGCCGCGGAGCTTCGTGACCTCGAGGCGGCGATGGTCGATCCGGACCGGCTGGACGAGATGGACCAGATCATCGAGCGCTACGGCGAGGTTCAGGCTCGTTACGAGGAATTGGACGGCTATGGGCTCGAAGGCCGGGCACGCGAGGTTTTGGCTGGCCTCAGTTTCACCCAGGAGATGATGGACGGCGACGTCGGCAAGCTGTCGGGCGGCTGGAAGATGCGCGTCGCGCTCGCCCGCATCCTGCTGATGCGCCCAGACGTGATGCTGCTCGACGAGCCGAGCAACCACCTCGACCTGGAAAGCCTGATCTGGCTGGAGGATTTCCTCAAAGGCTACGACGGCGCACTGCTGATGACCTCGCACGACCGCGAGTTCATGAACCGCATCGTCACCAAGATTATCGAGATCGATGCCGGTGCGCTCAACACCTATTCCGGCGACTATGGCTTCTATGAGCAGCAGCGGGCGCTGAACGAGAAACACCAGCAGGCACAATTCGAACGGCAGCAGGCCATGCTCGCCAAAGAGCTGAAATTCATCGAGCGCTTCAAGGCGCGCGCCTCGCACGCCTCCCAGGTGCAGAGCCGGGTGAAGAAGCTCGACAAGATCGAACGCGTCGAGCCGCCGCGTCGCCGGCAGACCGTCGCGTTCGACTTCCTGCCAGCACCGCGATCCGGCGATGACGTCGTCAGCCTCAAGAAGGTGCACAAGCGCTACGGCAGCCGGGTGATCTACGAAGGCCTCGACTTCATGATCAAGCGGCGCGAGCGCTGGTGCATCATGGGCGTCAACGGCGCCGGCAAGTCGACGCTGCTGAAACTGGTGACCGGCTTTACCGATCCGGAAGAGGGCAGCGTCAACGTCGGAGCGAGCGTCAAGACCGGCTACTTTGCCCAGCATGCGATGGATGTGCTGGACGGCGACAGCACCATCCTGCAATGGCTTGAGGAGCGTTTTCCCAAGGCGGGCCAGGCGCCGCTGCGCGCGCTCTCGGGCTGCTTCGGGTTTTCCGGCGACGACATCGACAAGCGGTGCCGGGTGCTGTCGGGCGGCGAGAAGGCGCGGCTGGTGATGGCCGCCATGCTTTTCGATCCGCCTAACTTCCTGGTGCTCGACGAGCCGACCAACCACCTCGACCTCGACACCAAGGCGATGCTGATCAAGGCGCTGTCTTCCTATGAAGGAACGATGCTCTTCGTGAGCCACGACCGGCATTTTCTCAGCGCGCTCTCGAACCGGGTGCTGGAGTTGACGCCGGACGGCATCCACCAATATGGCGGCGGCTACACCGAATACGTCGAACGCACGGGCTACGAGGCTCCGGGAATTCTGCGCTGACAGATCGACTATAGGCGCGCATTCCTATTGACGTCGGCAGCTATTAAGGAATATTTTCCTCTTATGCTGTTACGCCCTCACCAAGTCCTGGTTTTTCTCCCGGCGCTGATCCTGGCGCCGGTGTCGGTGCACGCCGAAAACATCATAGACGGGCCGGTGATCGCTGAAATCCTGCGGGTGATCGACGGCGACACGATGCTGGTGACGGCGCGGCCTTGGCCGCAGCAATCCATCGAAGTCTATGTTCGGCTGCGTGGCATCGATACGCCGGAGCTGCGATCGTCCTGCACGGCGGGGCGTGACGCTGCTGCGGCCGCCAAGCAGCGGCTGGAAAGCCTGGCAGCCGCCTCGCCGCGCGTGAAGCTGACGCGGATCGCCGCCGACAAGTATTTCGGCCGCATCATTGCTGACGTGGTGATGGCGGATGGGCGTGATCCCGCCAGGGACATGCTGGAGGCGGGGCTAGCCGCTGGCTACTCCGGCAGCGGCCGCAAACACGACCTGTGCCGCGACGGCTGATCATTCAGGCGGCGACGACCGGGTAAGGCCACCGCCGCTTGGAGTGTTCGGGGTTCACGCCGCCGGTGCAGCCGCCTTGTTCTGGCGGTTCTCGATCAGGTCGTCGACAACCGCCGGATCGGCGAGCGTCGAGGTATCCCCCAGCGCTCCGAAATCGTCCTCTGCAATCTTGCGCAGGATCCGCCGCATGATCTTGCCCGAGCGGGTTTTCGGCAGGCCGGGCGCGAACTGGATCTTGTCCGGCGTCGCGATCGGTCCGATCTCCGAGCGCACGTGCTTGACGAGATCCTGGCGCAGCGCCTCGTCTCCCTCGTGGCCAGCCATCAGCGTGACATAGCAGTAGATGCCCTGGCCCTTGACCGCGTGCGGATAGCCGACCACGGCCGCCTCGGACACCAGTGCATGCGATACGAGCGCCGATTCCACCTCCGCCGTGCCCAGCCGGTGACCGGAAACGTTCAACACGTCATCGACGCGGCCGGTAATCCAGTAGTAGCCGTCCTCGTCCCGTCGGCAGCCGTCGCCGGTGAAGTACTTGCCCTTGTAGGTGGAGAAATAGGTTTGCACGAAACGCTCGTGATCGCCGTATACACTGCGCATCTGGCCTGGCCAGCTGTCGGCGATGCACAGATTGCCGTCCGCCGCACCCTCAAGGACATTGCCTTCGTTGTCGACGAGTTCCGGCTTGACGCCGAAGAAGGGCAGGGTGGCCGATCCCGGCTTCAGGGCGGTTGCCCCCGGCAGCGGCGTGATCATGTGGCCGCCCGTCTCGGTCTGCCACCAGGTGTCGATCACGGGGCAGCGCTTGTCGCCGACGACATTGTAGTACCATTCCCAGGCTTCCGGGTTGATCGGCTCACCGACCGTACCGAGCAGCCTGAGGCTTGAGCGGGAGGAACGGGTGACGAAGTCGTCGCCTGCACCCATCAGCGATCGGATCGCCGTCGGCGCCGTGTAGAAGATGTTGACCTGGTGCTTGTCGATGATCTCCCAGAACCGTCCCTGGTCAGGGAAGTTCGGCACGCCTTCGAACATCAGCGTCGTGGCGCAATTGGCGAGCGGCCCGTAGACGATATAGGAATGGCCGGTCACCCAGCCGACATCGGCCGTGCACCAGTAGATGTCCCCGTCATGGTAGTCGAAGACGTATTCGTGAGTCATCGCCGCGTAGACGAGGTAGCCGCCAGTGGTGTGCAGGACACCCTTTGGCTTGCCCGTCGATCCGGAGGTGTAGAGGATGAACAGCGGATCTTCCGCCTTCATCTTCACCGGCTCGCAGTGGCCCTTCACGGCCGCGATTTCCTGATGGTACCAGAGGTCGCGGCCGGGCGCCCAGTTGGTCTTGCCGCCCGTGCGGCGAACGACCAGCACGTTGTTGACGGTCACGTACTGGCGCGCGGCGATGTGGATCGCCTTGTCGGCATTTTCCTTGAGCGGCACCGGCTTGCCGCCGCGCACGCCCTCGTCGCAGGTGATGAGGAAGGTCGACTGGCAGTCGACGATACGGCCCGCCAGCGCTTCCGGCGAGAAGCCGCCGAAGACCACCGAATGCACGGCACCGATGCGCGCGCAGGCAAGCATCGCATAGGTCGCTTCAGGTATCATCGGCATGTAGATGGTGACCCGGTCGCCCTTCTTCACGCCACGCTTCTTCAGCACGTTGGCAAGCCGGCAGACCTGATCGTACAGCTGGTTGTAGGTAATCTTCTTGTCGATGTAGGGGTTGTCGCCTTCCCAGATGATCGCGGTGCGCTCACCATGCGTCTTCAGGTGCCGGTCGATGCAGTTATAGGAAACGTTGGTGAGGCCATCTTCGTACCACTTGATCGGTACCTTGCCCCTGAAGGACGTGTTCTTGACCTTGGTATAGGGCTTGAACCAATCGATCCGCTTGCCGTGCTTGCCCCAGAACTTATCCGGATTCTCGATGCTTTCCTCGTACCATTTCAGGTAGGTATCGCGATCGATCAGCGCCTGGGACTTGACCTGCTTCTGTACGGGATAGAGCTTCTCGGACATCCATTCCTCCTCATGCAATCCACCGCCCGTCGCAACGAAAACGGCTCCCTCGGTTACTTCATATCAGGTGGGGCGATGGCGACAATTAGACAAACGGTCATTGCGCCGGAAGAATTGCAATTTCATCTTAATGCAGTTATAGAGCCCCATAATTCCCGGAAATTTGTGGTTACAGCCCACGGCCCGCGACACCGGCGCGGACGATAGAAGGATCATATCCATGGCTCAACAATTGCTCATGCCGAAAGCAACGGCGGTCTGGCTCGTCGATAACACGGCGCTGTCCTTCGATCAGATCGCCCAGTTCTGCAAGCTGCACCCCCTGGAAGTGAAAGCGATTGCCGACGGCGAAGCTGCACAGGGCATCAAGGGGCTGGATCCCATTGCTACCGGCCAGCTGTCGCGCGATGAAATCGGCCGCGCCGAACAGGACGTCAATTACCGTCTGAAGCTGTCCGATCCGAAGGTTCGCGTTCCCGAATCGAAGCGCCGTGGGCCGCGCTACACGCCGGTTTCCAAGCGCCAGGATCGTCCGAACGCCATTCTCTGGTTGGTTCGCAACCATCCGGAACTGAAGGACATGCAGATTTCGCGGCTGGTCGGCACGACCAAGTCGACGATCGAGCAGATCCGCGATCGCAGCCACTGGAATTCGGCGAACCTGACGCCGATGGACCCGGTGACGCTCGGCCTCTGCAGCCAGATCGATCTCGATCTTGAAGTCGAACGCGCTTCGAAGAACCGTCCGTTGCCGACCGCGGCCGAACTGGGCGCAACCCTCCAGGCTGCCGCCGAGACCGAGAACCTCGGCTATCGCTATGAGCGCCCGGAAGAGAAGGAAATCGACGCGGATGCCGTGTTCGCCAAGCTCTCGTCGCTGAAGTCGACGACCCGCGACACGGACGAAGACGAAAACTTCTGATCCGTTCTGTCAGCCACGCCTCTGAAAGCCGGCCATGTGCCGGCTTTTTGCTGCTCAGCCCGTCGGTGCTGGAGCACGCATGTAGCCGTTCCTTGCCAGGATCTCGGCAATCTCATCGAGCACTGCGGGATCCTCAAGCGTTGCCGGCATCTTCCACGGCAGCCCGTCGGCCATCTTCTGCATCGTGCCGCGAAGGATCTTGCCGGACCGGGTTTTCGGCAACCGCTTGACGATCATCACCGTCTTGAACGCTGCCACAGGACCGATCTGCAGCCGGACAAGATCCACCACCTCCGCAACGATCGTTGGCGGATCGCGCGCCACCCTGTTCTTCAGCACCAGGAAGCCGCAGGGGATCTGTCCCTTCAACGGGTCCGACACACCGATGACGGCGCACTCGGCAACATCCGGATGCATGGCGCACACTTCCTCCATCGCGCCGGTGGAGAGACGGTGGCCGGCGCAGTTGATGATGTCGTCGGTGCGCGCCATGACAAAGACATAGCCGTCCTCATCGATTATCCCTGCATCGGCCGTCTTGTAGTAGCCGGGAAACTCCGCCAGGCACGCCGCGCGGAACCGCTCGTCGGCGTTCCAGAAGCTGACGAGGCAACCCGGCGGCAGCGGCAACCTGATGACGAGGTTGCCGAGCGTGCCGGCCGGCTGCGAATGACCGGCATCGTCGACGACCTCGACGGAATGGCCCGGCATCGGAAGGGTCGGTGATCCGTACTTGAAAGGCAATGCCCCAAGGCCGATAGGATTGGCGGCGATTGCCCAGCCGGTTTCCGTTTGCCACCAGTGATCGACCACCGGCACCTTCAACATCCGCTCCGCCCATTTCAGCGTTTCAGGATCGGCCCGCTCGCCGGCGAGAAACAAGGCCTTGAGGCCGGAGAGATCGTGAAGGCCGACGAGATCGCCGTCCGGATCGTCGCGGCGGATGGCGCGGAACGCGGTCGGCGCCGTGAACAGCACCTTCACGTCATGTTCGGCGATCACCCGCCAGAACGCGCCGGCATCCGGGGTCCCGACCGGCTTGCCTTCGAAGACGACTGTCGGATTGCCAGAGAGCAACGGCCCGTAGACGATGTAGGAGTGTCCGACCACCCAACCGATGTCCGAGGCTGCCCAAAACGCCTCACCAGGCTTCACGCCATAGATGTTGCGCATCGACCAGTGGAGCGCCACCATGTGCCCGCCATTGTCGCGCACGACGCCTTTCGGTCTGCCCGTCGTTCCCGATGTGCAGAGGATATAAAGCGGGTCCGTCGCGGCCAGAGGTTCGCAGGCTATCTGAGTGCCGGCCATCTTCTCGGCGAGGATTGCCTGCCCCAGATCCAGATCGCCGCGGTCCGCCCAAAGCTCTGCCGGCAACTGTTCGCGCTGCAGGATCAGGCAGTGCTCCGGCTTTGAACCTGCCAGATCCACCGCTCGGTCAAGCAGCGGCTTGTAGGCTATGACGCGCCCCGGCTCGAGGCCGCAGCTGGCGCTGATCGCTACCTTGGCCTGCAGATCGTCCAGTCGCGTCGCCAATTCGTGAGCGGCGAAACCTCCGAACACCACCGAATGAACCGCGCCGATCCGGGCGCAGGCAAGCATCGAGAAGATCGCCTCCGGCACCATCGGCATGTAGATGACGACACGGTCGCCCTTGGCGACGCCAAGGTTCTTGAGAACCGCGGCAATCGCCTGCACCTCTTCCAGCATCGCATCGTAGCTGAAGATCTTCTTCTCGCCTGTCAGCGCGCTATCGAAGATCAGGGCCCGCTCAGCGCCGCGTCCGGCGGCTATATGCCTGTCGAGGCAATTATAGCAGGTGTTGGTCTCACCGCCGACGAACCACCGTCCATACACGCCGAGATCCGGGTCGAAGATACGGTCCGGCGGCTTGAACCATATCAGTTCCGTCGCAGCCTCGGCCCAGAATCCTTCCGGGTCGTTCTGCCAGTGCTGATAGACCGCTTGATATCGGCTTTCCATCTGCTCCTCCCAAAGCTGTGCGTCAGCTTAGGAGGATGCCTGGGAGTGTTGAAGCCCGACCAAGGGTGCAGGCGCAAATTTATCAGCGGTGCCCGAAGATGGCGGACCCTACCCGCACGCTGGTGGCACCCATTCCGATAGCAATCTCGAAGTCACCGGACATGCCCATCGACAACCTGTGCAGGCCGCATTCATCGGCAAGCTTGGCCAGCAGCGCAAAATACGGTCCGGGATTGCCCTCCGCCGGCGGGATGCACATCAGCCCCTCGATCTCAAGCTCAAGCTCCCGCCGGCAGAAATCGACGAAAGTCACCGTCTGCTTCGGCTCGATGCCGGCCTTTTGCGGCTCCATCCCGATGTTGACCTGCACGTAGAGCTTCGGATGACGCGCCTGTCTGGTCATCTCCTCTGCCAGGGACCTGGCGATCTTTTCGCGATCGACAGTCTCGATCACGTCGAACAGGGCAACGGCGTCAGCCGCCTTGTTCGACTGCAGCGGCCCGATGAGATGCAGCTCAATGTCCGGTGTCTCGGCCTTCAGCTCCGGCCACTTGGCCTGGCTCTCCTGCACCCGGTTCTCGCCAAAGATCCGCTGTCCGGCTGCGATGACGGGGCGGATCGCATCAGCATCGAAGGTTTTCGACACAGCAACAAGCGTGGCCGAACCGGGTGTGCGTCCGGCTTCGCGCTCAGCCGCTTCGATCCTGTGGCGTACCTCTACCAGGCGCTCCTCGACCGTCATGCTTTTCATCCTCGCCATTGCTCTTGTCACGCGATTACCGGCACATCACATGAAAGCCAAGCGCCGATCGGTGAACTTGCACCGGAGTGGCCTCAAAACTTGACGCTTCCTGCCATTCGTGGTGAAGGTCAACCATCTTATTCAGACCCGGAATTTCATTGAAATGGCGAGCGAACGTTACAATCCGCGGGATGCCGAACCCCGTTGGCAGCAGACCTGGTCGGAGGGCAAGACCTTCGAGACCGACAACAGCGATCCCCGCGACAAGTACTACGTGCTCGAGATGTTCCCCTACCCGTCGGGGCGCATCCACATGGGCCACGTGCGCAACTATGCGATGGGCGATGTGGTTGCCCGCTACAAGCGCGCACGCGGTTTCAACGTTCTCCACCCGATGGGATGGGATGCATTCGGCATGCCGGCCGAGAACGCCGCCATGCAGAACAAGGTTCACCCGAAGGACTGGACTTACCAGAACATCGCCACCATGCGGACCCAGCTGAAATCCATGGGTCTGTCCCTCGACTGGTCGCGCGAATTCGCCACCTGCGACGTCGAATACTATCACCGCCAGCAGTACCTGTTCCTCGACATGATGGAAAAGGGTTTGGTCTACCGCAAGCAGTCGAAGGTAAACTGGGATCCGGTCGACCAGACGGTATTGGCCAACGAGCAGGTGATCGACGGTCGCGGCTGGCGCTCCGGTGCGCTGGTCGAGCAGCGCGAACTGACCCAGTGGTTCTTCAAGATCACCGATTTTGCCGAGGATCTTCTGGAAGCGCTGGACGGTCTCGACCAGTGGCCGGAAAAAGTCCGGCTGATGCAGAAGAACTGGATCGGCCGCTCCGAAGGCCTGACCATTCGCTGGGAGCTCGGCGATGAAAGCCGGGCGAAGGCCGAATGCAACGAGATCGAGGTTTACACCACCCGGCCTGACACCTTGTTCGGCGCCTCATTCCTCGCCATTTCGGCCGATCACCCGGTTGCCAAGGCGCTCTCCGTCGACAACACACAGATCGCGGAGTTCTGCGAAGAGTGCCGCCGTCAGGGCACGTCGCTGGCAGCTCTCGAAACCGCCGAGAAGAAGGGCCTGGCGACGGGTCTGATGGTCAAGCATCCTCTGGATCCTGCGTGGGAACTGCCGGTCTACATCGCAAACTTCGTGCTGATGGACTACGGCACGGGGGCGATCTTCGGCTGCCCGTCCGGCGACCAGCGCGACCTGGATTTTGCCCGCAAGTACGACCTGCCGGTCGTGCCTGTCGTGATGCCGGCTGATGGCGACGCGACGAGCTTCACCGTTGGTGCCGAGGCCTATGTCGGCGACGGCGTGATGATCAACTCGCGCTTCCTCGACGGCCTGTCGACGGACGATGCATTCGATCAGGTCGCCTCCCTGCTGTCCGATCAGCAACTCGGCAACGCGCCGCAGGCCAGCCGCAAGGTTAACTTCCGCCTGCGAGACTGGGGCATTTCCCGCCAGCGCTACTGGGGTTGCCCGATCCCCGTCATTCACTGCGAAGTGTGTGGCGTGATGCCGGTGCCGAAGAAGGACCTGCCGGTCAGGTTGCCGGACGATGTGACCTTCGACGTGCCGGGCAATCCGCTCGACCGTCACGCCACTTGGCGCCATGTGTCCTGCCCGCAATGCGGAAGCGACGCGCGGCGCGAGACGGACACGATGGATACGTTCGTCGATTCCAGCTGGTACTATGCGCGCTTCACCGCGCCGTGGGAGGATGCACCGACCAATCCGGCCGTCGCAAATCACTGGCTGCCGGTGGACCAGTATATCGGTGGCATCGAACACGCGATCCTGCATCTGCTGTATTCGCGCTTCTTCACCCGAGCGATGCGCGAGACCGGCCATGTGGGCGTAAGCGAACCGTTCAAGGGACTGTTCACCCAGGGCATGGTGGTCCACGAGACCTACCGGCAGGGAAGCGGCCAGTCAGGCCAGTGGGTCGCTCCGGCCGAGATCCGCGTCGAGGACGTCGATGGCGGCCGCAAGGCCTACCTCCTGTCGACCGGCGAAGAGGTGGCGATCGGCTCCATCGAAAAGATGTCGAAGTCGAAGAAGAACGTCGTCGATCCGGACGATATCATCGCGTCCTATGGTGCCGACACGGCGCGTTTCTTCGTGCTTTCCGATTCTCCCCCGGATCGCGACGTGATCTGGTCGGAAGCCGGCGTCGAGGGTGCCCACCGCTTCGTCCAGCGTGTCTGGCGTCTGGTGTCGGAAGCCGTGCCGGCACTGCGTGCCGTGTCGGCAGAACCCGCCACGCAGGGACCGGCGCTGGCAATCTCGCAGGCCGCCCACAAGACGCTCCAGGCCGTGCAGGGCGACTACGACAAGCTGGCCTTCAACAAGGCCGTTGCCCGCATCTACGAACTGGTGAACACGCTGGCATCGCCACTCACCCAGGCCGCCAATGGCGAGGCCGACGAGACCCAGCTCAGGGCGCTGCGCAATGCCGTGGAGATCCTCATCCAGCTGGTGGCTCCCATGACGCCGCACCTGGCCGAAGAATGCTGGATGGCGCTCGGCAATCCGGGTATCGTCGCCGAAGCCGCATGGCCGGTGTTCGATGCGGCGCTGGTCGCTGACAATGAGGTCACGCTGCCCGTTCAAATCAACGGCAAGAAGCGCGCCGAATTGACAATCGCCCGCGACGCGGATCAGAATGCCGTACAGCAGGCCGTTTTGCAGCTTGAGGCGGTTCAGTCGGCACTGGCCGGGGGCCAGCCGAAGAAGATCATCATCGTCCCACAGAGGATCATCAACATTGTCGTTTGAGATCTCGCGCGTCATCCGGCGTGTCAGCCGCGTCTTGCTGGTTGCGGCTGCCGTCACTTCGTTGGCGGGCTGCCAGGTTCGTCCGCTCTATTCTTCCGTGGACGGAGCAGGCCCGAAGCTGGCCGCGGTGAAGATATCGCAGCCCCGCGATCGCGTGGAGCAGCTGGTTCGAAACCACCTCGTCTTCCTCACCAACGGTGGGGCAGGGGAGCCGGCGCATGCCGACTACCAGCTTCAGCTGTATGTCACCTCGGTGCGCGCGGACGTTCTGGACGAGCAGGTTGCACGCAACACACCGACCCGTGTTACCGTTTCGGCCACCTTCAGCCTCACCCGAATCAGCGACGGCAAGGTGCTGAAGACCGGCGCGCGCTCGATCACATCGTTGGCCGACGTGGGGCTCCAGGAATTCGCCAAGCTTCGCGCTTACCGCGATGCAGAAGATCGGGCCAGCCGTGAACTGGCAGAGTTCCTGCGCGGCGAGATGGCGACCGTTCTTGCTCGCAACGGCTGATGGCGGAGATAAAGGCACATGAATTCGACCGCTTTCTGCCGAAGGCGGTCGACCTCTACCGGATTTTCCTGATCTACGGTCCGGACCGCGGCCTGGTGTCCGAGCGCGCAGCGGAAATCGCTGCAAAGGCCGGCGCCAGACTGGACGACCACTTCTCCTATACGCGGCTCGATGTCAGCGATCTCCAGGGCGATCCCGGTCGGCTGGTGGACGAGGTCAACTCACTCGGCCTGTTCGGTGGCTCGGGCCTGATTTGGGTCAAGGGCAGCGGACCGGAGAAGGTGATGGCCGACGGCCTGCAGGTGTTGACCAGCGGGCCGGCGCCGGAGAACCGACTGATCATAGAAGGCGGCGACCTGAAGAAAAGCGGCCTGCTGCGCAAGCTCTGCGAGCAGGCAAAATTCGCGGTCGCCATTCCCTGCTACGCCGACGATGTGAGGGCGTTGAACGGGCTTGTCGATCAGGAGCTGGCGGCCGAAGGTCTGCGCATCTCGTCGGCCGGCCGTGAGCGGCTGCTCGAAACGCTTGGCGGTGACCGGGTAGCGTCTCGCAACGAGATCCGTAAGCTGGCGCTGTATTGCCGGGGCGGCAGCTTGGTCGAGGAGGAGCATGTCCTCGACATCATCGGCGATGCAAGCGCGATCTCGACCGACGATGCCGTCGATTGTGTCCTGAAGGGCGACGTCGCGGGTCTGCACCGGGCGATCAACAAGATCGTCACGTCCAAGACACCGATCTTCCTGGTACTGCAGTCCTGCCTCAAGCAGTTTCAGCTGCTGGATCTGATGCGTGCCGAGATCGACGAAAAGCGCGCCGCCGTTCCGCAGGTCATGCAGACCATGGGACGGCACATCCATTTTCGTCGCAAGCCCTTGTTTGAAAAGGCGCTTTCCAGCTGGCGGGCTGACGGACTGGCGCGTGAGACAAGCCGTTTGCAGGGCGCCATCCTGCAGTCACGGCAGAAACCGGCGCTTGAAGATACGGTCGCCTTCCAGACCCTGCTCGCAACGGCACTTCAATCGGCGCGGGCGAATGGCCGCTAGGCAAAAGGCGTCCTGCGACCAGGACCTGATCTAGCGAGCGCCGGCGCTAACGACGCTCCAGCAGCCGGCAGATATCATCGAGCTGATCCAGCGATCGGTAACTGATGCGGATCTGGCCGCCCGTACCCTTGTAGCTAATCTTGACCTCGAGACCCAAAGCATCCGACAGCGTCCGCTCCAGAGCAAGCGTATCGGAATCCTTCTCCTGCGCACGCAGGGCCGACTGCGGCTCGTTCTGGGCCTTGATGTCGTTCTGTGCCAGTCGTTCCGCATCCCGCACCGACATACCTTTGGAGACGATCGTCTTGGCCAACATTGCCGGGTCGGACGTGGAAACGAGTGCACGTGCATGGCCTGCCGACAGATCCCCGACCGACAGCATGTCGCGAACCGGTTCGGGAAGCTTCAAGAGCCGAAGGCTGTTCGCCACATGGCTGCGGCTCTTGCCGATGATCTCGCCCAAATCGTTCTGCGTGTAGCCGTGCTCGGCAATCAGCTGCTCGTAGCCCAACGCTTCTTCAAGCGGATTGAGATCCGAGCGCTGGACGTTTTCGACGATCGCTATCTCGAGCGCCGTCCGGTCGTCCACATCCCGCACAATAACCGGAATTTCAACCAGCCCAGCGAGCTGGGCGGCGCGCCAACGCCGCTCGCCTGCAATGATCTCGAAGTCGGATCCACGCGGACGGACAACAACCGGCTGAACAATGCCGTGCTGCCGCAGCGAGCTGGCAAGATCCTGCAGCTCCTCTTCCTTGAACATCCGACGCGGGTTGCGCGGATTGCGCAGGACATGCTCGATCGGCACCATCCGATCGGCGCTCACGGCCTTGGACGGCAGATCACCAACCGGCGCTGTCTGATCCATCTCTCCAATGAGAGCCGCGAGCCCGCGACCCAGGCGCCGCTTGGAACTATCTTCGCTCATGTTCTTCAACCCTTAGAAAATCAGGCAGCCTTGCGGCGCCGCTCGCGTTGGATCACTTCCGACGCCAACTGCAGGTAGGCCTGGCTTCCGGCGCACTTCAGATCATAAAGGATAGCCGGCTTACCATATGACGGCGCTTCCGAGACCCGGACATTCCGCGGGATCAGCGTATGATACACCTTGTCGCCCAGATAGGACCGGACGTCGTTGACAACCTGCTGGGCGAGGTTGTTGCGCGCGTCAAACATCGTCAGGACAACTCCCTGGATATCGAGCCGCGGATTGACCGTCTGCTTTACCTGGTTGACCGTATCGAGCAGCTGGCTCAGCCCTTCGAGCGCGAAGAACTCACACTGCAACGGAACCAGAACGGAGTGGGCAGCGGCCATCGCGTTGACAGTCAGAAGATTGAACGAGGGCGGGCAATCCAGAAGAATGTAGCTGAACCGGCGGGCTTGCGCCGTCTCTAATGCGCGGCGAAGTTTGAAGGCGCGGTCGGCATCACGTCCGATTTCCATCTCCAAGCCCAATAGATCCATCGTTGAGGGAACGATGAACAGGTTCGGCACGGCCGTCGGAACAGCGGCCTGCTGAATATCACTCGTTCCCATCATCACGTCGAAGGATGAAAGCTTCCGATCCCGCCGATCGATGCCAAGCCCGGTGCTCGCATTGCCTTGCGGATCCAGATCAACGATGAGGACGTTCTCGCCGATCGCGGCAAGCGCCGTCGCCAGATTGATGGCGGTGGTCGTCTTACCAACCCCGCCCTTTTGATTGGCAATGGTTATGATGCGATTGGTCTCGTACATTGAGCACCTGCTTGGGAAGGTCAAACCTTGCGGTGCAGCTTCGAGATTTCGAGAATGACGGAATCATCTTCAACCGCACTGGCATGTTGTAACAGATCGAATTCCCAGCGACTATTCGCTTTAACGATCTCAGCCTGATAATCCCGGCCTTTGTGCAGGTAAGCGACGGTATCCGGGCGGTCTCTCATCCACGGACTGCAGTAGTCCAGGAGTTGCGGCAACTCCGCCAGTGCTCGCGCGGAGATGCGATCACATTCAGAAATCGTCTGAGCTGCAGATTCGATTCGGACAGGGTGGACCGAGCCGCGTCCGCCGGTCTCCATCAGCGCAGTTCGGAGAAACGATGCCTTCTTCTGGTTGCTCTCGACAAGATGCACCCAGCCATCTCCGAGTTCGGCGAGGAAGATCGAGGTGATGATGCCAGGGAACCCGCCTCCGGATCCGAGATCGACCCAGGTCAAGGGATTTGGTGAGAGCTGGAATATCTGCGCGCTGTCGGCAATATGGCGTTGCCACAGATCATCCTTGGTGGAAGGAGCAACCAGGTTGATCGAACGCGCCCATTTTGCGAAGAGGGTGGAAAAGACTTCGAGTCTTTCCGTTGTTTCACGTGAAACACTTATTCCGTTCAGTTTCATGCGGAGACTCGCGACAGGCGATCTTGCGCGTCCGCCTTCTTGATTAGAGACAAGATCAGAGCAAGTGCGGCCGGCGTCATCCCGTCGATCTTGGCAGCTTGCGCGATGTTTGAAGGCGCCGCATTTGCCAGCTTAGCCCTCAGCTCGTTCGACAGCCCCGACAGACGGTTGAAGTCGAACCCGACCGGAATCGCCCTGTTCTCGTCTTTCTGCACGCCCGCTATATCGATGCTTTGGCGCTCCAGATAGACAGAATAGCTCGCCTCGATCTCCAGCGCCTCTGCGACAGCAGGCCTTAACGAGCCGAGTTCAGGCCAGACCCTGCGCAATACCGCCAAATCGATCCCGGCGTGGGAGAGAAGGGTATAGCCGCTTCGGCGCTGGCCGTCCTGATTGAGATGAATGCCGTGAACCTGTGCCTGGTTCGGGGTCAGGCTGAGATCCGCCAGCAATCCGCGCGCCGTTGTCAGCTCGCTCTCATACTGTTCGAAACGCGTGCGGCGCGCATCCTGGACTAACCCAAGCTCAGTCCCGACGGGAGTAAGCCTAACGTCGGCGTTGTCCGCCCGCAACGACAGCCGATACTCTGCCCGTGATGTGAACATCCGGTACGGCTCGCTGACGCCGCGCGACGTAAGGTCATCGATCATGACGCCGATATAGGATTCAGTCCGGCTGAAGACGTGTGGTGACCGGTCACCCGCGCGTCGCGCAGCATTGAGCCCGGCAACCAGACCCTGAGCGGCGGCCTCTTCATAGCCGGTCGTGCCGTTGATCTGCCCCGCGAGATAAAGACCCTGCAGCCGCCGGAGCTGCAGGTCCTGCGTCAGCTCTCGTGGATCGACATGATCATACTCTATGGCATAGCCCGGCTGCAGGATTTCCACCTGCTCGAGGCCTGGGATCGTACGAATGAAGGCTTCCTGAACCTCGACCGGCAGCGACGTGGAGATGCCGTTCGGGTAAACCGTGTGGTCCGAAAGACCTTCAGGTTCGAGGAAAATCTGGTGACCATCCCGCTCCCCGAAGCGGACGATCTTGTCCTCGATCGATGGGCAATAGCGTGGACCGACCCCGGTGATCTGTCCCGAATACATCGCCGAGCGCGTGATATTGTCGGCAATGATCTTATGTGTGGCTTCGGTTGTGCGCGTAACACCGCAGGCAATCTTTCGGTTGGTGATCCGGTCAGTCATGAACGAGAAGGGGACCGGGTCCTCGTCAGCTTCCTGCTGACCGATACGGTCCCAGCCAATGGTGCGGCCATCGAGACGAGCAGGAGTGCCCGTCTTCAGACGTCCCAGCGCCACACCGGCGCGTTCCAGGGTTCCAGACAATCCGATGGATGGCGCTTCGCCAACGCGGCCGGCCGAGGTCGTCTCGTTGCCGATATGAATAACGCCACGCAAGAAAGTCCCGGTGGTCAGTACCACGGAACGGCAAGTGAAGGTTCGGCCATCTTTCATGATGACCCCGTTCACGACACCTTCGGACTGCTCCAGATCAAAGGCGTCGCCTTCAATGACGGTCAGATTGGGACATGCGGCTATCTCTGCCTGCATCGTCTCACGGTAGATCTTTCGATCGGCTTGAGTCCGCGGACCACGCACGGCCGGGCCCTTCTTGCGGTTGAGCAGACGGAACTGGATACCGGCGGCGTCTGCCACCCGTCCCATCAGTCCGTCGAGAGCGTCAACCTCGCGAACTAAGTGGCCTTTGCCAAGGCCGCCAATCGCGGGATTACAGGACATCACTCCGATTGTTGCGCGATTATGCGTCACCAATGCGGTCTTCGCACCCAGCCGCGCTGCCGCGCTTGCAGCTTCGCAACCCGCATGTCCGCCACCTATCACGATCACATCGAAATCGTTCATCGTCATCACCAACTGCTTCAGCAGTGTTTCACGTGAGTCATTTACCGATACAGAACTCGGAGAAAATCACATCCAGGAGATCTTCAACATCAACGCGTCCGGTAATTCGGCCCAGTGCCATCGCAGCCAACCGAAGGCTTTCCGCGCGGATATCCAGTTCGGCACCAGATAACGCTTCTGCAAGGAAATTGAAAGCCCGCGTCAGGTGCTCGACATGCCGCATGCGTCCGGCACCCAGTGAAGCAATGGAAGCCCAAGCCAATTCGACGTGGGCCAGGATTTCCTTCCTTACATCGTCCAGACCGACGCCCGTGGAGGTCGACACGACGAAATCAAAAGCGTCTCGACTCCCGGGATGCAGATCACGCTTCGTACCGATACGAAGAGTGGGAACATTGAGTTCATGCCCCGCCGACCATTTCGAGTCCGAATCGATCTCGGTGAGCGCCAGTAGAAGATCAGCTTTCTGAGCGGTACCAAGGGCGCGTCTCACACCTTCTCGCTCAACTACATCTGTGGTTTCGCGCAGGCCGGCTGTATCTGACAGCCGGACGAGAAAGCCCTGAAGATCAAGCTCAACCTCGAGGACGTCGCGCGTTGTGCCGGCGACCTCGGTCACAATCGCCACATCCCGTTTCGCGAAGGCGTTCATGAAGCTGGATTTGCCGGCGTTCGGAGGCCCGATGATGACAACCTTGAAGGCATCACGCACGGCATCTGCCTTTTGGGTCGCGTCGATCTGCAGAGCTATCTCGCGCTGCACCTGAGCAACTTCCGCCCAAACTTGCTCGGAGACGGAGCCTGGGACGTCGTCTTCGTCGGCAAAGTCGAGCTCCGCCTCGATCAGCGCCCGGGCCTTGGTCAGACGCTTGGCCCAGGCTGCATAGCGGGTTGAGAGACCTCCAGCGCTTTGCTCGATGGCAAGCCGCCGTTGCATCTCGGTATCGGCCGCGATTAGATCGCCCAGGCCTTCCACCTCGACAAGATCCATCTTGCCATTGTCGAAGGCCCGATGAGTAAACTCTCCAGGCTCCGCTATCCGCAGACCGAGATGGGTCAGCTCAGCAGACACGGCAGCCACCACGGCACGCCCGCCGTGCAGTTGCAGTTCGATACAGTCCTCTCCCGTGAAAGATCGTGGACCCGGGAAGGAAAGCACCAGACCTTTGTCGATAAGGTCTCCGTCCCGGTTTCGAACGGCTCGGAGCAACGTTGCTCTCCGTTTGGGAAGGTCTCCAGCCAGTCGGACGACAGCGTCGAAAGCGGCAGGTCCACTAATGCGAACGACCGCCACCCCGGAAGGTGGCGGTCCGCTGGACAGCGCGAATATGGTGTCTGAGTTCATCATCCGATGGACGATCCTGAATCCGGCTAATCAGTAGCGGCGAGCCAGAAGTGACTCCGGCTATCGATCAGGTATTCATGGAGTCGAAGAAGTCGCCGTTATTCTTCGTCTGCTTCAGCTTGTCGATGAGGAACTCGATTGCATCGGTTGTGCCCATCGGCGCGAGAATGCGGCGCAGGACAAAGATCTTCTGCAGATCCTGGCGCGGCACGAGCAGGTCTTCCTTACGCGTACCGGACTTAAGGATATCCATCGACGGGAAGATTCGCTTATCGGCAACCTTGCGATCGAGGACGATTTCCGAGTTGCCGGTGCCCTTGAATTCTTCGAAGATCACTTCGTCCATGCGGCTGCCGGTGTCGATCAGGGCCGTGGCGATGATTGTCAGCGAGCCGCCTTCTTCGATGTTACGGGCCGCACCGAAGAAGCGCTTGGGACGCTGCAACGCGTTTGCGTCCACACCGCCGGTCAGCACCTTGCCCGACGACGGAACGACCGTGTTGTAGGCGCGACCGAGACGGGTGATCGAATCCAGCAGGATGACGACATCGCGACCGTGCTCGACGAGACGCTTGGCCTTCTCGATCACCATTTCGGCGACCTGGACGTGACGGACGGCAGGTTCGTCGAAGGTCGAGGATACGACCTCACCCTTGACCGAACGCTGCATGTCGGTGACTTCCTCGGGCCGCTCGTCGATGAGCAGCACGATGAGGTAGCACTCCGGATGGTTGGCAGTGATGGAGTGAGCAATGTTCTGCAGCAGAACGGTCTTACCCGTGCGCGGCGGAGCGACGATCAGACCGCGCTGGCCCTTGCCGAGTGGCGCCACCAGATCGATGACACGCGCCGACAGATCCTTGGACGTCGGAATGTCGAGCTCCATGCGGAAGCGATCATTCGGATAGAGCGGCGTCAGGTTGTCGAAATGGACCTTGTGACGGATCTTTTCCGGGTCATCGAAATTGATCGTGTTGACCTTGAGAAGAGCGAAATAGCGTTCGCCTTCCTTGGGTCCGCGGATCGGGCCTTCAACCGTATCGCCGGTCTTCAGCGAGAAACGGCGGATCTGCGAGGGGGAGATGTAGATATCGTCCGGACCAGGCAGGTAATTGGCATTGGCGGAACGCAGGAAGCCAAATCCATCCTGCAGAAGTTCGACCACGCCCTCGCCGATGATCTCGACATCCTGGCTGGCCAGAACCTTGAGGATCGCGAACATCAGTTCCTGCTTGCGCATGGTGCTCGCGTTCTCAACCTCCAGCGACTCGGCGAAGGTCAGCAAATCAGTCGGGGACTTGCTCTTGAGTTCTTGAAGCTTCATTTCAGCCATGAAGGGGGACCGTCTTGGAATTGTGAGGGAAATTGGCGTGTCTGTGGAACTGGCTTCCGCGGAAAGCACGGAGGTCTTTGAATTACACACGAGCCACGAGAGAAGAGGTGGCGCTGAAAATAGCGAGTTCATCGCAAGGCCGCAAGGGGGCAGCCGACAAATCGTCGCCGTCAGAACGGCTTGACGACGACCAGGATGACGATCAGCATCATCAGAACGGTCGGCACCTCGTTCATCATCCGCCAGTAGCGCGCCGGCTTACGCGGACCATCGGCGCCAAACTGCCGCACCGCCCGGCTCTGATGCATATGCGCCACCGTCAGCAGAACGACGAGCGCGATCTTGGCATGCAGCCAGCCGCCCTGAAAGCCGTAGACCGACCAGGCGAGGTAGAGGCCGAGCACCCAGGTGATCATCATCGCCGGGTTCATGATCACCTTCAGCAGGCGGTATTCCATCACCTTGAAGGTTTCGGACTGGGTGGAGCCGGGCTCTGCATCGGTGTGGTAGATGAACAGGCGCGGCAGGTAGAACAGTCCAGCCAGCCAGGCGATAACCGCGATCACGTGAAACGCCTTGATCCACAGGAAGAAGTCGTCCGGCCGCAGCACCGAGATCGCCGCCAGCATTGCTGCAAAACCGCACAGCGCAATGCCGGCCCGTAGTGCTGCGCGGCGCCCAAGTCGACGATCGGTCTGCTTCTCCGCAGTCATCGATGCATTCCGCGAACGCGATCGACCAGGTGGGTGACGTGATCGGGATCGGCTGCCGGCGTGATGCCATGGCCGAGGTTGAAGACGAGCGGCCCCTGGCCGAGCGCCTCGAGGATGGCGTCGATACCCTCGTCGAGAGCTTTTCCGCCGGAAACCACGCGCATCGGATCGAGGTTTCCCTGGACCGGTCCGTCCTTCTGCAAATCCTTTGCGAAGCTGAGCGGCACCGACCAGTCGAGGCCGATCATGTCGGCACCCGTCTTCTGCCGGTAGGTCACAAGTTGCAGGCCTGCGCCCTTGGCAAAGGCGATCACCTTGGCCTGGGGCCGCCTGGCTTTGACGGAGCGAATGATCCGCGCCACCGGCTCGACGGCATAGGCCTCGAATTCGGCTTCGCCCAGCACGCCTGCCCAGGAATCAAAGATCTGCACCACATCCGCGCCGGCATCGATCTGTGCCACGAGGTAATCGGCCGACAGATCCGCAAGCACCGCAAGCAGATGCGCGAATGCCTTCGGGTGCCGGTAGCCGAACAGTCTGGCGGGAGCCTGATCCGGTGTGCCGTGGCCGGCGATCATGTAGGTGGCAACCGTCCAGGGCGCACCACAGAAGCCGAGGAGGGTGGTTTCAGCGGGTAGCTCCGCGCGGATCTGCCGGACGGCCTGCATCACTGGCGCGAGATGACCTAGAACCCCGTCCGGAGCCAGGGCCATGATCGCATCCTCGTCGATCGGATCCATGCGAGGTCCGGAGCCTTCAACAAAGTGCACGTTCCGCTTCAGCCCGTCCGGGATCACCAGGATGTCTGAAAACAGGATCGCGGCATCGAAGCCGTAACGCCGGATCGGCTGGAGGGTTACCTCGGTTGCCAGATCCGGCGAATAACAGAGATCGAGGAAGCTGCCGGCTGCTGCGCGGGTCCTCCGGTATTCCGGAAGATATCTGCCTGCCTGTCTCATGAGCCAGATCGGTGGTGGTGATACGGTCGATCCCTCAAGGACCTCCATCACTTTGCGGCGTACTGCAGCCAAGAGGACGTTCCCCTAAATAAAACAAATGAGATTCTTAGGTTTTTGATTCTTAGAGTCTGTGACTATCAAGGATCCTCAGCTTTGCACAGTCAGAGCGGCATCGGTGCGACATCAGGTCAACGGAGGGCTAGTTTCCCGACCACGCAGCGGGGATCTGTGGATAGCCGGAATCGATGTGCAGGATCAGCGGGTTGTAAAGGCCGTGCCGATAGCGGTCTTGTGGACAACAGGTGAGGCGGATCGGGATATCCGAAGCTCATCCCCGTTTTCAACAAGCTGGTAAAAAGGCTCGCCATCCGACGGCCGATGTGGATAAATCGCGACTTATCCCGCGTCGGGTTCGAGCGACCGGCACCGGTCGATGTTTGTCCCGCATTATCAACAGAGGAGGAAGTTTAGCGTGGAGAACCGCAAAAGCTTCTTTCATCTGCACCTGATTTCTGACTCGACGGGCGAGACGCTTATTTCAGCGGGGAGGGCAGCATCGGCGCAGTTCAACTCGGCATTGCCCATCGAGCATGTGTATCCGCTGATCCGTAATCGCCGCCAATTGATGCCGGTGTTGGAATCGATCGACGAAAAGCCCGGCATCGTCCTTTATACGGTGGTCGACCAGGAACTTGCCGATTGCATCGATGAACGCTGCAAGGCGATCGGAGTTCCGAGCGTCAACGTTCTGGAGCCGGTTCTTGCGACGTTTCAGACCTACCTCGGGACTCGGTCGCGACGCCGCGTCGGTGCGCAGCACGCATTGACGGCGGAGTACTTCCAACGAATTGAGGCGCTGAACTTCGCCATGGATCACGATGACGGTCAGATGGCGGAAAGCTATGACGAGGCCGATGTCGTTCTGATCGGCATCAGCCGGACCTCGAAGACGCCGACCAGCATCTATCTCGCCAATCGTGGCATCAAGGCCGCAAACATCCCGATCGTTGCGCATGTGCCGTTGCCGGAAAGCCTGCTGAAGGCGACGAAGCCGTTGATCGTCGGCCTGATCGCAACGACAGACCGGATCTCGCAGGTTCGCGAGAACCGGGAGCTTGGAACCGTCCTCGGTTTTGATCGCAGCCATTATACGGACCGCGCCAACATCAACGAAGAACTCAAATATGCGCGGGCGCTCTGCGCGCGGCATCAATGGCCGCTGATCGACGTCACGCGCCGGTCCATTGAAGAAACCGCCGCGGCTATCGTTGCCCTGCGCCCGAAGTTACGGTAATCGCCGCAGCGATCCCCGTGCACATGACTGGAAGGCTGTCTTGACCCAACCACTCGTGCTGGCCTCGTCCAGTCCCTTTCGCCGGATGCTGATGGAAAATGCGGGTCTTGTCTTCCAGACACGTGCCGCATCCATTGATGAGCGAGCGATAGACCAGAAGCTTAAAGCGGCGGGCGCGACGCCGCAAGAGGTGGCGCTGGCGCTTGCGCGCGCAAAGGCTCTCGATGTCTGCCATCATTATTCGGGAGCATTCGTCATCGGCTCTGACCAGACGATGTCGCTGGGCGAACGGGTCTATCACAAGCCATCGTCGCGTGCCGAAGCGCGAGAAGCGATCCTGTCGCTGTCGGGCAAAACGCACCACCTCAACAGCGGCGTGACGATTGCGCGCGACGGCGAGGTGCTGTGGGAAACGGTATCACGAGCGGCACTGACGGTACGGCCGCTGACTGAAGCTTTCGTCGATCGCTACCTGGACATGGCCGGTGACGCTGTTCTGGGAAGTGTCGGTGGCTATCAGCTGGAAGGGCAGGGGATACAATTGTTCTCGGCGATCGATGGTGACTATTTCACGATCCTTGGTCTGCCCATGTTGCCTGTCCTCAATGCCCTGCGCGAGCTTGGAGCTATCGATGGCTGATTCACGTGAAACAGCGCACGCCTTCGTTGTCGGATCGCCAATCCGGCATTCGCGCTCGCCGATCATTCATGGACATTGGCTGAAACACCTCGGGATCGATGGTAGCTACACGGCGATCGACGTTCCCGAGGGACAGTTCGTCGGGTTCATCGAGGAGCTGAAGCGTGGGCGACAGTTCCGTGGCGGCAATGTCACCATCCCTCACAAGGAACACGCCTATCGGCTGGCAGACCAGCCGGATGATCTGGCGCATGAGCTTGGCGCCGCCAATACGCTTTGGTTGGAAGAGGGGCTGTTGAAGGCGACCAACACCGATGGCTTCGGCTTCACTGCCAATCTCGACGAGCGATCGCCCGGCTGGGACAAAGCCACACGCGCCGTCATCCTCGGTGCCGGCGGTGCCAGCCGCGCGATCATCCAGGCGGTGCGCAACAGGGGGATTGCGGAAATCCACGTCGTCAACCGGACCCTGTCCAGAGCCAAGGAGCTCGCCGACCGGTTTGGTGATAGGATCCATGCACATCCCATGGAAGCGCTCGATGAAGTCACGCAAGGCGCTAGCCTGTTCATCAATACGACGTCGCTTGGCATGGACGGCGAAACCGCGATGGACATCGATTTTCGCGGCTTGGCGAGGGATGCAGTGGTGACGGACATTGTCTATGTGCCGCTGGAAACCCCGATCCTGGCGCAGGCCCGTGCTCAGGGATTGAAAACCGTCGACGGTTTAGGGATGCTTCTTCACCAGGCTGCACCGGGTTTTGAAAAATGGTTCTACCAGCGGCCTGCCGTTGACGAAGAGCTCCGGGACCTGGTCATCCGCGACATGGAGCGCCACGGATGATCAAGATCGGCCTCACTGGATCGATCGGCATGGGGAAATCCACGACGGCCGGGCTTTTTGTAGCAGAGGGTATCCCGGTCAACGACGCCGACGCGGTGGTGCACGATCTTTATCGAAGCGACGCGGTTGCCCCGGTCGAGGCGGCGTTCCCGGGAGTGGCATCAACCGGTGTCGTGGATCGTGCCGAACTTGCCAGGCGCCTGTCAGACGATCCTGCAGGTTTCAAGAAGCTCGAAGCCATCGTCCATCCGCTGGTGCGAATGAGAGAAGAGCAGTTTCTTGACCAACAGGCGAGACTGGGCGCGGATATCGTCCTCCTCGATATCCCGCTCCTCTTTGAAGCGGGCGCCGCGCATCGGGTGGATACGGTGGTCGTCGTCACCTGTGATCCACAGGTCCAACGCCAGCGGGTGCTTGCGCGCCCGGGCATGACGGAGGAGAAGTTCGAGATGATCCTGTCGCGTCAGATCCCTGATTCGCAGAAGCGCCGGCAGGCGGATTTCATCATCGATACCGGTCACGGCATCGATGCGGCGACACAGCGGGTTCGGCAGATCCTCAAAGCCGTGCGCGCCGGGACCTTGAGCGAGAAGAACCATGCGTGAAATCATCTTCGATACGGAAACCACAGGTCTCGAAAACAGGCTCGATCGGGTGATCGAAATTGGTGGCGTGGAACTCTTCAATCACTTCCCCACCGGCCGCACGTTTCACGTCTACATCAATCCCGGCGATCGCAAGGTTCATCCGGATGCACTGGCGGTGCACGGCATCACCGACGACTTCCTGAAGGACAAGCCGCCATTCTCCGCCGTCGTTCAGGAACTGCTGGAGTTCTTCGACGGCGCAAAATGGATTGCCCATAACGCGACGTTCGACATGGGCTTCATCAATGCCGAGCTCGATCGGCTCGGCCTGCCGCCGGTGCCGAACGATCAGGTTGTCGATACGCTGTCGCTGGCGCGGCGCAAGCATCCGATGGGCCCGAATTCGCTCGACGCGCTCTGCCGGCGCTACGGCATCGACAACTCCCACCGCACCAAGCACGGCGCACTGCTCGACTCCGAACTCTTGGCGGAAGTCTACATCGAGATGATCGGCGGCCGTCAGGCAGCACTCGGTCTCGTCGGCGCCGAACAGGTCACGACGGTTATCGAAGTCGAAGACGTCGACGTCATCACGCTGCAACGACCGCGGCCGCTTCCGCCGCGGATGACCGAAGCGGAAATCGCGGCGCATGCGGCGCTGGTCAATTCTCTTGGCGAGAAGGCACTCTGGGCTCGCTACCAGTAGAACATAAAAAACCCGGCGTGAGCCGGGTTCTTGTGGTGGGCGATCTTTGGAATATCAGCTGTTCAGCGGCTGAACCTGGGCGCGGGTCTGTTCTTCGGCGACGCGCTGCGCAAACATCTGACCGAAATCGATCGGATCGATCATCAGCGGCGGGAAGCCACCGTTGCGTGTGACGTCGGAGATGATCTGACGGGCGAACGGGAAGAGCAGGCGCGGGCACTCGATGAACAGGACCGGCAGCATGTGCTCCTGCGGGAAGCCGGTGATCTGGAAGACGCCGCCATACACGAGCTCGGCCGCGAACACGACCTTGTCGCCGTCCTTGGCTTCTGCGTTCAGCGACAGCACGACGTCGAAATCCGTGTCGGAGAGCGGGTTGGCATTGACGTTGACGTTGATGTTGATCGACGGAGCCTTGTCGCGAGCCTGAAGCGAACGCGGAGCGCCCGGATTTTCGAAGGACAGGTCCTTCGTGTACTGGGCGAGAATGGTAAGCGACGGAGATTGGGTTTCGGTGTCCATTGGCTGTTCCTCGGCTTCGATCTTTTGCGCCGTCTATCACTTCGATGTGAGGCTTACAACCCTGACGCCCATGACGTTGGGGCAGGTTCGGGTGTGGGTCGGCCCCGTTCCGGGTGCATCATTGATCATCCGCCGGCCGGTCGGACCAGGGAGACGAGGGGCCGGTTTTCCGTTGGTAGTCTGTGCTGTCGAGATCGATGGTCTGCGGGTTGGCAGCGGGAGGCTGGTTCGCGCTCGTCGAAGGGTTCGGGTTGGGCGAAGAGCCAGGATAGCCAGCAGTTGTGCGGCTTGTTCGGACGATCACGCGCTGGCCGATCTGCTGCCAGATCAGCCGGCGCACGCCGGGGATGAACAGCAGCAGGCCGATGATGTCTGTCAGAAAGCCGGGCAGGATCAGCAGGATTGACGCAACGACGATCATCGCGCCGCTGACGATTGCTTTCCCAGGGACGCGGCCCTGTCGGCCTTCCGTGTTGATCTGCCGCAGAACGCTCAGGCCTTGGCTGCGCAGGAGAAGGATGCCGATTACGCTCGACAGGATGACCAGCGCCAGCGTCGACCATAGCCCCAGCCACCGCCCGACGATCACGAAGCCGGCAATTTCCGCCAGAGGCAGACCGAACAGAACTAGCGGGACGAGGAGGAGGCGCATGGTGTCTTTCGATAAGGGTGTTTCGTTGAAAAGCGAACCATCCTTCCGCTATTTGAATGATGGCCGGATCAGACTATATGAGATGGAACCTTTCAATTCCAACGATACCACGGGTGAAAATGGGCGCGAACGACTTCATAACTCTGTTTTTCCTCGTGGCTGCCGTCCTGATATTCCTGCAACTGCGCAGCGTTCTCGGCCGGCGAACAGGAAATGAGAAACCTCCCGTCGATCCGTTCGGTGCTCGCGATGCGTCCCGTGGTCCTGGCGTCGATGATGGGAAGGTCGTGACCCTGCCGCGTCGGGACCAGGTAGACGACGAGCAGCGGTTTTCGGATATCGATGCGGTGGCCAAGCCCGGCACCGAACTGAATGGCGGCCTGCGCGAACTGGTGAAGGCCGATCCCTCCTTCCAACCGAAGGAATTTCTTGCCGGTGCCAAGATGGCCTACGAGATGATCGTCATGGCCTTCGCTGACGGCGACCGCAAGGCGCTCAAGGATCTTCTGTCGAAGGAAGTCTACGATGGCTTCAACGCGGCGATCACCGACCGCGAAGCGCGGGGCGAAACCGTCAAGTCGAGCTTCGTCGGCATCGACAAGGCAGACCTCACCCATGCCGGGGTGAAGGACAATGATGAGCAGATCACCGTTCGCATCGTCAGCCAGTTGATCTCCGCCACCTATGACAAGAGCGGTACGTTGATCGATGGCGATGCCGAAGCGGTGTCCGAAGTCATCGACATCTGGACCTTTGCCCGTGACATTCGCTCGCGCGATCCGAACTGGAAGCTCGTGGCGACCGAATCCGAGCAATGACCGTGTCCGGCGGATTTCAGCTTCGGGAAGTGGACTACTCGGATTTGAGGGGGTGGGGATCGGACGATCCCCGCCCCCTCTTTTCCGTGATGCGCGAGTGTCTGGAGTATCTCGATCAGGGAAAGGCCTACAGGGCTGGGACTCTGGGTCTGACTGCGGACGATCTGCGGCCGTTGCTGGCTGATGCCGCGTCGACCCAGTCAGCCGATCCTGCAGCGGCGCGGCTGTTCTTCGAGCAGCGTTGCATCCCGTTCCGCATTGAACTGGGAGACCAGGGCGCGGGCTTCGTCACCGCTTTCTATGAGCCGGAAGTCGAGGTCTCGGATAAGCTGGAATCCGGCTACCGTTACCCGTTCTACCGTCGCCCGCCCGACCTCGTCGACCTGGATGAAAGCAGCCGGCCGCCGGATCTGGATGCGTCCTACGCCTTTGGGCGGCTGGACGATGGGGCGATCGAAGCCTATCCGGATCGGCAGGCGATCGATCAGGGATGTCTTGAGGGACGCGGCTTGGAGATCGCCTGGGCGAAGTCCAAAGTCGACGTCTTTTTCGCGCATGTGCAAGGCGCGGCACGGCTCCATTACCCCGATGGCAGGTTGGGCAGGATCACCTATGCGGCGAAGGCGGGACACCCGTTCTCGCCGATCGGCAAGCTTCTGATCGACCGGGGAGAGATCGAGCGCGAGCAGATCTCCATGCAGTCGATCCGTCGCTGGCTGGCAGAGAATCCGGCTAAGGTCGATGAAGTGCTGTGGCACAATCGATCCTATATCTTCTTCCGGGAGGCTGAAGTCACGGATCTCGACCGCGGTCCGATCGCGGCGGCCAAGGTGCCGCTGTTGGCGGGGCGGTCGCTCGCGGTGGACAGGTCGATCCATACCTTCGGCTTCCCGTTTTTCATCCATTCGCAGACGCTCAGCCATCTTTCAGACGGGCAGCCATTTTCGAGACTGATGCTGGCGCTCGACACCGGGACCGCGATCGTCGGTCCTGCGCGCGGCGATATCTTCACCGGCAGCGGAGACGAGGCGGGCGACCTTGCAGGCACCGTGCGCAATGACGCAGACTTCTACATCCTGATTCCGATAGCGGCTGCGCAGAGGTTCCGGTGATGAAAAGCGGGCGGAAACTCAATTCGGATGAACGCATCCTCTGGGGCAAGGTGGCGAAGACCACCAAGCCGATGCCCGGTCGGCTGGAGGACCTGCTCAAGTTTGATGAAGAGGATATTGCCGCCAACATGCCAGTGACTGGCGCACCCTCGGCTCAGACGGTCGGCAAGGTTTCCGTCGAAGACAGGGCAGGAGTATCCAAGCAGCAGCCGAAGGGCCAGCACCACGCGCTGGAGCGGCCGGTGAAGCGTAAGCTGGCGCGCGGTCGTCTGCCGCTGGAGGCGCGGATCGACCTCCATGGGCTGATCCAGAGCGAAGCGCATGGTGTGCTGCTCGACTTCCTGCTGCGTGCGCACGACCGGGGTCTGCGGCATGTGCTCGTCATCACCGGCAAGGGAAGTTCTCTCGGCAGTGAGGGTGCCTTGAAGCGCTCGGTTCCACTGTGGTTCTCAAAACCGGAATTCCGCTTCCTGATCTCTTCGTACGAGCCCGCGGCACGCCAGCATGGTGGGGAGGGTGCCCTTTATGTGCGCCTCAGTCGCCGGGGAGACGCCCCGTGACACCGTTCGGCGAGGCGCTGCGGGCCCTTCGCAAGGAAAAGGGCGTTACGCAGCAGGAGATGGCAGCAGCGATAGGCGTTTCCTCGGCCTACCTGTCGGCTCTGGAGCATGGTCGGCGGGGCCGGCCGAGCTTCGATTTCCTGCAGCGGGTCGCGGGATATTTCAACGTCATCTGGGACGAGGCGGATGAGTTGTTCAGTTTGGCGGCCGGATCCAACCCGCGCGTCGTCGTCGACACGAGCGGCCTTTCACCGGAATACACAACGCTTGCCAATTTGCTGGCTCGGCAGATTCGCAACTTGCAGCCCGACGTGGTAGATGAACTGGTGAAGCTGCTGGAAAAAGCCCCAAATCGGGGCTAGAGCCGACGTCGTCCCCTGTTTTTCAGGCTGAGATCCTTTAAAAACGGGGTTGTAACTCCCTATAGTCCTGCCAAAGGACGACGGTGATTCGCCGCTCACCGTCCGCAGCAAGAAACTAGAAAGTTGATTGATGAGCGATACACCCGTCAGCGATAGCGCGAGTGCCGAATACGGAGCCGATTCCATCAAGGTCCTCAAGGGACTTGATGCGGTTCGCAAGCGCCCCGGCATGTACATCGGCGATACCGACGATGGCTCCGGCCTTCATCACATGGTCTACGAAGTCGTGGACAATGCGATCGACGAAGCTTTGGCCGGCCACGCCGACATCGTGACCGTGACCCTGAATGCCGACGGATCTGTGACGGTGACCGATAACGGCCGCGGCATCCCGACCGATATCCACACGGGCGAGGGCGTGTCTGCGGCAGAAGTCATCATGACCCAGCTGCACGCCGGCGGGAAGTTCGACCAGAACTCCTACAAGGTGTCCGGCGGTCTGCATGGCGTCGGCGTCTCCGTTGTCAACGCGCTCTCCGTCAAGCTCAGCCTGAAGATCCGTCGAAGCGGCAAGGTTCACGAGATGAGCTTTACCCACGGCGTGCCGGACGGACCTTTGAAGGTGATCGGCGATTATGAAGGCCGGTCGGGAACGGAAGTCACCTTCCTGCCGAGCACTGATACGTTCACCAAGGTGGATTTTGACTACGGGACGCTGGAGCATCGCCTGCGCGAGCTTGCATTCCTGAACTCCGGTGTGCGCATTCTGCTGACTGACAAGCGCAAGTCCGACATTCGCCAGGAAGAAATGCTGTATGACGGAGGCCTCGAAGCCTTCGTCCGCTACCTGGACCGTTCCAAGAAGCCGTTGGTCAACACGCCGGTCGCCATCCGCGGCGAGAAGGATGGGATCACCGTCGAAGTGGCGATGTGGTGGAACGACAGCTACCACGAGAATGTGCTGTGCTTCACCAACAACATTCCACAGCGCGATGGCGGCACGCATATGGCCGGCTTCCGTGGCGCGTTGACGCGCCAGATCACCTCCTATGCAGACACCTCCGGCATCACCAAGAAGGAAAAGGTGACGCTGCAGGGCGAGGACTGCCGCGAAGGTCTGACGGCGGTACTGTCTGTGAAGGTGCCGGACCCGAAGTTCTCGTCGCAGACGAAGGACAAGCTGGTTTCCTCCGAGGTTCGTCCCGTGGTCGAAAACCTCGTCAACGAGGCTCTCAGCACATGGTTCGAAGAGCACCCGACCGAAGCCAAGATCCTTGTCGGCAAGGTCGTCGAAGCGGCCGTTGCACGCGAAGCCGCCCGCAAGGCCCGCGAACTGACGCGCCGCAAGGGCGCTCTCGACATCGCCTCGCTTCCCGGTAAGCTTGCTGACTGCTCCGAGCGCGATCCGGCAAAGTCCGAACTGTTCCTCGTGGAAGGCGATTCCGCCGGTGGCTCCGCCAAGCAGGGCCGCTCGCGTGAAAACCAGGCGATCCTGCCGCTGCGTGGCAAGATCCTCAACGTCGAGCGTGCCCGCTTCGACAAGATGCTGGGCAGCCAGGAAATCGGTACGCTTATCACCGCGCTTGGTACGTCCATCGGCAAGGACGAGTTCAACCCCGACAAGCTGCGCTATCACAAGATCATCATCATGACGGACGCCGACGTCGACGGCGCCCACATCCGTACGCTGCTGCTGACCTTCTTCTTCCGCCAGATGCCTGAGTTGATCGAGCGCGGCCACCTCTATATTGCCCAGCCGCCGCTCTACAAGGTGACCCGCGGCAAGTCGGTCCAGTATCTGAAGGACGAGAAGGCACTGGAGGACTATCTGATCGGCCAGGGCCTCGACGATGCGACCCTGACGCTCGGCTCCGGCGAAGTGCGGGCCGGTGCAGATCTTCGCGAAATGATCCAGGATGCTCTGCGGATGCGCTCGCTGCTGGATGGCCTCCACTCGCGCTACAGCCGGGCGATCGTCGAGCAGGCTGCGATTGCCGGCGCGCTCAATCCGGAACTGACGGACAACCCGGAGAAGGCGCAGGAAACGGCGACTGAAGTTGCCCGCCGTCTCGATGTGATCGCCGAGGAAACCGAGCGCGGCTGGTCCGGTCATGTGACCAAGGAAGGCGGCCTGCGTTTCGAGCGGATGGTGCGCGGCGTCAAGGAGGCCGCCGCCCTCGACGTGGCACTGATCGGTTCTGCCGACGCCCGCCACATCGACCAGATGACGGCCCGTCTCAACGACATCTACGGCACGCCGCCGCGGCTGACACGAAAGGAAGGGACGACGGAAATTGCCGGTCCACGCGCGCTTCTTGATGCAATCTTCGCCTCTGGTCGCAAGGGCCTGTCGATGCAGCGCTACAAGGGGCTGGGCGAAATGAACGCCGAGCAGCTTTGGGAAACGACGCTGGATCCGAACGTGCGCTCGCTGCTGCAGGTCAAGGTCAACGACGCAACCGATGCGGACGGGCTGTTTGCACGTCTGATGGGTGATGAAGTTGAGCCCCGACGCGAGTTCATCCAGGAAAACGCGCTGAACGTCGCAAATCTCGACATCTGACGCATTCGGTTTCACGTGAATCTTTCCTGTGGACTGATTCACGTGAAACACCTTATGTTAGATTTTCCGCGATCATTGCCGCCGCCCGCTGTCGAAAAGACAGCACCGTCATGGAACCAAGCGCCTGTCGAGTTCTTGCCTTGGTACGTTAGCGCGCAAATGACTTTGTTGCGCCGCACAAGCGACGGGTCTAATCTCCCGGCGCAGTCGCCACCGGCCTCTTACCGGTGGAACCCTGGAAAGCAGGAACTCGCATGTTTTACCAGCTTTATGAGTTGAACCACGCGGCCATGGCACCCTTGCGCGCCTCGACCGAGGCGTTGCGGCTTTTCTACAGCAACCCGATGAATCCTTGGGCGCAGACCTCCTACGGGCGGACGGTTTCGGCAGGGCTGGAAGTCTTCGAGCGGGCTACGCGCCGTTACGCCAAGCCGGAGTTCGGGCTGCCGACGACGGTTGTCGATGGGCGGACCGTAGAGGTTGTCGAGGAGGTGGTCTGGTCTCGTCCTTTCTGCAAGCTGGTCCACTTCAGGCGCGCTCTTCAAGCTGATCAGACGGTAGGGCCGAAAATTCTCATCGTTGCGCCGATGTCCGGTCACTATGCCACCTTGCTCCGCGGCACCGTGGAAGCGCTGATGAAAGGCGCCGATGTTTACATCACGGATTGGCAGGACGCTCGCATCGTGCCGATGACGGATGGCCAGTTCGATCTCGACGATTACATCGATTACGTCATCGACATGCTGCACCACCTTGGCCCCAATACCCACGTGGTGGCGGTCTGCCAGCCGTCGGTTCCGGTGCTTGCCGCCGTGGCCCTAATGGAGGAAGCCGCCGATCCGTGTGCACCGGCATCGATGACCTTGATGGGCGGGCCAATCGACACGCGCATCAACCCGACGGCAGTCAACAAGCTGGCGCAGGATCGGCCGCTGGAATGGTTCCAGGACAACGTCGTGATGACGGTACCGTGGCCGCAGCCGGGCTTCATGCGCCCGGTCTATCCCGGGTTCCTGCAGCTTTCCGGCTTCATGTCGATGAACCTCGACAAGCACGTGGTCGCCCACAACGAGTTCTTCGAGCACCTGGTGAGGAATGACGGGGAACCGGCCGAGAAGCACCGGGAGTTCTATGACGAGTATCTGGCAGTCATGGATCTGACGGCGGAATTCTACCTGCAGACCGTCGATACGGTGTTCATCAAGCACGCGCTGCCGAAGGGCGAGATGACCCATCGTGGCGAAAGGGTCGACACCACGGCGATCCGCAACGTCGCGCTGCTGACCATTGAGGGCGAGAACGACGACATCTCCGGCATCGGCCAGACGAAGGCTGCCCAGACGATCTGCACAAACATTCCTGATGACAAGCGGATGCACTACGTGCAGCCGGACGTCGGCCATTACGGCGTCTTCAATGGCTCGCGCTTCCGCCGCGAGATTGCGCCGCGGATCCTTGCCTTTGCCACCGAGCATTCGATTGCACCGAAGAAGAAGGTGGCACCGCGCGTCATCAAAGGCGGCAAAAGCGGCTGACTGTTGGCCTCTTTGCGAATTCCAGGAGCTTAATCAGCATTTTCGCGGATTGCAGAACAGCCTGTCTTGAAGGCGGATCGGCCGCATCCCACATCGAGTTTCAGCCGCAGGCATGAGGCCTGCGCGTTGAGAACGAGGTAGTGCAACCGATGAACCAGTCTGCATTGATACGCCCGGATTGGACTCCGGCGACCATCGCCCTCATGGTCCTCGGCTTCGTGGTCTTCTGGCCACTGGGTCTTGCCATGCTCGCCTACATCATCTTCGGTGAACGGCTGCGCGACTTCAAGCGCAACGCCAACGACAGAGCGGACGGCTTCTTCAACGGCTTCCGTCGCTCCACCCGCCGATATGGCCCAACCGCCACCGGTAACATGGCCTTCGACGACTGGCGCAGAGCCGAAACCGACCGGATCGAGGAACAGCGCCGCAAGCTCGAAGAGATGCGCGAAGAATTCGACTCGTACCTTCGCGAGCTTCGTCGCGCCAAGGATCAGGAAGAATTCGACCGCTTCATGCGCGAGCGTGGCGGCCGGGGTCCGGAAGCCAATCAGTATCCGGCCGTCTGATCGCAGTTCAGCTTTGAAGACAACGGACCGGCACCTCGCGTGCCGGTCTTTTTCGTGGCTTAAGCTCCGCCGAATCGGCTAGATATCCTCGATGTTCTCCCGTCTCACAAGCACCAGGCGCCCGGCAAAACCGCTGCAGAAAAGCGAGCGGACATTGCAGGTTGGCGAGCGGCTGCTGCCTTTGACGGTTCGCGAGCATGCCCAGGCGACGCGCATCACGCTGCGCATCGAGCCGGGTGGCCGTGCTCTGCGCCTGACAATCCCGCGCGGCCTGAAGATGCGGGAAGTGGATGCTTTCCTCGCCCGCCACGACGAGTGGCTGCGCATGAAGCTCTCGAAGTTTTCGTCCGATGAAGGGGTTCAGCCCGGAGCCTCGATAGACTTGCGCGGCGCCGCCCACCGGATCGTCCATACTGGCTCGCTGCGGGGGCTGACCGAAGCGTCGGTGGAGAACGGTACCCCAGTCATCCGGGTGAGCGGGCTGGAGGATCATCTCGGGCGACGGCTGGAAGCCTTCCTGAAAAAGCAGGCGCGGATCGATCTGGAGGCGCGCGTTTCAGTGCATGCCGCGGCGGTCGGCAAGCCTGTGCGCTCCATCAGCATGAAGGATACCCGCAGCCGCTGGGGCTCCTGTTCCTCCGACGGCAATCTGAGCTTCTCCTGGAGGATCGTCATGGCGCCGCCCGTGGTCATCGACTATCTGGCGGCACACGAGGTGGCGCATCTGAAGGAGATGAACCATGGCCCCCGGTTCTGGGCGCTGTGTCTCTCTCTCTGCCCGCGCATGGAAGAGGCTCGGCGGTGGCTGAAACTCCACGGATCACAGCTTCACGCCATCGACTTTGGCTGAAACCGTCGCAGTGAAACCCCGCAATTTGCCTCGACTTGAGGCGCGATTCGTGCAAGTTCGCCTTTCATGACACCCGATATCAAAATCTGCGGATTGACGACGCCGGAGGCGATCGACCTGGCAGTGGCGCGCGGCGCGACACATGTCGGATTCATCTTCTTCGAGAAGAGCCCACGTCACATCGACCCGCTGACAGCCGGATCGCTTGCCGATCGGGTCCGGGGGCAGGCAAAGATCGTCGCCGTCACGGTGGATGCCGATAACGAGCAGCTGGAAGAGATTATCGCGTTCCTCAAGCCTGACATTCTTCAGTTGCATGGCCGCGAGACGGCGCAGCGCGTCCTCGACGTCAAGGCGATGTTCGGGCTGCCGGTGATGAAGGCCTTCTCCATTCGCACGGCCGAGGATCTTCGGCAGATCGAAAGCTACGATGGGCTGGCCGACCGCATGCTCTTCGATGCCAAGGCGCCAATCGGATCGGATCTTCCGGGCGGCAACGGCGTTGCCTTTGATTGGACGATCATGGCCGCGCTTGACGACGGCGTCGAATACATGCTTTCCGGTGGCCTCACCAAGGACAACGTGGCGCAGGCCCTGTCGATGACACGGGCGCCAGGTATCGATATATCGTCAGGCGTGGAAAGCACGCCGGGGGTCAAGGACAGCGCGAAGATGAACGCCTTCTTCGACGCAGTCGATGAATGGCGCCGCAGCAGAGCACAGGAGTGACACCGTGAACCAGCCTCTGAAGCCGAATTCGTTCCGGGCCGGTCCCGATGAGGAAGGCCGCTTCGGCATCTATGGCGGCCGTTTTGTCGCCGAGACGCTGATGCCGCTGATCCTCGACCTGCAGGCCGAGTGGAACAAGGCGAAGACAGATCCGGAATTCCAGGCGGAGCTGACCTATCTGAACACGCATTATATCGGCCGGCCGAGCCCGATGTATTTTGCCGAGCGGCTGACTGCGGAGCTTGGCGGCGCCAAGATCTACTTCAAGCGCGACGAGCTGAACCATACCGGCAGCCATAAGATCAACAACTGCATCGGCCAGATCCTGCTCGCCAAGCGCATGGGAAAGAAGCGCATCATTGCGGAAACCGGCGCCGGCCAGCACGGCGTCGCCTCGGCAACTGTCGCCGCGCGCTTCGGCCTGCCCTGCGTCGTCTATATGGGCGCGACCGATGTCGAGCGTCAGGCGCCGAACGTCTTCCGCATGAAGCTGCTCGGTGCGGAGGTGAGGCCTGTAACGTCCGGTCACGGGACCCTGAAGGACGCGATGAACGAGGCCCTGCGCGACTGGGTCACGAATGTTGACGACACCTATTACATCATCGGCACGGCGGCCGGTCCGCACCCGTATCCGGAGATGGTCCGCGAATTCCAGTCGGTGATAGGCAAGGAAGCTCGCGAGCAGATGATGGCGGCCGAAGGCCGCCTGCCGGATATGCTGGTTGCAGCGGTTGGCGGCGGCTCCAACGCGATTGGGCTTTTCCATCCCTTCCTGGACGATGAGAGCGTGGCGATCGTCGGCGTCGAAGCCGGCGGCAAGGGCCTCGAAGGCGAGGAACATTGTGCGTCGCTGACGGCTGGTCGGCCAGGCGTCCTGCACGGCAATCGCACCTACCTTCTGCAGGACGGCGACGGGCAGATCAAGGAAGGCCACTCGATCTCGGCTGGCCTCGACTATCCGGGCATCGGCCCCGAACACTCCTGGCTGAAGGATAGCGGCCGGGTCGAATACGTGCCGATCAAGGACGATGAGGCGCTCGCCGCCTTCCAGCTTCTGACCCGCACGGAGGGCATCATCCCGGCGCTCGAGCCCAGCCATGCGCTGGCGGAAGTCATGAAGCGGGCGCCGAAGATGGACAAGGACCAGATCATCCTGATGAACCTCTGTGGCCGTGGCGACAAGGACATCTTCACCGTCGGCAAGATTCTCGGAATGGACCTCTGATCATGACCGCACGCATGGACGCACGTTTCGCCGCCTTGAAGGCAGAGGGCCGTCCGGCTCTCATCACCTACATGATGGGCGGTGATCCGGACTACCAGACCTCGCTCGGCATCATGAAGGCATTGCCGGAAGCCGGTGCCGATGTGATCGAGCTTGGCATGCCATTCTCCGATCCCATGGCCGACGGCCCGGCGATCCAGATGGCAGGGCAGCGCGCGCTTGCCGCTGGCCAGACGCTGATCCGGACGCTCGATATCGCCCGGGAATTCCGTCAGACCGATCAGGACACGCCGATCGTGCTGATGGGCTACTACAATCCGATCTACAACATGGGCGTCGAGAGGTTTCTCGATGCAGCCCTGGAAGCCGGTATCGACGGTCTGATCGTCGTCGACCTGCCGCCGGAGATGGACGACGAACTGTGCATCCCGGCGCTGGCAAAAGGCGTCAACTTCATTCGCCTGGCCACGCCGACGACCGACGAGAAGCGCCTGCCGACGGTTCTGCGCAACACGTCCGGCTTCGTCTATTACGTCTCGATGAACGGCATTACCGGTTCGGCGCTGCCGGATCCCTCGCGGGTCGGTGCTGCCGTCCAGCGCATCAAGTCGCATACGGATCTGCCGGTCTGCGTCGGCTTCGGCGTCAAGACCGCCGACCATGCCAAGGCAATCGGTGCGGCAGCGGATGGCGTTGTCGTCGGGTCGGCCATCGTTGCCCAGGTGGCAGGTAGCCTGAGCGCTGACGGCAAGGCCACCGACCATACGGTCTCTGCAGTTGCGACGCTGGTGCGCGGTCTCGCCTCCGGCGTTCGCTCGGCACGCCTTGTTGCTGCCGAATAAAGTCATCACATTGACGCGCGTCAATCAGGAGTTCTGCCAGTGAACTGGATCACCAACTATGTGCGCCCCCGCATCAATTCCATGCTGGGCCGCCGGGAAGTGCCGGAAAACCTCTGGATCAAGTGCCCGGAAACGGGAGAGATGGTCTTCCACAAGGATCTTGAGGAAAACAAGTGGGTGATCCCCGCCTCTGGCTTCCACATGAAGATGCCGGCGAAGGCGCGGCTCGCCGACCTGTTCGACGGTGGCGTCTTCGAGAGCCTGCCGCAGCCCAAGGTGGCGCAGGATCCGCTGAAGTTCCGCGATTCGAAGAAATACAGCGACCGTCTCAAGGACAGCCGCCTGAAGACGGAACAGGAGGACACGATCCTCGCCGGTCTCGGTAATGTCCAGGGCATCAAGCTGGTCGCCGTGGTGCACGAGTTCAATTTCATCGGTGGCTCGCTCGGCCTGGCGGCTGGCGAGGCGATCGTCAAGGCGGCCGAGCGGGCGCTTGCCGAGCGTTGTGCACTGGTGATCTTCCCGGCATCCGGCGGCGCTCGCATGCAGGAAGGCATCCTGTCGCTGATGCAGCTGCCGCGCACCACCGTTGCCATCGACATGCTGAAGGAAGCCGGTTTCCCCTACATCGTTGTGCTGACCAACCCGACCACCGGCGGCGTCACCGCCTCCTACGCGATGCTTGGTGACGTACATATCGCCGAGCCGGGTGCCGAGATCGGCTTTGCCGGTAAGCGCGTCATCGAGCAGACGCTGCGCGAGAAGCTGCCGGAAGGCTTCCAGACCGCCGAATATCTGCTGGAGCACGGCATGGTCGACATGGTGGTGAAGCGCCATGATCTGGCTCGCACGCTTGCGACGCTCCTGAAGATCATGATGAAGCAGCCTGCTCAATCCAGCCAGCCGCTCGCGCTGTCGGCTTGATCCCCATCATGGCTGAGCCTTGGGATTTGCCTGCCGCAGGATCGGCATTCTGGCCGGGAGACTGGAATGAACGACGTGGTGCATAGCGAGGCGGAACAGGTCATCGACGAGCTGATGCAGCTCCACCCCAAGGGCTATGACATGACCCTGGGGCGGATGCGGCGTCTCCTTGACGTGCTGGGCAATCCGCAACTGCGCCTGCCGCCAATGATCCACGTCGCCGGAACGAACGGCAAGGGCTCGGTTTCTGCCTTCAGCCGTGCGCTGCTGGAGGCGGCAGGGCTCGCCGTCCATGTGCACACATCCCCGCATCTGGTGAACTGGCACGAGCGCTATCGCATCGGCCGGAAGGGCGAACCGGGCCGGCTCGTCGAGGATGCGGTGCTGGCGCAAGCGCTGCGCCGCGTCGCCAAGGCGAATGACGGGCAGGCAATCACGGTTTTCGAGATCCTGACGGCTGCCAGCTTCCTGCTGTTCTCGGAAATCCCTGCCGACGTGGTCATCATCGAGGTCGGCATGGGTGGCCGGCTCGACTGCACCAATGTCGTCGATACTCCCGCGGTCTCGGTGATCATGCCGATTTCCTTCGATCATCAAGCCTATCTCGGAGACAAGGTCGAGTTGATCGCCGCGGAAAAGGCCGGGATCATGAAGCCCGGCTGTCCGGTGGTCATTGGTCACCAGGAATTCGATGCCGCCGAGGAAACCCTGGTGGCGACCGCCGAACGCCTCGGCTGCCCGGTTTCGGTCTATGGACAGGACTATTGGGCGCACGAGGAATTCGGACGACTGGTGTACCAGGATGAGTTCGGGCTTGCCGACCTGCCGCTGCCGCGACTTCCGGGGCGCCACCAGTTCGCCAATGCGGCAGCCGCCATCCGGGCCGTCAAGGCAGCCGGTTTTGTGGTGACCGAAGCGATGATGGAAAAGGCCATGGGCAGCGTCGAATGGCCGGGTCGGCTGCAGAAGCTGACCACCGGCCTGTTGGTGCAGGCCGGCCCAAGCGGTGCTGAGATCTGGGTCGACGGCGGTCATAATCCGGGGGCCGGGGAAGTCATTGCCGAAGCCATGGCGGCTTTCGAGGAGCAGCAGCCTCGGCCGCTTTACCTCGTCACCGGCATGCTGAACACCAAGGATCCCGTCGGCTATTTCCGCGCCTTTGCCGATATCGCCGAAAACGTCTTCACGGTACCGATCCGCGGCAGCGATGCCGGGCTGGATCCCGTGGTGCTGGCAAATGCCGCCTACGACGCAGGCCTGGTGGCAGAACCGCAATCTTCCGTGGAAGAGGCGTTGCGGGAAATCGCGGCGCGGCAACTGCCCGACATGGCGCCGCCGCGGATTCTCATCGGCGGATCGCTTTATCTTGCCGGCAACGTCCTGGCGGACAACGGCACGCCTCCCACCTGATGTGGTGGAAATTTCAGGCCCAAAAAAACCGGCTGTTCGCACAGCCGGTTTTTTAATTGAACTCAGTTGAAGCTGCGAAGTTACGCGGCGCCGGCGATCCAGGCGGAAAGGGCGGTCTTTGGCGCAGCGCCAACCTTGATGTCGGCAACTTCGCCGCCCTTGAACATGGCGAGCGTCGGGATCGAGCGCACGCCGAACTTGGCAGCCAGTTCCGGGTTCTCGTCGATGTTCAGCTTGGCAACCTTGACCTTGCCGGCAAGCTCGGTCGAGATTTCTTCAAGGCTCGGCGCGATCATCTTGCACGGGCCGCACCATTCGGCCCAGAAATCGACGATGACGGGCTCGGCGGAATCCAGGACTTCGGCCTGGAAGTTGGACGTGTCGACTTTCACGGTAGCCATGGGGCTCTCCTTCGATGATGGTGTTGGCATCAATGTGATGCGCTGCAGCGGCAAATTCAATGCCTGCCTATCTCACTTTGTCACGAGTTCTTCAAGCGAGGCGGAGAGTGCCGCATCGGGAATCTCCAAGACGGTCGCGGTCTCCGTATAGACGAGGATGCAGCCGACGGAGTGTCCTGGATAGAGCGGCTTGAGGATCTCCCGATAGATCGCCAACTGCGCGCGGTGGGCCAGCGGCACCTGGTCCACCGTCCTCGGCGCAAACCTGTTGGTCTTGTAGTCGACGATGAGAACGCGCTTGTCCGGCGTCACCGCCAGTCGGTCGATGCGGCCGGACACGGCATGCTGACGCCCGCCAAGCGAGATCGTCCCCATGATCGACACTTCCGCCTGCGCATGGCCAGAAAACAGCGCTTGGAGGTCCGGTCGGCGGAGCACCGCCATGATCGAGGCCGCCAGCGACCGGCGTTCCGCCTCCGGCCAGAAGGCGGCGGTGCGCGACAGGTATCGCTCCGCTGCCGGTTCCTGCTCCTCTGGTGCAAGGCCGGGAAGCACCTGCAGCATGCGGTGTGTCAGCCGGCCCTTTTGCAGGCCGCGGCCTGCCTTCGGCGTCTCGCCGAACAGAGGTGAGATGAATGCGGCATCTCCGTCTTCCTCTTCCACCATGGCGCCGGCGCCGGATGGGCTCAACGGCCGCGGCAGCGGTCGGGAAGGGGGCAGAGGCTGCGACAGTGCCTGCGGAAGCTGCACTGCGGCTTGGTCGCTGTCGCTTCTGTCGTCACCAACAGCGACCGGTCGTCCGGCACTGGCGGGAAGTCGCCACCGGTGACCGCTCCATTCGCCATCCGGCCCTTTGAAGCTCGCCAGTTCGCAACGGTCGGCATCGGCACACAGCGCGCGCGCGATCATCGCCTGCCAGCTTTCGTCATTCTCCAGCTTGCCGCGATAGCCGCAGACGATCAGCCGGTCGGCGGCCCGGGTCATCCCGACATAGAGGAGGCGTCTGTATTCTTCCTCTGCGGACGTCTTCAGCCTGTCCTCGTCGGTCGAAGTAAGTTCGTTGGAAAGCGTCTTTCCCGGCACCCAGGCCGGTACGTCCACCGCGCCGATCTTGAGGAAGCGGAACTTCGGCACATGCGAATGGATGAAGGCTCTCGATCCGCTGTCGACCAGAAACACCACCTGTGCCTCCAGGCCCTTGGAGGCGTGGACGGTCATGATCCGCACTTCGTCGCGGCCGCTGTCCTGCTCTCGCTTGATTTCCGGCGTTTCCAGCTCCAGCGCCGAGATGAAGCTCTGCAGCCCGGGCAGTGCCTTGCCCTCATGGTCGAGCGCCAGGCTGAGGAACTCGTCGAGGATATCGCCGGCCTCGCTTCCGAGTCGGGCGAGAAACCGCTTGCGTCCGCCCTCTGCCCCCAGCACGCGGGCAAAGAAGTCGTGGACGCTGTAGCGGTCGGCCATCTCCGCAAGCCGTACGATCAGGTTGCGGGGGCCGATCAGTTGTTCATCACCGTCATCGGCCAGCGCGCAAAGCCGGCTCCAAGCGCTCGTCGCATCCGGACGAAGGGCGGCGATCCGAAAGATGTCGTCCTCGGTAAGGTCGAAGAGCGGGCTCTTCAGAACCGCCGCCAGCGACAGATCGTCCTGCCGCTGCAACAGGAACTTGGCGAGCGCCATCAGGTCCTGCACGGCGATATGGCTGGTGAGCCTCAGGCGGTCGGCACCCGCAACGGGGATTTCGCCGCGCCGTTTCAGTGCCCGCGTCAGCGCGTTGACGAAGGCGTCGCGCTTGCGCACCAGGACCAGGATATCGCCGGGGCGGATCTTCCGCTCTATCCCCTTTTCGATGACGGTCTCGCGTCCGACCAGTTCGCCGATCCGGTGCGCGATACGGGCAGCGAGGATCGCGGACGGAGCACGATCCGGCGTCGCATCGAAGGGTGCCGTCCAGTCGTCTTCCATGTCCGCAACGTCCGGCACGACAGTATCCCATAGATCGACGGCGCCGGGATGTCCGATGCGGTTTGATCGGTGGATCACCGGCTCGCCGAGCGCGCTGAGGCCGCGGGCGTTGTCTTCCAGCGAGAACACCTGGTCGACGGCACTGAGGATGTCGGCGGTGGAGCGGAAAGACAGCGGCAATCGAACCGGATGGAAACGCTGGCCGCCGAGGCCGACGCGCTTTTGCGTGGCAGCCCGTTCTTCGGCGAACCGCTCCGGTCGGGCCCCCTGGAAGGAGTAGATCGACTGCTTCTCGTCGCCGACGGCGAAGATCGTCCGGCGCGTCTCTCGGGCGCTGCGTCCTGAAAAGAAGTCTTCCGCCAGCGACTGGATGACGCTCCACTGGACCGGACTGGTGTCCTGCGCCTCGTCCACCAGGATATGGTCGATCCCCTGGTCCAGCTTGTAGTGTACCCAGGCGCCGACACCGTCACGGGTCAGCAGATGCTCAGTCCGGGCGATCAGGTCTTCGAAGTCGAGCAGGCTGCGCTGTCGCTTCAGGGCCTCGTAGTCCTTCTCCAGGCGGGTGGCGAGGGTAAGCGCCGCCCTCGTCGCCGAGAACATCCGCATCACGCGAAGCTTTTCGCGGGTGGCGACCACATGCTCCCGGGCGGCAGCAACGGCGTCGCCGAGTTCAGGCGCTTCCGCAAGCATGGCCTTGGCCACCAGCGACGAATCCGCCTTCCGCTTGCCTGCCTGGGTCAGAAACACCTGGTCGAGAAGCTGGGTGCGCAGAAAGACGTCCTCCTGCGCGATCGCCTGTCTCAACGCATAGGCGGCATCACCCGCCTTGGCGCCGCCCTTGCGGTCCGCAAGATCGAGATAGGTCGACAGAAGCCGACCCACGAGTCCCTGCAACGGCCAGTAGGAGGCAGCGACGGACTGCGCGTCGTCTCCCGGCGCGATGCCGAGTGTCCGCCGCAGGACGTCATCCACCCCACTGCTCGCCTCGGCTTCCGCCATGAACCGACGGATGGCGGTGCGGTTGGCGACGATGTCGGAAAGCAGCGCCTCAAGCCCCGTCTCGTCGCCGAGCTCCAGAACTTCGGCGAAGGCATCGGCCAGATCCGCTTCGTCCAGTGCCGCCGTGGCGGAGAGCAGCGACCGGCGGGCCTCCCCCAGCAGAGCTTTGGCCGCCGCATCGTCGAGAACCGAAAAATGTCCGGCGACATTTGCCTCAAGCGGAAACTGGTGAAGCAGCGCCTCGCAAAAGGCGTGGATGGTCTGGATCTTCAGGCCGCCCGGCGTTTCCAGCGCTCGGGCGAACAGCCGCCGCGCATCGGCGAGCTTGAAGGAATCCGGCTCAAGACCTTCGATGCCGGCTATCCGGCTGGCGAGATCGCGGTCCGGCAGCACGGCCCATTCGGCCAGCCGCTGGAACACCCGGTTCGACATTTCCGATGCCGCGGCCTTGGTATAGGTGAGGCAGAGGATCGCCGATGGCCGGCAGCCGGACAGCAGAAGCCGGATAACCCGTTGGGTCAGGACGTGGGTCTTTCCGGAGCCGGCATTCGCCGACACCCAGGCGGAACTCTGCGGATCGGAGGCAAGCGCCTGCTGCTGCGCCGTCCAGTCCAGCCAGTGATGCGGATCATCGCCAAGCGTGTCGAGATCTGTCTCACTCATCGGGCTCGCCTTCCTCGGCATCGGCCCTAGCCCATTCCGCCACGCGCGCGAGGTGATCATACTCTCCGCCGAAATCGCTTTGCATCGCAGGGATGAGCCGCGAGGCAAAGCCGACCTGGCCGTTTCGCAGGCGGGTGAGGAAGGTCGTCAACTGCGTCAAAGCCTCCTCGCCAAGCTGCTGTGAGGATTTGGGCTGGCTTCTCGCCGTAGCCCGGCCGCCTTCGTTGTTGACCTTGTCGCACGTGAAACGCTCGCCGGGCCGAAGCCGCACGTAAAGCAGATCCTCCGGTCGTGTCGATCCCAGGTCGCGGAAGGCACCTGCCTGCAGCGCGGCAGCTTCAAGCGCCAGCTGCGGGTCGAGGAGCGCGCGTGCCTGCGAGACGGAGGGGTTGAGGCCGGTCTTGTAGTCGATGATGTCGGCGCCGCCCGAACCCTTGATGTCGATCCGGTCGGCAATGCCCGTCAGCCGGATGCCGGCTTCAGGGATGTCGAAACCAGCCGGCAGTTCGGTAAAGGTGCGGCGGACGTCCTGCGCGCGACCGGCCTCCCACCGCAGGAAGGCACGGCCGACTTCGACAAAGCGGGGACGCCAGACCTGTTCAATATGCAGCGGCAGGTCGGCGGTCTCGAACTCCTCGTCGATCAGCCGCAGCATCACGGCCCACGCTTCTTCGGTGCCGGCGACGGGAGAGATGCGCGTATAGCGCTCGACGATCCGGTGATAGAGCGTTCCGCGCTCCGCAGCACCTGGATCGCGGTTGAACGGATCCAGCGGATCGAGCCTCAGGATGCGCCGCGCATAGATGGAATAAGGGTCGCGCCGCAGCCGGCCCACCTCGCTGAACGAGTATTTCACCGGCTGCAGTTCGGCTGGCGCCGTCGGGGACGGCCGTCTTGCAAGCGCCTGCCTTTCGTCCTGGCCGGCCTCATCGATCTGGCGCGCCCATTGCCGGTATTGCGCACCCCGTGCCCGCAGATCCCCTGCCAGCGTCTCGCCGCCGAGAGCCAGCAGCCGCTGCAGCCAGCGCGATGCGACCGTCGGTGCACCGCCCTTGCGAAGCGATCGCGTATAGATCAGGTGACGGGTGCCGTTCGCCATCTCGAAGTCATGAGCCAGCTGGCCGATCCGCCGTTCAGGCGGTTCCAGGCCGATATCGGTCTTCATGCTGCGCGACAGGAAAGGGTTGTTCACCGACAGTCCGGGCCACGACCCCTCATTCAAACCGCCGAGGATCAGCGTGTCGACGTGCTGCAGCCGCGCCTCGAGCGTGCCGAAGATGAAGACCCGAGGATGGCTGAGCGCCCGCGGCTTCACAGCCTCGCTGGTCAGCAGGGCAGCGACGATATCGATCCACTGCGGTCCATCGGCCTCCATCTGCCCGTCGGTCTCGATAATCTCGCCGAGCAAGGCTGCGAGACGTTCGCCGGCTTCCCCCGTCCACAGAGGCCGCAGATCGCCGGCCGCATTGGCGGCGACCGCTTCGAGCACCCGTCCGGTGCGCTCGGCCCAGTCCGACAGCGGAAGCCTTGTCGACAGGCGCCGGCCATCGGCGCGCGTGATGCCGAGGGTGGAGGTCAGCGGTTCGGCCGCAGCGGCCATCCTGTCCGCCAGACCATGCGCGTTCCGGGCAGCGTCCTCGTCCAGCGACAGCCGCCACTGCGGCGGATGCCGATCGGCCTGCTGCTCGGCAAGCCGCGTCGCCAGCAATTCGGGCAGGGCGTCGATGTCCGGTTCGCCGGTGCCGCCACGCAGCGCCAGAAGCTCCAGCGCTTCGCCGGCCAGCCTGCGGGTCTCGGCCTCCGAGCCGAAGCAGGCGAGCGGGTGTTTCATCAGGGCGGTGATGGCGGTCGGATTGCCCGGCCGCAACATCGCCTCGAGGCAGAGCGTCAGCAGCGTCCCCTGCGGTGTCGCCGAAAGCGGCGTGCCGGCGGTATCATCCGCGACGATGCCGAAGCGTGCCAGTTCTGCCGTCACCCTGCGCGCGAGCGCGCGATCGGGCGTGATGAGCGCGGCCTGCGACTCGCCGTTTTCTCCCGGCCTCTCGAGGGCAAGGCGCAGCGCGATGGCGATCGCTGCTGCCTCTTCGCGCTCATTGCCGGTCTCCACAAGCGCAACATCGGCGAATGCGGCGCCAATGGTGTCGGCAGCGGTCGTCCCACGCCACTCGTTCCAGCGATCAGTCGCCTCGGCGGGAACCATAGCCTGCGACAGAAGCGCTGCCCGATCCCTCAGATCCTGCGGGACGGATCCCAAGACTTCGACCTCGTCCCGCCGCACCTGCAGCCGCTGAAGCAGGTGATACAGTCCGTATTGCGGATGGCTTCGGCTGGCGGGTTCGCCGATCAACTCGGACGCACCGCGACCAAGCATCGCCCACTGGTCGTCCGGCATGGACAGATCGAGGCCCGGCAGCACGACTGCGCCATTGGGCAGATCGGCAATGGCGGCGATCAGGTTGGCGGCTGCCGGTACCGAGCCCGTCGAACCGGCAACGATGACCGGCCCGTCATGGGAGCGTTCGGCAATGCGTATGGATTCGCCGTTCAGGACCGCTGCCTGGTGGCGGGCCGGGGAGGAGCGTCGCAACTCCTCCAGCCGGCTCGGCCAGAAAACGCTGGCGATCTTCAGGAACTCCGCCGTCAGCTGCCACCAGAGCGAATGGTCGGCCACGTCCAGCCGCTCCAGGTCCGACCAGTCGCGCTCCTCCGTTTCGATGGCGTCGATGAGTTCGGCAAGCGCGCGTGCCAGCCAGATGGCATCGGCAGGGCTGGCGGGTGCGACCAGCGGAGATGTCGAATGGACTGCGGTGATGGCGTCCGGCAGGGCGTTGCGCCAGGCCAGGATCAGCTGTCCCAGTTCCAGCAGGCGGGCCGTGCCGCCGATCGGCATGGCGAGGTCCATCTCCTCCGGTGCCACGAGATCGAAGAAGCCGCTGTCGTCATCCGTCTCGCCCAGAGGCCGGATGATCGGCAGGATCGCCGAGCGGCCGCCGAACAGGTCGAGGAACTCCGAGCGCAGCACGCGCGCCGCGCGCCGCGTCGGCACATAGATCGTCACTTTGGAGAGTGACAGGGGGTCCTGCGGATCATGCCTGAAAGACGGAAGAAGCGTGCCGTCACAGAGTGCTTCGGCAACCGTGCGCAGGAAGGCGGCCGCCGGGGGAATGGTCAGAACGCGTTTGGATCGCCTGCTGTCCATGCCGTTATGCCGGCCGGGGCGGCTGCAGCGGGCGGCTGGATAGAAACGCCTCCGCCTCGTGCAGCCCCTCGGGCGAGCCGACGGTAATCCAGTGACCGGAAAGGCCGATGCCGTAAAGGCGCTGCCGCTCGATCGCCTTGTCGAAATAGAGGTTGAGGTTGAAGGCATCGTCCGGAGCGTCGGCAAAGAACTCTGTCGTCGTGACGAAGGCGCCGGCATAGACGACGGATGGAGCATCGCCACCACGATGGCGGGTCAGGCGGCCTGCGGGAGAGATATCGAAGTCTTTCGTGCCGTTGTGGCCGATCGACTGCTCCAGCCCGACGCACAGCATCGCCATATCCATCGCGCCTTCGTCGAAGAAGTCGATGAGACGTCGCAGGTTGGAGGGCTGGCCCGCAGGCTCGCCGACCCAGAAGAGATCGGCATTCATTACCAGCACAGGTCCCGGGGGCAGCAGCTTCAGGCCTCTCGCCAGACCTCCACCGTTGTTCATCAGCCGGTCGCGTTCGTCGGAAATCAGGATTTCGAGATCGGTGCGCGCCGACAGGTAGGCATCCATCTGCTCGGCATGATGATGAACGTTGACGGCAACGGTCCGGATGCCGGCTTCCGCGATGAGATCCAGCACGTAGTCCATCATTGGCCGGCCGCCGACCGGCACCAGCGGCTTCGGCATCCGGTCGGTGATCGGTCGAAGACGCGTGCCGAGCCCCGCGGCCAGCACCATGGCGTTCTGGATGGTCATGCGCGATGCCTGCCTATGATTCGCTGAAGTCTATTCCAGCCTCTGCCATCCATTCGCGCAAGGGTGCAAGCGCCGGATGCGCAAGAGCGGTGGCAAGGTAGGTCATGGTACGCGGCATGTGCTTCAGATAGCCAGGTTTTCCATCGCGTTGCTTGAGGCGTACCCATAGCCCGGCAAGCTTGCAGTTGCGTTGTGCGGACATGATGGCGAACGCCGTCCGGAAGGCGTCTTCGTCGAAGCCCGTCTGCTGCGCGTGGCGAAGCGTGAGATAGCGGTTCAGCAGATCCTCGCCCAGGGCCGGCGGAATGGTCACCCGGGCGTCCTGCACCAGAGACGCGACGTCATAGGCGGTCGGCCCGATCATCGCATCCTGGAAATCGATCAGGCCGACCCGGGAGAGGTCCTGATCCGCCTGGCGCCAGATGAGATTGGGGGAATGGTAATCGCGCAGCAGCAGGTGGCGCTCGCTGGAACGCAGCCTGTCGATCAGGCCGTCCCAGATCTCCGAATACCGCTGCCGCTCAAGGTCGGTGGCTGACCTCCCGCCGCGTTTCCAGGGGAGGTACCAGTCGAGGATCAGTCGTGTCTCGATCTTCATCGCCACCGGATCGAAATCGGGGACGGTGTGGAGATGCTCGGCGGTTACCGGAATTTCCCGGACCACCGGCGCACCGTGCAGATGCGCCAGGCATTCGACTGCCGCCTGATAGCGCTCCGCGATCGGCTGTCCCCGCTCATCGAGCACGCCGGCTTCGCCCAGGTGCTCAAGCACCAGAAGCCCGTTCTCGTAATCGGCAGCCAGCACGCCGGGCGCGCGAAGTCCGCAATCTTGCAGATACCGCGCGATGGCGACGAACGGCAGCACCTCTTCGGCCAGATGCGCCACCTTGGGGTAGGGCTTGCCGTCCAGCACCGGCGGTCCCTCCGGATGGCGGGGCCAGTCCATCAGCACGAACTGCGTGCCGTCGGAACGCATCAGGGTCTCATAGGCACGCAGAGATGCGTCGCCTGTGAGGTAGCGGCGGCGGTCGGCTCCATGGCCGTTCTCGGTCAGGAACCGACGAATGGTGAGGCTCCGGCCGATCCGCTCAAGAGCCGCTTCGGGTCCGGCAATCTCTGCACGTCGTCCCTCTCCGTCATGCACGAGCTGAAGCCGGATCCGGTTGCCGGGCAGTGCCGCGTCCGCCAGCTCCGGCCATTCGACAAGACAGATTCCGTCGGCCAGAGCCTCGTCGAAGCCGAGTTCCTCCAGTTCGGAAGGGTCACCCAAGCGGTAGAGATCGAAATGCGCGACCGGAATGCGCAGCTCGTAGGACTGGACGAGGGTGAAGGTAGGGCTCGGGACCTCAAGGTCGCGATCGTCCGCCATTGCCCGCAGGAATGCCCGCGCAAGCGTCGATTTACCGGCACCCAGGTCGCCCGAAAGCGCCAGGCAGTCGCCCGGCTTCAGCGCCAGAGCGAGGTCCTCGCCGAGCTGAATCGTCGCCGCCTCGTCGGCAAGCGTCAGGACGATTGGGTCGGGCACCATCATTCGGCGGCGACGGACCGGGCGGTGACTGCGCTCGGAATGCGACAGACGACGGTCGTACCCTCGCCCGGTCGGCTGTCGATCTTAACGTCGCCCTTGTGCAGGTGAACGAAGCTTTCGACGATGGACAGGCCGAGGCCGGCGCCGCTGCGTTTGCCGCCCTTGCCGCTGGAGAAGCGGTCGAACACCGTCTTCAGCACGTCTTCGGCGATACCCGGCCCCTGGTCGGTCACCGAGAAGAAGAAGTTCACGCCGTTGCGCCAGCTGCTGAGGGTGACCGTGGAGCCTTCCGGTGCAAAATTGGCGGCATTGGTGATCAGCTTGATGAGGATCTGCTTCAGGCGCTGTTGATCCGCGACGATGGTCCCCATGCCCCGTGCAGCGACGATTTCCAACATCACCGCATTTTCCTGCAGCCGGTCGGCGATCTGCATGGCGACGTCGTCGAGCAGGTCGTCGATGTCCATTTCGGCGTAGTTGAGTTCCATGATGCCGGCATCGACGGTCGCCAGATCCAGGATGTCGTTGACGATCGTCAAAAGAACGGAGGACGAGGTCGAGATGTGGTCGACATATTCGGTTTGACGCTCATTGAGCGGCCCGATGCCCGGTGTCTTCAGAAGGTCGGTGAAGCCGATGATGTTGGTCAGCGGTGAGCGCAGCTCATAGGAGACGTGCTGGACGAAATCGTTCTTCAGCTCGTCGGCCTTGCGCAGCGCCTCGTTCTTTTCCTTCAAGGCGCGTTCTGCACGCGCGCTGTCGGTCATGTTGACGAATGTCAGCATGGTCTGCGCGTTGGGAAGCGGAATGACGGCGTAATCCAGCACGATGCCGGAAAACAGCTCGAACGTGCCCTGCAGCGACGGCCGCTCGTCATCGAAATTGGTCAGCATCTGGCCGAACAGCCGCCAGCCGTCTGCCTTGTCGTATTCCATCATGCAGGCGGCTTCGATCGCCTTGATGTGCATGCCGGGCTTGGTCTGGTCTTCGGTCAGGCCCCAAAGTGCCCGGAAGGCAGGGTTGGAGAGCCGGATCCGCCCGTCGGGACCGAACACGGCAACGCCTTCCGCCAGATGGTCGATGGTTTCGCCCTGGACCTTGACCAGTGTGTTGTAGCGGGTCTCGAGGTCGACCTGCTCGGTCAGGTTCTCGAACACCCAGGTGACGCCACCCTGCGGGTGAGCGGTCGCGATGACCTGCAGCGTCTGGGCGTTCGGCAGATGCCAGCGGTTGGTCTGCGTATCGAGCGACCGGTAGACCGACAGCACCGACTCCTTCCAGTTGCGCCAGTTCAGCTGCTCGGGCAGCTTGTTCTGGCTGCGCAGCCTGTCGAGAAGTTCGTTGTGGTCGGGCCGACTTTCCAGGAATCCGAGGTCGAGATCCCAGAGCCGCACGAAAGCCTGGTTGTAGAACTGCAGCCGCTGCTCGCGGTCGAAAATCGCCACGGGCGTCGCCAAATGGTCGAGCGTCTCGGCATGGCTCTTCAGCGTCCGGTCGAGCTCGGCGCGAATGGTTTCGGCTTCCGAAACGTCTATCGCCATGCCGGCGGAACCGGTCTTGCCGATGACGTCGACCACCTCGAAGACGGATCGATTGCCGCGCACGACGGTGGATACGCGATCATGGAACGGCGCGTTGATGGTCGCAGTCGCACGGATCTTTTCCCGCGCGATGGTGCCGAGGAATTCACGAGCCTCGTTGACGGCGTGTGCCGCATTGCTCGCCTCGACAGCCTCCCCGTAGGCATGGTTGACCCAGGCGAGCTTTCCGTCGAGATCGCGCTGCCAGACCGGCTGCTCCAGCGCGTCGAGAAGCGACTGGAACATCCCGATCGAGGTGACCAGCCGTTCCCGCTCAATCTTCAGCTCCGCCAGTTCGGCGCGCAGGTTGTTGAGGGCGATGAAGCGGATGAATGCCTTGCCGCCCGACACCCGTCCCTGAACCTCGAGGATTTCGTCGCGATTGGTTTCGACGACCATGTCGAAGCTGCGGGCCTGACCGCGCAGGCCTTCGATAGCGTGTTCCAGTTCGGTCGCCGAATGCGGCCGCATCCAGCGGCCGAAGGCGAGGAAATCCCGGTCTTCGGAAGGCGCTCCGGTTTCCGGCGGCAGCTGGCCAAGAAATTCAGGCCGCGAAGGCCCGGCTTCCCAGATGACGATCCTGCGGTTCTTGTCGGCAATCAGCGCCTCATACTTGGAGATCCGCTGCTGCGCGTCAGACAGCGCGCCACGCATCTCCTGGCTCTCGGCTTCCAGATTGCCGCGCTGCCGGACGAGCCACACCGTCGACAGCAGTGCAGCTGCGATTGCGCCAACCGTGACCGATGAAAAGATAACCTCGAACGAACTGAACATCCGCGCCGCAGGAAGCGTCCGCTCCTGCGCTTGCGCCAGCGCGATGCCGGCAACGCCGGACAGGGCCGTGCCAGCCAGCGCGGCTCGCGCACTGTAGAACAGCCGGCCCAGGCCTAAGATCCGCTTCTTTGCCACGCGCCCCGCCGTCCGTTGTGAAATTGATGACGGTGCCTCGTCGCAACCGTCGCCCCTGCAGCGCCCCGACAGGGGAGCCGTGTGTTTTACCGCCATTCCGGTCTGTCCCCGTCCATGTGCCGCATCGCCGACAAGACATTCCAGTTCGCCAAGGCCGCCGCCGACCTCATGCGAATCAAGTCTTGAAACAATAACTGCTTCGCAAATCGCGGCAAAGGCCGGCGCGCAAAAAAGAAGCCGCGGACTTGTCAAGTCCGCGGCTTCTATATCTTGTGGATTAGTCGGCTCAGATTAGTACCGGTAGTGTTCCGACTTGAACGGACCCTGCTGGGACACGCCGATATAGGCGGCCTGCTCGGTCGACAGCTCGGTCAGCTTGACGCCGAGCTTGGCCAGATGCAGGCGGGCGACCTTCTCGTCGAGGTGCTTCGGCAGGATGTAGACGCCCGGCTTGTAGTCGTTGGGCTTGGTGAACAGCTCGATCTGGCCGAGCACCTGGTTAGTGAACGACGCCGACATCACGAAGGACGGATGACCGGTGGCGTTACCGAGGTTCAGCAGGCGACCTTCCGAAAGCAGGATCATGCGGTTGCCCTTGGGGAACTCGATCATGTCGACCTGCGGCTTGACGTTGGTCCACTTGAGGTTCTTGAGGGCAGCGACCTGGATCTCGTTGTCGAAGTGGCCGATGTTGCCGACGATCGCCATGTCCTTCATCTCGCGCATGTGCTCGATGCGGATGACGTCCTTGTTGCCGGTCGTCGTGATGAAGATGTCGGCGCTCGATACCACGTCTTCGAGCTGGACCACTTCGAAGCCGTCCATGGCGGCCTGCAGCGCGCAAATCGGATCGACTTCCGTAACCTTGACGCGTGCGCCAGCACCCTGCAGTGAAGCGGCGGAACCCTTGCCGACGTCGCCATAGCCGCAGACGACGGCGACCTTGCCGGCCATCATCACGTCAGTGCCGCGGCGGATGCCGTCGACCAGCGATTCCTTGCAGCCGTACTTGTTGTCGAACTTCGACTTGGTGACCGAGTCGTTGACGTTGATCGCCGGGAAGGGCAGGAGGCCCTTCTTGGCCAGTTCGTAGAGGCGATGAACGCCGGTGGTGGTTTCTTCGGTGACGCCCTTGAGGGCATCGCGCTGCTTGGTGAACCAGCCGGGAGAAGCCTGCAGGCGCTTCTTGATCTGCGCGATGAGGATTTCTTCCTCTTCCGAGGTCGGGTTGGAAAGGACGTCCTCACCGGCTTCGGCGCGGGCGCCGAGCAGGATGTACATGGTGGCGTCGCCGCCATCGTCGAGGATCATGTTGGACAGGCCGCCGTCAGTCCACTGGAAGATCTTGTCGGTATATTCCCAGTATTCCGTCAGCGATTCGCCCTTCACGGCGAATACCGGAATGCCGGCAGCGGCAATCGCGGCAGCGGCGTGATCCTGGGTCGAGAAGATGTTGCAGGAGGCCCAGCGTACGTCGGCGCCGAGTTCCTTCAGCGTTTCGATCAGCACGCCCGTCTGGATCGTCATGTGCAGCGAGCCGGAAATGCGGGCGCCCTTCAGCGGCTTGCTGTCGCCGAATTCCTCGCGGCAGGACATCAGCCCCGGCATTTCGGTTTCAGCGATATTCAGCTCCTTGCGACCGAAATCGGCAAGCGCGATATCCGCGACGATGTAGTCTTTGTCGATGCTCATGGTTGTTCTCCAATCCGCAGGTCAAGCGCCTTCGGCGCACAGCTTTTGACAGCCGTCACGACAGGCGACAGCGCTGCCAGCCGTTTAGCAGGCTTACCGGCAACTGGCAATAAGGATATAAAGAAGTCTTTATATGATCGTTACATCTCTTCGCCGAAGCGATCGGCGACAAGCTGCGCGAGAGCCTCGAGAGCCGCTTCAGCCTGAGTGCCGGAGGCACTGACCTCGATCGTGCAGCCGGGACTTGCGGCAAGCATCATGAGGCCCATGATCGACGTGCCGCCGACGGTCATGCCGTCCTTGGAGACATTGATGTCGGCGTCGAACGTGTCGACCATCTGTACGAATTTGGCCGATGCTCGGGCGTGCAGGCCGCGCTTGTTGACGATGAGAAGTTCGCGGGAAAGGGCTGCCATGGAAGGTTTCATTTGCCGCTCAGGACACGGCTGGCGACGTTGATGTATTTGCGGCCGGCCTCGGCGGCTTCGACCAGTGCTTTCTGCATGTCGTTCTCGGCCCTGATGCCGGCAAGCTTGATCAGCATCGGCAGATTGACGCCGGCGATCACCTCGATCTTGCCGCTGTTCATCACGGAGATGGAGAGGTTGGAGGGGGTGCCGCCGAACATGTCGGTCAGGATCACCACGCCGTGCCCGTCATCTGCCCGTTCCACGGCATTGACGATATCCTGGCGCCTCTGATCCATGTCGTCTTCCGGACCGATGCAGACGGTTTCGATATTCTTCTGAGGCCCCACCACATGCTCCAGCGCATGGCGGAACTCGTCAGCCAGCTTGCCATGAGTGACAAGCACAAGTCCGATCATAGTGAAATCACCCCCCAGTACATCGATACGCTCGGCCCCATTTCGCACTGCAACAGGCCTGATGGCGGTGGGAAGCCATCTTGTCCATGTAGACCTGAAGTGCAAGTTAAAAATGGTCGCGAGGATGTCATGAAAATGGCCGCTCCTGATGAAATTCCGGTCGCAGCGCCGTGATCATTGCCAGTGGTTCGCGCGCCCGGCCATGCAGCCGGATCAGGGGGCAGAGACACCCCGTCGACGACGCTGAAGCGTTCGTCTTCCGGCGGCAGACGCTCTGCATCACCGTCGCCGATCACTTCTATGGCAAGGTCGAGACGAGCCTTGTCTATGCTGGCGACTGTCGCGATGCCGCTCCCGCGAATCTCGATCAGTTCCCGAATGGAAGCGGGACATTCGGCAATGACCATCGAACCGTGCCGGCGGACGAAGACCTGGTCGTCGGCAACGAGTGCGGCGAAGGCGCCGCGTGCGCGTGCCGCCGCAAGGCAGGCAAAGGCAAGGGAAGATTTGCCGCTTCCGGAGGCTCCGGTAAACAGCAGGCCGCGGGTTCCGGCAACGATCACTGTGGCGTGGAGGTTGGCGCCCGGCGTCATGCCGTTTCCCCGGTCGGCAGCGACAGCGTGAACCGTGCGCCGCTGACGTCGCCCTTAGCATCCGTCAGATTTTCGGCCTTCAGCGATCCGCCATGTGCCTCGGCGATCTGTCGGCTGATCGACAGACCGAGCCCGGAATTCTGGCCGAAGCTCTCGCCGTCAGGCCTGTCGGTGTAGAAGCGTTCGAAAATCCGGTCGATGTCTTCGGCGCGGATGCCCGGTCCGTTGTCGTCGACCTGGATGACGCAGTTGCCGCGGCTCTTGTAGAGACGGATGGCGATGCGCCCGCCCTTTTCCGGCACGAAGGAGCGGGCGTTCTCGATGAGGTTGGTGATAATCTGGCCGAGCCGCAGGTCATGACCGTGGACGAGGTAGTTCGACTTGGTCCCGGCCTTGTGCTCGACGCTGAGATCGATCTCCACCGGCTTGCGGCCGGTCCGGATCTGCCGCGAGATGTCGATGAGGTTGCCGACGAGGATCTCCATGTTGACCGGTGCAGCATCGGAGCGGGCGAGTTCCGCATCGAGACGCGAGGCATCGGAAATATCGGTGATCAGGCGGTCGAGGCGTCGCACGTCGTGAAGAATGATGTTGGTCAGCCGCTGCTTGGAATCCTCGCTCTTGGCGACAGGAAGTGTTTCCACGGCGCTGCGGAGCGAGGTCAGCGGGTTCTTCAGCTCGTGGCTGACATCGGCGGCAAAGCTTTCGATCGCGTCGATCCGGTCGTAAAGCGCGTTGGTCATGTCGCGCAACGCGATCGACAGGTTGCCGATCTCGTCCTGCCTGGCGGAGAAGTCGGGGATCTCCTCGCGCTGCTTCACGCCGCGTCGAACGCGGATGGCCGCTGCCGACAGGCGACGCAGCGGATTGGCGATCGTGGAAGAGAGCAGCAGCGACAAGAGAATGTTGACGAGCGTCGCGACACCGAACACGCGCATGATCGCGAGCCGCTCCGCATGCACGATATTGTCGATGTCGCCGGCCTGGGTCGACAGCAACAGAACGCCGAGCACGGCACGGAAACGCTGCACCGGCACAGCGACCGAGACAATCAGTTCGCCCTTGTCGGTGACGCGGACCACGGCGCCGCGCACGCCGGTCAGCGCGTTCATCACCTCCGGATAGATAGAACCGTCGCCGCCGGGCGCTTCCTTGTAGGCCGGCAGGTTGCCGGGCTGCAGCATCCGGTTGATGAGGCTGGCGAACCAGTCATTCCAGGTACCGGATTCGCCTTCAACCGGCGGCAGGTCGTAGCGCAGCACCTGTCCGCGCGAATAGAGGTGGCGCGAATCAAGCAGCAGGTTGGCATCGGCATCGAACAGTCGGGCGCGGGTGCGGGTCGGCGAAATCAGCCGGCGCAGGACCGGCGCCACCCGTTCCGAATCGATCGGGAAATCGAGATCCTCGTCGTTCGGCACCGGCGTGATGCTTTGCCCGGCCTGCAGTTCCAGCAGCTTTTCCGGATCGATGGTGATCGAGTTCGTGTCGACCGATGCCGAGGCGGAGATCGCCCCGGCAATGATCTCGCCCTGCGTCAGCAGGCTTTCCACCCGCGCGTCGATCAGTCCTTCGCGGAACTGGTTGAGGTAGAGAATGCCCGCGACCAGCACCACCGTCGCTGCGATGTTGAAGAACAGGATGCGGCGGGTAAGGCTGGAGAAGACCGCGTTGCCGAAGATGCGGCGGATCAGCGTGAACGGATGCGACCATAGCCGGCGGCTGACGCGGCGAGGTTCTTCCTGCGCGCCAACCCTGTGTGACTGGATCGTCTGATCGGACAAGCCTCTCCCTTTCACCCGCAACGCCGGCCGTCACTGCGGTCAGAGCACGACGCGCCAATCCGGCGCGCGCAGGGTTGCGGCGAGCATTTGAGCTATAGCGTCACGCCGCTTCGCGGAAACGGTAGCCTACGCCGTAGAGCGTTTCGATCATATCGAAATCGCCGTCAACCATTTTGAACTTCTTACGCAGCCGCTTGATGTGGCTGTCGATGGTCCGGTCATCGACATAGACCTGCTCGTCATAGGCGGCGTCCATCAATGCATCGCGGCTCTTAACGACGCCGGGGCGCTGGGCCAGCGAGTGGAGGATAAGGAACTCGGTCACGGTCAGCGTTACCGGCTCGCCCTTCCAGGTGCAGGTGTGGCGTTCCTGGTCCATCGCCAACTGCCCGCGTTCGAGCGTCCGCGCCTGCTGGTCGGCGGACGGCTTGACACCGGGCCCCGGAAGGACGTCGTTCTTGTTCGACCGCCGCAGGATCGCCTTGACCCGCTCCACCAGCAGTCGCTGGGAAAACGGCTTGGTGATGAAATCGTCGGCGCCCATCTTCAGCCCGAACAATTCGTCGATCTCCTCGTCCTTCGACGTCAGGAAGATCACCGGGATGTCCGACTTCTGCCGGAGCCGTCTCAGCAACTCCATTCCATCCATGCGCGGCATCTTGATATCGAAGATCGCCATTTGCGGCGGTCGGGCCAAGAGACCATCCAGGGCAGAAGCACCATCCGTATAGGTTTCGACCCGATAGCCTTCCGCTTCCAGTGCGATAGACACCGAAGTGAGGATATTGCGATCGTCGTCAACCAACGCGATTGTCTGCATTCTATCTGTCTCCGCCATTCTGCACGCAGCTCCTGGATTGTGGCCCAGCCGGGCGGCTGCCCGGGTTTGCGTGTCTTGAGGATAAAGGTGGAACAAATTGTGGCAAAGATAAAGGGGGCGCCGTTCAACCCCGTTCACTTGCGCGAGCAGCGCCGCGTGTCGGGCACAAATCTACGCCTCTCAAACCGATTTAAACCCTGCGAAAATTGTTTAAATCGATTAAATATCTGATTTTATTGAGGTAATCCGGATTACCGCTTGTTCTTTCCGTGCGCAGTCGATAGCCTAAAGTCACCAACAACGTCGGCTGAAGGATAGCGCGATATGGAGCAGTACGGAAATTACAATCCGTCCAACGGCTTGGCAGCCATCGGCCTGGTTGATGCAGCACGGGCCGATTACAACCTGGGTGAGAGCGAACTCTATGAGTCGGCGTTGCGCAACGGGGAAGCGGAGCTGACCATCGATGGCGCGTTGCGCGCGGTCACCGGCCAGCATACCGGGCGCTCGCCGAAGGACAAGTTCGTCGTGCGCGACGAGGTGACGGACCCCAAGGTCTGGTGGGACAACAACAAGCCGATGTCTCCGGAGCACTTCCAGCTTCTGCGTCAGGACATGCTGGCGCATGCCGCCGGCAAGCAGCTTTATGTTCAGGATCTGATCGGCGGGGCCGATCGTGATTACGCGCTGCCGACCCGCGTCGTTACCGAACTTGCCTGGCATGCCCTGTTCATCCGCAACCTGCTGATCCGCCCGGACCGTTCGACGCTTGGCGAATTCCAGCAGAAGCTGACGATCATCAACCTGCCGAGCTTCCGCGCCGATCCGGCCCGGCACGGCTGCCGTTCCGAAACCGTCATCGCCTGCGATCTTGCCAATGGCCTGGTGCTGATCGGCGGCACATCCTATGCCGGCGAGAACAAGAAGTCGGTGTTCACCGTCCTCAACTACCTGCTGCCTGAAAAGGGCGTCATGCCCATGCACTGCTCGGCCAATGTCGGCTCGGAAGGCGATGCGGCGGTGTTCTTCGGCCTTTCCGGCACCGGCAAGACGACCCTGTCGGCCGACCCGAACCGTACGCTGATCGGCGATGACGAGCATGGCTGGGGCGAAAACGGCATCTTCAATTTCGAAGGCGGCTGCTATGCCAAGGCCATTCGCCTGTCGGCTGAGGCCGAGCCGGAAATCTATGCCGCCACCCGCCGGTTCGGCACGGTTCTCGAGAATGTCGTTCTCGACGGAAACCGCGTGCCGGACTTTGATGACGCGTCGCTGACGGAAAATACCCGCAGCGCCTATCCGCTGCACTTCATCCCGAACGCCTCGGCGACGGGCCTTGCGCCGCATCCGAAGACGATCATCATGCTGACGGCCGACGCTTTCGGCGTCATGCCGCCGATCGCCCGGCTGACGCCCGAGCAGGCCATGTACCACTTCCTGTCCGGCTACACCGCCAAGGTGGCAGGCACGGAAAAGGGTGTGACGGAGCCGGAAGCGACGTTTTCGACCTGCTTCGGTGCGCCCTTCATGCCGCGTCACCCGACGGAATACGGCAACCTGCTGCGCGACCTCATCGCCCGCCACGGCGTCGATTGCTGGCTGGTCAATACCGGCTGGACGGGCGGCGCCTACGGCACCGGTCGACGCATGCCGATCAAGGCGACCCGCGCGCTTCTGACGGCCGCTCTGACCGGCGAACTCAATAAGGCTGAATTCCGCACCGACGCGAACTTCGGCTTCGCCGTTCCGGTGGCGGTGCCGGAGGTCGATACCTCGATCCTCGATCCGCGCTCCACCTGGAGCGATGCCGCAGCCTATGGCGCGCAGGCCGCCAAGCTGGTCGGCATGTTCATCAGCAACTTCACCAAGTTCGAAAGCCATGTCGACAGCAAGGTGCTGGACGCGGCACCGGGCCTGCTGGCTGCTGCCGAATAAGGATTCACGTGGAGCACCGACAGCCGCCGGTCCTCTGGGCCGGCGGTTTTCTTTTGTGCCTGTTTGTGGAATAGAAGGCGCCGGAGACAGACAATGGCCAGCGATCCTCTCGTCATCAACAGTCGAATAACCATTGCGGGCTGGGAACTGACCGAGCAATTCGTGCTGGCGGGTGGGCCCGGTGGGCAGAACGTCAACAAGGTCTCCACCGCCGTCCAGTTGTTCTTCGATTTGATGAATTCGCCCTCGGTGCCGGATCGCGTCAAGCAGAACGCGGCCGGGCTTGCTGGTCGGCGCCTCACCAAGGACGGCGTGCTGATCATCGAGGCGAACCGCTTTCGCAGCCAGGACCGCAATCGTGAAGATGCCCGCGACCGGCTGAAGGAACTGTTGCTGGAGGCGGCAAAGCCGCCACCACCGCCGCGCAAGAAGACGAAGCCGACCAAGGGCTCGATCGAGCGCCGGCTGAAGGAAAAGTCGGGCCGGTCGGAAGTCAAGAAGATGCGCGGCCGCCCCGCCGGCGACTGATCGAAGGCAGACGATGGCGACACTCCTCGGCGGCATTCGCCATATCCCGGACCAGCTGGACCGCCCGGCCCAGGAACAGCTTGTCGAGCAGATCCGTGCCGTTGTCGCGGAGGCGCCACTTTATGTGCCGGAGCTGCCGGGAACGGGCAAGCCGATGTCGGTGCGGATGACCAATTGCGGCTCGCTTGGCTGGGTAACCGACAGGCAGCATGGCTACCGCTATCAGCCTTACCACCCTGTAACCGGCAAGCCGTGGCCGGCGATACCGCCCGAACTCGTCGAACTCTGGGAGCGGTTCGCCGCCTATCCCAAGCCGCCGGAAGCCTGTCTCGTCAACTTCTACGCAGACGAGGCACGCATGAGCCTGCATCAGGACCGCGACGAACTGGACCTTGAGGCACCGGTGCTCTCCATCTCTCTCGGCAACACCTGCCTGTTCCGCGTCGGCGGCCTGAAGCGCAACGATCCGACCGGATCCTTCAGGCTGTCGAGCGGCGACATCGTCGTCATCGGCGGGGAGGGACGTCTGGCGTTTCACGGCGTCGATCGGATCTATCCGGCCACATCGACGCTGCTGAAGAATGGTGGCCGCATCAATCTGACGCTAAGGCGGGTCAATCCCTGACCGTGATGGGTGTCAGAGTTTGCGCAGCGCCACCGTCTCGATGAAATGGTTGCTGCCCTTGCGCAGGATGAGGTCGGCGCGCGGCCGCGTCGGCAGGATATTCTGGCGCAGGTTCTTGAGGTTGATGTTCTGCCAGAGCCCCTCGGCGATCGCCAAGGCCGCCGGCTCGTCGATCGAAGCGTAGCGGTTGAAGAACGAGCTCGGATCGCGAAATGCGGTCTGCCTGAGGCGCATGAAGCGCTCTACGTACCAGTTGTGGATCTGTGCCTCGTCGGCATCGATGTAGATCGAGAAGTCGAAGAAGTCGGAGACCATCGGCACGATCGTGCCGTCGATCGGCAGCGTCCGCGACTGCAGCACGTTGATGCCTTCAAAGATCAGAATATCCGGCCGGTCGATGATCGAGAACTCGTCTGGCAACACGTCGTAGGTCAGGTGTGAGTAGCGCGGTGCCTTGACGTTCGGTTTGCCGGCCTTGATCGCCGACAGGAAGCGCAGCAGCGACCCGATGTCGTAGCTTTCCGGAAAGCCCTTGCGCTCCATGAGATTTTCCCGCCGCAGATGGGCGTTGGGAAACAGGAAGCCGTCGGTGGTCACCAGATCGACCTTCGGGCTTGAAGGCCAGCGAGCCAGCAATTCCTTCAGGATACGCGCGGTGGTCGACTTTCCCACCGCAACCGAGCCGGCAATGCCGATGACAAACGGCGTCTTCACCTCGCCCGACAGGCTGAGGAACCTGTTGCGCTGCTGGAACAGCAGCTGCGACGCCTCGACATGCGCCGACAGCAGTCGCGAGAGGGAAAGGTAGATCCGCCGTACCTCATCGAGATCGATCGGATCGTCGAGTGAACGCAGCCGCGAAACCTCGTCGGCCGTGAGCGTCATCGGTGTGTCGGCGCGAAACTTCGACCACTCCTCGGAGGTGAAGAGGAAGAATGGCGAATAATTGCTGACCGGGGAGGGCGCGGGAGGAATGTCGGGTTCGACGCTCTGGCTGGCGATTGTCATGAGCTTTGTCGGCCTGCCTTTTCCGCAAGCCCCGATTGGGCCGTCCGGCGTTGAAGTTCGTCCAGCACATTCTGCAGCGGAACGCCGGCGATCTTCAATACGACCAACAGGTGATAGAGGAGATCGGCGCTTTCTGCCGTCAGTTCGTCGCGATCGGCGCGGATGGCGGCAATCACCGTTTCAACGGCCTCTTCGCCCAGTTTCTTTGCCGCCTTCTCCTGGCCGCCATGAACGAGCTTTGCGGTCCATGATTCCGAAGGCGCGGCTAGCGCACGGTCGGCAACGATCGTCTCGAGGTCCGTCAGGGTGAATGCGCTCATCGATCGGTCCTTCAGTCGAGCCGCATGGCAATGCCGTGCTCGGCCATATAGCGCTTGGCTTGGCCAATCGAATAGGTGCCGAAGTGGAAAATGGAGGCAGCCAGAACCGCCGTCGCGTGGCCTTCGCTGACGCCGGCCACCAGGTCGTCGAGCGTTCCAACGCCGCCCGAGGCGATGACCGGCACACGGACCGCGTCGGCAATCGTTCGCGTCAGCGAGAGATCGTAGCCGCTCTTCGTGCCGTCGCGATCCATGGAGGTGACGAGCAATTCGCCCGCGCCGCGCTCGACCATGCGCACGGCGAAATCCACCGCATCGATGCCGGTCGGCTGGCGACCGCCATGGGTGAAGATCTCCCAGCGCGGCGTCTTGTTCTCACCCGAGACGCGCTTGGCGTCGATCGAGACGACGATGCACTGGTTGCCGAACTTGTCGGCCGCCTCGGCCACGAAATCCGGGTTCTTCACGGCGGCGGAATTGATCGACACCTTGTCGGCGCCGGCCAGCAGAAGCCTGCGGATGTCGGCGGTTGCCCGCACGCCGCCGCCGACGGTGAGTGGCATGAAGCAATGTTCGGCCGTCTGCGCCACCACCTCGAAGATCGTGTCGCGATTGTCCGACGAGGCGGTGATGTCGAGGAAGCACAGCTCATCGGCACCGGCCGCATCATAGGCCTTGGCGGCCTCCACCGGATCGCCGGCATCGATCAGGTCGACGAAGTTGACGCCCTTGACGACGCGGCCGTCCTTCACGTCGAGGCAGGGGATGACGCGGGCCTTAAGGGTCATGCGTTCGCTCCCTTGGCGGATCGGATCAACGCCAAAGCCTCGGCCGGATCGATCCGGCCGTCATAGAGCGCGCGGCCGGAGATCGCCCCTTCCAGGCGCGCGGCATCCGGTTCAAGCATTCGCCGGATGTCGTCCATGGAGGCAAGTCCCCCCGAGGCGATGACCGGAATGGAAACGCTGTCGGCGAGCTCCAGGGTCGAGGCCCAGTTGATGCCGGCCAAGATGCCGTCGCGGTCGATGTCTGTGTAGATGATGGCGGCAACGCCTGCGCCTTCGAATTTCCTTGCCAGTTCGATGATGCCGAGTTCGGAGGCTTCAGCCCAGCCCTCGACTGCCACCTTGCCACCCTTGGCGTCGATGCCGACGGCGATCTGCCCAGGAAACTTCCTGCAGGCTTCCATGACGAGAGCCGGATCGCGCACGGCAACGGTGCCGAGGATGACGCGCGCAAGGCCCCGAGACAGCCATGCATCGATATGCTCGAGCGTCCGGATACCGCCGCCGAGCTGCACCGGGTTCCTGGTCGCCTTGAGGATTGCGTCGATGGCAAAGCCGTTGCGGCTTTCGCCGGCGAAGGCGCCGTCGAGATCCACCACATGCAGCCACTCGAAGCCCTGGTCCTCGAAGGCCTTGGCCTGCGCCGCGGGATCGGGATTGTAGACCGTAGCCTGGTCCATATCGCCGAGCTTCAGACGAACGCACTGACCGTCTTTGAGGTCGATCGCGGGAAAGAGGATCATGTCAGGGCTTCCAGCGCAGGAAGTTGGAGATGAGGGCGAGGCCGAGCGTCTGGCTCTTTTCCGGGTGGAACTGCGCGCCGGCGGTATTGCCACGCGCCACGAAAGCCGTCATCGGCCCGCCGTAATCCGTCGTCGCCAGCACGTCGTCGGCCTGTTCGGCGGCGAGGTGATAGGAATGCACGAAATAGGCGTGCAGCCCGTCCGGTCCCGTGGGGATGCCGTCGAACAGCGGGTGGGCGCGGTTCAGCGTCAGCGTATTCCAGCCGATCTGCGGGATCTTCAGGGTCGGATCGGACGGCGTCATCTCCTTCACGTCGCCGGGGATCCAGCCAAAGCCTTTAGTGATCTCCTTCTCCAGCCCGCGCGATGCCATCAACTGCATGCCGACGCAGATGCCGAAGAACGGACGCCCCTTGTTCTCGACGACGTCCAGCAGCGCATCCTCCATGCCGGCGACCGCGGCAAGCCCGCGGCGGCAGTCGGCGTAGGCACCGACACCTGGCAGCACGACGCGATCGGCGGCAGCCACCACGTCGGGGCTGTCCGTCAGGTCGATCTGCGCATCCAGCCCCGCCTCGCGCGCGGCCCGCTCGAAGGCTTTTGTGGCCGAGCGAAGATTGCCTGATCCGTAGTCGATGATTGCAACGCGCATCAGCGCCCTCCAGCGATGTCGAACAACCCGAGCGCCGGGCCGCCGCGAGCAGGCGCGCCCGCGGGTGCGGAAAATTTCGACCAATCCGTCGTCGGCACGGTCGCGGGAGCAACGTCGCCGGCGGCACTCGAGAAATAGAAGGCTTCGGCCGTCGACAGATCCGGTGCGCTGACGACGTCTGACAGCATCCAGCCGTGGCGGATCAGCGTCGAGATGTAGATGTGACGACCCTCAAGGCCGATCAAGAGGCCGATCGCCAGTTGCGCCAGGGTGCCGGCCCAGAACAGGCCCGACAGATTGGTCAGCCAGCCGGCGCCGACCTGGGCAATGAGGGTAGCGACGCCGATCAACCAGCAGCGATGGAAGAGCAGCCACAGACCCGGGAAGACGAACGCCAGCCATGCGAAACGATCGGCGACGAAACGGGTCGTCCGGTGATCGCGATCCGGTCCGCCCGGCGGCGTCAGAATGAGATAGCTGATCAAAAGGTCTCCTGACTGGCGTCAGACCAATGTGCCTTTGGTGGAAGGGACACGTCCCGCCTGGCGCGGATCGATCTCCGTCGCCGTGCGCAGGACCCGCGCTACGGCCTTGAAGCAGGTCTCGGCGATGTGATGGTTGTTGGCGCCGTAATGGTTCTGCACATGCAGCGTAATGCCGGCGTTCTGGGCCAGCGCCTGGAAGAATTCCCGCACCAGTTCGGTGTCGAAGGTGCCGACCTTGGGCGCGCTGAACACGACGTTCCAGACCAGGAAAGGCCGCCCGGAAAGGTCGACGGCAGCCTTGGTCATGGTTTCGTCCATGGCAAGATCGAGTGACGCGTAGCGGGTGATGCCGCGCCGGTCGCCCAGCGCCTTGGCGATCGCCTGGCCGATGGCAATCCCGGTATCCTCGACCGAATGATGATCGTCGATGTGCAGGTCGCCCTGGCAGTCGATCTCCATGTCGATCAGCGAATGCCGGGACAGTTGCTCGAGCATGTGGTCGAAGAAGCCGATGCCGGTCGAGATCTTCGAGGTTCCGGTCCCGTCGAGATCGACGGTGACGGAGATCGACGTCTCGTTCGTCTTGCGCGAGATGGAGGCGCGGCGTTCGGTCATCTTACCCACCGGGTTTACGGGTTCTTCCTGTCAATCAGCGCTGCTTATCAGCCACGTTACGATGGTGCAAACGATTCCGGCCGCGGCGAGGTTCGGTTTTCGTGGCCGTTTGCAATCGGGAAAGCACCACTTACATGAGGCGCAACAGCCGGAATGAGCCGGCGTCTAGAGGGCCCGTCCCGCGGGCCACAGGATGTGAAGCATGACGACAATCATTACCGTACGGAAAGGCGGCAAGGTCATCATGGCCGGAGACGGCCAGGTAAGCCTGGGTCAGACCGTGATGAAGGGCAATGCGCGCAAGGTGCGCCGCATCGGCAAGGGCGAGGTGATCGCGGGCTTCGCTGGTGCGACGGCAGATGCCTTCACGCTGCTCGACCGCCTTGAAAAGAAACTCGAACAGTATCCGGGCCAGCTGATGCGCGCTGCCGTCGAGCTCGCCAAGGACTGGCGGACCGACAAGTACCTGCGCAATCTGGAGGCCATGATGCTGGTCGCCGACAAGAGCATTACCCTTGCGGTCACCGGCAACGGCGATGTTCTTGAGCCCGAGCATGGCACGATCGCCATCGGCTCCGGCGGAAACTATGCCTATGCGGCCGCCCGTGCCTTGATGGATACCGACAAGTCGGCCGAAGACATCGCCCGCCAGGCACTCGATATCGCCGCTGAGATCTGCGTCTACACGAACCACAATCTCGTCGTCGAGACGCTGGATTCAGAGTAACCTTACGAACGGAATAGGGCCCTGTGGCCGGGCTTTCAGCCGGCCGGGCAGGGACGCCTGAAAGGAAGTCATGACAACGTTTTCCCCCCGCGAGATCGTGTCCGAGCTGGACCGGCACATCATCGGCCAGAATGACGCGAAACGCGCTGTGGCGATCGCCCTGCGCAACCGCTGGCGCCGCCAGCAGCTCGACGACAGCCTGCGCGACGAGGTGATGCCGAAGAACATCCTGATGATCGGCCCGACCGGCGTCGGCAAGACGGAAATCTCCCGCCGGCTGGCCAAGCTTGCCGGTGCGCCATTCATCAAGGTCGAGGCGACCAAGTTCACCGAAGTCGGCTATGTCGGCCGCGACGTCGAACAGATCATCCGCGATCTGGTCGAGATCGGCATCGGCCTGGTGCGCGACAAGAAGCGCGCAGAGGTTCAAGCGAAGGCGCACCAGAGCGCCGAGGAAAGGGTGCTGGATGCGCTTGTCGGCTCGACCGCATCGCCGGCCACGCGCGAAACATTCCGCAAGAAGCTGCGCAACGGCGAGATGGACGACAAGGAGATCGACATCGAGGTTGCCGACAGCGGCTCCGGCATGCCCGGCTTCGAGATCCCCGGAATGCCGGGCGCCAACATCGGCGTCCTGAACCTGTCGGAGATGTTCGGCAAGGCCATGGGCGGCCGGACCAAGAAGGTGAAGACGACCGTCTCCAAGTCCTACGGCGAACTGATCCGCGACGAGAGCGACAAGCTGATCGACAACGAGGTTATCCAGCGCGAAGCCGTGCGTTCCGTCGAGAACGACGGCATCGTCTTCCTCGACGAGATCGACAAGATCGCCGCGCGAGACGGCGGGATGGGGGCAGGTGTTTCCCGCGAAGGCGTGCAGCGTGACCTGCTGCCGCTTGTCGAAGGCACGACGGTCTCGACCAAGTACGGCCCGGTGAAGACGGATCATATCCTGTTCATCGCATCCGGTGCGTTCCATGTGTCGAAGCCGTCGGATCTGCTGCCCGAACTGCAGGGCCGCTTGCCGATCCGCGTCGAGCTGAAGCCGCTGTCGAAGGAGGACTTCCGCAGGATCCTCACAGAGACCGAGGCCAGCCTCATCCGCCAGTACAAGGCGCTGATGGAAACCGAGCAGCTGACACTCGATTTTACCGAGGATGCGATCGATGCGCTGGCCGATGTCGCGGTGCACCTGAACTCGTCGGTCGAGAATATCGGCGCGCGGCGGCTGCAGACAGTGATGGAACGGGTGCTCGACGAGATCTCGTTCCATGCACCGGACCGGCCGGGGTCAGCGGTCACCATCGATTCGGAATACGTGCGCAAGCATGTGGGGGATATTGCTGCCGACACCGATCTGTCGCGCTATATCCTCTGAGTTGCGGTCCGATCGTGGCGGCAGAGCAACTGCCGCCACCCACGGAGCAGCGTGTGACGGGAAAGTGAAAGGCGCGGACTCGACTCCGCGCCATCTCTCTCAGTAATGGAGCCCGACAACGTGCGCGCGATACCGTGCGGTGATTCGCCGGCGCATCGCGTAGGCCTGAACGGGCTCAACTAATCTTTCCTGGGATGCGGGATTTGCGACGGTTCATTCTGGCAGTGCTGATGATTGTTGCCTGGAGCGCGCCGGCGGCGCTCGCCGGTGGCCTGTCCGTCGTCCCGCCGGGCAACCGCAATGCCGAGCAGCCAAAGGTACCGGGCGCTTCGGTTCGCCGTACGAAGGCTGGCCGCACCACCTTCGACGACAAATACGAGAAAATCCGCGATCTCCTGGCCAGCGACAAGACGCTGATCGGCAAGATCAAGCAGACGGCACGCCAGTACGATATCGACCCCATCCACATGATCGGGGCCATCGTTGGCGAACACACATACAATGTCGATGCCTACGACCGACTGCAGTCCTACTACGTCAAGGCCGCGGCCTATGCCGGGGATAACTTCCGCTTCGGCTACAAGAACGAGAACATCGGCGACTTCGTCGCACGTCCGGAGTTCTCGAAGTGCTCGGGCTTCAACGACAGCTACCGGCTGTGGACGTGCCGCGAAGGGGTGTGGGACCGCGTCTTCCGCGGCAATACCGTGGGTGGCGTTGGCTACCCTGACAACCGGTTCAGCGCCGTGTTCTTCCAGCCTTTCTTCGCCGGCCAGACGTTTGGTCTCGGTCAGATCAATCCGCTGACGGCTCTCATGCAATCGGACATGGTGGCGCGCCGATCCGGCTACCCCAAGCTTGATCCCTCCGATGCGTCGGACGTCTATAAGGCGATCATGGATCCCGACAAGTCGCTAGCCTATATCGCGGCGGTGATCCGCCGGTCGATCGACGACTATGCGGAGATTGCCGGAATGGACATCTCGCGCAACCCCGGCATCACCGCCACGCTTTACAACATCGGCAATTCGGCGCAGCGGGCGTCGGCGCTGGCCTCGAGCGGTCGCTCCTGGCCGGAAGAGAACTATTACGGCTGGCTGATCAACGATAAGTTGAACGAATTGAAATCGCTGCTCTGAAGACCGATATGCGGTGCTTGTGATCCGTTCCCAAGGAGAACAGGCCATGGACATGCGACCTGAACCGTTCGAGCCGCCGGCACCCATTCCGCGGACGCACATCCCGAGCCGTCTCGAGATCATCCGAACGGTTCTGCGCAATCCGTTGGAGCTTTGGGGCGAGCCTTCCTACACGCTGCCGTGGATCGAGACGAAGTTCTTCTCCGAACGCACGATCATCATCAATCACCCCGGTCTCATCCGCCATGTCCTGGTCGACAACGCGTCAAACTACAAGATGGCGGAGGTTCGCCAGCTGATCCTGCGGCCGATCCTGCGGGATGGACTGCTGACCGCCGAAGGGCCGGTGTGGAAGCGCTCGCGCAAGGCGATGGCGCCGGTCTTCACGCCGCGGCACGCCAAGGGTTTCGCCGGCAAGATGCTGGAGAAGGCGACCGAATACACCGAGAAATATGCAGACATCGGCCCGCATGGGCGGGTGGAGGACATCTCCGTCGACATGACCGAGATCGCCTTCGCCATCCTGTCGGAAACCCTGTTCTCCGGCGACGTGGTCACCACGAGCGACAACTTTTCCGACGATGTGGATGCACTGCTGCACCGGATGGGCAGGGTCGACCCGATGGACATGCTGCGGGCGCCGTCCTGGGTGCCGCGCTTGCGACGGATCGGCGGTTCCAAGGTGATGAGCCAGTTCCGCGGCGTCGTGCGCCAGACCATCGAGAAACGCCGGGCGAGGATGAAGGACGATCGGGCCGGCACGCCGGAAGATTTCCTCACCCTGCTGCTGGAGCTCGAAGGGCCGGACGGGCTCACCCTCGATGAAATTGAGGACAACATCCTCACCTTCATCGGTGCCGGCCACGAGACGACGGCGAGGGCGCTCGCCTGGACGCTCTACTGCGTTGCGAATTCCCCGCACATCAGAGACGCGATGGAGCGCGAGATCGATGCAGTGCTGGGCTCCGGTGCCGAACCGGTCGATTGGCTTGAGCGGATGCCGTTCGTTCGAGCGGCTTTCGAGGAGGGCATGCGGCTCTACCCGCCGGCGCCATCCATCAACCGCGAAGCGATCGGCGACGACAGCTGGACGAGCCCCGAGGGAAAGACGGTACGGATTGCTGCCGGGACAACCGCCCTGGTGATGCCGTGGACGCTGCATCGGCACCAGCTGTACTGGGAGAAACCGAGGGCCTTCATGCCGGAGCGATTTTTGCCTGAAAACCGCGGCAAGATCGATCGCTTCCAGTACCTGCCATTCGGCGCCGGACCGCGCATCTGTATCGGCGCCACCTTTGCTATGCAGGAAGCGGTGATTGCGCTTGGGGTTCTGATGTCCCGCTACCGCTTCGATGCTCTGCCTGGCAGCAAGCCTTGGCCGGTGCAGCGGCTGACGACCCAGCCGCGAGACGGTCTGCCGATGCGCGTGACGCCGCGCCATTGAAACGGCCGGCTCTCTCCCTTCATCATCGATGCTGCATTGACTAAGGCCTCGCAGCGCGCAAAAACCGCTGTCTGACAAGACAGGGAGAAACCGGATGAGCCGCATCGAACGAAATGGCTTGGCGATCGACGAGGCGCTGCACAGCTTTCTGGTGGACGAGGCGCTGCCCGGCAGCGGCATAGAGCCGGATCATTTTTTTGCGCAGTTTTCCTCCCTCCTTCACGATCTGGCGCCCAAGAACCGCGCGCTCCTCGCCGTCCGCGACCAGATGCAGGGACAGCTGGACGACTGGTATCGGAAGAACGGCGCCCCAAGCGACATGGCTGAATACGAGGCCTTCCTGCGCGGGATCGGCTATCTGCTTCCCGAAGGGCCGGATTTCCAGGTAGCAACGGAAAACGTCGATCCGGAGATTTCCGAGCTGGCCGGACCGCAGCTGGTGGTGCCGGTGATGAACGCCCGCTATGCGCTGAATGCGGCAAACGCGCGCTGGGGCTCGCTCTACGATGCACTCTACGGAACCGACGCCATCGCCGAGAGCGACGGAGCGGAAAAGGGCAGCGGCTACAATCCCGTCCGTGGGGCCAGGGTCATCGCCTGGGTGCGCGGCTTTCTCGACGAATCGGCGCCTCTGGCCGAGGCGGGCTGGCAGGCGGCGACGAAGCTTGCCGTCGTGGATGGCGCACTTGTCGTGTTCATCGGCGAAAAGCCGACGGCGCTTGCCGACCCGGCACAGTTTGCCGGCTACCGCGGCGAGGCCGACGCGCCGACCCATGTTCTGCTTCGCCGCAACGGCCTGCACGTCGAGATCCGCATCGATGGCTCGACCGCGATCGGCAGCAGCGACCCGGCGGATATCTCGGACGTTTGGCTTGAATCGGCGATCACCACGATCATGGACTGCGAGGATTCTGTCGCGGCAGTGGATGCCGAGGACAAGGTCGTGGTTTACCGCAACTGGCTCGGCCTGATGCGCGGCGACCTTCAGGAGGAGGTTGCCAAGGGCGGCAAGACCTTCACCCGTACCCTCAATCCGGACATGGCCTATACGGCGCCGGACGGTTCGCCGCTTGAAGTGCACGCCCGCTCGCTGATGCTGGTGCGCAACGTCGGGCATCTGATGACCAATCCGGCCATCCTCGATCGCGACGGCCGCGAGGCGCCGGAAGGCATCATGGACGCCATGATCACGGCGCTGATCGCGCTGCGCGATATCGGCCCGGACGGGCGCCGCCAGAATTCGCGTCTCGGGTCCATGTACGTGGTGAAGCCGAAGATGCACGGCCCCGAGGAGGTCGCCTTCGCCTGCGAGATCTTCTCCCGCGTCGAGGAAGCGCTTGGCCTGCCTGCCAATGCCATCAAGATGGGCATTATGGACGAGGAACGACGCACCACCATCAATCTCAAGGAGTGCATCCGGGCTGCTCGCGAGCGCGTCGTCTTCATCAACACGGGCTTCCTCGATCGAACCGGCGACGAGATCCACACGTCGATGGAAGCCGGTCCGATGATCCGCAAGGGCGACATGAAGCAGGCGCCCTGGATTTCTGCCTACGAGAACTGGAACGTTGATATCGGTCTTGCCTGCGGCCTCAGCGGCCATGCCCAGATCGGCAAGGGCATGTGGGCAATGCCCGATCTGATGGCGGCCATGCTGGAGCAGAAGATTGCCCATCCCAAGGCCGGCGCCAACACCGCCTGGGTGCCGTCGCCGACCGCTGCCACGCTGCATGCCACGCATTATCACAAGGTCAACGTTGCCGAGGTTCAGGACAGCCTGAAGAGCCGCGGCCGGGCAAAGCTGTCGGACATCCTGTCGGTGCCCGTTGCGTCACGGCCGAACTGGACGGCCGACGAGGTGCAGCGCGAGCTCGACAACAATGCCCAGGGCATTCTCGGCTATGTCGTGCGCTGGATCGACCAGGGCGTCGGCTGCTCGAAGGTGCCGGACATCAACAATATCGGCTTGATGGAGGATCGGGCAACATTGCGGATTTCCGCCCAGCACATGGCCAACTGGCTCCACCATGGCCTCGTCACCGAAGCTCAGGTGGTGGATACCATGAAGCGGATGGCCGCGATCGTCGACGGCCAGAATGCCGGCGATCCGCTTTATCAACCGATGGCCGGGCGCTTCGACCAGTCGGTCGCCTTCCAGGCTGCACTCGATCTGGTGTTGAAGGGGCGCGAACAGCCGAATGGCTATACCGAGCCGGTCCTGCATCGTCGGCGGATCGAGGCAAAGGCGAAAACCGCCGCTGCTTAAGCGGCGGTCGTCGCGTCAGAATGCCGCGCGCTTGTCCTTCAGCGCCAGCCGCGCCAGCAGGTAGTCCACCTCGGCTCGGGCGGTTGCTGTCAAGGCACTCGCCGGCTTTCGCTGCGCGTCGCAGGCGATCACGCCGCGGCGCATCAACACGTGTTTGCGCACTGCAAGCCCGACGCCCAACTGCTGCTCGTAACGGATCAGCGGCAGATGTGCATCGAACAGGTCGTGCGCCTCGTCGCGCCGACCCGCCGCATGCAGACCCACCAGTTCGACCAGCATGTCTGGAAAGCCATAGCCGGTCATCGCACCATCGGCGCCGCGTTCCGGCTCGAAGTCGAGGAACATGCCGCCATTGCCGCAAAGGATCGACACCGGGCGCAGCTCACCCTTGGCCTGCATGGCACGCAGCTTCGAAATCTTTTCAAGCCCCGGCCAATCTTCGTGCTTCAGCATCAGGCAGGACGGGTGGTCGTTGATGATCCGGGCAATCACGCCGGCCGACATCACGACCGAGAGCGTCAGCGGATAGTCCTGCAGCACGAACGGGACATCACTGCCCACCGCTTCGACGGCCTGGGCAAAATAGCCGATGATCTGTTCGTCGGTGCGCAGGGCAGGCGTTGGCGCGATCATCACGCCGGCAGCGCCCATGTCCATGGCATCGCGTGCCAGCGAGCGCATGGCAGCAAAGCCGGGCGCGGAGACGCCGACGATGACCGGTACGGTCGCCCGCTCGACGACCTGGCGGATGATCGCCCGCGATTCGGAGGGCTCGAGCTTGGGGGCCTCGCCCATGATGCCGAGGATGGTGATGCCGGTGCAGCCACTCTCCTGGTAGAAGTCGGTCAGCCTGTCGATCGACGGGTGATCGAGGCTGCCGTTCTCCTGGAACGGCGTGGTGGCGATGGCGTAGACGCCCTTGCTCTCGGTTGCGAATGTCATGTCTGCCTCCTGCTGTCTTCGTCGAGCGCATACGAAAACGGCGCGTCAAGCGCGCCGTTTCGATTGCTCAAGTGATCGATCCTATTGGATGACGACGACCTTTGTCGACCGGCCCGGGCGCACCCGGCTGTAGAGGTCGATGACGTCCTGGTTCATCAGGCGGATGCAGCCTGAGGATGCCGCGGTGCCGATCGAAGCCCATTCCGGCGTGCCGTGCAGGCGGAAGAGCGTATCCTGGCCCTTCTCGTTGAACAGGTACATGGCGCGGGCGCCGAGAGGATTGCTGACACCGGGGCCCATGCCTTCCTCGACGTAGCGCGCGACGTCCGGACGGCGTGCTGCCATCTCCTTCGGCGGGTGCCAGGTCGGCCATTCCTGCTTCCAGGCCACATAGGCTTCGCCGGCCCAGGCAAAGCCCTGCTTGCCGACGCCGATGCCGTAGCGCACTGCCTTGCCGTTCGGCAGGATGTAATAGAGGAAGCGCTCGCGCGTGTTGACGATGACCGTGCCCGGCCGTTCCTTGGTGTCGAAGTCGACGATCTGACGGTGGAACTTCTTGTCCACCCGGTTGATCGGGATCGCCGGCAGGGCATAGCCGGAGTCGGTGACGGCACCGTAGGAATCGCTGAAGATGGCGTTCGTCTCGGTCCGGACGAAGGCGATCTTCGGCTCAGGCGTCGTGGAGCAGCCGGCCAGGGCGAACATCGCCATCAGGCCGGACGCGATCATGCTGTTGCGGATGCGCATGGATTTCTCTTGGGACAGGGGTGAAAGCAGGGATGGGTCGACCCATCTCTCTTGAAAGGGTTATTTTCGATTAGGTGACCCTTGGCAAGGCATGCCGTGCCGCCAATCCTTCGCGCCCGCACAATTGAAAACGCCATTGCCTTTTTGCAACATTCCCGAGCTTGAAGAAGACTTTCCATGACCCTGCTCAACATGAACTCGAACAACCCGTTGATCGACGGACGCCAATCGGCGAGGGCGATGATGGTGCGTCGCGGCGTCCAGATCCTGTTCAACGACCTGCGCCACGCGTTGCTGCCGGAGCTGACGCTCGCCAATGGCCGGCGGGCCGATCTCGTCAGCGTCACGGCGAAGGGCGAGATCTGGATCGTCGAGATCAAGACATCGATCGAGGATTTCCGGGTAGACCGCAAATGGCCGGATTACCGGACCTATTGCGACCGGCTGTTTTTCGCTACCCACAAGGACGTGCCGCTGGAGATCTTTCCGCAGGACTGCGGGCTGCTTCTGGCTGATGGTTATGGTGCGCATGTCGTGCGTGAGGCGCCGGAAAACCGGCTTGCACCGCCGGCCCGCAAGGCCATGACGCTGTCCTTCGCCCGTGTCGCGGCACAGCGGCTGCTGGCCGCCGAATGGGCGACCGGCAAGACGTTCGAGTAAGGCTGATGGCTGCGAGGCCGGTCGTCTTCCTATCTCGGCGCGCGCTTGGCGAGTATCCGCTGCAGCGTCCGGCGGTGCATGTTGAGGCGGCGGGCGGTTTCCGAAACGTTGCGTTCGCACATCTCGTAGACGCGCTGGATATGCTCCCATCGGACCCGGTCCGCCGACATCGGGTTCTCCGGCACATCCGCCTTCTCGCCTGGCCTCTGCGTCAGCGCCGCGTAGACGTCGTCGGCATCCGCCGGCTTCGACAGGTAGTCGACGGCGCCCAGTTTCACCGCGGTGACGGCGGTGGCGATGTTGCCGTAGCCGGTCAGCACGATGACCCGGGTGTCTTCGCGTCCCTTGCGGATCGCCTCGATGACGTCGAGACCGTTGCCGTCGCCCAGCCGCAGGTCGACCACGGCATATTTCGGAGGACGGGCCTTCGACTTGGCGATGCCTTCCGCCACCGATTCGGCGATCTCGACGGCAAAGCCCCGGCTTTCCATGGCCCGCGCCAGCCGCCGGAGGAACGGCAGGTCGTCATCGACGATCAGCAGCGACGGATCAGGACCGACAAGCGCCTGGTCTTCGCCGGATGCGTTCGGCTCGATCTTCTCTGTCACAATCAACTATCTCCACCAATGCCGTTCGCGTGATCGTGGCACGACCCGCTCCGGGCGGATCTGCCGCTAGTCCCTCAGTTCCATCAGGGCACGCGGCCAGACGACCCGCACCCGGGCTCCGGTCTGCCCGTTGTCGAAACTCAGGCTGGCGCCGGATCGCTCCAGAAGGGTCTTGGCGATAAACAGCCCAAGCCCCAGCCCGCCGGCATTCTCGCTCTCACGGCTCCTCGTCGATATATAGGGTTCTCCGATATGGGATAAAACATCCGGTGCAAAGCCGTCGCCGTCGTCCTCGACAGTGATCGCCACGCGGTCGGCATCGTGTTCGACAGTCAGCCGGACCTGCGTCCGGGCGAAATCGACCGCGTTCTCGACGAGGTTTCCGAGGCCGTAGAGGATTGCCGCATTACGGCTTCCGACCGGCTCAGCAGCCTTTTCGCCCTGTTCCACCAGGAGAATGTCGATGCCGAACTGCCGGTGCGGCGCGGTCACTTCTTCGATCATCGAGGACAGCGGCAGGCGGCGCATATGGGCTTCGTTGTCCGCCGACAGCGACGTCAGCCGCCTCAATATGTCGCGGCATCGTTCGCTCTGGCTGCGCAACAGCGCGACGTCTTCCCGGAACCGCTCGTCACCGCCGAGCTCGCGCTCCATCTCCTTGGCGACGACGCTGATCGTCGCAAGCGGCGTGCCCAGTTCATGCGCTGCAGCTGCCGCCAGTCCATCCAGCTGTGACAGGTGTTTCTCGCGCTCGAGCACCAGTTCGGTCGCCGCCAGCGCATCGGCAAGCAGCGTTGCCTCCATCGAGACGCGATACGCATAGAAGGCGGCAAACATCATCATCGAGACGATGGCGCACCAGATGCCGAGCTGCATGATCGGGTAGATGATCGGGATCTGGTCCGCATGCCAGGGAACCGGATAGGAGGAGAGGGTGAGGCTCGTCGTGCAGGCGATCGAGAAGGCCAGCAGGCACAGCGAGTGGCGAAGCGGCAGCGAGGCGAAGGAAATGATCACCGGCACGCAAAGCAGCGGCGCAAACGGATTGGCAAGCCCGCCGGTGATGAACAGCAGGCCGCTCATCTGCAACAGGTCGAAGGCGAGCAGGCTGAGCGCCGCCGCCGGTTGCAACCGGTGGGTCGGCGGAAACTTCAGCGACAGGCCGAGATTGACGAGCGCCAGGGCGAGGATCAGGAATCCCGTCTCGGCCAGCGGCAACTCAAAACGCAGCACCAGCGCGACGACCAGGACGGTGATCGTCTGGCCGGCAACCGCCAGCCAGCGCAGCCGCACCAGGGTCTGCAGGCGCATGCTGCGGCTGAACCGGCCGAACTGCGCATGCCGGATCGGAGCGGTCTCGGCGGTCGTGTCCTTCATCTAGGTACCTCGCGGCTTTGCCCGATGCGTGGGCAGCGCATTGGCCGGATCCTCCGGCCACGGATGTTTGGGGTAGCGGCCGCGCATGTCGGCTCGCACGTCTTTCCACGACCCCACCCAGAAACCGGGTAGGTCACGCGTGGTCTGGATCGGCCGGTGCGCCGGCGAGGTCAGCTCCAGCAGCAGCGGCAGCCGTCCGCCGGCGACGGCCGGATGCGTCTTCAACCCGAACAGTTCCTGCACCCGGATCTGAATGGTCGGTTCCTCGCCATCGTAGAGGATAGGGTGCCGTTGGCCGGTCGGCGCTTCGAAATGGGTCGGCGCCAAGCGATGGATGTCCTGCCGCAGCTGATGCGGAACGAGCGACGCGAGTCCGTCGCTGAGACTGCCGGCGTCGATCATGTCGAAGCTGGTGCGGCCGGATTGAAATGGGATGAACCAGACGTCGAGCTGATCGATCAGAGCCGCGTCGGACATGTCCGGCCACGGCTCTCCGATCGTCCGCTGCAGAAAGCCGATGCGCTCGCGCAGCTGCCTTGCCTCGCGTGAAAAGGGCAGGGCGGAAACGCCGAGCTGGCGTACCCCGTCCGCCAGTCCCTCGGCTGCCGCTGCACCCGTCGGGCGCGGGAGCGGCGTCTCCTCGAGGATCAGCGCACCGAGTCGCACGACGCGGCGGGCGCGCACCTGCCGGCTCTGGCGGTCGAAATAGCTCTCCGCTCCATCGGTCATTGCATGCGCAAGTTCGGCCTCCACGGATGCCCGGTCGGTCTCGGCGGCGGCGAGGATACGCGCCTGCGCCGCGCGACCGGTCAGATCGGCGATCACCAGCATGCGCGCGCCCGAAAGCCGTTCCGTCTCGTGCAATTCGGCGCCCCGTCCGTTGGCCATCACGAAACGCCCGCGAGCGCCCCGTTGAAGCGCAACGCGATCTGGATAGGCGTGCAGCAACAGGTCGGCGCAGCCGAGCTGCCCCGAATCGGAAGCGCCTTTCGGCAGTGATTGCGCCAGCCGCGCCGCCAGTTTGCGTGCCTTCTCCGCCCGCTCCCCGCGCGCCTGGTGAAAGCCGCGCAGCCGCTGGTCGAGGTCGATATCCGTACCACCGAGCCCCTGTTCGGTCATCATTACCGCCAGTTCGCAGGCGGTACGCGCTTCGCCGCGAAGCGCGCCGGCAAGCGCCATCGCGGCAAGCCGCGGCGGAAGCGCCAGATCGCGCATCAACCGTCCGTTGCCGGTCAGCCGGTCGTCATCGTCGAGCGCCCCCATCATTCGCAGCAGCGCGCGGGCTTCGGTCAGTGCCGGTCCGGGCGGCGGATCGAGAAAGGCAAGGTCGGCAGGATCGTGCACCCCCCAGTGGGCGAGGTCGAGCGCCAGGCTGGAAAGATCGGTGGCGAGGATCTGCGGCGGGGTGAACGGCGCAAGCGCGGCTGTCTGTCCGGCATGCCACAGTCGGATGGCGATGCCCGGCTCGGTTCGCCCGGCGCGTCCGGCCCGCTGGTCGGCCGAGGCCCGCGACACGCGCACCGTCTCCAGCCGCGTGATCCCGGTTGACGGCTCGAATACCGGCAGCCGCTGCAGTCCGCTATCGATGACGATCCGCACGCCGTCGATGGTGATCGACGTTTCGGCGATCGAGGTCGCCAGCACCACCTTGCGGGTACCTTTAGGCGCCGGCCGGATCGCCAGATCCTGGTCGGCCTGCGACAGTGTTCCGTAAAGAGGCGCGATGGCTGTGTCTGGCGGCAGCCGCCCCTGCAGGCGCTCGACGGTGCGCAGGATCTCGGCCTGTCCCGGCAGGAAGGCGAGGATCGATCCGTCCTCCGCCGCATGCGCCTTGAGGATCGCAGCCGTCACGGCATCCTCGATCCGATCGCCGGCGGTGCGCTCGCTGTAGCGGATGTCGATCGGATGGCTGCGTCCGGCGCTCTCGATTACCGGCGCATCCCCCAGAAGCGCGGCCACCCGCTCGACATCCAGGGTTGCCGACATCACCAGCAGGCGCAGGTCCTCGCGCAGCGCGCCCTGGGCATCGAGGGCCAGTGCCAGTCCGAAATCGGCGTCGAGCGAGCGTTCGTGAAACTCGTCGAACAGCACCGCGGAGACGCCGGCAAGCTCGGGATCCTCAAGGATCATCCGGGCAAAAACCCCCTCGGTCACCACCTCGATTCGCGTCGCCTTGGAAATCCTGTTGTCGAGCCGCATCCGGTAACCGACCGTCTCGCCGACCGCCTCATTCGCCAGCGACGCCATCCGCGCCGCCGCTGCCCGGGCTGCCAGCCGCCGCGGCTCAAGGAGAATGATCCGCCCGCTGCACCAGGATTGCTCAAGAAGATAGAGCGGTACCAGGGTCGTCTTGCCGGCGCCGGGCGGCGCCGACAGCACTGCGCGGTTGCCGCTGACAAGCGCTGCGCCGAGCGCCGGCAGCACCGCCCGGATGGGCAGGTCGGGAAGCTCCTGCAAGCTTGGAGATGCGGCGCTCATCAGGTTGCGTGGCCGTTGACGGTCTCGAAGGCGAGAATGGCGCCGGCAAGATCCTCCAGCGCCGCTCCCACCGATTTGAACAGCGTGATCTCCTGCAGGCTCGAGCGGCCGGGGTGGCGGCCGGCCACCAGATCGGAGAGGTCGGCGAGGATATCGTCCGGCTTCAGAACGCCGGACGTGAGCGGCTGAACGATGTCGCCACCTTCCGTGCGAGCCCCCGCATGCGTATCGACGAAGACGCTGGCGCGGCGCACGGCCTCGTCGTCGCTCTCGCGCATGCTTGGCTTGAAGGCGCCAACCAGATCGACATGGGCGCCGGGTTTCAGCCATTCGCCCTTGATCAGCGGCTCGCTGGACAGCGTTGCGCAGGAGATGATGTCGGCGGCTTCGGCCGCCGCCTTCAGATCCGTCACTTGTGTCGCGTTGAAGCCTGCCGCCTGCGCTTCGGCGGCGATTGCCTTTGCCTTATCGGGATCGCGGCCCCAGATGAAGAACCGCTCGAGCGGGCGGGTGATCGCATGCGCTTCGATCAGATTGAGCGACAGCCGACCTGTGCCGACCATCAGCATCGTGTGCGCATCGGCGCGCGCAAGCTTGTCGGCGGCAAGCGCCGACGTGGCGGCGGTTCGCCGCGCCGTCAGCTCGCCGCCGTCGATCAGTGCCAGCATTTCGCCGGTCTTTGCCGAGGACAGGAGATACTGGCCGAAGATGGTCGGCAACTGGCGCTGGTGATTGTCCGGAAAGAGGTTGAGAAGTTTCACCCCGGTATAGGCACCCGGCACCCAGGCCGGCATCAGCAGCAAGGTGGCGGCCGCCTCGCCGGGCACCTCCATCGTATGGTGATGACGCACGGGCGTCACGCAGGAGCCGCGGAACATCGCGTCGAGAGCGGCGATGAGGGCAGGGAAGGCAAGCGCTTTTCGGGTTTCTTCGGCAGACAGCAGCAGCATCGGGAACTCCTGGACAACAGAGGCTGGACCATAGCGGCTGGAGCCGCGGGGAAGAAAGCCCGGCGAGAAAAATGACAGTTTTTTAAAATCGACTGTTGACCTGACGATCGGCTGGATCTATAACCCCGATCACTGACGAGGGCGGCGGCGCCGCAAGCGACGAAGTCTTTCGTTCTGGAGAAAACCTGA
>NZ_JBPFDO010000006.1:0-360673 GCF_059415005.1 Rhizobium sp. SAFR-030 | reverse complement strand
ATCACCACCGTCTGGATCAGGTCTCGCACGATCGGCATCAGCCGGCGCTTCGCCTCTTCATCGGCATTGTTGCGGGCAAGGAAAAGCAGACCCAACATCCACACCCGCCCTCGCTCGGCGGGCGCACCCGTTTGTTCTACGTTCACCTGGAAAGCGTGAAGACTGTCACTGATGCCGAAGAAAAGTGGTTTGGCGCCGGGCTGGGCGGGGCCGAGGCCTCCGATTGGCCGTCAGCCGGCGGAGAGCCACCACCGATACCGCTCTATTGCGGCGCAAGGGTTCCGATCGCCCGATGGATGGCGTCGATCAGCACCCTTCCGTGGAACTGCCCGCAGATTCCCAACGCCCGCAGCCTCTTCACCTGAGACCCGAGACTTCCTCGCGACCGTGCATAGCCCGTCACACGCAGCGTCCGGGCAGGCAAGCAGTCCCGGACACTGATGGGCAACACATCGGCATGTCGAAGTAAGGCATGATCGGTGGCCTGCGCTGAACGGTCGATGGCTGCCGTAAGCACGGCATCTCGGATGCAGTCTTCCATGAATTGTGAGCTACTCGCGCGCCACTGGTTCAAGCTCATTGGCGAACGCAAAGGATGGAAGCTTCGACGCGTCCCATGCCCGGAAGCTGACAATGCGCAGAAGTGATGTATCAGGCAACAATCGGGAAGCTCCCGGGATCGGGTGAAGGGTCAACCGAATGTTGATCGCGGCCTTGTCAGTGCCTGCGCGCTTGCTGACTGTTACCGATTGAAGCTCAGCCCGCGCAGCCGACGGCGGACGCAATCCGGTTAATCGGTGGCCTGCGTCGAACGGTCGATCGGCAGCCGAAGTGTGCGGGAACTGTAAGCGGCGAGTGGCGCCACACGACAGGAATAGGAGTTTGGCCGAGGCTCGTGCGAGACAGGAGGCGACCCCGGCGTTGCATTACCATCTCGCATGCAGACCATCTCGTCTGCATGGTGCGAGATGCCGTCTCAGGCAGACCGGCCACCATCGGCGCTCCCTCGGCTCCGCGACGGTCGATGCATCCTTTCCCTGACACCGACGTTGTGTTGCCTGAACGGGAAGGGAGCACGTCTTGATCTATTCACCCCCTGCAGGCTCGTCCAGCGAAAGCGACTTGCTGCTCGAAGTCCAGCGGCTCCGGCACGAGGTGGCTCTCCTTTCCTCGATGATCGATCGAGCCACCCCGGTGGAGGCGCGTATTCGCGCGGATCGCCATCCGTGGCTCAGACTGGCCGCCACCATCGGCATGAGCTTCGCGCTCGGCAAGGTGATCCGGGTGCTGCGGCTTCCTGGCGCAACGGCTGCGGCCATTCCCCTCATCACCAGCCAGGTCAGCAATCGCTTCCTGTGAAGCGACCGGATCGGCCCTTGGAGTTCTGCTGCAATGTCTCAAACTGAAAGAAAGCTGGCAGTCGTCACGGGTGCCTCCTCAGGGATCGGTCTTGAACTCGCCAGAACTGCGGCGAGCGACGGGTTCGACCTGGTGATCGCGGCCGATCAGCCGACGCTGGAAGAAGCCGCTGCAGAGCTGCGTGAACAGGGCGTCGTCGTCGATGCCATGCAGGTCGACCTCTCCACCCTTATCGGCGTTCAGGACTTCGTCCAGTTCATCCGTGACAAGGAGCAGCCCGTCGACGTCCTGATCGCCAATGCCGGGATCGACAAGGGACACGCCTTCCTCGACCAGACGCTGGAGGACGGTCTCCAGATCATCGACACCAATATTCGCGGAACGACTGCACTCATCCACATCCTCGCCAAGGACATGAAAGCGCGCAGGGCCGGGCGCATCCTGATCACCAGTTCGATCGTCGGTCTGATGCCGGGACCGTTCCATGCGGTCTACGCCGCCAGCAAAGCGTTCCTGCATTCCTTCTCGATGGCCTTGCATGAGGAACTGCGGGATACCGGGGTCACTGTCACCTGCCTGATGCCGGGGCCGACCGATACGCCGATCTACGAACGCGCCGACATGCTCGGCACGGCCGTCGGACAGGCGGGCAAGGCCGATCCCGCCAAGGTGGCGGAGGCAGGGTTTGGAGCGATGATGAACGGGGAGCGTGATGTGGTGCCGGGGCTGATGCGTATTTCGGAAGAACGGGACAGTCGTTTCACTAAATCGCGGACAGTGGTTTCACCAATTCCGGGACAGCATGGTGTGGTCGATTTTCGCCTGCCTGGTTGAAGTCATGAGCGATTGATTTCGCCGTTTTCAGCGCCGGTCAAGTGGGATGGTGCTTTTTGCCGTCGCATGCTGTCGCCTTCAAGGGTGATGCGGTGAGCATTATGGATGATACGATCGAGGATTGCGTCTGCGATGGTCGGTTCTCCGATCATATCGTGCCACTGGGCGACAGGAAGCTGCGCGGTGATGAGCGTTGATTTCCGGCGATAACGTTCCTCGAAGATTTCCAGCAGGTCGAGGCGTTGTTGATCTGTGAGCGTGTGGGTTCCCCAATCGTCGAGGATCAGCAACTGGACGCGGGCGAGTTTGTCGACCAAGCGTGGAAAGCGGCCGTCAAGCCTGGCAAGGCCCAGGTCTTCGAACAGACGCGGCATACGCAGGTAGAGGATGGAATGATCAAGCCGGGCAGCCTGACGGCCGAAGGCGCAGGCGAGCCAGGTCTTCCCCGTGCCGGTCTGGCCGGTGATGATCATGTTCTCATGTGCCTTCAGCCATGCCCCTTGCGCAAGCGACAGCGTGTTGCGGCGATCGAGACCACGATGAGCGGCAAAGTCGATGTTTTCGATGCAGGCGTCGGGAAAGCGGAGCTTTGAAGCTGCAAGCCGGTTGGTCAGGCGCTTGTCGGATCGCAGAGCCGTTTCCCGATCGAGCATCAGACCGAGCCACTCGTCACGGCTGAGATCGCTGCTGCTGTTCTGAGCGGCAAGTTCGCGATAGGCCGTTGCCATTCCGGCAAGGCCAAGGGCTTGCATCTGATCGAGGGTTGGATGTGTCAGCATGGATCTTTCCTTTCCTTCATTGATAATAGGAGCCGCCGCGGATGTTGGTGTGCGGCGGGGTGGGTTTTGCCGGATCGGTCTGGGGCTTGGTTCGATCGAGACCGGATTTGAGAATGGCGGCGACAGAGGAATAGGTGATGGAATTGATGACCAGCGCCCGCTCGCACGCCGCTTCCAGGCGATCCGTCTCGTAACGGCGGGCAAGGGACAGAATGCCGAAGGCCGAGCGATATCCTTGTTCGGGATGAGGACGATCGCGCATCATCCGCTCGACCAGAATGGCGGTGTTCACCCCGATCCTTGCGGCCTGGTTCAAAAGCGATGCCGGCGTCGTGTTGGCATAACGCTGGTGGGATTTGGGCATATGCTCGTTGACCGTGACATGCCCGGATCGCTGAGAACGCCTGATATGGCTGGCAATCCGCTTGTGATCGAGGAATATCTCGACCACCCGGTGGGTCAGACGCACATCAACCTGTCGGCCGATCAAGCGGTGCGGCACGGAGTAGAAGGTCTTGTCGACCTCGACATGGTAATCGGGATGGACCTTCGCCGATTTCCATTCCGCATAGTCGAACGGCGTTGCTGGCAGAGGCGCAAGCGCCTTTCTCTCCACCTCCTCGAACAGGTCTCGGCGTGACTTGCCGATGTGGCGCATCGGGCGGTTGTTCAAGTCGTCAAGCAGAACCGAGATCGCGGCGTTCAGATCGGCCAGACTGAAGAAGCGACGGTTTCTGAGGCGAGCCAGTATCCAGCGCTCGATGATCAGCACGGCACCTTCGACCTTGGCCTTGTCGCGCGGCTTGCGGCTTCTGGTCGGCAGGATGGTCGTATCGTAATGTTCGGCCATGGCAGCGAAGGTGGCGTTGAGCGTGGGCTCGAACCACAGCGCCTTGGCGACGCCTGCCTTCAGGTTGTCGCACACGATCGCCTTCGGGACGCCGCCGAAGAAGCTCAGCGCCCGTTCCTGGCCCTCGATCCAGTCCGGTAGTTTCTGGCTGAAGCTGGCAGAAGCGAATGTCAGTGACGAGGCGGGAAGCATAGCTACGAAGATTTGTGCCGAATGGATGACGCCGGTCGAAGGGTCGATGATGGGGATCGTGTGGCCGGCGTAATCCGTCTGCATCACCGCGCCGGCCTCATGGCGGTTGCGGAAGGTTGCGTGCGCGCGGCGTTCAAAGGCGGCAAAACGGTCGCAGAACCATGTGTAGCCGTAGCCGTCGGGATGGCTCGCCCTGTATTCCTGCCACAGCAGCGTCAGCGTTACACCCTTGCGCTTCAGCTCGGCAGAAACGGACCGCCAATCCGGCTCGACCAGGTCTTGTGGCGGTCGACCAACGCGCCGGAAAAGATGGCGCTCCAGCGCGGCATCGTCATCGAGACCCGCAGGTAACGGCCAGACTGAAAGGCCGGTCTCCTTCGCTCGCAGCAGATACGTAGCCACAGAGGTTTTGCTGATCTTGAGGCGTTCCGAAACGGCGCGAACAGAAAGGCCCTGTTCATGCGTCAGTCGCAGTATCGATCGAATGTCTTTCACTGTCGTTCGTCTCGCTTGCTTCCGTCTTGGCATGGCCCCTCTCAACCGATGATGAGGAGGCAATCTGCCAGAACGGCGCTCGCGAAAATCGACCTTAAATCCACGTCCGGGACTGTCCCGGAATTACCGGAATCGCTGTCCCGTATTTACTGAAATCGCTGTCCGCGAATTACCGGAATCCCTGTCCGGGAATTAGTGAAACACGCAGGCTGATGAACAAGGTTCTGACGGTCGCGGCCAATGTTGTGCCCTCAGGCGTGCTGACAGCTGTGCAGGCGGCAGCCACGCGGCCGAGAAAATAGCGATCTTCGACTGTCGAACCTGGTCCGATACCGCTTGAACGACGGAGCCTGCGCCTGCAGCGCGTTACGCGTCCGCGATCGGTGGGCCGAAAAGGCCGCGGGCGATGTGCTCCAGTTCGAATGGCTTTTCGCAGAGCGTGTAGCCGGTGAACCGTTGCGGGATGACGGAAGCGTCATAGGCGCTGGCGAAGACGAAGGGGATCCCGAGCTGCTCGAGTTTCTCGGCTACCGGAAAGACCAGCTTGTCGTCGAGGAAGATGTCGAGGATCGCTGCATCGACCTTCTCTTCCTCGATCAGCCGAAGCGCCTGCTCGACCCTCGGCGTCGGCCCGACCACGGTCGCGCCGAGCTTGGTCAGCTTCTTGCGCGTCGCATCGGCGAGGAGGAACTCATCCTCGACGACCAGTATGTGCTTGCCGGCCAGCAACGAGATAAACTGCGGTTCTACAACAGACAATGATCTTACTCTTGCGGGTTACGAGTGCGGGTTACGGGCGCGGATGTAGGGGAAGATGCGTATAGCAGTGGTCAGGCGTCCTGTTCGTCCTGAAGCCGGCTGTCGGCGCCGACCTTCAACAGGAAGGATAATTTCACCTCTAACCCGTGAGGGTGGAATTTTGTTTCGACCTCGCCGCCGAGCCGGTAGCCGATCTCGCCGTTGAGCAGCGACATGCCGAAACCTTCGGTATATGCCTCAGCCACCATCGGACCGTCCTTCTCGCTCCAGGTCAGTTCGAACTGCCCGTCGTGGATCCGCCAAGAGACGGTCACCTTGCCATCGCTGTTGCTGAATGCCCCGTATTTCGCGGCATTGGTGGCAAGCTCGTGGATGACCATGCCGACCGACAGGCCACACTGCGGCGTGAGCTTGATGTCGGGTCCATCCAGCACCACCCGCTCCGATCCGAAAGGTGCGAGTTCCTGGGTCAGAAGCTCGGCTACGGACGCCTCCTTCCACTGCTCGCGCGACAGAAGGCCGTAGGCCCGAGACATGGCTTTCAGGCGGCCGATGAAAGCCGCATGGAAGAGTTCCGGCGAGGCGGAGGCCTCGAGCGTCTGGGTCGCAATGCTGATCGTCACCGCCAGCATGTTCTTGACGCGGTGGTTGAGCTCGGAGATCAGCACCTTCTGGTGGCTCTCCGCTTCCGCCAGCGTCGTGACATCGATGAGTGTGACGACGACGCCATCGATCTTGTCGTGATCGCCGCGATAGGGGATCAGGCGGGCCATGAAGTGCTGGCCGTTGCCGTCGCGCGGCAGATGATGATCGCGGCTTTCGCCGGACGAAAACACCTCGGTGATGTGAGCCTTGAGATCGGGATAATCGATCTCGCTCGACAGCTCGGTCAGCGGCCGGCCGACGTCGGAGTTGCGCAGCTTGAAGAACTGCGATGCCGTCGGCGTGAAATTGCGGATCACCAGGTTGCGGTCGAGGAAGATGGTGGCGATCTGCGTCGCGTCGAACAGGTTGCGCAGATCGTTGTTGGCCCTGTCGAGGTCCTCGATCTTGCTGTTCAGCTCAGCATTGATGGTGCTGAGCTCTTCGTTCAGCGACTGCATCTCCTCCTTGGAAGCCTCGAGCTCCTCGTTGGAGGACTGGGCCTCCTCGTTGACGGACACCAGTTCCTCGTTCGAGGATTTGAGCTCTTCAAGGGCGGTCTCGTATTCCTCGATCGTCGACTGAAGCCGCTCGCGGGTGTCGCGCAGCTCGCGCTCGAGATCGGCGGCGCCATCGACCTGGCGACGGCTGCGTTCGGCATCCATGCGGGCCTGCGAACCGACCGGTGTGAAGACGACGAGATAGAGCTGCTCGGCCGCCGGGCGTATGTTGAGCTGCTCGATGGTCAGCGTCACCAGCTGGACAGAGCCGTCATCATCGTCGGCAGCAATGTTTTCCTTGACGACGCGGCGGGCTGTCGACGTTGCTTCGCGCAGTGCTGCCCTGAGGTCGAGCCTGAGGTCGCGCTTTGCCATGTTGAGGAGCTGCCGGTTGGGTGCTCCCTGCGGCACTTCCAGATATCGCCCGGTTCTTGCCGATGCATAGACCACGTCGCCGTCGCCGTTGACGATGACGTGCGCCGGCGCATGGCTTTCCAGAACCTGGGCTTCGACGGCCTGGCGAAGCTGCACTCCGCCGATGCCCCGGATCGGCTGCCGGATTGCCGGCGTGAGCGGGCCGCGGCGGTCGTCGCCGACCATGATCTGGCGCCGCTGGCCGGTCGGATCCTCGCGCGCCTGGAAAACCCTGTTCTTCTTGTCGATCGTCAGAAACAGGTCGCCGTGCTGGCCTATCCCCTCGGAGGTGCCAAGGAACAGGAAGCCGCCCGGCTTCAGGGCGTAATGGAAGGTCGGGATGACCCGGCTCTGCACCTCCTGGCCGAGATAGATCAGCAGGTTACGGCACGAAACGAGGTCCATGCGCGAGAAGGGCGGGTCGCGGATGACGCTGTGGGGGGAGAAGATGCACAGTTCGCGCACGGCGCTGTTGACGACGAAGCTGCTGCCGTCGCTGGTGAAGAACTTGTGCCGCCGCTCGTCGGAAACGCCTTCGAGCAGAGCTTCGGGGTACCGTGCGCTGCGCGCGACGCCAAGCGCCGGATCGTCGATGTCGGTGGCGAAGATCTGCACCCGTGGCACGACCGAGAGGTTCTCCATGTGCTCGCGCATCAGGATCGCCAGCGAGTAGGCCTCCTCGCCGGTGGCGCAGCCCGGCACCCAGATGCGCACCGTGTCGGTCGCCTTCTTGTCCTCGAACAGTTGCGGGATGACCGACTTTTCGAGGATGGCGAAGGCGTCGACATCGCGGAAGAAGTTGGTGACGTTGATCAGCAGATCGCTGAACAGCCGCGACACCTCTTCAGGCTCCGTGTTCAGAATGTCCACATAGGTGCCGATCGCCTCGACCTGCTTGACCTGCATCCGGCGCCGGATCCGCCGCAGCAGCGTCTTGGTCTTATATCCGGAAAAGTCATGGCCGGTGCGGCTCTTGAGGATCGTGTAGATCTGCTCGCAAGCGTGCTGGATCTCGGCCTCGTCGGCGTTCACCGCGCCACCACTCAGGTCGCTCAGGAGGTCGAAGCCGTGGGTGAAGGTGACCAGCTTCTCGCCCATCTGCTCGACAGGCAGAGCCAGATCGATCAGGCCGGTGGCAATGGCGCTCTGCGGCATGTCGGGATTGCGCGGCGCCGTGCCGTCGGCGACCTGGGCCAGCGTCAGCCCGCCATGCTCCTTGATAGCCTTGACCCCGAGCGTACCATCATTGTCGCCGCCGGACAGGACGATGCCGACCGAATACTCGCCCTGATCCTTGGCAAGCTCGCCGAAAAAGATGTCGACGGGCTTGCGTTCGCGCGAGATCGGGTTCAGCGGCCGCTGGGCAAGCTTGCCGTTCTCAATGCCGAGGACGGTGTTTTCCGGCATCACGTAGACGGTTTCCGGCTGCACCTGCATTCCATCCGCCGCCACGACGACCGGCATGCCGGTGTAACGCTGCAGGACTTCATGAAGGTGGCTTTCCCGTTGCGGATTGAGGTGGGTGATGATCACGAAGGCCATGCCGGACCGGTGCGGCAGACCGCGGAAGAAACCTTCCATGGCGGCAATCCCGCCTGCAGAGGCGCCAATCCCGACGATGGGGAACTTGTGACTGGTGTCTGACATGTGCGGTCCCCATCGATCAGCGCGCAGCGAGCTACCGATCAAAAATTAGGTATGCCGACACAGGTGGTTTGGCAACCTGAGAATGTGTTCTCCCGGCAACATAGGGAGGATGGTACTGCAGGAGACGTTTGCAGCGAAGGCGCCGGATTGAAGCGTGTGGCGGTCACATCGCCCGGCACATCCGGGTTACCGCTGCGAGCAGTGCCGCACGCTCCACGGGCTTGGAAAGCACCTGATGTTCTCGCATTCCGGAAGGCAGTTCCCGGGTGCTGTGGCCGCTCAGGAAGACAAACGGAATATTGCGCCCCTTCAACTCCTCTGCGACCGGAAAGCTCTTTTCACCGAACAGATCCATGTCCAGGAAAGCCGCGTCGACGGGATTTTCGGCGATTGACGAGATGGCGGCTCTGGCTGTCGCACACGGCCCGACGATCTCGTGTCCGGCATCGCGGAGAGTGGCCGCATAATCTTCCGCGATCAGCCACTCGTCCTCGACGATCAGTATATTTACCGGCATCGACTTCTCCCGGGTTCGAGAACGAACGGCTGGCATGACCTCAACATTTCCCTGCGCCGGATGTTTCACCGGCATCTTCTTGCATAACCGATCCACCCTGCGCCGGCGAGTGCATACGTGGCGGCAGCAGACTATTTTCCACGTGTGGTGGTATGGCGCATGCCAGTGCGATCGATGCTCTGGATCGCTGAAACGGGAACATCCCCGCCGTTCACGCATTCGGTCTGGGTCGAGATCAACTGACGGGCCGCCGGTATGCCGACGAAGACACTGGCATTGGCGCTCCTGCTGGCAGCCGCCGGTTTGCAACAGGGACATGCGATGGAAGCGCTCGCTGACTTTCGATGGAAACAGCGGATCTTGCTGGTCTACGGCACGGAGGACGATCCGCGCCTGCAACGGCAGATTGCAGAATTCACGCAGAGGCCGGACGCAATGGCGGAGCGCGACCTGCTTGTTCTGAAGGTGGCAGGTGCCGAGGTCGAGGCTGTCAGTGGAGGCACTTCGTCCGGTGCGGTCATCCGCCAGGCCGGCACCGCTGATCACCTTCGCCAGGAGGGCGGGGTCGATGACCGGTCGTTCCAGGTGCTGCTGGTCGGCAAGGACGGCGGCATCAAGCTGCGCCGCTCCGATGTAGTCGATCCCGAAGAGATCATCGCGCTGATCGACAGCATGCCGATGCGACAGACCGAGCAGCGAAAGCGCAACTGACCATCGCGCCCGCCCCATGGCGAACAACAACAAGATCAACGAAACGACACAAGGAGAACGACATGACGGATCACCACGACGATCAGGCGAAGGTCTGGCAACTGGTCGAGAAGATCGGCTTTTGCATGCTGACCACCCAGAACGGCACCGAGCTTCGTGCCCGGCCGATGTCCGCCTATTCCGCAGAGATGGAAAACGCGATCTACTTCCTGACGGATGTTGCAAGCCACAAGGATGAGGAAATCTCCCGCTATCCGAACGTCTGCCTGGCCTTCGCCGATTCCAAGGGTCAGAAATACGTGTCGATCTCGGGTACCGCAGAGATCCAGAACGATCGCGAAAAGGTCCAGGACCTGTGGGCGACGCCGGCGAAGGCCTGGTGGGACAGCCCGGAAGATCCGTCGATCCGCATCCTCAAGGTCACGCCGTCCTCCGCCGAATACTGGGACAGCCCGGGCACCGTCATCAGCTATATCAAGATGGCTGCCGCTGCCGTGAGCAGCACGCGGCCGGACATGGGCAAGAACGCCAAGGTCGGCATGTAAAGATCGACCGAAATGCGCCGCGGCAGCCGCGGCGCATTTCCTTTCGCCTTCTGCCGTTCATCGCAGAGCCGGCAGGTGATCGAGGATCAGGCGAGGGCGACCTCGTAGGGCGCTTGCGTCTTTGCGGCTATCTCCTCCAGCGTCGCGCCGTCCGCCAGTTCGATCAGCGTCATCCTTGGCGAACCCTGGCGTTCCAGCGTGAAGACGCCAAGATCGGTAATCACCATGTCGGCGACCCGCCGGCCGGTCAGCGGCAAGGTGCATTCGTCGAGCAGCTTCGGCTCGCCCTTGGCGGCGTGCTCCATCACCACCACCACGCGCTTGACGCCGGCCACCAGGTCCATGGCGCCGCCCATGCCCTTCACCATCTTCCCGGGGATCATCCAGTTGGCGAGGTCGCCGGCGACCGACACCTGCATTGCGCCGAGGATCGACAGGTCGATATGTCCGCCGCGGATCATTCCGAAACTGTCCGCAGACGAGAAATAGCTCGTCTTCGGCAATTCGGTGATCGTCTGCTTACCGGCATTGATCAGGTCGGCATCCTCTTCGCCTTCGAAGGGAAACGGACCCATGCCGAGCATGCCGTTCTCGCTCTGCAGCGTTACCTCCATGCCGGAAGGGATGAAGTTGGCGACGAGGGTCGGGATGCCGATGCCCAGGTTGACGTAGAAGCCGTCTTGAAGTTCGCGGGCGGCGCGGGCCGCCATCTGTTCACGTGTCCAGGCCATGTCAGGCGCCCTCCCTCTCGCTCTTCGGTCGCGTGGTGCGCTGCTCGATGCGCTTCTCCTGCGCCGGCACATGGACGATGCGCTTGACGAAGATACCCGGCGTGTGGATCGCATCCGGCTCGATCTCGCCGAGCGGTACGAGATGCTCGACCTCGGCCACCGTCATCCGCCCGGCAGTCGCCATCATCGGATTGAAGTTGCGGGCGGTCTTGCGGTAGACGAGGTTGCCTTCGCTGTCGCCCTTGTAGGCGTGGATGATCGAAAGATCCGCCACCAGACCCGTCTCCATCACGTAGTCGTCGTCGCCGAAGCGGCGGATTTCTTTGCCTTCCGAGACCAGCGTCCCGACGCCCGTCTTGGTGTAGAAGGCCGGAATGCCGGCGCCACCCGCGCGAATGCGTTCGGCGAGCGTTCCCTGCGGATTGAACTCGAGCTCGAGCTCGCCGGAGAGGAACTGCTGCGCGAACAGCTTGTTCTCGCCGACGTAGGACGAGACCATCTTGCGGATCTGACGTGTCTCCAGGAGCACGCCTAGTCCGTAGCCGTCGATGCCGGCATTGTTGGAAATCACCGTCAGGCCCGTCACGCCCGACAGGCGGATCGCCTCGATCAGGCTCATCGGGATGCCGCAGAGACCAAAGCCGCCGGACATGACGGTCATTCCGTCGAACAGGACGCCGGCGAGAGACTCTGCCGCCGTCGATACGACCTTCTTCATGCTCGTTCCTCCTCCAAGGGGCGATCGCCAGCGCGAAAACGATCGTCGAGGAGGAGACTATGACTTGATGGGACGCGGTCGTTAGCCGTATTTATACGGTAGGGGCCGTGGCGGAGGATGTTCGATGATGACGGAAAGCGCCGGCAGCCGCTTCGGGCTCTCTGAAATGCCGGTGCCGCTCGTCTACGCGACGCACCGCATCATCCGCGACTGCAATTCCGAGTTCGCCCAGCTGTTCGGCTATGCCCGCGAGGAACTGATCGATGAAAGCTTCGCGCGGCTCTATCCAAAACTCTCGGATTTCGCCCGGACCGGGCAGATGTGGCAGGCGCATCTGCGTTCCGGCCAGACCTACTACGACGAGCGCATCATGACGGGAAGCGATGGCCGGCGCTTCTGGTGCCGGGTTCGCGGCCGCAGCCACCACCAGGCTGATCCGTTCGCGCAGGCCGTCTACTGTTTCGAACCGATGGCCCGGCCGGTCGCCCACGACACGGGTCTGATGACCGACAGGCAGCGCCAGATCGTCGCCCTTGTCGCGCAAGGCAAGACGAACAGGGTGATCGCCGGCGAGCTGGGGCTCTCCGCGCGAACCGTTGAATCGCATCGGGCACGGCTGATGCGGGCCATAGGCTTGCGCAACACGGCCGATCTCGTCGCCTGGTTCAGCCGCGAACACGTCTGAGGATCACGGCGGCCTGGCGGTCGAAAAGCTTGATGGTAAAGGGCCGATATGGCAGTCACTCGGCCTTGCGGCGGGAAACCTATGGATCCACCTGCCGCTCGGTGTTTTCCTCGGCGAGATCGAACCATGCGACGCCTGCGCTTTCTGCTTGCCTGCCTGTCGGCCTTCGTCTGTCTGCCGCTCCTCTCCGTGCCGCCTGTCGGGGCTGCGCAACTGCCGGGCGGCGTCGGGGAATTGCTGGAGACCTATGGCGACTGGACCGTCGGCTGCAGGGCGCAGAACGCTGTCGTCGGATGTGTGGTCAGCCAGGTGCAGAGCGATCCCAAGAGCCGCCGCCCGCGGCTGTCGGTCGAATTCGCCACCTCTACGGGCGGACGGATCGAAGGTGCGCTGCTGTTGCCGTTTGGCCTGGCGCTGGCAAACGGTGTCGCCATCTCGCTGGATGATGCGGGGAATGCCCAGAGCTTCCCGTTTTCCACCTGTTTGCCGGGCGGCTGCCTCGTTCCCATTCGCTTCGATGCGGCGATGACCGAAGCGCTGAAAAAGGGCACGCTGCTGCATATCTCTGCCGTCATGCTCAGCACCGGCGCGACGGTCCCGATGCGCGTCTCTCTGAAGGGACTGCCGGAAGCCATGCAGCGGGCGTCCGAGCTGGCACCCTAGGGATCTTCGCCGAGGCTTCCGAAGTCCTTTCGTCACAGCGCTCCTGGCGCATCCGACGGACATTCCGCAGCTCAGGCCAAAACATGGGCTTTTGCCCCGCCTGATACCCGAGGGATTAGTCGTGTCCATGCCTGAAGAAGGCGCCGGCAGCGATGAGCAGCCAGCCGGCCATCATCAGCAACCCGCCGAGCGGTGCAGCCATGGGAAACAGGCTTGCCTGTTCCAGATGACGCCAGACAAGGTCGCCGACAAATACCAGCGTCCCGAGCGCTAGAACCGCGCCGGCGGGCAGGGCCGTCCGCAGCATCCGGTGGCCAAGACAGAGCGCCAGGATCACGGGCGCATGGGCGAGGCACATGGTGGAGGCATTGCCGAGCAGCCGGGCATCGCCGCCATGGCTTGCGGCTGCTGCCAGGGCGACGCCGCTGGCGCCGAGAAAACCGGAGAGCATCAGCAGGATGGGACGCAGAGAAACCAGGTTCATCATCACGTCTCCCGGTTCATCATGTGGTGCGCTAGCCGCTCGATCGGCGGCCAGATGATCTCGCGCAGCTTCGGGTTGGGAATGGTCTCTTCCATAGCCCTTGAAAAGCACAGCAGCCACTCGTCACGTTCCACCGGACCGATCGACGCCCCGAAGTGCCGGGACCGAAGACGCGGATGGCCGTGCTTTTCGACATAGACCGGCGGACCACCAAGATAGCCGGTGAGATAATCGTAGAGCTTGGCTTCGCTGCCGGAGAGGTCGGCGGGATGAATGGCGCGGCAACGGGCCGCCTCGGGAAGCGTATCCATCAGGGCGTAGAAGCGGTGGGTCAGCGCCTTGACCGTCGCATCCCCACCGATCGCCTCATACAGGGTTATCGTCTCGCCACTCATACCACCGTCCAGATGTCGTCTGCCAGCGTGTTAGCCCGGCAGACCGACGGCAGCAAGCGCCTTGGCTTCCGCTAGCACCTCATTCCGAGCCGGCGTCGATGTCCCTGGATCCCTCATCGGGAAGTGCGCCGGTGCCGGGTGTCTTGGATTCGTCGGTCGCCTTCGACCGCGCATGCGGACCGGCGGGCAGGGTCGCCTGAGTCGGATTGTTGCCGCTTTTGTCCTCGCCTTCCACGTCAGCCTGGGCCTGGTCGGCCTCGTTGACCTTGGCGCGGGCGTCCGGACCACCGACGATCGTGCCCTGACGCGGTGCGTCCGGAGCCTGTTCCTCACCGACGGCGCGCTGTGCGTTTCTGTCTTCGTTCATGGCGATCTCCTTGTTTCGCCAACAACGACGCGCAACAGTCATGGTTCCGCATCGACTGCCCTCGCCGGGTCAGGTGGCAGAGGAAGGCGCTGCCGCGTCCTCGACGATTTCTCCCGGGATGTCGTCGAATGAGGAGTAGTTGAGATTGTAGAGCCGCGCGTAAAGCTTGCCGTTGCGCATCAGTTCGGCGTGGTTGCCGCTTTCGATCAGTTCGCCGTTCTGCAGGACGATGATGCGGTCGGCCTCCCGGATGGTTGCGAGCCGGTGGGCGATGACGAGGCCGGTTCGGCCTTCCAGCAGTTTGACCAGCGCCTTCTGGATCAGCATTTCCGTGTAGCTGTCGATGTTGGCCGTCGCCTCGTCGAGAACCAGGATCTTGGCGTCTGCGACCAGCGCCCGGGCGAAGCTGATCAGCTGACGCTGACCGAGCGACAGGTTCCCCCCTCGCTGACCAAGCATGCTGTCGTAGCCCTCCGGCATGCGCAGGATGAAATCATGCGCTCCGACCGCCTTGGCTGCTTCGATCACCTGCTCGCGCGTCGCATCGGTGCGGTGATAGCGGATGTTTTCGAGGACGCTGCCGGTGAACAGAAAGGGTTCCTGCAGCACCATGGCGATCTGCCGGCCGAGCGATTCCTGCGTCAGGTCGCGCACGTCATGGCCGCCGACGAGCACAGCGCCCTGCTGCACCTCATAGAAACGATGGATCAGCGACATGCAGCTGGACTTGCCGGAACCCGTCGGCCCGACGAGCGCCACCGTTTCTCCCGGATTGACCTTGAAGCTGACATTCTTCAGCACCGGGTGCTTCGGATTGTAGCCGAACACCACGTCGCGGAATTCCACGGATCCGTCCATCTGCGGCGACAGTGCCGTTGCATCCGGCTTGTCCTCGATGTCGACGCGCACGTCGAGCACTTCCGTCAGCCGCTGGCCCGAAGCCATGGCGCGCTGCATGACCGAATACTGCAGGGTCAGCGAACGGATCGGGTCGAAGAACCGCTGGATGTAGAACAGGAAGGCCACCATCACGCCGACGTCCAGCGCCTGACCAAGCACGCGCGCACCACCGACGACGATGACCAGCGCCATGGCGACGCCGGTCAGCGTGTCGACGATCGGCACCATGACCTGGGCAAAACGGGCGGCCCGCAGATGCGTGAGGAGGTTGGCACGCGCCTTGTCGTCGAACAGGGTGAAGTTGACCGACTGGCGGTCCATGCCCTGCACGGCGCGGACGCCATGGATGGCTTCCGCCAATGCGCCGCTGGCCACCGAATTGGTCTCGTGCGCCGCCATGAACGACTGGCGCGCGCGCGGCAGCCAGAAGATCCGGACGATAAACAGCACCGGCAGGGCCGACAGCGTCAGCAGGCCGAGGCCGAAATCCAGGTAGAGCATGACGACGACGATGCCGATCAGCAGCGTGATATCGCCGACCGAAAGCACCGAGGTTTCGAGAAATTCCTGCATCGAGTTGACGTCGCCCTGCAGGCGAGACATCAGCCGGCCGACCTCGGTCTTGTCCATGAACGACAGCGAAACGCGCTGCAGATGCGAAAACATCGCGCGGCGGATGTCGAAGAGCACGTCCTCCGCCACGTTGCCGACAAGCGTTTCCTGCGCGTAGCTGGCGACGAAGTTTATGCAGATGGCGATGGCAAACGCGATCATCGCATCCAGCAGCGCGCTCTGGCTGCCGCCCGTCTGCATGCCGTGGTCGATCGCGTATCGGATGATCAGCGGGATGGCGAGCTGCATGGCGGTGAAGGCGAGAACGGCGATCACTGCCAGCACCACCTGTCGTCGGTAGGGGCGCACGAAGGCCCAGATGCGGCGGATGATCTTCTTGTCGAAGACCTTGCCGAAGATTTCTTCTTCGATGCGGTGCGAGCCGACCACGGCCCGCGGCGGACGGCGACCGTCGTCACGGACGTCGGAGCGCTCGGTTTCGAACTCTTCTGCCATGGGATCGTCCTTTCTCAGCCAGCCAGCACGTCGTCGCCGGGACGGATCTGCAGGTCGTAGAGCGCCCTGTAGCGGCCGCCTTGGCGGAGCAGCTCCTGGTGCGAACCCTGCTCGACGATCCGGCCGTCCTCGACGAACAGGATCCGGTCGGCATGCATCAGCGAACTCAGGCGATGCGCAACGATGATCGTCACCCGATCGGCGGCGTAGCGGCGCATCGCGCTCTGGATGCGCTGCTCGGTCGCCGCATCGATGGCGGCCGTCGAATCATCAAACACCATCACCGCCGGCTTCAGCATCACCGCGCGGGCAATCGACAGGCGCTGCTTCTGGCCGCCGGACAGCGACACGCCGCGTTCGCCGACGACCGTTTCATAGCTTGCCGGCAGCCCGAGGACGTAGTTGTGAAGCTGTGCACTTTCGCTGGCGCGGGCGATCTGCGCTTCCCGCGCCCACGGATCGCCGTAGGCGATGTTGTTTTCGATCGTCGTCGTGAACAGAAAGGAATCCTGCTGCACCACCACCACGGAGCGGCGCAGCGACTGCAGGCGCACGTCGCGGATATCCTGGCCGTCGATGGTGATGCGGCCGGCCGTGACGTCATAGAAGCGCGGGATGAGGTTGGCGATCGTCGACTTGCCGCTGCCGGGCGGTCCGACGATGCCGATGGTCTCGCCGCGACGGGCTTCAAACGAGATCCCGGCAAGCACCGCATTGTCGGGCGCAGCCGGATACGCAAAGCCGACATTCTCGAAGCGAAGCGTACCGTCCGTCAGCTTCAGGGCCGGAGCCTTCGGGTCGTCCTTGACGGCGATATCCATGTCCAGAAGCCCGAACAACCGTGCACCGCAGGTGGAGGCGCGGGCAAACGCGTTGACCATCAGGCCGAGCTGGCGCACCGGCATCTGCAGTATGGTCATGAAGGTGAGGAACGAGGCCAGCGTGCCGACGGTGATTTCACCGGTCGTCACCTTTCCGCCGCCGACCCAGAGGACGAGGCCCATGGCGGCGAAGAAGGACAGCGTCATGGCGCTGGTATTGGCAACGCGGATGCCGACGCGCTGATGGGCCAGCGTCAGCGCGTCGCGTGAGGCGGCGTCGAATTTGTCGAGTTCGTGCTCCTGCGCCGAGAAGGCGCGCACGACCCGGATGCCGCCGAGGTTTTCCTCCATCACCCGCGTCAAAACCTGCAGGCGCTCCTGCAGGTCGAGCCAGGTGGCGCGCAGACGCAGCTGGGTGACCGACGACCGCCAGCCGACGAACGGCACGAAGCTCAGCGCCAGCAGGCCGAGCACGATATCGGTCGACAGCAGCAGGTAGGCACCGAGCCCGATCAGCACCGACAGGAAGATCATCCGCACCAGCGCCGTCGAGAAGTACATGCGCACGCCTTCGAGATCGAGAAGGCCGATGGTGATCAGGTCGCCGGAATGGATCGTGTCATGGAAGCTGAAGGAGAGGCGCTGGATCTTTTCGTAGCAGGCAAGGCGCAGTTCGTAGCCGATGTGGTGGCCCACCGCTTCGCCGTAGTAGTTCTGCACCATGGTGAACAGGCCGCGCATGACGCTTGCCGCCAGCAGCAGGATCGCCGTCCACAGGAGTGCGTCCTGCGCCACGGATGCCGCATCGCCTCCCGCCATGATGCCCTGCGCCTGGTCCACGGCGCGCCCGAGCAGTTGCGGGATCATCAGCTGGAAACCCGAGGCGATGAACGTCGCACCGATTGCCGCGCCGGATTGCCAGGGGTGGCGGAAGGCCATCACGGTGATGCGTGTGAGGATCGACAGGCCCTTCCCCCAACCGGCGGCTTTAACATGGGCGAGCGAAGCGGAGACCTGTCTGGTTCCACTTGAGGGGTCGGATGTCACGATGGTCATTCCAATGTGATGAGCACCCGGCGGCGGGCCGGGGATAAGAACTATCGAGGTGAGGTCTGCACGTCGTAAATGGGAAACAGCATAAAGAACCGATTCTGCCCGAATCGGAAGCGCTTCTTTCAACAATCGTCGAAGGCGCGGGCATGCTCTGCAGTGGTGCAGAGCAGCAGACAGGTTCGACTGGCGTGACGGCCGGAGCTCGGCTTCGGATGGAAAAGCCGCGCGAAGCAGATCCGCGCGGCTTCAGAGATAGTGGAGATGTCAGGCGGCCAGCGGTTCGGGAACCTTGGCCCCGGTCATGAAGGCAACCGCATCCGACATCGTGTAGTCCTTCGGGTTGATCACCGTCAGTCGCCGGCCGAGCCGGTGGATGTGGATGCGGTCCGCGACCTCAAAGACATGCGGCATGTTGTGCGAGATCAGGACGATCGGGATGCCGCGCGAGCGGACGTCGAGGATCAGTTCCAGCACGCGGCGGCTTTCCTTGACGCCAAGCGCTGCCGTCGGCTCGTCGAGGATGATGACCTTCGACCCGAAGGCGGCGGCGCGGGCGACGGCAACGCCCTGCCGCTGGCCGCCGGAGAGTGTTTCGACTGCCTGGTTGATGTTCTGGATCGTCATCAGGCCGAGGTCGCTGAGCTTCTGGCGGGCAAATTTTTCCATGGCCGGCCGGTCGAGGGAGCGGAAGACGCTGCCCATGATGCCGGGTTTGCGGATCTCGCGGCCGAGGAACATGTTGTCGGCGATGGAGAGTGCCGGCGACAGCGCCAGGTTCTGGTAGACGGTTTCGATGCCGGCCTTGCGCGCCTCGATCGGCGAGCGGAAGTTGATCGGCTTGCCTTCGAGCGTGATCTCGCCCTCGTCGGGATGCACGGCGCCCGAGATCGCCTTGATCAGCGACGACTTGCCGGCGCCATTGTCGCCGATGACGGCCAGGATCTCGCCGGGGTAGAGATCGAAATCAGCCCGGTCGAGAGCGGTGACCCGGCCATAGCGCTTGACGAGGCCGCGGGCTGCCAGAATGGGTTCCTGTACCATTAGCCTGCTACCTTTCTGATCCACTGATCGATGGCGACGGCGCCGATGATGAGCACGCCGATCATGAGATAGGTCCATTGCGGGTCGGTGCCGATGAGGCGAAGCCCAAGCGCGAAGACGCCGACGATCAGCGCCCCGAACAGCATGCCGAGAATGGATCCGCGACCGCCGAACAGCGACAGTCCGCCGATCACCACGGCGGTGATGGATTCGATATTGGCGAACTGGCCGGCCGTCGGGGAAACCGAGCCGATGCGGCCGATGAGCGCCCAGCCGCCCAGCGCACAGATGAGGCCCGACAGCGTGTAGACCGAAATCAGCATCCGCTTGACGTTGACACCCGCCAGTTCGGCGGCTTCCGGATCGTCGCCGACCGCATAGAGATGGCGGCCCCAGGCGGTATGGTTGAGGACGTACCATAAGAGGGCGACCAGCAGGATCATGGCGATGACGCCATAGGTGAGGACCGCGCCGCCGAGGCGAACGTTCTGGCCGAAGAACTGCAGGAGGCGGGCATTCGCCTCGAGATCCTGGGCGCGGATGGTTTCGTTGGCCGAGTAGAGGAAGTTCGAGGCGAGCACGATCTGCCACATGCCGAGCGTGACGATGAACGGCGGCAGCTTCATCCGGGCGACCAGCACACCATTGATGAAGCCGCAGAGCGCGCCGACGGCAAAGCCGGCGACGATCGCCAGCGGCGTCGGGATGCCATAGTGGATCGCGAACTGGCCCATGACCACCGACGACAGCACCATGATGGCGCCGACCGACAGGTCGATGCCGGCCGTCAGGATGATCAGCGATTGCGCCGCACCGATGATGCCGGTGATCGCCACCTGCTGCAGGATCAGGGTCAGCGAAAAGGCGGAAAAGAACTTCGTCCCGAGAATGGAGCCGAACACCGCGAGCGACAGCACCAGCACGATCAGCGGCACGGCGGCCGGGCTCGAATGCAGGAAATGCTGGAACCGCTGCAGCGGCGTCTTGTCGTGCGTGTCGAACTGCGCAACGTGGGTCGCGCTTCCCGATAGGACCTTTTCGTATTCAAGATGTGATTTGCTGGCGGCTTCTGGCTCGCTCATCGTTTTTCCTCCCTAGTGCCTCTTGCGAGGAAATGAGGGCCGACGGGAGGACGATTTCCTCGCGTCATCGGCATTGAACGCAGTCTCCTGCGGCATCTTCAGGCTGGCGCATCGGCGCCGGCAGCCGGTTGGGAGGGCGGATGAACCGCCCTCCGGCTGATGTGCGAGCCTATCAGGCGATCAACCCCAGCACTTGGCCGTGCCTTCCTTGGTGTCGATCGAGGGCACGCCGTTGGCAGGCTTGTCGGTCACCAGCGAGACGCCGGTGTCGAAGAAGTTCTTGCCTTCGGTCGGCTTCGGCTTTTCGCCGCTGTCGGCGAACTTCTTGATCGCCTCGATGCCGAGCGATGCCATCAGCAGCGGATACTGCTGCGAGGTGGCGCCGATGATGCCTTCCTGGACGTTCTTGATGCCCGGGCAACCGCCGTCGATGGAGACGAGGAGCACGTCCTTCTCCTTGCCGACCGCCTTCAGCGCTTCATAGGCGCCGGCTGCGGCAGGCTCGTTGATGGTGTGCACGACGTTGATGGTCGGATCCTTCTGCAGAAGGTTTTCCATCGCCGTTCGGCCGCCCTCTTCGTTGCCGTTGGTGATGTCGTGGCCGACGATGCGCGGATCGTTCTCGTCGCCGATCCGGTTCGGATCCTTCGGGTCGATGCCGAAACCGATCATGAAGCCCTGGTCGCGCAGGATATCGACGGAAGGCTGCGACGGGGTGAGGTCGAGGAAGGCCACCTTGGCGTCCTTCGCCTTGTCGCCGAGCGTTGCCGCGGCCCACTGACCGATCAGCTTGCCGGCAAGCAGGTTGTCGGTGGCGAAGGTGGAGTCGGCGGCGTCCACCGGATCAAGCGGCGTGTCGAGGGCGATCACCAGCAGGCCGGCCTTGCGGGCTTCCTGGACAACCGGGACGATGCCCTTGGTGTCGGAAGCGGTCAGCAGGATGCCCTTGGCGCCATCGGCGATGCAGGTTTCGATGGCCGCCACCTGACTTTCGGAATCGCCGTCGATCTTGCCGGCGTAGGATTTCAGCGTGACGCCGAGTTCCTTGGCCTTGGCCGTGGCGCCTTCCTTCATCTTGACGAAGAACGGGTTGGTGTCGGTCTTGGTGATGAGGCAGGCAGACACATCGGCTGCCGATGCCGGCGCAGCGAAGACGACGCCAAGCGCAAGCGCGGCGAAGGCTGCGGTGAGAACGGAATTTTTCATGAGGCTCCTCCCAGATCGTGCATGTCCACTTTCGGACGTTTCGGGCACCGAGCGTTCGATGATGACCGGACGCCTCCTCCAAGCCGCCGATGCCCCGCGCTGCCATTAAGTGCGAAACAGGCAAGGCTGTCAATTATTAATTCCGGTTGAATTATTAATCGGCCGGCTCTAGTTTTGGCCAGTTGCAGAACCTGGCACCTGAGGAGGGGTGACCATGTCCGGAGGCGAAGTTCAAAGACCCGTTGCGCCTGTGATGCCGATTGCCGGACTGGCAGGCGGCTCCAACCAGGTACGCGTCCGAGCCTATAACGAGCGGCTCGTGCTGTCGCTCGTCCGGCTGCACGGTTCGCTGTCGAAGGCCGACATCACCCGCCTCAGCGGTCTGTCGGCCCAGACCGTCTCGGTGATCATGCGGGCGCTCGAGCGCGACAGTCTCCTGCTACGCGGCGAGCCGGTGCGCGGCCGGGTGGGCCAGCCATCCGTGCCGATGCGGCTCAATCCGGAGGCCGTCTATTCCTTCGGCGTCAAGATCGGCAGGCGCAGCGCCGACGTGGTGCTGATGGATTTTGCCGGCAACATCCAGCGCCAGGTGCGCCAGACCTATGCCTATCCCAAGCCGGCGGAAATCATCGACATCATCCTCTCGGGCATGACCCGTCTCGAGGCGTTGATGGACGAGGGCCAGCGGTCGCGGATCGCCGGTGTCGGCATTGCAGCGCCCTTCGAGCTGTGGAGCTGGGCCGAGGAGGTTGGCGCTCCCCCGGGCGCCATGGATGAGTGGCGCGGCGTCGATCTGCACGCCGAAATGTCGTCACGGATCCGCCATCCGGTCTACCTGCAGAACGATGCGACTAGCGCCTGCGGTGCAGAACTCGTGTTTGGCGTCGGCTCGTCCTATCCCGACTTCGTGTATTTCTTCATCGGCTCCTTCATCGGCGGCGGCATCGTCCTCAATTCGGCAGTATTCTCCGGCCGCACCGGAACGGCCGGGGCGCTCGGGCCGCTGCCGGTTCGCGGCAAGCAAGGCGAGAACCGCCAGCTGCTCGACATTGCCTCGATCTTCGTGCTCGAGAAACTGCTGCTGGAACAGGGCATCGATCCACAGCCTCTCTGGTATTCGGCAGACGAGTGGATCGACTTCGGCGAGCCGATGGAAAGATGGATCCGCGATACCGCCGAGGCACTGGCGCAGGCGGTGGTGGCGGCGGCTTCTGTCATTGATTTTGGCGCCGCGGTGATCGATGGCGGCTTTCCTGCCTGGGTGCGCAAGCGGATCGTCGAGGCGACGATCGCCGCCGTTTCCAAGCTCGACCTGCAGGGCGTCCTCATTCCCGACATCATCGAGGGCGCCGTCGGCGCCCAGGCGCGCGCCATCGGCGGTGCGAGCCTACCGATCTTCGCCCGCTACCTGACAGACCAGAGTGTGCTGTTCAAGGACCTCGCCTAACGCGGCTGGATCGTCGTTCCGAGCAAATTGCATCGGCATGACGTTCCTGATACTGGACAAAGATCGTCAACTTTTGGTCCGCCGGCCATGAACTTCCAACCGCGCATGCGCAACACCATCGAGGGCTTCTCGGTAGGCAACGGTTTCAGCCGCCGTTACTGGAACGGCATGGTCGCCGACGTCTGGAACGTCGAATGCGCCGCCTATGCCGGCGGACACTATACGGCATCGGATCCGCGGCTGTTCATCCTCCTCGGCATGCAGGGCGTCGGGCGGCAGGTCGTCAAGCGAAAGGCACAGGAAAAGGGCCAGGTGCAGAGCGCCGATCTCAGCCCGATCTCCTTCGTGCCCGCCGGCATGGACCTGTGGGTCGACATCAACGGCATCCAGTCGGTCAGCCATCTCGACATCCACTTCGACGCCGACGTCATCTGCCAGCGACTGCTGGATGATCTCGATCCGCGCCGGCTGGAGGATCCGAAGCTGCTGTTCTTCGACGAGCGGGCCATGGCGCTTGCCCGGCTGATCGCTGCCGAGTGCACCAATCCAACGCCGCTGCACGATCTCTACGGGGACGGCCTGGCGCTGTCGCTCATCGTCAGTGTGCTTGGTCTGCAAAAGCCGGAACAGCGAAAGCGCACGGCGCTTGCCTCCTGGCAGCTGCGGCGTGCCACCGATTTTCTCGAGGCGCATTGCCAGCGGACCGTGCGGCTGGACGAACTGGCGCGGCTGACCGGGCTCTCGGCCTCGCAGTTCAGCCACTCGTTCAAGGCATCAACGGGCGTCGCGCCGCATCAGTGGCAGATGAAGGAGCGGCTGCGGCGGGCAAAAGCCTTCCTCCTCGAAAGCGACCAGCCGCTGCATCTGGTGGCCGCCGACACCGGGTTTGCCGACCAGGCGCATTTCACCCGGGTTTTCCGGCAGTATGTCGGCACGACCCCGGCACGGTGGCGAAAAGTCCACACCTGATCCGCAAGTTCTTCCAACAGGGCGACGCCTCGGTCATTGCCCAAGATGGTGCAAAAGTCGTCGGCATTCGACAAGCGCTGCCGGATAATATGAACTAATCACTCATCTTATGAAGCCGCGAGGGGTAGCGTCGGCGCATCAGGGGCAGATCAACATGCAGACGAAGACGATGGGCGCGCGAAAGTCGGGAATGGCAGCCGGTATTGCCGTGGCGGCCCTGGTGGCCGGTTCTCCGGCGCTGGCGCAGGATGCTATCCAGCTGGATCCGGTCCTCATCCAGGGGCAGAAGGGCCAGGCCGGCGGCACGGGTCCGGTTCAGGGCTACGTTCCCCGCCAGACGACGGCCGGTGCCAAGACCGGTGCTGATCTCAAGGACATCCCGCAATCGGTCTCGGTCGTCGGCCGCGAAGAACTCGACGACCGGGGCGTGACAAACAAGATCGACGAAGCCCTGCGCTACACGGCAGGGGTCTCGGCCGAACCGTTCGGCACGGATGCCGACACGGACTGGGTCTACATTCGGGGCTTCGACGCCACCCAGACCGGCGTCTTCTACGACGGGCTGAACCTCTACGGCTACGGCTTTGGCGGCTTCCAGCTCGACCCGTTCATGCTGGAGCGCGTCGAGGTGCTGAAGGGACCGGCTTCGGTTCTCTATGGCGGCGCAAACGCCGGCGGCATCGTCAACCTGGTGCGCAAGCGACCGACCGACGAGCCGCTGACCTACACCGAAGCCGGCATCAACACGAACGGCAACGCCTTCTTCGGCTTCGACCTGTCGGACGCCGTCGGATCCAGCGAGACAATGACCTACCGGCTGACCGGCAAGATCGCCGGCGGCGACAACTATTCGGACTTCTCGAACGATTTTCGCGGCTTCATCATGCCGCAGCTGACGATCGCGCCGGATGAGGCAACGAAGGTGACGCTCTGGGGATCGTTTTCGGGCCTGGACCAGTTGCATGGCGGCGGCGGCTTCTTTCCCTATGTGGGAACGGTGGTTGATGCTCCCGGCTTCGGCAGGATCGCGCGCGATGCCTTCTATGGCGAGCCGGGGATCGATACCGGCGTCTCCAATCAGGAGATGGTCGGCTACGAGGTCGAACACGAATTCGACAGCGGCTGGAAAGTCTCGCAGAACGCCCGCTACGCGCATCTCTACAAGTACGAGAACGCCCCCTACCTCTATGGCTGGTACAGCCCGACGCTCGGTTCGGTATCGTCGCCTGCGACGTCGGATTTCCAGCTCAACCGGCTCGGCTTCGACCAGACGTCGAAGGTCAACACATTCCTCATCGACAATCGCCTGGAAGGCGAGGTCGACACCGGCCCGCTGCAGCATGCGCTGCTGTTCGGCCTCGATTACAAGTACTACGAGCTTTCCAACTACCAGGCCTCGACGTCGGCAACGCCGATCAGCGCCTCGAACCCCATCTATGGTGCTGCGCAGTCGGCCAACAACTCCTACAGCAACCAGACGATCACCCAGAAGCAGATCGGGCTTTACGCGCAGGACCAGCTCCGCTTCGGCGACGGCTGGCTGGTGACCCTCAACGGCCGCTATGACCATGTGGAAACGTCCACCCGCAACGGTCCGACCTTCTGGTCGCCGACGCAGGACTTTACCTATGACTATTCGAAGAGCGCCTGGACGGGTCGCGCCGGCCTCGCCTACGAATTCGACAACGGCCTGACGCCTTATGTCAGCGTCGCGAGCTTCTTCAACCCGGTCATCGCCGTCTCCGCTACGCCCGACAACAAGCCGGAAGAGGGCGTACAGTACGAGGCCGGCCTCAAATACGAGCCGACCTTCGTCGACGGCCTGTTCACGGCCTCGCTCTTCCACCTCACCAAGAAGAACGTCGTGGTCACCGATCCGGGTACGTTCCTCTCCAGCCAGATCGGCGAGGTGGAATCGCGCGGCGTCGAACTGGAAGCCAAGGTCAACCTGAACGACGACTGGAAGCTGCTCGGCAGCTTCACCTATACGGACCTCGAGGTGAAGGAAGACATCGTGCCGGCCTATGTCGGCAAGAGCCCGTACATCGTGCCCGACGTCCAGGCCGCCCTTTGGCTCGACTACAGCGTCCCGGTGCCGGCTCTCGAAGGGCTGAGCATCGGTGCCGGCGTCCGCTACCAGGGCGAAAGCTGGGCCAACCGCGAAAATACGCTGAAGGTGCCGGACGCGACCGTGTTCGATGCGGCCATCCGCTACAAGAAGGATGGCTGGGAGGGCTCGATCAACGTCGCCAACGTGTTCGACAAGGAATACGTCAGGGGATGCGGCGGCGCCACCACCTGCGGCTATGGCGAGGCGCGCACTGTCTTGTTCAAGCTGAGCAAAAGCTGGTAGCCGCAGCTGAAATGACGGGAAAGCGAAGGGCCGGCGGAGTGATCCGCCGGCCCTTCGCTTGTCCAGATACGGCCCGCTGGATCAGCGGAACAGGCTCGGCAGCCACAGCGAGAGCGCCGGGATGTAGGTGACGAGCAGCAGTACGGCGACGCTGGCACCGAAGAACGGCCAGATCGTTCGCATCGCCTCGCGGATGGTGATGCCGCCCACCGCGCAACTGACGAACAGCACCGTTCCAACCGGCGGCGTGTTCAACCCGATGCCGGCATTGAGGATCATGATGACTCCGAAGTGTACCGGGTCGATGCCGAAGGCTTTCACGACGGGAAGCAGGATGGGTGTCGAGATGATGACCATCGGTGCCATGTCCATGAAGGTGCCCAGCACCAGCAGGATGACGTTGATCATCAGGAGAACGATGATCGGATTGTCCGAGATCGCCGAGATGGCGGCAATGATCAGCGTCTGAACCTGGAGGAAGGCCATCAGCCAGCCGAACGAGGCGGCAGTGCCGATGACCAGCAGGACCATTGCCGTGGTGCGCACGGCGCCCATCACTGCCTCGACGAAGCCGTCCCAGTTCAGTTCTCGATACACCAGCATGGCGACGAGAAGAGCATAGATGACGGCAATACAGGAGCTTTCGGTTGCCGTGAATACGCCGGAGCGGACGCCGCCGAAGATGATGGCGATCAGCAGGATCCCCGGCATCGAGGCCAGAAAGTAATAACCGACGCGGGCAAAGCCTGGGAACACGTCGGCCGGATAGCCGCGCTTCACCGCAACCCACCAGGCGGTGAACATCAGGGCGCCAGCCAGCAGCAGGCCGGGGATGATGCCGGCGGTGAAGAGGTCGGCAACCGAGACGTTGCCGCCGGCGGCGATCGAGTAGAGGATCATATTGTGCGACGGCGGGATCATCAGCGCGATGATCGCGGCGTTGGCCGTGACGTTCACCGCATAATCCCGGTCGTAGCCGCGGGCAGCCATTTGCGGGATCATCAATCCGCCGACGGCGGACGCATCGGCAACTGCCGATCCGGAAATGCCGCCGAACAGCGTGGACGCGACGACGTTGACCTGACCGAGGCCGCCCCGCAGATGGCCGACAAGTCCGGCCGCAAAGCGGATCAGGCGGTGGGCGATGCCGCCGCGCACCATCAGGTCGCCGGCGAAGATGAAGAACGGGATCGCCATCATGGCAAACACGTTCATGCCGGAATTCAGCTGCTGGAAGACGACGATCGGCGGCAGGCCGATGTAGAGGACCGTCGCAAAGGATGCGATGCCCAGGCAGAAGGCGATCGGCATGCCGATCAGCATCAGGAGGGTGAACGAGGCGAAGAGAATTGTGTAGGCCATTACGCAGCCTCCTGCACGAGGACGTCGGCGGCGATTTCCTCGCCGATCGCGACATCTGCGAACCGTTCGGCAGCAAAGACCGCGATCATCACGCCGCCGAAGATCATCGGGAAGAAGTCGGTGCCGCCCGGCCAGCCGAGAACCGGAATGCTGGCGGTCCAGGTGCCCATGGCGAGCAGCGTCGAGTAGTAGGCCATGCCGATGCCGAAGAGGATGATGAGGCCGAGGCTGATGAGGTCCATGCCCTTCTGGATCGCCGGCGGCATCACGTAGCGGACGATATCGAGCCCGAGATGGACGCTTTCGCGAACGCCGACAGCGGCGCCGAGCATGATGAACCAGGACATCAGATAGAGCGATAGTGGCTCTGACCAGCTGGGCGAGTCATTCAGCACGTAGCGGCCAAAGACCTGCCAGCCGACGATCAAGGTCATGGCAACGATTCCGATACCGGCGATGTAGAGCATTAGGCGGCTCAGCACGGCGAGTGCCGGCCTTATCGTCCGCATGAAGTTTCTCATTTCCCCTAGTCCTCCTGCGCTTTCTGAAACATGCGCATGTACAGAGAAAGGGCCGTTCCGCTTTCGCGAACCGGCCCTTTCGGCAGTGATGTTACTGGACGGCCTGGATGCGCTCGAGGAGGTCCTTCAGCTTGGCGTCGGTGACGAACTTGTCGTAGACCGGCTTCATCGCGGCCGAGAATTCCGCCTTGTCGACCTTGATGACGTTGACGCCACCGGCCCGAACCTTCTCCTCGGAGGCCTTTTCACGCGCAGTCCACAGTTCGCGCATCTTGGCGACCGAATCCTTGGCGGCCTGGCGAACCAGTTTCTGGTCGTCTGGGGTCAGCTTGTCCCAGCTCATCTTCGACATCACCAGGATTTCCGGGTTCAGCGAGTGTTCCGTCAGCGTGTAGTTCTTGGCCACTTCGTAGTGGCGCGCGGACTCGTAGGACGGCCAGTTATTCTCAGCCCCGTCGACGACACCGGTCTCGAGCGACGAATAGACTTCGCCCATCGGCATCGGCGTCGGGTTGGCGCCGAAGGCCTGCATCATGGCGATCCACAGGTCCGACTGCTGGACGCGGATCTTCATGCCCTTGAGGTCGGCCAGCTTCTCGATCGGCTTCTTGGTGGTGTAGAAGGAGCGGGCGCCGGAATCGTAGTAGGCGAGGCCGATCAGGCCGTGCGGTTCGAATGCGGCAAGGATCTCGTCGCCGATCGGGCCGTCGACCGTCTTGTGCATATGGTCGGTCGAGCGGAACAGGAAGGGCATGCCGAGAACGACGGTTTCCTTCACCAGGTTGTTGAAGGGTGCGGCGTTGACGCGGTTAAGGTCGATAACGCCGAACCGGGTCTGCTCGATGGTGTCCTTTTCGCTGCCGAGCACCGAATTGTTCATCACCTGGACATTGATGCGGCCGTTGGACCGCTCCGACAGCAGCTGGCCCATGTACTTGACCGCCTCGACGGTCGGATAGCCGTCCGGATGGATGTCGGCCGAGCGCAGGCTGATTTCCTGGGCCTGGGCCAGTGTCGTGCTCATGGCAAGGCCAAGGGCCAGCCCGAGAAGTTTCGTCAGTTTCATGTTCGTCCTCCACTTTCGTTGTGCCAGGGTCTCCCGCCCTGGCGTACGGTCATGCGTCTCCTGCCCGCCATTTCGGCAGGCCGAACAGGGTCTCGGGATTGTCGACCAGCGCCTTGCGGCGGCCGTCATCATCGGCGATCCAGCCAAGAACGGTGTCGGTGAGCGCCCGGTCGTCGGGGTAGTCGTTCTGCTCGCGCGCCAGGTTGTGCGGCCAGTTCGTGCCCCAGACGATGCGCTCCGGCGCATGGGCGGCAAGCAGGCGGGCCACTGCGGCGACATCCTCGTAACCGGGACCGCCGCTCTTCGATGATTCGTAGACGCCGGCGAACTTGAACCAGCACCGGCCGCCGTCGATCAGCCGCCGGGTGGCCGCGATCTGAGGGCTCTCCGGCGTCACGCCGCTGAAGAACTTGCCGTGGTGGTCGAACACCCACCGTGATTTCAGCGCGGCAAGGCGCGCCTCGTGATCGAGGATCTTGCTGCCGTCGAACTGCACGGCGAGCATCCATCCGCGTGCCGCAGCCTTGGCGTCGAGAGCCTCCAACGCCGACAGGTCGGTCGCGCCGCCCGGAAGGTCCATGATCCTGAGCCCGACCACGCCCGCTTCTCCAAGTGCGTCGAGTTCGGCATCCGAGACATCCGCGCCGACGGCAGCCACGCCGCGTGCGACATCGCCCATCTCCTTGAGGCAGGCGACCAGGTTGCGGTTGTCACGCTGCTGGGCATTGCCCTGGGTGATGATGACGCGGTCGATGCCCAGCCACTGCATGAACTGGCGGTACTGCTGCGGCGTCGGCAGGTCGCCGGCCGGCAGGCCCGGGCCGCCGGGAAGCGACGGAAAGCCCGGCAGGTACATGTGCATCTGGGTGTCGACGCTCCCCTCCGGCAGCGTGATCAGGGGCTTTTCTCCGGACAGGGTGCGAACCAGCATCATGCGTCTCCCATGCGATATTCGGCGAGTGCGGCGCGGTCGATCTCGATACCGAGGCCGGGGCCGTCCGGGATCGCCACCACGCCGTCGACGTGGTCGATCGGCGTCTTGACGATTGCCTGCCGGAAAGGATTGTGGGTCCGGTCGAACTCGAGGATCGGTTCGATCGGGTTGACCCGGACCGGGCTCGGCACCATGGCCGCCATGAACTGCAGGGCGGCGGCGATATGCACTGCCGTCCCCCACACATGCGGAACGACGCGGATGCCATGCAGCGCTGCCAGATCGGCGACACGCTTTGCCTCGGTGAAGCCGCCGACGCCGGCGAGATCGGGCTGCAGGATGTCGACGCAGCGCGTTTCGACCGGCTCGCGCATGCCCCAGCGGGTATGCCAGGTTTCGCCGCCGGCGACAGGGATCGGCTGGCGGGCGCGTACTTCGCGATAGGCGGCGAGTTGTTCCGGCACGACTGGTTCCTCGAACCAGTCGATATCGAGTTCGGCGGCCGCCTGACCGAAACGGATCGCTTCGACGGCATCATAGCCGTGATTGGCATCGACCATGATGCGCATGTCGGGACCAACCGCCTCACGGGCGGCGCGTACGACCCGCAGATCCTCCTCGACGCCGAAGCCGATCTTGATCTTGGTGGCGTGGAAACCTTCGGTCCAGTAGCGCGCGACGTCGGTCGCATTGTCTTCCACCCGATCGACGCCATCCCGCTTGAAGCTGCCGGTGGCATAGGCCCGGACGCTCTCGCGGAAACGTCCGCCGAGCAGCACGGAGACCGGCACACCGAAGCGCTTGCCCTTGATGTCCCAGAGAGCCATGTCGATGCCCGACAGAGCGGTGATCGTCAGGCCGCGCTGCCCCTGGTCGCGCAGTGCATTGTAGAGCCTCGCCCAGATCTTCTCGTTCTGCAGCGGATCCTCGCCGACCAGCCAGCCGGCATAGGCCGCCACCACCGCGGCATTCGGGCGCGCCGGGCCGAGGCATTCGCCCCAGCCGATCGTGCCGTCGTCGCACTCGATCTCGACCAGCACGTGGGCGCGGCGATCGAAGCGCATGGAAGCGCTTTCGAAGGCAACGTCGAGCTTGTGCTCAAGAAGGTGGGTGCGGACCGCGGCGATCTTCATCGGCACACCATCAGCTCCGCTTCCAGGGACCGATGAGATCGAGCAGCATGCCTTCCTCTTCTCGTGTCAGGTCGTCGAGCGGCGCACGCACCTTGCCGGCGTCGAAGCCCTGCAGGCGCACGCCGGCCTTAATGGCGGCGACGGCATAGCCCTTGCGGCGGTTGCGGATGGCCATGAACGGATAGAAGAAGTCGCGCAGGATCTTCTCGCAGTGCTCGCGCTCGCCGGCGCGCAGCGCCTTGTAGAACTCGACCGCGAGACCCGGCACGAAGTTGAAGACGGCGGATGAATAGGTTGTGAAGCCGGCGCCGAGATAGGCTTCGGCAAACAGTTCCGCCGTCGGCATGCCGCCGAGATAGGTCAGCCGGTCGCCCATGGTGGCGGTAACCTGGCGAACGAGGCCGATATCGCCCGTGCCATCCTTGAAGCCGACGAGGTTGGGGCACTCGTCACACAAGCGCTTCAACGTATCGACGGACAGGATGGAGTTGTCGCGGTTGTAGACCATGACGCCGATGCCGACGGACTGGCAGATCTTCTTGACGTGGTTGTAAAGGCCTTCCTGCGGCGCGTCGATCAGGTAGTGGGGCAGGAGCAGGATCCCGTCGGCGCCGGCCTTCTCGACCGATTTCGCCAGCTCGACACCGACATGGCTGCCGAAGCCGCAGCCCGAAACAATCGCCGTATCGCCGGCCGCTTCCTTGGCGGCAGCGATGATCCCGGGGATCTCGTCGGGCGAGAGAGAGAAGAATTCGCCGGTACCGCCGGCGGCGAAGAGGACCGGTGCGTCAAATCCCGAAAGCCACTCGACATGGCGGCGGTAGCTCTCCGGCTGAAACTGTCCTTCCGCATCGAAGTGCGTCACCGGAAAGGACAGAAGGCCAGCGCCGAGCGCCGCCTTGATCTCTTGTGGCGTCATTCTTGGATTTCCTCTCTGGTTGTAGCCTCCGTTGGTTGTCGTATATATTCACCATACAAGTGTCAATTAGTTATCTTACAAATTGCCGTTGGCCACGCAGCAGCGCCCGATAGCGCGATTGGCTGCCGCGCAGGTGCCGGCGCATGGCTTCCCGCGCCGTGTCCTCGTCGCCGGTCGAGATGGCGCTGACGATGGCATCGTGCTCCTCCGTCAGCAGGCGAATATAGGCCGCCTGGTCTTCCTCGCTTTCCTCGTTGCGCAGGGCGGCGCGCGGAATGACGCTCTTGCCGATCATCGACAGGAAGTCCCGGAAGCGCGGATTGTTGGTGGCTTCGGCGATCGCCAGGTGCAGCGAGAAATCGGCCTCGCTGCTCGGTCGGCCGGCCTCCAGACACGCCTGGACCGCATAGTGACAGTCGATGATCACCTCTTCCTGAGCCGGTGAACGGCGCAGAGCCGCAAGACCGGCCGCCTCCACCTCGACGGCAGTTCGGAGCTCGAGGAACTCGATAACCGAGGAAACGCGGGCGTGATCGACGTTCTCGATCGAAAGGCCGGCTCCGGTCGTGCCTGACGGAAGATCCAGCACGAAGACGCCGGCGCCCTGCCGGGCCTCAACCAGTCGGTCGGAGCGCAGCGCCGCAATCGCTTCCCGAACAACGGTCCGGCTCACGCCGTGCGCCTCTCCCAGCTGTGCCTCGCTCGGCAACTTGCTGCCGGGCGGGTACTGCCCGCCGGCAATCGACTGGCGCAAGGCCTCGCTCAGGCGCGATGCCAGCGTACCTGAGCCCTGGTGAGGCCTGCCCCGGGTGGCGACGCTCATGTCGTTTCCTTCGTGTTCGGACCCTGCCGGAAGAACAAGGTGTCTCAATCGTACTAGCTCTAGCGTGTTGACGCTCGTCTGCCAACATGTATGATAAATCATCCTGTCTGGGAGACAAGTTGGCGCTCCCACACCGCCATCCGAGGAGGAATTTGCGTGAAAAGACTGCTGATCACCGGTGCTGCCGGGGCACTTGGGCGGGCCATGCGCGCCCGCCTGGCGCCGCTGGCCGAGACGTTGCGCCTTTCCGACATCAGCGACCTCGGTACGGCTGCGCCGCATGAGGAGCTCGTCCAGTGCGACCTTGGCGATGCGGAGGCTGTCCATCGGCTGGTGTCGGGCTGCGACGCCATCCTGCACCTGGGCGGCATTTCAGTGGAGGACAAGTTCTCCAAGATCCTCAACGCCAACCTGCTGGGGATGTACAACCTCTACGAGGCGGCGCGGGCGAACGGCCACCCGCGCATACTGTTTGCCAGCTCCAACCACACGGTCGGCTTCTATCGCCAGGACCAGCACATCGACACCACCGCGCCGATGCGTCCGGACGGCCTTTACGGCGTCTCCAAGTGTTTTGGCGAGGCGATCGCCCGGATGTATTTCGAGAAGTTCGGCCAGGAGACAGCGCTGGTGCGCATCGGCAGCTGCATGGAAAAGCCGAGCAACCAACGCATGCTGTCGACCTGGATGTCCTACAATGACTTCAAGCTGCTGATCGAGGCGGTGTTCCGCGCGCCGATGCTCGGCTGCCCGATCGTCTGGGGCATTTCCAACAACGATAGCCGGTGGTGGGACAATTCGCACGCAGCCTATCTGGGCTGGAAGCCGCAGGACAATGCCGAGAGCTACCGCGCCGAGCTCGATGCGACGCTTGGCCGGCCGGATCCCACCGCACCGCTTGCGGTCTACCAGGGCGGCAACTTCGTCAGGGATCCGATCTTTCCGGAAGCCTGACCTCCTTTGCCAAAATTAATGAAGCAGCCGGCGCCCCCAGCGCCGGCTGCTTTCGTTTGGGCTGGCGGCGGTGGACGGGCTTCCGGAACATCAGGCTCATTCCATTGTTCGCGCAGCTTTGGCGGATGCCGGGTCCGTCTCGAAGGGAAGCCGCATGCCGCAAGATTTCACCAAAGCCAGCCTTGCCGAGACCCTGCAGGTTCTGACCCGCGTCATCGGGCCGACCTTCGCCAAAGGGGTGATCATCCGCCGGCCATCGATGGAACACAGTGCCGCCCGCTTCGGTCTCGACAGCCGTGCGATCGCGACGCTGCAGCGGTTGCGCGATGCACATGGCGGACGCGCGGTCCTGCTCAATCTTCCAGTCCGGCCGCATCTGGTGCTGCTCGATCCGGCGGATGTCGACCACGTGCTGCAGCGCTCGCCGGATCCCTTCGCGACCGCGACGCGCGAGAAACGGGCGGCGCTGAACCATCTGGAGCCGGGCAATGTGCTGATTTCCGGCGCGCCGCGGCGGGCGCAGCTTCGGCCGCTGCACGAGGCGGCGCTGGCGACGGCCGAGCGCGTGCATCCGTTGGCGGCACGGTGCACGGCGCTGGTCGAGGCGGAGTTCGGCGCGGTGGCAGGGCATATGCCGGGCAGCGAGTGGGGCTGGGAGGATTTCTCGACTGCCTGGTTCCGCATCGTCCGGCGGCTGGTACTGGGCGACGCGGCGCGAAACGACGAGGCGTTCACGGCGCTCCTCGACCGTGTGCGCGGCCGGGCGAACTGGGCCTATTTCCTGCGGCAGAACAGGGCTTTGCGGGAAGAGCTCCTGCGGCGGATCGGCACATACCAGGCGAATGCGGATCCGGGATCGCTTGCCGCCCGCATGCCGCGCGACGAAGCGATCGAGCCGGCAAGCCAGATCACCCAGTGGCTGTTCGCCTTCGACCCTGCAGGCATGGCGACCTTCCGCACGCTTGCGCTCCTGGCGCTGCATCCGCATATCGCCTCGCAAGCCCGCGCCGAGGCCGCCGCCGGTCACGGGGACCGGCCTTTCACCCGCCGCTGCTTTCTCGAATCGCTGCGCCTCTGGCCAACGACGCCGGCCATCCTGCGCGAGGCGACAACGGATGTTGCATGGGGTGGAACGCGGCTGGAGAAGGGGACCGGCATCCTGATCTTCACGCCGTTCTTCCACCGGGATCGGGCGCGGTTCACCGACGCCGACCGGATGAACCCGGACATCTGGCTCTCCGGCGACAGCTTGCCGCTGCAGGGGCTGGTGCCGTTCAGTGCCGGTCCGGGTCTTTGTCCGGCGCACAATCTCGTGCCGCTGCTTGCAAGCCTTGCGATCGGTTTCTTTCTGTCACGCAGCCAGTTGTCGCTCGTCGGGCCGCGCATGGATCCCGAACGCCTGCCCGGCACGCTCGATCACCGGGCCATCCGGCTCGCGCAGACGCAGACTTCGGCCTAGCAAGAAGGTCAGTCTTCCGAGTAGCGCTGCTCTGACCACGGGTCGCCGCGCATGTGGTAGCCGTTCTTTTCCCAGAAGCCCGGCCCGTCCTGGCGGGTAAACTCGATGCGCGTCAGCCATTTGGCGCTCTTCCAGAGGTACAGATGCGGCAGCACGAGGCGCATCGGGCCGCCATGCTCGCGGGTGATCGGCTGACCCTCCCAGTGCGTGGCGAGGATCGCATCTTCGGCGGCGAAATCCGACAGCAGCAGATTGGTGGTGTAGCCGTCGAAACTGGTCAGCATGACCGCATCCGCTTCCGGCTTCGGGTGAACCAGATCAAGCAGGTCGCGGACCATCACACCCGCCCAGGTGTTGTCGTAGCGCGACCAGGTCGTCACGCAGTGGATGTCGGACATGGTCTTTGCCTGCGGCAAAGCGAGGAACTGCTGCCAGTTCAGCGTCACCGCGTCGTCGACCTCGCCACGCACATCCAGTCGCCACTGCATCTCGGAGATCTGCGGCTGCTGCCCAAGATCGAGCACCGGCCAATTCTTGACGAGATGCTGGCCGGGCGGCAGGCGATCGGTCTCGGGGCGCGAGATGCGGCCGGTGAGGAAGCGGCCTTCGGCGGCCCATTTGCGCTTGGTGGTGGTCAGCTTGGTATTTTCGGGTTCGGAAGGATCATCCGTCATCGTCGCCTCCTCGCGCTCGGGCAGGGTCCGGCGCAGTCCGCGCCCGACCCATGCCGGAATAGGTGGATGTCCCGGCCTCTGCGTCAAGTCCGCCTCGGGCGAAGCAGGGTAACGAAGGTGCCTTTCGGCACGGCTATATTTCCCGGGATACAACGCTAGTCAAAAGCCATGATGTCGATATATTCAACCATATATCGCGCTCGAACCGTGGAGCTTCCATGTCCCAGACCCGCCGCCGCTTCCAGCAAACTCTGGCGGCGCTGCTTGCTGCAGGGTGCATGACTCCGCTGCCCGCTGCGGCGCAGGACGCCGGCAAGGTGACGGTGTTTGCCGCCGCCAGCCTGAAAACGGCGCTCGATGCCGCGAATGCAGCCTATCGGGCCGAGACGGGGACGCCCGTCACCGTCTCCTATGCTTCAAGCTCGGCACTCGCCAAGCAGATCGAGGCGGGCGCCCCGGCCGATATCTTCATCTCCGCCGATCTCGACTGGATGGATTATCTGGCGGGCAAGAACCTCATCCGCACCGAGACCCGCAGCAATATTCTCGGCAACCGGCTGGTTCTCGTCGCGCCCGAGGATTGCGCAAAGCCGGTCGACATCAGGCCCGGCTTCGACCTTGCCGGCCTGCTCGCCGGTGGCCGGCTGGCCATGGGTTCGGTGGACAGCGTTCCGGCCGGCAAATACGGCAAGGCGGCGCTGCAGATGCTCGGCATCTGGGAGAGCGTGGAGGACAAGGTGGCAGGGGCGGAAAACGTTCGCTCGGCACTGGCGCTGGTGTCGCGTGGCGAGGCGCCCTACGGGATCGTCTACCAGACCGATGCGGTCGCCGAAGCAGGGGTGGCCGTCGTCGGTACCTTCCCGCAGGAGACGCATCCGCCCATCATCTATCCGGCTGCCTTGCTGGCGGACTCCAAGAATGCCTCGGCCCAAGCCTACCTGGATTTCCTGAAGTCCGATCGGGCAACGCCGTTCTTCACCAAGCAGGGCTTTACGGTTCTGAAGTAGGTTTACCGCACAACTGGCGGATCTTGCGGCAGTCGGCCGTACAATGCGCGTAACGAGGTGGAATGAGCTGGCTGTCTCTCAGCGCTGAGGAATGGGATGCGATCCGGCTGAGCCTCCTGGTCTCCGTCGTCGCCATGCTGTGCAGCCTGCCATTCGGCGTCGTCATCGCCTATGCCCTGGCGCGGGGCCGCTTCTGGGGCAAGTCGATCCTCAACGGCCTCGTGCATCTGCCGCTGATCCTGCCGCCGGTGGTGACCGGTTATGTCCTGCTCATCCTGTTCGGCCGGCGTGGGCCGATCGGAGCGTTTCTCGCCGACCATTTCGGCATCGTCCTGTCGTTCCGCTGGACCGGCGCTGCGCTCGCCTGCGCAGTCATGGGTTTCCCGCTGCTCGTGCGGTCGATCCGGCTGTCCATCGAGGCGATCGACGCCAGGCTCGAGGAGGCGGCCGGAACGCTCGGTGCCTCGCCGATCATGGTGTTTGCGACGATCACCCTGCCGCTGATGCTGCCGGGCGTGGTCGCCGGCATGATCCTGTCGTTTGCCAAGGCGATGGGTGAGTTCGGCGCCACGATCACCTTCGTCTCCAACATCCCCGGCGAGACGCAGACCCTGTCCGCCGCCATCTACACCTTTACCCAGGTGCCGGGCGGCGATGCCGGCGCCTTGCGCCTGACCATCGTCGCGATCGTCATCTCGATGGCGGCGCTGCTGGCCTCGGAAGCGATGGCGCGCATCATCGGGCGAAGGATCCAGCCCGCATGACGCTGACCGTCGACATCCGGCACCGCCAGGGCGACTTCCAGCTCGACGTTTCCTTCACTTCGGAGCGCGGCGTGACCGCGCTGTTCGGACGCTCCGGCTCGGGCAAGACCAGCGTGCTGCGGATTGTCGGCGGGCTGGTGCGACCGACCGAGGGCCGCATCACCCTGGATGGCGACGTACTGCTGGATACCGCGGCGCAGATCCACACACCCAGCCACCAGCGGCGCTTCGGCTACGTCTTCCAGGAGCCGCGGCTGTTCCCGCACCTCACGGTTCGGCAGAACCTCCTCTATGGTCGCTGGCTGGCACCGAAGGCGCAACGTTCGCAGGAGCCTTTGCGGATCTTCGAGATGCTCGGGCTCGAAACTCTGCTGGAGCGGCGAACGGCCAACCTCTCCGGCGGCGAGCAGCAGCGAGTGGCGATCGGCCGGGCGCTTCTCGGTTCACCCCGGCTGCTTCTGATGGATGAGCCTCTGTCGGCGCTGGATGAGGCGCGAAAGGCTGAAATCCTCCCCTATCTGGAGCGGTTGCGCGACGAGCTCGACCTGCCGATCCTCTATGTCAGCCATTCGGTGCCGGAAGTCGCGCGCCTGGCGGACCGTGTCGTTGTGCTCGCCGACGGCTGTGTCGAGGGTGCGGGTAGCGCCTCCGACATGCTCGGCAGCGTCTCGCAAAGCACCGGCCGGGAAGCGGGCAGCGTGTTGTCGGGGATCGTCCAGTCGGTCGATGTAGAGGCCGGGCTTTCGACCATACGGCTTTCGCGTGACACGCTGCTCTTGCCGCGCATCGATCTCATCCCCGGAGTGAGGCTCCGGCTGCATGTTCCGGCGCGCGAAGTGCTGCTGGCGACGGTTCGGCCGCAGGGCATCAGCGCGCTCAACATTCTCGAAGGCCGGATCGTGACGATCGCTGCGACCGGCGATGGCGCAGCCGATATTGGCGTGCGCTGCGGTGACGATCTGCTGCAGGCGCGGATCACCGAGGTTTCCGTCCGCCGCCTCGGGCTCGTCCCCGGCATGTCGGTCTTTGCCATCGTCAAGACGGTGGCGCTCGACGGGCATTGAGCCAGGCCAGATCGTCGTCAAGGGCGTCTTCGAGCCGTTCCTCCATCGCCCGGAAACGTGCCACGAGTTCTTCGCCGAAAGCGGTCAACTGGGCGCCGCCGCCCTGCTTGCCGCCGCGCTGGGGTTCGACCGCCGGCTCATCGAACATCCGGTTCAGCGCGTCGACCAGCAGCCAGGCGCGCCGGTAGGACATGTCCATGGCACGGCCGGCGGCGGAGATCGAGCCTGTCTCGCGGATATGCTCGAGCAGCGCGATCTTGCCGCGACCCAGCCTGTCGGTCGGCGGAAAATCGATCCGCAGGATGGGTGCCAGGTCGCGGTTGATGGTGTTGGACGTCATCTCGTGTGCCTCATGGAACCGTGCATCGGAAGCCCTGCCACCGCGCCAGTGCAGCCGGCGTGGCGGCCTATCAATGTCGTAATCGTTTCAATTGACAACCGTCCGGTAAGTGCAGAGTGTTCGGCTCTCACAGACGCAGCTTTCCGGGGGGACATGATGTCTAAGCGCGCGTGGTTTGCACTGTCTCTTCTTGTTGCTGCTCTCGTTTCCGGCCAGCCCGCCGGGGCCCAGCAGACCCAACGCCAGATCGAGACGGTGGAAGAGAGCGATTACCTCGGTTTCGACTTGCGAACTGTGAAGAACGTGCCTCTCGCCGAGTGCGAGAAAGCCTGCATCGACGACAGGTCCTGCCGCGCCTTCACCTTCAACGTCAAGGCCAAGTGGTGCTTCCTCAAGTCCGACTACAACACGCTGAACGGCTTTCCTGGCGCCGTCGCGGGCAAGATCGTCACCCCCGCAAGCGATCCCGACATCGGCGCGCCGAAGGCGCTGACGATGATCACACCCGAAGTGCAGCAGCAGGCGGATGCACTTTACAACGACCTGGAGATGCCGGCCGAGCTGGCCGGTCAGGGGTTGGAAAGCCTGAAGGCGCTGGCGCAGCTGGACCTTGTCGGTGGCGACGTTCCCGGAGCAATCCTTGCACTCACCGGTGCCCTGTCCATCGAACCCGATGATTCCTCCCTGTGGATCGAGATGTCGCGCGCCGCCGGAACGGTCCGGGGCGATGCGGATCTTGCTGCCAAGGCGGTTCTTTCGGCAATCAATGCACACGACACGTCGCGCACCGTCCAGCGCCGGGCCGAGGCACTGGCTCTTCTGGGCGAAGGACTGGAGACACAGGAAAATCATCGCGGCGCCATCACCGCGCTGAAGGAGAGCCTCGACCTTGCGCGCTCCAGTATCGTCCAGGCGCGCTACAACGATCTGCGCGAACGCTTCGGTTTCCGCGTCACCGATCACTCGGTCGATGCCGACAGCGTAAGCCCGCGCGTCTGCGTGCAGTTTTCCGAAGCCCTGGTGAAGGCCGGCACGGACTACACGCCCTTCGTCACGCTGAACGGTGCCGCCCCCAAGGCGCTCGAAGCCAAGGACAAGCAGATCTGCGTCGAAGGCCTGGTGCATGGCGAACGCTACAAGCTGACGCTGCGCCGCGGGCTTCCCTCGTCGGTCGGTGAAAATCTCGAGGCGGCCATCGATCTCGACATCTACGTCAAGGATCGCTCGCCGACCGTCCGCTTCACCGGCGACAGCTTCGTGCTGCCGTCGACCGCCCGGCGCGGCATCCCCCTCGTTTCGGTCAACACCACCAGCGCCAACCTCAAGCTCTACCGCATCGGCGACCGCAATATCGCGCCGCTGCTCGCCAACTCGCAGTTCCTGACGCAGATGGACGGCTACACGGCCGACCAGATCCAGGAGAACAACGGCGAACTGGTGTGGCAGGGATCGATCGAGATCGGCCAGGAGGTCAACAAGGACGTCACCACCAGCTTCCCCGTCGACGAGGTTCTGCCGAAGCGAAAGCCGGGCGTCTACGTGCTGACGGCGACGGCTGCCACCGGCACGACCAACGAATGGGACAACCAGGCGACCCAGTGGTTCGTCGTCTCCGATCTCGGCCTGTCCACCTATGCCGGCACCGATGGGCTCAACGTCTTCGTCCGCTCGCTGGAGAGTGCGGCACCCGTGGCCGGCGTCGACCTGCAGCTGCTGGCCCGCAACAACGAGGTGCTGGGCACTGCGACGACCGATGCCGATGGACGTGCCACTTTCACCGCCGGCCTGATCCGCGGCACCGCGGGCATGGTGCCCGCCGTTCTGACGGCGAAGAAGACCGACGAGGATTACGTGTTCCTCGACATGACGCGGGCCGGCTTTGATCTGTCCGATCGCGGCGTGACGGGCCGTCCGGCGCCGGGCGCCATCGATGTCTATGCCTGGACCGAGCGCGGGATCTATCGCCCCGGCGAGACGGTGCATGCGGCGCTCCTGGCACGCGACGGCGAGGCGCGTTCGATCGACAGCCTGCCGCTCACCTTCGTCTTCCTGCGCCCGGACGGCGTCGAGGATCGCCGGATGACCGGCAACGGAACGCTCGGCGGCTATGCCGTCGACCTGCCGGTGCTGGCAACGGCGCTGCGTGGCACATGGACGATGCAGGTGTTCACCGATCCCAAGGGGTCGGCAATCTCCGAGAAGCGTTTTCTCGTCGACGACTTCGTGCCGGACCGCATCGAGTTCGACCTTGCCAGCGTGGCCAAGGAGATTGTCGTCGGCGAGGATGTCGCCGTGACCGTCAATGGTCGCTATCTCTACGGCGCTCCGGCCGCGGGCCTCGGCCTGGAAGGCGAGATCGTGCTGAAGCGCACCCGCGAGCGCGAGGCTTACAAGGGTTACGTCTTCGGCCTTGCCGACGAGGAGGCGAGCGAGGCGGAACGCCTGCCGCTCGACGGTCTCGACGTGCTGGACGAGGACGGCAAGGCAAGTTTCAACGCCAGCGTGGCCGAACTTGCGTCGACGACGCAATTGACCGACGCGGAGATCGTCGTGCGCCTCAAGGAAGGCGGCGGCCGCGCTGTCGAGCGGACGCTGAAGCTGCCTGTGCGCGCCGACGGGCCGCGGATCGGCATCAAGCCGGAATTCTCCGGCGATCTCGCCGAGAATTCCATCGGCAATTTCAACGTCATGATGATCGGCGAGGACGGCCAGCGCCAGGCTTCGTCCGATCTCGTCTGGAAGCTGGTGAAGATCGAGCGCGACTACCAGTGGTACCGCGAGGGCACGTCCTGGCGCTATGAGGCGGTCAATCGCACCAAGCAGGTCGGCAACGGCCAGGTCGACGTGACGGTCGCCGATGGCGGCAAGATCGCTGTTCCCGTGGAATGGGGCCGCTACCGGCTGGAAGTGGAAAGCCCGGACGCGGACGGGCCGGCGAGCAGCGTCGAGTTCGATGCCGGATGGTTCGTCACCGCCAGCTCCACAGAAACTCCGGATGCGCTGGAAGTGGCGCTCGACAAGCCTGCTTACAAGGTCGGCGAGACCGCTAGGCTCAAGGTGTCGTCGCGCTACGGTGGGCAGCTGATGGTGACGAGCGGTGCCGAAAGCCTGATCGCCGTGCAGAACGTCGCGATCGGTGAAAGCGGCGGCGAGGTGGACATCCCGGTGACCGAAGCCTACGGCGCCGGCGCCTACGTGACCGTGACGCTCTATCGTCCGGGTCAGGCACAACAGACGCGCATGCCGATGCGGGCGATCGGCATCAGCTGGCTGAAGGTCGATCCGCAAGAGCGCGATCTCACCGTCACCGTGACGGCGCCGGACAAGATCCTGCCACGTCAGCCGCTCGACGTTGACATTGCCGTCACCGGCGCGGGGGCGCTCGAGGAAGCCTATGTGACGGTTGCAGCCGTCGATGTCGGCATCCTCAACCTCACGCGCTATGAGCCTCCGGCGCCCGACGACTGGTACTTTGGCCAGCGCCGCCTTGGTCTGGAAATCCGCGACATCTATGGCCGGTTGATCGATGGATCGCTCGGTGCGACCGGGCGGTTGCGCACCGGCGGCGACGGCGGCAGCGTTGCCCTGCAGGGAAGCCCGCCGAAGGAAAAGCTGGTCGCCTTCTTCTCCGGTATCGTCAAGCTTGATGGCGACGGCAAGGCCCAGGTGTCGTTCGACATCCCGCAGTTCAACGGTACGGCCCGGTTGATGGCGGTCGCCTGGACTAGGGATGGCATCGGTCACGGCACGAAGGACGTGGTGATCCGCGATCCGGTGGTGCTGACGGCAAGCCTGCCGCGCTTCATGGCGCCCGGCGACGAAGCGAGCCTGCGCCTGGACATCGCCAACACCGATGCGCCGGCCGGCGATTACACGCTTTCGGTCGCCAGTAACGGTTTCGTCGGCGCCGACGGCGGCAGTGGCGGCCGGACGATTCGCCTGGAGGCGGGGGGCAAGCAGACGCTGCACCTGCCGCTCAAGGGCATCCGGACCGGCGACGGCTCCCTCACCCTGACGCTGTCAGGCAATGGGCTTGCGGCGATGGAGCAGCGGCTCGACCTGCCGGTGCGCCCAGCCGTGCTGCCGGTTACCGAGCGCCGCGTGATCGCGCTTGCGCCCGGACAGAGCCTGACGGTGGATGACAACCTGCTTGCCGACGCGCAGCTGTCGGGCGCTTCCGTTGCCCTCAGTGTCACCCGTTCGGCGGACTTCGACATCCCCGCGCTGCTGATGGCGCTCGACCGCTACCCCTACGGCTGCGCCGAGCAGACGACCAGCCGGGCACTGCCGCTCCTCTACCTCTCCGAATTGTCGCGCAAGAATGGCGTGGCGGACGATCCGGAGGTCAAGAAGCGGGTGCAGGACGCGATCTTGCGTGTCCTCTCCTACCAGTCCTCGTCCGGCAGTTTCGGCCTTTGGGGACCGGGCAGCGGCGATCGCTGGCTCGACGCCTATGTCACCGATTTCCTGACGCGCTCGCGCGAGCAGGGCTACGACGTGCCCGATCAGGCGCTGTCGCAGGCTCTCGAAAACCTGCAGAACGCGCTCGCCTACGACGTCAACATCAAGGATCAGGGCGGTTCCATCGCCTATTCGCTCTACGTGCTGGCGCGCAACCGCAAGGCCTCGATCAGCGATCTCCGTTACTACGCCGATACGATGCTGGCCGACTTCCCGACGCCGATGTCCAAGGCACATCTGGCCGCAGCGCTTTCGCTCTACGGCGATGCACCGCGCTCGCGAAACGTCTTCGCCTCGGCCCTGCAGATGACCGAGCAGTCCATCGCCAAGCCGGTCAGCCTGTCGCGGTCGGATTACGGATCCTCCCTGCGTGACGGGGCGGCGGTTCTGGCGCTGGCGGCGGAAAGCCGCCCCGTCCCGCCGGTCGTGCCGGCGCTTGCGGAAGCGGTCGCCAAGCAGGCGCGCAGCAAGCGCTATACCAGCACTCAGGAGCAGGCCTGGATGCTGCTTGCCGCCCGCGCCCTGCAAAAGGGCGATGACGGACTGAAGGTCGATGTCAACGGCAAGCCGCAGACCGGTGCGTACGAACAGCGGATCAGCGGCGACGACCTGCTGGCCAGCCCCGTGACGCTCGCCAACCGCAGCACGGACCCTGTTTCGGCCGTGGTGACGACGATCGCTGCACCGCGTCAGCCGCTGCCGGCAGGCGGCGACGGCTTCGCTATCGAGCGCGCCTACTACACGATGGATGGCGAGGCCGCCAATGTCAGCGAGGTGCAGCAGAACGAGCGCTATGTCGTGGTGCTGACGGTGACTGAAACCAACGACTGGCCGTCTCGCGTGCTGATCCAGGACCTGCTGCCGGCAGGCTTCGAGATCGACAATCCAAGCCTCGTCGACAGTGCCCAGATGACCAATTTCGAATGGGTGGGCGCGGTGACCGCCGCGCATACGGAGTTCCGCAACGACCGCTTCGTCGCCGCCTTCGATCGCAGCCAGGGAGACAATCGCGAGATCAAGCTCGCCTATGTGGTTCGGGCGGTGACGCCGGGCACCTATGATCATCCGGCGGCCTATGTGGAAGACATGTATCGCCCGCAGCTTTCCGCCCGCACGGCCACCGGTCGCATGCAGGTTCGGGAGGCTCAGTAGCGGCGATGCGGCGCGCCACGCGATGGGCGGTCGGGACGACGGTTGGTGTGCTTGTCTGCCTCGGGCTCGGTTTTGGGCTGGTGCACGGGCTCGAAGCCGCAGACCGCGCCTATCCGCCGCCGCTTGCCGCCGCAGAGGTTGCCTCGCGCGAGGTTTTGGATGCCGATGGCCAGTTGCTGCGGGCATTTGCGACGCCAGACGGCCTGTGGCGGCTGAAGACCGAGGCAGGCGAGGTCGATCCGGGCTTCGTGCGCATGCTGATCGCCTACGAGGACCGCCGCTTTTTCGAGCATGGCGGGATCGACACCTACGCACTGGGTCGGGCGGCCTGGCAGCTCATCACCCACGGCCGGATCGTCTCCGGCGCCTCGACGCTGTCGATGCAGGTGGCGCGGCTGATCGAGCCCCGTGATGGCCGGTCGATTCTGGCCAAGCTTCGGCAGATGGCGCGCGCGGTGCAGATCGAGCGGCGGCTGTCGAAGGCTGAAATCCTCGATCTCTACCTCACCCACGCACCTTATGGCGGCAACCTGGAAGGGGTGCGGTCGGCAAGCCTTGCCTATTTCGGCAAGGAGCCGCGCCGCCTTTCGGTGGCCGAGGCAGCCCTCCTGGTTGCCCTGCCGCAATCGCCCGAAGCGCGGCGGCCGGATCGCTTTCCGGAGGCTGCCAAGGCATCCCGGCAACGGGTGCTGGGACGCGATGCCGTTGCGGCTCTTGTCGGCGAAGGCGAGGCGGAGCGCGCAATGCTCGTCGCAATCCCCGGGCAGAGACGCCAGCTTCCGGCTCTTGCGGCGCATCTGGCGGAGGCGGCGCTGCGCAAGGATCCGGCGGGCCGCATTCACCGGACGACGCTCAAGCGTTCGGTACAGGAGAGGCTGGAGGGGGTCGCCAGTGCTGCCACGCAGCGGCTGCCGCCCAAGGTGTCGCTCGCCATGCTGATGGCGGATTCATCGACAGGCGAGATCATCGCCGAAGTCGGATCGGCGGATTATTTCGATGCCGGCCGCTCCGGCTGGATCGACATGACGCGGACGGTCCGGTCACCCGGCTCGACGCTGAAGCCATTCATCTACGGGCTCGGTTTCGAAGAGGGGATGGTGGCGCAGGAGACCATCATCGAAGACCGTCCGTCCGATTTCTCCGGCTATCGGCCGCGCAACTTCGACATGAGCTACCAGGGCGATGTCAGCATTCGCCAGGCGCTGCAGCTCTCCCTCAACGTGCCGGCGGTCAGGCTTCTCGATGCGGTGGGCCCGAGCCGTCTGATGATGCGCTTTCGCCGCGCCGAGGTGCGGCCGATCCTGCCGCCGGGCGAGGCGCCGGGACTGGCGATCGGCCTGGGCGGGGTCGGCATGACGCTGAAGGATCTTGTCCAACTCTATGCCGGGCTTGCCAATCAGGGCTGGCCGGTGCGGCTCGGCGATGGCATCCGGGATCTGCCCAGACGCGACGCCGACCTGCCGCTCCTGTCAACGACCGCCGTCTGGACCATCACCGACATTCTCTCCGACGTGCTTCCGCCGGGCGGCAGCCCACGGCTCGGCCTCGCCTACAAGACCGGCACCAGCTACGGCTACCGCGACGCCTGGTCGGTCGGATATGACGGGCGATACGTGCTCGGCGTCTGGGTCGGCCGGCCCGACAATGCCGCCGTTCCCGGCATTACCGGCTATGGTACGGCGGCGCCCGTTCTGTTCGAGGCGTTCTCGAGGTCGGGCGTGCCGCTCAGCGCCCATCCGTCACCGCCGCCGGGTGCGACCCGCGTCGCCGTCACGGACCTGCCGATCGGTTTGCGCCGGTTTGCCATGACTTCCAGCGGCCTTGTGCGCAGCACCTCGCGCGAACAGGCACCGCAGATCATCTATCCGCCGGAGGGGGCACGCGTCGATCTCGGTGCCAGATCCGGCACCGAGCTTTCGCCGCTGGTGCTGAAGCTGCAGGGCGGGCGGGCGCCGTTCCGCTGGCTTGCCAACGGCAGGCCGCTGGCGGAACTTTCCCGCAAGCGCATCTCGGAATGGCGGCCGGATGGTGCCGGCTATTCGACACTGACGGTGATCGACGCAATGGGCCGTGCCGCCACCGTGCGGGTTTTTATCGAATAGGCGCCGACGCCGTCACGCTACTGCGTCACCCGGGCGATGGCGTGGAAGAAGGTGCCGGTCACCTGTCCGCGGCGCCCGCCGGAGAGGCCGATCGGCTGCCCGGTGCCATCCGCAATGGTGGCAAAAGCCTCGTCGGTGCCCGGATCGCTGACGCTCGCATAATGAAACTCATGGCCGCGGATTACCTGGCCGGCCACGCCCATCGGTCCGTCGGCGATGAGTGTCGCCTGCCGGTAGCCGAGGTTCATCTTGCGCCGGGCAAAGCTTGTTGCATGCGACAGCAGACCGGTCATCGCGTGGCTCACACCCTCGGCGTCCTCCAGCCGCTCTCCCAGAACCATGTAGCCGCCGCACTCGCCGTGCACCGACTTGTTCTTCGCAAATGCTGCAAGACCCGTCCGGAAGCGGTCGGCAGCGGCAATCTTCCCGGCATGCAGCTCGGGATAACCACCGGGGATCCAGCAGACGTCGCAGTCGAGCGAGGGGGGCTCATTGGCAAGCGGCGAGAAGGGCACTAGCTCGGCACCCACCGCGCGCCAATGGGCGCCCAGATGCGGATAAAGGAAGGTGAAGGCGGCATCGGAGGCGATGGCGATCCGCTGGCCGGGCGGCGGCAGATGCGCGCGGCTGTCGCCGGCCTCAGGCGTGATCGGCACCGCCAGCGACAGGATGGCATCGAGGTCGAGCGAGGCTTCCATGACGTCCGCCAGCCGGTCGATATGGCCCTGGATGGCCGGATGCTCGCTCGCCTGCACCAGCCCCAGATGCCGCTCCGGCAGCGACAGCTCGCCGTTGCGCAGCACGGCACCGACGACCGACATGCCTGTGTCCTCGATCGCCGCCGTCGACAGTCGCACATGCCGTTCGCTGCCGGCCCGGTTCAGCACCACGCCGGCCATTCGCACCTTCGGATCGTAGTGCCGGAAGCCGATGGCAACAGCGGCCGCCGTCTGGCTCTGGCCCGAGACGTCGAGGACCAGCAGCACCGGGATGCCGAGCAGGCGCGCAAGGTCTGCCGCTGCACCGGTGCGGCCTTCTCCGCCGGCGATGCCGTCGAACAGGCCCATGGCGCTTTCGATCAGCAGCAGGTCGGCATCCTCGGCCGCCTGTCCGAGCAGTTGCGCAACGAGATCCGGCTCCATGGCCCAGCTGTCGAGGTTCAGCCCGGCGCGGCCGGTCGCCGCGTGATGGAAGCCGGGATCGATGTAATCCGGGCCGGATTTGACGCCCCGCACGCGCAAGCCCCGCCGGGCAAAGGCGCGCAAGAGACCGATGGTGACGCTGGTCTTGCCGGAGCCGGAGCGCGGTGCACCGATGATGAGGGCGCGGGTCATGGGGTTTCCCCCGCAGGGGAGGCCAGCAGGTCGCGCATCAGCACGATCTCGCCGATGACGATCAGGGCCGGTGCTGCAAATCCCTGGCGTTCCACTTCACCGGCAACCGTTGCAAGTGTTGCCGTCAGCAGTCGCTCCTCGCCGGTCGTCGCGGCCATGATCACCGCGACCGGCGTCTCGGCCGCCCGTCCGCCCTCGATCAGCAGCCGGCTGATGAGGTCGAGGTTCTTCAGCCCCATGTAGACGACGATCGGTTCGCCGGTGCGGGCGAGTGCTGCCCAGTCGAGATCGTCGTCGGTGCCGGCCGCGTGGCCGGTCGCCAGTGTAATCGCCTTGCTGATGCCGCGCATGGTGGCTGGAATGCGCACCGAGGCAAGTGCTGCCAGCGCCGAGGTCATGCCCGGAAGAACCCGGAACGGGATGCCGGCCTTGACCAGCGCCTCTGCCTCTTCGCCGCCGCGGCCGAAGATGAACGGGTCGCCGCCCTTTAGCCGCAGTACCCGGTGGCCTTCCCTCGCCAGGCGGATCAGCGAGAGCGTGATGTCGTCCTGCGCCGTCGACGGCTTGCCGCCGCGCTTGCCGGCATACAACACCTTCGCCTGCGGGGCGAAGGCCAGCACGTCCTCGGATACCAGTGCGTCATGGACGATCACGTCAGCCTTGCCCAGCGCGTCAATGACCTCCAGCGTCAGGTAGCGCGGATCCCCCGGGCCGGCGCCGGCGAGCCACACATGGCCCGGCTCGAAGGTGGGAAGGCGGCTCGCCAGATTGGCAAGGGCGGCGGCGATAGTCATGGTCAAACCTTTTGCCGGTGACGGACGAAGCGCTCACCGGTATAGAAACAATCATGGAAGCGGAAAGCAACGAAGCCGAAAGCAAGGACCTGCGCCGTGGCTGGACGACAGGCGCCTGTGCTGCGGCCGCGACCAAGGCGGCCTGCCTGGCGCTGACAGGCCAGGGCTTCCCCGATCTGGTCGAGATCACGCTGCCCGGAGGCCAGCGTCCCGGCTTCACGCTGGCGCTGGAAGAAACGGGTGAGGGTTTTGCCCGCGCCGGTATCGTCAAGGATGCCGGCGACGATCCGGACGTCACGCACGGCGCGCTGATCGTCAGCACCGTCCGCCGGGGAGTGCCGGGTGCCGGCATCCGGTTCCTCGCCGGCGAAGGCGTCGGCATGGTCACCCGCCCCGGCCTTCCGATCGCGCCCGGCGAGCCGGCCATCAATCCGATGCCCCGCCAGATGATCGCCGAGGCGATAGCCGAGGTGGCGGGCGGTGAGACCGACTTCGATGTCGAGATTTCCGTGCCCGGCGGAGAGATCCTGGCGCAGAAAACGCTGAACGGTCGGCTCGGCATCGTCGGCGGCCTGTCCATCCTCGGCACGACGGGCATCGTCATCCCGTTTTCCTGCTCCGCCTGGATCCATTCCATCTGGCGCGGCATCGACGTGGCGCGTGCCTCCGGCCTCACCCATGTGGCGGGTGCCACGGGGATGACGTCCGAGCAGGCCGTGCAGGCGCATCACCAACTGCCCGAGACCGCCCTCATCGACATGGGCGATTTCGTCGGCGGCATGCTCAAATACCTGCGCCGGCACCCGGTCGAGCACATCACCATTGCCGGCGGCGTGGCAAAGATGACGAAGCTGGCGCAGGGCATGCTGGACGTGCACTCCAAGCGTGGCCTGGCGGATCTCGAGGCGCTGGCGCGGCTGGCTCTTGAAGCGGGCGCCAGCGAGGTGCTGGCCGGTGAGATCCGCACGGCCAATACGGTGGCGCTTGCCTTCCAGATGGCGGCGCGCGACGGCGTACCGCTCGGCGATACGATCGCGGCGCTCGCCTGGCAGACGGCGGCGGGCACTCTGCGCAGCCACGACATCGCGCTCGAGATCCTGATCTTCGACCGCGATGGCAAGCTGGTTGGCGAAGCGCCGTTCACGCCGTCCGATCATCCCTCGTCCTTGCTCCCGCTCGCGTCCTTCGGCGACCGGAACCGGCGCACGTAGTCGGTGCTATAGAGGGCGCTCTCGCGAAAATCTTCCGCCTTCAGGCCCGGCCCGACGAAGATCAGCGCGGTGCGCTCGATCGGGTCGTCTTTTACCTTCGCGGCGATATCGGCAAGCGTGCCGCGCACGATCTTCTCGTCCGGCCAGCTCGCCTTGACGACGATCGCCACCGGGCATTCGGCGCCATAGAAGGGCACAAGCTCCTCGACGATGCGCTCCAGCGCATGGATGGCAAGGTGGATGGCGAGCGTCGATCCGGTGGCGGCGAAATTCTTCAGCGTCTCCTTCTCCGGCATCTTCGAGGCGCGACCGGAAATGCGGGTGAGCACGAGGCTTTGCGCCACTTCCGGAATGGTCAGTTCGCGCTTCAGCGCCGCGGCCGCCGCCGCAAAAGAAGGCACGCCCGGCGTCAGCGTGTAATCGATGCCGAGACGATCCAGCCGGCGCATCTGTTCGGCCACCGCGCTCCAGACGGAAAGATCACCGGAATGCAGCCGTGCCACGTCCTCGCCGGCCTGTTCGGCCCGCACATATTCCGCCTCGATCTCGTCCAGCGACAGCGATGCGGTGTCGATCACGCGGGCGCCGGGCGGGCAGTAGTCGATCAGTTCGCGCGGCACGATCGAGCCGGCAAACAGGCAGACGGGGCAGCGGGCGATGAGATCGCGACCGCGTACGGTGATGAGGTCGGCGGCACCGGGGCCGGCGCCGATGAAGTGAACCGTCATGCCGCATCCTCGGTGATGGCGATGGCGCAGGTGACGCCGTCGGCCACATAGCGTGGCCCGAGCAGCCTTGAGGCCTCGCCTGCCGCGGCCAATACGGCGGCTTCGCAGAAACTCGGGATACCCACATGCGCAACGCTGTGCGGCGAGAGCGTCAGCGTGCGCGGCGATGCTGCCTGCATGTCCGGCTCCGAGACGACGGTCAGGTCGACGCCCAGCTGGCGGGCGGCTTCCAGGAGCCCGCCTTCTGCAGCCTTCTGCGGGCCGGTGGCGAGGATCTGCGGGCGGCTTCCCGAGCGCCCATGGGCGGTCAGGGCGGCATCCAGCACCGCCAGAATTGTGTCTGCGCTGGTGCCCTTGCGGCACCCGATCCCTGCAGCCATCATGTCGGCAACTCCATCTTCGTGTAACTCCACTGCGTGACCGGCATCGCCGGACGCCAGCCGGTCATGCGGCCCACCGGCTCGGCCCGGTCGATCGACATGCGCGTCAAGGTGCCGCCGAACTCGGCCTGTGCCGCCAACAGCACGCGCTCCATCTCCAGCGTTACGGCATTGGCAACCAGTCGGCCGCCGGGTTTCAGCGCCGTCATCGCCGCTTCCAGCACGCCGTCGCCACTGCCGCCGCCACCAATGAACACGGCATCCGGTGCGGGCAGACCGGCCAGCGCTTCCGGCGCCCGGCCTTCGACAAGCCGCAGGCCCGGCACACCGAAATTCGCGGCATTACGGCGGGCGCGTTCGGCGCGCTCGGCGTGCTGCTCGATGGCGATGGCGCGCATCGACGGGTGCGCCAGCATCCACTCGATGCCGATCGACCCGGAGCCGGCGCCAATATCCCACAGCAATTCGCCGCGCCGGGGCGACAGGGCCGCAAGCGTCATTGCGCGGATCTCGCGCTTGGTGATCTGTCCGTTGTGCTCGAACAGATCGTCGGGAAGCCCGAAGCCGAGCGGCAGGACGCGGGCATCCCGCTCAGCCTCCACCTCCACGGCGACGATGTTCAGCGGGTCGATAGCGTCCAGGGCGAGATCATTGGCCTTGCCCGAGCGGATCCTCTCCTGCGGACCGCCCAGCGCCTCCAGGATCGTGAGCCGACTAAGTCCGAAGCCGCTGCCGGTGAGCAGCGCTGCCAGTGCGGCTGGCCCTTGGGCATCGGAGGTCAGCGCCAGCACCTTGCGGCCCGGATGCAAAAGAGGCCGGATCAGGTCCAGCGACCGGCCGTGGAGGGAAACCGTCTCGACATCCTGCAGGGCCCAGCCCAGACGGGAGGCGGCAAGCGAGAAGGCAGACGGCGCAGGATAGGCCACGAACTCGCCGGGTTGCAGGTGGCGTGAAAGCGTCACGCCGACACCGAAGAAGAACGGATCGCCGGAGGCCAGCACGCAGACTTTTCGCCCGCGCAGCGCCAGAACGTCCTCCATCGCTGGATCGAAGGGCTGCGGCCAGGCGCGTGCCTCGCCGGTGATCGACCCGGCGGCAAGATCCAGGTGCCGGCGGCCGCCGAAGACGATCTCGGCCTCCGAGATCGCCTGCCGGGCATTGTCGCCGAGGCCGGCCAGACCATCCTCGCCGATACCGGCGATGGACAACCAGGGGGCTTGCGCTACAAGAGGTCCGGGCAGATCAGGAGCCATCGTGCGACACTCCATTCTCATTCTCGGCGGAACCACCGAAGCGCGGCAGATCGCCGAGCGACTGATGGCGGTGGACCGTTTCCGGTTGCAACTGTCGCTCGCCGGTCGCACCCGCCAGCCGGCCGAGCAGCCGGTTCCGGTGCGGGTCGGCGGGTTCGGCGGCGCAGAGGGGCTTGCGGCATATCTGACCAACAGCAAGGTCGACCTGCTGATCGATGCGACGCATCCCTATGCGGCGCGGATTTCCGCTAACGCTGCAAAGGCCGCCAGCCTGTCCGGCACTCCTCTCGTCGCGCTGCGCCGTCCCGGCTGGGAGCGGCAGGCGGGTGACCGGTGGACCGAGGTGGACAGCGTCGAGCAGGCGGTGGCATCGCTCGGTACTAAGCCGCGCCGGGCTTTTCTGGCGCTCGGCCGTCAGGAGCTTCTGCCGTTTGAGGCGGCGCCGCAGCATGTCTATCTGGTGCGCAGCGTCGATCCGGTGGAGCCGCCCCTCGCTCTGCCGCAGGTTAACTACCTGACGGCACGCGGACCTTTTCGCGAGGCGGACGAGCGGGCGCTTCTTCAGGCAAGCGGCATCGAGGTGATCGTCTGCAAGAACTCCGGCGGTGCGGCAAGCCATGGCAAGATCGCCGCTGCCCGTGACCTGGGGCTGGAGGTCGTGATGATCCGCCGTCCGGTTCTGCCGGATGTCGCCTCGTTCGATAGCGTGGATGCGCTCGCCGATCATGTGGCTCAGGCCTTCCCCCAGGAACGTGGCGAATAGACGATCGGGCGCTGGCCGGGACGTTCGATCAGGCGGGTTTCCACCGAGCCGACGATGATGCAGGTCGACATGTCGGCCATGTCGGCGCGGGCGTCTGCGAGGGTTTCGATGCGGATCTTCTCGTCCGGGCGGCCGGCAGCCCGACCGAAAATCACCGGCACGCTGCCGGGAAGATGGGAGCGCAGGATGTCGAAGGCCTGATCGAGCTGGTGCGGCCGCGCCTTGCTGACGGGATTGTAGAAGGCCATGACGAAGCCGGCTTGCGCCGCTGCGACCAGCCGCTTTTCGATGATTTCCCAGGGCTTCAGGTTGTCGGAAAGCGAGATGGCGCAGAAGTCGTGGCCGAGCGGCGCGCCGGCCTTGGCGGCAACGGCCAGCATGGCGGTAATTCCGGGAACGACGGAAAACTCGACCTTGCGCCATTCGGCCGGCCCGGCTTCCAGCGCCTCGCAGACGGCAGCCGCCATGGCGAACACGCCCGGATCGCCGCCGGAGACGACGCAGACTTTCGCACCGGTTGCGGCAAGCTTAAGCGCCTGGCTGGCGCGCGACATTTCCTCGCGGTTGTCGGAGGCGTGGCGCCGCTGGTCGGCACGCAGGTCGAGACGCTCGACATAGGGGCCATAGCCGAAGAAGTCGGAAGCTGCCTCCACCGCCGACAGCGCTTCCGGCGTGACCTGCAATGCATTGCCGGGACCAAGCCCGACGACGGTCAGCTTACCGGTCATGGCCGATGCTTCCAGCCAGGCACCAGCACCAGCGAGAAATAGGGTGCAGGGGCTTCGTCGCGTTCCATGAGCGGCATGAACCCGCCATTCGGCATGGTGCCGCGCTCGACGTAGATCGCTCCCTGCAGCTTGCCCACAGCGGCGAGCGCCCGGCGGATTTTTGGCAGGTTGCGGCCAACCTTCATGATCACCGCGCCATCGGTGCCGGCCAGCCTTTCGGCAAGGATGTCTTCGGGCAGCGTACCCGGCAGGACGCTCAGGATATCGTCGCCTTGCACAAGCGGCATGTTGGCCATCGACCAGCAGCCGGACATCGCCGTGACGCCCGGAATGACTTCGGCCGGAAAATGCGGTGCAAGCCGCAGATGCAGGTGCATGTAGGATCCATAGAACAGCGGGTCGCCTTCGCTCAGCACCGCGACGGTGCGGCCGGCCTGCAGGTGGACGGCGATCGCTGCGGCAGACTGGTCGAAGAAGCCGTCGATCGCCCGCTTGTAGCTGTCGGTCTCCTTCTCCTCCTCGACGGTCACCGGGTAGACGAGCGGCAGCTCGATCACGTCGGCGCGCATATGGCCATCGACGATCGTGCGGCCATTGCCGCGCGAGCCGCGCTTGCAGAAGAACGCCAGCACGTCGGCGCCGTTCAGCGCCTTGACGGCCTTCAGCGTCAAGAGTTCGGGATCGCCGGGACCGGTGCCGACGCCAAAAACCTTGCCAGGCATGATATCGCTCACAGGCCCGCCCTCGCCAGCGCATTGACGGCAGCAGCGGTCATTGCGGACCCGCCCATGCGGCCCCGGACGATCGCGTAGGGGATCTTATGGGGGCTTTCGGCCAGCGCCTCCTTGCTTTCGGCGGCGCCGACGAAGCCGACCGGCATGCCGATGATGGCGGCGGGCTTCGGGCATCCGCGGTCGAGCATTTCGAGCAGGTAGAAGAGTGCCGTCGGCGCATTGCCGATAGCGACCACGGCGCCCTCCAGCCGGTCCGCCCAGAGTTCCAGCGCGGCCGCCGATCGCGTGTTGCCGACACGCCTGGCGATCTCCGGCACCTGCGGATCGCGCAGCGTGCAGACCACCTCGTTTCGGGCCGGCAGGCGCGCCCGGGTGATGCCGTGGGCGACCATCTGCGCGTCACAGAGAACCGGCTTTCCGGCAAGAAGCGCACCGCGCGCCGCCGTTACGAACTCCGGCGAAAAGCGGAAGTGCGCTGCGGCCTCCACCAGTCCGCAGGCATGGATCATCCGGATCGCCACATCCGCCTCGTCTGGCGCGAAGGCGGAGAGATCGGCTTCCTCGCGGATGATGGCAAAGGATTTCGTATAGATCGCGTCGCCGTCGCGAATGTAGTCGTAGTCGGTCATTGGGTACCTTTAGAAAGCGCCGCCGCGATCCGGGCAGGACCGAGGCGGGCAAGACAGTCGCGGCTCGTTTCGCCGGGCCGGCGCTCGGTCTCCATCAGGGCAGACAGAACAGCCAGTGCCGCAGCCTCGGAGCCGGAGGCCAGCAGTTGCAGCGGGGTATCGGTGGTTTTGCCATCGAAGACAAGATGCGTTCCATCGGCCGCGCCGGCGAGCGTCAGCGTCGCCCGGGTGGGATGGGCGCAGCCCTTCTCGCAGCCGGAAAGATGCAGCCGCACGGAGCCATCCAGCAGCGCTGCCGCATTGCGCGCCGCATCCCGGCCCGTCTCATGCGTCGCATAGCGTCCGGATCTGCAGGCGCCAATGCCAGGGCATGCCGAAATCTCCGCGAGCTGATCGCCGGCACGGGTGATGAAGCCCTGCCGCGCGGCATGCTCCACCAGCGCCTCGCAGGCTTGGGTGCTTCCGAAGGCGATCAGCGCATGGTCGGGAGCCGGCCTCAGCCGCGTTATTCCCATTAGCTCCGCCTCCTGCGCCAGCGCGTGCAGCCGCTCGGCGCCGCATTGACCGAACGCCACTGCAATGCGTGCCGCCGCCCTTGTTCGAAGATCGAAGGTGCCGAATGGGGCAGGCACCGACGCGGTCGGTCGGCCCAGCGGCGCCGTCACCTGCATCCGCATCTGGGCTGGCAGATCGCCAGCTGCGAGATCACGACCGCGGGCCTTGGGGCCTAGCAGCGCCAGCCGCTCCAGCAGCGCCAGGACGATGTCGGCGGCATCGGCATCCGCCACCTCGCCGATCATCTGGCCCGTCGCCGCGGTGCCGCCCAGGGTCAGCTGCCAATTGATCGTCCCGTCGCTCATGACGGCGCGCAGGCGGATGTCGGCGAGCAGGTGATCAAGGCCGATCAGCCCGCCGCCATCAATGACGACCGAGATCTTTGGGGCCAGATGACCGGCCAGCCGAGCGGCACGCGCGACGATGGCAAGGCTTAGAGGACGCGGATCGATCGCCTCCTCCGGATCGTCGCCGGCAAGCGGCGACCATTCCACGGCAAGCCCTTCGCGCAGCGGCAGGTCAAGGCTGCGGACGTCGCGCTCGAGTGCCTGGGCGGACGTTTCGGTCAGACCGCGGATCTGCAGGTTGCCGCGGGCGGTGATATCCACCGTCGCATTGCCGTGGCGCTCCGACAGCGTGCAGAGCGACTGGAGCTGCTGCGGCGTCAAAGCGTCGGAGAACGCCAACCGGGTCAGATAACCGTCGCCGGTCAGCATCGGCGCGTCGAGCGCCGGGCAGGCGCCGCGGACGAAGGATGGGCGGGCAGCGGGGGCGGCGAGAGGAGAGGTTGGGGAGAGCGCGGTCATGCCCGCTCCCTTTCTCTCGCCCTGTCGCGCAGCAGTTCCAGATCACGATCCACAGAATTGCGGCGCGGTTGCCAGAGGCCGCGACGGCGGGCCGAGATCAGCCGGTCAGCGATGGCGCCGGCAGCTTCCGGGTTCTGGTCGAGCACGAAGTCGCGAATCCGTTCGTCGGCGACATAGGCATCGTAGACGGCGTCGATCAGGCTCTGCGGCACGGCCTGCGTGGTCTCGGCAAAGCCGACCAGCCGGTCGACGGTTTCGGCAAATTCGGCAGCTCCGCGCGGCCCGTGGCGCATCTGCCCGTCGATGAAGCGCGGGTTGACGGCGCGCGCCCGCACCACGCGCGTCACGGCCTCGGCAAGCGAGCGGGCGCGGGGGCGGGCCGGGTCGGTGGTGTCCAGCGCGATGATATCGGCCTTGCCGCCAAGAGCCGCCACGGCTGCGGCGAAACCGCCGATGAAGGCAACGTCGCCTGACCCGTCGAGCAGGTCGCGCCCGGGGTCGTCGCCCGTATGCACAAGCAGATCGGCGGAGCGCACCCGCTCCTCGAAATCGGCGGCAGCTGGCCGTTCCTCACCCTCCGGCCCACCGAAGGCGTGGCTGGTCATGGCGAGATAGGCGCGGCCAAGGTCCTCGCGCTCCTGCCAGTCGCCCGACGCCAGTTGCTCCTCGATCCCCGACCCGTAGGTGCCGGGTGCGGAGCCGAAGATGCGCGGTGGAATGACGCCCGCCGCCCGTGCGGCCTGGGCCAGCGGATTGTCACCGTCGGCCTCGTGCTCGCGCGCCGCGATGGCGCGGGCGGCGGCGTCCAGCAATGCGATCAGCGACGGGAACATGTCGCGGAACAGCCCGGAAATGCGGAAGGTCACATCGACGCGCGGGCGGCCGAGCACCGCCGGCGGCAGGACCTCGATGCCGGTGACGCGGCCGGTTGCCGGATCCTGAACCGGTCTTGCGCCCATCAGCGCCAGACCCTGCGCCACCTCTTCGCCGCCGCTGCGTAAGGTCGCGCTGCCCCAGAGGTCGATGACCAGGCTTTTCGGCCAGTCGCCGTGGTCCTGCATGTAGCGCCGGATGATTTCTTCCGCCGCCAGCCGGCCGAGCTCGAAGGCCGTCGGCGTCGGCATGGTGCGTGGATCGGAGGCGTAGAGGTTGCGGCCGGTCGGCAGCACGTCACGGCGTCCTCGGGCCGGCGCGCCGGACGGCCCGGGAGCAATGTAGCGACCGTCGAGTGCGGCGATCAGGCTCATCTGCTCGGCCCGGGCGCTGTCGATCCGCAGGCCATCCGTTTCCAGCGGGTCCGCATGGCCGAAGACGTGCTGGCCGTCCTTGATGGCGAAGTCCTTCAAGTCGCAGAGGAACGCGTCGATCCGCGCCAGGGCGGCCTCGGGATCGTCGGCCCGGCTTATCCCGGCCTCTCCGGCCAGGCCGGTTTCTTCCGCCGTCTCGACGATCAGCCTTGACAACCGGTCGCGGCGGCGGCGATCCAGCCCGTCGGCCTGCGCATATTCGTCGACCAGCAGTTCGAGCTTCTGCTGCTGCGGCGACAGACCCGCCTCGGCCAGCATCGGCGGCAGATGGCCGATGGTGAGTGCCCCGATGCGCCGCTTGGCAACCGCAGCCTCGCCGGGATTGGAGACGATGAACGGGTAGATGACCGGCAGGTTGCCGGTGACAATCTCCGGAAAGCAGGCGCTGGTCAGCGCAACATTCTTGCCCGGCAGCCATTCCAGCGTCCCGTGTGCGCCGACATGAACGATCGCGTTGCTTTGCAGCGTGGTCTGCATCCAGCAGCCGAAGGCGAGCAGCGCGTGGCGTGGCGGGCGGGCCGGATCGTGATAGTCGGTGCGTCGGTCCGCCTCGCGGCCGCGATCCGGCGCGAGCGCCACGGTGACATTGCCGAAACGGGCGGCCCGGAAACGGAAACCGTCGCCATCGGATGCTTCGTCGGCTAACGGATCACCCCAAGCGGCGCTGCCCGCGTCGCGAGATTCGGCCGGAAGTCCTTTGAAGTATCCGACATAGGCCGCTGCCGGCAGACGCTCGGCCCCCTTGAGGACCCGGTCCATGAGATCCTTCGCCGTCTCGGGCACGGCAGAGACTGCGTATCCCTCGGCCTGCAACAGTCGCAGCATGTGGAGTACGCTTTCCGGCACGTCCAGTCCGACGGCATAGCCGGTGCGCCCGGCAGCGCCCGGATAATCCGGCATCAGAATGGTGATGCGGCGTTTTTCGCGCGGCGTTTCCTTGAGCGTCAGATGTCGTGCGATGCGATCCGCCACGGCCTCGACGCGATCCGGCTCCGGGCGGTTGGCATAGCCGGAAAAGCCGTGGTCGCTCTGCGCTTCACGCGCATCCTTGAACGAGATCACGCCAGCCAGCACACGCCCGTCGAGTTCCGGCAGCACCACATGCATGGCAAGGTCGGAGGGGCCGAGCCCGCGGCGACCTTCCAGCCAGCCTTGGCGCCTGGTCGTCGCGATCACCGCCTGGAAAACGGGCACGCCGAGGACCTCGAACAGCGTCCTGCCGTCAAGCGCGGCATTGCTGGCAAAGGCGGTGGCGGTAACGATGGCGGCGGGCTGCATCTCGGCGAAGCTGTCGCGCAGGAAGGACAGGGTCTGTCGGTCCTTCAGCCCGGGAACGAAGACGGGCAGGGGTGCAAATCCGCGGGCTTCGAGCGCCTTCGCCAGTGCGTCGATCGGTGCCACGTCGGCTGCGAGCAGCATCGACCGGTAAAACAGCAGCGGCAGGATCTTGCGGCCTTCAAGGCCGCACAGAGCATCCGCCTGCGACACGACTCCAAGGCCCGGTCGATAGAAGCCGATCTTCGGCACTCTGACGGCAGAGATGCCGTCGGATGCGTTGCCGAGCGCAAGCCCGCGAAGCTCGTCCGTCAGCCGCTGCAGATTGTCCGGCCCGCCCTCACGGAAGAAAGACAGCAGCCGGGCGATCTCGGCCTCGCTCACCGTCGAGGCGGAAGCGAGCCTCTCATCCGTCTCGCTGCATTCACCCGGCAGCAGCACCAGCGGAATGCCCCGGCTCCTGGCCAGCCGCGAGAGTTCATCGACGCCGTAGCGCCACCGGTCATAGCCGCCCAGCACCCGCACCAGGATGACGCGCGCGTGGCGCGCCACCTTGTCGATCCACAGGTCGACCGACATCGGATGTCTGAGGTCGGACAGTTGCGCCAGGCGCAGCGTCAGCCCGTCGATCGTGCTGCGAGCCTCAGCCGCAGCCCAGGCGGACGCGATGCCGTTCAGATCGCTGTCGGTAAACGACAGCACCACCACATCGCCCGGCGTCTGGTCGAGGTCGACCGGTTCGATCAGGTCGTCGAGCGACGAGGATGTGGTGGCAAGGATATGCATCAGGCGGCCAGCATCCTCCCGATCCGGTCGACATCGATGCCCTTCTCACCGATGATGACCAAGCGCGAGCGACGGTCCTCGCCGTTCGCCCAGGGGCGATCGAAGTAGTGGTTGACGCGTGGGCCGACCGCCTGCACCAGAAGCCGCATCGGCTTGCCGGCAACTTCCACGTAACCCTTGATGCGCAGCACCTTCTCCGCCTCGGTCACCTGGGCGATGCGCAGGCTGAGTGCTTCCGGATCGGCGATCGCCGGAATGTCGAGGACAAAACTGTCGAAGTCGTCGTGCTCGTGGTCCAGTTCCCCGTCGTGGTGCGTCTTGCGGTTCTCGATGTCGTCTTCCACCGCAAGGCCGAGGCCGATGAAGACGGCCGGGTCGACGACACCATTGGCCGCTTCGACGATGCGCACGGCACGCGGCAGGTGGTCGCTGACATGCGCCCGCGCCCGGTCCAGGCCGTCAGCGGACAAAAGGTCGGCCTTGGTCAGGATGACGAGGTCGGCGCAGGCGATCTGGTCCTCGAAGACTTCCTCGACCGGATCGTCGTGATCCAGCGCCTCGTCTCCCGCACGCTGTGCGGCAAGCGCCTGCATGTCGTCGGCGACGCGACCCTCGGCCAGCGCCAGACCATCGACGACGGCGATGACGCCGTCCACCGTCACGCGGCTCTTGACGCTCGGCCACTGGAAGGCCTGCACCAGGGGCTTGGGCAGTGCCAGGCCGGAGGTTTCGATGAGGATGTGGTCGACCTTCGGCTGCATCGCCAGAATGCGGTCGATGGCGGGGACGAAATCTTCGGCGACCGTGCAGCAGATGCAGCCATTGGCCAGCTCGATGATGTTGTCTTCCGGGCAGCTCTCGACGCCGCAGCCCTTGAGGATCTCTCCGTCGATCCCGACATCGCCGAACTCGTTGACGATCACCGCCAGCCGCTTGCCCTCCAGGTTCTGCAGGGCATGGCGCAGCAGCGTCGTCTTGCCGGCGCCGAGAAAGCCGGTAACGACGGTGCAGGGGATGCGGGCGAGCGAAGAGGTCATGGACTGTCCTTTATGGCTTCTGATGGGGCGTGAAATCGAGGGGAGGCACGCGGGCGATCATGCCGCGTTTCAGGCTGTCGGGACGCCCCTTCCAGGGCATCAGGCCGTCCGTCGATCCGGCCAGCAGGCGGGCTCCGGTCAGCAGATCCTCGGCGCTTTCCGTCGTCAGGTCGCCGAAGACGTAGCTCCAGCCGTCAGGGTTGAGAATTGCGGCGCTGAGCCCGCGTTTGCAGTTGGCAAGGCAGGATACGCCGCGGACTTCGATCCCTGCGGCGGCCAGATCACGGGTTGCCTCGGCAAGCCGCGACCCGTCGCGCGGCAAGTCAGTGCCGTCTGCGGTGCCGCGGCATGTTTCGCAGACGTGGATCACCACGCGTGCCGGCTCGACCGCCTGCGTCGCGTCGCGTTCGTTCAATTGCCGAGAAAGATCCAAACCGACACCCCAAGCGTGCTTCATGGTGGGGCGCACATTCACGGCCACACGCCGGAATGTCAGGTAACATCCGTGCCGGAGCACCCCGCCCGGCTGGATTCATGATCGTCAACGGCAGGTCTCCTGGCTCGCGGATTGTCGCCCTTGCGCGGCCTTCCCGAAGGTATCCCTCCAGTGGCCTGGTGCGCCGGGTTCCCGCTCGTGATGGCGGGGGCCGCTTACAGTTGCGGGGGCAGCCGCGGTCTTGGCACTGATGCCGCACCGCGTTCCCTCTTAGCTTTCCCCGTTGCCGGGAAAAGACCGTTGCCATTCCACTATGCGCTTAGGCGCGGATGTGTCAATGGCGGCAGTCGGCCATTGCCGGAGCGGGCGCATCGACTATAGTCCCGCCTCCGCCTCAAAGCCTGCCGACAGGGGAGCCGCATATGAAAGACATCGAGGTCTCGGAGGCCGAGCGCCACAAGCGCAAGATGGAAAACCGCAAGGCCGTCCAGGATGCAGAAGTGGCCTCGAAGACCATCGAGAAGGGGCTGCTGATCGTCAATACCGGACCCGGCAAGGGCAAGTCGACGGCTGCCTTCGGGCTGGCGCTGCGCATGCTCGGGCATGGCCGCAAGGTCGCCGTCATCCAGTTCATCAAGGGCGCCTGGGATACCGGCGAGCGCGTCGCCATGCAGGCGTTCGGCGACCGGGTGATCTGGCGCACGATGGGCGAGGGGTTCACCTGGGACACCCAGGACCTGAAGCGCGACGTCGAGGCCGCCGAACGCGCCTGGGAGAAGGCGCTGGAGGTGATGGCGCAGCCGGAGGTTGGGCTCGTCATCCTCGACGAGTTGAACATCGCGTTGCGCTACGACTATCTGGATCTGGAAAAGGTGGTCGCCGATCTCGTCGCGCGCCGACCGGACCTGCACGTCATCGTTACCGGCCGCAATGCCAAGCCGGCGCTGGTGGAAGCCGCCGACATGGTGACCGAGATGACGCTGGTGAAGCATCACTTCAAGGCCGGCGTGAAGGCGCAGGCCGGGATCGAGTTCTGATGACTGCCGTGGCGACGGCAAGGGCGCTGATGTTCCAGGGCACCGGCTCCGACGTCGGCAAGTCGCTGATCGTCGCCGGCCTGGCGCGGGCGTTTACCCTGCGCGGGCTTCGCGTCCTGCCGTTCAAGCCGCAGAACATGTCCAACAATGCCGCCGTCACGGCAGACGGCGGCGAGATCGGACGGGCGCAGGCCCTGCAGGCGCGTGCCGCGAGAGTGCCGCTGTCGGTGCACATGAACCCGGTGCTGCTGAAGCCGCAGAGCGATGTCGGCGCCCAGCTGGTGGTTCAGGGCAAGGTCGAGGGAAATGCGAAAGCCGCAGAATACCAGCAGATGAAGGCCGGCCTCATGCCGCGCGTGCTCGACAGCTTTGCGCGGTTGAAGGCGGCGGCGGATCTGGTGCTGGTCGAAGGTGCGGGGAGCGCCTCGGAGATCAACCTACGGCGCAACGACATCGCCAATATGGGGTTTGCCCGCGCCGCCGAGGTACCCGTCGTGCTGATCGGCGATATCGACCGCGGCGGCGTGATCGCCAGCATCGCCGGCACCAAGCTGGTGCTCGATCCCGAGGACGCAGCGATGATCCGCGGCTTCATCGTCAACCGGTTTCGGGGCGACCCGACGCTGTTTGCCGAGGGCATGCGGATGATCGAAGGCTTTACCGGCTGGTCGCCGATCGGTCTCCTGCCGCATTTCGCCGAGGCCATTCGCCTGCCGGCCGAAGATGCGCTGGCTTTGAACTCGGCACCCGCCGAGAAGGCCGGTGCGAGGATCCGCATCGCCGTGCCGCTGCTGCCGCATGTGTCGAATTTCGACGATCTGGATCCGCTTGACGCCGAGCCGCAGGTGCAACTGGTTCGGGTCCGGCCGGGCGAGGTGCTGCCGGCGGATGCGGATCTCATCCTGCTGCTGGGATCGAAAGCCACTATCGCCGATCTGCGGGCTCTGAAGGGCGCCGGCTTCGACATCGACATCGCTGCCCATGTGCGGCGCGGCCGGCCGGTGCTCGGATTGTGCGGTGGGTACCAGATGCTCGGCCAGTCGGTCGGCGATCCTGACGGCATCGAGGGACCGGCCGGCGCCGTGGAGACGGGGCTCGGGCTGCTCGACGTGGCGACGCGGCTGACCGGCGAAAAACATCTGGTTGCCGTTGCCGGCGAGACTTCGGACGGTACGTCGTTTGCCGGCTATGAAATGCATGTCGGCGAAACCGACGGTCCCGATCGAGCGCGACCTTTCGGCCGGATCGACGGCACTCGGGAGGGCGCGATATCCGCTTCGGGCCTCGTCAGCGGCACCTATGTCCACGGGTTGTTTTCGAACGATCGGCAGCGGTCCGCCTGGCTGAAGCGGCTGGGTGGAACGTCGAGCCGGCTCGATTACGAGCAGGGTGTCGAAGAGGTGCTCGACCGGCTGGCCGCGCACATGGAGAAGCACCTCGATCTCGACCGGCTGCTCACCCTAGCACGCTGAATCCGTCGGCCAGCAGGCCGAAGAGGATGATCAGCAGCAGGTCGGCGACGCGCGCCAGCGCCAGCGCCCGTCTTATGTCATCGGCAGTCGCCTCGCGGCGCCCGCCTTCGCCCATCATGTGGTCGTCGACCAGCACGCCGTCGTAGACACGCGGGCCGGCAAGTGCCAGCCCCAGCGCGCCGGCCATTGCTGCCTCCGGCCAGCCGGCATTCGGCGACTTGTGCTTTCGGGCGTCACGCCGGACGGCCGCCCATGCGGCCTTCGCCGAGGTGCCGGGCACGATGGCGGCCGCGGCGATGAACAACAGCGCCGTCAGCCGTGAGGCCGGCAAGTTGACGAGGTCGTCGAAGCGCGCGGCGGCCCAGCCGAAGGCGCCGTAGCGGGCGTTCCGGTGGCCGATCATGCTGTCGGCAGTGTTCGTTGCCTTGTAGAGCGCGGCACCGGGCAGACCGAGCAGGCCGAGCCAGACGACGGGCGCGGTGATGCCATCGGAAAAGTTCTCGGCCAGGCTCTCGATCGCCGCACGGCTGACGCCCGCCTCATCCAGTTGATCGGGATCGCGGCCGACAATCATCGATACGGCCTTGCGCCCGCCATCCAGGCCGCCTGTCTCCAGGCCGACGGCGACCGCCTTCACATGCGCTTCCAGGCTTTTCTGGGCAATCAGGCTCGACGAGACGATCGCGACGACGAACAGACCGAACGGCAGCCAGAGGAGGCTGCGCTCGACGAACAGTGCGATGATGAGCGTGACGGCGGCGAGGATCAGGAAGGCGATGACGCCATTGCGGCGCCGGTGGCCGAAGGACAGCGACAGGTCGTTGAAGCGCTTCTCCAGCCTGTCGATCAGCGCCCCGATCCACATCACCGGATGGCCGATCCGGGCAACCAGCCATTGCGGATAGCCGACAAGCCGTTCAATAAGCAGGGCGAGGAAGGCGAGAGAAAAGGCCATGGATCTCAAACAGGGCAAGCAGGACGGACAGGCGATCGAGCACGGCGGCAATCTGGCGCGTGCGCAGCAGATGTTTCCGGATGCGCCGACACCGTGGATCGACCTGTCCACCGGCATCAACCCGCACTCCTATCCCTATTCCCCCCCTCCGGCCACCGCTTTTTCCCGGCTGCCGGAGCCCGCCGATCTGGCCTGCCTGAGGGTCGAGGCGGCACGGGCCTATGGCGCGCCGTCGGCTGATCACCTGGCCGCGGCACCCGGCACGCACATCCTGCTGCCGCTGATCATCGAGGCGGTTTTCGGCCCCTCCGGCCCCTCCGGCAGAACTGCCGCGATTCTGTCGCCCACCTATGCCGAGCATGCGCGCCTCGCCCGTCTCTGCGGCTTCACCGTCCACGAGACCGCCCATTTCGAAGACCTGTCCTCCGCCGATCTGGCAATCGTGGTGAACCCCAACAATCCCGACGGCCGGCTGATCGGGCGCGACGATCTGCTTGCTCTGTCGCGTCGCCTGTCGAGCAAGGGTGGCCTGCTGCTGGTCGACGAGGCCTTCATGGAGGTGATCGCGCCATCACACAGTGTCGTGGATGGCGTGCATGACGGGCTGATCGTGCTGCGCTCGTTCGGCAAGTTCTATGGGCTTGCCGGCGTGCGGCTGGGCTTTGCCGTTGCGCCTCAACCGATCGCCGAATGGCTGTCGGCACGGCTCGGACCCTGGGCTATTCCAGGACCGACCTTGCATGTGGGACGCGAAGCGTTTCGCGACCATGCGTGGCAGGCGCAAATGCGCGAGCGTCTGACAAAAGACGCAGGCCGCCTGGATGGACTGCTCGCCACCGCCGGCCTCAATGTCTGTGGCGGCACCTCGCTGTTCCGCTATCTGCGCGATCGGCGCGCACAGGCCGTGTTTGAGCATCTGGGAGAGGCCGGCATCCTCGTCCGGCGCTTCTCCGACCATCCGGACGTGCTGCGCATCGGCCTGCCTGGCGTGGACGGCTGGGGACGTCTGGAATCCGCGCTCTGCGCAAAAATGCGGCATTCCTGATCGCTGCAAGAAAGGTTGGCGTTTGGCTTCGGCTGGAGTAGGGTCGCCGTCGTTTTCCGTTATCGCATGCAGGTGAAATTCGATGTCCATGAGCAGCAGCAACCATCCCGAAATCTTCGATGCCGTCGACAGAAAAAGGGAGGTGTTCAAGGAGCTCGCGGACCGCGTCTGGGCGACGCCCGAGACCTGCTACATGGAAGTCGAGTCTGCTGCAGCCCACCGCGAGATGCTGGAGACGCAGGGTTTCACGATCACCCAGAACGTCGCCGGCATTCCGACCGCTTTGATCGGCGAGGCGGGCGAGGGCGGACCGGTCATCGCCTTCCTCGGCGAATATGATGCGCTGGCCGGCCTCAGCCAGAAGGCCGGCACCACGGATCACGATCCGCTGACGCCGGGCGCCAACGGTCACGGCTGCGGCCACAACCTGCTCGGCTCCGCGTCACTGCTGGCGGCGACCGCGCTCAAGGACTGGCTGGAGGAGACGGGCACTCCGGGACGGGTGCGCTATTATGGCTGCCCGGCCGAAGAAGGCGGTGCCGCCAAGGCATTCATGGTTCGCGCCGGCGCCTTCGAAGATGTCGATGTGGCGATCTGCTGGCATCCGAGCAATTTTGCCGGGGTACAGCGCGAGACATCGCTCGCCAATTGCCGAATCGATTTCACCTTCTCCGGTCGCGCCTCGCATGCGTCGGCCAGCCCCGAACTTGGCCGCAGCGCGCTTGATGCGGTCGAGCTGATGAATGTCGGCGTCAACTATCTGCGCGAGCACATGCAGCAGGATTGCCGCATCCACTACGCACTTCTGGATGCCGGCGGTATTTCGCCGAACGTCGTGCAGGCGCATGCCAAGGTCCGTTACGTCGTGCGGGCACCGGAGCTCGCGGGCCTGTTTTCGCTGATCGAGCGGGTGAAGAAGGTTGCCGAGGGCGCGGCACTGATGACCGAGACGAAGATGGAAAACATCGTCCTCTCCGGCGTGTCGAACCTGATCGTCAACACGCCGCTGATGGACACCATGCAGGATATCTGGGAGAGCCTCGGCGCGCCCGATTTCGATGACAAGGACCACGCCTTCGCGCAGGCCATCCGCGATACGCTGACCGGCGAGGATATCGCCGCAAGCTGGGCGCAGGAGCGGCTGGAGGAGCGCGACATCCCGCTTGCCGACTTCATTTTGCCGCGCCACAACGAGGTGCGGCAGATGGGCGGCTCCACCGACGTTTCGGACGTTAGCTGGGTGGTGCCGACGGTGCAGGCCTACGGCCCGACGCTTGCCATCGGCACCCAGCTGCACACGTGGCAGGTCGTCTCGCAGGGCAAGAGCCCGCTCGCCCACAAGGGAATGATCTCGGCTGCCAAGGCGATGGCGGCGACGGGGCTGGCGGCACTGCAGAGCGAGCAACTGCGAGAGGCCGCCTGGGCGGATCTGAAGCGCCGGCTGAAGGGCCAGACCTATCGCAGCCCGATCCCGGCAGGCACCGAGCCGCCGATCGTTGCCATGGGCGGTCGCCTGAACTGAGGTCGGCCTATCTTGCCGTCCGCTGCTCCAGCTGGCAGCGGATGGCATCGTCGCTCTCGGTTTCCTGAACCACGACACCGCACCATCCGAGCCCGTCATAATCCTCGTAGCCGAGCGTGCGGGCATAGGCGACGATCGCTCCGTCGTCGTTGTAGTAGCTGCCTTTCTGACGGTCGCCGTCGCGGCGAAGCGCGAAATGCGAGAACAGCTGCTCCGGACGGTTGCAGGCAATCACTCGTGCATTCTCGTCGAGCAGCATGACTGTCGAACGCTGCGCCTGCTGCTCGGGCAGGTTCGCCTCCTTCTCGACGATCGCGTGGCCCTGGTTCTGCCAGTCGAAATAGACGCCCAGCGTGCCGATCAGCCTGCCATCGCCCGTGCCGCCCTCGCGGACGCCGGTGGCGTAGACCAGAACATGGTGACCGTTGTGAAGCGGGCTCTCCTTCACCTCGTCGACGATATAGTCGTCCCCTGACCGGCATTGGGCCGCCTTCTGGAACCACGGATCTCCGGCCAGCGAGCGTCCGGCGATCCTGCGCTGGTGGGCGGGATTGGCAGAGGCGATGATGCGGCCGGAAAGATCGGTGAGGACCAGGTCGTGATAGACGGTGTAGAACCGGTTGATCACGCCGAGCCGGCTTGCGGCAAACTCCGATCGTTCCGAACCGGGCTCCTGCAGCGCCTGCCACAGCGCCGGGTCCGTCGCCCACCAGCGGACATCGGCTGTGCGCTCGAAAAGGTTGCGGACAATCAGCTGCACCAGCGTCTGGGCGAGGTCCGTCAGCCGCACGCCCTCCATCTCGTTGACCAGGGCATCTGCCATCAGCTGGCCGACGCCGATGCGTCCCAGCACGTTGCTCTCGAAGCGGCCGGCGATGTCGGTCGCCACATGCGCAAGACGCTGCACCTCGTTGGCGACCACGGCAAAACCCTTACCGGTCTCGCCGGCGCGCGCCGCCTCGATCAGCGCGTTAATGGCCAGAAGCTTGATCTGCTTCACCACATGCGTGTTGTCGGCACTGAAGCGCGAGAGCTCGGTGCTGATGCTGCCGGTGACGACGCGCATCGAGCGCGGAGTGGCTGCAACAGTCTGCTGAAGAACGGGCATGCCATGTGCGGTCGTCATGATGACCTCGTTGCAGACGTCGGCGGGAAAGCGGGTCTCTCTGGGCGGCTACTGTGCCTGTTTATGGTTATCAGTCGGTAAATATGTCCGATACCGTACAGTGGCTCCAGATGTCGGGCTGCCATCCCCGTCTCGGACGATGTTCGAAATAGCCGATTGCGGGCTTGGGGCTCCTGCGTATATCTGGGGCATGCTGGATCTCCTGTCGCCCTACTGGCCGCACATCGTCTTTGCCCTGTCGGTGCTGATGGGGGCGACGGCTGCCATCCATGCGGCCATGACCAAGGAAGAGGTACGCTCGGCGATCGGCTGGGTCGGCGTCATCGTGCTGTCGCCACTGATCGGCGCGCTTCTCTACCTGGTGGTCGGCATCAACCGGATCCGGCGCACCGCGGTGTTCAACCAGCGTCTCCTGCGGCAGGGCGATTTCTCCGGCCACATGGCCTCCTTCGACGCTTCGGACGATATCGTCGCGCTGCAGTTCGGCCGGCGCTTCATGGCGATGAAGACGCTGGGCGACCGGGTTGCCCGACGGCTGGTGACGACCGGCAATAGCGTCGCCGTCCTGGACGGCGGCGATGCCGCCTACGCCTCGATGCTGGAGGCGATCGGCAGTGCCCGGCGCAGCATCATCCTCGAAACCTACATCTTCGACCGCGACCGGATCGGCCGGCGCATCGTCAAGGCGCTGTCGGAAGCTGCATCGCGCGGCGTCGAGGTGCGGGTGCTGATCGATGCCGTCGGTGCCCGCTATTCGGTGCCGAGCGTGCTCGGCATGCTGCGCGACGGCGGCGTGACCGTCGATGTGTTCAACGGCAACGTCATCATGGGGCTGCGCATGCCCTATGCCAATCTGCGCACGCACCGCAAGATCATGGTGGTGGACGGCGCGACCGCGTTTACCGGCGGCATCAATATCCGCGAGGCATTCTCGCGTGAGTTCACCGGCGACGACTGCGCCATCGACACACATTTCAGGATCACCGGCCCGGCCGTCGCTGATCTGTTCGCCGTGGCTGCCGAAGACTGGCGTTTCGCCAATGGCGAGGTGCTGACAGACGAACCCTGGCGGATAGAACCGCCGTCTGGCGAGCCTGGCGAGGCGCTCCTGGCGCGCGTTGTGGCGTCCGGCCCCGACCGCAGCCTTGAGACAAACCATAAGATGCTGATGGGCGCGGTATCCGTCGCCCGCTCGTCGATCAAGATTATTTCGCCCTATTTCCTGCCGGACCGCGAACTGATCAGCGCCATGGCGACGGCGGCGCGACGCGGCGTCGAGGTCGACATCATCGTGCCGGCGTCAAACAATCTGACGCTTGTCGACCGGGCGATGACTGCGCAGTTCGACCAGATCCTCAAGGGTGACTGCCGTATCTGGCGCGCCTCGGGGCCCTTCAACCACTCCAAGCTGATGGTGGTCGACGGACGCTGGGCCTATGTCGGCTCGTCGAACATGGACCCGAGATCGCTGCGCCTCAACTTCGAGGTCGACGTCGAGATTTTCGACAGCGCGTTTGCCGAAGCCCTGGAGGCCCGGTTCGTCAAGGCTCTGGAAAGCTCGGCGCCGGTGCTGCTCGACGTGCTGCGCGCGCGGCCACTGCCGGTGCGGCTGTTCGAGCGCATCCTCTGGCTCGGCTCGCCCTATCTTTGATCCGGGACTGGAAGCAGGTCGCCGCCGCGCTATACTGGCATCATGGTTTTCGATCCCACCCGACGGTCCTCTGGACAGAGGCCCAATCTCCCCGCCAGCATCATCTCATCGCTGCGCAATCGCAAGCAACGCGGCCTTGAAGGAAGCGCGGCTTCGGAGCGGGATGCCGCCGCGCTTCTCGTCGCCTCCTACAATGTCCACAAATGCGTCGGAGTCGATGGACGGTTCGACCCGAGCCGCATTGCCAACGTTATCCGCGAGATCGGCCCGGACGTATTGGCGCTGCAGGAGGCGGACAGCCGGTTCGGCGAACGGCGGGGTCTCCTCGATCTCGGCTGGATGGAGCGCGAGGCGGGACTGCTGCCGGTGCCGATCGGCGGTGTCAGCAAGGCGCATGGATGGCACGGCAATGTGCTGTTCTTCCGCGAAGGAATAGTGCGCGACGTGCATCCGCTGCGGCTGCCCGGACTTGAGCCGCGCGGCGCGCTGATGACCGAACTGGAGCTGAAGGACGGCACCGTGCTGCGGGTGATTGCCGCCCATCTCGGTCTGCTCAACCGGTCACGTCAGCAGCAGGCCCGGATGATCCTCGACATTCTCAGTTCCCGAGACGATCACCCGACACTGCTGATGGGCGACCTCAACGAATGGCGCCTGGGCGATCGCTCCTCGCTGAATTCGCTGGCAAGGACCTTCCGCGGCATGCCGGCTGCGGTTCCAAGCTTTCCATCGCGGTTGCCGGTGCTGGCGCTCGACCGCATCATGAGCAACCGGCCCGGCCTCATCGATGCGGTGAAGGTGCATGATTCGGCGCTTGCCCGCGTGGCGTCCGATCACCTGCCGATCAAGGCGCTCATCCGGCCGAACATGGCAGACGAGGGCCTCAGCGAGACGGAACGCCGCTAGCGGCCTGGCGACGGTCCGGGAGGATCAGGTCAGCCACATGGCCGGCGATGGCGAGCGATGCCGTCAGCCCCGGGCTCTCGATGCCGAACAGGTTGACGAGCCCGGGGACGCCATGCATTTGCGGGCCATCGACGCGGAAATCTGCAGCCGGGTCGGCAGGCCTGCTGATCTTCGGACGGATGCCGGAATAGCCCGGCACCAGGGCATCGTCCGGCAGGTCTGGCCAGTAGCGGCGGATCGCTTCGTCGAACCCCGCGCGGCGGGCCGGATCGACGGCGTAGTCGATCGTTTCCACCCATTCGACGTCGGGACCGAAGCGCGCCTGGCCGCCGAGGTCGAGCGTCAGGTGAACGCCCAGACCATGGGCGTGCGGTGCCGGATAGATGAGATGCGTGAACGGCGCCTTGCCGGTCAGCATGAAATAGCTGCCCTTGGCATAGCGCGTCGGCGGGATGTGTTGCGGAGCCAGGCCCTCGATGCTCCCGGCAACCGTTGAGGCGGCTAGGCCTGCGGCGTTAATCAGCATGCGGCAGGAGAGCTCAAGCGGATCGGCTCCACCGGCGCTGACGATGAAACCCTCGGGCTCGATCCGGGCACTCAGAAGCGGTGCCCGCAGAGCGATCTGTGCGCCGGCATCCTCGGCGTCACCCTGGAGCGCCAGCATGTAGGCGTGGCTGTCGATGATGCCGGTCGACGGCGACAAAAGGGCGCCGACGCAGGCGAGCGATGGTTCGAGCCGTCGCGCCTCGTCCGCGGACAGCAGGCGCAGATCGGTGCAGCCATTGGCCTCGCCCTTCTGCCTGAGATTCTCGATCACCGGGAGCTCCTGATCGGTGGATGCGACAATCAGCTTGCCGCAGCGCCGATGCGCAACACCGTGCGTCTGGCAGAAATCGTACAGCCGTTCGCGTCCTTCCAGGCACAACCGGGCCTTCAGGCTGCCGTGCGGATAGTAGAGCCCGGCATGGATGACTTCGCTGTTGCGTGACGAGGTGCCGGCGCCGATAGCGGTCTCGCCTTCGAGGATCAGGACCGATGCACCCGACAGCGCCAGTTCGCGGGCGCAGGCAAGGCCTATCACGCCCGCACCGACCACAACCGCATCGATATCCGCCATGCAATCCCTCTCCCACCCGTTCTGGGACGCACTCTTCCGCTTCCGGTCTGCCGGTCAAGTCGGTTGGAAGAATTTTCCCGAAGTGCCGGTCTCGGTGGAAGATGATCTCTACCAATCCGGTAGAGATCAATTAACATCTGTGACGTGATTGTGACGCAGGAGGAGCGACAATGACCCATCGACATCAAAGGGTATCGGTACGACGCGACGGTGTTGCGAGCCTTGTCCTCGACCGGGGGGTGCTGCGGACCTGCTACGGGGCGCTCACCGTTGCTGCCTTCGGGTTCGTCGGCGCGCTGGTGCTCGGCCTCGTCCACTGAGCAAAACGACACTCTCGATCCTCCCGGAGAAAGCCTTCCGCACGCAGCGGGAGGCTTTTTTGTTTGCGTGGGAAGTCCTCAGGCGGGCTTGAGGAAGGTTTCCGCGATTTCCACCCACATCGCCACGCCGATTGGCAGCGCGTCGTCGTTGAAGTCGAAGCGCGGGTGGTGAAGCGGCGGGTCGTTGTCCGTCCGGCCGGTGCCGAGCAGGAAGTAGCTGCCGGGACGTTCGGCGAGCATGAAGGCGAAGTCTTCGCTGCCCATTGACGGCCGCGGCAGGTCGACCACGTTCTCCTGACCGACCACCCGCTGCGCCACGCTGCGCACGAAGTCGGTCTCTGCCGCGTGGTTGATGGTCGGCTCGTAGCCGCGCTCGTAGGTGATCGTGACGCTCATGCCGTAGCTTGCCGCCTGGCCCTCGGCGACTTCCCGAATACGCGTCTCCAGCATGTCGCGCACCGTCTGGTCGAAAGAGCGGATGGTGATCGCCATCTCCGCCCGCTCGGGGATGACGTTGCTCGCCTTGCCGGCGTTGAAGGCGCCGATCGTCACGACGGCCTGCTCCATCGGGTGCAGGTTGCGCGACACAACGGTCTGCAGCGCCATGATGATGCTGGCGCCGCAGACGATCGGGTCGGAGGCGTCCTGCGGCTCGGCGCCATGTCCGCCGCGACCGTTGACGACGATCAGGCACTCGTCCGCCGCAGCCATGATCGGGCCTTCCTTGACGGCAATCTTGCCGAACGGAAGCGCCGGCTCGTTGTGCAGGCCGAACACCGCGTCGCAGGGGAAACGGTCGAACAGCCCGTCGTCAATCATCAGCTTGGCGCCGGCGAAGTTCTCTTCGGCGGGCTGGAAGATCAGATGCACCGTGCCGTCAAAATTACGGCGCTCCGACAGGGATTTCGCCGCGCCGAGCAGCATCGCCGTGTGTCCGTCGTGGCCGCAGGCATGCATCATGCCGGTGTTCAGGCTCGTGTGTTCGGCGCCAGTTTCCTCGGTGATCGGCAGGGCATCGATATCGGCACGGATGCCGATGGCGCGGGTGCCGGATCCGTTCCTCAGCGTTGCGACGAGGCCGGTCTGGCCAAGGCCACGCGTCACCTCGTAGCCAAGAGCCGTCAGTTGCGCGGCAATGAAATCGGAGGTCTTGAACTCGGAAAGCCCAAGCTCGGGGTGCTGGTGGAGATAGCGGCGCACCGCCACGAGTTCGGGCATGTCATTGGAGAACTGGATCGTCATGGGTCTCACCATTCACAGCGTCTTTGCGCGTTCCGCGCAGTCTTGGCAGGCCGATAGCTCTAGCAGGATAGCCTGACGTCGGTAAGGGTCTTGCACGCCGACGACGGCGAGGGGGCCGTGCGCCGGCACGCCTGCCGGAGGGCCGGAGGGCGTCGATCCGGCGCTTGCCGTGCCATGGAACCAAGTGAAGGTTCGCGGCTTTACGCGCTGAGCGGCGTTCCGCGTCATGCCTTCCATGCACAAACAGGTCATATTATCGATTCCAAGCGGCTGAATACGTTCAGGATTCATTCATGCCTTCAGGAATAGAGGCGAGAGGTCATAGTTTTGGAGAAACTGGTGTACAGGTTTTGCCTTTCTGCTTGCTCTGCCAACGTCACCTGTCTGCGGCACCTGCCGCGCGCATCCCTCTTTGCTACGAGGTCTTCCGGTTCGTTCGCGCGGTAATCCGCACGCCTGCGAACATCCGGGTCTTCCTTGCCTCGACAGTGCCCCTCATTCTCAGAAGCCGACACCATGTCATTTCATAATACGCCCGCTGCCACCTCGCGCGAAACCGAAGGCAAGCAGATCGACCACAACGAGGCGATCCGAGCGACCTACTACAATGCCGAGGCGTTGAAGACCTGCGGCGAGGCGCTGGCGCGCGACGGTGCGCAGACGCTGCCGGGCTTCATGGCATTCGACTTCCGCGAGCGGCACAAGGAGAACGAGCGGGAGATCCTGCGCGTCTACCGGTCGACGGCCAAGGATGTCGAGGCGGGCGCGGCGATCACGCCAGCAGCCGAGTGGCTGCTCGACAACCACTACATCGTCGAGGAAGCGATCCAGGAGGTGCGGCGCGACTTCCCGCGCAAGTTCTACAAGCAGTTGCCGACGATGATGGTCGGCAGCATCGAAATCCCGCGCGTGCTGGCGGTCGCCTGGCTGTATGTGGCGCACACCCACAGCACCGTGTCGCGCGATAACCTGACGGCGATGACGGAAGGCTTCCAGATCCACCAGTCGCTGGAAATCGGCGAACTCTGGGCCCTGCCGTCCTTCCTGCGCTTCGTGCTGATCGAGAACCTGCGTCGCATTTCCAGCCGCGTCGAGCGTTCGCGTCGAATGCGCCAGCAGGCCAACGAGGCCGCCGACGAGATCATCCGCCTGAACGACGAGGCGGCGAGCGCCGAGCTGCTGCGCAAGATCGAGCCGCTCACTGAAGACAACACGTTCTCGACGCAGTTCCTCTACCGCCTGCGCAATGCCTCCCAGTCGCCGGGCTTCGCCATCGCATGGCTCGAGGCGCGGCTGGAAAAGGCTGGCACGGACACCGAAGAAGTGATGATGGCGGAACACAACCGCCTGTCCTCCGGCAACGTGACGATGGGCAACATCATCAAGAGCCTGCGGGAGATCGACGACACCGAGTGGAGCGTCTGGTTCGAGGATGTCTGCCTCGTCGACCGGGTTCTGCGCGACCAGAGCGACTACAGCGACCTCGATTTCGGTTCGCGCAACTCCTACCGGAACCGCATCGAGAAGCTTGCCCGCGAGAGCGGCATGAGCGAAATCGAGGTGGCCAAAGTGGCGATCGCGCTGGCCGAAGAGGCCAAGCGCGCGCCGGAACCGGATCCGCACAAGGCCAATGTCGGCGCCTTCCTCACCGGCATGTACCGGCCGGAACTGGAGCAGGCGGTCGGTTATCGCCCGACCGTGGCGCAGCGGGTCATCCGTGCCGTCCAGAAGATGAACTGGTTCGCGGTTGCCGGGCCGGTTCTGCTTCTCACCTTCCTGGCGCTCGCACTGGTGGGCCTGTTCCTGTCCGGAACCGGCATGAGCTGGCCGCTCATCCTGCTGTTCCTGCTGATGTTCTCGCTGCCGGCCTCCGAAGGAGCGACGGGTCTCTTCAACACGCTCGTCACGTATATCGTGAAGCCCTCGCGGCTGGTCGGCTACGAGTTCAAGACTGGCATCCCCGAAGAAGCCCGCACCCTGGTCGCCGTCCCGTGCATGATCACCAACCGCGATACGGTCGATGAACTGGTGCGCAATCTCGAGGTTCACTACCTCGCCAACCCGCACGGCGAAATCTACTTCGCGTTGTTGAGCGACTGGCGCGACAGCGCCATCGAACAGACGGACGCCGATCTGGAGGTGCTGGAATATGCCCGCCAGGAAGTGGCACAGCTCAGCGCCCGCTACGCGTTCGACGGCAAGACGCGCTTCTATCTCCTGCATCGCCGCCGGCTCTACAATCCGTCCGAAGGCGCCTGGATGGGCTGGGAACGCAAGCGCGGCAAGCTGCATGAGCTGAACCTCCTGTTGCGCGGCGATAAGGACACCACCTATCTGCCCGGCGCCAACACCGTGCCGGAAAACGTCCAGTACGTGATGACGCTCGATGCCGACACGCGCCTGATGCGCGATGCGGTGACCAAGCTCGTCGGCAAGCTGCACCATCCGATCAACCAGCCGGTTCACGACCCGCATTCCGGCCGCGTCATCCATGGCTACGGCCTGTTGCAGCCGCGCGTCACGCCGTCGCTGACCACCGGCAAGGATGCCTCCGTCTTCCAGCGGGTCTATTCGATCAGCCGCGGCATCGACCCTTACGTGTTCACCGTCTCCGACGTCTATCAGGATCTGACCGGCGAAGGCTCGTTCACCGGCAAGGGCCTCTATCACGTCGATGCCTTCGAGACGGCCCTTCGCGGCCGCATCGAAGAGAACGCCGTCCTCAGCCACGACCTTCTCGAAGGTTCGTTCGCCCGCTGCGCGCTGGTCACCGACGTCGAACTGGTCGAGGATTTCCCGACCCGCTACGAGGTCGAAGTGTCGCGCCAGCATCGCTGGGCCCGTGGCGACTGGCAGCTCCTGCCTTACATCCTCGATCCGATGCGCGGCGTCACCGCGCTCGGGCGTTGGAAGATGGTCGACAACCTGCGCCGTTCGCTGACACCCATCGCCTGGTTCTTTGCCTCGGTGCTCGGCTGGTACTTCATGGACCCGTTCGGCGCACTGGTCTGGCAGATCCTGCTGATCTTCTCGCTGTTCGTCGCGCCGACCGTGTCCCTGGTGACCGGCATCGTGCCGCGCTCCACCGACATCGTGCCGCGGGCGCACTTCTATTCGGTCTGGTCGGACATTCGTTCCGCCAACGCGCAGGTTGCGCTGCGCATCGTGTTCATCGCCGATTCGGCGTTCATGATGCTGGATGCCATCATCCGCTCGGTCTACCGCCTGTTCGTGTCGCGCAAGATGATGCTGGAATGGCGCACCGCCGCCAGCATCCAGTCGTCTGCGCAGGGCAGCCCGCAGGCCTATTACCGCTCGATGTGGCACGCGCCGCTGGCCGCCGTGCTGGGCCTGATGCTGGCCTCGCTTCCCGACGACAACGCCTTCCTGGTCGGCCTGCCCTTCGTGCTTCTCTGGGTCCTGTCGCCGATCGTCGCCTGGTATGTCAGCCAGTCGGCTGAAACCGAGGACCGGCTGTTCGTGCCGGAAGCCGTCTCGGTCGAACTGCGCAAGATCTCGCGGCGCACCTGGCGCTACTACGAAGCCTTCGTCACCGAAGACCAGCATTTCCTGCCGCCGGACAATTTCCAGGAAAAGCCGGAGCCGGTCGTCGCCAAGCGCACCTCGCCGACAAATATCGGCGTCTATCTTCTGTCGGTGGTATCTGCCCGTCACTTCGGCTGGATCAGCTTCCAGGAAACGCTGAGCCGCATCGAGGCGACGGTTGCCACGGTCGACAAGATGGAGAAGTTCCGCGGCCATCTGTACAACTGGTACTACACCGACACGCTTCTGACGCTTGGCCCGCGCTATGTATCGACGGTCGACAGCGGAAACCTTGCCGGCCATCTGATTGCCGTGTCGTCGGCCTGCCGCGAATGGGCGGAGGCGCCGTCCGCGCATCTGCAGGCGAGCCTTGACGGCATTGGAGACGTTGCCGGCATTCTGTCTGAAGCGCTGAACGAGCTGCCCGACGACCGGAAGACGGTTCGCCCGCTGCGCCGGCGTCTCGAAGAGCGGATCATCGGCTTCGGCAATGCGCTGGTCTCGGTCAAGCGGGAGCACGAGTTCGCCTCGATCCGCATCATCAACCTGTCGGTGCTGGCGCGCGACATCCAGAAGCTCGCCGCCAATCTCGACCACGAAGTCGGCTCAATACAGAGCTCGGAAGTCACCCGGTGGGCGGAATCGCTCGTCCAGGCCTGTGAGGCGCATATCGCCGACACGACCTTCGACATGACCAATATCGAACCGCTGCGCCAGCGGCTGATCCAGCTGCGCGACAAGGCGCGCCAGCTGGCCTTCTCGATGGACTTCACCTTCCTCTATCGGAAGGACCGCCGTCTGCTGTCGATCGGCTACCGGGTGGACAGCAATGATCTCGACGAGGCGTGCTACGACCTTCTGGCGTCCGAATGCCGGCTGACCAGCCTGTTTGCCATCGCCAAGGGCGATCTGCCGACCGAGCACTGGTATCGCCTCGGCCGCCAGGTCGTGCCGATCGGCGCGCGCGGCGCGCTGATCTCGTGGTCCGGCTCGATGTTCGAATACCTGATGCCGCCGCTCGTCATGCAGGAGCGCCAGGGCGGCATCCTCAACCAGACGAACAATCTGATCGTCGAGGAGCAGATGAACCACGGCCGCCGTCTGAACATCCCCTGGGGGATTTCGGAGGCCGCGTTCAATGCCCGCGACCATAACCTCAATTATCAGTACACCAACTTCGGCGTGCCGACGCTCGGCCTGAAGCGCGGGCTTGGCCAGAATGCCGTCATCGCGCCCTACGCGTCGATCCTCGCCAGCCAGTACAAGCCGCTCGAGGCGCTCGAGAACCTGCAGAGACTGCGGGCGGTCGGCGCGCTCGGCAAATACGGCTTCCACGATGCAGTCGATTTCACTCCGACACGCGTGCCGGAAGGCAAGAAGTGCGCGGTGGTGTTCAACTATTATGCCCACCACCATGGGATGTCGATCGCGGCGATCGCCAACGTCGTCAACAATGGCAAGCTGCGCGAACTCTTCCACTCCGACCCGGTGGTCGAAGCCGCCGAACTGCTGCTGCAGGAAAAGGCGCCGCGCGACGTTCCGGTGATGGGCTCGAAATACGAGCCGGAAACGCCCGGCAAGGGCCAGGCCGACCTGTTGCGTCCCGAGGTCCGCACGGTTCAGGATCCGGCCAGCCGCGACCGCGAGATGGTGTTCCTCTCCAACGGCCACTACTCGACCATGCTGACCGCAACAGGTACCGGCTATTCGCGCTGGAACGGTCTGGCCGTGTCGCGCTGGAAGGCCGATCCGGTCGAGGACCGCTGGGGCAACTTCTTGTTCCTGCGCGATACGGCGACCGGCGAATGGTGGTCGACGACCACCGAGCCGCGGCGCGCCGAAGGCGAAAAGAGCAAGACCGTCTTCAGTGACGAGAAGGCCGAGTTCCACAAGACCGTCGGCACGCTGACCAGCACCGTCGAATGCATCGTGGCGACCGAGCACGATGCTGAAGGCCGACGCCTGACGCTGCTCAACACCGGCAGCGAGGACCGTTTCATAGAGGTCACGTCCTACCTTGAGCCGGTGATTGCTCACGAAGACGACGACAACGCCCACCCGGTTTTCTCGCGGATGTTCATCCGCACCGAGATCGGCCGTCGCGGCGATGTCATCCGCGCCTGGCGCAATCGTCGCAACCCGAACGAAACGTCGATGCATGTGGCGCATCTGGCCGCCGACAATGCCGGCTCGGCACGCCCGACGGAATTCGAGACCGACCGTCGCCGCTTCCTTGGACGCGGCCGCACGCTGAGCGAAGCCGCGGCCTTCGATGCCGATGCAACGCTTTCCGGCAGCGACGGCTTCACGCTCGATCCGATCCTGTCGATGCGGCGCGTCGTGCGCGTGCCGGCCGGCAAGAAGGTCAGCGTGATCTTCTGGACGATCGCAGCACCGAGCCGCGAGGAACTGGATTTCGCCATCGAGCGCTACCGCCACCCGGACGCGTTCAGCTCGGAACTGACGCAGGCCTGGACCCGCGTGCAGGTGCAGATGCGCCATATCGGCATCAGCTCGCAGCAGGCCGGCGCCTTCCAGCATCTTGGCCGCTACCTCGTCTATCCCGACATGCACCTGCGTGCCGATGCGGCGACCGTCGAGGCCGGGCTCGGCTCGCAGAGCAAGCTCTGGGGTGTTTCGATCTCCGGCGACCTGCCGATCCTCACCCTGCGCGTCAATGACGAAATGGACATGGACATCGTCAAGGAGGCGCTGTCGGCTCAGGAATACCTGCGCTCGCGCGGCGTCATGGCCGATCTCGTCATCGTCAACGAAAAGCCTGCGTCCTACGCGCAGGATATGCAGCACGCGATCGACCACATCAGCGAGAGCATCCGCCGGCAGGGCCTGTCGGAAGGACGTCAGCAAGTGTTTGCGCTTCGCCGCGACCTGATGGACGAAGCCACATGGGCGACGCTGATCGCCGCCTCGCGGGTGGTCCTGCACGCACGCAACGGCAAGATCGAGGATCAGGTCACCCGTGCCGTGTCGCTGTTTGCCGCACCGCGCGGCGCCGAAGCCGAACTGGATCGGCGGGCGCTGCTGTCCGCCGGCGATTTCGGTTCTCCGAGCGAGACTTCGGCGACCGACCTCCACTACTGGAACGGCTATGGCGGGTTCTCGACCGAAGGCGATGAGTATGTCGTGCGGCTGAACGGTGGCGGTGCCACTCCTCAGCCGTGGATCAACGTCATCTCCAACGAGAATTTCGGCTTCCATATCTCGGCCGAGGGAGCCGGCTTCACCTGGAGCCAGAACTCCCGCGATTACCAGCTGACGCCATGGTCGAACGATCCGGTCATCAACCGGACCGGCGAAGGCTTCTACGTGGCGGATCTGCAGAGCGGCCAGGTGTCGACGCCGTTCGCCGCCCTGTCGCGCCGCCCGTCGGTCACCTTCGAAGCCCGCCACGGCCTCGGCTACTCGACCTTCACGGCGCAGGAGGAGGGTCTCTCGCTCTCGCTCTCGCAGACCGTCGATCGCCAGCGGCCGGTCAAGCTGTCGAAGATGGTGGTGCGCAATACCGGGACCGAGGCTCGCCGTCTGCGCGTCTACGGCTATGTCGAGTGGATCCTCGGCAACAACCCGCAGCGGACGCTGCCGTTCGTACTGAGCGGCCGCGACGAGACGACCGGAACGCTGTTTGCCACCAACCCCCACAGCATCGACTTCCACCGTACGTCGTTCTTCGGCTGCGACGCGGAGATCTCCGGCTTCACCACCAGCCGGCGCGACTTCGTCGGCCGCTTCGGCAGCATGCACGCCCCGACGGCGGTCCTTTCCGGTTCGCCGCTGAACGGCGGGCTTGAGCCGGACGGTGCGCCGTGTGCGGCCGTCGCCTGCGATATCGAGCTTGCACCGGGCGAGGAGAAGACCATCACCTTCTTCCTCGGTGATGCCGGCAGCCGTGAAGATGCCTCGGCGCTGGCAGCCGACGTCCGTGGCGGCAACTTCCAGACCGTGCTCGATCAGACCCACGGCTTCTGGCAAGAGTTTACCGGCAGGCTGAAGGTCCAGACGCCGGACAAGGCGCTGAACAACATGGTCAACACCTGGCTGCCCTATCAGGCTCTCGGGTGCCGGATCCTGTCGCGCACGGCGTTCTACCAGTCATCCGGCGCCTACGGCTTCCGCGACCAGTTGCAGGACACGCTGGCGTTCCTGCTGCATGCGCCGGAACTTGCCCGCAAGCAGATCGTCAACGCTGCCAGCCGCCAGTTCAGCGAAGGCGACGTGCAGCATTGGTGGCTTCCGGGCAGCGGCGCCGGTGTCCGCACGACGATCTCCGACGACGTCGTGTGGCTGGCCTTCGCTGCGCACCAGTATATCCAGGCGACCGGCGACAAGGCCGTCCTCGATGAGCAGACGCCCTTCCTGGAGGGTCCCGCGCTGCTGGCGACACAGCATGACGCCTTCTACAAACCGCAGCTGTCGGCTGAAACGGCATCGCTTTACGAGCATGCCGCCCGGGCGCTCGACCTCGCCATCCAGCGGACGGGTTCGAACGGGCTGCCGCTGATCCTCGGCGGCGACTGGAACGACGGCATGAACCGCGTCGGCATCGGCGGACGCGGCACGAGCGTCTGGCTCGGCTGGTTCCTGGCGGCCGCCCTGCGGCGCTTCCTTCCCTATGCCGAGGAGCGTGGCGACGGCGCCCGTGTGCAGGCCTGGACCAGTCATCTGGCGTCGCTCAAGCAGTCGCTGGAAACGGCCGGCTGGGACGGCACCTACTATCGCCGCGGCTATTTTGACGACGGCAGCCCGCTGGGTGCCAACGGCAATCTGGAATGCGCGCTCGATTCGCTCGGCCAGTCGTGGAGCGTGCTGTCCGGAGAAGGTGATCCGGCCCGCGCGGAGCAGGCGATGAATGCAGTGATGGACCGTCTCGTCGATGAAGAGGGCGGCATTATCCGCCTGTTCACGCCGGCCTTCGCCAACACGCCGAAGGACCCGGGCTACATCAAGGCCTATCCGCCGGGCGTGCGCGAAAACGGTGGGCAGTATACCCATGCCGCCATCTGGGTGGTGCTGGCTCTGGCGGAACTCGGACGCGGCGATGATGCCTGGAAGGCGTTCAAGCTCCTGAACCCGGTCAACCATGCGCTCGACCGTCAGGCCGCCGATCACTACCGGGTCGAACCGTATGTCGTCGCAGCCGACGTCTATGGGGAAGGCGACCTCACCGGTCGTGGCGGCTGGACCTGGTATACCGGGTCGGCCGGATGGCTGTACCGAGCCGCTGTCGAGGGCATCCTCGGCATCCGCCGTGAGGGCGAGCGGCTCTTCGTCCGCCCGGCGCTTCCCTCCGAGTGGCCAGGCTTCAGTGCCGAGCTGAAGATTGGCGATCGCACCTTCGCCATCACCGTGGAAAAGACCGAGGGCCAGACGAGGACCACCATCAACGGCGTGGCGGTTGCTGACGACGAAGGCTTTGCCATCGCCTGATCCGGCAACGGCGGAACGACATCTCACAGGGCCTGGCTGCGGACGCAGCCGGGCCTTTTTCCTTGGGTGCGCAGCCTATCGCTGCGCTCGGAATGTCGTGCAATGGTGTCGGGCAGCTTGGGCGATTACCTCGGTTGAGGAGACGGCTTCCTGAAGGAGCCGGGGCTATCGCCGAGAGGCCGCTCCATTGCCGGCACAGCCGCCCACGGACCAGTGGAAGCCAGCCGCCGGGGCAGCGCCGTCGCCGGCAAGCGGCTCGGCTCTAGGGGGGAGGTAGAGTCCCGCTTCTCTCGCAGCAGCTGTCAGTGGTGCCTCGACGGATACCCGCTCGCCAAGCCTGGCAGTCCGGCTCAAAAACAGTCGGTTTCGCGGCTGTTGCCGTGGCACTGACGGTCGACGGCGCCCCACCAGGATAGCCGATCGCCTGGGCCAACTGACGACACATGAAAAAGGCCGGCCCTGCGATGTGCGGGGCCGGCCTTCCAAGTGCGTCTCAGCGAGGGATGTTGCGTCAGGCGTGCTGCGAGATCTGCGTGACGGTCGCCATCGGCTTCACCTCGTCGGGCAGGATGCCGCTGGTCTTCAGCAGCGAGGCAAAGCGGCCGCCCAGCGCGCTCAGCTCGTCATAGGTGCCCTGTTCGAGGATCCGGCCACGGTCGAGGAAGATCACCACGTCCGCATCGCGGATCGTCGACAGACGGTGGGCGATGATGAAGGTGGTGCGGTTCTGGCGCAGCCGGTCGATGGCTTCCTTGACGCGCGCCTCGGTTTCGACGTCGAGCGCGCTCGTCGCCTCGTCGAGCACCAGGATCGGCGCGTTCTTGAGGATGGCGCGGGCAATCGCGATCCGCTGCCGTTCGCCGCCCGACAGGCGGTTGCCGCGCTCGCCGACATGGGTGTCGTAGCCGGCAAGGCGGCTCTCGATGAAGTCGGTAGCAGCGGCGGCCTCGGCTGCGGCGATCACCTCGGCTTCCGAGGCGCCCTCGCGTCCGAGCCGGATATTCTCGGTGATCGAGCGGTTGAGCAGGCCGGCATCCTGGAACACGGTCGCAATCGATTGGCGCAGCGACTTGCGGGTCACCTTGGCGATGTCGATGCCGTCGATCAGGATCTGGCCCTGCTGCGGCTCGTAGACGCGCTGCAGCAGGTTGACGAGCGTCGTCTTGCCGGCGCCGGTGGGGCCGACGATCGCCACCGTCTGGCCGGTCTTGGCGGTGAAGGAGACGTTGCGGACGCCCTGCGTGGTGTTGGCGAAGTCGAACGATACGTCGCGGAATTCCACCTCGCCGCGGACGGCCTGCAGATCGACGGCACCGGCCGGCTCTTCGCGTTCCTGGACGGAATCTTCCAGGCGGAAGAAGTCCTCGAGCTTCGAGCGGGCTTCGAAGATCTGCGTGGCGAACTGGCGCAGGAGGTCCAGGCGGCCGATCAGGAGGTTGGCGAAGCCGATGAAGGCGATGACGTCGCCGACGCGGATTTCGCCGGCGCGGACGAGGAAGACGCCGATGATCAGGATGATCAGCATCGAGATGGTTGAGGCCATACGGTTGAGCGCGCTGGCCAGTGCCCACCAGTCGAGGACCGGGTACTGGGCTGACAACAGCTTTTCCGTATAGCCCTTCAGCGCCCGCGTTTCCGCTTCGATGCGGTTGTAGCTGTGCAGCACGGTGACGTTGCTGATCGAATCGCTCACATGCGAAAAGACGTTGTGGTAATGGCCCTCGACGGAGGCCTGGCCCTCCTTGGTACGGTTCATCACCATGCGGCCGATGAACCAGTAGAGGACGCTCAGGACGACGAGCACCAGGCTCAGGCGCCAGTCCATTGAGAAGGCCGTCGGCACCAGCAGCACCAGTGCGACCACTGTCGCCAGATGGGTGCGCATGAATTCAAGCCACAGGCCGAACAGCGTCTCGCTCGCCCGCAACAGCGTATGCAGGGCGTTCGACGTGCCGCGCTGGTGGTGCCAGGCGAGCGGCATGGAGATGATCCGGCCGAAGGCTTCGGTCAGCAGCGTGGCGCGGCGGCCATGCGCCAGCCGGTCCGCCTCGCGGGCGACGAGCACGTAGGCAATGGTGTTGAAGACACCGAAGCCGCCCCACATCAGGAGGATGGGCGTGACGTCGCCATTGCCGGAGATGGCATCGATAATACGGCCGAACAGGATCGGTTCGGCGATGGTGATGACGGCGAGCACGATGTTGGCAACCACGACCATGGATACCCGGATCCGGCTGGAACCCAGATATCGCAGTGCGCGCGCATAAACTTGAAACAAGCTCAAGACATTACCTCATGGTGACTTCGTGCCACGCTTCTAGCAGGCAGCACCTGTATGTAGCGTGAACGATGGCACCCGGCGGCGAAGCAGATACTGAACGCGTGCGCTGTATGGCAACAAGTAACTTGCAATCTCTGCGAGAATAGAGCCCACTGAAGGAAGTCGATCCGGCGCCTGAAGGCGCTCCGGGAGCTCGGCACGAAGTGTCGGCCGACCCGTCGCCGAACATCGTCTCAATCTGAAAAGACCACCTCACGGGTGGCAGGGGGTATGAGTGAACGTTCACTCAATTCTGCAGCTCTTGGTGCTCATCAACGAGACGAAGACACAGGCAGATCTGACTGCAGAGCTTGAGACGCTGATGTCCGGCTACGGTTTCGACTATCACGGCGTGTGGATCCATGATCGCTCCGACAAGCGGCTGACGAACATGATGATGGTCGGGCGGTGGCCGGAAGGCTGGCGCAAACACTACAAGACGAAGAACTATGCCTCCATCGACCCGCTCCGGCGCATGCTTGCCCGCGCCCAGCGCCCATACCGCTGGCGCGACGCCATCCAGACGTTCCGGGACGACCCCTACCGCAAGCGGATGATGCGTCTGCTGCAGGACGCGTCGAAGGTTGGCCTCATCGACGGCTACGTCTTTCCGATCTACGGCAAGACCGGGTTGATCGGTCAATTCAACATCGGCGGGCGGCCCATCGATCTTTCGCCGGTCGAGATGTCGCTGCTCGACGCGGCGGGACGCAAGATGTTCTGGCGCCTTCTGGAGATGCAGGGCATCGCCGCGGATCTGGAGACCTCGGTCGTCATCGACCCCGAACTGACGCGCCGTCAGATGGAGGTGCTGAAACTGCTGGCCGAGGGCATGACGTCGAACGAGATTGCCCGCGAGCTGCAGATCTCCAGCCACACGGTCGACTGGTACATCAACGTCATCCAGGAGAAGTTCCACGCCCGCAACCGTCAGCACGTGATCGCAACCGCCTTCCGGCTGGGACTGATGACCTGACGCGAAACTGACATAAATTCCGCTGCAGGCGCATTGGCAAATTGAACTTCCCCGAAAAGCCGTTAGTCTCCCTTCGCGGGTGCAGCATGTCCGCCAAAGCGTATGGGAGATCGCCTTGAAGATTTCGAAGATTCTCGTGGCCAACCGATCCGAGATAGCGATCCGCGTGTTCCGGGCCGCCAATGAGCTGGGCATCAAGACCGTCGCCATCTGGGCCGAGGAGGACAAGCTTTCCCTGCATCGGTTCAAGGCGGACGAAAGCTATCAGGTCGGCCGCGGGCCGCATCTCGCCAAGGATATGGGGCCGATCGAGAGCTACCTGTCGATCCCCGAGATCATCCGCGTCGCGCGGCTCTCCGGCGCCGATGCCATTCACCCCGGCTACGGCCTCCTGTCGGAAAGCCCGGAATTCGTCGAAGCCTGCAACGAAGCCGGCATCATCTTCATCGGCCCGACGGCAGACACGATGCGCCAGCTCGGCAACAAGGTGGCCGCCCGCAACATCGCCATGTCTGTCGGCGTCCCCGTTGTGCCGGCGACGCTACCCTTGCCTGACGACATGGCGGAAGTCGCCCGCATGGCCGACGAGATTGGCTACCCGGTGATGCTCAAGGCCTCCTGGGGCGGCGGCGGGCGCGGCATGCGCACCATCCGCTCGCAAGGCGAACTGGCCAAGGAGGTGACCGAGGCCAAGCGCGAGGCGATGGCCGCCTTCGGCAAGGACGAGGTCTACCTCGAAAAGCTCGTCGAGCGGGCCCGCCACGTGGAAAGCCAGGTGCTTGGCGATACGCACGGCAATGTCGTGCACCTGTTCGAGCGTGACTGCTCGATCCAGCGGCGCAACCAGAAGGTCGTCGAGCGGGCGCCCGCTCCCTATCTTGGCGAGGCGCAGCGCCAGGAACTGGCCGGCTACTCGCTGAAGATCGCCGCCGCGACCAACTATATCGGCGCCGGCACCGTCGAATATCTGATGGATGCCGATACCGGCAAATTCTACTTCATCGAGGTCAATCCGCGCATCCAGGTCGAACATACGGTGACCGAGGTCGTCACCGGCATCGACATCGTCAAGGCGCAGATCCACATCCTCGAAGGCGAGACCATCGGCACGCCAGAATCCGGTGTCCCCGCCCAGGAGAACATCCGGCTGAACGGCCATGCGCTGCAGTGCCGGATCACCACCGAGGATCCCGAACAGAACTTCATTCCCGATTACGGCCGCATCACCGCCTATCGCTCGGCTGCCGGCTTCGGTATCCGTCTCGACGGCGGCACCGCCTATACCGGCGCGATCATCACCCGCTTTTACGACCCGCTGCTGGTCAAGGTCACGGCTTCCGGCGGCACGCCGCAGGAAGCGATCAGCCGCATGGACCGGGCACTGCGGGAGTTCCGCATTCGCGGGGTGGCGACCAACCTCACCTTCCTCGAAGCGATCATCGGCCATCCGAGTTTCCGCGACAACACCTACACGACCCGCTTCATCGACACGACGCCGGAGCTCTTCCAGCAGGTCAAGCGCCAGGACCGCGCGACGAAGCTGCTGACCTATCTTGCCGACGTCACCGTCAACGGCCATCCGGAAACCAAGAACCGGCCGCTGCCGTCGGACAAGGTGGCAAAGCCGATCGTCCCCTATATCGACGCCGCGGTGCCCGATGGCACGAAGCAGAAGCTCGATGCGCTCGGACCAAAGGGCTTCGCCGAGTGGATGCGCGCCGAGACCCGCGTGCTGATGACCGACACGACGATGCGCGACGGCCACCAGTCGCTCCTTGCCACCCGCATGCGCACATACGACATCGCCCGCATCGCGCCGGTCTACGCGCGGGCGCTTCCCAACCTCCTGTCGCTGGAGTGCTGGGGCGGTGCGACGTTCGACGTTTCCATGCGCTTCCTCACCGAAGACCCCTGGGAGCGCCTGGCGCTGATCCGCGAGGGTGCGCCGAACCTCTTGCTGCAGATGCTGCTGCGCGGCGCCAACGGCGTCGGCTACACCAACTATCCCGACAACGTGGTGAAGTATTTCGTCCGGCAGGCGGCCAAGGGCGGCATCGACCTGTTCCGGGTGTTCGACTGCCTGAACTGGGTGGAGAACATGCGCGTCTCTATGGATGCGGTGCAGGAGGAGAACCGGCTCTGCGAGGCGGCCATCTGCTACACCGGCGACATGCTGAACAGCGCCCGTCCGAAGTACGACCTCAAGTATTACACCGGTCTGGCGCAGGAGCTGGAACGGGCAGGCGCCCACATCATCGCGCTCAAGGACATGGCCGGCCTGTTGAAGCCGGCCGCGGCGCGCGTGCTCTTCAAGGCGCTGCGCGAGGCGACCAGCCTGCCGATCCATTTCCACACGCATGACACATCCGGCATTTCGGCCGCCACCGTGCTCGCCGCGATCGATGCCGGCGTCGATGCCGTCGATGCCGCGATGGACGCGTTTTCGGGCAACACCTCGCAGCCCTGCCTCGGCTCGATCGTCGAGGCGCTGTCGGGTACCGAACGCGATCCGGGGCTCGATCCGGAATGGATCCGCCGCATCTCCTTCTACTGGGAAGCGGTGCGCCACCAGTATGCGGCCTTCGAGAGCGATCTCAAGGGACCGGCCTCGGAAGTCTACCTGCACGAGATGCCGGGCGGCCAGTTCACCAATCTCAAGGAGCAGGCGCGGTCGCTGGGGCTCGACACGCGCTGGCACGAGGTGGCGCAGACCTATGCGGACGTCAACCAGATGTTCGGCGACATCGTCAAGGTGACGCCGTCCTCCAAGGTGGTCGGCGACATGGCGCTGATGATGGTTTCCCAGGATCTGGATGTCGGGGATGTCGAGAACCCGGACAAGGACATCGCCTTCCCGGATTCGGTGGTCTCGATGCTGAAGGGTGACCTCGGTCAGCCGCCGGGCGGATGGCCGCAAGCGCTGCAGAAGAAGGCACTGAAGGGCGACAAGCCCTATACGGAGCGTCCTGGCTCCCTGCTCGTCGAAGCCGATCTTGATGCCGAACGCGCGGCGATCGAGGCGAAGCTGGAGCGCCCGGTCGATGATTTCGAGTTCGCCTCGTATCTCATGTATCCCAAGGTGTTCACCGATTTCGCGCTGGCCTCCGATACCTACGGGCCGGTCTCGGTGCTGCCGACGCCCGCCTATTTCTACGGCATGGCGGATGGAGAGGAGCTGTTTGCCGATATCGAGAAGGGCAAGACGCTGGTGATCGTCAACCAGGCGGCCAGTGCGGCGGACATGCAGGGTCTGGTCACGGTGTTCTTCGAACTCAACGGCCAGCCGCGGCGCATCAAGGTGCCGGACCGCACGCAGGGCGCCGGCGGCGCGGTGGCAAGGCGGAAAGCCGAAGGCGGCAATGGCACGCAGCTTGGGGCACCGATGCCCGGCGTCATCTCGCGAGTGTTCGTGTCGACGGGGCAGGCGGTGAAGGCCGGCGATGTGCTGCTGTCGATCGAGGCGATGAAGATGGAAACTGCCCTGCACGCCGAAAAGGACGGCACGGTCGCCGAGGTGCTCGTCAAGCCGGGCGACCAGATCGACGCCAAGGACCTGCTGATCGTCTACGCCGACTGATCAGCCGTGTTCTCTCCGCCGCCCGGTCTCAACCAGTCTGGGCGGCGGTGACGGTCGCGACGAACTGGCGCGTGCGGTCCTGCTGCGGCGAACGGAAGATCGCTTCGGCGGTGCCGGTTTCGACGACGCGTCCCGCCTCGAGGAAGACAACCCTGTCGGCTATCTTCGAGGCCAGCCGCAGGTCGTGCGTCGCCATCACCATGGTCGTGCCTTCGGCGGCAAGCTTGGCGAGAACCTCGACGACTTCGGCGGCAAGCTCCGGGTCGAGCGCCGAAGTAGGCTCGTCGCACAGAAGAACCCGGGGCGAAGGCGCCAGCGCCCGGGCGATCGCGACGCGCTGCTGCTGGCCACCCGACAGCGTTGCCGGCCATGCGTCTGCCTTGTGCGCCATGCCGACCTTCGTCAGCAGTTCCATCGCCCGCTCGCGCGCCTTGGCTTTCGGCCATTTGAGCACCGTCACCAGCGATTCCATGACGTTCTCGATCGCCGTGCGATGCGGAAACAGCTGGAAATTCTGGAATACCATGCCGGTCTGCCGGCGGATCGCCTGCACGGCCGACCATGCGGGTTTCTGTCCGGGCGTGATGTCGAGACGCGCATCGCCCAGTTGCAGATGCCCGGCGCTTGGGATCTCGAGCAGGTTGATGCAGCGCAGCAGCGTACTCTTGCCGCCGCCCGAGGGGCCGACCAGTGCCGTAACGCTGCCTTCCTCCATGCGCAGGCTGACGTCATGGAGCACCGTGGTTTCGCCGAAACGCTTGTCGATGTGGCTGAGCTCGATCATGCGTTTGTCTCCAGCATGCCGCCATAGCGGGCGAAGCGCTTTTCCAGCCGCGCCTGCAGGGTTGAGAGGACAGAACTCAGCGCCAGATAGATGAGTGCCGCCTCGATGTAGAGGATCAGCGGTTCGTAGGTCGTTGCGACGATGCGTTGTGCGGCCTGGAACAGTTCCGGCACGGTGATCGCCGCGGCAAGCGAGGTATCCTTGACCAGCGAGATGAAGGTGTTGGAGAGCGGCGGCACGGCCACCCGCGCCGCCTGCGGCAGGATGGTGCGGATCATCGTCTGGCGCCAGGACATGCCGATCGAATAGGCGGCTTCCCACTGCCCCTTGGGCATCGAGGATATGGCGGCACGGATGATTTCGGAGCTGTAGGCCCCGATGTTGAGCGTAAAGCCGATCAGCGCGGCGGGAAAGGCGTCGAGCAGGATGCCGATGCTCGGCAGGCCGTAGAAGATCACGAACAGCTGCACGAGCAGCGGCGTGCCGCGGATCACCCAGACGTAGAAGCGGGCGACGGCGGCAAAGGGGGCGGCGGCGAAGAGCCGCGTCAGGGCGGTGATGAGCCCGAGCGTCAGCCCGAAGGCGAAGGAAAGAAGCGTCAGCGGAACGGTAAAGGTCACGCCGGCCCAGAGGAGGGAGGGCAGCGAATCCGCCATGAGTTGCAGCCAGTGCGGCACGATGATCTCTCCTCGCTAGAAGGCGGGCCTCGCGAAAAAGGCGGGGCCAGGCTGGCCGCCGCCTTGTCACATGATATGGAGGACTGTTCCCGGGCGGGAACGGGCCTTCTGCTTATTTCGATACGTCCTGCCCGAAATACGTGTCGGCGATCTTCTGGTAGGTGCCATCCGCCTTGATGTCGGCCAGCGCCTTGTTGATCGCCTCGAGCAGTTCCGGTTCCTGCTTGCGGATGATGATGCCGGAATAATCGGCATTGGACTGTTCGGCAACGATCTTCACCGGCGCGTCCGGCTTCTGCTTCTTGAAGTCGAGGAAGGACAGGCTGTCATTGACGGTGGCATCGGCGCGACGTGTCAGAACGAGCTGGATAGACTGGTCGAAGCCGTCGGTGCCGACGAGTTCGGCGCCGGCGGTCTGGGCGATCTTGCCGAAATTGCTGGAGAGCGACTGGGCGGACTTCTTGCCCTTCAGGTCGGTGAACGACTTGATGTCGTCATTGCCGTCACGGACGATCAGCACCGCCTTCGAGGCGATGTAGGGCTCTGAGAAATCGTACTTCTGCTTACGCGCTTCGGTAATGCCGACCTGGTTGATCACGGCGTCATAGCGCTTGGCGTCAAGACCGGCGATCAGGCCATCCCACTTGCCTTCGATGAACTGCGCCTTGACGCCAATCTTGGCGGCCACCGCTTCGCCGATTTCGACGTCGAAGCCGACGAGCTTGCCGGTCTTGTCGTGGAAGGTGAACGGCGCATAGGTGCCCTCGGTGCCGATCTTGATCGTGCCGGCGGATTTGATGGCGGCGAGGTTTTCGCCGGCCTGCACCGGCAGAATAGCTGCGGCCTGCAGAAGGGCGGCTGCAGCGAGCGCATTGAAAAGCTTCATGACGTGATCTCCTTGGAGCGGAATGGCGGTTCGGTTGGGCACGATCAATCGCAGAAATGGTGCAGCGTGGCTGGGTAGAAAACTGCAAAACCGATGTGCAAATGCAAATTTTTTTCTCTTCTTGCAGCGCATCCATACGGGCAGTTTCAGAACTCTCGGCACGGACGCAGGTTGCATGCGTGTTTGTTCCGGTTTATGCATGCTTATGCCGATTCTAAAGCTACGGGATGATTGATGACTGAACTGATGTTCGCCGAACGAAAAGAGCGGATCCGCGCCCTGCTTCGCCAGAACGGCCGGGTGGTCGCCGCAGCGCTGGCCAGCGAGTTCAATGTTTCCGAGGATACGATCCGCCGGGATCTGCGCGAACTGGCGGCGGCCGGCCTTTGCGAGCGCGTCTATGGCGGCGCGCTGCCGGTCTCCAAGGGTAGCAGCAGTCTCAGCCAGCGGATGGCGGTTGCGGTCGATCGCAAGCGGAACCTGGCGGGCAAGGCGGTCGGCTTCATCACGCCCCGCTCGGTCGTCTATCTCGATGCCGGCAGCACCAATCTCGCCGTTGCCGAGGCGCTGGGCGAGGATCTGCCGGTGACGGTGATCACCAATGCGCCGGCGATCGCCACGGCGCTGGCCGACAAGCTTGGCGTTGAGACCATCCTGGTCGGCGGGACGATCGATCGCATGGTCGGTGGAACGGTGGGTGCCAACGCCATCGCGGCGATGGCGGCGTTGCGCCCGGACCTCTGCCTGATCGGCACATGCGCCATCGATGCCGAGGGCGGTCTGTCCGCCTTCGGATTCGAGGATGCCGCCTTCAAGCGGTTCGTCCTGTCGCGCAGCCGGCGGACGATGGTGCTCGCCACGGCCGACAAATTCGAGGCTTCCGCACCCTATGCGTTCGCGGATGCCGGGCAATATCAACTGCTGGTGACGGAGCGCGGCGCCGATGCCGGGCGGCTCGGCACCATCAAGGACAAGGGCTGCGAGATCGTGCTCGCCTGAGCGGCGGCGCGCGGATGCAGGCAGGAGGAAGCGACAATGGACCATTCCATCCAGAACGAACGTCAAACCGGCCGCAGCCCGGCAGTGACCCGCGAGCGCGCAGCCGTGGCGCTGATGTTCCTGATGAACGGCTTTCTGGTCGGCGCCTGGGCGCCGAAGATCCCGGAATTTGCCAGCCGGCTGTCGCTCAGCGAAAGCGGGCTGGGCTTGATGATCCTCACCTTCGGCCTCGGCTCGATCATCATGATGCCGGTGGCCGGCCTGCAGATCGCCCGCTTCGGCTCGACCTGGGTGACCCGCATCAGCGCCGTTCTCGCCTTGCCGACGCTGCTTATCCTCAGCCTGGTCGGCAGTGTCTGGACCGGAGCCATCGCCATCTTCCTGTTTGGCGGCCTGATCGGGGCGATGGACGTGGCGATGAACGCCAATGCCGTGGCGACGGAAACCCGCATGCGCCGCTCGATCATGTCGTCCTGCCATGCCTTCTGGAGCCTTGGCGGTCTGTTCGGTTCGGTGAGCGGCGGGTTCCTCATCGCCTGGCTCGGCGTCGTCGGCCATGGACTGCTGATCACCGTCCTTGCGGCACTTGTGGTGGCGATCGGCTGGCCGATGCTGCTCGCCGACAAGCCGCATCCTGAAGAGGTGAAGGAACGGGCGCGCCTGCCGCGCTCGGCACTGCCCTGGCTGATCGGCATGGTCGCGCTGTTCAGCATGATCCCGGAAGGCGCGATCCTCGATTGGGGCGCACTGTATATCCGCAACGAACTCGGCGCCTCGGTGCAGGCTTCGGGCCTGGCCTTCGGCGCCTTCTCGCTGACCATGGCGGTCATGCGGTTCGCCGGCGATCTGGTGCGCGATCGGTTCGGCGCGGTGCGGACGCTGAGGTTCTGCACGGTCGCCTCGATCGTCGGGCTGCTGACGGCGGGATTTGCGTCGACGCCGCTGATGGCGATTATCGGTTTCGCCATTGCAGGCATCGGCATCTCCAACATGGTGCCGATCGCCTTCTCCGCAGCGGGAAACCTGCCGGGCATGGCACAGGGCATCGGTCTCTCGGTGGTAACGACGATGGGCTATTCCGGAATTCTCGTCGCCCCTTCGGCGATCGGCTTCATCGCCGAGCATACGGGGCTTGCGGCGATCTTCATCGGACTGCCGGTGCTGCACCTGGTGGTTCTCGGGCTTTCGCATCTGGCGCGGCATGCCGACCGGCCGGCCGCCGTCGGACCCAGCGCGCCGTAATGTGATCTCAAGCGGGTGTTGACAAGCCCCTGCGGTTGATCCACCTGAGGGGCACCTTTCCGGGATAAGAGAGAGCCTGATGCCTGCCGATTATGATCCGAAACCCCGTCGCGCCTCCGTCGCCGTCGACGTCGGCGGTGTGATTGTCGGCGGCGGCGCACCGGTCGTCGTCCAGTCGATGACCAATACCGACACGGCCGACATCGATGGTACCGTCGCCCAGGTGGCGGCCCTCTTCAACGCCGGCTCGGAGATCGTCCGCATTACCGTCGATCGCGACGAAAGTGCCGCAGCCGTGCCGAAGATCCGCGAGCGGCTGCTGCGGCTCGGCATGGACGTGCCGCTGGTCGGTGATTTCCATTACATCGGCCACAAGCTGCTCGCCGATCATCCGGCCTGCGCCGAAGCGCTGGCGAAGTACCGCATCAACCCCGGCAATGTCGGCTTCAAGGACAAGAAGGACAAGCAGTTCGCCGACATTATCGAGATGGCGATCCGCTACGACAAGCCGGTGCGCATCGGCGTCAACTGGGGGTCGCTCGACCAGGACCTGCTGACGACGCTGATGGACCGCAATGCCGAGGCGGGCTCGCCGCTGTCGGCCCGCCAGGTCATGCATGAGGCGATCTGCCAGTCGGCCCTCCTGTCGGCAGAGCTTGCCGAGGAACTCGGCCTTGCGCGCAACCGCATCATCCTGTCCGCCAAGGTCAGCCAGGTGCAGGACCTCATCGCCGTCTACTCGATGCTGTCGGAACGCTCCAACCACGCGCTGCATCTTGGCCTGACGGAAGCCGGCATGGGCTCCAAGGGCATCGTCGCCTCGTCGGCAGCCATGGGCTACGTGCTGCAGCAGGGCATCGGCGATACGATCCGCGTCTCGTTGACGCCGGAGCCGAACGGCGACCGCACCCGGGAGGTGCAGGTGGCGCAGGAACTGCTCCAGGTCATGGGTTTCCGCCAGTTCATTCCAGTCGTTGCGGCATGTCCCGGCTGCGGTCGCACCACCTCAACGGTGTTCCAGGAACTGGCGCAGAACATCCAGAACGACATCCGCAAGAATATGCCGATCTGGCGCGAAAAGTATCCGGGCGTCGAGGCGCTCAACGTCGCGGTGATGGGCTGCATCGTCAATGGTCCTGGCGAAAGCAAGCATGCCGATATCGGCATCTCGCTGCCGGGAACGGGCGAGACGCCGGCCGCACCGGTGTTCATCGACGGGCAGAAGGCGCTGACGCTGCGCGGCCCGCATATCGCGTCGGATTTCGAGGCGCTCGTCGCCGACTACATCGAAAAGCGCTTCGGCCAGAAGACCGCGGCGGAATGAAGCAGCGGACGCTGCCGGACGATCGTCCGGCCGTCCTCGCTTATGCCGCAATTCATGGTAAATGAACGGTCGCCAAGACGACGGGGACCTGATTCCATGATCAAGAAATTCGCGATTGTCGCCATGTGTGCGACCTATCTCTCAGCCTGCACCACCACCGACCCGTATACGGGTCAGCAGAAGATGTCGAACACCACCGGCGGTGCCGCACTCGGTGCCGGTCTCGGCGCGCTTGCAGGCCTCGCCGTCGGTGGATCGCCGGTCGGCCGTCGCAATGCGGCGCTCATCGGTGCCGGCGTCGGCGCGCTCGCGGGCGGCGCCATCGGCAACTACATGGACCAGCAGGAGGCCGAACTGCGCGCCCAACTGCAGGGGACCGGAATCTCGGTCACCCGTGTCGGTGATCGCATCATCCTCAACATGCCGTCCAACATCACCTTCCCGACCGATCAGGACCAGGTGCTGCCGGGCTTCTACTCGACGCTCGATTCCGTCGCGCTGGTGCTGAACAAGTTCAACCGCACGCTCGTCGACGTCAACGGCCACACCGATTCGACCGGCAGCGCCGGCCACAACCAGGAGCTCTCGGAGCGCCGTGCCGCATCGGTTGCCAACTATCTCGGCGGACGCGGCGTCGATCAGCGTCGCATGTCGACGCTGGGCTTTGGCCCCTCGCAGCCGGTCGCATCAAACGCGACGCCGGACGGCCGCGCCCAGAACCGTCGCGTCGAGATCCAGATCGCGCCGATCACCCAGAACTGAGGCTTTTCGAGCTCTTCGGAAAGCTGGAAGGCGTCGCGCAAGCGGCGCCTTTTGCGTTTCTGGCAGATTGGATGCCTGAAGCTTCGATCAAAGGCTGCTGGTCAGCATCTTGATGCCGGCAGCGCCGAACATCAGCGCCATCACGCCGTCGATGCTGCGCCGGGCGTTGCGATAGAGACGGGCGGCGCGCTCCGTCGAAAACAGCAGGGCATAACCCATGAAGACGGTGAAGCCGGTGGCAAGGCAGCCGCCGACGATGATGGCGACGGCACTCGGCGAGGCGGCCGGCGGCAGACCGAGAGAGATGATCGCCACCCAGGCGAAGATCGCCTTAGGATTGGTGAGGTGGATGGCGTAGCCAGTGAGGAAGGTCCGGCGAAGGCCGATCTCCGGCTTCGCCGTCTCGCCGGGTGCGATCGATGCCGTCGTATCCCGTCTGGCCAGCGCTCCCCTGGCGGCCTTGTAGGCGAGGTAGAGAAGATAGAGCCCGCCGACGATCTTCAGCACCGTCAGCGCCTGGCCATAGCGGCTGAGCAGCGCCGAGAGGCCGAGTGCCGCCGCCATCGCCCAGGTGAACGAGCCGGCGAAGATGCCGAGCCCGATCACCACGCCGGCCTGCCTGCCGCGCGCCAGCGAGGTCGAGATAATGGCGACGATCGCCGGCCCCGGGCTGATGACGGCGACCAGGTAGAGCAGGTAGGCGGCGGCCACCTGGTGAAGGTTCTGCATCAGCTCGGTCATGGGGCGCTTCCGGCGTTGAACTGCCGCCAGCTATAGCGCATCGGCAATCGCCGATCACGCCACGAGTTTTGATGGGACCCGTTGTTGCGCTGATGGATCGATCAGTTGCTGCGGTCGGCCACGAAGCGGGCGGTGGCGATCAGCATGTCGGCACGGCTGCCATAGGGCGAGAGCACGCCAACTGCATCCTCGACCAAGGCGTCGAGCCGCTGCTCGGCCCAATCGAGGCCATGCCGGCCAACAAGCGTCGCCTTGCCACGATCGGCATCCTTGCCGGTCGCTTTACCCATGGTCTTGGCATCCGCCGTCACGTCCAGCACGTCGTCGGCAAGCTGGAAGGCAAGCCCGATGATCTCGCCGAACCGGCGCAGGCGCAGGCGGTCGTCGGCTTCAGCCCCGGCCAGGATGGCACCGGCCTCGCAGGCGAACCGAAGCAATGCGCCCGTCTTCATCGCCTGTAGCGTGACGATGCCGTCTTCGTCCGGCGCTGCCGTCTCGGCCGCCAGGTCGAGCGCCTGCCCGCCGGCCATGCCGCCAATGCCGGCCGCCCGCGACAGGGCCATGACCAGCGCCACCTTGCGGTCGTCCGGCAGCCGGGTTTCCGGCGCGGCGATGATGTCGAAGGCAAGCGTCAGCAGGCTGTCGCCGGCAAGGATCGCGGTTGCCTCGTCAAAGGCCTTGTGGACGGTCGGCTGGCCGCGACGCAGATCGTCGTCGTCCATGGCCGGCAGGTCGTCGTGGATCAGCGAATAGCTGTGCAGACATTCGAGCGCCGCACCAACGCGGGCGGCAGCCTCCGCATCGCCGGAAAACAGCGCGGCCGCTTCCTGGACGAGGAAGGGCCGCAGGCGCTTGCCGCCATTCAGCGTGCCATGACGCATCGCGGCCAGCAGGTTTGCCGGCCGGACGATTTCTCCCGACAGTGGCGTGTCCGCCAGCAGAGCCGCCAGCAGCTCTTCCGTCTGGGCGGCGCGCGCGCGAAGGTGAGCGTCAAAGGCGGCGGGGTCGATGGTCGTCATGCGCGGTTCATTGGCACGACGGGACGGGGCTGGCAACGGGTTTTGCTGAAAAGCGGGGGGAGGCGCCGCCGCAGGCTGGCTTTCGCCTGTGGCTGCGTCTATATCCGGCAGGGATCTACGAAAACGAGTGGGAATGTTGGACGTTACACCCGAGCGGCAATCCGAAGAGGAGGAGCCCTTGCCGGCAACGCGCCGTGGCCTTCCCCTATCCGGATGGTTGAGGCGGGCAGCCGTCGTCATCCTCGCGCTGCTGCTGTTGCCCTACGGGCTGGTGCTCGTCTACGCGCTCCCCTTCATTCACCCGGTTTCGACGCTGATGGTCAGCGAGCTCGCGACGCTGAACGGCTACGACCGGCGATGGGTGCCCTTCGACACCATCTCGCCGGTCCTCGTGCAGTCGGTGATGATGTCCGAGGACGGTCAGTTCTGCGCCCATGACGGTGTCGACTGGGTGCAGATGCGCGGCGTCATGCAGGATGCCATCGACGGCGAGCCGACGCGCGGCGCCAGCACAATCCCCATGCAGACGGTCAAGAACCTGTTTTTGTGGAACGGCCGCTCCTTCCTGCGCAAGGGCATGGAAGTGCCGCTCGCCATGTGGGCGGACCTCGTCTGGTCGAAGCGGCGGGTCATGGAAATCTACCTCAATGTCGCCGAATGGGGTCCTGGCATCTACGGCATCGAAGCGGCGGCCCATCATCACTTCCGGGTGCCGGCAGAAAAGCTCAGCCGTCGTCAGGCGGCGCTTCTGGCCGTATCACTGCCCAATCCGATCACCCGTGTCGCCGGCAAGCCGGGCCGCGGCCTGCAGCGTCTCGCCTCGGTCGTCGAGCGGCGCGCGCGGGGCTCGGGCGAATACATCAGATGTCTTTATGAGTGACAGCAGCAAATCTCGTTAGTGGATTCGCCGACGTCCGCCTAGATTGGCATCGCGGGCACCTTTGCGGGAGAACATCATGGACGGTCTGGTCCTCTACATCGCCAACAAGAACTATTCGTCATGGTCGTTCCGGCCGTGGATTGCCATGAAGGCGGCAGGTATCCCCTTCGACGAAGTGCTGATCCCCTTCGACGACAATGCCAGCAATCCGCGCTTCCGGGAGTTCTCGCCAACCGGCAAGGTGCCGGTGCTGCAGCATGGCAGTCTGCATGTCTGGGAATCGCTCGCCATCATCGAGTATGTGGCAGAGCTCTACCCAGAAGCGGGCATCTGGCCGCTCGACCCGGCAGACCGCGCCATGGCTCGGTCGATCTCGATGGAAATGCTGTCGGGCTTCCGGGCCCTGCGCGGCGCCTGCCCGATGAACATGCGACGGCAGAAGGGCAAGATCGAGCTTGCCGATGGCGTGCTGGCCGACGTGGCGCGGATCACCGAGATCTGGAAGACCATGCGCATGCGCTCCGGGGGGCCGTTCCTGTTCGGCGCCTTCTCGGCCGCCGACGCCATGTTCGCGCCGGTGGTCAACCGTCTGGACGTCTACGATTTCGATCTCGACGCCGAAACCATTGACTATATCCAGGCGGTGCAGGCGCATCCGGCATGGGTGGCCTGGCGGGATGCGGCACTTGCCGAGACATGGGTGGTTCCCGCCGACGAGGCTTGATCCTCGGGCCGGAAGCGGCTGAAGTGCCTGGGGTACCCTGGGTACGGGTATCCGCCTCCGGGCTTCTGTGTGTCCGACCACATGAGCCGTTGCGCGAGATCCTGCCGCTGCCGGAAAGGCATTACCGGGGGGCATGCAGAGGCCGTCTGAGTTGCCGAGCGTTTCCGACCGGCGATCGCGCAAAAAATCCCGGCAGGGACTGGTCAATCGCCGCCACGCCATGTATAAGCCCGGCAAATTCCGAGATCGAGAGATGTGAAGCTCGGCCCATCACGGCCGCCGAACATCTCCTGCCTGACAATTTGGAGTAACGAAAATGGCTGTACCGAAGAGAAAAACGAGCCCGTCGAAGCGCGGTATGCGCCGCTCCGCTGACGCGCTCAAGACGCCGACCTACATCGAAGACAAGAACTCCGGTGAACTGCGTCGTCCGCACCACATCGACCTGAAGACCGGCATGTACCGCGGCCGTCAGGTTCTGACGCCGAAGGAAAGCGCATAATCCTCATTCGGGGATTTGCGAGCGGAAAGGCCGGCATCGCCCGGCCTTTTTTGTTGTCCGGATTTTCTTTGAGGCACCCGCTTTAGCGTCCCGACGCTTGGCCTGCGCCATTGATGGCCGAGATGCCGCGCGGCCGGGGTCGTGCAGCCTGCGGCCGCTCCAACCCAGGCCCTCGCGCCTTATCTAGGTTCCGAGGCTGTCGAGCCGGGTCTGCAGCGTCCGCAGCTGCTCCTTGAGCTCGTCTAGATCGCGGGCATCCGGTGCCTTCTTCGACGTCTCGGCCGTCCCATTACCGTTGAACGGCGTGAACATCTGCATCGCCTGGCGGAACAGTTCGGTGTTGCGACGGACCTGCTCCTCCATCAATTGCATCGGCGCCTGCAGGTTCTTGGTCAGCGGCGTCTCGCCGAAGGCACGGGTCATCTGCTCGCGCATCTGCGCCTGCTGGTCGGCGAATGTCTTCATCGAATGCTCGAGGAAGGTCGGCACGACCATCTGCATCTGATCGCCGTAATAGGAAATCAGCTGCCGCAGGAACGAGATGGGCAGCAGCGTGTTGCCGGTCTTCGATTCCTGCTCGAATATGATCTGCGTGAGGACCGAGTGGGTGATGTCGTCACCGCTCTTGGCGTCCTGTACCTTGAACTCCTGGCCCTTCTTGACCATCTGCGCCAGGTCTTCCAGCGTCACATAGGTGCTGGTGCCCGTATTGTAGAGGCGGCGGTTGGCATATTTTTTAATGACAACCTCACCATCCGTCTTTGCCATAATTGCCTCCTGATCCCGCCAATATGGTATTTTCGGTATTTCTCCCACGGCAACCTTACGCTTAAAAATTAGAAACTGACAATCCATTTGTGCGATGCGAGACGGCCTTGCGGCCTGTCGATCGTGCGCTTGCGCAGGCATCCCGCCTGCACCCCTCCGTCAGACCCTTTGACTTGCGTCGAAAGCTTTGCCAGTCTCGCGTCCAAACAAAACAAAGCATCTTGAGGAGACAGCCATGAGCCAGCCATCCATCGTCATCGCCTCGGCGGCCCGCACGGCAGTCGGATCCTTCAACGGAGCCTTCGCCAATGTTGCAGCGCACGAACTGGGGGCTGTGGCCATCAAGGCGGCTCTGGAGCGTGCAGGTGTCGAGGCGGCGGATGTCGACGAGGTCATCCTCGGTCAGGTGCTGCCGGCAGGCGAGGGCCAGAACCCGGCCCGCCAGGCGGCGATGAAGGCCGGCGTGCCGCAGGAGACGACGGCCTGGGGCGTCAACCAGCTGTGCGGCTCCGGCCTGCGGGCTGTGGCACTCGGAATGCAGCAGATCGCGCTCGGCGATGCAAAGATCATCGTCGCCGGTGGTCAGGAATCGATGTCCATGGCCCCGCACTGCGCGCATCTGCGCGGCGGCACCAAGATGGGCGACATGAAGCTGATCGACACGATGATCAAGGACGGCCTGACCGACGCCTTCTACGGCTATCACATGGGCATCACCGCCGAAAACATCGCCCGCCAGTGGCAGCTCTCGCGCGACGAGCAGGACCAGTTTGCCGTCGCCTCGCAGAACAAGGCGGAAGCCGCGCAGAAGGCCGGCCGTTTTCAGGACGAGATCGTGCCGTTCGTCATCAAGGGCCGCAAGGGAGACGTAACCGTCGACGCCGACGAATATATCCGCGCCGGCGTGACGCTCGACAGCATGACGAAATTGCGCCCGGCCTTCGACAAGGATGGCACCGTGACGGCGGCCAACGCCTCCGGCATCAATGACGGTGCGGCGGCCACGGTGATGATGACCGAGGAAGAGGCCGTCCGTCGCGGGATTTCGCCGATGGCGCGCATCGTGTCCTGGGCGACTGCCGGCGTCGATCCGCAGATCATGGGCACCGGGCCAATCCCGGCTTCGCGCAAGGCGCTGGAAAAGGCCGGCTGGTCGGCCGCCGATCTCGATCTGGTGGAAGCCAACGAAGCCTTCGCCGCACAGGCCTGTGCCGTCAACAAGGACATGGGCTGGGATCCGTCGATCGTCAACGTCAACGGCGGGGCGATCGCCATCGGCCATCCGATCGGTGCATCGGGTGCGCGGGTGCTCAACACGCTGCTGTTCGAAATGAAGCGGCGCGGCGCCCGCAAGGGGCTGGCAACGCTCTGCATCGGCGGCGGCATGGGTGTCGCCATGTGCCTGGAAGCGCTGTAGCCGGACCGGCTGCCGGATCGAGACGACCGCGCGGCACGGGTCGCGCGTCGCAACCGCAAGGGGGAGATGCTGCATGACCAGAGTGGCGTTGATATCCGGTGGCACGCGCGGTATCGGAGCGGCAATCTCGAAGGCGCTGAAGGCGGCGGGCTACAGCGTCGCGGCCAATTATGCCGGCAACGAGCAGCGGGCACTCGCCTTCCAGGAGGAGACCGGCATCCCCGTCTTCAGGTGGGACGTGTCGTCCTACGAGGCCTGCGTCACGGGGATCGGCGAGGTCGAGGCGCAGATCGGTCCGGTAGAGATCCTCGTCAACAACGCCGGCATCGTCCGCGACACGATGTTCCACAAGATGACGCCAGATGATTGGAACGCGGTGATCGCCACCAATCTCAGCGGCCTCTTCAACATGACGCATCCGGTCTGGCCAGGCATGCGCGAGCGGGGCTTCGGACGCATCGTCAACATTTCCTCGATCAACGGACAGAAGGGCCAGATGGGGCAGGTCAATTATTCGGCGGCCAAGGCAGGAGATCTCGGCTTTACCCGGTCGCTGGCGCTCGAAGGGGCGGCGAAGAACATCACCGTCAATGCCGTCTGCCCCGGCTATACGGCAACAGAAATGGTGCTGGCGGTACCCGAGAAGGTAATGAACGAGCGGATCCTGCCGCAGATCCCGGTCGGCAGGCTTGGAAGACCGGAAGAGATCGCACGCTGCGTCGTATTCCTGGTTTCCGACGACGCCGGTTTCATCACCGGCTCGACGATCAGCGCCAATGGCGGCCAGTATTTTACCTGATCCACTAGGCGTCCTCGTGCGCGGATCTCCAGGCAGAAGACAAAAAGAGACCGGCATGCGGGGGCACACCGGTCTCTTTTCTAGACAGCGTTATCGCTTAGCGGCAACGAGCTTCGTAGTTGCGGCCGTAGCGATCGCGGTAGACGCAATAGCCCTGACGCTTCTGCGACTCGCCGACAGCGGCGCCAACCAGGCCGCCGGCAACGGCGCCTACTGCTGCACCACCCCAGCTGTTGGTCACGGCACCGCCGACGACGGCACCCGTGCCGGCACCGATGGCCGTGCCTCTTTCGGTCGAGGTGCACGATGCGAGCATGCCAACCATGGCTGCAACGGCGAGGATCTTTTTCATGTGAGGCTTTCCTTCCCTGTTATAATCGAGTTTTGCAAACTTTAGATTCTGCCCATCAGGAGCAGAATGATCAGTATGAGGACGACGAGACCGAGACCGCCCGACGGGCCATAACCCCAGCTGCGGCTATGACCCCAGTTCGGCAGGGCGCCGATCAAGAGCAGAATGACAATGATCAGCAAAATGGTCCCGAGCATTCGAACTTCTCCAACACGTTGGTTTGTGCGGCGAAAACGTGACCACTGCGATTTTGTTCCAAGCCGATGTCCGATTTATGTGACGCCACAAAATCACTGTAGATGGCACAACGAAACTGCCTGCCCCAGTGAGGCCTAGTCGGCTTGCTTCCGGTTCCTGCATAGTAGCCGCGCGGAACAAAGGGTGACTCAGGAGAGTCAGCGATTCGTCCGTGCTTTGTTCGCCCGCTGTTCCGAACGTGCACGCATCGAGAAAACTGGCAGGATTTCCGTTGCCGCCGTCACTCCTGAGCCCTTGCGGCTTGCCATCGCCGGTTCGAAACGCCATGTGTGAGGTGTCAGCCGCATCGTCGCGGCGGCTTCAGACGATGTGCGGACAGAGCTTTTGAATTCCCAGCCCATGATCTTGAGTGGCCGCGGCGTTACCGCGGTTCTCGGCCCGACCAATACCGGCAAGACCCATTATGCCATCGAGCGCATGGTTGCTCACGGATCCGGCGTGATCGGCCTGCCGCTGCGTCTCCTGGCGCGCGAGGTCTATGGCCGGCTGGTCGAGAAGGTCGGGCACCACAACGTCGCGCTGATCACCGGCGAAGAAAAGATCACCCCGCATCTGGCACGGTTTTCGGTCTGTACCGTCGAGGCCATGCCGCGCGAGACGAAGGCGGCGTTCGTCGCCATCGACGAGGTTCAGCTCGCTGGCGATCTTGAGCGGGGGCACATCTTCACCGACCGGATCCTGCATCTGCGCGGACGGGAAGAGACCCTGCTTCTCGGCGCCGGCACCATGCGGCCGATCCTTGAGCGTCTGCTGCCCGGCATCACCGTCGTCGAGCGCCCCCGCCTGTCCACCCTCTTCTATGCGGGGCAGAAAAAGATCACCCGCCTGCCGCAGCGCACCGCCATCGTCGCCTTTTCGGCCGACGAGGTCTATGCGATCGCCGAACTGATCCGCCGTCAGCGCGGCGGGGCGGCGGTGGTCCTCGGTGCGCTGTCGCCTCGCACTCGAAATGCCCAGGTCGGTCTCTACCAGGCCGGCGACGTCGAGTATCTGGTGGCGACCGATGCAATCGGCATGGGCCTCAACCTCGATGTCGATCACGTCGCCTTTGCCCAGGATCGAAAGTTCGACGGATACCAGTTCCGCAATCTCAATGCCGGCGAAATGGGCCAGATTGCTGGCCGCGCCGGCCGCCACCTGCGGGATGGCACGTTCGGGGTGACTGGCCAGGTAGCGCCGTTCGACGAAGACCTGGTGGAGCGCATCCAGAGCCACCACTTTGACCAGGTGAAGGTCTTGCAGTGGCGCTCCAAGGCGCTCAACTTTTCCTCCATCCGCGACCTGCGTGCCAGCCTCGATGCGACGCCGACCGTCCACGGCCTGACCCGCGCCTTGCCGGCGACGGACAGCCAGGCGCTCGACTATCTGTCGCGCTATCCCGAGATCATCGATGCCGCGACGACGCCCGAGAATGTCGAGAAGCTGTGGGAAGCCTGCGCGCTTCCCGATTACCGGCGCATCACGCCGGCACAGCATGCCGACCTGATTTCGACGATATTTTCCGATCTTGTGCGGCTAGGCGCGGTGAACGAAGACTTCATGGCGACGCAGGTGCAGCGGGCCGATCGGACCGACGGCGAGATCGATACGCTGTCCGCCCGCATCGCCCAGATCAGAACATGGACTTATGTCTCCAACCGTCCGGGTTGGTTGGCGCATCCGACACACTGGCAAGAAAAGACACGGGAAATCGAAGACAGGTTGTCGGACGCGCTACATGAAAGGTTGACGAAACGCTTTGTTGATCGCAGGACATCTGTGCTCATGAAGCGCCTGAGAGAGAATGCGATGCTGGAAGCTGAAATCAGTGTGAATGGGGATGTCTTCGTCGAGGGACACCACGTCGGTCAACTAGCCGGTTTCCGGTTTACGCCTGTTTCCGGTGCCGAAGGGCCGGATGCCAAGGCTGTGCAGACGGCTGCCCAGAAGGCCCTGTCGCTGGAGTTCGAGGCTCGCGCTGCGCGGCTCTATGCTTGCGGCAATAGCGACATCGCCGTCGGCTCGGACGGTTTCGTCCGCTGGCTCGGTGATCCGGTGGCAAAGCTCGCGGCCGGCGATCACATCATGCATCCGCGTCTCATCCTGCTCGCCGACGAGCAGTTGACCGGCAATGCCCGCGATCACGTGGCTGCTCGCCTCGAGCGCTTCGTCAATCATCACATCGCCACGGTCCTGAAGCCGCTCGACGATCTGTCGCGTGCCGAAGACCTGCAGGGGCTTGCCAAGGGGCTCGCGTTCCAGCTCGTCGAAAATCTCGGTGTCCTCTTCCGGCGCGACGTTGCCGACGACGTCAAGACGCTTGATCAGGATGCGCGCGCCTCGATGCGCCGCTACGGCATCCGCTTCGGCGCCTACCATATCTTCATGCCGGCGCTGCTGAAGCCGGCCCCGGCCGAACTGATCACGCTGCTCTGGGCGCTGAAGAACGACGGTCTCGACAAGCCGGGCTATGGCGATCTCATCCCGGCGCTGGCAGCCGGCCGGACCTCGGTGGTCACCGATCCGACCTTCGAGCGCAACTTCTACAAGCTCGCCGGCTTCCGCTTCCTCGGCAAGCGTGCCGTGCGCGTCGATATCCTCGAACGTCTCGCCGATCTCATCCGGCCGCTCCTGCAGTGGAAGCCGGGCAACGGCCAGCGTCCGGAAGGCGCCTATGATGGGCGACGCTTCACCACGACGACCGCCATGCTCTCCATTCTCGGCGCGACGCCGGACGACATGGAGGAAATTCTCAAAGGTCTCGGCTACCGCGCCGATGCGGTAAAGCCGGAAGAGGCGCAGGCCTTCCTCGCCGGCCAGTCGGCAAGCGCCGCAAGCGCTGCCCCCGCGGCAGAAGCCTCGGCAGAAACGGCGCCGGCCTCCGAAGCTGACGATGCTGACAGTGCGGATGTTGCGACCGACGAGGCTCAGGCGCCGGAAGCGGTCGCCGAAACCGCCGCGGAAGATGCTGCCTCCGAACCGCAGGTCGAAGCCGTCGCTGGCGCGGAGCCTGAAGCTCCAGCCGAAGCGCCGGCCGCTGATCAAGCCGCCGCAGCTGCAGCAGACGTCGAGGCCGTTCCTGCGGCCGAGACGACCGATGCCGAACCGGCACCGGCGTCCGAGCCTGTCGCCGAAGAAGAACCCAAGCCGGTTCTGCTGTGGCGTCCGGGTGGCGGACGTAGCGAAAACCAGCGCGGTGGTCGTCCGCAGGGAGAACGCCGGGCGGCTGCCAACCGCGCACCGGGCGAAGGTCGACGCGATGATCGTCGCGGCGGCGGAGAGCGTACCGAACACGCAGCACGTGGTGCCGAGGGTGGCCAGCGTGAAGGCGGTCAGCGGGATGGTGGCAATCGCAACGGCGGCAAGCCGCGCGGCGACCGCCGGCCCGACGGCAAGGGCGATCGTCCGCCACGCGGCGACCGTAACGACAGGAACGATCGCAACGATCGGCAGAAGACTGCGCAGCCGGCTCGCTTCGAGGCTCGTCCGCCGCGCAAGGAAAAGCCGATCGATCCGGATTCACCGTTCGCCAAGCTGGCTGCTCTCAAGGAGCAAATGAAGAAGTAGGCTGATGACGGAACAAGTGCCGCCCGGAGTTGCGCGTCAGCGCCTCGACAAATGGCTGTTCTTTGCCCGCATGGTCAAATCCCGATCGCTTGCCCAGGCGTTCATTCACTCGAACAATGTGCGGGTGAATGGCGTCCTCGTGTCGCAGCCCAGCTTTCAGCTGAAGGCGGGCGATCGGATCAACCTTTCCCTGGACAGGCGAGACCTCGTGCTGCAGGTCAAGGCTGCCGGTGAGAGGCGGGGCCCGTACGAGGAAGCCCGGTTGCTCTACGACGATCTGACGCCGCCGGCAGAGGAAGCAAAAAAGCTCACTGCTTTCGAGCAGGCGCTGCGCCAGCCCGGTGCGGGTCGGCCGACAAAGCGGGAACGGCGGCTGACGGATCGGCTGCTTCCAGATCCCGGTGATGAGGGTCACTAGGAAAACCATCTAGCAGGCCGCCGGATTTAGAAAGGTTTGTCCTTGCGAACCAGGGGCAAACGCATTACCTCACTGTCGCAACGCCGGACTTGTCGGCTGCTCGATCGGCTGGATTTGGCGTGTCTGCCAATCATTCGTCCGACAGCCTGCCGCAAATTCGTGACATTCTGGAGTGCCTCATGACGTATGTCGTGACCGACAATTGCATCCGCTGCAAATATACCGACTGCGTCGAAGTATGCCCGGTCGACTGCTTCTACGAAGGCGAGAACTTCCTGGTCATCCATCCGGACGAGTGCATCGACTGTGGCGTCTGCGAGCCCGAATGTCCGGCAGAGGCGATCAAGCCGGATACCGAACCGGGTCTGGACAAGTGGCTGAAGGTCAATGCCGATTACGCCCAGGTCTGGCCGAACATCACCGTCAAGCGTGATGCCCTGCCGGAAGCCAAGGAAATGGACGGCGTCAGCAACAAGTTCGAGCAGTATTTTTCGACGGAGCCCGGCAAGGGCGACTGACCGGTGCAGGCTTCGCTACGTCGCTGCTTGTCGATTAGGCAGCGATTCGATCGTTGCATCTGAGCATCTGCGAAAGCAAATCATTGATTTCTGCCTATTTTTGTGGTAGACAATAGAAACTGTTCCACAAAGCGGCATTCGCGTGCCCAAAAACATCACGAAAGCACCAGAGCATCCTGCGCGGTTCCCGTGACAAAGCCAATTTTTGGATCTTGTCGTCGCTGATCGCGATGGATGTTGTTTTCGCGCGCGTTTGGTCGGACCAGTATGGAGTCACCTGACGGTTCCCCCGTCTCATCCGGGCCTGACTGACCCGGCCCCGGCACATGGATTGCCGAGTGCGTAACAGGGAGTTTGTTAAACGAATGACGACCCAGCAGAAAAAATCTTCAGCACGCCACGGCTTCAAGACCGGCGAATCGATCGTATATCCCGCGCATGGCGTAGGCACTATCACGGCGATCGAGGAACAGGAAGTGGCTGGAATGAAGCTCGAGCTGTTCGTGATTGATTTCGAAAAGGACAAGATGCGCCTGAAGGTGCCGGTCGCCAAGGCGGTCAGCATTGGTATGCGCAAGCTGTCCGAGACTGATTTCGTCGAGCGTGCATTGAAGGTTGTCCAGGGCAAGGCGCGCGTCAAGCGGACGATGTGGTCGCGCCGCGCTCAGGAATACGACGCGAAGATCAATTCGGGCGATCTGATCTCCATCGCCGAAGTGGTGCGCGATCTGTATCGTGCTGAAAACCAGCCGGAGCAGTCCTATTCTGAGCGCCAGCTGTACGAAGCGGCTCTCGATCGCATGGCGCGCGAAATCGCGGCAGTCAACAAGATGTCCGATACGGAAGCGGTTCGTCTGGTCGAAACCAACCTTGCCAAGGGTCCCAAGCGCAACAAGGTCCTCGACGAAGAAGAATCCCACGAGGAAGCCGCATAAGCTGCTGCTTTCCTGTTTCAATTCAAAGAACCCGGCTCAGGCCGGGTTTTTTTGTGGGAACTTTTGCTCCTGCCGCGCGTTGATCCGCCGGTGCGGCGAGACAGTCTGAGGTGCCTCAGGAGCTTTCGTGGTGCCGGACTATCAAGGGGACGCATGCGTGAAGCCGGCGCCCCATGCAGAATGAAGGGGAGCCAAAAGCCTGCTTATCTCGTGTCGTACCTGCTGTCTCTGTCCAAGAGTTCAACAGGAGCAGCATCGGACGAAGGCTTTTGCCGGGTCACACAGTCTCATGGAGAGAGCGCGATGAATGCCATGTCCGCAGACCGCACGATGATCAAGATTGCCATGTCGGCACCTTATCTTGCGCGTGAGGAGGAGCGCGACCTGGCTGTCCGCTGGAAGGATGACCAGGACCAGGATGCGCGCAACCAGATCGCTCTGGCGCATATGCGTCTCGTGATCGCCATGGCTTCCAAGTTCCGCGGCTTCGGCCTGCCGATGAGCGACCTCGTACAAGAGGGTTATGTAGGGCTGCTGGAGGCGGCGGCAAGGTTCGAGCCAGCCCGCGACGTGCGTTTTTCTACCTATGCAAGCTGGTGGATCCGGGCTTCCATGCAGGATTACATCCTGCGCAACTGGTCGATCGTCCGCGGTGGTACCAGTTCGGCCCAGAAGGCGCTGTTCTTCAATCTTCGCCGCCTGCGTGCCAAGCTGTCGCGTGGCGACAGCAATCTCGGCGCCCGCGAGATCCACGAGGAGATCGCCACGGCACTGGGCGTCAGCGTCGCTGACGTGCAGACCATGGACGCGCGACTGTCCGGCAATGACGCCTCTCTCCAGGCGCCATCGATTGCCGGTGATACCGACAGCGTCGAACGGCTCGACATGCTGGAAAGCGGAGAGCCGCTGCCGGACGAGCAGGTTTCCGGGATGATCGACGGCGAGCGCCGGGTCAAGTGGCTGCAGGGCGCACTTACCAAGCTCAACGAGCGCGAGAAGAAGATCATCCACGCCCGCCGGCTGACCGACGACGGCGCGACGCTCGAGGCTCTCGGCGCGGAACTCGGCATTTCCAAGGAACGCGTGCGCCAGATCGAAAGCCGGGCGATCGAGAAGCTGAAATCGGCGCTGGTCACCATCAACCCGCAGATGGCAATGGTCTGCTGAGCAGGCACCCGTACCGGCGGCCGGACTGGCCGCCGAAACTCGCTGCCGAAACTCGTTGCAGCACCTGCCTAGCCCGGTGGCCCGGGCAGGCTTCTTATTCGGAAATGATCTTGACGCGCTGGCCGGGCGACAATGCCGCCCCTGATGGCAGCGCATTGATCAGTCTGAACAGGTCGACCTTGCGGTCGGTCCCCATCATCCTCGCCGACATGGTGGTCAGGTTGTCGCCCGGCGCAACCGTCACCACGCGCACGCGCAGCGGCTTCAGCTGGGCGATTTCCTGCGGCGTCATGCTGCGGAAGGTGTTGCGCAAAATGTTGGCGGTCGTCTCCAGCGACTGGTTGCCCTTTGGCACCGCAGTCAGGAAGCGGAAGATCTGCTTGTCCTGCCGGATCACCGTCACATCGAAATCCCAGCGCTCGGCCGATGCCCTAGCAGTGGCCGCCTGCAGGCCGTTCACCGTCGTCTCGCGCACCGTTTCCGGCAGAAGGCCGGCAACCCAGCCGCTCGTCAGGTAGTTGGTGAGGCTCTGCTCGGTTTCAGCCTTGACGCCGTCAAAGCGGATCGCCGTCTCGTCCGGCCCGGTCGCCAGCACGGCTTCGGCCTTGTTGTCGATGCGGAAGCCTTCCGGCACGTCGAAGCGGATGCCGAGCCCTGCATGCAAGAAGGTCTCGTTGCGCACATAGCCTTCTTCCGGGCTGTCGCCATAGAGAAGTCCGTCGATCCCGGTCAGATAATAGTCGCGGCCGCGATCGCCGAAGGTGCCTTCCTGGCCGAAAGCGCGCGCGTGCTGGCGGGCAAGCTCGACGCGCTGCGGCGCATTCGGATGGCTCGACAGGAAGTCGAGGCTCTGGTCGTTGTCGGGGTCGACGGCCGAATAGCGGGCATAGGCGGCCATCGAGTCAAGGAAGCGCGCCGCGGAATAGGGGTCGTAGCCGGCCTCGCCGAGCATGCGCACGCCGATCACGTCTGCCTGCAGCTCCTGCTGGCGGGAGAAGGCGGCGAGCCTCAGCTTGCCGCGTGCCAGTGCCTGCTTGCCGGCGAGATCGCTGGACAGCACCTCGGCGACCACGCGGCTGGCGATGACTTCCGCTTCCTCGCGCTTCTGGCGCTCGATGCCGTGGTTGGCGGTGACGTGGCCCATCTCGTGCGACAGGACGGCCGCCACTTCGGAGGCGTCGTTGGCCAGCGCCAGCAATCCGCGTGTGACGTAGAGATAGCCGCCCGGCAGCGCAAACGCGTTGATCGCCGGCGAGTTGAGAATGGTGATACGGAACGACTGCGTGGGATTTTCGGAGACGGCGGTCAGAGCACCTGCAATGCGGGCGACCAGCCTCTCGGTCTTTGCGTCATGATATTCTCCGCCGTAGCTTGCAACGATGCGCGGATGCTCGCGCGCACCCATTTGCGCACGCGGATCGTTCTTCTGCACCTGATCGACGATCTGCGGGGTCGATGAAGGCTTGACGTCTGGCTTGTAGGTCTGCTCCAGCACCGACTGGCAGCTGGACAGCGCCGTCGCTGCGATCAGCAGGGATATGAGCGTGCGCATGCGGGCGCCCCTGAGCCGGGTGCCGGCCGAAGCTGCTTTGTGGCCGGTTTGGCCACTTCCTGCGATATCGATCCGTCTGCTTGGAAACGTCATTCTTTCACGCTCGCCATCCGGCATGTCGCGGCATCTGCCTTCCCGCCGCTGTCTCCTGACCGTCACTACGGATGGCTGATTGGCTCGCCGAATTGCCTCGTTCCCCATTTAAGTAGAACATGTGTGGCTGCAAGCAATCGTCCCGCCTATTTCGCATCGCGGCATGGCACTGACCCAAGTCTAAAATGTGGCGGAGTGGTTGAGGCTTTATGAAGAGCCGACGAATCTGGCGATTCCCGGATCTTCGCTGTGCAGCATAAACACGTCCTTCGGCGCCTGGAAGCGGATAGTGCCGTCGGCGATGTAGATGACGCTGTCGGCGAGCCGCTTCACTTCCTCCACGTCGTGCGTCACCACGAGCACCGTCATCTGCGTCTCGCGGTGAAGATCGAGCAGGAGTTCGGCCATCGACCGGCGCAGCGCCGGATCGAGCGCCGCGAACGGTTCGTCGAGCAGAAGCAGCGGTCGATGCCGGACCAGCGCCCGGGCAAACGCCACCCTCTGGCGCTCACCGCCGGACAGCGTTCCCGGCCGCCGCCTCTCGTATCCGGCAAGTCCGACACGCTCGAGCGCCGAGGAGACCCTGCGTCTGCCCGCCTCGTCGAGCCGCAGGCCCGGATGGACGCCGAGGCCAACATTCGCATAGACGTCGAGATGGGCGAAGAGATTGTTGTCCTGGAAGATGACGGAAAGCGGCCGTTCGCCCGGATGCCGGCTCGTCATCTCCTCTCCACCGATCAGCACGCGGCCCTCATCCGGCGTCTGGAAGCCGGCGACGAGGTTGAGAAGCGTCGACTTGCCGGATCCGGATGCGCCGGTGATGGCGGTGATTTCGCCTGCCGGAAATGCGCAGTCGAAGTGAAACGATGCAGTGCCGAGCCGCAGCCTCACGTCTTTCAGTTCGACGGCTGGTATTTCACTCATCTGCCGTCCTCACGATCCTGATCGCCGGTTGCGATGTCCGACCGTCGGTTGTTGTCTGCGGCGCCGGCCGTCCCCAGTGCCGTCAATGCGAGGCAAACGACGCCGAGAATGAGGGCAAGGCCATCGGCGTCATTGGTGCGGTAGCTGCCCATGCGGCTGTAGACCAGCCATGGCAGCGTCGTCAGGTCCTGCGATCCGAACAGCGCCACGGCGCCGAGATCGCCGAGCGACAGCGCCATGGCAAAGGACAGCGCCATCAGAAGTGGCCGGCGCAGCACCGGCCAGTCGACCAGCCGCCAGCGCGCAGCGCCTGAGATCCCCAGACTTGCCGCCAGCCGATCGGTGCATCTGGCATGTGTCTGGTAGGCCGGCTCCAGGATGCGCACGACGAAGGGCAGTGCCATCAGCATGTTGATGGCGACGATCAGCGCCGGAGCGACACGCGCAACATCGGTGTAAGGCCGCACCAGCAGGAACCAGCCGGTTCCGAGCACCACCGGCGGCACCAGGAGAACCAGCGAGGAGAGGCCGGCAAGAACCCCCGAGAACAGCGCCTGAAACCGGGCAGGCTTGCGCCTGTCGACGATCGCGGCGCGAGCAAGCACGATGCCGGAGGCCACAAGGATGGCCAAGGTCCCGGCCGCCAGAGCAATGGCCAGACTGGTCACGGCCGCCTGGCGGAAGGACGGCATGGTCAGCAGTCGCCAGAGATCGGCCTTCAGGCCAGCAGTTACGATCGCCGACAGCGGCAGGATCAGGAAGACCGTGGCAAGCAGGATCGCCAGCCCGTCCCAGACCCGGCTGCCGAGCCCTTTGCCATCAAAGCGCTGTGGCGCGCGCCCCTCTCCGCCGCCCGTCACGTCGGCTGCAGGAAGACGGCTGATGGCAATCAGAACGCAGGCGGTCAGCGCAATCTGCAGCAGCGACAGCGCGACAGCCCGCGGTGGATCGAAATCGAAGCGCAGCGCCTGGTAGATCGCCACTTCCAGCGTCGTTGCCGCCGGGCCGCCGCCCAGCACCAGCACCAGCGTAAAGCTCGTGGCGCAGAGCATGAAGATGAGGCCTGCGGCTCCGGGCAGGGTACGGGTGAGGGCAGGCGCTTCGATGAAGCGAAAGGTCGACCAGGAGCCCATGCCGAGACTGGCCGAAAGACGCCAGGTTTCCGTCGGCAAGCGCTCAAGGCCGGCCAGCATCAGCCGGCAGGCAAGCGGCAGGTTGAAGAAGACATGCGCAAGCAGGATGCCGCCCAACCCGTAGATGCCGATCGGCTGTTCGAGCCCGAGTAGCGCCAGCATGCGGTTCAGCAGGCCCTGGCGTCCGAAGATGCCGATCAGGCCGAGCGCGCCGATCAGTACCGGCAATCCCATGGGCACGGCCATCAGCCGGAGGATCCAGATGCGGCCGGGAAACGCCGGCCGGCGGCCGAGCGCCAGCACGACGGGGATCGCCAGGCCAACGGAGAGAAGTGTGGAGAGCACCGCCTGCAGCACGGTAAAGCGCAGCAGGCTCAGCGTGTAGCTGTCGAAGATGGCGCGCCCGGGCATTGCCGGCGAAGCGGAAACCAGGGCGATGCTGGGCGCCAGGATGAAGACCGCGACCGTAGCAAAGCTCGCCGCGCCTGCGGCAAGTCCCCGGCCTCGCTCCCCCGCCGTCAGCATCGGCCTACTTCATGCTCATCGCGGACAGCCATTCGCGGATCCACGCCTGGCGGTTGGCGGCCACCTCGTTGGGGCTCATCATCAGCGTCTTCTGCGGCTGCACGAGCCTCCCGAACGCTTCCGGCAGTGCTTCATCCGTGGCAGCGGCCGGCATCATCCAGTTGGTGGTCGGGATGATCGCCTGGAAGTCCGGCGACAGGGTGAAGGCGAGGAAGGACCGGGCAAGATCCTTGTTCTGCGAGGATGTGAGGATCCCCGAGACTTCGACCTGGATGTAGTGCCCCTCGTCGAAGGCGGCGGCCTGGTAGCGATCGGTGTTTTCCTCGACCATGTGATAGGCCGGCGAGGTGACGTAGGAGAACACCATCGGTGCCTCGCCCTTGGTGAACAGGCCATAGGCTTCCGACCAGCCCGGCGTCACGGTGAGGATGCGGTTCTTCAGCTTGGCCCAGGCGGCCGGGGCCTCGTCGCCATAGATGGAGCGGATCCAGAGAAGCAGGCCGAGGCCCGGCGTCGACGTGCGCGGATCCTCGATGACGATCTTCTGGTTCGGGTCGCCCTCGACGAGGTCCTTCAGGCTGCGCGGGGGGTTCTTAATCGTCTCTGTATCGTAGACGATGGCGAAGTGACCGTAGTCATAGGGCACGAAGACCTCATCGGCAAAGCCGCCCGGAACCTTCGCAGCAGAGGTATCGATGCCGTGCGCCTCGAAGAGGCCGGTCTGCTTGGCTTCGGCAATGAGGTTGGTATCCAGCCCCAGCGCGACGTCGGCGGTGGAGGTGGTGCCTTCGAGCTTCAGCCGGGTCAGCAGCGCCACGCCGTCGGCGACACCGACGAAGTTGACCGTGCAGTCGCAGGTCTTCTCGAAGGCCTGCTTGACCTTCGGGCCGGGACCCCACTCGGAGATGAAGCTTTCATAGGTGTAAACGGTCAGCGTCTTCTTCTCGGCGGCAGTGGCCGGAGCCGAAAGGCCGAGAGCTGCAAGCAATGCCATGGCAATGATCTGGGATCCGCGCATCAGCGCCTCCTTGTTCTTTTCAAAACGGGGAATAGGCGCTGAAGATCGAGCCGTCTAATCCCTCCGCCGGTGTTAACCGGATCAGGTTCCGCGGGTTGGCAAAAGCCTCTCAGCCATGGATATGGCACCCCGTTAGAGCAGGCGGAGATGTAGCCGGATGGCGGGCGCTTGGCAAGCACCGCCTCGGGTGTCAGTGCGGCTGCAAGTGGTGGACGTGCCGGAAGATCTGCAGGTCGCGCGGCACTGCGGCGATGCCGCCAAGACGATTGGCGAGAGCGTAATCGAGCGTCTCCTCGATCGAGTGCGGCATGACCGGCTTGGTGAGGACGCCGAGAGAGCCGTTCGGGTGCCCCTCGAGCTGTTCCGGATTGGCGGTCATGAAGATCACCGTCACGCCGAAACGTTCGGCAAGCTCGCGGCCGATCGACGGGCCGGTCGGGCCGTCAGACAGGTTGACGTCGACGAGGGCAATATCCGCATTTGGAGCAAGCGACAGGGCATGCATCCGGCCGCTGGCAAAGCCGCTCACCGTCAACCCCATGCTTTCCACTGTGTCGGCGACGTCGAGAGCGATGAGAAATTCGTCCTCGACGATCATGACCCGTTGTTTCATGGCTGCATCTTCCAGCCGACGACGCACTACATTTGCCGACATGGGACATCCCTCTGTTGAACACGCACCTGAACAATCTCTGTACCAAGTGTCGACCGAACGTGCCATTTCGGGAAATGTTCCGGCACGGGGCCAGATTTATTAGCACTAACTCTTTGTTAAGTATAACAAACTGTTAGGTTAGCCTTCGAGCTCCTCGCGCAGCATCTCCAGTTCCAGCCACTCTTCCTCCATCGCCGTCAGTTTTGCGCGCAGCTTTTCGAGCTCCGCGGCCAGGCGGTTGAAGGCTGCCGGGTCCTTGGTGAACAGGCTGGCATCAGCCATCTTCGCCTCGCGCTGATCAATATCTGCCTGCACCTTCTCCATCTCCTTGGGAAGGCTTTCGAGCGCGAATTTCTGCTTGTAGGAGAGCTTCACCTTCGACTTCGGCGTATCGGATGCAGGTGCCGCGGCGCTGGCGGTATCTGCCTTCGCCCGCTCCACCCGGCGCTTCTCGTCGAGCGCGCCCTTGCGCTGCGCCATCATGTCCGTGTAGCCGCCGGCATATTCGATCCAGCGGCCGTCCGGCGCCTCGGGATTTGCCGGCGCGATGGTCGAGGTGACGGTGCGGTCGAGGAAATCGCGGTCGTGGCTGACGAGGATGACGGTGCCGTTGAAGCCGGCGACGATTTCCTGCAGCAGGTCCAGCGTTTCGATGTCGAGGTCGTTGGTCGGCTCGTCGAGGATGAGCAGGTTCGACGGCCGGGCCATGATCCGCGCCAGCATCAGGCGGGCGCGCTCGCCGCCCGACAGGTTCTTGATCGGCGTGCGCATCTGCTCCGGCTGGAACAGGAAGTCTTTCATGTAGCCGGCCACGTGGCGCTGCTCGCCGTTCACCAGCAGGCTCTCGCCGCGTCCGTCGGTCAGGTAGTGCGCCAGCGTGTCGTTAAGATCGAGATCCTCGCGCTTCTGGTCGAGCGTTGCGATCTCGAGATTGGTGCCAAGCTTGATGATGCCGCTGTCGGGCTCCAGTTGGCCCGTCAGCATCTTCAGCAGCGTCGTCTTGCCGGCGCCATTGGGGCCGACGAGACCGATCCGGTCGCCGCGATGCACGCGGATGGAGAACGGCGCGACGATGGTCCGGTCGCCATAGGCCTTGGTGATGGCCTCCGCCTCGATCACCAGCTTGCCGCTTTCCTTGCCCTCTGAGGCCGAGGCCTGGATGGTGCCCTGCGGTCCCTGATGGCCACGGTAGTTGGAGCGCAGCGTCTGCAGGTTGCCGAGCCGGCGCATGTTGCGCTTACGCCTGGCCGTCACGCCGTAGCGCAGCCAGTGCTCCTCGCGCTCGATCTGCTTGCCGAGCTTGTGCTGCTCCAGCTCCTCCTCTTCCAGCACCTTGTCGCGCCATTCCTCGAAATAGCCGAAGCCGCGGTCGAGCCGGCGCGCCGTTCCGCGATCGAGCCAGACGGTGGCAGTCGAGACCTTTTCCAGGAAGCGACGGTCATGGGAGATCAGCACCAGGGCGCTGCGGCTCTTCTGCAGCTCGCTTTCCAGCCATTCGATCGTCGGCAGGTCGAGATGGTTGGTCGGCTCGTCGAGCATCAGGATGTCGGGTTCCGGCGCCATCACGCGGGCTAGCGCCGCGCGCCGGGCTTCGCCGCCCGACAGCCGGTTCGGATCTTCCTGGCCGGTCAGGCCCAGATGGTCGAGCAGATAGGTAACACGGTAGGCGTCGTCGCCGGGGCCAAGGCCCGCCTCGGCATAGGCCTGGACGGTCTGATAGCTGCCGAAGTCGGGTGCCTGCTCCAGATAGCGGATGGTCGCCGACGGATGGCGGAACACCTCGCCGGACTGGGATTCGACGAGGCCCGCGGCAATCTTCATCAGCGTTGACTTGCCGGAGCCGTTGCGGCCAACGAGGCAGATGCGGTCGCCCGGCTCCACCTGCAGATTGGCGCCGTCGAGCAGCGGCGCGCCGCCGAAGCTCAGCCTGATGTCGTCGAGCTTGAGGATGGGAGGTGCCATTCGGTCGTCTAGACTCCGCTGAGGTCGTAGGGTCTGGCGAGCAGGATCGCCCGGCCGCTCTTCAGCGTCACGGAGATCGGCCCGTCTGCTAGATTGGATATGGTGCGCGACGACCCGAAGGTCAGCGAAAAATCGGTGAGCGGATAGCGCGCATTGCGGATCGTCAGGCCTTCGAGTGCCGTGAAGCCGAGCACCGAGAACAGCGCACCTTGCGGCAGGTCGAGTTCCAGCCGGTCGCCGCCGGTCATCGGATAGGCTTCCTCGTCACCGGACGAGAGCATCACCTCGTAGCCGTCCTCGACCAGGCCGAGACCGTTGAGGTAGTGCTGCAGTGCATGGTCGGAACGTTCGCCGCCCAGGGCCCCGGCAAAGATCAGCCGGGTGGCGCCCCGGGCGATGGCTTCGGCGACGGCGATTTCACCATCGGTCGCCGCCTTCGATGCCGGGTAGGTGCGGCGCTCGATATCCGGCCACATGCGGCTCAGTGCCGCGTCGCTGCTGTCGAAATCGCCCACCCAAAGCTCCGGCTTCAGCCGCAGGCCCTGCGCATGGCGCATGCCGCTGTCGGCGGCAATGACCCTCGTTCCATCGACAAGCGCACGCAGCCGATCGGTGAGGGTCAGGTGGCCGCCCAGAAGGATGGTGAAGGAGGATGAACTCATGGCCTGCCCTTAGCGCATCTTCAGGCAAAAGGGAAAGGCCGAAGACGCGGTGACGGGGGGCGCGAAGGACGCGGCGGCTATCGCCGCGGCCGATGTCGGGATGGATAGGAACGCTAGCGCTTCTTCGGGGCGGCGGCTTCGGCGCCCTTCAGCTGGGTGGTGAAGGTGGAAGTCGGCGCTGCGGCGGCCTTCGTCTTGTCCTTCTTCGGTTTGCGCACTTCGCGGTTCGAACGTACCTGACCTTTGGCCATTGATCTTGTCCTTGTGGCCCGGCTCCATCTGCGGAGGGGCGTTGCGGGGGGGTAGCAAGCTGTATCGGATGTGGTGGCGGATCGGTTTGTCGAGGGCGGCGGGCAGCCCGTCTTTCTCAGAGACTGGTTTCCGGGACTGGCTATCCGAGAGTGACATCCCTGTCCGGAGTGGCTGTCGGCCGCATCGATTGGCTGATCGGAAGAAGAAGGCTGGCGGCACGCAAGGCTTCGGCCGCCGCTCCGGGGCGACCTTCGGCTGGCCCTGCGATGTCTCGTGACCTTCTGCCAGATTCGCAGATCGGCTGCGGAATACAAGCGCAATCTTGTGGCCGCAGGCGTCCGGACGCCGCTTGCGGACCCGGTGCCGGCTGATTACCTTCCGCCCAGGCCTTTCGAACCCTGCAGGAGCATCCACCGCATGCAGTTTACCGGTACCGCGGACTACATCGCCGACAAGGACCTGATGGTCGCGGTCAATGCAGCGATCCGCCTCGAGCGGCCGCTGCTGGTGAAGGGCGAGCCAGGTACCGGCAAGACCGAACTGGCGCGGCAGGTGGCGGCGGCGCTCGATCTGCCGATGATCGAGTGGAACATCAAGTCGACGACCAAGGCGCAGCAGGGGCTCTATGAATACGACGCAGTGTCGCGGCTGCGAGACAGCCAGCTCGGCGATGCGCGGGTGAACGCGGTGTCGAACTACATCCGCCAGGGCAAGCTGTGGCAGGCCTTCTCCTCGGACACCAAGGTGGTGTTGCTGATCGACGAGATCGACAAGGCAGACATCGAGTTCCCCAACGACCTTCTGCAGGAACTCGATCGCATGGAGTTCCACGTCTACGAGACGGGCGAGACGGTGAAGGCCAAGGTCCGGCCGATCGTCATCATCACCTCCAACAACGAGAAGGAGCTGCCCGACGCGTTCCTGCGCCGCTGCTTCTTCCATTACATCCGCTTTCCGGATGCCGAGACGCTGTCGCGGATCGTCGACGTCCATTATCCCGGCATCAAGCAGACCCTCGTGCGCGCCGCACTCACCCAGTTCTACGAGATCCGCGAGACTGCGGGTTTGAAGAAGAAGCCGTCGACTTCGGAGGCGCTCGACTGGATCCGGCTGCTGGTGTCGGACGACGTCGATCCCGAGACGCTGCGCGGCGACGTCAAGAACGCACTGCCGAAGCTGCACGGCGCATTGCTGAAGAACGAGCAGGACGTGCATCTCTTCGAGCGCATGGCGTTCATGGCAAGGCGGGAGCGATAGGTGGCAAGGCCGGACATCCCGATTGATTGACCTTCGGCTGCGAAAGGCCTATTGAGGACACTCTTCGTGGTGATTTGGCCGGCCGGCTTGCAGCCACGTTAAAAAAGTCGCTAAAGGGCCGCGAGAAGATGTGAAACCTTCCACGGACCGGTCGCGACCATTCGCTGCCGGTTTTTCTGTTTTTGTAGGTTCGAGCCCATGCCGATCAAGATCCCCGATACCTTGCCCGCCTTCGACGCACTGGTGAACGAGGGCGTGCGGGTGATGACCGAGACCATGGCCGTGCGGCAGGACATCCGTCCGCTGCAGATCGGCCTGCTCAACCTGATGCCGAACAAGATCAAGACGGAAGTGCAGATGGCTCGCCTTGTCGGAGCCTCGCCGCTGCAGGTCGAATTTTCGCTGGTGCGGATCGGCGGCCACAAGGCCAAGAACACCTCGGAAGAGCACCTGCTGTCGTTCTACCAGACATGGGAAGAGGTGAAGGACCGCAAGTTCGACGGCTTCATCATCACCGGCGCCCCGGTCGAGATGCTTCCCTACGAGGAAGTCACCTATTGGGAGGAGATGCGGCAGATCTTCGACTGGACCGACACCCATGTCCATTCGACCCTCAACGTCTGCTGGGGCGCGATGGCCGCCATCTATCATTTCCACGGCGTGCCGAAGCACGAGCTGAAGGAAAAGGCGTTCGGCGTCTACCGGCATCGCAATCTCTGCCCGTCCTCCATCTATCTCAACGGCTTCTCCGATGATTTCCAGGTGCCCGTGTCACGCTGGACGGAAGTCCGCCGCGCCGACATCGAAAAGGTCCACGGACTGGAAATCCTGATGGAATCGGAAGAGATGGGCGTCTGTCTCGTTCACGAGAAGAAGGGCAACCGGCTCTACATGTTCAATCACGTCGAGTATGATTCCACCTCGCTGGCGGACGAATATTTTCGCGACGTGAATGCCGGCATTCCGATCAAGATGCCGTACAACTACTTCCCGCATAACGATCCGGCACTGACGCCACAGAACCGCTGGCGCAGCCACGCGCATCTGCTGTTCGGCAACTGGATCAACGAGCTCTACCAGACCACGCCTTACGATCTGGAGCAGATCGGCACGCGGTAGCAAGGACCCGGCATGTTCATCCCCTTCTTCCTGAAGCTGAAGGACGCCAGGGTCCCGGTCACGCTGCGGGAATTCCTGGACCTTCTGGAGGGTATGGAGGCCGGACTTGCCGATTTCGATGTCGAGGCCTTCTACTTCCTCGCCCGCGCCGCGCTGGTGAAGGACGAGCGTCACATCGACCGCTTCGACCAGGTGTTTTCCACCCATTTCAGTGGTCTTGAGGCCATCTCCGGCATTGAAGTCAGCGAGTCGGAGCCGCTGCCGGAGGAGTGGCTGCGCAAGCTTGCGGAACGGCACCTGAGCGCCGAGGAGAAAGCGCTGGTCGCTTCGCTCGGCGGCTTCGAGGCGCTGATGGAGATGCTGAGGAAGCGGCTTGAGGAGCAGCAGGGCCGCCATCAGGGCGGTTCGAAGTGGATCGGCACGGCCGGCACATCTCCGTTCGGGGCCTATGGCTACAATCCGGAAGGCGTGCGCATCGGCCAGAAGACGTCGCGGCATCGCCGGGCGGTCAAGGTCTGGGACAGCCGCGAGTTCCGCGATTTCGACGATGCCCGCGAGATCGGCACCCGCAACATCAAGGTGGCGCTGAAGCGGCTGCGCCGCTGGGTGCGCGAGGGTGCCGCCGACGAGCTTGACCTCCCCGGCACCATCCGCTCGACCGCGGAGCACGGCTATCTCGATGTGCAGACGCGTCCGGAGCGGCGCAATTCGGTGAAGCTGCTGATGTTCTTCGATGTCGGCGGATCGATGGACGATCACGTGGCCGAGGTGGAGGAGCTGTTTTCGGCAGCCCGCTCGGAGTTCCGGCACCTGGAGCACTTCTACTTCCACAACTGCCTCTACGAGAGCGTCTGGCGCGACAACCGCCGCCGCTCGACGCGCCTGCCGGTCACCGAAATCCTGCGGACCTACGGGCCTGACTATCGGATCATCTTTGTCGGCGACGCGACGATGAGCCCTTACGAGATCAGCCATCCCGGCGGCTCGGTGGAGCACTGGAACAAGGAGGCCGGCGAGGTGTGGATGGGCCGGATGACCGCGCATTTCCGGCGTGTCGCCTGGATCAATCCGGTCGCCGAGCCACAGTGGGATTTCACCCAGTCGGCCATTCTCATGCGGCGCATCCTCGACGGGCGGATGTACCCGCTGACGCTTTCCGGGCTGGAGCAGGCAATGCGCTCCCTCTCCCGCTGAGCGTATTTCAAGGATTGCGAAGGAACCGGTTTTGGCGCAGTTTGCGCCGCGCCAGATCGGTGAGAAGACTGAGGACAGGACGGATAAGCATGGCAACGCAAGGTGAAATCTTCGGCACGACGGCTGCGGGCGAAACGGTGTACCGGGTGAAGATTTCCGGCGGCGGCCTGACCGCCCATGTGATGACCTGGGGCGCCGTTATCCAGGATCTGCGGCTGGAAGGTCACGAGGCGCCGCTGGTGCTGGGCTTTGCCACGTTCGACGATTATCCCCAGTATTCCTCCTATTTCGGTGCAACGCCGGGCCGGGTCGCCAACCGCATCGGCCATGGACGCTTCACGCTCGACGGCAAGCAATACCAGCTCGATCTCAACCAGCACGGCACGACACATCTGCACGGCGGTAGCGACGGTCTCGGCAAGACCAACTGGACGATTGTTGCCCATTCCGACAACAAGGTGATCCTGCAGGTCACCGACACGGACGGCCGCGGCGGCTATCCCGGCAACTGCACCGTCACCGCCACCTATGAGCTGAAGGACGACGGCGTGCTCAGCGTCATCTACGAGAGCGTTACCGATCAGCCGACGCTCGCCAACATCTGCCAGCACACCTACTTCAACCTCGACGGCCGCGAGGATATCCTCGGCCACGACATCATGATCGCTGCCGATCACTATCTGGAGCTCGACGAGGAGCAGGTGCCGACGGGCGTGCTGGTTCCGGTCGAGGGCACGCCGATGGATCTGCGCCAGCTCGGCCCTGTCCGCCGGAGCGGCGAGGACGGTGCGCAGGTCGATTTCGATCACAATTTCTGCCTGTCGGCAAATCGAACGGAAAAGCGTTCCGTTGCACTGGTGCGCAGCGTCAACTCCGGCGTCTCGCTGGAAGTGCGCACCACAGAGCCGGGCGTTCAGCTCTATTGCGGCTTCAAGCTGAAGCCGACGGTGCCGGGGCTCGGCGGCGCGGCCTATCATCCCTATGGCGGGCTCTGCCTCGAGACACAGATCTGGCCGGATGCCATCAACCACGACGGCTTCCCCAACGCCATCCTGCGGCCCGGCGAGGTGCTGCGCCAGGAGACCGACTACGTGTTCGCCAAGAGCTGAGGCGCGTCGTCCTCTAAGCCTTCCCGGTGATGGCCGGGCTGAACACCATCAGGCTGAGGATCTCGAACAGCACCTGCGCGCCGGCATGGGCGGTATTGGTCGTCGCGTCATATTGCGGCGCGACCTCCACCACATCGGCGCCGACGAGGTTGATGCCCTTCAGGCCGCGGATGAGTTCCAGCACTTCGCGCGTCGTCAGGCCGCCGACCTCCGGCGTGCCGGTGCCCGGCGCGAAAGCCGGATCGAGACTGTCGATATCGAAGGAAAGATAGGTCGGGCCGTCGCCGACGATCGCCTTCGCCCTGTCCATGATCGCCGGAATGCCAAGCCCCGTTATCTCCTCGGCATGGATCACGGTCATGCCGCTCTCGTAGGAAAACTCCCAGAGATACTCGGCCGATCCGCGAATGCCGATCTGCACGGTGCGCGTCGGATCGAGAACGCCGTCCAGCACCGCGTTGCGGAAGGGGCCGCCGTGGTGGAACTTCGTCTGGTCGAAGCCACCGCTGGTATCGCAGTGGGCGTCGATGTGGATCATGCCGACGGGTCGGTGCTTGCCCACCGCCTTCATGATCGGATGGGTAATCGAATGGTCGCCGCCGACGGCAAGCGGGATCACGCCGGCATCGACGATCTGGTTGAAGCGCTTCTCGATGTCGTCGTGGCTCATCTCCAGCCGGTAGCGGCTGCGGAACGGCACGTCGCCGATATCCGCGACGCGCAGGTCGTGGACCGGGGCGCAACCGAGGACATGGTTATAGGGTCCGATGCGCTCGATGCTGCGCAGAGCCCGGGGGCCGAAACGCGAGCCGGGGCGGTTGGTGACGCCGAGATCCATCGGTACGCCGGTGATTGCTACCTGCAGGTCGCCGAAATCGGGACTGTCCGCCTCGACCGTCCGGTAGGGCGCCGACAGGAAGGTCGGCACACCCGCATAGGGTGCGGCACGCGTGCCGTTGCTGAAGATCTTCTCGCCCACCTTTGCGAAAGCCGGGTCGAAGATCTCGCCGCCTTCGCTGCTGCCGTACTTTTCCCGCAGCGCCGCCAGTTTGTCTGCATCCAGGCTCATCTTCTGCTCCCATGCCGCTGTCGGCCATACCGCGCAAACCCATATGCGCAATCGCCGTGCATCGCCGGCCGCTGCCTTCGTTTTGCGCAGTATCGGCGCAAATGGCGCGTGAAATCAATTGACAATCGGCCTGCCTCCACCGTTAGTCGGCGCGTTCAATCTCATCGCAGGCCGCCCTCCATGCCCTTGTCCTCCCCCGCCTTCAACCCGCTCGTCGCCCGGATCTCGCCGCCTCCCGTGCCGTCCGTCCAGGCCTGGGCGCGCGCCTATGACGGCGCCAAGGGGCCACTGATCGACCTGTCGCAGGCGGTTCCCGGATACCCGGCGCATCCGGCCATGCTCGGACTTCTGGGCGAAGCGGCGTCATCGGCCGCCTATACCGGCTACGGCCCGATCGAAGGCGAGACGGTCCTGCGCACTGCCTATGCGGCGCATGTCTCGCTGGTCTACGGCGCCGATCTGTCGGCCGATACCATCCACATCACCTCGGGCTGCAATCAGGCGTTCATCTGCGCCGCCATGGCGGTTGCCGGCGCCGGTGACACGGTGCTGATGACGGAGCCCTTCTACTTCAACCACGAAACCACGCTTTCGATGCTCGGCATCCGCACAAGCTTCGTCGCCTGCGGTGCCGACAACGGCTTCCTGCCGACATTGGAGGACGTGGCGGCTGCGTTGACGCCGCAGGTGAAGGCACTGGCGCTGGTGTCACCCAACAATCCGACGGGCGCCGTCTACCCGCCGGCGCTGATCGGCGAGATCTTCGCGCTTTGTCAGGCACGCGGCGTCTGGCTGATTTTCGACGAGACCTACCGTGATTTCCTGCCGGATGCGCATCAGGCGCCGCATGCCCTATTCGGCGAGAGCGGATGGCAGGATGGCTTCGTCTCGCTCTACAGCTTTTCGAAGAGCTTCTGCATTCCCGGCCACCGGCTGGGCGCCATCACTGCCGGACCCGGATTCGTGGCGCAGGTCGCCAAGATCATGGACAACCTGCAGATCTGTGCACCGCGCTCCGCCCAGGCCGCCGTTGCGCAAGCCCTGCCGCTGCTGACCGACTGGCGGGAAGACAACCGGTTGGAGATCCTGCGCCGTGCCGAAGCACTCAGATCGGCGATGTCGGGGCTGCCGCAGTGGCAGCTGGCGGCGGTCGGCGCCTATTTCGCCTTCGTTCGCCATCCGTTTCCCGGCATAGATTCGGCAACCGTCGCTGAAGCGCTGGCGAGACAGGTCGGCGTTTCCTGCATTCCGGGCGGCTATTTCGGGCCGAGCCAGGAGGACTTCCTGCGGTTCGCGTTTGCCAATGCCGACGCGGCGGGCATTGGTCGCCTGGCCGAGCGGCTGAGCGGCTTCACGCTCTGATCAGGAAAACACAGTCACCAGCAAGTAGATGAGGCTTTTCAGCAGCGCATAGGCGACGCCGGCGACCAGAAACAGCGAGACGATGCCGAGCACGACGCCGGCAAGGATCCACAGCCCGTCCTTTTCCAGGATGCCGAAGGCGATCAGGCAGATGCCTAGCGCCGGCAGCATGTTGCCAAGCGGGATTGGCAGCGCCAGCACGATCGCCAGGATAAGACAGAAGCAGCCGATCAGGCGTTCGGCCACCGGCGACGTGAGGAACGAGAGCCGCGGCTTCAGCATGCGTTCGGCTCTGGCGATCCAGGGTCCGGTTCTGCCGATCATCGCGGCAAAGTCGGTGCGCAGCATCGAACGGCCGGCGATCAGCTTCGGCAGCCAGGGTGCGCGGCCGAGCGCCATCTGCGCCGACAGGAAGACCAGCGGAATGCCGAGGATCGCCGAGGTGCCGGGCGGCGTCGGAATGGTGTTGGGCATGGCGAAGATGAACAGCAGCGCGCCGAAGGCGCGATCCTGCATCAGCAACAGGAGATCGGAGACGAAGATGCGCGCCCGGCTCGGATCGTCCGCTAGGCTCCGCAGCATCTCGGAAAAGCTGCGGCCGGCGGCAGTACCGGATGCGGGATCGTCTTCGTCCGGCGCATCGGAACGCGGAACAGGCGGCTGCGGGTAAAGGTCCATCTGTCAGAGGACCGTCTGAAACGATAGGCGGGAAGGGGTCATGGAAATGGCCATGTCACAAGAACATGGCCATTTCGTTACGGATTGCGATCGGCAGTGCGTTGACGATCAGAATTCCATGTCGTCCATGCCGCCATCATCCATGGCCGGCTCTTCGGCGGGAGCGGCAGGCTCGGCCGGTTCGGCCGCCTGCGCCTCGTTGCCGCCCATCATCCCGGCAATCGCGCTGCCCAGCAGCACGCCACCGGCAACGCCCATGGCCGTCTGCGCTGCACCAGCCAGGAAGCCGCCACCGCGCGATGGCTGGCCCTGGCCGTAGCCGGGGCCGAAGCCTTGCGCCGGCTGGCCGCCCCAGGGATTGCGGGGACCCGCCTGCGGCTGCATCGGAGCCATCCCGGGTGTCATTCCTGGCGCCATGCCCTGTGCCCGCATCGCGCCGGGTGCCTGCCGCTGCGGCTGCGAACCGCTGCCGAAGATACCCGAGAAGAAGCCGCCGCCCGAGGCCGGACGGGCCGAAAGCTGGTATTCCAGCTCCTCGATCCGCCGCTGCGCCTCTTCCAGCGCCTGCTCCTGAACGACGATCGTCTGCGCCATGAAGTAGGGTGCGCCCGGCTAGGCATTGATGCGGTCGCGGATCAGGTGCTCCGCGTCCGGATCGCGCGGCCCGGACTGGCTCTCGACCTGCGAGAGCTTGCCGAACAGCGCTTCAATTGCCTGACGGTCGTTATGGTCCATGAATGTCTCCTGCCTGGCTTCCGGTTACTCTTCGCGCTGGCCGGTAAGGCTCAGCAGCAGCTGGAAGATGTTGACGAAGTTGAGGTACAGCGACAGCGCGCCGAAGACGGCAAGCTTCTGCTGGCTCTCCTGGTCAAAATTCTCGGCGAACTGCTCCTTGATGTTCTGCGTGTCCCAGGCGGTCAGGCCGATGAACACGAAGATGCCGATGATCGAGATGGCAAACTGCAGGGCGCTGGAGCCGAGGAAGATGTTGACCACCGAGGCGATCACCACGCCAATCAGGCCCATCACCAGGAACGAACCGAACTTGGCGAGGTCGCGCTTGGTGACGTAGCCGTAGAGGCTGGTGGCGCCGAACATGGTGGCGGTGATGAAGAAGGTGCGGGCGATGCTGGCACCGGTAAACACCAGGAACACCGAGGCGAGCGACAGGCCCATGACGGCGCAGAAGGCCCAGAAGGTCATCTGTGCGGTCGAGGCGGACATCGTCTGGATCTTGAACGAGAAGAAGAAGACGAAGGCGAGCGGCGCCAGCATCACCACCCACTTCAGCGGGCTGGAGAAGATCGGCACGTAGAGCGCCGGCGTCGAGGAGACGACGAAGGCGACGATGCCGGTAATGACAAGGCCGAGTCCCATGTAGTTGTAGACGCGCAGCATGTGCTTGCGCAGGCTCTCGTCGAGTGCGGCGTGCGACTGGACGGCCGGGTTATAGCCGAAACGCGGATTCATGGCGTACTCCTGTGGTTGTTCAGTAAAGGGAACGGGCGAGGCTTTCGGCCTCGGTCTTCAGTTGGGCGGCGTTCTGCGTATCGGAGACGAGCGCATAGGCCACCTCGCCGATCTGCCAGTAGGAAGCCTCGACGGCATCCTTCTTCACCAGCGACACCGGCTGGACGTTGAAGCTGCCGGGGCGAACGGCAAACAGCGACAGCCGCACATCCTTGCCGTGGCTGATCGCCATCTCGACGCTCGGACCGAAGGCGGAGGGGAAGACCTGCACGTCCTCGACCTTCCAGCCGTCCGGGATCTCGGGCATGACAATCGCCGTTGCCGAACGGATCTCGGTCGGGTCATAGCGCGATGCCTCGGCCTGCGACGTCATCGTCTCGCGCAGCACCGATGTGCCGTGGGCGCGGATGGCCTCCTCGACGAAGGCCGGCGGCGGCACGGAGGCCACCACTTCGGAGACCGTGAACGTGCCGAACTGGCTGCTCAGGCCCCAGCCGGCGGCAACCAGCACCACGGTTGCGGCAAGCCGCTGCAGCGACTGGAAGATCCGGCCGCGCGACAGGGCCGCCTGCAGCCGGCGCGCCGCCTCGCGCGTCTGCGGAAGACCGTGCGGATGCCGCTCGGCCAGCGCCAGGCGCAGTTCGCCCCTGATCGCCAGGTCCGCCATCACCCGTGCGGCAATGTCGGGATGTTCGGACAGATAGGCTTCCACCTCGATGCGGCGTCCGGCATCCAGCTGGTCGTCCACATAGGCTTCCACATCGGCGGCTTGTACCGGATCAACGGCTGTCATCGCGGCCTCCTTCGATCAGTTTGAGATGGCCGGTGCTGTCGGGCAGCTTGCGGCCGCTTTCCTCGAACTCGCGCAGCCGCGCCCTGGCGCGCGACACGCGCGACATCAGCGTGCCAACCGGGATGTTGAGCGTTGCTGCGGCGTCCTGATACGAAAGCCCCTCGATCGCCACCAGGTGCAGCGCGTCGCGCTGTTCCTCGGGAAGGGCGAAGAAGGCGTTGCGCAGCTGCTTCAGCCGGATTGACTGGTCGGGATCCGAATGATGGACTCTTTCAGAGATTTCCGCCGCCGCCTGATGACGTGCGTCGGACGATCGCCTGCGGCGGATGCGGTCGATATGCGTGTTGTGGACGATCGACAGCAGCCAGTTGCGCAGGTTTGCGCCATTGCGGAACGTGCTCTTGCGCTCGAAGGCCCGCACCAGCGCGTCGTGCACCAGATCCTCGGCATCGTCGGGATTGCGCACGAGCGACCGCGCATAGCGGCGCAGTGCCGCCAGCTGGTTCAGGACATCGAAAGGGTGCCGCTTGTCGCTCATGTCCCTGTATACGCGAGCAGGCGCCAGGTTATTCCCGCCATCCTCGAAAAAATCGAGCGGCTTCGTCCTCAGCGAAGCTCCGGCCCGGTCAGTCGAGGAGCGACTCACGCAGCTTCTCCGCCTGGACCAAGTGCCGAGCGGGCATAACGCCATGTCGCTCTGTGAGATGTCGAGGCGCACGGACATCGGTCCCATGCCGGATTGATCGTCCGTCAATGCGAACCCAACCGGTGCGGAAACATCCGCGCCGGTTACGGAAAGCATCGCGCTCCGCAGGAGCGGAATTCGCTTAAACCAATGTGAAATGGAAAAATTTGGAGCGGGCGAAGGGATTCGAACCCTCGACCCCAACCTTGGCAAGGTTGTGCTCTACCCCTGAGCTACACCCGCTCATCAAACCAGCAGCCCGGGGTAGATCGCTGGGCCGTGGGTCGCTCGCTTGCGGCGACGGGCGGTATATGGCCCAACTGATTTTCGAATGCAACAGGGAAATGACATGGAAGCCGAGATTTTTCGGTTCTCCGCGTAACTACCTGTTTTAGCGCGGGTTTTCCAAAAGCAGCGTTCGGGCTTGTGATGCCGGGCCGGTGTGGCCGCCGGTGCTGGCGCCGACGCGCGATGTCGGAAAGCGCCGCAGCCGATGGCGCGGTCCGGCTTGTGGCTGAGCGGCCCCCGTCTCTATAGTGCCGGCCAATGCACCCATCCCCGCGCCCGCCGCGCCTCATCCAGGAAAGCCGCCCTCCACGCCATGACAGACACTGCCTCCGCTCCGACGGCCTGCACCGCCGACGACCTTTTCCGCCTGCTCGACGAGCTTGGCATTTCCCACACGACAAAGACCCATCCGGCGGTGTTTACCGTCGCCGAGTCGGCAGATCTGCGCGACGCGATCCCCGGCGCCCATACCAAGAACCTGTTCGTCAAGGACAAGAAGGACCGGTTCTTCGTCATCACCGTGGAGGAGCATGCGACCGTCGACCTGAAGAGCGTCCACAAGCTGATCGGCGCATCGAGCCGCGTCTCCTTCGGCAGTCCTGAGAAGATGCTCGCCTATCTCGGCGTCGTTCCGGGGTCGGTCACCGTCTTCGGAGCCATCAACGACCGGGACAACGCCGTGACCTTCGTGCTCGATGAGGCGCTGATGGACAGCCACATCATCAACGGCCACCCGCTCACCAACGAGGCCACCACATCGATCGGCCGCGACGATCTCCTGCGATTTCTGGAAGCCACCGGCCACACGCCGCTTGTCTTGAAAGTGACGTCCTGACATACGATCTTTGCGAGCAGATGGCAGGCAGTTAAGCAGTCCCGGGAGATTTCCATGAGCGGTTCCGACAATCCTTACAGCGGCAGCTATGGCGGACAGATGAGCGGCAGCATGAGTTTCGGCAGCCAGCCGCAACAGGCGGCGCCGGCTGCATCGGCATCCGGCCCGGCCGCGCATATCAAGGATACGACGACCGCCGCCTTCCCCAAGGACGTGCTGGAAGAATCGCGCCGCCAGCCGGTGCTGGTCGATTTCTGGGCTCCCTGGTGCGGCCCATGCAAGCAGCTCGCCCCGGCGCTTGAAAAAGTCGTCAACGAGGGCCAGGGCCGCGTCAAGCTGGTCAAGCTCAACATCGATGATCATCCGTCGATCCCCGGCCAGCTCGGTATCCAGTCGATCCCGGCCGTCATCGCCTTCGTCGATGGCCGCCCCGTGGATGGCTTCATGGGCGCCGTGCCGGAAAGCCAGATCCGCCAGTTCATCGACAAGATCGCCGGCCCGCCCGGTGCCGATCAGGCGGCCGAGATCGAGGCCGCGCTCGAGGAAGCCAACGGCCTCCTGCAGGCGGGAGACGTCCAGAATGCGGCCCAGCTCTTCGGCGCCGTGCTGCAGGCCGATCCGGAAAATGCCAAGGCGGCGGCCGGCATGATGGAGTGCCTGATCGCGCTTGGCGAAACCGAGCGCGCCCAGCAGATGCTCGCCTCGCTGCCCGAAGAGCTGTCGTCGGCAGCCCCTGTCCAGGCCGTGGCGTTGAAGCTGCAGCAGATCGAGGAAGCCCGCAAGCTCGGCGATCCGGTGGCACTGGAGCAGCAGCTGGCGCAGAACCCGGACGATCACGCGGCGCGGCTCAACCTGGCGAAGATCCGCAATGTCGAGGGCAAGCGAGACGAGGCGGCCGATCACCTGCTGACGATCATGCGCAAGGACCGCACCTTCGACGACGACGGTGCGCGCCGTCAGCTGGTTCAGTTCTTCGAGACCTGGGGTCCGAAGGATCCAGCGACAGTCACCGCGCGCCGCCGCCTGTCGTCCATCCTGTTTTCCTGAGCGCCTCGGCTTGTCCGCGGCGGGGCACCTGCTTCGTCGCGACAGGCTTACCCGTCTTGCTGAATCGGCTGGATGCACCACATTAGAAACAGAGCTGCAATCAGCCAGCTGACGGGTGGAGAAGGTTCATGCATGTCGGAAATGCACGGTACGTGAAGCGTGAGGATCTGCCGGAGACGATCCCGGTATTTCCGCTGACCGGCGCCCTGTTGCTTCCGGCCGGGCAGTTGCCGCTCAATATCTTCGAGCCGCGCTATCTGGCGATGTTCGATGCGGCGCTCGCCGGCGAGCGGCTGATCGGCATGGTACAGCCGGCGCTCAGCGAACCCGGCGAGGGGTCGCGGCAGGCGTTGGCGCCGGTCGGCTGCATCGGACGCATCACGTCGTTTGCCGAAACCGGCGACGGCCGCTACATCGCCTCGCTCACCGGCGTCTGCCGGTTCCGGGTGATGGACGAGGTCGGCGAGGGCCATCCATTCCGTACCGTCAGCTTCATGCCGTTCATGAGCGACCTGTCGTCGGAGGACGACGAAGCGGCGGTCGATCGGCAGGAACTGCTGCGCGTCTTCCGCGCCTATCTGGATGCCAACAAGCTTGAAGCGGACTGGGAAAGCGTCGAGCGCGCCGGCAACCGTACGCTGGTCAATTCTCTGTCGATGATGTCGCCGTTCGGGGCGGCGGAAAAGCAGGCATTGCTCGAGGCGCCGGACCTGAAGACCCGCGCCGATACGCTGATCGCCATCACCGAAATCCTGCTCGCCAGCGGTTACGGCGACAGCGATACCGTGCTGCAATAGGGATCGCCATGGACGAGAAGCTTTCCAAGGTCGACCCGAAGCTGCTCGATCTGCTGGTCTGCCCGCTCGGCAAGACCCGGCTGGTGCTAAACCGCGAGACCAACGAACTGATCTCGGAGGTCGCGCGTCTCGCCTATCCGATCCGCGATGGCATCCCGATCATGCTGATGTCGGAAGCCCGGCGCATCGAAGACTGACGAACGACGCTCTCTCGCCCAGCCCGGACGATCAGATCGTCCGGCCTTCCAGCAGGCGCGGAAGGTTCTTCGCCTTCGTGCCGGCCGCCTCGCCGATGAAGAAGGATTTGAGCCGCGGCAGACGCTCGACCATGCCAAGCCCCAGATCCCGTGCGATGCGGATCGGCGTGATGTCATTGGAGAACAGCCTGTTCAGCACGTCGGTGGTTACCCCCATGCGGAAGGTGTCGAAGCGCCGCCATTCCTGGTAGCGCTCGAGAATGTTGAGGGCGCCGATATCGAGGCCGAGGCGATCCGCCTCGACCACGGTTTCGGCCAGTGCCGCGACATCCTTGAAGCCGAGGTTGAGGCCCTGCCCGGAAATCGGGTGGATGCCGTGCGCGGCATCGCCGGCAAGCGCCAGGCGCGGTGCGACGAAGGCACGCGACAGCGTCAGCCCCAGCGGAAACGCCTTGCGCCCACCAACCACCGTCAGCGCACCGAGCTTGTAGCCGAAGCGGCGCTGCAGTTCCTCCTCGAAGAACAGGTCGTCGGAGGCCACCAGCCGGTCTGCATCGGCGGTGCGCTCGGTCCAGACGAGCGAGGAGCGGTTGCCGGTGAGCGGCAGGATGGCGAAAGGCCCCGACGGCAGGAAGTGTTCCTCGGCGCAGCCCTCGTGCGGGCGCTCGTGCTCGACGGTGGTGACGATGCCCGACTGGCCGTAATCCCAGTGAACCGTCTTGATGCCGGCCATGTCGCGCAGTTTCGAGCGCACCCCGTCACATGCGACGACGAGCCGGGTGTCGATCTTCTCGCCGTTCGACAGGATCAGCGAAGCGCAGTTCGGGCCGGCGACAAAGCCGGTCGCCGAGGCGCCGTGGCGGATGCGGATGCCGAGCCGTTCGCAGACACCGCGCAGCGCGCGCACCATCGCGACGTTCGGAACCATGTGTGCGAATGGCTGGCCTTCCGCCACCTCGCCGTCGAAGGTCAGGTAGACCGGGCGCACCGGATCGGATGTGCGCGAATCGGTGACGATCATCCGGTTGATCGGCTGCGACTGCGCAGCGATCTCGTCCCAGACGCCGAGCACCTGCAGCATGCGGGTCGCTGCTGCGATGATTGCTGAGGCACGCTCGTCCTTCTGCCACACGTGTTCCGGAGCCGCCTCGATCACCTCGATCGAAAGGTGAGGGGCCGCCTGCTTGGTCGCGACCGCCACCGAAAGGCCCACGTAACCGCCGCCTACGATCAGCATATCCAGCATTGCTTTGCTCCCGCCACGCTTGAGAATGGTTGAGGGGACATATAGATCATCGGATACCCTGTTCCTACCTTCGGAGACCGTGAAAAATGCCGCAGCCCTCGGATGCCGTCACGCCGATGACCGAACTCCTGCGCACGCTTGATCTGGAGCGGCTGGAGGAGAACCTGTTTCGCGGCGTCAGCCCGCAGGTCGGCTGGCAGCGCGTGTTCGGCGGCCAGGTGGTCGCACAAGCGCTGATGGCGGCGCAGCGCACCTCGGCCGACGACCGCTTCGTGCATTCGCTCCACGCCTATTTCTTGCTGCCGGGAGATCCCAAGGTGCCGATCGTCTACCAGGTGGAACGGCTGCGCGACGGCTCCAGCTTCTCGACCCGCCGGGTGACGGCGATCCAGCATGGCCGGGCGATCTTCGCGATGTCCGTGTCGCTGCAGATCGAGGAGCCTGGCTTCGAGCACCAGACGACGATGCCGCAGGTGCGCCAGCCGGAAGAGCTGATGTCGGAAAAGCGGTTCCAGGAGATGTTTCTGGCGCAGGCTCCGGAGATGGTGAAGCGCTACTGGGGGCAGAAGCGGCCGGTGGAGATCCGTCCGCTGAACCTCGTCCACTATGTCTCGGAAGAGAAGCTGAAGCCCGAGGCGCAGATCTGGGTGCGCACCACCGGCGAGGTGCCCAACGAACGGCATTACCAGGCGGCGGTTCTCGCCTACCTCTCGGACATGACGCTGCTCGACACCTCGCTTTATCCGCACGGAACGACGATCTTCCATCCGCAGGTGCAGGCCGCCAGCATCGATCATGCCATGTGGTTTCATCGACCCTGCGGGCTCGACGACTGGCTGTTGTATACGCAGGACAGTCCCAGTGCGTCAGGCGCGCGCGGCATGACGCGCGGCTCGCTCTACACGCGGTCCGGCGAGCTCGTTGCATCGGTCGCCCAGGAGGGACTGATTCGCAAACGGGCATCTGATTAAATCGCGGGCAAATCTTGAAAACTGAATGAAAAATGGGCGCCTAAATGGCGCCCATTTGCATTTCAACTTGCAGATCAGCAAAGAGATTAACGAATTCAACAACTTAAATTTGTGGCGAGAATCTGGCACGGGCCTTGAATGTAGAAGGGCAGTTGCTGCCGACGGATGTGCCGGCAGCAAGGAGGGATCGGCACTGCGCCGAGACAACAAAGGACGGGAAACCACATGAAAATCGTGATGGCCATTATCAAGCCATTCAAGCTCGATGAGGTGCGGGAAGCCCTCACGGCTGTCGGCATCCAGGGCCTGACCGTGACCGAGGTGAAGGGTTACGGTCGTCAGAAGGGTCATACCGAAATCTATCGCGGCACCGAATACGCCGTCAGCTTCCTGCCGAAGCTGAAGATCGAAATCGCAGTCGCCACCGACATGGTTGAGAAAGCCGTCGAGGCCATCGCGTCAGCCGCAAAGACCGGTCAGATCGGTGACGGAAAGATCTTCGTCTATTCGATCGAGCAGGCCGTGCGCATCCGTACCGGCGAAACCAATACCGAAGCCCTTTAAGCACGGCTGATCAGGGGAGTTCTCACACTATGCACTTCAACAAGATGTCTACTATCGGACGCCTGGGAGCCACAGCGGCGGCCCTCTTCGCGCCCGCCATCGCCTGGGCGCAGACGGCAGTCGAGCCTGCCGCCGCTGCGGCCGCGCCGGCCATGACCGTCGACAAGGGCGATACGGGCTGGATGATGGTTTCCTCCATTCTCGTCCTGCTGATGATCGTGCCGGGCCTGGCGCTGTTCTACGGTGGCCTCGTGCGCACCAAGAACATGCTCTCCGTCCTCATGCAGGTCATGATGATCGCCGCCGTGGCGATGCTCGTCTGGGTCGCCTACGGCTATTCGCTGGCCTTCACCGACGGCGGTTCGATGAACAGCTTCGTCGGCGGCTTCTCCAAGATGTTCCTCGCCGGCGTCGACACCACCACGCTGTCGGAAAGCTTCACCAAGGGTGCGGCGATTCCGGAACTGGTCTTCGTCTGCTTCCAGATGACGTTTGCCGCCATCACCCCGGCGCTGATCGTCGGTGCCTTCGCAGAACGCATCAAGTTCTCCGCGGTCATCCTGTTCACCATCCTGTGGCTGACCTTCGTCTACTTCCCGATGGCGCACATGGTCTGGTTCTGGGGCGGCCCGAGCGCCTATGACGGCCCGACCGGCCTGATCTTCGGCTTCGGCGCGATCGACTTCGCCGGCGGCACCGTGGTGCACATCAATGCCGGTATCGCCGGTCTCGTCGGCGCGATCATGGTCGGCAAGCGCACCGGCTACGGCAAGGACATGATGGCTCCGCATTCGATGACGCTGACGATGGTCGGCGCCGCGCTTCTGTGGGTCGGCTGGTTCGGCTTCAACGCCGGTTCCAACCTCGAAGCCAATGCCTACGCGGCTCTGGCCATGCTCAACACGTTCGTGGCGACCGCTGCTGCCGTGGTTGCGTGGGCTCTCGTCGAAACGCTGACGCGCGGCAAGGCCTCCATGCTGGGTGCAGCATCGGGTGCGGTTGCCGGCCTCGTCGTCGTCACGCCCGCTGCAGGCTTCGTGGGTCCGATGGGCGCCATCATCATGGGCCTCATCGTCTCGCCGGTCTGCTACTTCTTCGTCTCGACGGTGAAGAACAAGTTCGGCTACGACGACACGGCTGATGTCTTCGGCGTGCACGGCATCGGCGGCATCATCGGTGCCATCCTGACCGGCGTGTTCGTCAACCCGGCGCTTGGCGGTGCAGGCATCGTCGATTACTCGACCGCCGATTTCGCCGCCAGCTATGCCGGCACGGCGACCCAGGTCTGGGCACAGTTCAAGGGCGTCATCGTCACGGTCCTGTGGTCCGGCATCGGCTCGGCGATCCTCTACAAGATCGTCGACGTGATCGTCGGCCTGCGCGTGCCGGTGGAAGCCGAACGCGAAGGTCTCGACCTCGCCTCGCACGGCGAAGCCGCCTACCACAGCTAAAATCCTTCCTCGGGCGGCGCAATGCCGCCCGACGTCTGCTTGCGGCCTTTGCCGCTGCCTCTCGCCCGGTGCCTGCACCGGGCGTTTCTGTTTCTGGTAAAGACTTCCCTTCGACGCGTGGTTAAAGCGCCGTTAACCTCGTTCGGCTAGGCTTCCGCCTCATGGGCGCATTGCGGCGGTCCCGCCGTCGCCTCGTGCGCCCCTTCGACAACGTGAAGCGGGCAAAGACATCATGGGCAGAAGCACTTCCGCAGCAATGGCGCAGCACTCGACACGCCATGCGCTGATGACGTTCGCCATAAGGCAGGTCCTGGCGCTTGGCGGTTTCGCGCTGTTCCTCGGCCTGGCGCTGGCCGTCGCCGCGCTCGCCACCTGGAACGTCCGCGATCCGAGCTTCTCCTACGCCACCAGCAGTGCGCCGACGAACATCCTCGGTTTCCCGGGCGCTGCGTTCGCCGATCTGATGATGCAGTTCGTCGGCCTAGCCAGCATCCTCGCGCTCCTGCCGATCCTGTCCTGGGCGCTGGCGCTGATCGTCGGACGCCCGGTTACCCGGCTTCCGGCCCGCCTCGGATCCTGGGCCGCCGGTAACGTCATGGGTGCCGCGACGCTCGGCTGTTTCCCGGCGCCGCTCACATGGCCTATCCCCAACGGCATCGGCGGCGTCATCGGCGACATGATCCTGCGCTTCCCGGGCCTGTTCATCGGCACCTATCCGACCGGCACGCTGGCGATGATCCTCGGCGTCATCTGCGCCGTGCCGACCGCAGGTCTCCTGCTGTTTGCCGCAGGCCTGCTGCGCAACGAAGAGCGCGACGAAGAGGGCGACGATGCGGAAATGCCGGCGCCGGTGCGGCGCAAGGCGCACGAAGAGGCTGCCGACGAGGAGGACGACGACAGCGGCTTCGGCGGCTTCCTCGCCTTCGGCGCCATGGCCCACTACTGGTACACCGCCCAGGCCCGCATGCGCCGGCTGCTGCGCATCAAGCCGCGCTCGGCCGCTTCCTACGACGAGCCGTATGATTTCAACGAGGACGAGTTCGGCACGCTGAACGAACCCGTGCGGGCAAAGGTCCGCACCGCCGCCGGCCGTCTGGAGCCGTCGCTCGACAGCCCGATGTCAGACCTGATGGCGGCGCGCCGCAGGCTGTCGCCACCGCCGCTCAGCATCGACGGCGACGAGGACGATGACGGCATGCCGTCGACGCCCGCCGGCATCCTGCCGGACGGCGAGCCGCATTTCGACGCGGCACCGCGCACCGGTGGCGCGACCTCCAGCCGTTCCGTTCGCGTTTCTGCCCCGGCCCAGCCGCCGAAGCCCGGCCCGCGCCTGGCGCGCGATGCGCAGGCCTCGTTCATCGATCCGGACGGTTTCCAGCTGCCGTCGATGCATCTGCTGGCCGAGCCCCCCCACGCGGTGCGCGATGCGACGCTTTCGGCCGACGCGCTGGAGCAGAATGCCCGCATGCTGGAAGGCGTGCTCGAGGATTTCGGCGTCAAGGGCGAGATCATCCACGTGCGGCCAGGTCCGGTCGTCACCCTCTACGAACTGGAGCCGGCGCCTGGCATCAAGTCGTCGCGCGTCATCGGTCTGGCCGACGACATCGCCCGGTCGATGAGCGCGATCGCTGCCCGCGTCGCCGTGGTCCCGGGCCGCAATGCGATCGGCATCGAGCTGCCGAACCAGACGCGCGAAACCGTCTACCTGCGCGAGATGATCGCCAGCCGTGATTTCGATACCAGCAAGGCGAAGCTCGCCATGGCGCTGGGCAAGACGATCGGCGGCGAACCTGTCATCGCCGATCTCGCCAAGATGCCGCATCTGCTGGTCGCCGGCACCACCGGCTCGGGCAAGTCCGTCGCCATCAACACGATGATCCTGTCGCTGCTTTACAGGCTGTCGCCCGAGCAGTGCCGGCTGATCATGATCGACCCGAAGATGCTGGAACTTTCCGTCTATGACGGCATTCCGCATCTCCTGTCCCCCGTCGTCACCGACCCGAAGAAGGCGGTGGTGGCGCTGAAGTGGACGGTCCGCGAGATGGAGGAGCGCTACAAGAAGATGTCGAAGATCGGCGTTCGCAACATCGATGGCTTCAACAGCCGGGTGGAGCAGGCGATCGCCAAGGGCGAGGTGCTGACGCGCACCGTACAGACCGGCTTCGACCGCCAGACCGGCGAAGCGATGTACGAAACGGAAGAGTTCGACCTGAAGCCGATCCCCTATATCGTCGTCATCATCGACGAGATGGCCGATCTGATGATGGTCGCCGGCAAGGATATCGAAGGCGCCGTGCAGCGGCTGGCGCAGATGGCTCGCGCCGCCGGCATCCACGTGATCATGGCGACCCAGCGTCCGTCGGTCGACGTCATCACCGGTACGATCAAGGCCAACTTCCCGACCCGGATTTCCTTCCAGGTCACGTCGAAGATCGACAGCCGCACCATTCTGGGCGAGCAGGGCGCCGAACAGCTGCTCGGCATGGGCGACATGCTGTACATGGCCGGCGGTGGGCGTATCCAGCGCGTCCACGGGCCGTTCGTCTCCGACAACGAGGTGGAGGAGATCGTTTCCTACCTGAAGAGCCAAGGGTCGCCGCAGTATCTCGATGCGATCACCGCCGACGACGATGATGACGGCGAGGGCGGCAGCGGTCCGGCCGGCACCGGCAATCTTTCCGACTCCGACGATCCGTACGATCAGGCGGTTGCCATCGTCCTGCGTGACGGAAAGGCATCGACGTCCTATATCCAGCGCAGGCTCGGCATCGGCTATAACCGTGCCGCCTCGCTGATCGAGCGGATGGAGCAGGAGGGCCTGATCGGGCCTGCCAACCACGCCGGAAAGCGGGAGATCCTGGTTCCGACGGAGGCCGATATCATCGAGCGGTAACAGTGCCTGGCGGCCACGAAGCCGCCGCCTTTGGCCGCAATAAGACGCGTTAAGGAGATTTTGACACATGACGATCCGTGCGCCACAGAAAGACTGCGTTTCGCAGGCCCGCCGCCAGGTTCTTGCCGGGCTTGCAGGTCTTGCGGCCGGCAGCCTGGTGGGCATGCCTTCCGCACTCGCCCAGGCCGCAGCCGGCCCGGCGGCGCAGAAGATTGCCGACCACTTTTCCTCGGTGAAGACGATGATGGGTGAGTTCGTCCAGTTCGGCCCGCGCGGCGAACAGACGGGCGGCAAGTTCTTCATCGAGCGTCCCGGCAAGCTGCGTTTCAATTTCGAGGATCCGTCGCCGATCCGCGTTATCGCCGACGGAAAGAACGTCGTCATCGGCAATCTCAAGCTGAAGACCTGGGATCTCTATCCGCTGTCGAAGACGCCGCTCAGCCTGCTGCTCGCTGACCGCATCGACCTGTCGAACCAGATGGTCCGCGATGTGAAGCAGGAATCCGATCTCACCACCATCGTGCTCGGCAACAAGACGGTGTTCGGCGATTCGACGATCACCATGATGTTCGATCCGAAGACCTTCGACCTGCGCCAGTGGACGATCAGCGACCTGCAGAACAAGGACACGTCGGTGATGATCTACAATGTCCAGTCGGGCGTCCGCTTCGACGACAAGGTCTTCACCATCCCCTACGACGAAGTCCACAAGCTCTGATTTGTCATAAGCCCGATCCGGATGATCGGGTTTTACCGCAACGCGGTGATTTATCCGGTGGCGACCTGCGCGGCGGACATCTTCCGCCTCGATCGCCCTTGCCCTTTACCTGCCTGACGCTCTAAACCTCGGCGCATCACGTCGAGGTTTCTCCCCATGAGCTTTTCCGTCACCACCTGGAACATCAATTCCGTGCGCCTGCGGCTGCCGATCGTCGAGCAGTTCATCGTACGCGAGAAGCCTGACATCCTGTGCCTGCAGGAGATCAAGTGCCGGGCGGAGGAGTTTCCGCTCGAGCCACTGAAGGCCATGGGCTATCCGTACATCATCCTGCACGGGCAGAAGGGCTATCACGGCGTGGCGACCATCTCCAAGGTGCCACTGATCGAGGACCACCGGCAGGATTACTGCGGCGTCGGCGATGCCCGGCACATCTCGGCAATCTTCGAGCGTGGCGGACGCCGCATCCGCATCCATAACTTCTACGTGCCGGCCGGCGGCGACGAACCGGACCGGTCGATCAACCCGAAATTCGGCCACAAGCTGGATTTCGTCGAGGAGATGAAGGCACTGCGGGCCGACATGCCGGGGGCCTCGTCGATCCTCGTCGGCGACCTCAACATCGCGCCGCTCGAAAACGATGTCTGGTCGCACAAGCAGATGCTGAAGATCGTCAGCCATACGCCGGTGGAAACCGAAGGCCTGACCGCGATCATGGAAAAGGGCGGCTGGATCGACCTGATGCGCCAGCACGTGCCGGCGTCGGAAAAGCTCTACACCTGGTGGAGCTACCGGGCGAAGGACTGGGAAGCGGCTAACCGCGGCCGCCGGCTCGACCATATCTGGTCGTCCGCCGATCTCGGTCCGGCGCTCGACAAGATCGAGGTGCTGAAGGAAGCCCGCGGCTGGAACCGCCCGTCCGACCACGTGCCGGTGACGGCACGGTTCAAGTTCTGACGGAGGGTTGGTCGCCCTTGCGAAAGCCGTCCAGCCGATCAAGGAACATCACCCTCCGCGTCGAGTTCCCGAACCAGATGGTTTTGGGAAAGGATGATGGATGGGCTTGGAGGGAATGTTCTTTCAAGGGTGGTCCGGCATTGCCCGGACGGTGATCGTCGGCGTGCTTGCCTACGTGGTTCTGGTGCTGTTTCTGCGGATTTCCGGCAAGCGGACCCTAGCAAAGCTGAACGCTTTCGATCTGGTCGTGACGGTTGCGCTTGGATCGACGCTTTCTGCCATCCTGCTGCAGGAGAGCATCGCACTGGCCGAGGGGATAACGGCCCTGGCCCTGTTGATCGGCTTGCAGTACCTCGTGACGTTCGTCTCCGTCCGTTCGGAGGATGCCGCAAAGCTCATCCGGTCGGAGCCGACGCTGCTGGTCCGACAGGGGGCTCTGTGCAATGGCGCAATGCGCAGGCAGAGAATAACCGAGGGTGAGATCCTGAGCGCGGTTCGCGCGAACGGCCACGAAGGCCTTGAGAAGGTGCAGGCTGTCGTGCTCGAGAGCGACGGGTCGCTCAGCGTCATCTGACACTGGCGTCGCCGGCGTGTTGTTTCAGGCAAACCGTCCCGACATCGCCTGTGCGGCCTTGGCCAGCGCCACGAGATTTTCCTTGATGCGCGCCTCGAGCAGGCGGGCCACCGCGGGATACTCTTCGAGCAGGCGATGGAAGAGCGTGCGCGGCACGCGTAGCACCTCGCCGTCCTCTGCGGCAACGGCGGTGAACTTGCGTTCCACCATCGTCACCAGCGCCAGTTCGGACAGCAACGTGCCGGGACCGACCGAGCTGTTCAGCTCCGCCAGCCCGTCGCGCCCTTCGGTATAGAGGTCGAAGCGGCCGCGCGAGACGACAAAGGCGCATTCGGCCGGCGAATGTTCGCGAAACAGCGCCTGTCCCTTGCCGATATTGCGACGCTCCGCACCGAAGGCGACCAGCCGAAGCTGGTCGTCGTCGAGGCCCTGGAAGAGCGGCACCTGCGAGAGAAGCCTGATGTCGTCGCTGAGCGCCATGCCCGCCTCGGGTTAGGGGACGATCTTGTAGCCGCCGTTTTCGGTCACCAGGATCTCGGCGCTGGACGGATCCCGCTCGATCTTCTGGCGCAGCCGGTACACATGGGTCTCCAGCGTGTGCGTCGTGACGCCGGAATTGTAGCCCCACACTTCTTCCAGCAGCACGTCGCGGGTCACGACCTTCTGGCCGGCCCGGTAGAGATAGCGGATGATCGCCGCTTCCTTCTCCGTCAGCCGGATCTTCTTGCCGTCGTCGGTGGTCAGCAGCTTCTGGCTCGGCTTGAACAGATAGGGGCCGACAGTGAAGGTCGCATCCTCGCTCTGCTCGTACTGGCGAAGCTGGGCCCGCATGCGCGCCAGAAGCACCGCGAAGCGGAACGGCTTGGTGACATAGTCGTTGGCGCCGGCCTCGAGGCCGAGAATGGTATCGCTGTCGGTGTCGTGACCGGTCAGCATGATGATCGGCGCCTTGAAGCCGCCCTTGCGCAACAGTTTCACCGCTTCGCGACCATCCATGTCCGGCAGGCCGACATCCATGATCAGGAGGTCGATCTGGCGCGATTTGGCGGTGGCGATTGCCTTGCTGGCATTCGGCTCCTGCAGCAGGCTGAATTCCTCATAGAGGGAAAGCTGCTCGATCAGCGTTCCACGCAGATCGTCGTCGTCGTCCACCAGCAGTACGGTGCGTGCGGCCATGCCGTCCGTGCCCTTTCTCTTTCCCTGCCGTCATCCTGTCAGACAGGCTTCACAGGTCCTTCGATGTAAGTCCGATCATGCTATGAATTCAAACAAAATCATCTTCAAAGCAAAATCATGTGAGAAAAATGGCATCGAGTCGCAAGAAGTTGAGAGGTGGGCCATCGACGCTCGTGGTTCGTGCGTCTCCGGGAAACCGCAGCCGGGCGATCGTCCAGTGCGGCCCGCTGACCTTTGCGGCGGCCATCGGCCGGAGCGGTCGCACCGCGCTGAAGCGCGAGGGAGACGGTGCAACGCCGATCGCGGCGATGAAGTTGCTCTCCGGTTTCGTGCGCGGCGACCGAGGTCCCCTGCCGAAGACAGCGCTGCCGATGCGGCGCATCCGCCCCGACATGCTGTGGTGCGACCAGCCGGAGCATCCGTCCTACAACCGTCTTGTGAGGGCGCCGTTCAGGCCGAGCCACGAGGAGATGCAGCGTAGCGACGGCCTCTACGATATCTGCCTCGTCATGGACTGGAACGTCACGGCGCGCAAACGCTACGGTGGCTCGGCGATCTTCTTCCACCTGATCCGCCCGGGCTACGAGCCGACCGCCGGCTGCGTCGCGGTCAGACTTCGCGACATGCGCCGGCTGCTCGCCGTCATGCGACGGGGCACCGTGGTGCGGGTTGTCTAGCGTCAGCGGCCGATGACGATCCCGCCGGCCGCAACGATCACGCAGGCGATGACGCGTCGCGGCGTCAGCGTCTCTCCGAGGAACAGCCGACCGATCAGCATGGCGAAGACGACGCTTGTCTCGCGGATGGCGGTGATCGGGCCTGCCGGTCCGAGCGAGTAGGCGATGATCACCACTCCATAGGCGATCAGCACGAAGATCCCGCCGCCCAGCGCCTTCCAGGTCTCGCGGTGGTGAAGGTCGATCGCCAGCCTGCCGCGCATGACAAGATAGGCGAGGATCAGCAGCATACCGTAGGTGAACAGCACCCAGGCCGCATAGGCGCGCGGATCGGAGACGTGCCGCACGCCGTTCGAATCGACCGTAGCATAGGTGGCGATGATCAGGCCGGTCAGCAGCGCCCAGAGGATGGACGAGGTCGGCGCGCGCACCTTGCCGAGCGACAGGCTCATGATGCCGAGCGCGATCAGCGCCACGCCGAGCAACTGTTCGGGTGCCAGCAGTTGGCCCGTCAGCACGCCACCCAGGGTCACCAGCAGCGGCACCGAGCCGCGCACGACGGGATAAACCTGGCTCAGGTCGCCGTGCCGGTAGGCCGCCACCAGAAACAGGCTGTAGGCCACCTGGAGGATGGAGGAGGCTGCGATATAGGCAAAGCCTGTCGGCGTCGGGAGCGGCAGCCACAGCATCACCGGGATGGCGCAGACGATCCCCGTCACGCCCATCACCGTGATCGACCACAGCCTGTCGGCTCCGGAGCGCAGGAAGGCGTTCCAGCTTGCATGCAGGACGGCCGCGGTCAGTGCCAGCGCGATGACGGTCAGGCTCATCGGGTCATTGCCCCGCATTTGCGGGCAAGGCAGAAAGAGGTTGTGTTGGGCGGCATGCGGGAACCGGTTCGAAAGCCTCCACCGTAGAGCTGTGCCGGCGCCAGTCAATGACCCGTTCCGCGCATCCGTGATCAGCAGCCAGGACGGCGTAAGAAAGCCGCCGGACGCTTTCGCATCCGGCGGCTCGAGTGTCCTGCAGGCTCTAAGCCGTGCCTGTCGTCACTTCCACTCGCGGATATCGACGAAGTGCCCGGTGACGGCGGCGGCCGCCGCCATGGCCGGCGAGACGAGGTGGGTGCGGCCCTTGAAACCCTGGCGGCCCTCGAAGTTGCGGTTCGAGGTGGAGGCGCAGCGCTCGCCCGGCTTCAGCCGGTCGTCGTTCATCGCCAGGCACATGGAGCAGCCCGGCTCGCGCCACTCGAAGCCGGCGTCGAGGAAGATCCGGTCGAGGCCTTCCGCTTCCGCCTGTTCCTTGACGATGCCGGAGCCCGGAACGACCATCGCAGACACGGTCGGCGCGACGCGGCGCCCGTCGACGACGGCTGCCGCTGCCCGCAGGTCTTCGATGCGGCCATTGGTGCACGAGCCGATGAACACGCGGTCGACGGGGATGTCGGTGATCTTCGTTCCCGGCTTCAGGCCCATGTAGTCGAGCGCCCGCCACTTGGAGGTCCGCTTGTTCTCGTCGGCGATTTCGTCCGGGTTGGGCACGACGCCTTGAACGGAGATGACGTCTTCCGGCGACGAGCCCCAGGACACGATCGGCGGCAGGGCGGCCGCATCGAGAACGACGACCTTGTCGTAATGGGCGCCTTCGTCGGTCTGCAGCGTTTTCCAGTAGTCGACCGCCATGTCCCACGCCTGGCCCTTCGGGGCGCGTGGCTTGTTCTTGATGTAGGAGAAGGTGGTCGCGTCCGGTGCGATGAGGCCGGCGCGGGCGCCACCCTCGATCGTCATGTTGCAGATCGTCATGCGGCCTTCCATCGACAGCGCGCGGATTGCCTCGCCGGCAAACTCGATGACGTGGCCGGTGCCGCCGGCGGTGCCGATCTCGCCGATGATGGCGAGAATGATGTCCTTGGCGGTGACGCCCGGCGGCAGCTGGCCGTCGACACGCACCAGCATGTTCTTCGCCTTCTTCTGCACCAGCGTCTGGGTGGCCAGAACATGCTCGACCTCCGACGTGCCGATGCCGTGCGCCAAGGCTCCGAAGGCGCCGTGCGTCGAGGTGTGGCTGTCACCGCAGACGATCGTCATGCCGGGCAGGGTGAAGCCCTGTTCCGGGCCAACGATGTGGACGATGCCCTGGCGGACGTCCTTTTCGGAGTAGTATTCGACGCCGAAGTCAGCGGCGTTCTGGGCGAGCGCCTCGACCTGGATGCGGCTTTCCTCGTTCTTGATGCCCTCGTGGCGGTCGGCGGTGGTCGGCACGTTGTGGTCGACGACGGCGAGCGTCTTTTCCGGCGCCCGGACCTGACGCCCGGCAAGCCTCAGGCCTTCGAACGCCTGGGGGCTCGTCACCTCATGCACGAGGTGACGATCGATGTAGAGAAGACAGGTGCCGGTCTCGTCCTGGCTGACGATGTGGTCGTCCCAGATCTTGTCGTAGAGGGTGCGGGGTGCGCTCATGGCTGCCATCCGTTGATGTCGAAGAAAAAAGGGAATTGAAGGCTCGGCAGAAAATGCTGCCGGCAAAAGGCCTGCTCAGCGCGTCCGAAGTCGGCTGTACAGGGCGCCGGATACGCGCGCGAAAAATCGTGCCGGCAGACGCTTATGGTCCTGCAGCACGATGAACTGGTTCGCGAGGCATCCGAATTTCGATCCCATGTGGCGTTATTTAGCAGTTTTCCGGCAGCCCGGCAATTGCACTTTCGCCCCTGTAAGCTCCGTCACTTGTCGCCCGTCCGGCCTCCGCTAATTTCCTCGGAAGACGGTGCGCGGCACCGCGTTTGTCCTGGAGTGACTCCATTGGTTTCCGAAAAAAATCTGATCGCCAAGATCACATGGCGGCTCATGCCATTTCTGGGCTTTCTCTACCTGATCGCCTACATCGACCGCCAGAACGTCAGCTTCGCCAAGCTGCAGATGGTCGATGCGCTGGGTCTGAGCGAATACGCTTACGGGCTCGGCGCGTCGCTGTTCTTCATCGGCTACTTCCTCTTCGAGGTGCCGAGCAACCTGTTCCTCAGCCGCTTCGGTGCCAGCAAATGGTTTGCCCGGATCATGGTCTCGTGGGGCATCGTCACCATCGCGCTTGCCTATACCAGCAGCCCGACGATGTTCTATATCCTGCGCTTCCTGCTCGGCGTTGCGGAAGCCGGGTTCTTCCCGGGCGTGCTGTACCTGCTCACCCTGTGGTTCCCGAAGGACTATCGCGGCCGCATGGTCGGCCTGTTCATGATCTTCAGCGCGCTTGCCAACGCGATCGGTGCGCCGCTCGGTGGCATGCTGCTCGATCTCGACGGCCTCTTCGGCTACGCGGGCTGGGAGTGGGTGTTCCTCGCCACCGGCGTTCCGGCAGTGATTGCCGGCATCGTGACCTTCTTCTATCTCGACGATACGCCGGCCAAGGCAAAATTCCTCAGCGCCGACGAGAAGCGCTGGCTGGAAGAGCGCCTGGCCTCGGAAAATGCCGGCATGGCAGAGGATGCCGACAACGGTTTCCGCGCGCTCCTTAACCCGCGCGTCCTGTTGATGGCGCTCTGCTACATCGGCTTCCCGCTTGCCGCCTATGGCCTCAGCTACTGGCTGCCTACCATCGTCAAGGGGTTCGGCGTCTCCAACACCGTCAACGGCTTCATCAACATCATTCCGTGGGTAATCGTCGCGCTGGCGCTATGGCTGGTGCCGAGCGCTGCCGACAAGACGGAGAACAAGACGCCCTACATCGTCGGTCCGGCGTTCGTCGGCGCGCTCTGCCTGCTGCTTTCTGCGGTGATCTCGGTCCCGGTGGTGCAGTTCGCGCTGCTGTGCGTCGCGGCTGCCGGTATCTTCGCCGGCCAGCCGGTGTTCTGGAGCCTTCCGGGGCGCTTCCTCAAGGGAGCCGGGGCGGCCGCCGGTATCGCGGCGATCAATTCTGTCGGCAATCTCGGCGGCTTCATCGCCCAGAACGTCGTGCCGTGGATCCGCGATGCGACCGGCAGCACGATCGCGCCGATGTTCTTCCTGTCCGCCTGCCTGGCGATGGCCGGCGTGCTGGTCATTGTCGTCGGCCGCATGCTGGCCCGCCACGGCCGGCCCTCGGTGCAGTCCTAGCGCACGGCACTGATCCGGGCCGGCGCGGTCCTAACGAAAGACAACAAAAAAGGCGGCTCCGGGAGCCGCCTTTTCAATGGGTGGAAACTTCGCGTCTTATTCGGCGGAAGCTTCTGCAGCCGTTGCGGCTTCTGCTTCAGCCTTGGCTGCTGCTTCGGCTTCGGCCTTGGCGGCTGCCTCTGCTGCTGCCTTTTCGGCCGCCAGCGCCTGTGCTGCTGCAACCTTTTCGGCTTCCAGACGTGCACGCTCTTCAGCGGCAGCCGTACGCTCGGCTTCGTTCAGCTTGCGGGTACGGGTGTTGGTGTTCTCGACGATACGAGCCGACTTGCCGCGACGATCGCGCAGGTAGTACAGCTTGGCGCGACGGACCTTACCGCGGCGGACGACTTCGACGCTCTCGACGAGCGGCGAGTAGACCGGGAATACGCGCTCGACGCCTTCGCCGTAGGAAATCTTGCGGACAGTGAAGCTTTCGTTGATGCCGCCGCCGGAACGGGCGATGCAAACGCCTTCGTAGGCCTGCACGCGGGTACGGTTGCCTTCGCGAACCGTGACGTTGACGCGCAGCGTGTCGCCCGGGGAGAATTCCGGAAGCGTACGCTTGGCTTCGATCTTGGCAGCCTGTTCGGCTTCCAGCTGCTGGATGATGTTCATCGGTCTAACCTCTAATTTTTCTCAAACAGCCAGAGCGCTCAACATCGTATCCTTGGGACGTGCCGCGGGATCGTGCCACTGGGGCAGGAGCGAATTCGCCATTCTTTGCTTGCTGGTCGACGGGAGTATCTCCCATGTCCGCGTGGGCAGTTACACGAAAGCGCAGGCTTTGTCACCCCCTTTGCGGCCGGCGGTGGTGTGAAAGATATCGCCTGCCGCCCCTTGTCCGACCGGTGCTTCGCGGATATCTGCTCGGCCAAGGCGTTTGGGAGGACACCGGATGACATTGGCAATGATCGGGCTGCTGTTCGTGGCGGGCTTCCTGTCCGGCGCCGTCAACGCGATTGCCGGCGGCGGCACGTTCCTGACGTTCGGCGCCCTGACGCTTGCCGGGCTGCCGCCGATCTCGGCCAATGCCACCTCCTCCATCGCTCAGTTTCCCGGATATGTCACCTCGACGCTCGCCTACCGGCACGAGATCGCCAAGATGTGGCGCGGCGCCGTCGTGCTCACCATCGCCTCGTTGCTCGGCGGGCTCGGCGGTGCACTGATCCTGCTGGCGCTCGACAATCCCTCGTTCCGGGCCATGGTGCCTTGGTTGCTGATGGCGGCCACCGCGCTGTTTGCTGCCGGGCCGCTGCTCAAGCCGAAGGCCAGCGAGGAACGCGCCACGAACAGCCTGCCAAGCATCCTCGGCCAGTTTCTCACCGCCGTCTATGGCGGCTTCTTCGGCGCCGGCATGGGCATCATGATGCTGGCGGTGCTGGGGCTGACGACCGGCGGCGGCTATCACCACCTGAACGCGTTGAAGAACCTGCTCGCCACCGTCATTGCCGCCATGGCGCTGCTGGTGTTCATCGGCGGCGGCGTGGTCGGCTGGCCGCAGGCGGTGGTGATGATCCCGGCCGTGGCTGCCGGAGGCTGGGCCGGCGTCTGGCTTGCGCGCCGGGTGCCGCAGACGATCATGCGGGTTCTGGTGGTGGCCGTCGGCATCGCGCTGACGATCTACTACTTCGTCACCGACTGACGGCACGCGGATCGATCCTAGTCCTGCCTGCCGCCGCCGATCCGCCCGAGATGCGTCTCGTGAAATCCGCTCGTCCGCTTCAGCCCGTAGCCGCACATGCGATCGAAGGCGATGTGGAAGACCCAGATGAGCGCCACCGGAACCGCCAGGTCCCAGCCCGCCAGATAGCCCACCGCCAGTAACAGGCCCGGGGCGACGAACGTGTGGACGATATTGTAGGCCATGGCGCCGGTGCGCGGGCCGAAAACATAGCCGAGCATCGAGAGGTCGGGCACCAGGACCAGCAGCAGGAACAGGCGCCAGCCGGCGCCGCCGTTCCAGTAGAGGGCGAGGGCGACGAGCGCGATCGCCAGGTGTTCAAGCCTGAGAAGCAGCGTCATCAGACGTCTGCCGTTCGCTTCGCCAGAAGGTCGGGCCGGCGCTCCGCCGTCAGCTTTTGCGCTTCCGCCTGCCGCCACTTGTCGATCGCCGCGTGGTTGCCGGAGGTCAGGACCGGCGGGATGGTGCGGCCCTCGAATTCCTGCGGACGCGTGTAGTGCGGATGCTCCAGCAGCCCAGTCTCGAAGCTCTCATGGGTGCCGGAAGCATCGTTGCCCATGACGCCGGGAAGGATGCGGACGACCGCATCGAGGAGCGTCAGGGCGGCCGGCTCGCCGCCGGAAAGGATGTAGTCGCCGACAGAGACTTCCTCGAGCCCGCGGGCATCGATCACCCGCTGGTCGACCCCCTCGAAACGGCCGCAGACGATCACCACGCCATCCCCATCCGCCAGTTCACGCACCCGCTTCTGCGTCAGCGGGCGGCCGCGCGGGCTCATCAGCAGTCTCGGCCGCGGATCGGCAGCGACCGAATCGATCGCCTTGGCAAGGATATCGGGTTTCAGGACCATGCCGGCGCCGCCGCCGGCCGGCGTGTCGTCGACCGTGCGGTGGCGGTCATCGGCGAATTCGCGGATCTGCACCGTCTCCAGCGACCACTGGCCACGCTCAATCGCCTTGCCGGCCAGCGAATGGCCGAGATGGCCGGGAAACATGTCCGGGTAGAGCGTCAGGATGGTGGTGCGGAAGGGCATGGCTTCAGATCAGTCCGGCTTGCTGTTCTTGTTGCCACCCTTGCCGGCGGGCCGGGTCGGGTCGCCATCGTCGGGCGTATCGATCAGCCCGGCGGCGATCGGATCGACGATGATGCGGCCGTTCTCCAGGTCGATCTCCAGCACCGCCGCTTCCGAGAACGGAATGAGCGTCGGGCGGCGTCCCTGGCCCTTCAGTTCGAGCAGGTCGCCGGCGCCGAAATCGAAGACGCCGCTCACCTGGCCGTAGCTGCGGCCTTCGGTGTCGACGGCTTCCAGCCCTTCCAGGTCGGCATAGTAGAACTCGTCGTCGTCGAGTTCCTCGTCGGGCAGGTTGTCGCGGTCGATGTAGAGCTCGAGCCCGTTCAGGGATTCAGCCGTCGTCCGGTCGTTGATGCCGCGGAAGCGCACGACGACGACATTCTTCGCCTCGCGCAGCTCGAGGATTTCGAAGACGCGGCCGTCCATGGCATGCAGATGACCGTATTCGGCAAGCGCGGTCGGATCGCCGGTGAAGGGCCGCACCCGGACTTCGCCGCGCAGGCCCTGGGCCGCGCCGATGGTCGCCATCAGGATAGGGTTCTCAAGCTTGGCCATGATCGCTCCTGTTCGGTTGAAGCGTTGTAGAGCGCATCCTGCGCCTTGAAAATAGATGACGGGCGGCATGTCGCCATGCCACCCGCCAAAAGAACGAGGATATGCGCCGGACTTATTCGGCAGAAGCAGCAGCTTCAGCGGCGTCGGCAGCCTTCTGGGCCCGCTCGGCAACGCGCTCCTGGGCCTTCTTGCCCGGCTTTGCCTTGTCCGGGTTGCTGCGCTCGGCGCGCTCGGCCAGGCCGGCCTGGGCCATGAAGCGCAGAACGCGGTCGGTCGGCTGGGCGCCGGCGGCAACCCAATGCTTGATGCGGTCGCCGTCCATCTGGATGCGGGCGTCCGAATCCTTGCCGAGCATCGGGTTCCACGAACCGAGCTTCTCGATGAAGCGGCCATCGCGCGGGGCGCGGGCATCGGCAACGACGATGTGGTAGTACGGGCGCTTCTTGGAACCACCACGGGCGAGACGGATCTTCAGGGACATGTAGAACTCCTAGTGTTTGGGAGCCAGGCGCCATCTGCGGCGGGCTGGACTGTTGTTGAGGCCGCCGTCAGGCGGTCTGTTTCGGTTCGCCGTGTTCAGCGGCGATGGCTTCATGATGCCGGATGACTTCCTTGATGACGAAGTTCAGGAACTTCTCGGCGAAATCCGGATCCAGATGAGCGTCCTTGGCAAGCTTGCGAAGCCGTTCGATCTGGTATTCCTCGCGCGCCGGGTCGGCCGGCGGCAAATCGTATTGGGCCTTCAGGATGCCCACTTCCTTGGTGCAGCGGAAACGCTCGGCGAGCATGTGGATCAGCGCCGCGTCGATGTTGTCGATCGACTGGCGGTAGTTGCCAAGCTGCTGCTTCACCTTCGGATCGCTCATCTGCGCCGTCACCCCTTACTTCTTCTTGGGGAAACCGGGCAGGCCCGGCATTCCACCCAGGCCCGGAAGCTTGGCGCCGCCAAGGCCCGGCATTCCGCCGCCGAGGCCCGGCATCGAACCCGGACGCAGGCCGGCGGCCTCCGCCTGCTTCTGCAGGGCTTCCAACTGCTTCGGATCGAGCTTCGACAGGTCGGGCATGCCGCCCATGCCGCCGAGACCGCCCATCCCGCCCATGCCACCAAGACCCATCTTGCCGGCAAGGCCGCCCATCATCTGCTTCATCATGCCGCCCTTGCCCTTACCGCCCATGGCTTTCATCATGTCGGCCATCTGGCGGTGCATCTTCAGGAGCTTGTTGATTTCCGCGGCGTCGGTGCCGGAGCCGGCGGCGATGCGCTTCTTGCGGGAATGCTTCAGCATGTCCGGGTTGGCGCGCTCGGCCTTGGTCATCGAGCCGATGATGGCGATCTGGCGGTCGAACATCTTGTCGTTCATGCCGGACGCGGCGAGCTTGTCCTTCATGCCGGCCATTCCGGGCATCATCCCCATGATGCCGCCCATGCCGCCCAGCGACTTCATCTGGCGCAGCTGGTCGGCAAGGTCGTTCAGGTCGAACTTGCCCGACTGCATCTTCTTGGCCATCGCCGCGGCCTTTTCCGCGTCGATGTTTTCGGCAGCCTTCTCGACCAGCGAAACGATGTCGCCCATGCCGAGAATGCGGTCGGCGATACGGCGCGGATGGAACTCCTCGAGCTCGTTCATCCGCTCGCCGGTACCGATGAGCTTGATCGGCTTGCCGGTGACGGCGCGCATCGAAAGCGCTGCACCGCCACGACCGTCGCCGTCCATGCGGGTCAGCACGAGACCGGTGATGCCGACGCGCTCGTCGAAATTGCGGGCAAGGTTGACGGCGTCCTGGCCGGTGAGGCTGTCGGCCACCAGCAGGATTTCGTGCGGCTTGGAGCGGGCCTTGATCTCGGCCATCTCGGCCATCAGCGGCTCGTCGATATGGGTGCGGCCGGCGGTATCGAGGATGACGACATCATGGCCGCCGAGCTTGGCTGCCTGTACGGCGCGCGCGGCGATGTCGGTCGGCGACTGGCCGGCGATCACCGGCAGCGTGTCGATACCGGTCTGGACGCCCAGCTGGCGCAGCTGTTCCTGGGCTGCCGGACGACGCGTGTCGAGCGAGGCCATCAGGACCTTCTTGCGCTCGCGTTCGGTCAGCCGCTTGGCGATCTTGCCGGAAGTCGTCGTCTTGCCCGAGCCCTGCAGGCCGACCATCATGATCACGACGGGGGCGACCGCATGCAGGTCGATGGAGACGCCTTCCGAGCCAAGCATCTCGACCAGCTCGTCATGGACGATCTTGACGACCATCTGGCCGGGCTTGATCGACTTCAGGACTTCGGCGCCGACGGCCTTCTCGCGAACCTTGTCGGTGAAGGAGCGCACGACTTCCAGCGCCACGTCCGCTTCCAAGAGCGCACGGCGAACCTCGCGCAGAGCGGCGGACACATCCGCTTCGCTCAATGCGCCACGGCCGGTCAGTCCACTCAAGATGGAGCCAAGACGGTCCTGGAGGCTTTCGAACATCGTTTCTTCCTTCTCAACGCTGACGGTCGAGCCGCAACGTTGTGTTCCTGCCACCGAAAAACAAGAGAAACAGCCGGAAATCACCCGAGGGCGCATCGCGCTGTCGGGTGTTGACCTCCGGGAACTCTTTACACCTTTACGGGTCCCGGTCGGCGGCTAAAGTCTTGTCAACTTTCAGCAGATGCCGGGCTTAAACAGCATGATGCCCGGAAAGTCAAGGCGGCCCGGGGTTTGGCCCGGTCAGGCTGCTTTGCGGGTGCCTGCATTTTCCGCTATAACCGATCTTCTGTTGTCCGTTGGCGCAAAGGATGCCTTGCGATGTCGATGATCATCCGCGATCCCGTGGTCGATGCGCTGGCGGCGGAAGTCATGCAGAAGCTGGGCGCCAAAACCAAGGCGGAGGCCATTCGCCTGGCGCTGGAAAACGAGCTGAAGCGCGGCGACGACAAGGCGCTGCTGGCCGACCGCGTGAAGGAAATCCAGGACAGGGTCGTCGCAAGAATGGGTTCGCATGCCGCAGCCTTTGATGAGAAGGCCTACATGGACGAGATGTGGGGAAACTGATGTTTCTCGATGCCTCGGCGCTCGTCGCCATCCTGACGGGCGAAGCGACCGCCAACCAGCTCCTGCAGAAACTGGCTGGATCTGCCGGCCCGTTCCACTACACGTCGCTGACCATGTACGAAGCCGTCATCGCCATCGCCCGCAAGACGTCGATCTCGCAACACGGAGATCAGGTTCCGACGCCTGCACCCCTCATCCTGACAGTACAGGCGGATGTCGAGCAGTTTCTCGACGTGATCGGCGCCACGGAAGTGCCCATTCCGCTCGGTGCGCATCACGCAGTGCTTGCTGCCGCCCGCACCTACGGCCGTGCCGTCGGCCATCCGGCAAAGCTGAATTTCGGCGACTGCTTTGCCTACGCCTCTGCCCGCAGCCTCGACGTTCCGCTGCTCTTCGTCGGCAATGATTTTGCCTTGACGGATATCAAGCCTGCGTGATGCCGCTGCCTGGCTTTGCGTGTTTGCAGCGCTTTATCTTGCCGCTTCTCAGAGCGCTTCCTATACCTTCATCATGAAAAGACGCCAATTCATGAAACGGGCCGGCATCGGTGGTCTTGCCCTTCTGGGTGGGGGCTTTGCCGCGGGGAGAGCCATGGCTGCCAATCGCTATTATTCCGGTCCGGCCTCCGATCATTTCGACGGCACCCGCTTCTTCAACCCGAACGGCGAGCAGCCGGAAGGCCTGATGAGCCTGCTCCGCTGGCGTCTCAACGGCAAGAGCATCGGCTGGCCGGACGCGTATCCGAGCCCCGTCGAACCCGCGGTGCCGGAAAAGCGCGTTTCGGGCAACCGCATGGTGGTCACCATGGTCGGCCATGCGTCGATGCTGATCCAAGTGGCTGGTCTGAACATCCTCACCGATCCGGTCTGGGCGGAACGGACCAGCCCTGTCAGCTTTGCCGGCCCGAAGCGCGTCAACCAGCCGGGCATCCGCTTCGAGGATCTGCCGACGATCGACGCCGTCATCGTCACCCACAACCATTACGACCATCTCGACCTTGTGACGCTGAAGCGTGTGCACGAGGCGCACCGGCCGCTGTTTGTCACGCCGCTCGGCAATGATGCGATCTTCGCCCCGTCGCTGGACGATCCGCGCATCACCGTCATGGACTGGGGCGACACGGCCTATGTCGGCAAGAACGTCACGCTTCACTGCGAGCCCTGCCATCACTGGTCGGCGCGCGGCGTCGGCGATCGCCGCATGGCGCTGTGGGGCGCCTTCGTCATCGAGACGCTGGCCGGCAAGATCTACCACATCGGCGATACCGGCTTTCACCAGGGCGAAAACTACCGCGCAGCCTCGGAAAGGCACGGACCCTTCCGGCTGGCCATCCTGCCGATCGGCGCCTACGAGCCGCGCTGGTTCATGAAGGCCCAGCACCAGAACCCGGAGGAAGCGGTGGCCGGCATGCAGCTGGCGCGCGCCTCCTACGCCCTCGGTCACCACTGGGGCACCTTCAAGCTGACGGATGAAGGCATCGAGGAGCCGCTGGCTGCCCTCGGCAATGCGCTTTCGGCAGCCGAGATGAAGCCGGAGCGGTTCCGGGCGATGCGCCCGGGCGAAGCGTTCGACGTTCCGGACGTCTGAGGCGGACGATCTCGCAGTGCGGCATTTACAGCGGCGACAGGCTCTGCTCCACTCCTGCCAGTAAGACAGACGACTTCCTCGCCGCATGGAGCCTTGCTTGAGCACTCAGTTTCACCAGCCCGTCGATGCCGCCGAAGTGCCGCGCTTTGCCGGCCACTCCACCTTCATGCGGCTGCCTGCCGTCACCTCGGCCGAGGGCCTGGACATCGCGCTGGTCGGCATCCCCTGGGACGGCGGAACCACCAACCGGGCCGGTGCCCGGCACGGGCCGCGCGAGGTGCGCAACCAGTCGAGCCTCATCCGCCGCGTGCATCATGTCTCCGGCGTCGAGCCGTTCTCGATCGCCAACATTGCCGATGTCGGCGACGTGTCGGTCAACCCGATCGATCTGATGGATGGTCTGCAACGCATCGAAGCCGGCATTGCCTCCATCGTCGCGGCCGGTGCCGTGCCGCTCTCGGTCGGCGGTGATCACCTGACGACGCTGCCGGTGCTGCGCGCCGTTGCGAAAAGCCGTCCGGTCGGGCTCATCCATTTCGATGCGCATACCGATACCAATGACAGCTATTTCGGCGGCAACAAATACACCCACGGCACGCCGTTCCGCCGCGCCATCGAAGAGGGGCTGCTCGATCCGAAGCGCATGGTGCAGATCGGTATCCGCGGCTCGATCTACGACACGACCGACCATGACTGGGCGAAGGCGCAGGGCATCCGCATCATCTACATGGAAGAGTTCGTCGAGCGTGGCGCCAAGGACGTCATGGCCGAAGCCCGCCGGATCGCCGGTGACGGCCCGACCTACGTCACCTTCGACATCGACAGCATCGATCCGTCGATGGCGCCCGGAACCGGCACGCCGGAGATCGGCGGCTTCTCCACCCGCGAGGCGCAGCAACTGGTGCGGCTTCTCGCTGGCGTCGACATCGTCGGCGCCGATGTGGTGGAGGTCGCGCCACCCTTCGATGTGGCGGGCGTCACCGCGCTTGCCGGAGCCAACATCCTCTTCGAACTGCTCTGCGTCATGGCGCCATGCGTCGAGCGTCGGCGGCAGCTCTAGCGCGGGCCGACACTGGAATTATCCGTCATTTTCCGCCATATAGGCTGCAGATCGGCGCGATCGCGCCCGGGAAGGTGGCAGGCATGACAGAGACGGTCCAATTCGCGAAGATGAACGGACTTGGCAACAAGATCCTGGTCGTCGACATGCGCGGCCGGACCGATCGCGTCACGCCGGCGGCTGCCATCGCACTGGCGGGCAATGCCGATACCGGTTTCGACCAGATCATGGCGGTGCACGATCCGAAGCTTGCCGGTACCGACGCCTATATCGACATCCTCAACTGCGACGGCACGAAGGCGCAGGCCTGCGGCAACGGCACGCGCTGCGTCGTCCAGGCAATGGCCGCCGAGACCGGCTCCAAGACCTTCACCTTCCAGACCGTCGCCGGGATCCTGAATGCTGAGGAGCACGAGGACGGGACGATCTCCGTCGACATGGGCAAGCCCGTGTTTGCCTGGGACAAGATCCCGCTATCGGAAGAGTTCTTCGATACCAGCCGCATCGAGCTGCAGATCGGGCCGATCGACGCGCCGATCCTGCATTCGCCCTCGGCCATGTCGATGGGAAATCCGCATGCGGTGTTCTGGGTCGACCGCGACCCGATGAGCTTCGACCTCGAGCGCTTCGGGCCGCTCCTCGAAAACCATCCGATGTTCCCGGAAAAGGCCAACATCACGCTTGCCCAGGTGGTCTCGCCGTCGCAGATGGTCACCCGCACCTGGGAACGCGGCGCCGGGCTGACGCTCGCCTGCGGATCGGCTGCCTGTGCCGCCGGTGTCTCCGGCGCCCGCACCGGCCGCACCGGCCGCAAGGTCTCGATCACCGTTGCCTCCAGCGCCAACCGCGGAACGCTGACGATCGACTGGCGCGACGACGACCATGTCGTGATGACCGGACCTGCCGCCTGGGAATGGTCGGGCCGTCTCGATCCCGTGACCGGAAGCTTCGAGCGCGAGGCGGCGCCGGAGGCCGGCATCCGGTGAGCGGCGTCGACGTCATAACCTTCGGCTGCCGGCTGAACACCTACGAATCCGAGATCATGCGCGCAGAGGCCGAAAAGGCCGGGCTCAACAATGCCGTGCTCGTCAATACCTGCGCAGTGACCGGCGAGGCGGTGCGCCAGGCACGCCAGGCGATCCGCCGGGTACGGCGCGAACATCCGCATGCCCGCATCATCGTCACCGGCTGTGCCGCCCAGACCGAAGCCGCGACCTTTTCGCAGATGCCAGAAGTCGATGCGGTTCTCGGCAACGAGGAAAAGCTGAACCGGGCCTCCTATCGCAGCCTGCCGGATTTCGGCGTTGCGGCGGAAGAAAAGCTGCGGGTCAACGACATCATGAGCGTCAAGGCGACGGCGCCGCAGATGGTCCTCCACATCGATGGGCATGTGCGGGCTTTCATCCAGGTGCAGAACGGCTGCGATCACCGCTGCACCTTCTGCATCATCCCTTACGGCCGCGGCAATTCCCGCTCGGTGCCGATGGGTGCGGTGGTCGACCAGGCGCGCAGGCTCGTCGAAAGCGGCTACCGCGAAATCGTCCTCACCGGCGTCGACGCGACGAGCTATGGCGGCGACCTGCCGGGCCAGCCGACGCTCGGCCTGCTGGCAAGGACGCTGCTGCGCCAGGTTCCGGACATCCTCCGGCTTCGGCTGTCGTCGATCGACGGCATCGAGGCCGATCGCCATCTCCTCGATCTCATCGCCGAAGAGCCGCGCTTCATGCCGCATCTGCATCTGTCGCTGCAGCATGGCGATGACCTGATCCTGAAGCGCATGAAGCGTCGCCATTCGAGCAGCGATGCGCTCGCCTTCGTCCAACAGGTCCGCCGCCTGCGTCCCGATGTCAGCTTCGGCGCCGACATGATCGCCGGCTTCCCGACGGAGACCGAGGCAATGTTCGCCAACGCGGTGCGCCATGCTGAGGACTGCGGCCTGTCCTTCCTGCACGTGTTTCCCTACAGCCCGCGTCCGGGGACGCCGGCGTCCCGGATGCCGCAGCTGGACCGGGCGCTCGTCAAGGAACGTGCGGCACGGCTTCGCGTTACCAGAGAGGCGCTGCAGCGGCGGCATCTCGACCGAATGATCGCCACGCGCCAGACGGTTCTTGTGGAGATGAGCGGTTTCGCGCATACGGAAAACTTCACGCTGGTCGAAGCCTCCGGGCTCACGCCCCGCGCCATGGTCGATGTGGAGATCACCGGCCACAACGGCAAACATCTCACCATGCAGCTTGCCGCCGCCCGCGCGGCGTGACGGAACGGAATTTCATGGCGATCAGCTTCATCAAAAGGGTCTTCACGTTCGGCGACAAACCCGTCGAGGAGAATATCCCGTCGGTCAGCGAGGCCGAGCAGCGGCTGAGCCCGCAGGAAGCCGCGCAGATCGCGTCCGAGCTCGAGCCGCATTCTCGCAGTGAGGACCTGCCGCTCGCCGATGCCGATCCAGTGGCGGCACTCGAGATGGAGACGGCCGGCGGCCCGGCAGCGGATGAGGCCACAGAGACCGTCGAGATCATTCCCGACGCTGACGCGGCGGATGCGGATCTCGAAGAGCCGCCGCTGCTGCCGGCCGTCGATACGCTGTCGGACATGGGTGTCGTGCCGCTGTCGTTGCTGGAGGCGGAAGCCGCCGAGGGGCAGACCGAGGCGCCGGTTGCCGAGGTCGCTCTGCCGAAGGGCTTTGCAACGCGCGTCGAGGAGGCGCCGGTCGAGGTCGTGGCACAGCCGCGGCTCACCTGGTTCCAGCGCCTGCGCGCCGGCCTGCTCAGGACGTCGACGCAGCTTACCGGCCAGATCTCGGCGCTGTTCACCAAGCGCAAGCTCGACGATGCGACGCTCGAAGAGCTCGAGGATCTCTTGATCCAGGCCGATCTCGGCGTCGAGACCGCCATGCGCATCACCGGCGCCCTGTCGTCCGAACGCTACGGCAAGGACGTCACCGGCGAGGACGTCTCGAAGATCATGGCAAGCGAGATCACCAAGGTGCTGAAGCCGGTCGCCAAGCCGCTGGCGCTCGATCTCGCCCACAAACCCCATGTCATCCTCGTCGTCGGGGTCAACGGCACCGGCAAGACGACGACGATCGGCAAGCTTGCCGCCAAGCTTTCGGGGTCGGGCCTGAAGGTCATGCTGGCGGCTGGCGATACCTTCCGTGCGGCCGCAATTGAACAGCTGAAGATCTGGGCCGACCGTACCAATTCGGAATTCATCGGCACCAGGCTCGGCGCCGACGCGGCCGGCCTTGCCTATGATGCGTTCGAGCAGGCGCGCCAGAAGAAGTGCGACGTGCTGATCATCGATACGGCCGGCCGCCTGCAGAACAAGACGGAGCTGATGGCCGAGCTCGAAAAGATCGTCCGCGTACTCGGCAAGCTCGATCCCGACGCGCCGCATACCGTGCTGCAGACGCTGGATGCGACGACCGGCCAGAATGCCATGAACCAGGTGGAGATCTTCCGCAATGTGGCTGGCGTCGGCGGCCTGATCATGACCAAACTCGACGGCACGGCGCGCGGCGGCATCCTCGTCGCCATCGCCGCCAAGCACAAGCTGCCGGTCTATTTCATCGGCGTCGGCGAAGGCGTCGACGATCTGGAACCCTTCGAAGCCGAAGATTTCGCCGCGGCCATTGCCGGCGTGACGCATTGATGACACAGAAACCGGGTTTGCATCCGCAACCCTCCGATCGAGATTAAGACAGATCATGCAGAGCTTCGAAAGCGACACGACGCCGACCCGCCAGGAAAAGGAACATCCCGGCCTCAAGCTGGCGCTCGAAATAGGCCCGTTGCTGGTGTTCTTCTTCGCCAACCTGCGCGGCGAGTGGCTGGTCGAGCGGTTTCCGGCACTGTCTGCTCTCGGCGGTCCGCTGCTGGTGGCGACCGGCGTGTTCATGGCCGCCACGGTGATCTCGCTGGTCGTCTCGAAGATCGTCTTCAAGCACCTGCCGGTCATGCCCTTCGTCTCGGGCGTCGTGGTCATGGTGTTCGGCGGCCTGTCGATCTGGCTGCAGGACGAGACCTTCATCAAGATGAAGCCGACCATCGTCAACACGCTGTTCGGCGTGACGCTCCTGGTCGGCCTGCTGTTCGGCAAGTCGCTGCTCGGCTACGTGTTCAACGCCGCCTTCCAGCTCACGGATGAAGGCTGGCGCAAGCTGACGCTGCGCTGGGGCGTTTTCTTCCTGTTTCTCGCGGTCATCAACGAAGTCGTCTGGCGCAACTTTTCCGATGCCGTCTGGGTCAACTTCAAGGTCTGGGGCACGATGCCGATCACCATCGCCTTCACCCTTGCCCAGATGCCGCTGATCATGCGCCACTCCGTCGATAAGACCGCCGATCCAAGCGCCAGAGACATCAAGTGACCCTGGCCGCGGCGCCGCAGCGCGACACCAGCGACTCCTTCTGGTTTGCCGTCGTCGGCATCATTCTCGCCGTCCAGGTAATTTCGGAGCATCTGCTTGGGCGGCTGTGGATCTGCTCGTGCGGCACGATCAAGCTGTTCGAGCCGGGCGTCAACACGCCCGGCAATTCGCAGCATCTCTCCGACTGGTACACGCCGTCCCACATCATTCACGGCTTCCTCTTCTATCTTCTCGCCCGCGCCATCCTGCGGCAGGGCGGGTTTGGTCAGCGGCTGGCGCTCGCGACGCTGATAGAGGCCGCATGGGAACTGCTGGAGAACTCGCCGATCATCATCGACCGCTACCGTTCGGCGACCATGGCGATCGGCTATGAGGGCGACAGCATCCTCAACTCGGCGATGGACACGGTGTTCATGGGTCTCGGCTTCCTGTTTGCCGCCCGCGCCCCCGTCTGGCTGACAGTGCTGCTGGCCGTCGCCTTCGAGCTGATTACCGCCATTGTCATCCGCGACAACCTCACGCTCAACGTGCTGATGCTGGTCTGGCCGGTTGAGGCCGTCAAAGCCTGGCAGGCAGCGCTCTGACCCAACTGTCATCGTGACAGCAACGGTCGCGGTTTCCGATTGTTAACGGATGCCGCTTATGGGTCTGCGCCACCACAGGCATCGATGGTCACGGGACGATGACAGATCACTTCGCATTCATCCTTCCGTTCTTCATGGCGGTGTTCGGCATCATCTTCCTGACGGCGGGCACCTGGAGCGCAGCGCGCGCGACCTGGTGGGGCGTCGGCTACCTGTCTGCGGCGGTCGCCTTCCTCATGCCGGTCCTGACCTTTCTGCCGGTGCCGCTGGCCGCGATGATCGCCAACCTCCTGTTCCTCACCGCCTTCTTCGCTTACGGCGAGGCGCTGGCCGACCGGCTCGGTGGGCCGCGACTGCGGCGCGTCCGGCTGCTCGTCGTGCTACTCGCTTTGCCGTTTCTCGGCCATGCCGTGCTGATTGCAGCCGACCTGCGGCAGGAGATCATCGCCGGCGATCTCGCCTGCGGGCTGCTGCTGCTCGCGTCGGTCGTCAGTCTCGTGCGGCGGGCGGTGCTGCCGGTCGATCGGGTGCTGGTGGCGGTTGCGGCGATGGTGGTGGCGGAAACGCTGCTGCGGCTTGTCCTGTTCGTCGCCATGACTTCCGCGTCGGCGGGCCTCTCGACGGAGAGCTATCTTTCCTCCTCCTATGCCTTCTATGTCCAGATGGGCGCCAGCATGCTGACCTTCCTGTTAGCGCTGTCGGTGCTGGCAACGATCGTCCACGACACGGTCCTGGGGCACCGTACGGCTTCCGAACAGGATCCGCTGACCGGTCTCCTCAACCGCCGGGGTTTCGACCTCGGATGCGACCGCGCTACACGGTCCCGGGCTCTCGGGGCGGTGGTGCTTGGCGATATCGACCGGTTCAAGCGCGTCAACGACCACTTTGGCCATGCCGCCGGCGACGATGTCATCCGCCGTTTCGCTGATCTTCTGAGAAGCACGATACCGGAGGGGGCGCTTGCCGCTCGTTTCGGTGGCGAGGAGTTTGTCGTCTTCCTGCCCGGCCTTGCGGCAGCCGAGGCAGGCGTGCTTGCTGAACGGCTGCGCGAGGCGTTTGCCGCGCAAGCGTGGATCTTCCACGACGACGGCGTGCCGATCACGGCCAGTTTCGGCGTCTCGGCGCTCGCCGCCAGCGATCATTCCGTCCACGACGCGATCCAGAGGGCCGATGCGCGGCTCTACGAGGCCAAGTGCGGCGGTCGCAACCGCGTGGTCGTAGAGGGCCAGAACAGCGCCGCCGCCAACCCCTCGCTGCGGGTCGTCTCGATCAACTGATCGTCGTTCAGCGAACTCAGCCGCGCTGGGTGGCCCGGGCGATTGCGGGCAGCAGATCATCGCGCACGCTGCGCTCGTCGAAGGGGCCGACGCGCTTGTAGAGGATCGTCCCGTCGGCGCCGACGAGGTAGCTTTCCGGAATGCCGTAGACACCCCAGTCGATCGCCGCCTTGCCGTTCGGGTCGACACCGATCGCCTTGTAGGGATTGCCGAGCTCGCCGAGGAACCGCAGGGCGTTGTCGTTGCGGTCCTTGTAGTTGATGCCGACGATCGTCAGGCGCGGATCCGTGGCCAGTTGCTTCAGCAGCGGATGCTCCTGGCGGCAGGGTACGCACCAGGAGGCGAACACGTTGACCAGCGTCAGTCGCCCGGCAATCGCCTGCGTCGTCAATGCCGGCAGGTTGGCACCCTCGAGCGGCGGCAATGCAAGCGCCGGTGCCGGCTTGTCGATGAGCGCCGAAGGAATGGCGGAGACATCGAGGCCGTTGACGTCCTGGTCGTAGAGCATCTTTCCGGCCACGGCGGCAAAACCGGCAAACACCGCAAGCGGAATCAGCGCCAGGGCATACCGCGCCTTGCTGCGAGGAGCCGGCTCGGCCTGCGGTGCATGGTTTTCAGGGTGGTCCGTCGTCATGTGCGATTGGCCTCGGCGGCCTGCGAAGCCGAGCGGCGGCGCAGGCCGCCGGCTTCGAGTTCGGCCAGTTCCCGGCGGCGGGCACGGCCGTCGAGCCAGGTCCGACAGATGGCGCCGAGCGTGATGGCGGCGGTGATGCCATAGGCGGAATAGACGTAGAAGGCGTGGCTCATCGTCAGTCTCCGCGGGTCGCGAGGCGGGCTGCCATGCGTCGCTGGGTGGCAATGCGGCGCCGCCAGATCTCGTTGCGCATGGCCATCACGTGCAGGGTGAAGAACAGACAGGTGAAGGCGATAGCCATCACCAGCAACGGGCGCAGGAATTCGCCGTCGATCGTCGGGCCGTCCATGCGGATGACGCTTGCCGGCTGGTGCAGCGTGTTCCACCAGTCGACGGAGAACTTGATGATCGGGATGTTGACGAAGCCGACGAGGATCAGCACGGCGCTGAGGCGCGCGGCCCGCGACGGATCGTCCATCGCCCGGTTGAGCGCGATGATGCCGAGATACATGAGGAACAGCACGAAGACGGAGGTGAGGCGTGCATCCCAGACCCACCAGGTGCCCCACATGGGCTTGCCCCACAGCGAGCCGGTGACGAGTGCGATCAGCGTGAAGGCGGCGCCGAGCGGGGCTGCGGCCCTGTGGCTGACATCGGCCAGCGGATGGCGCCAGACCAGCGTGCCGATCGCCGACAGCGCCATCACCGTGTAGCACATCATCGACAGCCAGGCGGCCGGCACGTGAATGTACATGATGCGGACCGTATCGCCCTGCTGGTAGTCGCCTTCTGAAGCGAAGGACAATGTGAGACCTATGGCAAACAGCAGCGCCGTGACGCCGGCCATCCAGGGCAGGATACGCGCCGCCAGCGCCAGGAAGCGGGTCGGGTTGGCCAGGTCGCTGAATTTGCGGATGGCGAGGCTGTCGGTCATGCGGTCCTTCTACGGCGGGGCATCTGCCGCCTGCTTGATTCTAGTCAATCGCCGGCATTGCGCAACGCCAGTGCCGCACCCGCCGGACCGATCACCGCAAAAAACATCGTGATGGCGATGAGGATCATGAAGGGCGGCAGGAAGGGAGCCGGGTCCATTACCGCCGCGTAGGAGGCGCTGACGCCGAAGATCAGCACCGGCACGCAGAGCGGCAGGACAAGGATCGACACGAGCAGGCCGCCGCGCGGCAAGGTCACGGCGACCGCGGCACCCACCGCACCGATGAAGGTCAGCGCAGGGGAGCCGACCAGCAGCGTCAGCATGACGGCGCCGATCGCCACCTCGTCCATGTTCATGAACAGTCCGAGCAGCGGCGAAGCGATCACCAGCGGCAAAACATTGGCCAGCCAGTGGGCGAGGCATTTCACCAGCACCGTCAGCACCAGCGGATGCTCCTGCATCAGCAGGAGATCGAGCGAGCCGTCCTCGCGCTCGGTCTGGAACAGCCGGTCGAGGCCGAGGAGCGCAGACAGCAGCGCGCCGATCCAGACGATTGCCGGGCCGATGCGGGCGAGCAGGTTGAGATCGGGACCGACGCCGAATGGAATGACGGCGACCACCGTTAGGAAGAACAGCACGCCGATCAGCGCACCGCCGCCGGCCCGCACCGAAAGTCTGAGATCGCGCAGCAGGAGGGCGGTCATGATGGTGCCTTGTCGGCTGCTTGCCCCTTACCCCAACCCTCTCCCCGCAGGCGGGGAGAGGGGGAAATCTGCCGTTGCCGCAATGATCCTTCTCCCCGTTCAGACGTGGAGAAGATGCCGGCAGGCAGATGAGGGGCAGATTTTGTCAACTGCCTTGAGGTGCCTTGCATCATACACCCACCTCCATATCCGCGTGCGCAAACCCCTTCATCTCCAGACGATGCTTCGCGGTGAAATCCAGCGGCTGGTGGGTGGCGGCGAGAACGATCCCGCCATCGGCGAGGTGGTCTCGGATCAGGCGGGCAAACAGCGCTTCGGCCAAGGTGTCGAGGGCTGCCGTCGGTTCGTCGAGCAGCCAGACAGGCCGGTGCGCCACCAGCAGCTTGGCAAACGCCATGCGTCGCTGCTGGCCGGCCGAAAGGTATCCGAAGGGCAGATGCAGGATCGTGTCGAGTTCGACCGCACTCGCCGCACGCTCAACCGCCAGGCCACGACCGCTCTCGCTGCCGGTGAAGAACGACTTCCAGAAGCTCAGGTTTTCCGCCACCGTCAGTTCCGGCTTCATCGCGTTGCGATGGCCGAGATAGTGGCAGGCTTCGGACACCCGCATCGGCTCGGATGCATCCGGGTCATTCCACAGCACCCGCCCCCCCGATGCCGGCAGCAGGCCCGCCACCACGCGCAGCAGCGTCGACTTTCCAGAACCGTTGCGGCCCGTCAGCAGCAGCGCGTCGCCATCGACCAAGCTGAAGGAAATATTGGAGAAAAGCAGATCCTCACCACGCCGTGCCGAGAGATCTTCTGCGGTCAGCCGCATGAGGTCCGCCTTCGTTTGCCGCCGGTCGGAGGCTTGTCGAAAAAAATTCTGACGATCGTCCCAAACACTGTCTGGAACCTTTCTTAGAAATTATCTATAAGCTTCGCAACCACGCCAGCGGCCGGCGTGATTTTCACATTGCGCCGGACCTGAGGATTTTATCTTCTCGTGCGGACAGCGGAAATGGTCGTACCCGCATCCTGATGTGCATGAAGTGCATAGGCGTCCGCACGCGCGTGTTGGCTCTATATCAGCGGGGATATGTTCCGTGTCCAAATCACTCGACAGCTTCAATTGTCGGTCCATCCTGACCGTCGACGGCAAGGACTACGTCTATTACAGCCTGCCGAAGGCGGAAGCCAATGGCCTGCCGGGCGTGGCAAACCTGCCCTTCTCGATGAAGGTGCTGCTGGAAAACCTGCTGCGTTTCGAAGACGGTCAGTCGGTCACCAAGGATCACATCCTGGCGGTGGCCGCGTGGCTCAGCAACAAGGGCAAGGTCGAGAACGAGATCGCCTATCGCCCGGCGCGCGTTCTTATGCAGGACTTTACCGGCGTTCCCGCCGTCGTCGACCTTGCCGCGATGCGTGACGCCATGGTGGCGCTCGGCGGCGATCCGGAAAAGATCAACCCGCTGGTTCCCGTCGACCTGGTCATCGACCACTCGGTCATCGTCGACGAGTTCGGCACGCCGACCGCCTTTGCCCGCAACGTCGAGCTCGAATACGAGCGCAACGGCGAGCGCTACCGCTTCCTCAAGTGGGGCCAGCAGGCGTTCAAGAACTTCCGCGTCGTGCCCCCCGGCACCGGCATCTGTCACCAGGTCAATCTGGAATACCTCGGCCAGACGGTCTGGACCAAGGAAGAGGACGGCGAAACGGTTGCCTATCCGGATACCTGCGTCGGCACCGACAGCCACACGACGATGATCAACGGACTTGGCGTTCTCGGCTGGGGCGTCGGCGGCATCGAGGCCGAGGCTGCCATGCTCGGCCAGCCGGTGTCCATGCTGCTGCCGGAAGTCATCGGCTTCAAGCTGACCGGCAAGGTCAAGGAAGGCGTCACCGCCACCGACCTCGTGCTCACCGTCGTGCAGATGCTGCGCAAGAAGGGCGTCGTCTCGAAGTTCGTCGAATTCTTCGGCCCCGGCCTCGACTCGATGTCGCTTGCCGACCGCGCCACCATCGGCAACATGGGTCCGGAATACGGCGCCACCTGCGGCTTCTTCCCCGTCGACGGCGAAACCATCAACTACCTCACCATGTCGGGCCGCACCAAGGACCGCATCGCGCTGGTCGAAGCCTATTCCAAGGCGCAGGGCATGTGGCGCGACGGTGACGGCTCGAACCTTGTCTTCACCGACACGCTTGAACTCGACCTCGGCGACGTCGTGCCGTCGATGGCGGGCCCCAAGCGTCCGGAAGGCCGCCTGGCGCTTGAAACCATTGCGCCGAACTTCGCGACCGCTCTCGAGAACGACTACAAGAAGCCGGGCCAGCTGAATGCCCGCTACGCCGTCGAAGGCGAAGGCTACGACATCGGCCACGGCGACGTGGCGATCGCCGCCATCACGTCCTGCACCAACACCTCCAACCCGTCGGTGCTGATCGCCGCCGGCCTCTTGGCCCGCAACGCGGTTGCTAAGGGCCTGAAGTCCGCGCCGTGGGTGAAGACGTCGCTGGCGCCTGGGTCCCAGGTGGTTGGCGAATATCTCGCCAAGTCGGGCCTGCAGACCTCGCTTGATGCGCTGGGCTTCAACCTGGTCGGCTTCGGCTGCACCACCTGCATCGGCAATTCCGGCCCGCTGCCGGCACCGATCTCGAAGACGATCAACGACAAGGGCCTGATCACGGCCGGTGTTCTGTCGGGCAACCGCAACTTCGAAGGCCGCATCTCGCCGGACGTCCAGGCGAACTACCTTGCTTCCCCGCCGCTGGTCGTCGCCTATGCGCTGGCCGGTACGGTACAGAAGGACCTGACCACCGAACCTCTCGGCCATGATCAGGACGGCAATCCGGTGTTCCTCAAGGACATCTGGCCGACCTCGCACGAGATCCAGGAATTCATCCTGAAATACGTCACCCGCGAACTCTACGAGAGCAAGTACGCCGACGTGTTCAAGGGCGACGAAAACTGGCAGGCCGTGCAGATCCCGCCGGGCCAGACCTATGCCTGGGACGACAACTCGACCTACGTGCAGAACCCGCCCTACTTCGTCGGCATGGGCAAGACCGGCTCGGGCGTCTCCAACATCGTCGGCGCCCGCGTGCTCGGCCTGTTCGGCGACAAGATCACCACCGACCACATCTCGCCGGCCGGTTCGATCAAGGCCGCATCGCCTGCCGGTGCCTACCTGATGGAGAACGGCGTCGGCGTTGCCGACTTCAACCAGTACGGCACGCGCCGCGGCAACCACGAAGTGATGATGCGCGGCACGTTTGCCAACATCCGCATCCGCAACTTCATGCTCGGCCCGAACGGCAAGGAAGGCGGCTACACCGTCCACTATCCGTCGAAGGAAGAGATGTCGATCTACGACGCGGCCATGAAGTACAAGGCCGAGGGCACGCCGCTGGTGATCTTCGCCGGCGTCGAATACGGCAATGGTTCGTCGCGTGACTGGGCTGCCAAGGGCACCAACCTGCTTGGCGTACGCGCCGTCATCGCCCAGTCCTTCGAGCGTATCCACCGCTCGAACCTGGTCGGCATGGGCGTCGTACCGTTCGTCTTCGACGAGGGCGTCAACTGGCAGAGCCTCGACCTCAAGGGCGACGAGACGGTGACGATCGAAGGCCTCGACGGCGAGATCAAGCCGCGCGAGTGGATGACTGCCAAGATTGCCTATGCCGACGGTTCGGTGAAGGAGATCAAGATCCTCTGCCGCATCGATACGCTCGACGAAGTGATCTACATGAACAACGGCGGCATCCTGCAGACGGTTCTGCGTGACCTGGCTGCCTGAGCGGCATCCGAAGTGACATGATAAAGGCCGCCGGACAGGCTTGTCCGGCGGCTTTCCTTTGCGCACCGTCCGCCGGCACCCTGCGTCTCACCCGCTTGTGACTTCCGCTTGAAGCGGGCGGCAGGTAGGTTCGACGCATGGACCGTAATGCTCCCTCGCAACAAAGACATCCAATGCCTCTCCTGACCTCAATCTTGAAGCTTGCCGAACGCTGCGCCTGGATCGCGGCGGCGGCGATGGTCTGCAGCCCGGCGATCGCCGGCGAGATCCGGTCCCCGAAAGGCGTCGTAGAGCTCTTCACCTCGCAAGGCTGTGCCTCCTGTCCGCCGGCCGACCAGGCGCTGAAGAAGCTTGTCGAGCAGGGCGACGTCGTGGCGCTCTCCTACCACGTCGATTACTGGAACTATCTCGGCTGGGCCGACACGCTGAGCAGCAAGGAAAATACCGAGCGCCAGTACGGCTACGCCCATTCGATGGGCCGCAGCGGTGTCTACACGCCGCAGGCGATCATCAACGGTCGCGAGCACGTCAAGGGCATGGACCTGTCGGCGATCAACAGCGCCGTCGACAGGATGAACGGCAAGGGCACGGGCATGACCATTCCCGTCGGCGTCGAGGTGACGGGCGACGAGATGTCGATCGATATCGGCCCCGGCGCCGGCCGGGCCGAGGTCGTCGTCGCGTACTTCACCAAGAAGGAACAGGTCGAGGTTCTGCGCGGCGAAAACAGCGGCAAGCAGATGGAATACTGGCACAACGTCTATGACGTGCAGACCGTCGGCATGTGGGACGGCAAGGCGCTGAAGATCACCCTGCCGGCGAAATCCATGGGCAGCACCAAGAAGGACGGCTGCGCGATCCTGCTGCAGACGTCCGGCGCCAACGGCGAACCGGCGGCAATCCTCGGCGCGGCCGTCGTCATGGTCGGACGCAAGGGCCATCCGAGCCCCTGACGCGCAGGGCCGCAAATCCGAGATTGCAATGCTTGGGAGGATCTCCAGAGGAAGGTCCGGCCTTGAGCGATGGGGGGCTGGGGGGTAAGGTCATCACTCGAGGCCGGACCATATGGCGCCTGGCGCCAACTGGATGACCGTTACTCTGGTCGCCGATTCCGGCAGCCTTTTGTTCGAAATCAGGCCAAAAGCGGAGAGTTTCGACGGTTTGCGTCTCTGCCTTCTGCTCCCATGGATCTTCCGACCGCCACGCTTGTTACAGGGACTGCTGCGGGTTGCTTTTTGCGGCCGGTGAGGCAAACTGTCATGGAAATGTTGCAAGCCCGGGAGCTTGGATGACCGATCAGCCGGATTTAACCGGGTGCGGGCCGTCTGCGGAAGGTGTCGTCGTCGAACTCAACCAGTACCGCCAGAAGCACGATCCGCTGCCGGTGACTTTCCACCGGCGTGAACTCGACGCGATCCTGCGGATCTACGGGCGAATGGTCGGCGAGGGCGAGTGGAAGGACTATGCGATCGACCACCTGAAGGACAAGGCGGTGTTCTCGGTCTTCAAGCGGTCCGGCGAGATGCCGCTCTACCGGATCGAGAAGGATCCGAAGCTTGCAGCCAGGCAGGGCGCCTACAGCGTGATCAACACGCATGGAAAGATCCTCAAGCGCGGCCATGAATTGCCGCAGGTGCTCAAGGTCTTCGACAAGGTCCTGAAGCTGATCGACTGACCTGGCCGGCCGGCGATCTCCGTTTGCCGGGCGGACCAGCCGCTAGAACAGCGATCCCGGATAGCTGCCAGCATCCGGCTCCGACGTCGTGCCATCGCCGAGCGCCCGCTGCATGAACACCGTGTCCAGCCAGCGTCCGTGCTTGAAGCCGGTACCCTTCATCGTGCCGACCATCTCGAAGCCGAGGCCCGCATGCAGGGCGCAGGAGGCAGGGCTCGCGCCACCGATGACGGCGGCCATCTGGCGGAAGCCGAGCACGGTGCACCGTTCGATCAGGTCCCGCAGTAGCGCCTTGCCGAGCCCACGACCGCGCGCCTCCGGCGCCAGATAGATCGAATCCTCCACCAGCCAGCGATAGGCGGGTCGCGTGCGGAACGCCGAGGCATAGGCATAGCCGAGCAGGGTGCCGTCCGTGTCGACGGCAGCGATATAAGGGTAGCGCTTGTCGACGATGGCGGCGAAGCGGGCCTGCATTTCTGCCTGGTCCGGTGGCGTGATCTCGTAGCTCGCGGTGCCGTTCAGCACGCTGTCGCGGTAGATCTCGGTGATGGCGGGAAGATCGGCAGGAGTGGCGTCGCGCAGCGTGAAGGGCATCGGGATCTGTCGTTCGGTACGGGGCGCCTTCGACAGTACGGCGGTCGAAATCGCGCCGCAAGCCCCTTCATCCTGACAGCAAAAAGGCGGCCCTGGAGCCGCCTTTCGCAAATCGTCATGGTGTCTGCCGGATCAGTTGTTGCGGTTGCCCATGAACTGCAGCAGGAACATGAACAGGTTGACGAAGTCGAGGTACAGCGTCAGCGCACCCATGATGGCCTTGCGGCCGACCACGGCAACTTCGTCGCCCTCGAGATACATCTCCTTGATCTTCTGCGTGTCGAAGGCGGTCAGGCCGGCGAAGATCAGCACGCCCATGGCGGAGATCGCAAAGCCGAGAGCCGACGAGGCGAGGAAGATGTTGACGACCGAGGCGATGATCAGGCCGAACAGGCCCATGATCAGGAACGAGCCCATGGCCGACAGGTTACGCTTCGTCGTGTAGCCGTAAAGCGACAGCGCGCCGAACGAGGCTGCGGTGACGAAGAAGGTCTGCACGATGCTCTGGCCGGTGAAGACCAGGAAGATCGACGACAGCGACAGGCCCATCAGCGCCGCATAGATCCAGAAGGTGGTCTGGGCGGCGGCAACGCTCATCTTGTTGATGCGGAAGCTCAGGAAGAACACCATTCCGAGCGGAGCCAGCATCACGACCCACTTCAGCGGGCTGGCATAGAGAGCCGTGCCGAAAGCGGTCAGCTGGCCGTTGTCGACCGCAAGCTGCCATGTCCCGAATGCTGCAAGACCGGTGATCACCAGGCCCAGCGCCATCAGGTTGTAGACCTTCAGCATGTAGGCGCGCAGGCCGGCATCGATCTCGACGCCCGTCTGGGCACGCTGCTGTGCCGTACGGTTCTGGAAGTTGTATGGTTCAGCCATTTTGTCCTCTCAAAGCTCCGGAATGTCTACGGTGTCGGCGTCATCGAGGACACCTGGCGCCGCTGCGGAGCCTCAGCAAGCATGGATTGAATATGCGAGCATCGGTCATCCGGTTCAAGTGGCCGAGCCCCGAATCGCCCCTGATTGCCGTCCGATTCGCCAAGGTGACAAGAATTTAATCCAGCAACTGCCGCGGCAGCCCTGGCATCAGAGCTCCCTCAGCACGGGGCCTGCCTTCTGGCCGAGAATCCGCCAGGTGCCGGCAAGGCCGATGCCCACCGTCAGCACCAGTGCCACGACCAGCGTGACCACCGCGACGTCCGGCATGAATGTCACCGGCAGCTTCATGATGCGGGCAACGACGAACCAGGCGGACAGGCTGCCGGCGGCCAGCGCGAAGATCGCCGTGGCGACGCCGAGGATCATGTATTCGTAGCTGAAGGCGCGCATCAGCATGCGGCGCGTGCCGCCGAGCGTCTTCAGGATCACCGCGTCGTGGGTGCGGGCGCGGTTGCCGGAGGCAAGCGCACCGGCAAGCACCAGGACCGAGGCGACAAGCGCGACGGCAGCGGCAGCACGGATGGCGGTCGCCAGCTGTCCGACGAGCTGTTCGGCGATATCCAGCGCATCCTTGACCCTCACGCTGGTGATCGTCGGATAGGCGTTGGTGACGGCGCGCAGGATGCGGCCTTCGTCTGCCGGCGTCGCATTGGCATCCGTCAGCGTGGCGAGCCAGGCATGCGGCGCGCCGCGGAAGGTATTGGGCGAAAACACCATGACGAAGTTGATCGACAGCGATTCCCACTCGATTTGCCGGAAGTTGGAGATCTTGGCGGTGATGTTGCGGCCGAGCACGTTGACGGTGACGGTGTCGCCGAGCTTCAGGCCAAGTTCCTCCGCCTCCTCCGCTGAAAACGAGACGAGCGGCTCACCGGCATAGTCGGCCGGCCACCACTCGCCCTGGACCAGCCGCGAATTCTCCGGCGGCTTCTCCTGGTAGGTGATGCCGCGATCGCCGCGCAGCACCCAGCGTCCGCCGGGCGGCACGTTCATCTGGCTGACGTCCTGGCCGTTGAAGGCGAGGATGCGGCCGCGCAGCATCGGCACCTGCTGGATCGTCCCTTGCGGCGAATTCTGCTTCAGGATGTCGACGAAGCCTTCGCGCTCGCTGCCCTGGATGTCGACGAAGAAGAAGTTCGGGGCATTCTCCATCATCGTGCCGGTCAGCTGGCGGCGCAGGTTGCCGTCGATCAGCGCCAGCGTCACGAGCAGCGCAAGCCCAAGCCCGAGCGACAGAACGACGGACGGCGTGAGCGCACCCGGACGGTGGATATTGCCGATCGCCAGCCTGAGCGCCGGAGAGTTAACCCGCGGGCTGCGTCTCGCCAGTGCGGCGATGCCCGCCGCCACCAGCCGCAGAAGCACGAAGGCCGCAGCCACGGCACCGAGGAAGACGACGGCGATGAAGCGGTCGTCGGCGGCATAGATGGCCAGTCCCGCAAGCGCTGCAAGCGCTGCCGAGCCCGCCAGGAGGTAGGGCCAGGAGGGCAGGCGGGCCTGGTCGAAGCTCTGGTCGCGGAACAGCGCCGTTGCCGGCACCCGCCGCGCATGGCCAAGCGGCAGGATGGCGAAGGCGAAGGTGGTCAACAGGCCGAACAGGGCGGCCATCCCGAGCGCTGCCGGATAGATCGTCGCTTCCGCCGGCACCGGCAGGATGTCGCGCAGGAAGCCGAGCGCCACGAAGGGTGCGGCAGCGCCCATCGCCAGGCCGATGACGATACCGACCATGCCGATCAGCAGGATCTGGATGAGATAGATGAGCGTCACGACGGTTGCCGGAGCGCCCAGGCACTTGAAGGTCGCGATCGTCGTGCGCTTAGCATCGAGGAAGGCGCGTACCGCATTGGCAACGCCGACGCCGCCGACGATCAGCGCCGTCAGGCCAACCAGCGTCAGGAACTGCGAGAACCGATCAACATTTTCGGTCAGCGACGGCGCGGCGCGGTCGGACGTGCGGATCGACCAGCCGGCCGACGGCAGCTCGCGGTTGGCGGTGGTGGCCAGCGTGCCGCGCAATGCCGGATCGGCGACTTTGATCTTATAGGCGTGCTCGACAAGGCTGCCGTTCTGCACCAGGCCGGAGGCGATCAGCGCCTCGCGGCTGAGAAGCAGGCGCGGCGCAAAGCCGAAACCTTCCGAGATCGCATCCGGCTCCGTCACCAGCGTCCCCGTGATGCGGACCTTCAGGTTGCCGAGCAACAGTTCGGTGCCCGGCTTAATGCCGAGGCGCTCGAGCAGCAGGGGTGCTGCCAATGCGCCATAGACATCGCCGTCGCGACCCAGCAGTTGCGAGAGCGGCCGGTCCGGATCGGCCGTTACCTTGCCGTAGAGCGGGTAGGCCTCGTCGACGGCCTTGGCCTCGACAAGCGCCTGCTGCGATCCGTCCGGCAGCCGTGCCATCGAGCGCAGGCCGGTTGATATGGATACCTCGCCGTAGCGCTGCAGGAAGGCCAGCTCCTCCGGCGTCGCCTCGCGATTGTCGAGCTCGAAGCGCATGTCGCCGGCGAGCAGCGTCTGGCCCTGCGAGGCGATGGCGCCGGTGATGGCCCGCGAGACCGAATTGACCGAGGCGATGGCGCCGGTGCCGAGCGCGATGCAAGCGAGGAAGATGTAGAAGCCGGACAGCCCGCCGCGCAGTTCGCGCAGCGCCAGTCGAAGCGAGATGGACAAACGCGAGGAGAGGGGGCCGATCATGCCGTAACCGCCTGCGGTGCCCGCGCACTCGTACCGTCGTCGGCGATCTCGCCGGAGCGGACGCGCACCTGCCTGGAGCAGCGGGCCGCCAGCGCGTTGTCGTGGGTCACCAGCAGCAGCGTCGTGCCGCGCTCTGCCTGCTTGGCAAACAGCAGGTCGGCGATCTGCCGGCCGGTCTCTGTGTCAAGATTGCCGGTCGGCTCGTCGGCAATCAGCACGGCGGGCGAGGGCGCAAGCGCCCGGGCGATCGCCACGCGCTGCTGTTCGCCGCCGGACAACTGGCCCGGATAGTGGTTCAGCCGCTCGCCGAGCCCGACCGCCGTCAGTTCCTGGCGTGCGATGTCGAACGGGTTCTTGATGTTGGCGAGTTCCAGCGGCACCGCGACGTTCTCGAGCGCCGTCATGTTGGCGATCAGGTGGAAGGACTGGAAGACGATTCCGATGTTGCGGCCGCGGAAATCAGCAAGCGCATCCTCGCCGAGCGCGTGAAGCGGCGTTTCTAGAATGGTGATCTCGCCGCTATCGAGCCGCTCGAGACCGGCCAGCACCATCAGCAGCGTCGACTTGCCGGACCCCGACGGACCGACGATGCCGACCGCCTCGCCCTCGGCAATCTTCAGGTCGATCCCCTTCAGGACATGGACTGCAGCCGGCGCGCTTCCCAGAGTCAGATCGGCCTGCTTGAGCTCGATGATGGTTTTAGTCACGAGAACCCGTCCTATATCTGGGGGAGACGACCGGAACACCCGGGTTTGCCGCAGTGCGGCACATCCCATCAATCTAGGGAAAGCCACGATGAAATTCAAAGCAGCGCTGCTTCACGTGATTGTCATTGCCGGATTGGCGATGACCTCCGCTGCCGGGGCGTCGGCCAGAACATTGCAGCTCGTCGGTTTCGGCGACAGCCTGATGGCAGGGTATCAGCTGCCGCCGGCGCAGTCTTATACGGCCCAGCTTGAGACTGCGCTGAAGGCGAAGGGGGTCGATGTCGCCATCACCAATGCCGGCGTGTCCGGCGATACGACGGCGGGTGGCCTGTCACGCATCGACTGGTCGGTGCCGGACGGCACGGATGCGGTCATCCTCGAGCTTGGCGCCAACGATGCGCTGCGCGGCGTCTCGCCGGACGACACGAAGAAGAACCTCGATGCCATGCTGTCGCGCCTCAAGGACCGCAAGATCCCGGTTCTGCTGATGGGCATGATGGCGCCGCCGAACATGGGAGGCGACTACGGTGCCCGCTTCAACGCGATCTACGGCAGCCTTGCGGAGAAATATGGCGTGCCGCTCTACCCGTTCTTCCTCGATGGCGTGGTCACGCAACGCGGCCTGCAGCTCGAGGACGGCATGCACCCGAATGCCGACGGGGTGGGCGTGATGGTCGAGAAGTCGCTGCCGGCGGTCGAGCAATTCCTGAAGGGGCTTCCCACGGCCAACTAATGTTGCAGAGCGGAAAATGCCACTTGCGCGGAACACCGTTGCGTGGTCCGCTGTTGAGGTTACGCCAAGAGATTCGAGGAGGTTCGCTATGCCGAGACTTTTCACCGCCCTCGAAATCCCGCGCAATGCCGCCATGAGCTTGTCCCTGCTGCGTGGCGGTCTACCCGGCGCGAGATGGATCGATGTCGAGAACTACCACATCACGCTGCGTTTCATCGGCGATGTGGATGGGCGTACCGCCGACGAGATCGTCAACCGTCTCGACCGGATCGACCGTGAAGAAATCCAGCTAAGCCTGAGCGGTATCGGATCCTTCGGATCCAAGAAGCCGCATTCCATCTGGGCGGGCGTCTCTCCGTCGCCCGAACTGAATGCGCTGCAGGCCGAGATCGAACGGATCTGTCAGCGCATCGGTCTTACTCCCGATCCACGCAGGTTCACGCCGCATGTGACGCTGGCACGGCTGCGCTCGGCACGGGTCGAGGATGTCGTCCATTATCTGGCGGGCCGCGGCAACTTCCACACCATGCCGTTCACCGCCGCTCGCTTCGTGCTGATGTCTTCGAAGGAATCGGTCGGTGGCGGCCCCTACCTGACGGAGGAGGTGTTTCCCCTTCAGGAAAGCCGCGTCGATTACGGCTCCTCCGAGCACTATGCGGAATCGATCGGCCGCTGAGGGCGGTCCAAGCGAGGTGAGCGCGATGCGCGACGAACTGCTGACGCCGGAGCGGGTGGCGGAGATGAGTGCCGCTTCGCCGCGCTGGAACGTTTCCGACGATGGGCGCTCGCTGCAGCGGACATTCAAGTTCGGCAGCTTCCGCCAGGCCTTTGGATTCATGACCCAGGCAGCGCTCGCCGCCGAGAAACTCGATCATCATCCAGAGTGGTCGAACGTCTATTCCACCGTCGAGGTCCGCCTCACGACGCATGACAGTGGCGGCCTGACCGAGCGCGATTTCGCACTGGCCAGGGCGATGGACAAGGCGGCCGGCGGCGATTGACGTTCGGCATTGTCGGGACCATATCCGGGTTCGAGTGCCGCATGCGGCTGAGTGGAGGTTGCCATGGACGACGTGAAAATCGGTGAAATTCTTCTCCCCGGCGACGAGAAGACCCAGGCCCGGCAGGAAAAGCAGGTCCAGTCGAAATTCTGGCCGACGCTGAAACGCGCCGTCCGCTACGTCCCCTTCAGCCGCGATCTCGTCGCTGCCTACTACTGCGCGATGGACAGCCGGACGCCGACGCGCGTGCGTGGCGTGCTGCTTGCAGCACTCGGCTATTTCGTGCTGCCGATCGACATCGTTCCGGACATGTTTGCCTTCGTCGGGTTCACCGATGACGTCGCGGTGCTGGCCGCTGCGCTGCGGCTCATCCAGTCGCACATTCACGACCGGCACTACGAAGCCGCCGACCTGGCGCTTGCCGAACCGTCCGATAATGATCCCGCAGCCCATCCGGCCGCCGGCTGAGCCGGATTGCGGCCAAACTCTCGCCCAAATCCTCGTTTCATTGAGATTGTGGAGCAAGGTCGGGGTGAAGGCGCCGTTCGTGGATAACTGAAATCCTGCCTTTGACTTGCCCTCCGCCCTGCCGTCGTTGACGGTTTGGTAACCGGAATTAAGTCAAAGTCTAACGGATCGCGACCAAGCCCGGCGCTTAGCCGCGCGGTCAGCCGTTAATGAGAAAACTGGCAGGACACAATGTTTCCAAGACAGATTGCCATCGCGTCGACCCTTCTGCTCGCCAGCGTCACCGTGGCAGCGGCGCAGGCGCCTTCGCCGACCCGGCTCGAACAGTTCAAGAACTGGGGCGCCTATTCGTACAAGTCCGGCAACAGCACGGTCTGCTACGTGCTGTCGGTGCCGACCACCAAGGAACCGGCCTCGGTCGATCACGGCGATATCTTCTTCATCGTCTCGCAGCGGCCCGGCCAGAACATCTCCTATGAGCCGCAGGCGATGATGGGCTACACGATGAAGGCCGATTCCAAGGTCAACGTCACCATCGACAAGCGCAGTTTCGTCCTGTTCGTCAAGGACCGGGCGGCATGGGTGGAGAATGCGGCGGAAGAGCCGGCGCTCGTCGCGGCGATGAAGACGGGCTCCAGCATGACCGTCAAGGCAACCTCGCTGCGCGGCACGACGACCAACTATGCCTATTCGCTGGCCGGCGTTTCGCAGGCGCTGAAGAAGATCGAATCCTGCAAGTAAGCGGATGACCCATGTGCGATGCGGCCGGCCTGCAAGTGTCGGCCGTTTGGCGTTGGCCCCCCGTCTGGTGCAGGTCTGCCTTTTCGTCTTGGATGGTGACGCGGCGCGGATTTGATGGTAAACGGCGCCACGAGATGCGGTCCGACCCCCTGTAGTGCCGGCCGCCGACGCACATTCACACGAGACAGCACGGATCGCAACGGCGTCTTCACGCCGCCGCCTATCCGTTCGAACGGGATCATGAGCATGTCTGTTTCCGAAGCCATGGTGATGGCGGATACCGTGAAGAAGCCCCTGGTGGCGCGCCCGGAGCTGATGTCCGAGAAGCCGTCGCTGATCGGCCTGACGCGCGACGAGCTCGCCGATGCGCTGCGCGACAAGGGCGTCTCGGATCGGCAGGTGCGCATGCGCGTCAGCCAGATCTGGAACTGGCTCTACGTGCGCGGCGTGTCCGATTTCGACGCGATGGTCAACATTGCCAAGGATTTGCGCGAGGTGCTGAAGCAGCACTTCACGATCGCCCGGCCGGAGGTCGTCGAAGAGCAGGTGTCGAACGACGGCACGCGCAAGTGGCTGCTGCGCTTCCCGGCGCGCGGGGCCGGCCGCCCGGTCGAGGTCGAAACCGTCTACATCCCGGAGGAAGGCCGCGGCACGCTGTGCATTTCGAGCCAGGTCGGCTGTTCGCTCACCTGCTCCTTCTGCCACACCGGTACGCAGCGCCTGGTGCGCAACCTGACCGCCGAGGAAATCCTCGCCCAGCTGCTGCTGGCGCGCGACCGCCTTGGCGATTTTCCCGATCGCGCGGCGCCGCAAGGGACGATCATGCCGGCCGAGGGCCGCAAGGTCTCCAACATCGTGATGATGGGCATGGGCGAGCCGCTCTACAATTTCGAGAGCGTCAAGACGGCGCTGCTGATCGCGACCGATGGCGATGGCCTGTCGCTGTCGAAGCGCCGCGTGACGCTGTCCACGTCCGGCGTCGTGCCGGAAATCTTCCGCACCGGCGACGAGATCGGCGTCATGCTGGCGATCTCGCTGCATGCGGTGCGCGACGAGTTGCGCGACATGCTGGTGCCGATCAACAAGAAGTATCCGCTGAAGGAGCTGATCGAAGCCTGCCGCACCTATCCCGGCCTGTCGAACGCCCGCCGCATCACCTTCGAATACGTGATGCTGAAGGACGTCAACGACAGCCTGGAGGACGCCAAGGAACTGATCAAGCTGCTGAAGGGCGTGCCGGCGAAGATCAACCTCATTCCGTTCAACCCGTGGCCGGGCACCAACTACCAGTGTTCCGACTGGTCGACGATCGAAAAGTTCGCCGACTTCATCAACCAGGCCGGCTACGCCTCGCCCATCCGCACGCCGCGCGGTCGCGACATCCTGGCCGCCTGCGGTCAGCTGAAGTCCGAATCCGAGCGGATGCGCAAGACCGAACGGATGGCTTTCGAAGCGATGATGATCGCCGGCCACGGCGAGGACGATTGATCCGCATGCCGTCGCCGTTCGAGCGTCTGAAGGCGGAAAACGCGGTCGAGTGGCGCAGCTACTGCGAGCACCGGTTCGTGCGCCAGCTCGCCGACGGCACGCTGCCGGAGGCGTCGTTTCGGCATTACCTCAGCCAGGATTACCTGTTCCTCATCCAGTTCGCCCGGGCCTGGGGGCTTGCCGTCTACAAGAGCCGCGATCTGTCCGAAATCCGCCAGGGGCTGGAAAGCCTGAAGGCGATCGTTGACGTCGAGATCGGCCTGCATATCGGCTACTGCGCCGCATGGGGCATCCCCGAGACGGAACTGGCGGGGCTTGCCGAATCCCGGGCAACGCTCGCCTATACGCGCTATGTGCTGGATGCCGGCATGAGCGGCGACCTTCTCGACCTGCATGTGGCGCTGGCGCCGTGCATCATCGGCTACGGCGAGATTGCCGTGTGGATCGGCAGCCAGCCATCGACCCGTCTCGATGGCAATCCCTATGCGGACTGGATCGAGATGTATGCCGGCGACGGGTATCAGGCGCTGGTGCGTTCGGAGCTCGACTGGCTGAACGATCGCTTGTCGGAGGTTGACGACACACGGATGCAGCGCCTGTCGACGGTGTTCCGCGATGCCACCCGCCTGGAGGCGGATTTCTGGCAGATGGGTCTGGATCTCAGCTGAGCCGGCAGCGCCTTGATTAACGCGCCTGCGTCAGGAAGATCTTTGCGGCAAAGACCGAAAACACGCCGGCGAAGGTATAGTCGATGCCGCGCAGCACCTTCGGGTTTGCCTGCAGCCAGCCCGCAAGCCTGTCGGCTGCCAGGATCGCGCCGATGTTCACCGGCATGCAGATGACGATGAAGTAGAAGCCGAGGAAGATCAGCTTCTGGGTGACGCCCGGATCGCCGGCAGTGACGAACTGCGGCAGGAAGGTCATGAAGAAGATGATGACCTTCGGGTTGAGCAGATTGACCCAGAAGCCGGTCGAGATGTTTGCAAGCGCGCTGCTGGCGCCCTGGTCGACCCGCTCTACCGACAGGCTCGAACCGTAGCGGATCGCCTGGATCGCCAGCCACAGAAGATAGGCAGCGCCGCCGGTCTTCAGCATGAAGAAGGCCGTCGGCGAGGCGGTGATGAGTGCCGAAATCCCGAACGCCACCAGCAGCGTGTGGCAGACGACGCCGAGGCTGGTTCCGACGACGACGAACAGCGCCGGCTTCGGCCCCTGCGCCAGCGCGCGGCTGATCGACAGGGTCATGTCCGGCCCTGGCGTCAGCGCCAGAAGCATGCCGGCGGCGGTAAAGGCGATGAGGGTGGCGATGTTCGGCAGGAAGTCCATGGCGGCCTCGACAGCGTTGGCTGCATGAGGTTTAGCCGGACCCGCCCGTCTTGCCAATCCCGGCGCCACGGCAATCGGCTTGCGGCGGCGCCGGTCACTCCTTGCTACTGCTTCAGGTGATCGGCGAACACCTGCGCATAATCCTTGTGCCAGCGCGACAGCGGCGGACGGTTGTTGATGATGTCGCCGGCGGCCCAGGCGATCCGCTTCTCGTCGGTCACCCGGTCCACGTCGTTGTCCGGGCAGAGGATGTAGAAGTCGCCGCCTTCGAGGCGCTCCATCATGAAGTCGACGGTTTGTTCGGACGTCCAGGCGGCTGCCGGCTTTTCGGGACGGCCGTTGGCGGTCAGCCCGGTATAGACGAAGCCGGGGATCAGCAGATGGGCGGTGACATTGCAGCCCTCTGCGTTGCGCAACTCGTGCTGCAGCGCTTCGGTAAAGACCTTCACGCCGGCCTTTGCGACGTTGTAGGCGGGGTCGCCGGGTGGCGTGGTGATGCCCTGCTTGGATCCGGTATTGATGATCAGCGCCGGCTCGCCATGGCCGATCATGTTCGGCGCGAAGGTGCGGGTGCCGTTGACGACGCCCATCAGGTTGATCGCCAGCACGTTGTCCCAGTTGGCCTGCGGGCCGAAGAGACTGCTGCCGGGCTGGATGCCGGCATTGTTCATCAGCACGTGCACGCGGCCGAAGCGCTGGATGACGGCGCGCTCCAGAGCCTCCAGCTCGTCGATCCGCGCCACGTCGGTGCCGATCGCCACGACGTCGGTCTCGCCATCCTCGGCAAGTGCTGCCACGGTGCGGCAGGCTTCCGCCAGCCTGTCGCCTTCGAGGTCGACGAGCACGACGCACATGCCGAGCCGGGCGAACTGCTTGGCTGCCGCAAGCCCGATCCCGGATGCGGCTCCGGTGACGACGGCGACGTTGTCCTTCTTCAGAGCGGGATGATTGATGGCCATGGAAGTCTCCTCGACGACGCGTCGGTTCAAAGTTCTGGTGTGTTTGAAGGCTTGGCGGCATATGGTAACATCCCGCCTATCCGTCAACATGACGGTATCGCGAACGGGAGCCGACCTGATGGGCGAGATCACATCGATCACTGTGGATGAGGACCTGGCCTCCTTCGTCAGGCAGCAGGTGGACAAAGGTCTCTATGCGTCCGAAAGCGAGGTTGTCGAAGAGGCGCTGCGGCTGCTGAAGGAAAGCGACGAGGCATCCCTTAAAGAGCTTCGCGCCGCGATCGAGGAAGGCGAGGCATCAGGTGAGCCGCAGCCTTTCGACTTTGATGCCTTCATAGAAGAGAAGCGCCGTCGCAATGCCGCGCGATGAAGACATTGGTCATATCACCGCGTGCCAGTGCGGATATCAATGAGATCTACGACTATACCGAGGGTCGCTGGGGGCAGGATCAGGCAGAGGATTACACCTTTGGGATCCGCAGCGTTATGCAAGACGTCTGCCGCGGGATACGATCGGGCAAATCCATCAATGAGATCCGCGAAGGTGCCTGCTCTCTGTCTTACCGATCGCACTACCTGATTTATCGGGAGCGATCGCGCTCCGTCGTCTTGATCCGCATCCTTCACCGCCGAATGCAGGTAGCACGGCACCTCTGACGGGTGGGTCGGCGCCCTTGCGCCATGCAGCAAACTCGCTAAAAGTGCGGCATCCCCGCTATGACGGCTTGACCAGAAGCCGCCACCACTCGCAGACGGACATATACGATATGGCACTCCCCAAAGACGTGAAGAAAGTCGTTCTCGCCTATTCCGGCGGTCTCGACACCTCGATCATCCTGAAGTGGCTTCAGACCGAACTCGGCGCCGAAGTCGTCACCTTCACCGCCGATCTCGGCCAGGGTGAAGAGCTCGAGCCGGCCCGCAAGAAGGCCGAGATGCTTGGCATCAAGGAAATCTTCATCGAGGATGTCCGCGAGGAGTTCGTCCGCGACTTCGTCTTCCCGATGTTCCGCGCCAATGCCGTCTATGAAGGCGTCTACCTGCTCGGCACGTCGATCGCCCGGCCGCTGATCTCCAAGCACCTGATCGAGATCGCCCGCAAGACCGGCGCCGATGCGATTGCCCACGGTGCGACGGGCAAGGGCAACGACCAGGTTCGCTTCGAGCTGTCGGCCTATGCGCTGAACCCGGACATCAAGATCATCGCGCCGTGGCGCGACTGGGCCTTCAAGAGCCGTACCGATCTGTTGAAGTTCGCCGAGGAGAACCAGATCCCGGTGGCCAAGGACAAGAAGGGCGAAGCGCCGTTCTCGGTCGACGCCAACCTTCTCCACTCCTCCTCGGAAGGCAAGGTTCTGGAAGATCCCTCGGTCGAGGCGCCCGAATACGTCCACATGCGGACGATCTCTCCGGAAGCTGCGCCCGACAAGGCGACCACCATCACGGTCGGCTTCGAAAAGGGCGACGCCGTCTCGATCAACGGCGAGCGCCTGTCGCCGGCAACGCTCTTGGCCAAGCTCAACGATCTTGGCCGCGACAACGGCATCGGTCGCCTCGACCTCGTCGAAAACCGCTTCGTCGGCATGAAGTCGCGTGGCGTCTACGAGACCCCCGGCGGCACGATCCTTCTGTCGGCGCACCGCGCGATCGAATCGATCACGCTCGACCGTGGTGCAGCCCACCTCAAGGACGAGATCATGCCGCGCTACGCCGAGCTCATCTATTACGGCTTCTGGTTCTCGCCGGAGCGCGAAATGCTGCAGGCGCTGATCGACAAGAGCCAGGAACATGTCGAAGGCGAAGTGACGCTGAAGCTCTACAAGGGCAATGTCATGGTCATCGGCCGCTCGTCAGCAAAGTCGCTCTATTCGGACCAGCTCGTCACCTTCGAGGATGACCAGGGCGCCTACGACCAGAAGGATGCAGCCGGCTTCATCAAGCTGAACGCGCTTCGCCTGCGCACGCTCGCCAAGCGCAATCTCGGCAAGTAACCGCGCCTCTTAATCGGATGAGCCCGCTTTCCATCCGGACAGCGGGCTTTTTCATGTCTGCGGCCGCCGCGAGAGCTGCCTCAGCCAGATGAAACCGGCCACCGCGCTGAGCTCCATGACCGGAATGATGATGCCGAAGGCGTGCAGCGGGTCGCCGACGATCGCTGCTGCGGTTCCGCCGACAAAGCCCGCCGACATCTGCAGGAAGCCCGTCAGCGCCGAGGCCGAGCCGGCAATGTGCGGAAAGGGCGCCAGGCTGAGCGTGATGATGTAGGGGCTGAGGAAGGCAAGGCCGAAGGTGCAGATCGCCACGGGTCCCATGATCGACAGGAAGAACGGCTCCAGGAAGGCGACGGAGGCCGCCATCGCCACAGCCCCGATGCCGCAGAGCAGGATGCCGGTTCGCGCCGCCTGCAGGCCGCCGATCCGCCCGACCACGAGCTTCAGCGCCACCGAGCCCATCAGGTAGAAGCCGGACTGCATCAGCATGCCGATGCCGAATTCCATCGGCGTCAGCCCGACGCGGTTGATCAGCACGAAGGGCAGCATGGTGGCCTGGGCATAGAGCGCGCCGATCGTCCCGCTGAGCACCAGCGCCGTCGCCAGAAATTGAGGGTTGCGCGCCACCTCGACGTAATTGCCGATCAGCCGTGCCGGCTGCAGCCGCGATCTGTCCGGCAGCACCGTTTCGCGCAGGAAGCGCATGGTGGAGAAGGCGGCGATCAGCCCGAAGCCGATCATCAGCAGGAAAACGGCATGCCAGCTGAAGGCCGCCAGCATCAGGCCGCCGAGCGTCGGCCCCATGGCCGGGCCGATGGCGAGGAAGATGCCGATGGTGTTGAGGATGCGTGAGGCGTCCGGTCCGCTGAACAGGTCGCGGACGAGAGCGCGGCCGACCACCACGCCGACCGAGGCGCCGATACCCTGGATCAGTCGTGCCGCAAGAATGAACTCCACCGTTGGGGCGAAGGCCGCCAGCACCGAGCCGGCGAGATAGATGACCAGGAAGACCAGCGTCACCGGCTTGCGGCCGAGCGCATCGGACAGCGGCCCGGCGACCAACTGGGCAAGCGCAAAGCCGGCGAAGAACATCGACAGGCTGAGCTTGATCGCCGCCTCTGTGGTGCCGAAGGCCAGCACCAGCTGCGGCATGGCGGGCGTGTAGATCGCCATGGAGATCGGCCCAAGCGTCGTCAGCAGCGCGCCGAGCACGGTCGTCCGGCGCTCGCTCATGCGCGGTCTGCGGGGGTCATGCGCAACGGTCACGGAGAGACCGTCTTGTCGTTTGCCGGTGCAGCCTCGGCCTGCAGATTGCCGGTCATCGTCTCCAGCGAATGCCGGAGACACGCCACTTCTTCGGCGGACAGGCCGTCGACGGCCTGCGTCACGACCGCCGCAATCTCGGTCCGCAGTGCGGCGATCAGCGGCTCGGAAGCCGGCGTCACGGTAATCCGCTTGGCGCGTCGGTCGGTTGGGTCGGGCTGGCGGTCGATCAGGTCCATTGCTTGCAGCTTGTCGAGGTACGTGCAGACGGTCATCGGCTCGACGCCCATGCGTGCGGCGATCTCCATCTGCCGGCAATCCTTCAGCGTGTGGACGCTGAGCAGCGTGCGGGCCTCGCCGGGGGTGATGCCGAGCCCGGCGTCTGCAATGCGCCGCTCGAAGCCGTTGCGCAGCAGCCTGGCGCCGTCGGTCAGCAGGAAGCCGAGAATATGCATGTCTGGTTGGGTGCCCATACGTCCGTGCCGGTTGATAAGGCACCCTGACTATCTTTCACGCCGCAGACAATCAATAACCGGCGATGTCGCACGGACGCTCGTGAAAGTGAACGGCGCAGGCGCCGTGCGTGATCGCGCCTCAGCTGCGCATGAAGGCCAGCACGGAGGTGAAGGTCGAGGCGTTCTCGCCGTCGCCGAGCGCCGATGCCAGGTCACGCTGCTCGCGGAAATAGGACTGGAAGTCGAATTCGGTATCGTCGGTAACACCGGACAGGTCGAGGACCGTGCCGGCTGAATCGACCGCCTCCATCGGCAGTTCCTGGGCAAGCGCGATGTAGACGTCTTGCGGAATCTGGCCGGCGACATATTTCTGCAAGGCGACTTCGCGCAGCAGACGGGGCGAGACGGCGGAATAATCCAGTTCCGACGGCGCAATGCCTCCCACCTCGAATACGGGCTGCGTATCCGTGGGAACGGTAAACTGCGGATGTTCTGTTCTGGTGTTGCGAGCCTGCTCTCGATGAAGCAAGCTGCTCGACCAGTGCAAGGAAGTTATTTCCACGACACGATATCCATGATCATCGGATATGATGGTGGGTCTAGACAGCGGTCAGCAAGGGGTCAATTCTTAATAATGAGTTAATATTTCTTGTATTGCCTTGACTTAGCTTCCGCATCCGACGGCTCTTCTCTTGGATGCCGGCGACAAGCACCAGCAGCAGAGGACGAACTTCATGACCGATCACCCGCCCATCAATCCCGCCCTCGTGGAATGGACCGGGCAACACGGCCTGCCGCATTTCGACCGCGTCGGCGACGATGATTTCGCTGCAGCCTTCGATGCGGCACTTGCCCGTCACGACGAAGAGATCGCCGGCATCGCGGCACAGAGTGAAGCGCCGACCTTCGACAACACCATCGTCGCGCTGGAGGTGGCGGGCGACGACCTGTCCCGCGTCTCGGCGCTGTTCTGGAATCGTGCCGGCGCCCACACCAACGACGTCATCCAGGCACTGGAGCGCGACATCGCGCCGAAGATGTCGCGTCATTATTCGCGCATCGCCATGAACGAGGCGCTGTTTCGCCGCGTCGATGCGCTGTGGAACGGTCGCGAGGACCTCGACCTGACGGTCGAACAGGGGCGGGTGCTCGAGCGCCACTGGAAGGGCTTCGTGCGGTCCGGCGCCAAGCTGTCGCGGGATCAGCAGGAGCGGCTGGCGGCCATCAACGAGACGCTTGCTGGGCTCGGCGCCCGCTTCGGCCAGAACGTGCTCGGCGACGAGAAGGAATGGTCGCTGCCGATCGCTTCGGACGAGGATCTGGCCGGTCTTCCGGCCTTCCTGCGCGATGCGATGGCCGGTGCGGCGCGCGAGCGCGGAGCAACCGACGGATCCTATGCGGTCACCCTGTCGCGCTCGGTGATCGAGCCCTTCCTCAGCTTCTCCAGCCGCCGCGATCTGCGCGAGAAGGCGTTCGAGGCCTGGGTGAGGCGCGGCCAGAACGGCGGAGAACGCGACAACATCGCCGTCGTCCGCGAGATGCTGGCGCTGCGGGCGGAAAAGGCAAGCCTGCTCGGCTACGACAGCTTTGCCGCCTACAAGCTCGACGACACGATGGCCAAGACCCCGGACAACGTCAACGATCTGCTGATGAAGGTCTGGAACAAGGCGCGCGCCAAGGCGCTCGAAGAGGCGTCCGACCTCGAGGGGCTGATGGCCGAAGACGGCATCAACGGACCGATCCAGCCGTGGGACTGGCGCTATTACGCCGAAAAGCTGCGCGAGCGGATGTTCGATTTCTCCGAGGCCGAACTCAAGCCCTACCTGCAGCTCGAAAAGATCATCGAGGCCTGCTTCGACGTCGCCACCCGGCTGTTCGGCGTGACGATCACCGAGCTGAAGGGCGTTGCCGCCTATCATCCTGACGTGCGGGTGTTCGAGGTGCGCGACGAGGAGGGCAGCCTCAAGGCGCTGTTCCTCGGCGACTATTTTGCCCGGCCGTCGAAGCGCTCCGGCGCCTGGATGAGCTCGTTCCAGAGCCAGCACAAGCTGCCGCTGAAGAGCGGCGCAACCGGCGAACTGCCGATCGTCTACAACGTCTGCAACTTCGCCAAGCCGGCACCGGGCAAGCCGGCGCTATTGTCCATCGACGATGCCCGCACGCTGTTCCATGAGTTCGGCCACGGCCTGCACGGCATGCTGTCGGATGTCACCTATCCGTCCGTCGCCGGCACCGGCGTATCGCGCGATTTCGTCGAGCTTCCCTCGCAGCTCTACGAGCACTGGCTGACGGTGCCGGAAATCCTCACCCGCTACGCCGTCCACTACGAGACCGGCGAGCCGATGCCGAAGGCGCTGCTCGACAAGGTGCTGGCGGCGCGGACCTTCAATGCCGGCTTCAACACCGTCGAGTTTACTTCGTCGGCGCTCGTCGACATGGCGTTCCACACGCAGGGGCCGGTGGAGGATCCGATGGCGGTGCAGGCCAAGGTTCTGGAATCGATCGGCATGCCGTCCTCCATCGTCATGCGCCACGCGACGCCGCATTTCACCCACGTGTTCTCCGGCGACGGCTACTCGGCCGGCTACTATTCCTACATGTGGTCGGAAGTTCTGGATGCGGATGCCTTCGCCGCGTTCGAGGAGGCCGGCAACCCCTTCGATCCGGTCATGGCGCGCAAGCTGAAGAACAACATCTATGCGGTGGGCGGCTCCATCGATCCGGAGGCGACCTACACCGCCTTCCGCGGCAAGCTTCCGGATCCGCAGGCGATGCTGAAGAAGAAGGGCCTGTCGATGGTCGGTGAACTTTCCGGTAGCGACGCCTGATATTTGTCAAAAACATCCGGTCGCCGTTCATGACGCAATGGACGGCGACCGGTAAATTGCCGTAAGCGCCTGTCGAGGCACCTCAATCCGACGATCGGGGCGGCGGTCGGTGGCATAGATGAACCTGCGCCGGGAGCGTGTCTGCCGGCGTCATCGGGCGGTCGTCGCACCGAACCCCTTTCGCATTTGCGAAAAACAGGGTATGAGCCCGCCAACGTAATTTGGCGCGGTCTGTTGGATCATATGCGTCACAGCCCAGAGAACCAATATGAAAATTCGCAATATCGCGATCATTGCGCACGTTGACCATGGGAAAACGACCCTTGTCGACGAACTCCTGAAGCAGTCCGGCTCGTTCCGCGAAAACCAGCGCGTTGCAGAACGCGTGATGGATTCGAACGACCTCGAAAAGGAACGCGGCATCACCATTCTCGCCAAGGCGACTTCGGTTGAATGGAAGGGCGTCCGCGTCAACATCGTCGACACCCCCGGCCACGCCGACTTCGGCGGCGAAGTCGAGCGCATCCTGTCGATGGTGGATGGCGCAATCGTTCTGGTCGACTCGTCGGAAGGCCCGATGCCGCAGACCAAGTTCGTCGTCGGCAAGGCGCTGAAGGTCGGCCTTCGCCCGATCGTCGCGATCAACAAGATCGACCGCCCGGACGGTCGCCATGAAGAAGTCATCAACGAAGTCTTCGACCTGTTCGCAAGCCTCGATGCGACCGACGAGCAGCTCGACTTCCCGATCCTCTACGGTTCGGGTCGCGACGGCTGGATGAACGTCAACCCGGAAGGTCCGAAGGATCAGGGTCTGGCACCGCTGCTCGACCTGGTTCTGCAGCACGTTCCGGAGCCGAGCGTCGGCGACGAAGACGGCGCCTTCCGCATGATCGGCACGCTTCTCGAAGCCAACCCCTTCCTCGGTCGCGTCATCACCGGCCGCATCCATTCCGGCTCGATCAAGCCGAACCAGGCTGTCAAGGTCCTCGGCCAGGACGGCAAGCAGATCGAAACCGGCCGTATCTCGAAGATCCTCGCGTTCCGCGGCATCGAGCGCACGGCGATCGATGAAGCCCATGCCGGCGACATCGTTGCGATTGCCGGTCTCTCGAAGGGCACCGTTGCCGACACGTTCTGCGATCCGTCCGTGACCGAAGCGCTGGAAGCCCAGCCGATCGACCCGCCGACGGTCACCATGTCCTTCCTCGTGAACGACTCACCCCTTGCCGGCACTGAAGGCGACAAGGTAACGAGCCGCGTCATCCGCGACCGCCTGTTCAAGGAAGCCGAAGGCAACGTCGCACTGAAGATCGAAGAAGCCGAAGGCAAGGATTCGTTCTTCGTGTCCGGCCGCGGCGAATTGCAGCTGGCCGTCCTGATCGAGACCATGCGCCGCGAAGGCTTCGAACTTGCCGTGTCGCGTCCGCGCGTCGTGATGCACAAGGATGAGAACGGCGTTCTCATGGAGCCGATCGAAGAAGTCGTGATCGACGTCGACGAGGAGCACTCCGGCGTCGTCGTGCAGAAGATGTCCGAGCGCAAGGCCGAGATGACCGAATTGCGTCCCTCCGGCGGCAACCGCGTGCGTCTGGTGTTCTTCGCGCCGACCCGCGGCCTGATCGGCTATCAGTCCGAACTTCTGACCGACACCCGCGGCACGGCGATCATGAACCGCCTGTTCCACGACTACCAGCCGTTCAAGGGCGAGATCGGCGGCCGTTCGAACGGCGTGCTCCTGTCCAACCAGTCCGGTGAAGCCGTGGCCTATGCCATGTTCAACCTGGAAGATCGCGGCCCGATGATCATCGAGCCCGGCGAGAAGGTCTATATGGGCATGATCGTCGGCATCCACACGCGTGACAACGACCTGGAAGTCAATGTTCTGAAGGGCAAGCAGCTGACCAACATCCGCTCGGCCGGCAAGGACGAAGCCGTCCGCCTGACGCCGCCGATCCGCATGACGCTGGACCGCGCGCTGTCTTGGATCCAGGACGACGAGCTGATGGAAGTCACGCCGAAATCCATCCGCCTGCGCAAGATGTACCTCGATCCGAACGATCGCAAGCGCTTCGGCAAGGCCCGCGTCGCCTAAGGCGCCGGCACCAGTCTTCGAAAAGCCCCGGTAAAAGCCGGGGCTTTTTTTATGTGCGCCGGCTGCCCGAAGGCTTGTTCAAGAGATTAAAAGAGCGTTAAATTCTGACTGGTCGCCCGCGCAATATGTCTGTGGGCAAGGCTCTCCAACGCCATTCCGGAATGGCGGATCGGCTGCGGCGAGGTCAGAAGTAACGTCATGAAGACACTATCGATCGACGTCAGACGCGCCGAACTGCGGGATGCACGGGAAGTGTCGGAGGTCCACCGGCTCGCCTGGACGCAGACCTATGCCGGCATCATTCCGCACCGGCCGCTGACCGAGATGCTGGAGCGCCGCGGCGAAAGCTGGTGGCGGCGTGCGGCAGAGGGGCCCGCCACGCTGCTGGTCCTCGACGTTGCGGGTACCATCGCCGGCTATGCGACGATCGGCCTCAACCGGGCGCGTGCGCTGCCGCAGGACGGCGAAATCTACGAGCTTTATCTGCGGCCAGAGTTCCAGGGGATCGGCATGGGCCGCCGGCTGTTCGGCGAGGCGCGCCGGCTGCTGCGCTCACTCGGCTGCAACGGCCTTGTCGTCTGGTGCCTTGAAGACAGCGACAGCGCCGTGCGGTTCTTTCGTCGGCATGGCGGGCTCGATCTGGCGGAAGGCATGGAGGATTTCGCCGACGTGCGGCTGCGCAAGATCGGCTTCGTCTGGCCCTAGCCGTCTTCTCCGACATCTGCAGACATGCTGAAAAAGCGCCTGTATCCGCGCCCCCACCGGCACGGGTCCTGTTGCAATGCAGGGGTTTTGACAGTATCGAGGCGTACCCAATTCAACGCTCTCGGGGAGAAACATGCGTATCGATGCAATCAAGATCGGCAAGAATCCGCCGGAAGACGTGAACGTCATCGTCGAAGTTCCGGTCGGTGGTCACCCGATCAAGTACGAGATGGACAAGGATGCCGGCGCACTGGTCGTCGATCGCTTCCTCTACACGCCGATGACCTATCCGGGCAATTACGGCTTCGTCCCGCACACCCTGTCGGAAGATGGCGATCCGGTCGACGTTCTGATCTGCAACACCCGCCCGCTGGTTCCCGGCTGCGTCATCAACGTGCGTCCGATCGGCGTGATGATCATGGAAGACGACGGCGGCAAGGATGAAAAGATCCTGGCGGTTCCGTCGCCGAAGCTTACCCAGCGTTACGACAAGATCAACAACTACACCGATCTGCCGGAAATCACGCTGAAGCAGATCGAGCACTTCTTCGAGCACTATAAGGATCTGGAGCCCGGCAAGTGGGTGAAGATCGGCGGCTGGCAGGGCGTCGACGTTGCCAAGCGCCTGATCGTCGAGGCGATCGACCGCTACAACGCCCAGAAGTGATCAGCGCTTCAAAAGCGCATCCAGCCTGACCATCAAATCCTCCGGGTCGCCGTCGATCCGGAGGATTTTTTTGCGCGCCGTTTCGCCGGAAACAAAGCTGATCGAGGATTTCGGCAGCCGCGCCCATTTGGCGATGAGGGCGATCAGCGCCTTGTTCGCCTTGCCGGCCTCTGGCACCGCCGTGACGCGCGCCTTCAGGAAGACCTCGCCGTTGGCGGAGGTCTCCATCCCTTCGATCATGTCTCTGGAAGCGTTCGGCGTCAGCCGGACCGAGAGCCGCAGATGGTCGCGATGCGCGGTGAACGCGCTCGTCACATGACGGCCGGCACGATCGTCGTCCACATCAGCGAGCGGATGAAGAAGATGATCAGCAGCAGGATGACCGGCGAGATGTCGATGCCGCCGAGGTCGGGCAGGATCCGGCGGATCGGCCGCAGCGCCGGCTCGGTGAGGTTGAAGAGCATCCGCCCGATCGAGTTGACGAACTGGTTGCTCGAATTGATGACGTTGAATGCATAGAGCCAGGAGAAGATGGCGCTGATGATGAGAACCCAGGTATACAGGTTCAAGGCCAGGTCGATGGTCTGAAACAGCGCGAGCATCCAAGTCTCCATTTCTCGGTTGACAGACATGTAGACATTGGCGACTTAGGCGGCAAGTGCCGAGGCCAGCCTCATGGCGATTCATGTTAACGGGCGTTCCAGGCGCTGGAAACGACCGGTGGAAAGCGTTCCCGATGTCGATGACAGCTTCTGACGATCGCTTTGCCGCCTTCCGGCACAGTTCCTATACGCGTTTCTTCTTCTGCCGGTTTCTCGCCGCCTTCGCCATCCAGATCGTCAGCGTCTCGGTCGGCTGGCAGATGTATGACGTCACCGGCAACGCCCTTTATCTCGGGCTGATCGGCCTCTTCCAGTTCCTCCCGTCGCTCGTCCTGATGCTGGTTACCGGCACGGTGGCCGACCGCTACAATCGCCGGGCGATCGTCGCCGGCTGCCTGATGCTCGGCAGCCTGTGCGCCGCCGCCCTGCTGTTCCTCACGGTCACCGGACAGTTTTCGCCCTGGCCGGTGTTCGGCATCCTGATCGTCTTCGGCATCGAGCGCGCCTTCATGGGGCCAGCCGTCCAGTCGCTGGCGCCGAACCTGGTGCCGGAGCATGCGCTGCCCAACGCTGTGGCGTGGAATTCGTCCTCGTGGCAGACGGCCTCGATCGTCGGTCCAGTTGCCGGCGGCCTGCTCTACGGCGTCAGCGCCACCGCCGCCTACTCAGTCGCGCTTGCCTTCATGCTGGCCGCAGCGGTGCTGATCATCAGCATTCCGAAGCCGCCGCAGCGGACCTCCTCGAAGGCCGTCAACCTTTCGACCATCCTTGCCGGCTTCCGGTTCATCTGGAGCGAGAAGGTGGTGCTGGGGGCGATCTCGCTCGATCTGTTCGCCGTGCTGCTCGGGGGCGCCGTGGCGCTGATGCCGATCTTTGCCCGCGACGTGCTTGATCTTGGCCCCTGGGGGCTCGGGCTTCTGCGTGCCGCGCCCGGCATCGGGGCAATCGTCGTCGCGGTGCTGCTCGCCGCCTATCCGATCCGCCACCATGCGGGCGTCGCGATGTTCATCGGCGTCGCGCTGTTCGGCGTCGGTACCGTGGTCTTTGGCCTGTCCACGGCGCCCTGGCTGTCGATCGGCGCGCTGATGCTGATGGGCGCCTCGGACATGATCTCCGTCTACGTGCGCGAGAGCCTGATCATGCTGTGGACGCCGGACGAGGTTCGCGGCCGGGTGAATGCCGTGAACATGGTGTTCGTCGGCGCCTCCAACGAACTCGGCGAGTTTCGCGCCGGCACGATGGCGCATCTCATCGGCGCGGTTCCGGCAGTGGTCATCGGCGGCTTCGGCACGCTGGCGGTGGCGGTCGTCTGGGCGATGAGCTTCCCGAAGCTGCGCCGGATCGACAGCCTCGACGCGCCGTCCAACCCTTGACGATCAGAGCGCGGCTTCAAGCGTGGCCGCGGCGAGCGGCGGTCGGCGCGCCTCGCGGTCGAAGACGAGATCGAGGAAATCCGATAGCCAGGCTTTCAGCGGCTGATCGAAGATCATCCGGCCCTCCAGGTGCTCGCGGCCCTTCTGGGCATTCGGCATGATGAAGCGGTGCGCGCCGTGCACGACCCAGCGCTGCATCATGGCGCGGGTCAGCTCGGCGTGGAACTGCACGCCCCAGGCATTGTCGCCGTAGCGGATTGCCTGGTTGGGATAGGCCTCCCCCTGCGCCAGCAGGTGCGCGCCGCGCGGCACGTCGAAACCCTCGCTGTGGAAGTGGTAGACCATCTTCGGCCAGCGCATCAGCAGCCTGCCATGCTCGGTGGCGTTCAGCGGATACCAGCCGATCTCGGTCAGACCCTGCCGGTGCGGTGCAACCGATCCGCCAAGGTTGCGGACCATCATCTGGGCGCCGAGGCAGATGCCGAGATAGGGCTTGTTCTCCTTCAGCGGCACGGAGATCCAGTCGATCTCCGCCTTGACGTAGTCGTCGGGATCGTTGGCGCTCATCGGACCGCCGAAGATCACCGCGCCTGTATGTCCGGCAAGCGTCTTCGGTAGCGGATCGCCGAGAACCGGCCGCCGGATGTCGAGGGGAAAACCCTTGTCGATCAGCATCTGCCCCACCCGGCCGGGCGAGGAGCGCTCCTGGTGGAGCACGACAAGGATGGGAGCTTTCTTCGAAGCGCGTGGAGGCATGATCGGCATTCGTCTTTCCTCAGTCTCCTCCCGCATCGCCTCCCACGGTTCGCGCGGCCACCTTCTGCCGCTCCAGCACGCGGTCCCGCGACGAGACACCCAGAAGATCGGCGATTCTCCAGATCACGTGATCTTCCATCTCGCTGCGTTCGCCATCGGCATAGACGAGATCCCAGAGGGCTCCCACCAGGGCGACGCATTCATCGGGGCCGAGATGCCGCTTAAGATCGGAGGTAAAGCGGTAATAGTCAACCGCCTCGGAGCCCGCCTCGCGGCCGACGTCCATCAGTGTCTGCAGATGGCCCTTGTCGAGCTGGTAGCGCTCGCGCAGCAGGCTCTCCAGCCGCTGCTTCTCCTGCTCGGAGATCCGCCCGTCGGCTTCCATGACCTGGAAACAGAGGGCTGCGAAGGCGACGCGCGGATCGTCCGGGGCAAATTCATTCTGGGGACGGTCGCCCGTGAGGTCCTGGAAGAAGTCGAGTATGCGGTCAAACATCAAGCGGGCTCAGAACAGTTTGAGGCGGGTATTGGGTTCTGCGGGATTGCGCTCGTCCTTGACGCCCGGATCGTCCGGCGGACGTCCGTTGAACGGATCGGCGCCGTCTTCGTCGCCGGACTTCTCGGCACTTGCGCCAGCTTCGCCGGTAACCACAGTGGCCGGCGGCACCGGGCGGAGCGGTTCCGCCTTCGGTTCGACAGCCACGGGCTGCGGGGTCGAAACCACCGTCAGCGGCGGCTTGCGGGCAAGCGGCGGCTCCTCGGTGATCGACGTCTCCGACATCGGGTCGATGCGTGGCTCGGCGGGCGGCGTCTCGGACCGCTGGTCTTCAACATCCGTGCGGATGGCGGGGAGGCTGGACAGGGCCGTCTCGGCGGCCAGCGTGCCTTCCTCGATCGGACCCTCCAGCTGGCCGAACGGGCGCTTCCATTCGAAAGCGTCGAGGCGGCCCGTCACCGGCGAGACTGGCAGCCAGCGTTCGGACACCACGCCGTCGGCCACCCAGGACGGATCGCGCGGTGCGCGCAGCGCCTGCGCCATCCAGTGGCGGATGCGGCCCTGGTCGCCGGTTTCGCTCTCCTCGATGTCGGCCAGCAGCATGTAGGCGCTTTCGCGCGGATCCATGCGCAGCGCCGCCTCGGCCTTCGATCGGGCCCTGGCGAAATCCTGCGTATCGAGCGCCGCCTGGGCAACCGCCAGCAGCGATTCCGGATTGTTCGGCTTCAGCGCCTCGAGCTTTTCGGCACGCTTCAGGCGGTCGGCAGCGCTGTCGCCGCTGCGGGCGCGGACATAGGTGGCAGCAAGCTCCGGATGCGGCTCGTTCTTCCACAGCCCCTCGATCACCGAGGCCGCCTTGCGCACATTGTCCTCGCGCAGATAGGACTTGGCAGCGATGATCCCGGCCGGCACCAGATCCCGTGCCAGCTTCAGGGCGGCCTTGGCGTCGTCTCGGGCCCCCTTCGGATCGCCTTCCAGACGTTCGCCGGCGCGGGCCGTCAGCAGCACCGCCTTCCAGCGGTCGGCCTGCTTGCGGTCGATGACGTTGGCGATCCGCTGCTGGTCGAGCAGCCGCATGGCGTCTTCCCAGCGGCCGGCCTGGCAGCGGTATTCCAGCGTCGCCTCGGCAGCCCAGGGAAGGTAGGGTGCGGTTTCGGCCGCGGCTTCGGCATATTGGCGGGCGGCATCGTTGGCGCCCAGCCGGCGTGCTTCGATGTAGAGGCCGCGCAGACCGATCTCGCGGGTTTCCGGATCCTCGGCCATCGCCGCGAACTTTTCGCGGGCTTCCTCGTGGCGGCCCTCGATCAGCGCCGTCTGCGCCTCCAGAAGATGGATCAGCGGCTCCTGGTCGGCGCGCAGCAGTCCGCGGGCACGCGCCGTCATCTTGCGGGCAAGCAGGGCATTGCCGGCACCGGCGGCGATCAGGCCCGTCGACAGCGCCTGATATCCGCGGTCACGCTTGCGGGCGCGGAAGAACCGGCGCATCGAATGCGGCGAGGTCCAGATGGTCTGGATCAGCCACCAGAGGAACATGACGGCAAAGATCAGTGCCACGATGGCGGTCGCTGCCACCATCAGGCTGGTTTCCAGCAGCTGGTTCTGCCAGGTGATCGAGATCAGGCCGGGACGATCGGCGAGCCACGAAAATCCCCAGCCGAGAGACAGCGTGACGATCGCGAAGACAAACAGACGGATCATTCAGGGTCTCCTCAGCCGTTCGAACCGGCGCTGGTCATGGCACGGGTCAGCGTGCCGCTCGTCAGGTCGTCGACCTTGATGCGGGCGTCGAGTGCCCGACCGAAATCGGCGCCGGCCTGTCGGCCTGCTTCGGGAAGTGCGTTCCACTCGGTCTGGGCGGCCTTCAGGTCGCCGGTCCGGACGCGCTCTTCGAGGCGGGCGATGATGGCTTCCGGCGTATCGCCCTCCACATTGCCGACCGGCCGAACCGTGACCATGCGCATGGCGCTCGACATCAGCCGGCCGGCGATGCCCTGGTCGGCAGGCGGCTGGTGGATGGCATCAAGGATGGCGCCGCTGGCGGCAGGCAGGCGGCGGACGAGTTCGGCTTGCGTCGGCACGCCTTCAGCGGCGAACGGCCGAAGCCCCTCGACCGCCGCATCGGCCGGGGCGACGCTTGCAAGCGTCTGCAGCTCGGCTTCGAAGGAGCCACCGCGCTCCGTGGCGGATTTCAGAGCCGCTGCGGCCAGCGCCAGCGCCACGGCCTGTTCGGGGCCCGGCTGATCGACCTTGGTCTCGACGGCGGCGATCCGCTGGTCGAGTTCGGCACGTCCAGCGGTCTGCGTCTGGCTTGCCGTCTTCAGACCATCGAGTTCACTCCGCAGCGCCGCGACCTGCTCGTTGAGCTGGCCTGCATCGTCGGTGGAACCGGCGGCTTCAAGCGCTGCGATGCGATCCGACAGGTTGCCGTCTGCCGCCGGGCGCGCTTCCAGGCCGGCAATCTGCTGGCGCAGGGCGTCGAGCTCGGCGGAGCTTGCGGCGGACGGTTGGCTGCTCGGCGCCGGCAGGTAACCGGCATATTGCATGCTTCCAGCAAGCAGCAGCGAAACCAGGCCGCCGATGATTCCGGAGGCGACAAGTGCCGGTCCCAGGCTGCTTTTCTGCGGCGGTGTCGTTGCCGAGGTCGGACGCGGTGCCTCGGATGCCGGACGCGGCATCTCCGGCGGGTTCTTCGGCGGCGGCGGAGCACCGGCGCCGATCGGCGTCTTCACAGGAGATTCCGGTTTCGGCTCGGAAGGCTTGGTGTCGAGCGGCTTGGCTTCCACAGGCTTGGCATCCAGCGGTTTGGCGCCGATCGGCTTGTCCGCGATCGCACCCGGTCCGGCAGCCTTGGGCAAAACTGTGGGCGGCATGGTCGGCGCTTTTGCCGGTGCAGGCTTGGCGTTCTCCACCGGGTCACGCAGAACGCTACCGCCAGTGCTGGCGGTCGAGGCGGACACATTCGGCATCTTCGGCTCAGGTGTCTTCGGTCCGGGCGCCTTCGGCTCAAGCGTCTTCGGCGCGGGCTGCGGAGATGGGGTCGCAACGGTGGCGGTCGGATCGGATGTCACCGGCTCGCCGTCGGCAGGGGTGCTCTGCGCGGGACCCTTGTCGGCAACGGCGTCCTGTTTCGCCGTTACTGCGTCGGTATCGTCGCTTCGCACCGGCTCGGCGATCGGGCCGACCTCATCGGCTGCCAGGTCGATCGTGACCGGTGTCTTTCCCGGGCGGGAACGGCGGGGCGGCTTTTCGGAAACCATGGCAACCTCATTCTGGACTGTCTGCCGGCTCGGCTGACTGCGGGGCGAGCTGTCTTCTAAAACCTAGTCAGCCGGGCGGTGGATGGAAAGAGGCTGGACGGATTTTGGTTCCCGCACCCGATCAAAGTAGAAGAAGAAGCTGTTCTTCGCTCGGCTCCGGCGCCACCCGGATCGTGCCGAAGCTGTCGGCCGGCAGGGCGTCGGCGATCGTGCGGCTGAGGCAGAAGGCGGTCATTCGCGCCAGGTCGGGCAGTGCGTGCCGGAGCGCCGCGTCCTCGATGAAGAGGCGAGCCGCCTCGCTCGAATAGAACAGCACCGCATCCGGGTGCGGCGACAGGGCCGTGAGTTGCTCGGCCTTCAGGGCCGCCGGCCTCATCGAGTAGACCTCGACGGTGCGAAAGCGGATGCCGGCTGCCGCAAGCCCCGCCTCGAAGCGCGCCGATCGCGGCCGCCCGGCAAGGTAGAGCACGTCCTGCACGCCGTCGCCTGCGAGCTTTTTCGCAAGACCGGCACCCGTGCCGGGCCCGGCTGTCACCTGTCGGAAGCCGAGATTTCGTGCCGCCGTGGCACTTGCTGCGCCGACGGCATGGACGGGCGTATCTAAGACCGGCTGCAGATCAGCCTGCTCGACCGCCGACAGGGTCCGGACCGCTTCGGCGCTGGTGATGGCAATCACCGCATGCGGCTGGTGCAGCGCCTCGGCCGCCGCCTGCGGCCGGTGCTCGGGCTCTGTCAGCGGCAGAAGAACGGCGTCGTGACCCATCGCCGCAAGCCGATCGGCGGTGCGCCGGCCGCCGATCTCCGGGCGGGTCACGATCACCCGCATCGGCGTCAGGTCCAGTCGGCGAAGAAGCCGGGTCCGGCGGCGGTGCGCACCATGGTGCCGGCCTGGTCGCCGATCTGCAGGGCATCGCGACGGTGCCCGTCCAGCTCGATGGCGTGCTCCTGCGAACCGTCGGGCGTCAGGATCAGGCCGCAAAACCGCAGGTGATCGCCGTCGCAGACGGCGTAGCCGGCGATCGGCGTGCGGCAGGATCCGTCGAGCGCGCCGAGGAACGCCCGTTCGCAGGACACCGCGTCATAGGTCGGTGCATCGTTGATCGGCTCGAGCAGGTCGAGGATGCGCCGGTCGCCGATGCGGCTCTCGATGCAGATCGCCCCTTGCGCCGGGGCCGGCGGGAAGTCGCGCGGATCCATGACGTCGGTTGCCACCTCCGGCATCGACAACCGGTTGAGGCCGGCCATGGCGAGAAGCGTCGCATCCGCCTGGCCTTCCTCCAGCTTGCGAAGCCGGGTTTCCACCAGGCCGCGGAAGGTGATGACGGAGATGTCGGGTCGCCGGCGGCGGATCAGCGCCTGGCGGCGCAGCGACGAGGAGCCGATGGTCGCGCCTTCCGGCAGAGCCATCAGGCTCGGTGCGGTACGGCCGATGAAGGCATCGCGAAAATCCTCGCGCGGCAGGAAGGCGGAAAGCTCCAGCCCGTCGGGCAGGGCGGTCGGCATGTCCTTCGACGAGTGCACGGCGAAATCGAGGTCGCCGGCCGAAAGCTGGGCTTCCAGCTCCTCGGTGAACAGGCCCTTGCCGCCGACTTCGGCCAGCGACCGGTCGGTGATCCGGTCGCCCTTGGTCGACAGCACGACGATCTCGAACATCTCCTCCGGCAGCCCGTGCGCCACCATCAGCCGGGCGCGCGTCTCGGCCGCCTGGGCCAGCGCCAGCGGGCTTCCGCGCGTGCCGATGCGGAAAGGTTTTGTTTGCATCTCTCGTCATCCGTTGTTACGCGATAGCTTCGTAACCGGCTTTGCCCGGCATCGCAATTCGCCCGAACGCCTCCCGGACCCATGACCCGCCCCTTGCGCATTCTCGGTATCGAAACCAGCTGCGACGAAACCGCCGCATCCGTTGTCGTTCGCCATGAGAACGGGCAGGGTGAGATCGTCTCCGACGTCGTTTTGTCGCAGCTCGAGGAGCACAGTGCTTTCGGCGGCGTGGTGCCGGAGATTGCCGCCCGCGCCCATGTCGAGGCGCTCGACGGGCTTATCGAGGAGGCGCTGTCGCGCGCCGGCATCGGCCTCAAGGACATCGATGCGGTGGCGGCAACCGCCGGCCCTGGGCTCATCGGCGGTCTGCTTGTCGGCCTGATGACCGGCAAGGCCATCGCTAGGGCGGCTGCCAAGCCGCTCTACGCGATCAACCATCTGGAAGGCCATGCGCTGACGGCGCGGCTGACGGACGGCATCGACTTTCCCTATCTGATGCTGCTGGTCTCCGGCGGCCATACGCAGCTGGTGCTGGTCAAGGGCGTCGGCGACTACGAGCGGTGGGGCACGACCATCGATGATGCGCTGGGCGAGGCCTTCGACAAGACGGCAAAGCTGCTGGGTCTGCCTTATCCGGGCGGTCCGGCGGTCGAGAAGGCTGCGGCGTCCGGCGATCCGACGCGCTTCGACCTGCCGCGGCCGCTGGTCGGCGAGGCGCGGCTCGATTTTTCGTTCTCCGGCCTGAAGACCGCCGTGCGGCAGGCGGCGACCGCCATCCAGCCGCTCACCGAACAGGACATCGCCGACATCTGCGCCTCGTTCCAGCGGGCGATCTCGCGTACGCTGAAGGAGCGCATCGGCCGCGGCCTGTCGCGCTTTCGCGAACGCTATCCCGGCATGCAACAGCCGGCACTGGTGGTGGCCGGCGGCGTCGCGGCAAACCAGGTGATCCGCACGACGCTGCAGGACCTCTGCGCCGAACATCGCTTCCGCTTCATCGCGCCGCCTCTGCAGCTGTGCACCGACAATGCCGCGATGATCGCCTGGGCGGGGCTCGAGCGCATGGCAGCCGGTCTTGCGGAAGACGAGCTCTCGGTCGCGCCGCGCTCCCGCTGGCCGCTGGACCAGGCGGCAGCGGCGCTGATCGGATCCGGCAAGCGGGGTGCCAAGGCATGAGCAGGGAGAAGATCGCCGTCATCGGCGCCGGTGCTTTCGGCACGGCGCTTGCCACCGTCATCGCCTTGGAGGACAAGGCCGACGTGACGCTGATCGGCCGTGATGCGTCGCTGATGGCCGACCTGCGCAACGACCGGGTCCACGATGCAGCACTTCCGGGCGTCTCGCTGCCCGACGCGCTGGCCTTCTCGGTCGAGCCGGATGCACTGGCCGATGCCGACATCGTGCTGTTCGCCATGCCCTCACAGGCACATGCGGATGCGGCACGACATTACGGGCCGTATCTCGCCCCGGATGCGATCATCGTCAGCTGCGCCAAGGGCATCGAACAGGCCTCCGGCCGGCTGCTGAGCGAGGTTCTGGAGCAGGAGTTGCCGCATCACGCGGTGGCGATCCTGTCCGGTCCCGGCTTTGCCGCCGATATCGCCCGCGGTCTGCCGACGGCGATGGCCGTGGCGGCTGCCGACCAGGCGGTCGCAGAGCGGCTCGCGCATGCCGTCTCAAGCCGGAGTTTCCGGCTCTATGCGTCGACCGACCGGATCGGCGTGCAGCTCGGCGGAGCGCTGAAGAACGTGCTGGCGATTGCCTGCGGCATCGTCGAAGGTGCCGGGCTCGGCGATTCCGCCCGTGCCGCGCTGATTGCCCGCGGGCTTGCCGAAATGTCCCGGCTCGTCACCGCCATGGGCGGCCAGGCAGACACCGTGCGCGGCCTGTCGGGCCTTGGCGACCTGGTGCTGACCGGCACCAGCCACCAGTCGCGCAACCTGCGCTTCGGCATCGGCCTGGGCCAGGGCCATCCGGCGCAGATGTCCGGCGGGCCGCTGGTCGAGGGCGCCTATACCGCGACCATCGCCGCCGATCTTGCCGCCCGCCACCATGTGGAACTGCCGGTCACCGATGCCGTGGCCGCCATCATCGAGGGCCGGCTCGACGTCGCCGCGGCGATGCAGCAGCTGATGACGCGCCCGATCACCACCGAATAATTGCGACAGGAGAACAGCATGGCACTCTTTGCCTTCGTTTGCGCCGACAAGCCCGACCATCTCAACGTCCGCATGGACACGCGCCCGGCGCATGTCGACCACCTCAACGCGCTGAACGACCAGGGCGTGCTGAAGATGGCCGGCCCGTTTCTCGACAGCGACGGCAAGCCGAACGGCAGCCTCGTCATCGTCGAGGCGGAAACCATAGAAGCGGCGCAGGCCATCGCCAATGCCGATCCTTACGCCAAGGCGGGCCTGTTCGCCTCGGTGGAAGTGAAGCCCTTCAACTGGGTCTTCAACAAGCCGGACGCGTGAGGCAGGCATGGCATACTGGCTCTACAAGTCCGAACCGTTCAAGTGGTCCTGGGAAATGCAGAAGGCCAAGGGCAAGGTTGGCGAGGAATGGACCGGCGTGCGTAACTACCTGGCACGCAACAACATGCGGGCCATGAAGATCGGCGACAAGGGCTTCTTCTACCACTCCAATGAGGGGCTGGAAGTCGTCGGCATCACCGAGGTATGCGCGCTTTCGCATCCTGATTCGACAGCCGAAGGCGACGAGCGGTGGGATTGCGTCGACATCCGCGCCGTCTGCGACATGCCCAAGCCCGTCACGCTGAAGGACGTCAAGGCCAACCCCAAGCTCGAGAAGATGGCGCTCGTCACCTCGATGCGGCTGTCCGTCCAGCCGGTGACGGAAGAGGAATATTTCGAAGTCTGCCGCATGGGCGGGCTCGACAAGCCGCCGCTGTCGCCAGCCGACGAGGGATGAAGACCGAGCCGCGCGCCTTCATCCTCGCCAACACCGCTGTCATGTCGCCGCCGCACGTGCCGGAAATCCGGCTGCATCTGGCCGACGAGGCGCATGACCTCTGGCTGAAGACCGAGGAGGATCTGCAGGAGATCGGCCTGCCGCCGCCGTTCTGGGCTTTCGCCTGGGCGGGCGGCCAGGGGCTGGCGCGCTACGTACTCGACCATCCCGACGTGGTCCGCGACCGGCGGGTGGTGGATTTCGCTACCGGCTCGGGGCTGGTCGCGATCGCCGCCCGGCTTGCCGGTGCCGCGGCCGTGCATGCCGTCGACATCGACCCGTGGACGCAGTCGGCCGTCGAACTCAACGCTGCGGAAAACGCCGTCGAGATTTCCTTCAGCCGCGACGATCTCGTCGGTGGCGTGGTGGACGCGGAAGTGGTGCTGGCCGGAGACGTGTTCTACGACCGCGACTTCGCCGCCCGGCTGGTGCCGTGGTTCTCGATGCTTGCCGCGCAAGGCAAGCAGGTGCTGGTCGGAGATCCCGGGCGCAGCTATCTGCCGAAAGATCGGCTGGAGGCTCTGGCAAGCTACGAGGTGCCGGTCAGCCGGGCGCTGGAAGACAGCGAGATCAAGAAGACCACCGTCTGGCGCTTCGTCTGACCCCCTTCGATAGCCTTCGGGATCAGTTGGTGCCGCGGATGACGCAGACGCCGGCCTCGTAGCGGCAGTCGTCATACGCGAGGAATTCCCCGCTCGCGACGTCCTCGTCGATGTGGATGATCTTCGGCTGCAGCCCGATCGACCGGCTGCCGGCCTCGCCTGTGCTGCCCAAATCGCTTGAGAAATAGATGCCGTTGCCGCGCACCCGCATCGCCGAAATGCCGCCGGCAAAGGTGCCGACGCCGGGGATGATCGACGGCAGCCCATCGCCGCCCACATACTCGCCCCCGCCGTATCCGCGATCGGTATGTCTGCCGTGGTCGCGGTGCCGATCGCCGTGACGGTCCCTGTGGTGCGCCTGGCGGCGGTCGTCGCCGCCACGCCAGCCGGGCGCCCGGTAATCTGGAACGGAGGATCTGCCGCGGCCGGCATGGCTGCCGTGCTCGATGCTGCGCGATTGCCAGCCGGAATGGTGGCCTCGGTCGCGGTGACGCTCGGACGCCTCGGCAACGGTTGCGATGCCGGCGGTCGCCATCATGACTGCCACTGCCACCAGGCCAGACTTCAGGTTTGCCGCCATTGGGGCGTCCTCTCCAACTCCGTTCGTTAACCCGACGTTAACAGAAACAAAGTGGATTGGATCCTATTCGGACCCCGCTGATACGAAAAAGTTTCAAGGGGTCCGGACAGACCCCGGACATGATTGTCTCGGCGGTGGTAGATCCACTCCGATCTGCCAATCGATTAAATTTGAAATCGCTCTGGAATCGGCTTGTGGTCTGACCATCCGATGAGTAAACCACCCGATGATGCAATGCACATTTTCTCGGCATGGTGCATTGCCGGAAGCGCTCCCGCGTGAATGCGCATGAACGCCGCGAGGATATGATGGCGAATGTGACAAATAATCGGCCGTTGTCGCCGCACCTGCAAATTTATCGTTTCATCCCCACCATGGCCATGTCGATCGTGCACCGCATCACTGGCGGCGCGCTGTATTTCGGCACGATCCTGGTGGCTGCCTGGCTGCTCGCCGCGGCCTCGGGCGAACAGACGTTCAACCAGGTGAACTGGTTCTTCGGCTCCATCGTAGGACAGGTCATCCTGTTCGGCTACACCTGGGCCATGCTGCATCACCTGCTGGGCGGGCTGCGCCACCTGATGTGGGATCTCGGCTACGGCTTCGAGAAGGAAACCTCGACGCTGCTCGCCAAGGCAAACCTGGTGGCTTCGATCGTCCTGACGGTCGTCGTCTGGGCCATCGTGCTGATCGTACGCTAAGGAGTTACCTCATGGACATGCGCACGCCGCTCGGCAAGGTTCGCGGGCTTGGCTCGGCCAAGAGCGGAACCGATCATTTCTGGAAGGTTCGCACCACGTCGATCGCACTGGTGCCGCTGCTTCTCTTCTACGTCGTCTTCCTCATCATGTATGCCGGCCGGCCTTATGCGGATGTCGTCTCGGCGCTGTCCAATCCGTTCGTCGCGACCATCAATGCGCTGACGATCATTGCCAGCATCGTGCACATGAAGCTCGGCATGGAAGAGGTCATCCAGGACTACATCCATTCCGAGGTCATGAAGCTCGCGCTTCTGATGCTCAACGCCTTCTTTTCGCTTCTGGTCGGCGGGCTCTGTCTTGTCGCCGCCTTGAAGATCGCATTCGCAGGATAATCATCCCATGGCATCGATCACTCCCATCGCCCAGAACGGCAAGGCCTACACCTATGTCGACCACTCCTACGACGTGATCGTCGTCGGCGCCGGCGGGGCTGGCCTTCGCGCCACGCTCGGCATGGCCGAGCAGGGGTTCAAGACGGCCTGCATCACCAAGGTCTTCCCGACCCGCAGCCACACGGTCGCAGCCCAGGGCGGTATCGCCGCTTCGCTGCAGAACATGACGCCGGACTCGTGGCAGTGGCACCTCTACGACACGGTCAAGGGTTCCGACTGGCTCGGCGACGTCGATGCCATGCAGTACATGGTCATGGAAGCGCCGAAGGCCGTCTACGAGCTCGAGCATTACGGCGTGCCCTTCTCGCGTAACGAGGAGGGCAAGATCTACCAGCGGCCGTTCGGCGGCCACATGCAGAACTTTGGCGCCGGCCCGCCGGTGCAGCGCACTTGCGCCGCCGCCGACCGTACCGGCCACGCCATCCTGCACACGCTCTATGGCCAGTCGCTGAAGCACAACGCCGAATTCTTCATCGAGTATTTCGCCCTCGACCTGATCATGTCGGACGACGGCCGCTGCACCGGTGTCGTCGCCTGGAACCTCGACGACGGCACGATCCATCGCTTCGCCGCCAAGATGGTGGTGCTGGCGACCGGCGGATACGGCCGCGCCTACTTCTCGGCAACGTCGGCCCATACCTGCACCGGCGACGGTGGTGGCATGGTGGCCCGTGCCGGCCTGCCGCTGCAGGACATGGAGTTCGTCCAGTTCCACCCGACCGGCATCTACGGCTCCGGCTGTCTGATCACCGAGGGCGCGCGCGGCGAAGGCGGCTATCTCGTCAATTCCGAAGGCGAGCGCTTCATGGAGCGCTATGCACCCTCGGCCAAGGATCTTGCCTCGCGTGACGTGGTGTCGCGCTGCATGACGCTGGAAATCCGCGAGGGTCGCGGCGTCGGCAAGAACAAGGACCACATCTTCCTGCATCTGGATCACCTGGATCCGGCCGTCCTGCATGAACGTCTTCCCGGCATCTCGGAAAGCGCCAAGATCTTTGCCGGCGTCGACGTGACGCGCGAGCCGATCCCGGTCCTGCCGACGGTCCACTACAACATGGGCGGCATTCCGACCAATTACTGGGGCGAAGTGCTGAACGCCGACAGCGAAAATCCGGAACGGCTGCTGCCGGGCCTGATGGCCGTCGGCGAAGCCGGATGCGCCTCGGTGCACGGCGCAAACCGCCTCGGCTCCAACTCGCTGATCGACCTCGTGGTCTTCGGCCGCGCCGCCGCCATCCGCGCCGGCCAGGTCATCGACCGGGTATCGCCGGTGCCGGCTCTCAACATCGCTGCCTGCGACAAGATCATGGACCGCTTCGACGGCCTGCGTCACGCACAGGGCGGCACGCCGACGGCGGTGCTGCGCGACAAGATGCAGCGCGCCATGCAGGAAGACGCCGCCGTCTTCCGGACCCAGGAATCGCTGGAATCCGGCTGCAAGCGCCTGTCGTCGATCTGGAGCGAGATGAAGGACATCAAGGTCACCGACCGGTCGATGATCTGGAACTCCGACCTTGTCGAAACGCTGGAACTGCAGAACCTGATGGCCAACGCCATCAGCACGGTGTTCAGCGCCGAGGCCCGCAAGGAAAGCCGCGGCAGCCACGCCCGCGAGGATTATACCGAAGGCGCATTCGCCGGCCGCGACGACGTCAACTGGCGCAAGCATTCGCTGGCCTGGGTGTCGCCGGAGGGCGACGTCAAGCTCGACTACCGGCCGGTGCACACCGACCTCATCGCCGAGGGCATCGATCCAGTGAAGATCGAGCCGAAGGCGCGCGTGTACTGATCGATGAACATGGTGGCCTCCCGCATAGATGCCCGTAAAAGCGTCCCTGGGGGGAGGCCGCTTGGCCTGTTCGCGATCAACCTCGACCGGTCGCCGGATCGCTGGGCGGCCATCGAGGCGGGCTTCGGCAGCCTCGCCTGGCCGCTCCACCGGGTGGCCGGCGTCGATGCGCGAAACGATCCGCAGGCGGTTCTGTCGGTGCGGGGCGCGGCCTTGGCCGATGACGGCCAGGGGCTGGGGTGGAACTTGCACCGCAACCGCCGGTTCATGCTGACGGAGGAAGCCTGCCTGGCCGGCCATGTGATGGCCTGGCGCCAGTTTCTCGCAAGCGATTTCCAGCACGCGCTGGTGCTCGAGGATGATGCCGCTCCGCAGCCGGGTTTCGAACAGACCCTGAGGTCTCTGCTGGCGAAGGGTTTCGACGCCGACATCGTCAAGCTCGAAGGCATTTATCGCGCGGGCGGGCGACGGAGCCTGCCGCTCGCAAGCCTCGGCGACCACCAGCTGGTGCGGTCGCTGCGTCCCTGTTCGGGTGCTGCGGCCTATCTGCTTACACGCCCGGCGGCCGAGCGGCTTCTGGCGCGGATCGGCCGGCTGCTCGTTCCGGCCGACGATTTTCTCTGGACGCCGTCCCTGCACGGGCTGCGGCTGGCGGACGTGTCGCCGTGGACGGTGATGCAGTCGGGTGCCGCAAGCGTGATCGCGACAGATCGCGGGGAAAAGCAGGCCAGGCGCGGCGGCTCTTTCATGCGCGGTCCAGCAACGGCGCTGCGGCGGGCAATGGAACGGCTTGCGCTTTTGTGGGCAGCCTGTGACGGGCGTCCCCATATACTCGTGAAGGCGACCATGGCGCCCTGGGCGCCGGATGATTATAACCGAGGTAACAAAACGGCGGTCTGCGCCGATGATCGAAGGTCCAGCAATGGTTGAACTTGCTCTCCCGAAAAACTCCAAGATGACCGAAGGCAAGACCTGGCCGAAGCCGGCCGGCGCCACGAACCTTCGCGAATACCGCATCTATCGCTGGAATCCGGACGACGGCGAGAACCCGCGCATCGATACCTACTACATCGACGTGGACAATTGCGGTCCGATGGTTCTCGATGGCCTCCTGTACATCAAGAACAACATCGACCCGACGCTGACGCTGCGCCGTTCCTGTCGCGAGGGCATCTGCGGGTCGTGCGCGATGAACATCGACGGCTCCAACACGCTCGCCTGCACCAAGGGCATGGACGACGTGAAGGGCAGCGTGAAGGTCTATCCGCTGCCGCATATGCCGGTGGTGAAGGATCTGGTGCCGGATCTGACCAATTTCTACGCTCAGCACCGCTCGATCGAGCCTTGGCTGAAGACGGTCTCGCCACCGCCGGTCAAGGAGTGGAAGCAGAGTCACGACGACCGCATGAAGCTCGACGGTCTCTACGAGTGCATCCTGTGCGCCTGCTGCTCGGCATCCTGTCCCAGCTACTGGTGGAACGGCGACCGCTATCTCGGCCCGGCCGTCCTCCTGCAGGCCTATCGCTGGCTGATCGACTCCAGAGACGAGGCCAAGGGCGAGCGTCTCGACGACCTCGAGGATCCCTTCCGCCTCTATCGCTGCCACACGATCATGAACTGCGCCCAGACCTGTCCCAAGGGCCTTAATCCGGCCAAGGCCATCGCCGAGATCAAGAAGATGATGATCGAGCGGCGGGTCTGACATCCGTCGGCCGCCCTTGAACTCGCGCAGATGTGAGCCATCTGCGCGGGAGGCGGCCCGAAACGCGGGCCTGGACCGGATCGATGACTTGATTTGAAACGGCTATTGACGGTAATTCAGAGACAGACGTGCGCGCGGTGCGTGCGGAAGCGGTTAGCGGGAGCTTTAAGATGCAGTTGAGATATGTGGTGACCGGCGTTCTGGTTGCGGTGTCCCTTTCCGGCTGCCAAAGAACCTCCAGCGATCCTTACACCAATCTGCCGGGTCCTGCTCCTCTGCAGGCCCAGCCTGTTCCTCAGGTCCAGTCCAACCAGCTGCCGCCTCCGGGCGCCGGCGGCTCGTCGCAGTTCCCGGCTGCTCCCGCTGGCAACACGCAGATGGCGTCCCTGCCGCCAGGCGGCGGCGAAGCGCCGGCAACCGCGCTCGATGTCACCAAGGAATCGATGGTCGGCAACTGGCGCGTCAACAATGCCGGCAGCAGCTGCGACATGTTCCTGACGCTCACCAATCTCGGCGGTGGATCGCGCGGCGGTACGCGCGGCTGCGTCGGCGAGCTGACGGCGATGGGCTCCTGGGAAGTGTCGGGCAAGACGGTGCAGTTCAAGAACCGCAGCGGCGACGTGATCGGCCGGGTCTACAAGAGCGGCGAGACGCGTTTCGACGGCACGACCAATTCCGGACAGGCGATCAGCCTCAGCCGCTAAGCGGACGTCTCCGGCGCCCGCCCGACAGGGCTCATCGATGGCACAACTCCCGGACTACAACAACAGCGTCAGCGATGAGCTGACGTCCATGACGGCGGCGGGTACGCTGCAGCTCGACAGGGCGCAGATGGCCGTCGCTGCAAAGCTCGATCATGTGCTGGCGCAATTGCGCGAGCGCGTGCCGGCGAAGAAGACCAGCGCCCTCGGCTGGCTGTTCGCCCGCAAGGCCCGACGCTCGGAAAACGGCATCCGCGGGCTCTATGTCTACGGCTCGGTCGGCCGCGGCAAGACCATGCTGATGGACATGTTCTTCTCCAAGGCTCCGGTGGCCGCGAAGCGCCGCTGCCACTTCCACGAATTCATGGCGGATGTGCATGCGCGCATCCATGCCCACCGGCAGAAGCTGAAGGCCGGCGAGACGAAGCAGGCGGATCCGGTACCGCCGGTCGCCGCCGACCTGTTCGCCGAGGCGCAACTTCTCTGCTTCGATGAGTTCTCGGTCACCGACATCGCTGACGCGATGATCCTCGGGCGGCTGTTCACCGAACTCTTCTCGCTCGGCTGCGTGCTGGTCGCGACCTCCAACGTGGCGCCCGACGACCTCTACCGTGACGGCCTCAACCGCTCGCTCTTCCTGCCGTTCCTGACGCTGATGACGCAGTATGTGGACGTGACGACGCTGAATTCGCCAACCGACTACCGGATGGAGAAGCTCGCCAGCCTGCCCGTCTACCTGTCACCGCTTGGCGGGAAGGCCGACGTGGCGCTGGAAACCGCCTGGCACCAGATGACTGACGGGGCGAAGGTTGCTCCGGCCGAAATCCCCCGCAACGGCCGCAGCATCCACGTCCCTTGTGCTGCAGGGCGGGCTGCACGCTTCGGCTTTTCCGACATCTGCGACAAGCCGCTTGCCGCTGCCGACTACCTGGAGATTGCCGCCCGCTACGACGTCGTGTTCGTCGAGGGCGTGCCGCTGCTCGGACCTGAGAAGCGCAACCAGACGAAACGTTTCATCAACATGGTCGATGCATTCTACGACAAGAGCGTGCGGCTGTTCATTTCGGCAGCGGCGACGCCTGACGCATTGCTGACGGAAAAGCGTGGTACCGAGGGCTTCGAGTTCGACCGGACGATCTCCCGCCTCTACGAGATGCGCAGCCCGGATTATCTCGCACTGCACAGGGCGAAGCGCGCCCGGGATGACACTTCAGCGACATAATCTCTTACGTTTACGTAAGAATTTTATAGTCTAACCGATTGAAATTCCAGCTTCCAAAGAATCGTTTGCCATTTTACGGCATCCGGGCTAATCGAAAGCCCTACCGGTCGACAGTCTCATGCCGGCCATGCATTCGAATGGAGAGGAAGCTTCTCAATGGCTCGCAAAAAGATTGCACTTATCGGTTCCGGCATGATCGGCGGCACGCTGGCTCACCTCGCCAGCCTCAAGGAGCTCGGCGACATCGTCCTGTTCGACATCGCCGACGGCGTACCGCAGGGCAAGGGCCTGGATATCGCCCAGTCCGGCCCGGTTGAAGGCTTCAACGCCAAGCTCTCCGGTGCCAGCGATTACGCAGCCATCGAAGGCGCTGACGTCTGCATCGTCACCGCCGGCGTCGCCCGCAAGCCGGGCATGAGCCGCGACGACCTGCTCGGCATCAACCTCAAGGTCATGGAACAGGTCGGCGCCGGCATCAAGAAGTATGCGCCGAACGCCTTCGTCATCTGCATCACCAACCCGCTCGACGCGATGGTCTGGGCGCTGCAGAAGTTCTCCGGCCTGCCGAAGAACATGGTCGTCGGCATGGCCGGCGTGCTGGATAGCTCGCGCTTCCGCCTCTTCCTCTCCGAAGAATTCAACGTGTCCGTCCAGGACGTCACCGCCTTCGTTCTCGGCGGCCACGGCGACACCATGGTGCCGCTCGCCCGCTACTCGACGGTCGGCGGCATTCCGCTCACCGACCTCGTCAAGATGGGCTGGGTCACCGCCGAGCGCCTCGAGCAGATCATCCAGCGCACCCGTGATGGCGGCGCCGAAATCGTCGGCCTGTTGAAGACCGGCTCTGCCTATTACGCCCCGGCCGCCTCGGCGATCGAGATGGCGGAATCCTTCCTCAAGGACAAGAAGCGCGTCCTGCCCTGCGCCGCCTATCTCTCCGGCCAGTACGGCGTCAACGACATGTATGTCGGCGTGCCGACCGTGATCGGCGCCGGCGGCATCGAGCGCATCATCGAAATCGATCTCAACAGCGACGAACAGGCGGCTTTCCAGAAGTCCGTCGATGCGGTTGCCGGCCTCTGCGAAGCCTGCACGACCATCGCTCCCGCTCTCAAGTAATTGATGACATACGAAGGTCGCCAGCAACTGATCGGTTTTGCGCTTATCGCAATAATAGCGGTGGGCGGGATATGGCTAGCGATCTACTTCGTATCCGCTTTGGTTACGGCAGATAAGTCGATTCAGGCCGCAATCATTGCGGCCGTAGTCGGTCTGTTCACGGTCACATTCACCTACTGGAAGGAGCGTAGTCGCTCCATTAAAGAGGCGCATAGGGACAAAAAAATCGAGGTCTATCAGAAATTCTACGAGATCATGTTCGCTTTAATGGAAGCATCGAAAAAGGGCATTGTGAGCGATGCATCCGATGCGGAATTTCAAGCGAAATGGTTCGAAGTTAGCCGGGGTGTGATGTTTTACGGTTCGCCTACGGTCCTGAACGCTTTCGCAGCGCTGAAACGACATAAAGGTGATGCTGAGCCAAAGAATGTTTTCCGGATTATGGGGAGAATACTGTTGGCTATGAGAAGCGATATTGGACTTAGCAATTTTGGTCTCGACGAATTGAATATACACCAGATTTACGTGAATGATGACATCAACAAGCTAGGAAATGCTAATGAACATTCATGAATATCAGGCCAAGGCTCTTCTGAAGAGCTACGGCGCACCGGTCGCCGAAGGCGTGGCGATCTTTTCCGCGGAAGAAGCCGAAGCTGCCGCAAAGCAGCTGCCCGGCCCGCTCTACGTGGTGAAGAGCCAGATCCATGCGGGCGGCCGCGGCAAGGGCAAGTTCAAGGAACTCGGCCCGGATGCCAAGGGCGGCGTTCGCCTGGCCTTCTCGATCGATGAAGCCAAGAGCCACTCCAAGGAAATGTTCGGCAACACGCTGGTCACCGCCCAGACGGGTGAGGCCGGCAAGCAGGTGAACCGTCTCTACATCGAAGACGGCGCCGACATCTCCCGCGAACTTTACTGCTCGCTCCTCGTCGACCGTTCGGTTGGTCGCGTCGCCTTCGTCGTTTCGACGGAAGGTGGCATGGACATCGAGGCTGTCGCCCACGACACGCCGGAAAAGATCCACACGATCGCCATCGATCCGGAAGCCGGCGTCACGGCCGACAACATCGCTGCCATCTCCAAGGCCCTGGAACTCTCCGGCGCTGCCGCGGAAGATGCCAAGTCGCTGTTCCCGATCCTCTACAAGGCCTTCAGCGAGAAGGACATGGCGCTCCTCGAGATCAACCCGCTGATCGTCATGAAGAACGATCACCTGCGCGTTCTCGACGCCAAGGTGTCGTTCGACGGCAACGCCATGTTCCGCCACGACGACGTCAAGGCGCTGCGTGACGAAACCGAGGAAGACGCCAAGGAAATCGAAGCCTCCAAGTGGGACCTCGCTTACGTGGCGCTCGACGGCAACATCGGCTGCATGGTCAACGGCGCAGGCCTTGCCATGGCGACGATGGACATCATCAAGCTGTACGGCAAGGAGCCGGCAAACTTCTGCGACGTCGGCGGGGGCGCCGGCAAGGAGAAGGTTGCGGCAGCCTTCAAGATCATCACCGCAGACCCGAAGGTCGAGGGTATCCTCGTCAACATCTTCGGCGGCATCATGAAGTGCGACGTCATCGCTGAAGGCGTCGTCGCTGCCGTCCAGGAAGTCGGCCTCAAGGTTCCGCTGGTCGTTCGTCTGGAAGGCACCAATGTCGAGCTTGGCAAGAAGATCCTGAACGAATCGGGCCTTGCGATCACGGCCGCCGACGACTTGGACGACGCCGCCAAGAAGATCGTCGCTGCGATCAACGCCTAATTTGAAGGACCGGAAATAATGTCCATTCTCGTCAATAAAGACACCAAGGTCCTGGTTCAGGGCCTGACCGGCAAGACCGGCACCTTCCACACCGAACAGGCGCTTGCCTATTACGGCACGCAGATGGTCGGCGGCATCCACCCGAAGAAGGGTGGCGAAACCTGGACCGGCTCGAAGGGTGAAAGCCTGCCGATCTTCGCTTCCGTCGCCGAAGCCAAGGAACGCACCGGCGCCGACGCCTCGGTCATCTACGTTCCGCCGGCAGGCGCAGCGGACGCGATCATCGAAGCGATCGACGCCGAAGTGCCGTTCATCACCTGCATCACCGAGGGCATCCCGGTCATGGACATGGTGCGCGTCAAGGCACGGCTCGAAAAGTCGAAGTCGCGTCTTCTCGGCCCCAACTGCCCGGGCATCCTGACGCCGGAAGAATGCAAGATCGGCATCATGCCGGGCTCGATCTTCCGCAAGGGCTCGGTCGGCATCGTGTCGCGCTCCGGCACGCTGACCTATGAAGCAGTGTTCCAGACCTCGAACGAGGGCCTCGGCCAGACGACCGCTGTCGGTATCGGCGGCGACCCGGTCAAGGGCACCGAGTTCATCGACGTCCTGGAAATGTTCCTCGCCGACGAAGCCACCCAGTCGATCATCATGATCGGCGAAATTGGCGGTTCGGCCGAAGAGGATGCCGCTCAGTTCCTCATCGACGAAGCCAAGAAGGGCCGCAAGAAGCCGATGGCAGGCTTCATCGCCGGCCGCACCGCGCCGAAGGGCCGCACCATGGGTCATGCCGGCGCCGTCGTTTCGGGTGGCAAGGGCGATGCGGAATCGAAGATCTCCGCCATGGAAGCCGCCGGCATCAAGGTGTCGCCTTCGCCGGCCCGCCTCGGCAAGACGCTGGTTGAAGTTCTGAAGGGCTGACGCCACATTCACGTCAGCTGATACACTTTCAGGGCAGGCGGATCCGGTTGGATCCGCCTGCCCATGCCGCTCCCGGGTTTTTGCGGGCCTTACGGCAGCATACGCACTGCAAGCGACGGTCGGCGCTTATCCAAGATCCGGCCCCCAATTACGTCAGGAGGCGGGTATTACAGCCCGCGGAAGCATCATGGCACGGCAAGAAGCCAACGAGCAGTTTCTCATCACCTCGTTCCTCGACGGCGCGAATGCCGCCTATATCGAGCAGCTCTACGCTCGCTACGAGGAAGATCCGAATTCCGTCGGTCCCGAATGGCAGTCCTTCTTCAAAGCGCTGGCCGATAATCCGGATGACGTGAAGAAGGCCGCCAAGGGCGCCTCCTGGCAGCGCAAGAACTGGCCGATCCCGGCCAACGGCGAGCTGATCTCGGCGCTGGACGGCAATTGGCCGGTCGTCGAGAAGGCGATCGAGAAGAAGGTTCAGGCGAAGGCCGAGGCCACCGCTGCTGCTGCCGGCACGCCGCTCGATCCGACCGCTGTCCTGCAGGCGACGCGTGACAGCGTGCGCGCCATCATGATGATCCGCGCCTACCGCATGCGCGGCCACCTGCATGCCAAGCTCGATCCGCTCGGCCTTGCAGCGCCGGTCGAGGACTATAACGAGCTGTCGCCGACCGCCTACGGCTTCACCGAGGCCGATTACGACCGCAAGATCTTCATCGACAACGTGCTGGGCCTCGAATACGCGTCGGTCCGCGAGATGATCGATATCCTCGAGCGCACCTACTGTTCGACGCTCGGCGTCGAGTTCATGCACATCTCCAACCCTGAAGAGAAGGCGTGGATCCAGGAGCGCATTGAAGGCCCGGGCAAGGGCGTCGAGTTCACCCCGGAAGGCAAGAAGGCGATCCTCCAGAAGCTCGTCGAGTCGGAAGGCTTCGAGCAGTTCATCGACGTCAAGTACAAGGGCACCAAGCGCTTTGGTCTCGATGGCGGTGAATCGCTGATCCCGGCACTCGAGCAGATCATCAAGCGCGGCGGCCAGGACGGACTGGAAGAAGTCGTGCTCGGCATGGCCCATCGCGGCCGTCTGAACGTCTTGACCAACGTCATGCACAAGCCGCATCGCGCGGTGTTCCACGAGTTCAAGGGCGGCTCCTTCAAGCCCGACGAAGTCGAAGGCTCGGGCGACGTCAAGTACCACCTCGGCGCCTCCTCGGACCGCGAGTTCGACGGCAACAAAGTGCACCTGTCGCTGACCGCCAACCCGTCGCACCTGGAAATCGTCAACCCGGTGGTGATGGGCAAGGCCCGCGCCAAGCAGGACATGATCGCCAAGTCCTGGGATGGCGACGTCATCCCGCTGAAGGAACGCGCCAAGGTCCTGCCGCTGCTGCTGCACGGCGATGCCGCGTTCGCCGGCCAGGGCGTGACCGCCGAAATCCTCGGGCTGTCGGGCCTGCGCGGTCACCGCGTTGCAGGGACGCTGCATTTCATCATCAACAACCAGATCGGCTTCACCACCAATCCGGCCTATTCGCGTTCGTCGCCCTATCCGTCGGATGTCGCCAAGATGATCGAGGCGCCGATCTTCCACGTCAACGGCGACGATCCGGAAGCTGTCGTCTACGCCGCCAAGATCGCCACCGAATTCCGCATGAAGTTCCACAAGCCGGTGGTCGTGGACATGTTCTGCTACCGTCGCTTCGGCCATAACGAAGGCGACGAGCCGGCGTTCACGCAGCCGAAGATGTACAAGGTCATCCGCGGCCACAAGCCGGTTGCCGAGCTCTACGCCGAGCGTCTGATCGCCGAAAACGTCATCACCGACGGTGAATACCAGAAGCTGAAGGCCGACTGGCGCGCCCATCTGGAACAGGAATTCGAAGCCGGCCAGAGCTACAAGCCGAACAAGGCCGACTGGCTGGACGGCCAGTGGACGGGCCTGCGCTCGGCCGATAACGCCGACGAGCAGCGTCGCGGCAAGACCGCCGTGCCGATGAAGAGCCTCAAGGAAATCGGCCGCAAGCTGTCGACCATTCCGGACGGCTTCAACGCTCACCGAACCATCAAGCGGTTCATGGACAACCGCGCGCAGATGGTCGAGACCGGCGAGGGGATCGACTGGGCGATGGCGGAAGCCTTCGCCTTCGGGTCGCTCGCCGTCGACGGCCACAAGGTGCGTCTGTCCGGCCAGGATTGTGAACGCGGCACCTTCTCGCAGCGTCACTCGGTGCTTTACGATCAGGACACCGAAGAGCGCTACATTCCGCTTGCCAACCTGTCGCCAACCCAGGCCCGCTACGAAGTCATCAACTCGATGCTGTCGGAAGAGGCCGTGCTCGGCTTCGAATACGGCTACTCGCTGGCCCGTCCGAACGCGCTCACCCTCTGGGAAGCCCAGTTCGGCGATTTCGCCAACGGTGCGCAGGTCGTCTTCGACCAGTTCATCTCGTCGGGTGAGCGCAAGTGGCTGCGCATGTCGGGCCTCGTCTGCCTTCTGCCGCACGGCTATGAAGGCCAGGGTCCGGAGCATTCGTCGGCGCGCCTCGAGCGCTGGCTGCAGATGTGCGCCGAAGACAACATGCAGGTTGCCAACGTCTCGACGCCGGCCAACTACTTCCACATCCTGCGCCGGCAGATGAAGCGCGACTTCCGCAAGCCGCTGATCCTGATGACGCCGAAGTCGCTGCTGCGTCACAAGCGCGCCACCTCGACGCTGGCGGAAATGGCGGGCGAAAGCTCGTTCCACCGCCTGCTGTGGGACGACGCTGAAGTCATCAAGGACGGCCCGATCAAGCTGCAGAAGGACGCCAAGATCCGTCGCGTCGTGATGTGCACCGGCAAGGTCTATTACGACCTCCTGGAAGAGCGCGAAAAGCGCGGCATCGACGACATCTACCTGCTGCGTCTGGAACAGCTCTATCCGTTCCCGGCCAAGGCGCTGATCAACGAGCTGTCGCGGTTCCGCCATGCGGAGATGGTGTGGTGCCAGGAAGAGCCCAAGAACATGGGTGCCTGGGCGTTCATCGACCCGTATCTCGAATGGGTGCTGGCGCATATCGACGCCAAGTACCAGCGCGTCCGCTACACCGGCCGTCCGGCTGCCGCCTCTCCGGCGACGGGCCTGATGTCCAAGCACCTGGCGCAGCTGGAAGCCTTCCTCGAAGACGCACTCGGCGGCTGATCTCCAGTCGCTTGGTGGCGGCTGAGTTCTCAGCCGCCCCTTCACCCGTTCGAAAATACATCTGACAAACACGGAAACAGATCATGGCCACCGAAATCCGCGTCCCAACGCTTGGGGAATCCGTCAGCGAGGCAACCATCGGCACCTGGTTCAAGAAGGTCGGCGACACGGTGAAGGCCGATGAACCGATCGTCGAACTGGAAACCGACAAGGTGACCGTCGAAGTTCCGGCCCCGGCATCGGGCGTGCTGACGGAAATCGTCGCACAGGCCGGCGATACGGTCGGTCTCGGCGCGCTGCTCGGGCAGATCGCCGAAGGCGCCGCCGGTTCCGCATCGGCTCCGGCCGCCGCTCCGGCCCCGGCAGCTGCCCCTGCAGCGCCGGCCGCTGCTGCTCCGGCACCTGCCGCCGCACCGCAGGCGACTGCCGGCTCGTCGATGCCGCCGGCCCCGGCTGCCGCAAAGCTTGCCGCCGACAACAACCTCTCGACCTCCGACATCGATGGCTCGGGCAAGCGTGGCCAGGTGCTGAAGGGCGACGTGATCGCTGCCGTCGCCAAGGGAACCTCGGCTCCGGCTGCCGCGCCGGCAGCGGTTCCGGCCGCACCGCGCGCTCCGTCGTCCACCGAGGATGCGGCCCGCGAAGAGCGCGTCAAGATGACCCGCCTGCGCCAGACGATCGCCAAGCGCCTCAAGGACGCCCAGAACACCGCCGCCATGCTGACCACCTACAACGAGGTGGACATGAAGGCGGTCATGGACCTGCGCAACCGCTACAAGGACGTGTTCGAGAAGAAGCACGGCGTGAAGCTCGGCTTCATGGGCTTCTTCACCAAGGCCGCCACCCATGCGCTGAAGGAACTGCCGGCCGTCAACGCCGAGATCGACGGTACCGATCTCGTCTACAAGAACTACTGCCACGTCGGCATGGCCGTCGGCACCGACAAGGGCCTCGTCGTCCCGGTCATCCGTGACGCCGACCAGCTGTCGATCGCCGGGGTTGAAAAGGAACTCGGCCGTCTCGCCAAGGCTGCCCGCGATGGCACGCTCGGCATGGCCGACATGCAGGGCGGCACCTTCACCATCACCAATGGTGGCGTCTACGGCTCGCTGATGTCCTCGCCGATCCTCAACGCACCGCAGTCGGGCATTCTTGGCATGCACAAGATCCAGGAGCGTCCGGTCGTCGTCGGCGGCCAGATCGTCATCCGTCCGATGATGTACCTGGCGCTTTCCTACGATCACCGCATCGTCGACGGCAAGGAAGCCGTCACCTTCCTGGTGCGCGTCAAGGAAAGCCTGGAAGATCCGGAACGCCTGGTTCTCGATCTCTAAGAAACTACGTGACATCGAACTGAGGAGAGCAGCATGGATCCGATTTCGGCAAACGCCGCGCATCTTGTCGTGCTGCTCTCGCTCAGCGTTGTCATCCTGCTCTTCCATATCGGCTTGCAGGGGATTCTTGCGACCCGCGAGCTGGGATCGACCTGGAACGCCGGTCCGCGGGATGCCGACAAGCAGCCGACGGGAGTGATGGCCGGTCGCGCCGCCCGCGCCTCGAAGAATTTCCAGGAAACCTATCCGGCCTTCATCGGCCTGCTGCTCGGCCTCGCCTTCATCGGCGATCCGTCCGGCCTTGGCATCGGCGGCGCCTGGATGTGGCTGATCGCCCGCATCGCCTATATCCCGCTCTATCTCACCGGCATTCCGTATATCCGCTCTCTCGTCTGGCTGGTGAGCGTCGCCGGGTTGCTGATCATGATGTTCGCCCTGGTTGCCTGAACTGCCCCGGGCACATCAGGCAAACGCGACGTTTCTAAAAAGGACTTAACTGCATGGCTTATGATCTCATCGTTATCGGCACCGGCCCTGGCGGCTATGTCTGCGCAATCAAGGCTGCCCAGCTCGGCATGAAGGTTGCCGTGGTCGAGAAGCGCGCCACCTTCGGCGGCACCTGCCTCAATGTCGGCTGCATCCCGTCGAAGGCGCTGCTGCACGCGTCGGAAGTCTTTGCGCATGCCAAGCACGGCATGGAAGAGCTGGGCGTCGAGGTCTCCGGCACCACGCTCAACCTCGAAAAGATGATGGGCCACAAGGACGCGACCGTGAAGTCGAACGTCGATGGCGTCGCCTTCCTGTTCAAGAAGAACAAGATCGAGACCTTCATCGGCACCGGCAAGATCGTCTCCGCCGGCAAGGTCTCGGTGACCGCTGAAGACGGCTCGGCGCAGGAACTCGAAACCAAGAATATCGTCATCGCCACCGGCTCCGACGTTGCCGGCATTCCGGGCGTGCAGGTCGAGATCGACGAGAAGGTCATCGTCTCGTCGACCGGCGGCATCGCGCTTGAAAAGGTCCCGGCCCACATGGTGGTCGTCGGCGGCGGCGTGATCGGCCTCGAGCTCGGCTCGGTATGGATGCGTCTCGGCGCCAAGGTCACCGTCGTCGAATATCTCGACACCATCCTCGGCGGCATGGACGGCGAAGTCTCCAAGCAGTTCCAGCGCATCCTCGCCAAGCAGGGCATGGACTTCAAGCTGGGTGCCAAGGTCACCGGCGTCGAGAAGTCCGAGACCGGCGCCAAGGTCACCTTCGAGCCGGTCAAGGGCGGCGAAGCCCAGACCGTCGATGCGGACGTTGTGCTGATCTCCACCGGCCGCAAGCCGTTCACGGCGGGCCTCGGGCTGGAAGAAGCGGGCGTCGTGCTCGACAACCGCGGCCGCGTCGAGATCGACGGCCACTACGCGACCAACGTCCCGGGCATCTATGCCATCGGCGACGTGGTCAAGGGCCCGATGCTTGCCCACAAGGCGGAAGACGAGGGCGTGGCGCTTGCCGAAATTCTCGCCGGCCAGCACGGCCACGTGAACTACGACGTCATACCGGGCGTCGTCTACACGCAGCCGGAAGTCGCCTCGGTCGGCAAGACCGAGGAAGAGCTGAAGTCGGCCGGCACCGCCTACAAGGTCGGCAAGTTCCCGTTCATGGCCAATGGCCGTGCGCGCGCCATGCTGGCGACGGAAGGTTTCGTCAAGGTTCTGGCCGACAAGGATACCGACCGCGTGCTCGGCGTTCACATCATCGGCTTCGGAGCCGGCGAAATGATCCACGAGGCAGCCGTGCTGATGGAATTCGGCGGTTCGTCGGAAGATCTCGGCCGCACCTGCCATGCGCACCCGACGATGTCGGAAGCCGTCAAGGAAGCAGCGCTCGCCACCTTCTTCAAGCCGATCCACATGTGATCGGCGGGGCCGGCACCCGAAACGCACGCTTCGAAGTCCCGCCTGGCCAGTCCAGGCGGGACATTTTCGTTCAGGCAGGTCTCGAACAGTGAGTATTTTGGCGAGCGGCTTCGGGGCGGGTCTCGATCAGTCGACCCGCGTCACCGCAAATCCCTGCTGGCGCAGGAGGCTTACCAGCCCGTCCTTTCCAACCAGGTGCAGCGCGCCGACGGCGATGAAGGCACCGCCCTCGTTCAGCATCGGCAAAGCGCGTTCGGCCATGGTGTGGTTGCGGCGGCTGACGATGCGCTCCTCGAATTCGGCATAGCCTTCGCCCTCTGTACCGTCCGGTGCCACCGCCTTCAGCATCGGCATGGTCATGCCGATCTCGCCGGACAGATAGAGTTCGGTCATCGTCGCGGTGACGTCGTCCATCCGGTCGCCCATGGCGATCATCTCCATCAGCGACTTGATGTGGAAGTCGGTGGGGATCGATGCCATGGCCGAGAGCTGCTCCTGCATCGTCTCCAGCCCCTTCACCGGCTTGCCGGCCGCGACCGCCTGCTCGGCAATCTGCTTGTCGAGGAAGGAGGCGCCCTTGGCCTTGCGGGCAAGCTCACATGCCGGCAGGGCGATGAAGCTCGACAGCATCCACGGCTGCATGCGCGAGACAGCGGCAAGCGGAATGCCGCGCTTCTTCAGCGAGGCTTCGAGCTTTGCCGCATCCTGCGGCGACAGGAACGTCTGGATTGTCGCGCCGTCGGTCATCATCGTCAGCTCCGGCTTGACGAGCATCTTCGCCATCGCCTGCTTCTCGTCGAGGATCTCGTCGGATTCAACGACGATCACCTTTGCGGAATCGCGGGCTTCGACGGCACCCTTCGGCATGGCGAGCACCCGGGGATCGGTCACGTGCATGGTGCCGAGCAGCCAGGAGGGCGCAAGGCCCGGCCTGTCGATCTTCCAGAACAGACCCCGGCCGTTCTCCACCTTATCGGCTTCCGCCACCAGCCCGGCATAGGCGGACGGATCGCGGGCTTTCATCTCGGTGAGGATGTTGGCTCCGTCGCACGTGTCGCCCGCCGCGCGTGCCGGGACCGCAAGGCCGAGCACGACCAGGAACGTCAGAAACGCCAGCACGTGCAGTGCGGCCAGCAGCCAGAGAGCCTGGTCGCCGGGCTCCCGGCGGACAGAACGGAGATGGGGGAAGATGCGATGGGTCATGGGGATCGCTTTAACCCTGTGGAGGAGCAGAGAGGCTTAACGAACATGGTTAATGCGGTGTCTGCCGGCCTGTTCCTCAGGCGCGCGGATGGGCGCGGTCGTAAACTTCCAGCAGCCGCGCCTGGTCGACGCCGGTATAGATCTGCGTCGTAGACAGGCTGGCATGGCCGAGCAGTTCCTGGATGGTGCGCAGGTCGCCGCCGCCTGCCAGGAGGTGGGTGGCGAAGGAATGGCGCAGCGCATGCGGCGTGGCGCTGTCGGGTAGCCCCATCGCGCCGCGCAGCTTCTGCATCTCGCGCTGGATGATCGCCGGCTGCAGCTTTCCACCGCGGGCGCCGCGAAACAGCGGCTGGTCGTCGTCGAGATGGTAGGGGCAGAGCGTGCGATACTCGTCGATGGCGCGCGGCACGACGTCGAGCACCGGCACGATCCGCGTCTTGCCGCCCTTGCCGGTGACACGCAGCGTGCGGGCATCTCCCGGCAGGTCGGCGGGCGTCAGGTCCAGTGCTTCCGCAATGCGCAGGCCGCAGCCGTAGAGCAGCGTCAACACGGCGGCGTCGCGGGCGGCGATCCATGGCTCGTCGTTGAGCTGCGCCTGGCGGGTCACCAGCTCGACGGCCTGGCGGTCGGTGAGCGGCTTGGGCAGCGATTTCGGCTGACGCGGCGCGCGGATGGCGCCGGCGGCGGCGGCGTTGATCAGGCCCTTCCGTTCCAGGTAGCGCAGGAACGACCGCAGTCCTGCCAGGTGCCGGCCGAGCGAGCGGGCGCCGGAGCCGTCCCTTCGCCGCTTGGCCAGAAAGGCGCGAAGGTCGGCGGTGCGCAGGGTGTGGATGTGCGACAGAGCCGGCGGATGGCCAAGATGCGTGGTCAGGAAGGTCAGGAACTGCCGCGTGTCCCGCTCGTAGGCCTGCAGCGTGTTTGCCGCCAGACGTCGCTCGCCCGACAGCTGGTCCAGCCATTGCCGCCGCTGCTCCAGCAGGTCAGGCCCCGCCAGGATGAGGATCTCGTTCACGCCAGGTCCATTGTTTTTGTGGGCTCAGGCACCACATTGATGGCGGTGGCGTTACCAATTCGCTAAGAGGGCACCGTCACGTTTCGATCACAGTGGATTGCGATAAAGCTGTGCATGTTTGGCGGGAGTTCTTATGCAGCGCCGTGAAGCCTTGTCCGCGTTCGGGCAATTAGCCGAGGCGATTGCCCTCGTATCCCACGGCAGCCCGGGCCATATCGTCGATACGCTGATTGCCGAGCGCGGCACGCGCATCGTCCACCATCCGCTGTGGCCGGTCATGCGGCCTTTCCTGTATTCGCTGCTGCGCTACAGCCGGGCGATCCGCTTCACCAACGACATCGAGAGCCTGTCCGGCTTCCAGTCGTTCGAGCACCTGAGCAACCTGCTGAAGCTCGATATCCGCGTCCGCAACCCGCAGCGTATTCCGTCGTCGGGCGGCTTCATCCTGGTCAGCAATCATCCAACCGGCATTGCCGACGGCGTCGCGGTCTTCGATCTCCTCAAGGAACGTCGTCCCGACATGATGTTCTTTGCCAACCGCGATGCGGTGCGCGTCAATCCGCGGTTTTCCGAGATGATCATCCCGGTCGAATGGCGCGAGGAGCACAAGTCGAAGCTCAAGGCGCGCGAGACGTTGCGGCTGACCAACCACGCGGTGGAGGCGGGCAAGGTGACGGTGCTCTTTCCCTCCGGCCGCATCGCCTACTGGGAGAACGGCCGGCTCAACGAGCGGCCGTGGAAGACCTCGGCCGTCGGGCTTGCGCGCAAGTACAATCTGCCGATCCTGCCGGTGCATCTGACGGCGCGCAATTCCGGCCTGTTCTACTGGTTCGCCAAGTGGTCGACGGAACTGCGCGACATGACGGTGTTCTACGAACTGCTCAACAAGAAGGGCGGCCACTTCGATTTCTCCATCGGCCAGATGATCCTGCCCCAGCAGCTGGACGGCGATCCGGCAGAGGTGACCAGGGCGCTGGAGCACCATACGGTGAATGAAATGGCCGCCGATGGCGACGCCGTGTTTCAGCCGCCGGGATCGTCGGCGATGACCGCCGCCTGAGCGATCCGCCTATCGGATCACCGACCCCGGTTCATCCGGCCGCGGTCCTGCGCTAGGAATGGCACATGCTGCTTCGTTCGATGTTTGCCGCAAACTACCGCTCGCTGCGGGCGATCCGCATGGATCTCGCCGGCGTCAACCTGTTCATCGGCGAAAACGGCGTTGGCAAGTCCAATCTCTACCGCGCCCTGCAGCTGGTGCAGGCGGCGGTGCGCGGCACGCTTGCCCATGAGATTGCTGCCGAAGGCGGCATGGCGTCGGCACTGTGGTCAGGGCCACGCCGCGCGGAGAAGAACTTCCGCATCAAATTCGAAGTGGAGGTGCTGGACGAGGAGCGCGCCATCACTTTCCGCTATCGCGTCGAGGCCGGACTGCGGCCGCTCGAGGCGGCAGCCGGATTTGCCTTCGAGCCGCAGGTGAAGGCCGAGGAGCTGTCGGTCGAAACCGGTTCGCGACCGGTGACGATGATGAAACGGGCCGGACCCGGCATCATGGTGCGCGGGCCGACCGGGCGCATGCAGGAATATCCGGAGCAGGCGATGACTTCCGAGACCGCCATCGCGCTTCTCGGCGATGCCGGCCACTATCCGGAGATCGGCACCTTCCGCCGCATGATCGACAGCTGGCGCTTCTTCCATGGCTTTCGGACCGACCGCGCCTCGCCGCTGAGGCAGCCCTGCCTGGCGGTGACCTCGCCGCTGCTCGACGAGGACGGCAGCAATCTGGCGGCTGTGTTCGCGACGCTCGTGCACATCCGCGGCGATACGGTGGAACTTGCGCGGGCAATCTCCGCTGCCCTCGGTGGCGCCAAGCTCTCCGTGCCGGAGCCGGGCGAGCATGCCGAGTTCGGCCTGGTCTTTCCGGAATTTCCGCTCCGGGTTTTCCAGCCGCGCGAGCTGTCGGACGGGCAGTTGCGCTTCCTCGGCCTGGCGGCCGGGTTGATGTCCTACAGGCAGCCGCCGCTGATTGCCCTCAACGAGCCGGAAGCGAGCCTTCATCCCGACATGCTGCCGCCGCTGGCAGACATGATCGCCGAGGCGTCGCGCGCCAGCCAGGTGTGGATCGTCACCCATTCGGAAGTGCTGGCCGCGGCGGTGGAAGCGCGCTGCGGCACGCGGTCGAAGCGGGTCATCCGGCGGGAGGGCGCCACCTGGATCGAGGGCATGCGTCTGACCGGCGTGATCGACGACGAGGACGACGAAATCTGATTCGGGTTCCCTTTTGTTCCGCATCGGGGCATGGTCCCGCTCAATGGCTAAAGATTCGTCCGACCTCTTCGGCAAGCTTTTCGAAGCGCCCGAGATGACCCATACCGTTCCCGTCCTGGTGCCGCTACCGGTGCCGGAGGCGTACAGCTATGCGGTGCCGGAAGGCATGGCGGTCGAGCCAGGTTCGGTGGTGCAGGTTCCGCTCGGGCCGCGTCAGGTCATCGGCGTCGTCTGGGACGACCCGGACGCCGACAGCGGCAGGCCGCTCGACCCGAAAAAGCTCCGGCCGATCACGCTCGTCTTCGACTGCCCGCCGCTTACCGGCGAGATGCGCCGCTTCATCGACTGGGTGGCGTCCTATACGCTGTCTCCACCCGGTCTGGTGGCGCGTATGGCGGTACGGGCACCGGCAGCCCTGGACCCGGAACCGATGGTCGAGGCGCTGCGCTTTCTGGGCGGTGCACCGGACCGGATGACGCCGGCACGTGCCCGGGTTCTTGAGCGGGTGGCGGATGGCGCGGTGTGGACGCGCATCGGCCTTTCGCATGCGGCGGGCGTGTCGATGAGCGTCGTCGACGGCCTCATCCGGCATGGCCTTTTCGAGACCACCTTTCTACCGCCGCCGCCGGTGGTGGCGCGCCCCGATCCCGATTATGTCGCACCGCGCATCGAAGGGCCGCAGAAGCAGGCGGCTTCCGAAATCGTCGAGACGATGCAGGAGGGCGGGTTTTCCGCAGCCCTGATCGACGGCGTCACCGGGTCGGGCAAGACCGAGGTGTATTTCGAGGCGATCGCGCAAGCGCTGCGCACCGGCAAGCAGGTGCTGATCCTGCTGCCGGAAATCGCCCTGACCGCCAGCTTCCTCGACCGTTTCCAGGACCGGTTCGGCGCCAGGCCGGCCGAATGGCATTCCGACCTGTCGCCGCGCATGCGCGAGAAGGTCTGGCGCGGCGTGGTGACCGGCGAGGTGAGGGTGGTCGCCGGCGCCCGGTCGGCGCTGTTCCTGCCGTTCGAGGAGCTGGGCCTCATCGTCGTCGACGAGGAGCACGATCCTGCCTACAAGCAGGAGGAGCGGGTTTTCTACAATGCCCGTGACATGGCGGTGGTGCGCGCCCGCATCGGCCAGTTCCCGGTGGTCCTGGTGTCGGCGACGCCGTCGGTCGAGAGCCAGGTCAACGGCCAGACCGGCCGCTATCACATGGTCCACCTGCCGACCCGCTTCGGCGATGCGGCGATGCCGGACCTGCATCTTGTCGACATGCGCCGGCATCCCCCCGAACGCGGCGGCTTCCTGTCGCCGGTCATGCTGCGGGCGGTGAAGAAGACCATAGAGAAGGGCCAGCAGGCGCTGCTCTTCCTCAATCGCCGCGGCTATGCGCCGCTCACCCTCTGCCGCGTCTGCGGCCATCGCTTCCAGTGCCCGCAATGTTCGAGCTGGCTTGTCGAGCACCGCTTCAAGAGCCAGCTGCAGTGCCATCAGTGCGGCCATTCGGAGCGCACGCCGGAGGCATGCCCGGAATGTGGAACGCTGGATCATCTGGTCGCCTGCGGGCCGGGCGTCGAACGGATCGCCGAAGAGGTGGAGAAGCATTTTCCCGATGCGCGCACCATCGTCATGTCGTCCGATCTCCTGGGCGGCATGAAGCGCATGCGCATCGAGCTTGAAGCCATCGCCAATGGCGAGGCCGACATCGTCATCGGCACGCAGCTGGTCGCCAAGGGCCACAATTTCCCGCTGATGACGCTGGTCGGCATCATCGATGCCGATCTCGGGCTGGCGAACGGCGATCCGCGCGCCGCCGAGCGCACCTTCCAGCTCTTGAGCCAGGTTACCGGCCGTGCCGGACGAACCGGGCTGAAGAGCCACGGGCTGCTGCAGACCTATCAGCCGCAGCATCCGGTGATGCAGGCGATTGTCTCGGGCGATGCCTATGCCTTCTACGAGCGGGAGATCAACGAGAGGGAAAAGGCCGTGCTGCCGCCGTTTGGCCGGCTCGCCTCGATCATCGTCTCGGCCGACAGCCGGGCTGATGCCGAAGGCCATGCACGCGGGCTGCGGGCCGCCGCCCCGCATGTCGCCGGCATCGCCGTGCTCGGTCCGGCCGAAGCACCGCTTGCGCTGGTGCGCGGACGGCACCGCTTCCGGCTTCTGGTACATGGCAAGCGCAACAGCGACATGCAGTCCTATCTACGCACGCTGCTCGGCAGCGGGCCGAAAGTGCGCGGCACGGTGCAGGTGCAGCTCGACGTCGATCCGCAAAGCTTCCTTTGAGAATCACGCTCCGGCTGCTATGGCCGGCGCACTTTACGTGCGGCATGTCCAAGGATCCGGCATGGAACTCTACTTCCCCAGCGAACTTCCCGAACAGCTTGCCTTCATCGGCGCAGCGCTCGTCGCCTTGACCGGCCTCGTGCTGTTTCTGATGCCGTCAGCGGCGCTCAAGGCGGCCGGCTTCTCGGTCGGCGTGGTGACGCCGGAAGGCTACGGCGCGACGCGCGCGACCGGCGGCATGTATCTCGGTCTCGGCGGCACGGCACTTCTCCTGGCACAGGACTGGATCTATCTCGCCGTCGGTGCCGCGGTGGCACTCGGCGCGCTCGGACGGCTGATCTCGGTGTTTGCCGATCGTGGCGCGACGCCTCGCAACATCGGCTTTATGCTGCTTCAGGTTGTGGTTTCGTGCTTGCCGCTCGGCTATGTGTTCGGCTACTTCTGAAGGCTGAGGAGGCCGGGAGGAGGCCGATCCGCGCATTTCTTCACGGATTGAGACAAAATCGTTTCAAGCCCTTGCAGATAAGGCTCTTTCCGGGGCTGCGCGTGTTGCGAGTCCCTGTGTCCTATGCTAGACGAACCGCGAATTTCGAAAAAACGCCTGGGGCTGACCTCGGTCGAATTCGAGAAATAGAAGCATATTCAACCGCTTGTCTGACTTGGGAAAGCAGGCTCCGCGATTGGGTGATAATCAGGGAATTTGTGCCCGTGGCAGACACATCCCATCAGACTTCCAGCGTGGCCGATCGTTACGCATCCTCGCTTTTCGAGCTGGCGCTCGAAGCGAATGCCGTCGATCAGGTGCGCGCCGATCTTGACCGTTTTCAGGCAATGATCGACGAGAGTGATGATCTCAAGCGTCTCATCGCCAGCCCGGTCTTTTCGTCCGCAGATCAGGCGCGTGCCGTGGCTGCGCTGGCGGACAAGGCCGGTGTCCGCGGCGTCGTTGCGAACTTCCTCAAGGTCGTCGCCGGCAATCGCCGTCTGTTTGCGTTGCCCGGCATGATCCGCGCCTTCCGCGATATCGTTGCCCGTCACCGGGATGAAGTTACCGCCGAGGTCGTCTCGGCCCATGCGCTGTCTGCAGCGCAGGAACAAGAATTGAAGTCGGCGCTGAAGGGCGTCACCGGTAAGGACGTCACGATTGCCATGACGGTCGACCCCACCATTCTCGGTGGCCTGATCGTCAAGGTGGGGTCGCGCCAGATCGACAGTTCCCTTCGCACCAAACTTTCCACTCTTAAGCTTGCATTGAAAGAGGTCGGCTGATGGATATCCGTGCAGCGGAAATTTCCGCAATTCTCAAGGATCAGATCAAGAACTTCGGCCAGGATGCCGAAGTTTCGGAAGTCGGTCAGGTCCTGTCCGTCGGCGACGGCATCGCTCGCGTCTACGGTCTCGACAATGTCCAGGCCGGTGAAATGGTCGAGTTCCCGGGCGGCATCCGCGGCATGGCGCTCAACCTCGAATCCGACAATGTCGGCGTCGTTATCTTCGGATCCGACCGCGACATCAAGGAAGGCGATACCGTCAAGCGCACCGGCGCCATCGTCGACGTGCCGGTTGGTCCGGAACTGCTCGGCCGCGTCGTCGACGCGCTCGGCAACCCGATCGACGGCAAGGGCCCGATCGCCACGACGCGCCGTTCGCGCGTCGACGTGAAGGCTCCCGGCATCATCCCGCGCAAGTCGGTGCATGAGCCGATGTCGACGGGCCTCAAGGCCATCGACGCCCTGATCCCGGTTGGCCGCGGCCAGCGCGAGCTGGTCATCGGCGACCGTCAGACCGGCAAGACCGCCATCATTCTCGACACGATCCTCAACCAGAAGGCCATCCACGACAACGGCCCCGAGAACGAGAAGCTGTTCTGCGTCTACGTGGCCATCGGCCAGAAGCGCTCGACGGTTGCCCAGTTCGTCAAGGTTCTGGAAGAGCGCGGCGCCCTGCAGTACTCGATCATCGTTGCGGCAACGGCGTCCGATCCGGCTCCGATGCAGTATCTCGCACCGTTCGCCGGCTGCGCGATGGGTGAATACTTCCGCGACAACGGCCAGCACGCGCTGATCGCCTATGACGATCTGTCCAAGCAGGCCGTCGCCTACCGCCAGATGTCGCTGCTGCTGCGCCGCCCGCCGGGCCGCGAAGCCTATCCGGGCGACGTCTTCTACCTGCACTCGCGTCTCCTCGAGCGCGCTGCAAAGCTCTCCGACGAGCGCGGCGCCGGTTCGCTGACGGCACTGCCGGTCATCGAAACCCAGGGCAACGACGTTTCGGCCTTCATTCCGACCAACGTGATCTCGATCACCGACGGCCAGATCTTCCTCGAAACCGACCTGTTCTACCAGGGCATCCGTCCGGCCGTTAACGTCGGTCTGTCGGTATCGCGCGTCGGCTCGGCCGCTCAGGTCAAGGCGATGAAGCAGGTTGCCGGTTCGATCAAGGGCGAGCTTGCGCAGTACCGCGAAATGGCGGCATTCGCCCAGTTCGGCTCCGACCTCGACGCCTCGACGCAGCGCCTGTTGAACCGCGGCGCACGCCTGACGGAACTCCTGAAGCAGCCGCAGTTCTCGCCGCTGAAGACGGAAGAGCAGGTTTCGGTGATCTTCGCTGGCGTCAACGGTTACCTCGACAAGATCCCCGTCGATCAGGTCGGCAAGTTCGAGCAGGGTCTGCTGAACTACCTGCGCACCGAAGGTAACGGCGTTCTCGAGGCAATCCGCACCGAGAAGCAGGTTTCCGACGACACGAAGGCAAAGCTCAAGGCAGCGCTCGATACGTTCGCCAAGTCTTTCGCCTGAAAACGGATCAAGCTCGAGGACCGATAACGGATGCCTTCACTTAAGGATCTGAAAAGCCGGATCGCCTCCGTCAAGGCGACGCAGAAGATTACCAGAGCGATGAAGATGGTCGCTGCTGCAAAGCTGCGCCGCGCGCAGGAGGCGGCGGAAGCCGCCCGTCCCTACGCCGAGCGGATGAATGCCGTGCTCGGAAGCCTCGCGGCTGCCAATGCCGGCAACGTCGAGGCGCCGCTGCTGCTGTCGGGCACGGGCAAGGACCAGGTTCACCTGCTGGTCGTGGCGACCGGCGAACGCGGCTTGGCCGGGGGCTTCAACTCCTCGATCATCCGCATGGCTCGCGACCACGCGCTGAAGCTGATTGCCCAGGGCAAGACGGTCAAGATCCTGACCGTCGGCCGCAAGGGCAATGACATCCTGCGCCGCACGTTCCGCGACAACATCGTCGATTACGTGACGTTCCGCGAGGTCAAGCAGCTTGGCTTCGCCCAGGCCGACGAAGTCGCGCTGAAGGTTCTGGCTCTCTACAATGCCGGCGAGTTCGACGTTGCGACGCTGTTCTATGCGCGCTTCCAGTCGGTCATCAGCCAGGTCCCGACGGCCAAGCAGATCATCCCGGCAACGTTCGAGACCACCGAGGCCGCCACAGGTTCCTCGGCGCTCTACGAATACGAGCCCAGCGAGGAAGAAATCCTCGACGACCTGCTGCCGAAGAACATCGCAGTGCAGATCTTCCGTGCGCTGCTCGAAAACAACGCTTCCTTCTATGGCGCGCAGATGTCCGCAATGGACAACGCGACGCGCAATGCCGGTGACATGATCAACAAGCTGACGTTGTCCTACAACCGTCAGCGTCAGGCACAGATCACCAAGGAACTCATTGAAATCATTTCGGGCGCGGAAGCGCTCTGAAGTAAAGAAAGAGGGTAAGTATCATGGCTACCGCAACGGGCTCGTCCCTCGGCAAAGTGACCCAGGTTATCGGCGCTGTCGTCGACGTCGCATTCGACGGCGAACTGCCTGCAATTCTGAACGCGCTTGAGACCGAGAACAACGGCAACCGCCTGGTTCTCGAAGTCGCGCAGCACCTCGGTGAAAATCAGGTTCGCACCATCGCTATGGACTCGACCGAAGGTCTCGTTCGTGGCCAGTCGGTCACCGACACCGGCGCTGCAATCTCCGTTCCGGTCGGCGTCGAGACGCTCGGCCGCATCATGAACGTCATCGGCGAGCCGGTCGACGAAGCCGGCCCGCTGGTCACGCCCTACAAGCGCGCGATCCACCAGGAAGCACCGGCCTTCGTCGAGCAGTCGACCGAAGGTCAGATCCTCGTCACCGGCATCAAGGTCGTCGACCTCCTGGCACCTTACGCCAAGGGCGGCAAGATTGGCCTGTTCGGCGGCGCCGGCGTTGGCAAGACGGTTCTCATCATGGAACTGATCAACAACGTCGCCAAGGCGCACGGTGGTTACTCGGTATTTGCCGGCGTGGGTGAACGTACCCGCGAAGGGAACGACCTTTACCACGAAATGATCGAATCGGGCGTCAACAAGCACGGCGGCGGCGAAGGCTCCAAGGCAGCCCTCGTGTACGGCCAGATGAACGAGCCTCCGGGTGCACGCGCCCGCGTTGCGCTGACGGGCCTCACCATCGCTGAAGACTTCCGCGACAAGGGCCAGGACGTTCTGTTCTTCGTCGACAACATCTTCCGCTTTACCCAGGCAGGTTCGGAGCTTTCGGCTCTTCTCGGCCGTATTCCGTCGGCCGTAGGTTACCAGCCGACGCTCGCCACCGACATGGGCCAGATGCAGGAACGCATCACCACCACCAACAAGGGCTCCATCACGTCCGTGCAGGCCATCTACGTGCCCGCCGACGACTTGACCGACCCGGCGCCGGCAACCTCGTTTGCCCACCTTGATGCGACGACGACGCTGTCGCGTTCGATCGCCGAAAAGGGCATCTATCCGGCCGTGGATCCGCTCGACTCGACCTCGCGCATGCTCGACCCGATGATCGTCGGCGAAGAGCACTACGAGATCGCCCGTAAGGTCCAGACGACGCTGCAGCGCTACAAGTCGCTGCAGGACATCATCGCCATCCTCGGCATGGACGAGCTGTCGGAAGAAGACAAGATGACGGTCGCGCGCGCCCGTAAGATCGAGCGCTTCCTGTCCCAGCCGTTCTTCGTTGCCGAAATCTTCACCGGCGCACCGGGCAAGCTGGTTGCTCTCGAAGACACGATCAAGGGCTTCAAGGGCCTCGTCAACGGCGAATACGACCACCTTCCGGAAGCTGCCTTCTACATGGTCGGCACCATCGAGGAAGCGGTCGAGAAGGCCAAGAAGCTGGCTGCAGCCGCCTGATCAGCTGAGTGACGGCGCGCGGGATTTGATCATCCGGCGCGCCAATCCCGCATCGGTTACGCAAAGCCCCCAGCGCGCGTAATGTACTTTAAGGAAGTTGACCGTCATGGCCGAAGCTTTCAAATTCGAACTGGTCTCGCCGGAGCGCCTGCTCGTGTCGGAAGACGTATCCGAAGTGGTGATTCCGGCGACGCTCGGCGAGATGACGGTGCTGGTCAACCACGCACCGACGATGACGACGATCAAGCCGGGTGTCGTGACCGTCAAGCTCGTTTCGGGTCAGGTGAAGAAGTACGTCGTGTTCGGCGGTTTCGCCGACATCCTGCCGAAGAGCTGCACGCTGCTTGCCGAATCGGCCGTGGCGCAGGACGAAACGAACCGCGACCTGTTCGAGGCCCGCATTGCAGCGCTGCGTCAGGACATTTCTGACGCGCCGACCGACGAGCACCGCACGAAGCTCGAGCATATGCTTGCCGATCTGACACATCTCAACCACACCGTCCTGCCGGGCTGATCCAGCCCGCGGCAGTCATCCGTGCATGCGCGTCGCGCTTCCCGGGGCGAACGCGGATATCCACGAAACGAAACCGCCTGCAACGCACCCCGTTGCAGGCGGTTTTTGTTTGTCGGCATGTCACTCGTGGGACCTGCTGCGTCAGGCCCGATCGCGAATGTTCAGCCTCGGTGTCGACAGCGCATAGCGCAGGCCATCCGGCGCGTAGGTCAGCGTCCCGGTTCCGCCGAAATCGTGCGGCGCGACGCGTTCCATCAGCGTCGTGCCGAAGCCGCGTCGCTCCGGCGGCCGTACTGCCGGTCCGCCGGTCTCCACCCAGTTCAGGTCGAAACCCTGTTCTCCCGCCTTCTGCCAGGTGATGCGCACGCGGCCGGCATCCGCCGACAGCGCCCCATACTTGAAGGCGTTGGTGGCCAGCTCGTTGATCGCCAGCGCCAGTGACAGCGCCTGCTTCTCGTTGACGGCGATGGTCGGGCCGTTCATCTCGATCCGCTCGTCGCCCGCCCGGTGTACCGAAAGCACCGTGTCCAGAACCTGGCGCACCGGCACGTCACCCTTTGGCGTATCGGTCATCATGGTATGGGCGCCGGCAAGGGCCGCCAGCCGCTGCAGCAGCAGTGGCCGCGTCTCCGCAGGAGGCCGCTCTCCACGCAGCGTCTGGCTGACGATCGAGGTGACGGTGGCGAATATGTTCTTCATGCGGTGCTGCAGCTCCGCATTCATCAGCTGGATGCGGCGTTCTGTCTCGACGCGCTTCGTCGTCTCGATCACGGTATCGAGCATGCCGACAATCTTGCCCTCGTCGTCGCGTAGCGGACTGTAGCAGAAGGTGAAGAAGGCCTGCTCGGGATAGCCGTTGCGGTCGACCGTCAGCGGAAAGTCCTCGATGAAGGTTGCCTCGCCGGCGCGGGCCTTCTCGGCGATCGGTCCAATGACCTCCCAGGCTTCCGCCCAGACGACACCGAACGGCTTGCCCATCGCTTCCGGCTTGTTGCCGAGAATGGCGCGGAACGGGTCGTTGTATATGAGGGTGAGGTCCGGGCCCCATGTGACCGCGGAAGGGAAGGACGAATTGAGGATGGTACCGACGGCCGTCTTCAGCGAGATCGGCCAGCTCTCGATCGGGCCGAGCGGCGTGGCCGACCAATCGAACTGGGAAACGAGCTGGGCGGATCTGCCGTCACCCTGCAGGAAAGGAGGTCTCTGGTTTACGCTCACGGTGCCTTCCAAGTTTTCTGTCTGGCGCGCAGGCAGGCCGGCCGCGTCGCGATCATAGTATCTAGGGTAGCGGGCCATCCTGGCAAACCCAAATCTGCGCGAGCCGGCACGACAGTCGTGCGAGCGAGGTTGACGTGTGGCGGGAGAAACGACGACAACCGTAAAGGAGCAGGGGAGAGGGGGAGACGCGGTGATCGACAAGCTGGAATTCTTCATCACGCTGGCCGGCACCGGCCATTTTGGCAGGGCGGCGGAAGAGTCCGGCGTCTCGCAACCGACGCTGTCGGCGGCCATCCGCCAGCTGGAGGATCAGCTCGGCGTCGTGCTGGTCGTGCGCGGCTCGCGCTTCCAGGGGCTGACGCCGGAGGGCCAGCGGGTGCTCGAATGGGCACGCCGCATTGTCGGCGACACGCGCACCATGCGCGAGGAGATGCGGGCGGCCCGCAAGGGGCTCGCCGGCCACATGCGCATCGCCGTCATCCCGACGGCGCTCGCCATGGTGCCGCGCCTGACCGAGCCTTTCCAGGCCCGTCATCCGGCGGTCACCTTCTCCGTCACCTCGCGCACCTCGCTGCAGGTGCTGAGCCAGTTGGAGAACCTGGAGATCGATGCCGGCATCACCTATCTTGACAACGAACCGCTGGGGCGGGTGACGACGGTGCCGCTCTATTCGGAGCGCTATCACCTGATCGCCGCTGCCGGAACGCCGCTGGCCGACCGTGACGAGGTGTCCTGGAAGGAGGTTTCCAATCTTCGGCTTTGCCTATTGACGCCGGACATGCAGAACCGCCGGATCATCAACAAGCACATGGCAGAGGCAGGTGTGTGGGCCAAGCCGACGCTCGAATCCAATTCGATGATCGTCCTGTTTTCACATATCCGCACCGGCCAGTGGGCGTCGATCATGCCGCGCAACGTCGCGGAATCATTCGGCTTTCCTGAGCAGATCCGGATGATCCCGATCGCCCAGCCGGAAGCCGAGCATCTCGTCGGCCTGGTCGCCACCCATCGCGAACCGCACACCCCGCTGGTCTCGGCGCTGTTGCACGAGGCGCGGGCACGGGCCGCGGCGGCCGACTTCGATAGGAAAATCCTATCGACCCACGGCACACCGTTATTGACCTAACCGTGGGTTGAGCCTCAGTCTACCCTCAAGCGGATCCGGTGAGGACGGATCTGCGTCGGTTTGGGAGGACTGACCTGATGAATATTCGCGCGGTTGCGGTGGATGAGGCAACCCGGATCCTTTCGATCATCGATGACTGTCGCCATCTTGAAGGGCCGATGCTGCCGATCCTTCACAAGGTGCAGGCGGAATTCGGCTTCATCCCCGAGGCCGCCAAGCAGGTGATCGCCCAGACGCTGAACCTGTCGCGCGCCGAGGTTCACGGCGTCGTCAGCTTCTATCACGACTACCGGGATCATCCGGCCGGCCGCCACGTCCTGAAGATCTGTCGCGCCGAGGCCTGTCAGGCGATGGGCTGCGAGCAGCTGGCCGACGGCCTCAAGGCAAGGCTCGGCATCGACTGGCACGAAACTGCAAGCGACGGCTCCGTCACGCTCGAACCCGTCTACTGTCTCGGCCTCTGCGCCACGGCGCCGGCCGCCATGCTTGACGGAACGCTGTATGGCCGGCTCGACGAGGACTGTCTGACCGACATCGTTGCGGAGGTGCGCCGATGAGCGTCACCGTTTTCGTTCCCCGCGATTCCGCCGCACTCGCCGTCGGCGCAGATCGTGTCGCCGCGGCCATCGAGCGCGAGGCAACGGCCCGTGGTCTCGACGTGACGGTGGTCCGCAACGGCTCGCACGGCATGCTGTGGCTGGAAGTGCTGGTCGAGGTCGAAACGATAAATGGCCGCGTCGCCTATGGCCCGGTGAGGCCATCCGACGTACCGTCGCTGTTCGGCGCCGATTTCCTTGCCGGTGGCCGGCATCCCCTCTCTCACGGCCTGACCCGCGAGATCCCCTTCCTCAAGAGCCAGACACGGCTGACCTTCGCGCGCTGCGGCATCACCGATCCGCTGTCGCTTGCCGATTACCGGCGCTACGGCGGCCTGATCGGTCTCCAGGCTTCGCTGCGCATGACATCGGCACAGATCGTCACCGAGGTGACGGAGAGCGGCTTGCGCGGTCGCGGTGGCGCCGGCTTCCCGACCGGCATCAAGTGGAAGACGGTCGCCGATGCCGTGGCCGACCAGAAGTACATCGTCTGCAATGCCGACGAAGGCGATAGCGGCACGTTTGCCGACCGGATGATCATGGAAGGCGATCCCTTCGTGCTGATCGAGGGCATGACGATCGCCGGTATCGCCGTCGGCGCGACGAAGGGCTATGTCTACACCCGCTCGGAATATCCGCAGGCCATCGCGGTGATGAACGAGGCGATCGAGCTCGCCCGGCGCGAGGGCATTCTCGGTCCCTCGGTGCTCGGTTCTCAGCATGCCTTCGACATGGAGGTGCGCGTCGGCGCCGGTGCCTATGTCTGCGGCGAGGAAACCTCGCTGCTGAATTCGCTGGAGGGCAAGCGCGGCGTGGTGCGTGCCAAGCCGCCGCTTCCGGCATTGCAGGGCCTGTTCGGCAAGCCGACCGTCGTCAACAACGTCATGTCGCTGGCGTCTGTGCCGATCATCATGGACCGTGGCGCGTCCTTCTATCGCGATTTCGGCGTCGGCCGCTCGAAGGGCACGATCCCCATCCAGCTGGCCGGCAACATCCGGCACGGCGGACTGTACGAAACGGCGTTCGGCCTGACGCTCGGCGAACTGGTGAACGACATCGGCGGCGGCACGCTCACCGGGCGGCCGGTCAAGGCGGTGCAGGTGGGCGGTCCGCTCGGCGCCTACTTCCCCGTCTCGCTGTTTTCGACAAGCTTCGACTACGAGGCCTTCGCTCTCGCCGGCGGACTGATCGGCCATGCGGGTGTGGTGGTCTTCGACGACACTGCCGACATGCTGAAGCAGGCCCGCTTCGCCATGGAATTCTGCGCCATCGAAAGCTGCGGCAAGTGTACCCCCTGCCGCATCGGCTCGACGCGCGGCGTCGAAGTGGTCGACCGGATCTCCCGCGGCATCGAGCCGGAACAGAACCGGGCGCTGCTGGAGGATCTCTGCAACACGATGAAGTTCGGCTCGCTCTGCGCGCTCGGCGGCTTCACGCCCTATCCGGTCATGAGCGCGCTGACGCATTTCCCGCAGGATTTCGCGCCGGTGCCGATGGTGGAGGCAGCCGAATGAGTGACGGTTCGTGCTCGTCATCCTCGGGCTTGTCCCGAGGATCTACCGACATTGCCATGCGGGCGACATTCATTGCTGAACGGATACCCGAAATTCAGACGCAGCAGATCCTCGGGACAAGCCCGAGGATGCCGGCGGAAAGGTAAGCGCAATGTCCCTCGTTCATGAAATCGACTACGGCACGCCCGCCTCGAAATCCGCGGAGACCGTGACGCTGACCATCGACGGCCGCGCCGTCACCGTGCCCGCCGGCACGTCGATCATGCGCGCCTCCCGGGAGGCCGGCATCCAGGTGCCGAAACTCTGCGCCACCGACATGGTCGATGCCTTCGGCTCCTGCCGCCTCTGTCTGGTGGAGGTCGAGGGCCGTAACGGCACGCCGGCCTCCTGCACCACGCCGGTCGCCGCCGGCCTCGTCGTCCACACCCAGACGGAGCGCCTGAAGCAGATCCGCAAGGGGGTGATGGAGCTCTACATTTCCGACCACCCGCTCGATTGTCTTACCTGCGCCGCCAACGGCGATTGCGAGTTGCAGGACATGGCCGGCGCCGTCGGCCTGCGCGACGTGCGCTACGGCTACGAGGGCGACAACCATGTGAAGGCCCGCAGCGAGGGCGCGATCAACGCCAAGTGGATGCCGAAGGACGAGAGCAATCCGTACTTCACCTATGACCCGTCGAAATGCATCGTCTGTTCGCGCTGCGTGCGGGCCTGCGAGGAGGTGCAGGGCACCTTCGCGCTGACGATCGAGGGCCGCGGCTTCGAAAGCCGGGTGTCGCCCGGCGCCCACGAACACTTTCTCGACAGCGAATGCGTCTCCTGCGGCGCCTGCGTGCAGGCCTGCCCGACGGCGACGCTTACCGAGAAGTCGGTGATCGCCATCGGCCAGCCGGAGCATTCGGCGGTCACCACCTGCGCCTATTGCGGCGTCGGCTGCTCGTTCAAGGCGGAGATGCGGGGCGAGGAGCTGGTGCGCATGGTGCCGTTCAAGGACGGCCAGGCCAATCGCGGCCATTCCTGCGTCAAGGGCCGGTTCGCCTATGGTTACGCAAGCCACAAGGACCGCATCCTCAATCCGATGATCCGCGAAAACATCGCTGATCCGTGGCGCGAGGTCAGCTGGGAAGAGGCCTATGCCTATGTCGCCTCGCAGTTCCGCCGCATCCAGTACCAGTATGGCCGCGACTCGATCGGCGGCATCACCTCGTCGCGCTGCACCAACGAGGAGACCTACCTCGTCCAGAAGCTGATCCGGGCCGGTTTCGGCAACAACAATGTCGATACCTGCGCCCGCGTCTGCCATTCGCCGACCGGCTACGGTCTCGGCCAAGCGTTCGGCACTTCGGCCGGTACCCAGAATTTCGACAGCGTCGAGCATTCGGACGTGGTGGTGGTGATCGGCGCCAATCCCACCGATGGCCATCCGGTGTTCGGATCGCGGCTGAAGAAGCGGCTGCGGCAGGGGGCAAAGCTCATCGTCATCGATCCGCGCCGTATCGATCTCGTGCGCACGCCGCATGTCGAGGCCTCGTTCCACCTGCCGCTGCTGCCGGGCACTAATGTTGCGGTGATGACGGCGCTCGCCCACGTGATCGTCACCGAAGGCCTTGCCGACGAGACGTTCATCCGTGAGCGCTGCGACTGGTCGGAGTTCGAGGACTGGGCGGCCTTCGTCGCCGAGCCGCAGCACAGCCCGGAGGAGACGGAAAAGTTCACCGGCGTTCCGGCAGCCGACCTGCGCGGCGCGGCGCGGCTGTTTGCCACCGGCGGCAATGGCGCGATCTATTACGGCCTCGGCGTCACGGAGCACAGCCAGGGCTCGACGACGGTGATGGCGATTGCCAACCTTGCCATGGTCACCGGCAATATCGGCCGGCCCGGCGTCGGCGTGAACCCCCTGCGCGGCCAGAACAACGTCCAGGGCTCCTGCGACATGGGCTCCTTCCCGCACGAGCTGCCGGGCTATCGACACATCTCCGACGATGCGACCCGCGAGACGTTTGAAAAGCTGTGGGGCGTGACGCTTGCCAGCGAGCCGGGCCTGCGCATCCCCAACATGCTGGATGCCGCCGTCGAAGGCACGTTCAAGGGCATCTACATCCAGGGCGAGGACATCCTGCAGTCGGATCCGGACACCAAGCATGTCTCGGCCGGGCTCGCCGCCATGGAATGCGTCGTCGTCCACGATCTCTTCCTCAACGAGACCGCCAACTACGCGCATGTCTTCCTGCCGGGCTCGACCTTCCTCGAGAAGGACGGCACCTTCACCAATGCCGAGCGGCGCATCAACCGCGTCCGCAAGGTGATGACGCCGAAGAACGGCTATGCCGACTGGGAGGTAACCCAGAAGCTGGCGCAGGCCATGGGGCTCAACTGGAACTACACCCACCCGTCGCAAGTCATGGACGAGATCGCCGCCACCACGCCAAGCTTTGCCGGCGTCTCCTATGATTACCTGGAGAAGATGGGCTCGGTGCAGTGGCCGTGCAACGAGAAATTCCCGGTCGGTTCGCCGATCATGCATGTCGATGGTTTCGTGCGCGGCAAGGGTAAGTTCATACGCACGGAATACGTCGCGACCGACGAGCGCACGGGGCCGCGCTTCCCGCTGCTGCTGACCACCGGCCGCATCCTCAGCCAGTACAATGTCGGGGCCCAGACCCGGCGCACCGAAAACGTCGTCTGGCACCAGGAGGACATGCTGGAGATCCATCCGCACGATGCCGAACAGCGCGGCATCAAGGATGGCGACTGGGTCAAGCTTGCCAGCCGCTCGGGTGATACGACGCTGAGGGCGCTGATCACCGACCGCGTCGCGCCGGGCGTCGTCTACACAACCTTCCACCACCCGAATACACAGGCAAATGTGATCACCACTGATTTTTCCGACTGGGCAACCAACTGTCCGGAGTACAAGGTAACCGCGGTGCAGATCTCGCCATCCAACGGCCCGAGCGAATGGCAGGAGGAATACGAGGAACTGGGACGCCGTTCGCGGCGTATTGCAGCCAGGCTGGAGGCGGCGGAATGAGCCAGGCGGGTCCTGCCATTGTGTTGAGGGACGACAGAATTTGACGGAGCTTGCTGAATGATGCCGCCCTTCCGAACCGTCCCGGAAATGCAGTTCCGGAACGGCAGCCTGCGCACTGCGACGCGCCCGGTCGCCGAAGAGGTGGCGATCGCCATGTCCTACGGCGGCTCTACCCATGCGGTGATGATGGCGACGCCCGCCGACCTCGACGATTTCGCCGTCGGCTTCTCCATGGCCGAAGGCATCATCCGCTGCCCGGAGGAGATCCTCGCCGTCGAGCCGATCGAGGCCGGCGACGGCATCGACGTGCAGGTGACGCTGAAGGATGCGACGGCCGAGGCGTTGACCTCGCGGCGGCGGCGCATGGCAGGCCCGGTCGGCTGCGGCCTCTGCGGCATCGAATCGATCGAGCAGGCGACCCGCGAGGTGCCGCATATCCGCGACTGCAATTTCAAGTTTTCAGGCGCCGAGATCGCCGAGGCCATGCGGCTGCTGGGCGACGGGCAGAAACTCAACCGGGAAACGCGCGCCGTGCACGGTGCGGGCTTCTACCTTCCCGGTGAAGGCCTGGTGGCGATCCGCGAGGATGTCGGCCGCCACAATGCGCTCGACAAGCTGGTCGGCGCGGTGCTGCTCGGCGGCTGGGAGCCGACGGCGGGCATCGTCGTCGTCACCAGCCGACTGTCGGTGGAAATGGTGCAGAAGGCGGCGATCCTCGGCAGTCCGGTGCTGGCGGCCATCTCGGCGCCGACGACGCTTGCCATCCAGACCGCCAAGGCTGCCGGCATGACGCTGATCGGCATCGCCCGCGATGATGATTTCGACGTCTTCACCCGGGCCGACCGGCTGACGGCGGGAGGGATTTCCAATGTCGCATGATTACGTCGACGAAAAGCTCGTGCGCATGGCCAACCAGATCGCCACCTTCTTCGGCTCGCAGCCGGAAGAGGTGCGCACCGATGGCATCGCGACGCACATCAACAAGTTCTGGGAGCCGCGCATGCGACGTCGCTTCTTCGAGATGATGGATGGCGGCACCGGCGGCTTTCTGCCGTTGGTGGTCAGCGCCGCCCCCAAGATCAAACGGCCCGGCGAAGGCAATAGCGGCGCGGTCGGCGTCGGTGCCGATGCCGCGGCGGGAGCGCCCGGCGGACACGGTCCGGCGAGTGGAGAATCCTTGTCGGAACCAAGCGTTCCGGAAAGGACGGACTGATCCCGCCGGCGCTGTCGGGGTGACAGCGCGAACGGATCCGATCACCAGAGGTTTCAGAGGGAGATATTGTCGATGGCAGTAGCAGGCGTGACTGACGAGGGGCTGGCCGGTGCCGGTATCCTCGACCGCGAGAGGATTATCGCGCAACCGGGCTTCAACCGCTGGCTCGTGCCGCCGGCGGCATTGGCCATCCATCTCTGCATCGGCATGGCCTACGGCTTCAGCGTCTTCTGGCTGCCGCTCAGCCGGGCGCTGCCGTCCACCGATCCGAGCTGCAGCGGCCTGACGCTGGCCGGTGCCCTGTTCACCACCGCCTGCAACTGGCGCGTCGCGGATCTCGGCTGGATCTATACGCTGTTCTTCGTGCTGCTCGGCTGCTCGGCGGCCATCTGGGGCGGCTGGCTGGAGCGGGTCGGCCCGCGCAAGGCGGGCTTCGTCTCCGCCTGCTGCTGGTGCGGCGGTATTCTCGTCGCCGCCATCGGCGTGATGACCCACCAGCTGTGGCTGATGTGGATCGGCGCCGGCGTCATCGGCGGCATTGGTCTCGGGCTCGGCTATATCTCGCCGGTCTCGACGCTGATCAAGTGGTTCCCCGACCGCCGCGGCATGGCCACCGGCATGGCCATCATGGGATTTGGCGGCGGTGCGATGATCGGTGCGCCGCTCGCCAACCTGCTGATGACCTATTTCAAGACCGACGTATCGGTCGGCGTCTGGCAGACCTTCGTGGTCATGGCGCTCATCTACTTCGTGTTCATGATGGGCGGCGCGTTCGGCTATCGCATTCCGCCGGCTGGCTGGCGTCCGGAAGGCTGGGTGCCGCCGGCGTCCAAGAGCACGATGATCACCACGCGCCACGTGCATCTGCGCGATGCGCACAAGACGCCGCAGTTCTGGCTCATCTGGGCGGTGCTGTGCCTCAACGTCTCGGCCGGTATCGGCGTCATCGGCGTTGCCTCGCCGATGCTGCAGGAAATTTTCGCCGGCTCGCTGATCGGTCTGCCGGATCTTACCTTCAGCCAGCTCGATGTCGGCCAGAAGGCGCAGATTGCCGCGATTGCCGCGGGCTTCACCGGGCTCCTGTCGCTGTTCAACATCGGCGGGCGGTTCTTCTGGGCGTCGATGTCCGACAGGATCGGCCGCAAGAACACCTATTACTGCTTCTTCATTCTCGGCATCGTCATGTACGCACTTGCCCCGACGCTTGCCGGTCTTGGCTCGAAGGCGCTGTTCGTGCTCGCCTTCGGCATCATCCTGTCGATGTATGGCGGTGGTTTCGCCACCATCCCCGCTTATCTTGCGGATATCTTCGGCACCCAGTTCGTCGGCGCCATCCATGGCCGGCTGCTGACCGCTTGGGCAACCGCCGGCATCGTCGGTCCGGTGGTCGTCAACTACATCCGCGAGGCGCAGATCTCCGCCGGCGTCGCGCCGGGACCGTCGCTCTATACGGGCACCATGTACATCCTGGCTGGCATGCTGGCGCTCGGCCTCGTCGCCAACGCGCTGGTCAGGCCGCTGTCGGACAAGTGGTTCATGTCGGATCAGGAAGTGGCGGCGCTGCAGGCAAAGAGTGCGGCAGCCGATGCGGGCCCGACCGGCTCCTTCGGCATCGGTACCGGCGGCTTCGATGCCAAGGCGGCACTCGCCTGGGCCGTTGTCGGCATCCCGCTGCTCTGGGGTGTGTGGGTGACGCTGAGAAGCAGCATGGTGCTGTTCGGCTGACAAGCCAAACCCGTCATTGCTCTTGGAAGCCGGCCGCGTGCCGGCTTCCTGCGTTGAGGAGCCTAGTTCAGCCAGAGATGGATGAGCGCCGCTTCCGGGGTCTCGTTGCCGCCGTTCTCGATGCCTGTGCTCCACAACCCGGCACTCGCCTGATAGACGCCGGGCTCCAGCCCGCCGGTCTCGCACTGGCTGACGGCGCGGATCCTCTGTCCGGCGCGCACCGCCCCGGTGAGCACGTCCAGAAGCTCCCGGTCGTCCATCATCGTGCCCGATCCGAACACGCGCAGAACCGCTCCGTCGAGCGTCGAGAGGGCGGAGCGCAGGAAAGCCGCCGGCAGGCCCGGCGTCAGCGTCAGCACCGCCAGCCGGCGCGGCGCGAAGAAGCGCCGAAGCGGCGACTGGCTTTTCGCCTGCGGGAGGGAGCGGAAGGCGTCGGCGGCATGGCTGTCGCGTTTCACCAGCCCGGCGGCAGGCATCAGGCGGCCGGCAAAGGCCAGCCAGACCCCCCCTTCGGCAGGCCCAAGGGCTGCCTCGATGGCAAGCGCGAGATTGCCTTCAGCATCGCCGTCACCGCCGAGCGGGATCATCGAGCCGCAGAGGATCACCCGACGCGCCTCGCCGGCCAGCGCCTGAGACAGGGCGGCCCCGGTGTAGGCCATCGTGTCGGTGCCGTGGGTGACGATCACCGGCACATCCGGATGGGCGCGGATCACCGCAAGCATCTCGTTCCAGTGAGCCGGGCCGACGTCCGAACTGTCGAGAAGCGGGGCAAAGATGTGGGTGCTGAGCGCGATCCCCGCCGGCAGCCGTTCGGAGAGCGCCGCCTCGACCAGTCCATCCATGGGTGCAAGACCCGAGGGGCCGGGCGTCATGCCGATCGTGCCGCCGGTGTGGATGAGAAGCAGGCGCATGAAACCTCCTTGGGTGGGTGCCGACGATCATCGGAGCGTCTGGTACGGCAGGACGCATCGGCGATCAACCAGCGACGTCGGGCAGCCGGACACCCATAACGCAAACAAGGCAGCGCGGGGTCGCGCTGCCTTGTTCGAACTGTCGTCGTCGCGTGCCGTTCAGGCAGCGATTTCCTCGATTTCAGAGCCCTTGAACATCTTGGAGAGGTTCAGGAAGCAGATCATGCCGTTCTCGTTGGCGATAATGCCTTCGGAGAAGGACTTGTCGAACGAGGCGGAGATTTCCGGAACCGGCTGGACCTGGCTGGACGGGATGGTGAGGATGTCCGACACGCGATCGACCAGCATGCCGATCACCATGTTGTGGACTTCCGCCACGACGATCGCGGAACGCTCGTTGGCAACCGTGCTCTTCATGCCCAGCTTGTAGGCGAGGTCGATGATCGGGATCACCGAGCCGCGCAGGTTCATCACGCCGATAACGTCGGCCGGCGCGTGCGGGATCGGCGTCGAAGGCGCCCAGCCGCGGATTTCGCGGATGGTCGTCGTCTTGACGCAGAATTCCTGGTCGTGAAGGCGGAAGGCAATGATCTCAAGCGTTTCGCCGCTGAAGCTTGCCGAAGGGATCGTCGTAGCCATCAAAATTCTTCCCAATTTGCCGAGACCTGGACTGCGGCCGCGGCACCGGAACGTGACCGGGCAACCGTCGCCATCAGTGCGCGGGCCGGCGACGCCACGGGGCGTGTATCGGGTCGCGCAAGCGAGACTGTAGCGGAAGATTGTTTCCCAAAGCTGAATCGGCCGATGAGCCCGTTGAGCGCCTGCGCCTCGCTGGCAAGGCTGTTGCTGGCGGCGGTCGATTCCTCCACCATCGCGGCGTTCTGCTGGGTGTTCTGGTCCATCAGGTCCAGCGCGTTGTTGATCTCCCGCAGCCCGGTCGCCTGTTCGCGGCCCGCCTCGACGATCGCCTTGACGTTGGCATTGATGTCGCCCACCTCTGCAATGATCGCCTTCAGCGCCTTGCCGGTCTCATCGACCAGCGTCACGCCCTGCAGGACCTGCTGGCTGGAGGTGGTGATCAGCGCCTTGATTTCCTTGGCAGCCTTTGCGGAGCGCTGGGCAAGTTCGCGGACTTCCTGGGCAACAACGGCAAAACCCTTGCCGGCTTCACCGGCACGCGCCGCCTCGACGCCGGCATTCAGCGCCAGAAGGTTTGTCTGGAAGGCGATCTCGTCGATGACGCCGATGATGCTGGAGATTTCTCCCGAAGACTTCTCGATCTGGCCCATGGCGGTGATCGCCTTGGCGACCACTTCGCCGGAGCGGGTGGCACCGACCGTTGTCCGCTCGACTTGCTCGCCGGCCTCTTCGGCGCGCTTGGCACTGGTGGCGACGGCCTGCGTCATCTCGGTCAGTGCTGCAGCGGTCTCTTCGACCGCGGCCGCCTGCTGCTCGGTCCGTCTCGAGAGGCTCTCGGAGGCTTCCTTGATCTGCGACGAGGCCGAGGCGATGGCGTCCGCATTGCTGCCGACGATCTGCATCGCCTGGCGCAGCTTGTCCAGCGAGGTGTTGAAGTCGTTGCGGATCTGCTCGAGGCCCGGGATGAACGGGCGGTCGAGGCGGAAGCTCAGGTCGCCATTTGATAGCGCTGTCAGACCTTCGGCAATATCATCCACCGCGCGCACCCGCTCGCTGATGTCGGTGGCGAACTTGACCACCTTGAACACCCGGCCGTCGGCATTGAAGATCGGATTGTAGGAGGCCTGGATCCAGACCACGCGGCCGCCCTTGCCGATGCGCTTGAATTCGGCGCTCTGCGGTTCGCCGGCAGCAAGCGCCTTCCAGAACGCACGGTACTCGGCGCTGTCACGCAGGCCCGGCTCGCAGAACATGCCGTGGTGGCGACCCTGGATCTCTGAGAGGCTGTAGCCGAGGCAGGCGAGAAAGTTCTCGTTCGCGGTGAGGATGTCGCCTTCGGGCGTGAATTCGATGACCGCCTGGCTGCGCGAGATCGCGTCGATCTTGCCGGCATTATCGACCGAACGCATCTTCTGAGCGGTGATGTCGGTGGCGATCTTGATGACCTTGATCGGCTTGCCGCCCGACAGGATCGGGTTGTAGGAGGCCTGGATCCAGATCTCGGTGCCGCCCTTGCCGATGCGCTTGTATTCGGCAGCCTGGAACTCGCCTCGGCCCAGCCGCTCCCAGAACGCCTTGTAGTCCGGCGTCTGGACATAGGCTGGCTCGCAGAACATGCTGTGATGCTGTCCCTTGATCTCGGACAGGCTGTAGCCCAGCGTTCGACAGAAGTTTTCGTTGGCGGTCAGAACGCGGCCGTTGAGGTCGAATTCGATGATTGCCTGAGAACGATTGAAGGCCTCCAGCGTCGCCTTCGCGCCGCCCGACCCCAGGATATGCAGTTGCATCCGAAACCCCTCGTTACCGCGTGAGCGCGGTGGTGACGTTCACGACCCTGGAGGTAACCGGAGCCTCACCGTTCGTTACCAGTACAATTAAGGGGAAATCTTTAAAAATCCGTCACGCTGCGCGATAGACTTTAGCAGCAAAGTATTCCTCAACACTTAAACTTGGGGTCGTTGTGACGAATGAAAAGACAACCGCAGGCGTCAAGAAAACGGCTCGAGGAAGAGCGTCAGTATTCTCTTTCGTAGAAGATCCCTGCTGATCCGCCATCGCTGCCGGCCGAGCCTTTGAGCTTCACGCCGCGGCCGACGTCGAGATTGATCGAAGCGTTCGCGCCGCCTTCCGCTCCACCCTGTTCCAGCTGCAGATAGGTGCGGTTGTTGAGGTAGCGTCCGACCGACACGCTGGTCTGGCCGGTGTCGTCGGTGTTGATGTCGATGTCGTCGACGCCGAGCGTCGCGCGCAGCGTCTGCAGGAGCGAGGTCGAGCCGCCGCCGGCCAGCTGGCTTGCGGCATCGGCCAACTGGGCGATCTGCAGCGGCGAGAGGCGGGCCATCGACTGGCCGAAGATCAGCTGCGCCAGCACCTCGTCCTGCGGCAGCGCCGGTGCTGAGGAGAAGCTGACCTCGGGATCGTTGGCGAGGCCGCTGACGGCGATGTTGATCGTCGTCTGGCCGGAGCTGGTGCTGGCGATCAGGTCGAGTACCGGGATGAGGCCGCCGCTGAAGGTGATCTTGCCGGTGGTGAAGTCCAGCCGCTTGGTGAGGATGACAATTCGGCCGCGGCGCATCTGGAAGCCACCGGAAACGTCCGGCGCCGCCGTGGTGCCGCGCACCGTCAGCGTTCCGCCGAGTTCCGCATCGATGCCGCGGCCGCGCACGAAGATGCCGTTCGGGGCGTTGAGCGTCAGGTCGAGGTTGATGCCGGCGCTGGTGCCGGTGCCGCCCTTCGGCCGCATGGCTGCCAGCAGGGCGCGCACGTCGGGTGGCGGGTTGCGGTGCTTCACGTCTATTTCGGCAAGCGATGCGGGAAGGCGGGCAGGCACCGTAATGTTGGCGCGCACCAGCGTCACCGTGCCGCCGAGCGTCGGGCCCTGCAGCAGCGGGCCGGTCACGGTCAGCTGGCCGTTGACGGTCGCGGTCACCAGGTTGCCGTCGACATAGGTGGCGTTGTCGAGGCCGACGCGCAGGTCGGCGGCAAAGCCGTCGCGCAGGCCGACGGATCCCTGCACCGTCAGCCGGCCGCCGGTGGAAACGCTGGCCGAGAGGTTGGTGATCGTCGCGCGATCGCGGTCGAAGGAAATGGCGGCGGCGATGTTGTTGAGCGCCAGGTTGCGGCGCACGTCGACGATGCGGGCGCCGGATGTCGAGGCACTGCCGGTGACGATCGGTGCGGCGACGGTGCCGCCGACCTTGACGTTGACCCGGCCGGTGCCGTTCAGCACCAGGCCCTGGCCGGCAAGCTGGGCTGCAGCGAGCGCGAAGGGCAGGTCGCCGTTGACGCTGAGGTCGAGGGCACGGTCGCCGGTCAGGCCGACGGATCCACCGCCGGAAAGCGCCAGGCCGCCGGCGCCGGTCAGCCGGGCGTCGAAGGTGACGCGGCTGGTATCGGCGGTGCCGTTGGCGGCGATGCGAAAGGGTGCAAGGCCTGCGGTGCGGGTCTGGGCGAGGGATGCGCCGCTCCAGGCAAGGTCGAAGCGGGCACCGGAGACGCCGGCACCCGGCAGTGCTGTGATCTTGCCGGTAATCTCACCGGTGGCGCCCAGCCCCGGCACGAAGGCGTTGGCAAGGCTTGCGGGCAACGAGTTGATGTCGGCGTTGAGGTCGAGCACGGGGCCCGCCTGGCCGCCGAGCGTGACGCTGCCATTGGCCGTCAGCGACAGTCCGTTCGGTCCGCTCAGCCGCGTTTCGCCAAGCGCCAGCCGGCCGTTCTCAAACTGGCCGGCGGCCTTCAGGTTGAGCCCCCCGACGCCCGCATCGCCCTGGCGGCGGATGGCACCGTCGGCCCATTGCAGGTCGTAGCGGATGGCCGGCGCGGCGACGCTGCCGTTGACGGTGGCGGTTCCCGAAATCGTGCCGCCGGCCTCGACGTTCGGCACGAAGGCACCGGCGAGGCTGGCGGGAAGGGACGCGATGTTGGCCGTCAGCGCCAGCGGCCGGTCGCCGGCAAGTCCGACGGTACCGGTTGCCGTGGCCTCAAGGCCGGAGGGTCCGGTGATGCCGGCCTGTTCAAGCGTCAGCGTGCCGTTGGCGATCGCTCCGCGCGCCTGCACGGCAAGGCCCTTCAGCCCGGCGTCTACGGTCTGGCGCAGCGCCGCGTCCTGCCAGGCGAGGTCGAAGCGGGCGGTCGGCGCATCCGGCGTGCCGCTCGAGGAGATGCTGCCGGAAATCGTTCCGCCGGCGCCGAGACCCGGCGAGAAGGCATTGGCGAGATTGGCGGGCAGGGCGGCGATATTGGCATTGAGATCGAGCGCCGGTCCCTGCGGGCCGTTCAGCAGAACGCGGCCCTGCGCCGTCACCGACAGGCCGGACGGGTCGCTCAACTGCGTCTGCTCCAGCGTCAGGATGCCGTTCTCGAAGCTGCCCTGGGCGCGAAGCCCGAGTGCGTTGACGTTCGCCTCGCGCGTCTGCGCCGTCGATCCGTCGGCCAGCGTCACGTCGTAGCGCAGCGCCGGGGCGGACAGTGTTCCGGCCGCGGTGATCGTGCCGTCGAGACTGCCGGCCGCCTTCAGGTCCGGCCGCGCGATGTCGGCCAGCGCCGCCGGAAGGCGGGCAAACTGTGCAGAAAGGTTGATGGGACGGTCGCCGGCAAGCTGGGCGGTGCCGCTGGCGGTGAGCGACAGGCCGTTCTGGCCGGTAAGCCGGGCGGTGTCGATCGTCACCAGCTGGTTGGCGAAGCTCCCCTTTACGGCGACCGACAGTCCGTCCAGCCGCGCCGCCCGGGTCTGCGCCAGAGAGGCGTCGGCCCAGTCGAGGGCGAAGCGCGCCTGCGGCGCGGCAAGCGTTCCGGACGCGGTAAGCGTGCCCGAGAGCAGCCCCTGCGCGCCGAGGTCGGGGCGGAACGTGTTGACCAGCGCTGCTGGTACTGCGGCAAGCGTGCCGTTCATAGAGAGTGGCCGGTCGCCGGACAGATCGAGCGAGCCGTCGGCGGTCAGCGACAGTCCCTCCTTGCCGGTCACGGCAAGGCTGTCGAGCGTCAGCGTGCGGCCCTCGAAGCGCCCCTTGGCGGTTGCCGAAAGCCGGTCGAGGCCGGCGGTGCGCAGTGCGGCGACGGAACCGTCGGGCAGTGCCAGATCGAAGGTTGCGGCCGGTGCCGCCACCGTACCCTTGATCGCCGCGGTGCCGGTCACGATGCCTTCGGCGCCGAGATTGGGCACGAAACGGTCGGCAAGCGCTGCAGGAAGGGCGGCCAAGCGGACGGTAAGATCGAGCGGCTGCGGATCGGCGGTGCCGATCGTGCCGCTTGCGGTGGCGGCAAGGCCGTCGCCGTTTTCGAGTTTGACGTCGTCGAGCGTCACGGTGCCGTTCTGGAAGCGTCCGCGCGCCGCAAGGCCGAAGGGTTGCAGTCCTTGCGCGCGCGTCTGGGCCAATTCGGCGCCGGTCCATTCGGCGCTGTAGCGGATCAGCGGATCGGCGGTGGTGCCGGCAACCGTGACGACGCCGCCGATCGTGCCCTCGGCGCCGATGCCGGAGACGAAGCCGTTGGCGAGTGCTGCCGGCAGTTCGCCGATGCGCACCGCGAGGTTCAGCCGCTCTGCCGCGGTTCCCTCGACGACCACGCGGCCGCCGCCGGCGGTCAGCACGATGCTGCCGAGATTGACGGTGCCGCCGGCAATGCCGATCTGCGCAGGCTCGGTCAGCGCCACCGGCACGCCACCGGGGCTTGCGGAGAAGCGGTCAATCGAAAGGGTCATTGCCCCGGCAGTCGCCTGGTCCAGCGCTCCGGCCAGCGTCAGCGGCTGTCCGCCGTACTGGGCGGCGAGGTCGAAGCCGGTGCGGCTCGCGGTCTGTGAAAGGGTCAGCATGGCGTTGTCGATCGCCTGCGCCCCGGTGCCGATGCGGCCGGCGCGGATCGTGCCCTCGGCGGATAGTCCGGCGAGGTTGCCGCTCACCAGGTCGATGTTCGGCGTGTCGATTGTCACGCCCTGCGCCGTCACCGTCTGGCCGCTCGCCTTCAGCGTCGCGGTGATCAGGTCTGGCGTGCTGGCAAACGTCACGGTGCCGCGCAGATCGCCGCCAACCTTCTGTCCGGCCAGCGATGCCAGCAGGCCGAGGTCGGGTAGGTCGAAGTCCAGCTGTCCGGCAGGCCGGAATTGCGGCGATAGCGTCACGCCGCCGGTCAGCCGGTTGGTGCCGGCCTCGACGACAAGGTTGGCGATCGAGATCTGCTCGTCGGCGCGGCGGACATCGGTCTGCAGGCGGATCGGCTTGCCGTCGATATTGCCGGCGGCCTGCAGCGTGCCGCCCGGGGCAGCGCCGGTCACGGCGCCGTCGAAGCGTGCGGTCATGCCCTGCAGCGCGTGGCCACTTGCGCGCAGCTCGGCAGCGTTCAGCACGGCGGTGGCGGCCAGCGCATCGAGCGGGCCTGTCACCTTGACGTCGTACCCGACGGCACCCTTGGCATCCTTTCGGAACCTGGCGATATCGGCAAGCCGGCCTGCCAGATGCGCATCGAGCGTGCCGTTTTCTAGCAGCAGGTTGCCGTGGCCGTCGACGAGGCCCGACTTGAGCACGAGGTTTTCAAGGCTCGTCTTTCCGCCGATCACCGCGTCGACATAGCCTTCCAGGCCGATCATGTCCTCGAAGTTGCGCCCTACCGCTTCCGGCAGGCCGTCGGGGTTCAACGACACGCGGACATTGCCGGTGATCGACTGCTTGGCAAGGTTATAGGCGCCGCTCACGGTGCCGGAAACATTGGCACTTTCGAAGGTCGAGGCGTCGAGCCCGATCGCCGGCAGCGCCAGGCGGATCGGCGCGTCGAGGCGGATCGGTCCATCGACAAGTCGGTCGATGTCGGGATTGGCAAAATCGGCGCGGGCTGCTGAAAGTCGGGTGCGGATGCTGCCGGCACGCTGCACGAGGTCCAGGTCTTCGCTTTCAGCCTGCAGCCGCACCTGCTCGAAGCTGGCGCCCATCGCCGAAACCGAGCGCAGCGAAGCCGTGGCGTTGAAGCGCGAGGCGTCAGCCGGTCCGGTCAGCGTGAAGTTCAGATTGTCGACCGCGAACCGCGCCGGTCCGCCGTTCATCGGCCATTCGATGTCGACGGGGCCGTTGGTCGTCGCAATGCTGCCGGTCAGGCTGTTGTCGCCGGAGGGGTCGAGCGCGCCGGCGGCGGAAAGCTTGACGGCGCCGGTGGAAAGCTCGCCCTTCTTGATCTCGATGCGGCCGTTGCCGCTGACCAGTGCACCGACATTGATGTCGCTGCGGCCGACGAAGAGCGGTCGCAGCGTCGGCGGCAAAAGCTCTGCCAGCTGGCCGCCGCCGTGGATCTGCAGCTGGTGGATGCCCTCCGGCGTCATCGTATGCTGGCCGTCCATGCCGATCACCGGCTTGCCGTCGACGGTGCCGCGCAGCTGGCCGGTCCAGTTCGACAGCGGTCCCTGGCCGTCGAGAGCCAGCGAAACGGACGGCGTCTGCGGCAGGCGCAGCAGCCGCGCCAGAAGTCCGCCCTGCGGTTCGGCGACCAGCGCCTGCAGCTTCAGTTCGTTCTGTCCGGGGGCAAACACGATGTCGGCCGTGGCCGAGGCGTCGGGCGTGTCCTTGCGATGCGCCGAAACCTTGACCGCCACCCGTTCGCCGGTGGCGTTGACGGCGCCTTCGGCCGCCAGGTCGAACTGCCGGCCGGTCAGTGCCGGGCCGAGCGAGATGTCCGGCAGGCGGATCGCGTCGATCTCGATGTTGACCGGCAGCGACGAGCCGCCCGACGAGGTCTGCTCGTTGGTCGGCGCTGGCTGCGCGGTCTCGATCGGCGGACGGGTGACGCTGAGGCTGGCGATGTCGATGCTGTCGGCATGGAAGGTGGCGCGCAGCAGCGACAGCGGCGACCAGTCGACGGTGATGTCGCGGGCCGCGGCATAGGGTCCGCCGCTGTCGGAGACGGTGACTTCGTCGATGTGCAGACGGCCGGTCAGCAGACCGTCGGGGGGCGAAATGGTGATGCGCTGGTCAGGCCCGGAGATCAGCGACGACACCATGTCTGCGGTCATGCGCTTGCCGGCCGGCACGAAACCGAGGAACAGGACGACTGCCAGCACAAGGACGAGCAGGAGCGCTGCCACGGCGATCGCCAGGCGCAAGATCCCTCTCGTGAGGCGGGATGGCGATGTCATGTGCGCGGGTTCACCCTTGTGTACTCCGGACGTGCCAATCATGATCCTCGTTACGATGCGACATCAGAAAGCCTGTCCGATCCCCGCGTAGATCCCGTAGCTGCTCCCGCCTTCATAACGGTCGAGAGGCACCGCGACATCGAGTCGGATGGGTCCGAACGGCGTTGTATAGCGCAGGCCGATGCCAGCGCCCATGCGAATATCGGAGAAATCAGGCACGATTTCGTTCGTCACTGTACCGACGTCGAAAAACGGAACCAGACCGATCTTTTCAGTCACCTTGACGCGGGCCTCGAAGGAGGCGAGCGCATAGGAACGGCCGCCAGTCGCCTCGTTCTCGGCGTTGTACGGAGAGATCTCGCGGTAGGCGTAGCCGCGCACCGATCCGCCGCCGCCGGCGTAGAAACGTCGGGTCGTCGGGATGTCCTGCAGCTGGTCGGCGCCGACGATCGTGCCGGCTGCGACGCGGGCGGCAAGCACCAGGTCGTTCTCGTCGCCGAAGCCGAGATAGCCGGATGCCGACCCCTCGAACGACGAGAAGATGCTGCCGCGATAAGCCTCGTAGCTCGGCTGCGCCGAAAGCGTGGCGCGGTAGCCTTCCGTCGGCTCCATCTTGTTGTCGCGCGCATCGCGCTCGAAGGACAGCGGCGTCGAGAAGGTCAGGTAGGTGTTCTTGCCGAAGGCGTCGTCGGCGCGCACCCAGGCGATCTCGCCACCGCCCTTGATGGTGTCGGTGTCGTTCAGCTCGTAGGACAGAATGGTGCGGGCGGTCACGGAAGTCGCCGTATAGGCGTCCGGCGTCTCGCGCTCGGCTTCCAGGCTGGCGTCGAGCGTGATGCGCGGCAGGATGGCGCCCGGCTTGGTGAAGAAGATGCCGGCCGAATAGTCGAAAGTGGTATAGTCGGTGGTGGCGCCGATACCGGAAACCTTGCCTTCGACGCGCAGCGATTCCGCCTCGCCGAACAGGTTGCGGTGGCCCCAGTAGCCGGAGACGCCCGCACCGTCGATCGACGAATATTCGGCGCCGAAGCCGTAGTAGCGGAACTTGCCTTCGGAAATCTCGATGGTCAGCGGCAACGTACCATTGGGCGCCAGCATCTCGGACTCGCGCACCGTCACGCTGGAGAAGACGCCGAGTTCCCGCAGCCGCTCGCTGGCCTTCTTCAGCTGGTCGGGGGAGTAGCGCTGCGGCTCGTCGAGGCGCGAATAGCGGCGGATGAAATCCGGGTTCACCGCCCGGGCGCCCTTTACCGTCACCTCGCCCAGCGATGCGACAGGGCCGCTCTCGGCCGCCAGCGTTAGGGCCACCGTGCTGTTTGTGTGATTGGCGATCACGTCGCGGGTGCTGAGCTTGGCGAGAGGCCGGCCGCCGTTCTTCAGGTCGCGAACGATCCGCTCGCCGGCCTGGATGATGCGCACCGAGCCTGCGGGCTCACCGATGTCGAGCTTGTATTCGCTCGGATCGAGGCCGGCGGCATCGCCCTTCAGGGTCACCGAGCCCAGCGTGAACACCGGTCCGGTCTCGATGGTCACGGTCACCGGCACCGGCGCGCTGTGGTCGAAGACCGGGGTCGGCGGCAGACGGTCGAGTTCGGTTCCGCCGATGGTGATGCGCACGACGCCGCCGTAGCGGGCTTCCTCGTAGAGCACGGCGACCAGGCGTTCGCGGTCTTCGCGCGCCTTGACCACCAGTCCGAGGTCGCCGGAGACCGGCAGTTCCTTGTCGGCCACCAGCGATGTCGCGGTCTCCAGCCGCTCCTGCAGCTTGTCGTCGGCACCGGTGATGTCGACGGACGCATCGTAGCGGACCGGGTCGATGACCTCGGCCGTCTCGTCCTCGGTTTCGAACAGGGTAATGCCGAAGATCTTCAGCGCATGGGCCTCCGGCACGAGGCCGGGAAAGGTCAGCAGCGTCGCGGCAAGAGCGGCTGCAACCCCTGTCTTCCGAGCCGCCGACGGGCGTTCCGGTCCGGGCATGTCCCTGCTCTTACTCAGTTTACCGATCCCACTTGCGGGGGCTTCATGCCCATCTGACGAATTTTGAATGTAATCGCAAATGTGCGAAAAGAGTACAAGCTTTTCTACGGTTATCCTACGAAAAGGCCCCGGTGTTGCCACCGGAGCCCAGTATAGTCGTCTGCCGATTGGGCCGATTAGTAGCGTCCGCCGCGCGGGCAGCTGTCGACGTAGCGACGGCCGTAACGGTCGCGGTAGTAGCACTGGCCCGGCTGTTCGGCGACAGAGCCGATGACTGCGCCGGAGACGCCGCCGATGGCAGCGCCGACCGCTGCGCCGCGCACGTTGCCGGTGGCCAGGCCGCCGATCACGGCGCCGCTGCCGGCGCCGATGGCAGCGCCCTGTTCCGTCTGGGTGCAGCCGGCCATCGTCAGGCCAACCACCATAAGCATCAATGCCTTTTTCATCGCTCTCTCCAAATTGCTATGAGTTCAGGCCGCTGCGAAGCCGGTCATTCCTCGTCTACGGCGCAGGTCAGTTAATCCCGCTGATGGGAAGGATAAGATTCCGATCGCGGAAGTCCATATCTGCGGCTGCTGTTTCTTTTAGCAGGTCTGCAGACGAGCGCTGCAAACGCCGAAACAGGATCGAAACTAGCTGTTGATCGATGGCCGAAAAAGGCAAATGATGCGGTTGTGTTTGAGGAGGCACGACACGCGGGCTTGAGGAGGCCGGCGGGTGGGAGGAGGCGCCGCGCCGAGGAGGCATTCCTGTCTCGGCCGGACGTCTCGTTCGCGGGTGGCTCGTGGAGGCACGCGTCTGGAGGATGAGCGGGAGGAGATCTCATGACGAAGGTGACGTTGACGGTGAACGGCCGGGCAATGACGGGCGAGTGCGACGATCGCACGCTGCTCGTGCATTTCATCCGGGACAGGCTGGGGCTGACCGGCACGCATGTCGGCTGCGATACCACCCAGTGCGGAGCTTGCGTCGTGCATCTCGACGGGCGGTCGGTGAAAAGCTGTTCGATCCTCGCCGTCCAGGCGTCGGGCTCCGCCGTCACCACCATCGAAGGCATCGCCGCGCAGGGCGAACTGCATCCGGTGCAGGTGGCCTTCAACCAGCATCATGGATTGCAGTGCGGCTTCTGCACGCCGGGCATGGTGATGACTGCCATCGACATGATCGGCCGCCACGGCGGCACGCTCGACGAGGCCACCGTGCGCCTCGAACTGGACGGCAATATCTGTCGGTGCACCGGCTATCACAACATCGTCAAGGCGGTGCTGGCGGCCGACGCTGCCATGCATGCCGAGCAGCGTGCGGCTGCTGAATAAGAGGCAACAGGCAACAGGCAATAGGCAATAGGCAATAGGCATCAGTGTTCGGCGCCGAGCCCTTACGTCTCCATTGCTAATGCCTATTGCCGTTTGCCTGATCCCTATTCTCTGGAGGAAATGAACATGGGTCTCGAAGGTATCGGTGCACGGGTCGCCCGCAAGGAGGACAGACGCTTCCTCACCGGCAAGGGGCGCTACACGGACGACATGGTGGTGCCCGGCATGAAGCATGCCGTCTTCGTCCGCAGCCCGCATGCGCATGCGCGGATCACCGGCTTCGACGCCTCGGCGGCGCTCGCGATGCCCGGCGTTATCGGCGTGCTGGAAGGCCGGCAGCTGCAGGCCGACGGCATCGGCAATCTCATCTGTGGCTGGATGATCCACTCGAAGGACGGTTCGCCGATGAAGATGGGCGCCTGGCGGCCGCTGGCGGTCGATACCGTCCGCTATGTCGGCGATGCGGTGGCGATCGTGATTGCCGACAGTGCCGCCGAGGCCCGCGATGCGGCCGAAGCAGTGGTCGTCGATTACGAGGAGCTGCCGGCGGTGGTCACCGCGCCGGCCGCACTTCAGCCTGACGCACCGCAGATCCATCCGGAAGCGCCGGGCAACCTGATCTTCGACTGGCAGATCGGCGATCCGGCTGCCACCGATCAGGCGATCGCCCGGGCGGCACACGTCACCGAGATCGAGATCCTCAACAACCGCCTGTCGCCGAACCCGATGGAGCCGCGCGCCACGCTCGGCATCTACGACGACGCGGAGGATCACTACACCTGCTACACGACCAGCCAGAACCCGCATGTGGCGCGGCTGGTGATGAGCGCCTTCTACAATGTCGCCCCGGAAAACAAGCTGCGCGTCATCGCCCCGGATGTCGGCGGCGGTTTCGGCTCGAAGATCTACATCTATCCGGAAGAGATCGTCTGTCTGTGGGCGTCGAAGAAGACCGGCGTGCCGGTCAAGTGGACGTCCGACCGCACCGAAGCCTTCCTCACCGATGCACATGGCCGCGACCACGTATCAAAGGTGAAGATGGCGTTTGATGCCGACCACCGCATCATCGGCCTGAAGGTCGATACCATCGCCAATCTCGGCGCCTACATGTCGCTCTTCTCGTCGGCGGTGCCCACCTATCTCTATGCGACGCTGCTGTCGGGCCAGTACGCCATCCCGGCGATCCACGCCAATGTCCGCACCGTCTATTCGAATACCGTGCCGGTCGATGCCTATCGCGGCGCCGGGCGGCCGGAAGCCACCTACCTCCTGGAACGGACGATGGAGACGGCTGCCCGCGAACTTGGCATTTCACCGGCCGAGCTTCGCCGCAAGAACTTCATCCGCAGCTTCCCCTACCAGACGCCGGTGATCATGACCTATGACGCCGGCGACTACGAGGCCTCCCTAGAGGCCGCCATGCAGGCGGCCGACTGGGACGGCTTTGCCGCCCGTCGGGCGCAGTCGGAAGCCCGTGGCAAGAAGCGCGGCATCGGCATGAGCTGCTATATCGAGGCCTGCGGCATCGCGCCGTCTCAAGCCGTGGGCTCGCTTGGCGCCGGCGTCGGCCTGTGGGAATCGGCGGAGGTACGGGTCAACGCCGTCGGAACCATCGAGGTGCTCACCGGTTCGCACAGCCACGGCCAGGGTCACGAGACCACCTTCGCGCAGCTGGTGGCCGATCGCCTCGGCGTGCCGCTTGCCAGCGTCAACATCGTCCACGGCGATACCGACAAGGTGCAGATGGGCATGGGCACCTACGGTTCGCGCTCCGGTGCGGTCGGCATGTCGGCAGTGGTCAAGGCGCTCGACAAGGTGGAGATGAAGGCGAAACGCATCGCCGCCCACCTGATGGAAGCCGACGAGGCCGACATCGTCATCGACAACGGCGAGGTGAAGGTGGCCGGCACCGACAGGAGCCTGCCGTGGTTCCAGGTGGCGCTCGCCGCCTACACCGCCCACAACCTGCCGTCAGGCATGGAGCCCGGCCTCAAGGAGACGGCCTTCTACGATCCGTCCAACTTCACCTTTCCGGCCGGCTGTTACATCGCCGAGGTGGAGGTCGATCCGGAAACCGGCAAGACGGAGATCCTGCAGTTCGTCGCCGCCGACGACTTCGGCAACATCATCAACCCGATGATCGTCGAGGGTCAGGTGCATGGCGGGATCGCGCAGGGCATCGGTCAGGCACTGATGGAAGAGGTGCGCTACGACGAACAGAGCGGCCAGCTGCTGACGGCAAGCTACATGGACTATGCCATGCCGCGCGCCGACGACCTGCCGTCGTTTTCGCTGTCGCACCAGAATACGCCGTGTCCCAGCAATCCGCTCGGCATCAAGGGATGCGGTGAGGCCGGTGCCATCGGTTCGCCGCCGGCGCTGATCAACGCTATCACCGACGCCATCGGCGTCAATACGCTGACCATGCCGGCAACGCCGCTCAAGGTCTGGACCGCGCTGCAGGGCGTCGCCCTGCGCCAGGCCGCCGAATAGGCAAAAAGGGGAGGAAGACCATGTACGCAACCAGCTACCACCGCGCCGCCTCCGTCGACGAGGCCGTCAACCTGCGCTCCTCGCATGACGAGGGGCGATATCTGTCCGGCGGCATGACGCTGATCGCGACGATGAAGCAGCGGCTCGCGGCGCCGTCGGACCTCATCGACCTGCGCCATATCGAGGCCCTGCGCGGCATTACCGTCGATGGCCGCCGGGTGCGGATCGGTGCCGCCACCCCGCATGCCGAGGTCGCCGCCTCCGCCGCCATTACCTCTGTCTGCCCCGCCTTTTCCTATCTCGCCGGCACCATCGGCGATCCGCATGTGCGGCACATGGGAACGATCGGCGGATCGGTCGCCAACAATGATCCGGCCGCCGACTATCCCGCCGCACTGCTTGCGCTTGATGCCACGATCGTCACCGACCGACGCGAGATCCCGGCCGGGGCATTTTTCACCGGCCTCTTCGAAACGGCGCTGGAAGAGGCCGAACTGATCACCGCGATTGGCTTCGAAGCACCGGAAAAGGCGGGCTATGCGAAGTTCACCAATCCGGCTTCGCGCTATTCGCTGACCGGCGTGTTCGTCGCCCAAACCGCGTCCGGCATCCGCGTCGCGGTGACCGGGGCCGGGGCCGACGGGGTGTTTCGCGTCGCCGCGATGGAAGAGGCACTCGGTCGGTCCTGGTCGCCGGATGCCGTTTCATCGTGTTTCGTCGATCCGGCGGCGATGATGAGCGACATGCATGCGAGCGCCGAATACCGTGCCAACCTGGTGCGGGTGATGGCCAAGCGGGCGGTCATGGCTGCCGGCTGATTGCGTTTGCAACCGGAATCTGGAGCGGCTTGCGCTGCTCCTGTTTTATTGGGTTGATGTATGTCAACTTTCTCGTATGAGAGCTGTTGTAGGTCTGCATTGGAATGATTCAAAAAGATGCGCCAAATGCCGCAGGGGTTGATATTCATCCTGATCGGGGTTGACGAGACGGTGGGCTAGCCCGCAAAAAACAGTGCATGTTCTGGAGTGTTGGAATGGATTTCGAGGCATATTTCAAAGGCGAACTGGACGCGCTTCATCAGGAAGGGCGCTACCGGGTGTTCGCCGATCTTGAACGGCATCGGGGTTCCTTCCCGCGCGCGACGCGCCACACGCCGGAGGGCCAGCGCGAGGTCACCGTCTGGTGTTCGAACGATTATCTCGGCATGGGCCAGCACCCGGCCGTGGTCGCCGCCATGAAAGAGGCGATCGATCACTGTGGCGCGGGTGCGGGAGGCACCCGGAATATCTCTGGCACCACGCATTATCATGTCCTGCTCGAGCAGGAGCTCGCCGATCTGCACGGCAAGCAGGCAGCCCTGGTCTTCACTTCCGGCTACGTATCGAACTGGGCAACGCTCGGGACGCTCGGCCAGAAGATCCCCGGCCTGATCATCTTTTCCGATGCGCTGAATCACGCCTCGATGATCGAGGGCATCCGCCACGGCAAGTCCGAGCGGGTGATCTGGAAGCACAATGATCTGAACGACCTCGAAGCCAAGCTTGCGGCCGCCAATCCGAAGGCGCCGAAGATGATCGCCTTCGAGAGCGTCTACTCGATGGACGGCGACATCGCGCCGATCCGGGAGATCTGCGATCTCGCCGACAAGTACGGCGCCATGACCTACCTCGACGAGGTGCATGCGGTCGGCATGTATGGCCCGCGCGGCGGCGGCATTGCCGAGCGCGAAGGGCTGATGGACCGCATCACCATCATCGAGGGTACGCTCGGCAAGGCCTTCGGCGTGATGGGCGGCTATATCGCCGGTTCGGTGGCGATGTGCGATTTCATCCGCTCGTTCGCCTCGGGCTTCATCTTCACCACGGCGCTGCCGCCGGCGCTGGCTGCCGGTGCGGTCGCCTCGATCCGCCACCTGAAGGCCAGCCCTTTTGAGCGCGCCCGTCACCAGGATCGGGTACGCAAGCTGCGCGCCTCGCTCGATGCGCGCGGCATTCCGCACATGCCCAATCCCAGCCACATCGTGCCGGTGATGGTCGGCGATGCGGCCAAGTGCAAGTGGATCTCCGACCTGCTGCTCGATCATTCGGACGTCTACGTGCAGCCGATCAACTACCCGACGGTGCCGCGCAAGACCGAGCGGCTGCGCATCACCCCGACGCCGCTGCATACGGATGCCGATATCGAGCATCTGGTCGGTGCCCTGCACCAGCTCTGGTCGCGCTGCGCACTCGCCCGCGCCGTGGCGTGAAAGCTTGATCGACACCAAAGTTCAACCCCGCAGGCTTCGCGCCTCGCGGGGTTTTTGCTGTGCGCCGGCCTATTGACGGACCTGCCGTTTCCAGCTTCCCTGAGGCGCGACGGCAGTTGGTTTGAAATCCGGGAGGAAGAATGCGCGCGGTTCTGGATCAGGTGGAGGCGCGGCGGGCCGAGGCCCGTCTCGGCGGCGGCCAGCGCCGCATCGATGCCCAGCACGCCAAGGGCAAGCTGACCGCCCGGGAACGGCTCGAGGTGCTGCTCGACGAGGGATCCTTCGAAGAATACGACATGTATGTCACCCACCGTGCCGTGGATTTCGGCATGGCCGGCCAGACGATCGCGGGCGACGGCGTGGTCACTGGATGGGGCACCATCAACGGCCGGCAGGTCTACGTGTTCAGCCAGGATTTCACCGTGCTCGGGGGCTCGCTGTCGGAAACCCATGCGCAGAAGATCTGCAAGATCATGGATATGGCGGTCAGGGTCGGAGCGCCGGTGATCGGCCTCAACGATTCCGGCGGCGCGCGCATCCAGGAAGGCGTCGCCTCGCTTGCCGGCTATGCGGAAGTGTTTCGCCGCAATGCGGAAGCCTCAGGCGTCATCCCGCAGATCTCGGTGATCATGGGCCCTTGCGCCGGTGGCGCTGTCTACTCGCCGGCGATGACCGACTTCATCTTCATGGTGCGCGATACATCCTACATGTTCGTCACCGGCCCGGACGTGGTGAAGACCGTCACCAACGAGATCGTCACGGCCGAAGAACTCGGCGGCGCCTCCACCCATACGAAAAAATCCTCGGTGGCGGATGCGGCCTACGAGAATGACGTGGAAACGCTGGAGGCTGTCCGCCAGCTGTTCGATTTCCTGCCGCTCAACAACCGCGACAAGCCGCCGGTGCGGCCGTTCTTCGACGATCCGGCCCGGATGGAGGCGCGCCTCGACAGCCTGATCCCGGCCAGTCCCGCCACGCCCTATGACATGAAGGAACTGATCTTCGCCGTGGCCGACGAGGGCGATTTCTTCGAGATCCAGGAAGCCTTTGCCCGCAACATCATCACCGGCTTCATCCGCATCGAGGGCCAGTCGGTCGGCGTTGTCGCCAACCAGCCCATGGTGCTGGCCGGCTGCCTCGACATCGATGCGTCGCGCAAGGCAGCCCGTTTCGTACGCTTCTGCGATGCCTTCTCGATGCCGATCCTGACGCTTGTCGACGTGCCCGGTTTCCTGCCGGGCGTGGCCCAGGAATACGGTGGGGTGATCAAGCACGGCGCCAAGCTGCTGTTTGCCTACTCCGAAGCGACCGTGCCGATGGTGACGCTGATCACGCGGAAAGCCTATGGCGGCGCCTATGACGTGATGGCATCGAAACATATCGGCGCCGACGTCAACTATGCCTGGCCGACCGCCGAGATCGCCGTAATGGGTGCCAAGGGCGCGACCGAAATCCTCTATCGCTCCGAGCTTGGCGATCCCGAAAAGATCGCCGCCCGGACGAAGGAATATGAGGAGCGCTTCGCCAATCCGTTCGTCGCCGCCGAGCGCGGCTTCATCGACGAAGTGATCATGCCGCATTCCTCGCGCAAGCGGATCGCCCGGGCCTTCGCCAGCCTGCGCAACAAGCAGGTGACGACGCACTGGAAGAAGCACGATACCATTCCGTTGTGAGGGGAATGCTCATGCCCGTCGTCCTGAGGTGGCGAGGTCATCGTTTCCTGTTCTACTCAATGGAAGTCGGCGAGCCGCCGCATATTCATGTTCTGAAGGATGCCAAGCAGTTGAAGGTCTGGCTTTCGGATCTGCGCCTGGCGCGGAACGTGGGTTTTGCTCCGCACGAGCTGAATGATATCCTCAAGGTCATTGCGGAGAACCGCCTGACGTTTCTGGAGGCCTGGCATGACTATTTTGGAAATTGACGAAAAGCAGTTGCTTGTCGTGGATGTCCATGTGACCAGCGACAGTCTGCGGTTCCAGATGGCCGACGGTAGGCGGATCGAAGCGCCGCTGTGGTGGTATCCAAGGCTGCATTCGGCATCGCCGGCCGACAGGAAGAAATGGGAGATCCTGCCCTTCGGCGATGCGGTCGGCTGGGAGGAACTGGACGAATACGTCAGCGCAAAGGCACTGATCGTCGGCGGTGCAGCACCCGGTGCCAAGCCGCCTGCCGAGGCCGCCGAGTAAGGAGCGACGTCAATTTCCTTGGGAGGATCGACCGGGCCTTTGCCAGCCTGCGCAACAAGCAGGTGACGACGCACTGGAGGAAGCACGATACTATCCCGTTGTAGAGGGCGATCGATGCCGGTGATCTTTGAATGGAAGGGCTGGAGATTCGTGTTTTCAGCCTTGACCGAGGCGAGCCGCCACATGTCCATGCACGGAAGGATCGCAAGGAGCTGAAACTGTGGCTGGATCCGGTGCGCGTGGCGTATAATCGCCGCGTCGCGGATCACGAGGTCAACGCCATCGTGGCGGTCGTGAATGAACATCGGAAGGAGTTCGTCGATGCCTGGAACCGTCATTTCGGATGAGAACTGGGAAGAGTTCGAGCCGGTCGAGGCCAAGTGCAGCGTCAGCGAGTTGATTGTCGTTCTGGCCAATGGCTTGAAATTGTCGACGCCGCTGTGGTGGTATCCACCGTTGCTCGCAGCCACTCCGGAAGCGCGCAACCAGATCGAATTGTCGCCCTCGGGCGTCCACTGGCCGGACCTTGATGAGGATCTGAGCATTGAGGTCATGCTCCAGGGCAAGCGTTACCCCAATGCCAAGCCGCCTGCCGAGGCCGCCGAATAAACCATCGCCACAGCTTTTCCTGCGGTTCGAGGCTGCGGGCGGCGCGCCTTTGACTATATATATCGCTGAAGCGCTTGGCGTCTCATCGGCACAAAGGAAGATTTTATGACCGAAACAAAATTTCCGCCTGAAAACAACCTGCCCGCCGGCTATGAGCCGCCCAAGGTGTGGACCTGGGAGCCCGGCAATGGCGGCCAGTTCGCCAGCATCAACCGGCCGATCGCCGGCTCGACGCAGGAGAAGGAACGTCCCGTCGGCCGCCATCCGCTGCAGCTCTATTCGCTCGGCACGCCGAACGGCGTCAAGGTCACGATCATGCTCGAGGAACTGCTGGCCGCCGGCCATGCGGGTGCCGAATATGATGCCTGGCTGATCAATATCGGCAAGGGCGACCAGTTCGGATCCGGCTTCGTCGAGGTCAACCCGAACTCGAAAATCCCGGCGCTGATGGATCACCAGCCGAAGGATGGCGGCGCGCCTCTTCGGGTGTTCGAGTCGGGTTCGATCCTCGTCTATCTGGCGGAAAAATTCGGCGCCTTCCTGCCGACCGATCCGCGTGCGCGCACGGAAGCGATGAACTGGCTGTTCTGGCAGATGGGCTCGGCGCCCTTCCTCGGTGGCGGTTTCGGCCACTTCTATGCCTACGCGCCGATGAAGATCCAGTATGCCATCGACCGTTATGCCATGGAGGTGAAGCGCCAGATGGACGTGCTCGACCGTCACCTGGCGGACCACGAATACATGGCCGGCAGCGAGTATTCGATCGCCGACATGGCGATCTGGCCCTGGTACGGACGCCTTGCCATGAAGGATGCCTACAACGACGCCGGCGACTTCCTCTCCGTCGACGAATACCGGCACGTCCAGCGCTGGACGAAGCAGATCGGCGAGCGGTCCGGCGTCAAGCGCGGATCGATGGTCAACCGCACCTCGGGCGATCCGTCGACGCAATTGCACGAGCGTCACGATGCGTCGGATTTCGACACGAAGACGCAAGACAAGATCGCCAAGGCGTAGGGGAAGCACAGCATGGGCAACGCCCCCGAGATGACCAAGCACCGGGGTTTTCCCTCGGGCATGCCGGGCACCGGCATCCAGTTCACCATTCGCCGCGCGAACGGCAAGGGGGTGACCCCGGTCCGCGCCCTGCCGCGCAAGGCACGGCCAGGCACAAAGGAGCACCGTATCGATGCGGCCTTCCTGCATGCGCTCTGGCACCATTTCGGGCCGGAACCCTTCGAGCGCGGCAATCTGGATGCGGCGCGGCTGAACCTGCTGTTCGGCCGCGAGGTGGTTGCAGTCGACAAGGATTTTGATCCGCTGTCCTACGAGGCGCTGCTGGTGATCGACGAGAAGGTCGCCCGGCAGAACTTTCCGGAATCCTTCGACGATGTGTTCGAGGTCTAGCCGATGGCCAAGGAATCGCTCATGCCCAAGCACCAGGGCTTTCCGGCGGGCCTGCCGGGAACCCAGTGGCAATACACGCTGCGCCGGCCGAACCCCAAGGTGACGCCGCTCACCAACTGGCCGCGGCACCGGACGATGGACCCGACGGTGGCGCTGGCCGACCTCGGTTTCCTCCAGTCGATCTGGCAGTTCTTCGGCACCGAACCGTTCGAACGCGGCAATCTTGACGGCGAGCGCCTGTGCCGGCTGTTCGGGCGCGAGATCATCGCCGCAGAGCGCGGTTTTGATCCGCAGTCCTATTTCGCCAAGCTGAAGATCAACGAACCGCTTGCCCGCAAGAACTTTCCGGAAGCGTTCGGCGACGTGAAGAACGAGCAGAGCGTGGCGAAGGGTTTGAAGAAGCAGAGTTGACCGTTGCGGGGCGCGACGGGGCATGACGGGACGGAGGGACTAGCCTTTGAGGAGGGACGGGATGATCACATTCGACGCGAATGACGGCAGCGTGCAGGCCATGGATCGAGATCGCCGGGCATGATCTCGAAAATCCTCATTGCTAACAGAGGCGAGATCGCCTGCCGGGTCATTAGGACGGCGAAGAAGATGGGCATCGCCACGGTTGCGGTCTATTCCGACGCTGATGCGAATGCCCTGCATGTGCGCATGGCCGACGAGGCGGTGCATATCGGCCCGTCGCCGTCCAGCCAGTCCTACCTCGACATCGACCGGATCCTCGCCGCGATCCGTCGCACCGGCGCCGATGCCGTGCATCCGGGCTATGGCTTCCTGTCGGAGAACCCGCTGTTTGCGCAGGCGCTGGACAAGGAGGGCGTCATCTTCATCGGCCCGCCGGTCGGCGCCATCCAGGCGATGGGCGACAAGATCACCTCGAAGAAGCTGGCAGCGGCGGCCGGCGTTTCCACCGTTCCCGGTCATATGGGGCTGATTGCCGATGCCGACGAGGCGGTGGCGATCTCGTCCTCCATCGGCTATCCGGTGATGATCAAGGCGTCAGCCGGCGGCGGCGGCAAGGGCATGCGCATCGCCTGGAACGACGAGGAGGCCCGCGAAGGCTTCCAGTCGTCGAAGAACGAGGCGAAGAACTCCTTCGGCGACGACCGCATCTTCATCGAGAAATTCGTCGACCAGCCGCGCCATATCGAAATCCAGGTTCTCGGCGACCGGCACGGCAGCATCGTCTATCTCGGCGAGCGGGAATGCTCGATCCAGCGCCGCAACCAGAAGGTCATCGAGGAGGCGCCGTCGCCGTTTCTCGATGCTGCGAGCCGCAAGGCGATGGGTGAGCAGGCCGTGGCGCTTGCGAAAGCCGTGGGTTACCATTCCGCCGGCACGGTGGAATTCATCGTCGACGGAGCAAGAAACTTCTACTTCCTGGAAATGAACACGCGGCTGCAGGTGGAGCATCCGGTGACGGAGCTCGTCACCGGCGTGGATCTCGTCGAGCAGATGATCCGTGTCGCCTCGGGCGAAAAATTGTCGCTCGGCCAGGAGGACGTGACGCTCAACGGCTGGGCGATCGAAAGCCGCCTCTACGCCGAGGATCCGTTCCGCAACTTTCTGCCGTCGATCGGCCGGCTCAGCCGCTACCGGCCGCCCGTGGAAGGCCAGTTGGCGAATGGCACCATCGTGCGCAACGATACCGGCGTCTTCGAGGGCGGCGAGATCTCGATGTATTATGATCCGATGATCGCAAAGCTCTGCACCTGGGCGCCCGATCGCGCGACGGCGATCGATGCGATGTCGGCGGCGCTCGACGATTTCGAGGTCGAGGGCATCGGCCACAACCTGCCCTTCCTGTCGGCCGTCATGGGCCAGGAACGGTTCCGCTCGGGCAGCATCACCACCGCCTACATCGCTGAGGAATTTCCGGAGGGTTTTTCAGGCGTTGCGCCCGACGCGGCGTCCTCCCGTAAGCTTGCCGCGATCGCCGCCGTCGTCCAGTCCCGGGTGCAGGCGCGGGCGGCAGAAATTTCCGGCACGATCGGCAATCACGCGCGCGTGGTCGGCACGGACTGGGTGGTGCAGCTTGGCGAGATCAGCCACGCCGTCAGCCTGTCCGGCAGCGGAGAGGCCATTGTTGTCGCCTTCGAAGATGGTGGCCGCCTGACGCTTGCCAGCGACTGGCATCCCGGAGCGCGGCACGCGCATGTCATTGCGGAGGGCGAAACGCTCGGCGTGAAGATCGATCTTGTCGGTTCGGCGATCCGGCTTCGGCTGCGCGGCATGGACGTCACGGCGCGGGTTCGTTCGCCGCGGGTGGCGGAACTTGCGCGGCTGATGCCGGTCAAGCTGCCGCCCGATACGTCGCGGCTTCTGCTCTGCCCGATGCCGGGCGTCATCACCTCCATTGCGGTCACTGCCGGCGAGACGGTGGAAGCCGGCCAGACGCTGGCAACGGTGGAGGCGATGAAGATGGAGAACGTGCTGAAGGCGGAGCGCCGCGGCGTCGTGAAGCGCGTCGCAGCGACCGCTGGCCAGAGCCTTGCCGTCGACGAGCTGATCCTGGAGTTCGAGTGACGTTGAAGTGAGGCCGGCACCTTGCCGAATTCCCTCCTTGTGGGGAAGATGACCGGCAGGGCAGAGGCCTCCGGCCTTCAAACGTAAGCGAACAGCATCGCTTAACCGGTGGCCAAGGCCATCGCAGAAGGTCCAAAAGCCGGGTCAATTTCCAGGCGCCCGCGCTGGGTCAGCCGGGGCAAATCATGCTATCGCTCACCACCCATCACCGACATCCAGGCTCTTCGTGGAAACCTCGCTCTACCTTCCGGTCAAACAGTTCCTCGAAGCGGCCGGCTATACCGTCAAGGGCGAGGTTGGTGGCTGCGATGTTCTGGGTCTCAGCGATGGCGAACCGCCGGTGGTCGTCGTCTGCGAATTGAAGCTCAGCTTCAACCTCGAACTGATCCTGCAGGCGGTCGATCGCGCCGCGGCCGCCGACGAGGTTTGGATCGCCGCACGCGTTTCGGCCAAGGGCCGCGGCCGGGAAGCCGATAAGCGCTACCGCGATCTCTGCCGGCGGCTCGGTATCGGCATGCTGGGTGTTTCGGATAAGGGAGAGGTCGGCGTCATCGTCAGTTCGGCCTCGCCGATGCCGCGCAGCAATCCGAAGCGGCGCACGCGGCTGGTGCGCGAGCATCGGCGGCGGCAGGGCGATCCGGCGCTCGGCGGCTCCACCAAGGTGCCGATCATGACCGCCTATCGCCAGCAGGCGCTCGCCTGCGCCGCGGCACTTGAGGGCGGGCCGCTCCGCCCGCGCGACCTCAAGGCGGTGACGCCAAGCGCCGGGCAGATCCTGCTCAACAACTATTACGGTTGGTTCGAGCGCATCGAAAAAGGCGTCTATGGCCTCAGCGACACGGGCATCAAGGCGCTCGGAACCTGGCGGGCGACGGTCGATCATCCTCGGGATTGACATTTTTTGCGCCCTCGTCGTCCCCGCCCTTTCACCCTGTGCCTACAATCCTGTCGTTGCGCAGCGGATACACCAGAAGGCGTTCTGGCGATGCGCAGCCGGCGCGGAGCGCGAGGGTGGGACGCAAAACCTCGTGGTTCGGGTTCGCGAAAAGGTTGCAGCCGGCGGAAATCCACCGGACGGGCCTTTGGCCCATCGAAACGTGCGGCGGCGGGCGAAATATCGCCGTCCTTTAAAATCCGTCGGAAGCGCGTCGATAAAGCCGCGCGCGGTCCGCCGGACGAGGCATCGGGTCAAGCCGGTGTCGTCCGTTTCGAGGCAATCAGGCTGCGGATAAAAACCGCCGAACGGGGCACTGGAAGGTGCAATCTATAAAACTAAATTCGGAGCAGCTTTCAGTGCCCCGGCCGACCGTTTTTTAAAAGGATCGCCAAGGGGGTGGTCCGTCTTGCCGAAGAGGAACGACAGCGTGAGACGTGGAAAGACCTTTCTCCCGCCATTCTGGCCGGGTTCATCTGGCAGCCGGCCTGTGCTTCCGCCACGCCGCGTGTCCCGCTACATGTTAGCGCGCGTGCTCGCGGATGAGCGCGACGATGCGGAAACGATTGCCAGCACCCGGCTTGCCGTGCGCAATGCCTTGGCCGCCGGGTGGGACCTCCTCGAGGTTCTTCAGGCAAGCGCGAAACTGTACAGACGAAGCGAGGAGACGGCGCATGGCGGACCAGATCAGCAGGACCCTTAAGGACGATTGGCAGGCGCTGGCTGAGAAGGAGCTGAAGGCATCGCCGGAGACGCTCATCTGGCAGACGCCGGAAGGCATCGCGGTCAAGCCGCTCTACACGGCGGATGATCTGCAGGACGTCGACCATCTCGGCAGCCTGCCCGGCTTGGCGCCCTTCGTGCGCGGCCCGCGTGCCACCATGTATGCCGGCCGGCCGTGGACGATCCGACAGTATGCCGGCTTCTCGACGGCCGAAGAAAGCAATGCCTTCTATCGCCGCAATCTGGCTGCCGGCCAGAAAGGCCTGTCCGTCGCCTTCGATCTTGCCACCCATCGCGGTTACGACAGCGACCACCGCCGAGTCGAGGGGGATGTCGGAAAGGCCGGTGTGGCGATCGATTCGGTCGAGGACATGAAGATCCTGTTCGACGGTATCCCTTTGAAGGATATGTCGGTGTCGATGACGATGAACGGCGCGGTGATCCCGATCCTCGCCAATTTCATCGTCGCCGGGGAGGAGCAGGGGTGTTCGCGGGCCGAACTCTCCGGCACCATCCAGAACGACATCCTCAAGGAGTTCATGGTCCGCAACACCTATATCTACCCGCCGGAACCGTCGATGCGGATCATCGCCGACATCATCGCCTACACGGCAAAGGAGATGCCGCGCTTCAACTCGATCTCGATCTCCGGCTACCACATGCAGGAGGCCGGCGCGACGCTGGTCCAGGAGCTGGCCTTCACGCTCGCCGATGGTCGCGAATATGTGCGGGCCGCCCTTGCCAAGGGGTTGAACGTCGATGACTTTGCCGGCCGCCTGTCGTTCTTCTTCGCCATCGGCATGAACTTCTTCATGGAGGCCGCCAAGCTGCGCGCCGCCCGCCTGCTCTGGTCGCGGATCATGACCGAGTTCGAGCCGAAGAAGCCCGGCTCGATGATGCTGCGCACGCACTGCCAGACTTCTGGCGTTTCGCTGCAGGAGCAGGATCCCTACAACAACGTCATCCGCACCGCCTACGAAGCGCTGTCGGCGGTGCTCGGCGGCACCCAGTCGCTGCACACCAATGCACTGGACGAGGCGATGGCGCTGCCGTCTGAGTTTTCCGCCCGCATCGCCCGCAACACGCAGCTGATCCTGGCGCATGAGACCGGGGTCACCAATGTCGTCGATCCGTTGGCCGGCTCCTATTACGTCGAGAGCCTCACCAAGGAACTGGCGGACAAGGCCTGGGCGCTGATCGAGGAGGTGGAGGCCATGGGCGGCATGACCAAGGCGGTCGCCGAGGGACTGCCGAAGCGGCTGATCGAGGAGGCCGCGACCCGGCGCCAGGCGCGCGTCGACCGGGGCGAGGAAATCATCGTCGGGGTCAACAAGTACCGGCTGGACAACGAGGAGCCGATCGACATCCTGGCGATCGACAATTCGGCCGTGCGCATGTCGCAGATCAAGCGCCTGGAAGAACTACGCCGCCAGCGTGATCCGGCTCGCGTTGCCTCCACGCTCGCGGTCCTCGAAGAGGCGGCCGAAACCGGCGAGGGCAATCTGCTCGCCGCTGCTGTCGAGGCGGCGCGCGCAAGGGCAACCGTCGGCGAGATTTCCGATGCGCTGCGACAGGCCTTCGGCGATCACGCGGCGGTGCCGGAGGTGGTTTCCGACATCTATGGCCCCGCCTACGAAGGTGATCCGGAATACGAGATGCTCGTCCGGCGGCTGGGCGATTTTTCCGCCGTCAGCGGCGTCAAGCCAAAGATGCTTGTCGCCAAGCTTGGCCAGGACGGCCACGACCGCGGCGCCAAGGTGATTGCGTCTGCCTTCGGCGACATCGGCTTTGAGGTGCTGGCCGGCCCGCTGTTCCAGACGCCGGAAGAGGCCGCAGACCTTGCGATCGCCGAAAAGGTGCAGGTGGTCGGCATGTCGTCGCTGGCTGCCGGTCACAAGACGCTTGCGCCGCAGCTGGTGGAAGCGCTGCGGGCACGCGGTGCCGAGCATATCATCGTCGTGGTGGGCGGCGTCATCCCGCGCCAGGATTATCAGTTCCTGCTGGATGCCGGCGTTGCCGCCGTCTTCGGTCCCGGCACCAACGTGCTCGATGCCGCCCGCGCCCTCCTCGACCTGCTGGAGGGCAAGCGGCGAAACGCGTAAGACGCTCAGGTGTACATCTATCCCAGCCGCTGGCGTGCCAGCCGGCGGGCTTCGCGGTCGGCCTCGAACACGTCGTCCATGCTGGCGGCGGCCGGTAGATGGGCAAGCTCGTCCATCACCGCCTCGGTAATCTCCGCCATGGTCAGGAAGCCGGTTTCGCCGGCGATGAACGCATCCAGCGCCACTTCCTTGGCGCCGTTCAGCACCGCGCCCTGCACGCCGCCGCGCGTCATCGCCAGCCGCGCAAGCCGGAGCGCCGGAAAACGCTCCTCGTCGGGTGCCTCGAAATCCAGCCGGGCGAGCCTGGCGAAATCCAGCCGTTCCAGCGGCAGGGCGGCGCGGCGCGGATATTCCAGCGCATAGCCGATCGCGTGGCGCATGTCTGGACAGCCGAGCTGGGCAAGCACCGAGCCGTCCGTATAGCCCACCATCGAATGGATGATCGACTGCGGGTGGACGATCACCTCCACCTGCTCGGGCGCCAAGCCGAACAGATGCTTCGCCTCGATCATCTCCAATGCCTTGTTGAACATCGAGGCGCTGTCGATGGAGATCTTCAGGCCCATCGACCAGTTGGGGTGGGCGCGTGCCGTCTCCAGCGTCACGTCGGCCATCTGGGCGCGGGTGAAGCTGCGGAAGGGGCCGCCGGAGGCCGTCAGGATCACCCGCTCGACGGCATGCCGCTGGTTCTCCTCAAGCACCTGGAAGATGGCGTTGTGCTCGCTGTCGACCGGTAGCAGGCGTCCGCCACCCTGCCGGACCGCATCGATGAACAGGTCGCCGGCCGAGACGAGACATTCCTTGTTGGCAAGCGCGATATCGGCGCCGCGGCGGGCAGCCGCAAGCGTCGGGGCAAGGCCGGCGGTGCCGACGATCGCCGCCATCACCATGTCGGCGTCCGCATCCGCCGCCTCCAGCAACCCGCTCTGCCCGGCGGCAACGGCAACGCCGGAGCCGGACAGCGCGTCCTTGAGAGCGATGTACTGGCTCTCGTCGGCCGTTACCGCAAGCCGTGCCCCATGCGTCCTTGCCTGCTCGGCCAGGAGCCCGATATTGCCGGCGCCGGTCAGTGCCACCACGTCGAAGGCGTCCCGTCCGCCCAGGTGTCCGACGACATCCAGCGTGTTGGTGCCGATCGATCCGGTGGAGCCGAGAATGCTGAGGGAACGCTTGGTGGTGCTGGATATCATGCGGGGCTGGATCCGATCTCTCTTGCCCGCTCGTTTACAGGGGCGGCGCACCGGTCACAAGGGCGGGCACCCGACATTGATTTGCATCCCCGCGGTCGCCACTTCGGCTATGGTGGTCGTTGCAATGCGCCGCTGGAGCGACAGAGAATGACCGAGACCGTATCCACTACCCGCGCCAACACCTGCGCCACCACCTGCGCGATTGCCGGCGGCGGCCCGGCGGGCATGATGCTCGGCCTGCTTCTCGCACGCGCCGGGGTCGACGTGACGGTGATCGAAAAGCATGCCGACTTCCTGCGCGACTTCCGTGGCGATACCATCCACCCGTCGACGCTGGAGGTGATCTCCGAGCTCGGGCTGGAGGAAGCTTTCCTCAAGCTGCCGCACACGCGCGCCGAAAAGCTGTCGGCCGAGATGGGCGGCCGCACCGTCACCATCGCCGATTTCTCACGGCTGCCTGTCCGGCATCGTTTCATCGCCTTCATGCCGCAATGGGACTTTCTCGATTTCCTCGCCGGCGAGGCAAAGCGTCATCCCAACTTCCACCTGATGATGGCGACGGCCGTCGAGGACGTGCTGACTGAAGACGGGCGCGTCTGTGGCCTGTCGCTTGCAACCCCTGAAGGCCCGCTGACGCTGCGCTGCGAACTCGTCATTGCCGCCGATGGCCGCAATTCGGTCGTCCGCGCCAAGGCCGGGCTCGTGGTCGAGACGTTCGGCAGCCCGAGCGAAGTCGTGTGGATGAAGCTCTCCAAGCAGCCGGGTGATCCGGCCGAGACCATGGGCCATGCAGGCCCCCGGCAGGGTTTCGTGCTGATCGACCGCGGCGATTACTGGCAGTGCGGCTATATCGTCCGGCGCGGCACGTTTTCCGAGATCCAGGGCCGCGACATCGAACTGTTTCGCGCCAAGGTGCGCGAGGTCTCGCCGCTACCGCCCGAGCGGATAGAAGAGATCCGCAGCTGGGACGATGTCAGCCTGCTGCAGGTGCGCATCGATCGCCTGAAGCAGTGGTGGCGGCCGGGGCTGATCGCCATCGGCGATGCGGCGCATGCGATGTCGCCGATCGGCGGCGTCGGGGTCAATCTCGCCATTCAGGACGCGGTGGCGGCGGCAAACATTCTGGCCGGACCGCTGAAGCAGGGGCGGCTTGCCGATGCCGATCTGGCGGCCGTCGAGAAGCGCCGGCTGTTTCCCACCAAGGCGACGCAGAAGCTGCAGCTGATGATGCGCTCCGGCCGCCGCAAGGACGAGGACGATGCGGAGAAACGCAAGGGGCCGCCGGCCTTCATCCGCAGCATCGTGCGCTTTCCGCTGCTCGCCCATCTTGCCGGTCGGCTGATCGGTCTTGGCTTCCGCATGGAGCGGCCGCGTAAGGCCGGCCTGTCCGGTTGAACGTCTCGAAACGCTGCAGCAGAAGGCCGGAAAGGCTTCGTCGGACGGCGGATTGAAGGAAAATTTACCGTTCCGGAGGTTTTCTGGGTGCGCTGACCTGCTTTTCCGCCCGCCGCCCAGAGGCGGAGTAGGATGGCAGCGGCTGGCGGAAGGGTCCGGATGCAATGACTGCGTCCTCTTCCAGCGTCCACGTCCTTGGCAGGGAATGATCATGACCAACACTCAAAATGACGGAGCATCCGTCCGGAACCTCGTGGCATCCTGCGATCTTCGCGATGCCGCCACCGTTCCAAAAGCGCTGTTCGGCTATGTCGCATCGGTGATCGATCCGAGCGCGCCCAGCGTCTACATCATCGACCTGCTGCCGCCGTTGAGCACGGCCATGCAGTCCTTCCTCACCGGCATCGGCGCCTTCAACAACGCACCGCACTCCCCACGCGAGGTGGCGGGGCGGCGCCTCAGGCTGCTGGAATGCCTGGATGCGTTCATCGACGAGGCGCGGCTGGGCGAGGGGAGCGGAACGGTGAAGCGGAGCGTCGGCGACGGCGAACGTTCCTGACTGCACCCCGTCGGCGCTCAGGCACCAGGTGCCAGTGCCGGTGCTCGAATTCTGCAGCACGGGTGTGGATGTCGCGGCCGTCATTCCCATATGAGCCCGACGACAATCCGGCCGCTGAAGGCCGTTTCATGAAAAGGGCTTGAGCGGTGACGACTTCGCGGGAACAGGGACTGGCGCCGCTCCTCGAAGACCTGGCGAACCAGGCAGCCGGCACGCGGCTCAGCCTCGGCGGTCTCCTGGCGCTGCTCGGCGAACAGGCAACCGCGCTGGTGCTGCTGGTGTTTGCCATCCCGGCGATCATCCCGACCCCCGGCATTCCGGCCGGCATGGTGTTCGGCACGGCGCTGGCGCTGCTTTCGGCGCAGCTGGTGATCGGTGCCGACCGCTTCTGGCTACCGGGCCGGCTGTCGCGGATCGAGGTCCCGCAGAAGTTGCTGTCGGCGATGTCGGTGCGCCTCGGGCCGAAGCTTGCCTGGCTGGAAACCTGGCTGCGGCCACGATGGACCGGGCTGACGGGACGCGCCGCCGTTCGGCCGCTCGGCTTGGTCGTGCTGCTGATGGGCGTGCTGATTGCCCTGCCGATCCCGTTCGGCAATGTGTTGCCGGGTCTGTCGGTGTTCTTCATCGCGCTCGGGCTGGCGCAGCGCGATGGCATGGCTGTCGCCGGCGGGCTTGTCTTCGGGCTCCTCGCCGTCGCCTTCACCGGCTTCCTGTTTCTCGGCGGCTGGTGGCTGATCAGCGACTGGCTGGGCCTTGGCAACGCGGGCAACACCCCGGCCGCCTGACGCTGGCCGGTTGCTCATGCCTTGGGTATGGACACTGGGAAAATGGTGTCCACGAGAGGATTCGAACCTCCGACCCCAGGATTAGGAATCCTGTGCTCTATCCTGCTGAGCTACGTGGACAACGCTGCGGTACATACCGCAGGCAGGCGTGGCGGACAAGACGGAAGCCGGATCCGAGGCCAAGGTTTTGGCCTGGATCGGGATCCGATTGCGTGTCCCATGTCGGTGATACTGGCGGACGTTCTCGGTCCGTCGTTCCCTCAGTCGCCGAGCCGCTGCTCTGCAAGCTTCACCCAGTAGGAGATGCCGTAGGCAAGCGCTTCGTCGTTGAAGTCGTAGGACGGATTGTGGAGCGCGGCCGTATCGCCGTTGCCGATCATGATATAGGCGCCCGGCCGGGCCTGCAGCATGAAGGCGAAATCCTCGCCGGCCATGCTGGCGTCGACGTCGGTGTCGACATTACGCTCGCCGACGATGTCGATGGCGGCCCGTGCCGCATGCCCGGTCTCGTCGGCATGATTGACGGTCACCGGGCAGGCCCGCTCGTATTCGACCAGCGCCACGGCGTCGTTGGCGGCGGCAATGCCCTCGGCGATCTGGCGGATGCGCCGCTCGGCAAGATCACGTACCTCTTCGTCGAGGCTGCGCACGGTGCCGGTCAGGAACGCCTCTTCGGGGATGATGTTGTGGGTCGTGCCGGCATGGAACTGGGTGACGGAGACGACCACCGAGCGCAGCGGGTTCGCATTGCGCGCGGCGATCAGCTGCAGGCCGCTGACGATCTGCGCGCCGATGACGATCGGGTCGGCGGCTCGGTGCGGCTCGGCGGCATGGCCGCCGCGCCCGGTGATGCGGATGGCGAACTTGTCGGGCGCCGCCATGATGCCGCCCTTGCGGATGGCAAACGTGCCGAGCGGCATGCCCGGCATGTTGTGCATGCCGTAGACCTCATCGATGCCGAAGCGGTCCATCAACCCCTCCTCGACCATCGCCAGGGCACCGCGGCCGCCTTCTTCGGCCGGCTGGAAGATGACCGCGACCGAGCCGTTGAAGTTGCGGGTTTCGGCGAGGTAGCGGGCAGCACCGAGCAGCATTGCCGTATGGCCGTCGTGGCCGCAGGCGTGCATCTTGCCGGGCGCCTTCGATGCGTAGGACTTGCCGGTGATCTCCTGGAGCGGCAGCGCGTCCATGTCGGCGCGCAGGCCGATCACCCGGCCGCCGGTACCGCGCCCGCGAATGATGCCGACGACGCCGGTGCGGCCGAGGCCGGTCACGATCTCGTCAACGCCGAATGACTTCAGCTTTTCCTCGACGAAGGCCGCGGTGTCCTCGACATCGTAGAGAAGCCCTGGATTTTCATGGATGTGGCGGCGCCATTCGGTGGCTTCCTGCTGCATTTCGGCTGCTCTGTTCAAGATCGGCATTGCTGTTCCTGCTGTTCACCAAGGCGCGGGGCGCGTCGCCCGTCGAGCTGATATTGCGCCGCAGAATTGACGGAATCAACGTTCTTTGCCATTGCTTGGCCACAAGGGCGTTCTATCGCCCGCGCGTCTCCCGCGATCATGACGAGGTCCATCCTTGCCCCACAGGACAAGCCGTTTGCCTTCCGCATCGAAGATCTCTGCCGCCCTGCTTGCCGGCATCACGGCATTCACGGGTATCGCCGATACGGCATCCGCCAATCCGAAGGTGCTTGTCGATGTGAGAACCGGCCGCGTCATCGCCCACCAGGAGGCATTCCGGAAATGGTACCCGGCATCGCTGACCAAGCTGATGACCTCCTACGTCACCTTCCGGGCCTTGAAGAGCGGCCGCATCACCCTGGAGACGCCGGTGGTGATGAGCCGGAAGGCGGCCGATCAGCCGGCCAGCAAGATGTACCTTAAGCCCGGCGCCTGGATGACGCTTGATTCGGCAATGAAGATCCTGCTGGTCAAATCCGCCAACGACATCGCCGTCGCCGTTGCCGAGACCGTCGGCGGCACCACCGAGAATTTCGTCGAGATGATGAACGCCGAGGCGGCACGGCTCGGCATGACTTCGTCGCGCTTCATCAATCCGCATGGCCTGCCCGGCAAGGGGCAGTTCACCACCGCCCGGGATCTTGCGGTGCTGACCATGCAGCTGAAGCGCGAGTTTCCCGAATATGCCAGCTATTTCTCGCTGGAAGGCGTCAGCACCGGAAGCAAGGAATATCCCAACTACAACATGCTGATTGGCCGTTTCGACGGAGCCGACGGCATGAAGACCGGCTTCATCTGCGCCTCCGGCTTCAATCAGGTTTCATCGGCGACCCGCAACGGCCGCACCGTCATCTCGGTGGTGCTCGGCTCCGACAGCCTTGCCGGGCGTGCGGATGAATCCGCCGACCTGCTGCAGAAGGGGCTCACCGCGCCGCAGGGCAATGGCGACCTGCTGTCGGCACTTGCTCCCTACGGTCCCGATCGTGACCAGGTAGTCGATATCAGCAACGACATCTGCAATCCGAAGGCCGCCAAGGTGCGCAGCGAAGGCCGCGACGATGCCGGAAGGATGATCGTTCATTCGCCTTACATCAGCCAGATGGTGAACCCGCCGCGCTACAGTCTCGCGACCATCAACCAGCCGCCGCAGCTTTCCCCGGAGCAGCGGGCGGAGGGTCATCTCGCCAACGTGCCGTTGCCGATCCCGCGGCCGGCCACTTTCTGACCTAGGGCTGAGGACATCGCCATGGCTCTTGCGAGCGAACGCATTCCGGTTTCCATTCTGACCGGCTTCCTCGGCGCCGGCAAATCGACGCTTCTCAACCGCATCCTGAAGGATCCCGCCGCCCATGACACGGCGGTGATCATCAATGAATTCGGCGAGGTCGGCATCGACAATTTCCTCGTCGAGACATCCGGCGATACGCTGCTGGAACTGTCGAACGGCTGCCTGTGCTGCACCGTGCGCGGCGAACTCGTTGAAACGCTGGCGTCGATCATCGACCAGATCCAGACCGGGCGGCTGAAGCCGATCCGTCGCCTGGTGATCGAGACGACAGGCCTTGCCGACCCGGCGCCGGTCATGCAGGCGGTGATGGGCAACCCGGTCGTCGCGCAGAGCTATCAGCTCGACGGCGTCGTCACCGTGGTTGACGCCGTCCACGGGCTGTCGACCATCGAGCGGCATCCGGAAGCGCTGCGGCAGGTGGCGGTAGCCGACCGGCTGGTGGTGACGAAGAAGACGCTTGCGTCACCGGCGGCGGTCTCGGCGCTGATGGCACGGCTTGCCGATCTCAACCCGCGCGCCGCGCTGACCGACGGTGATGCAGAAGAGGCCGGACGCGTCTTGCTTCTCGAAAACGGGCTTTACGATCAGGATACCAAGATCGCCGACGTGGCGCGCTGGCTGAGCGACGAACGTGCGGCCGAAGTGCATCCGCATCACCATGATCATCACCATGCGGACGATCATCATCACCATGATCACGACCATCATGCGCATCAGCCGGTCGGCGATCACGCACACGCGCAGCATGGTCACCAGCATCACCAGCACGACGTGAACCGCCATGGCGCGGACATTCGGTCGTTTTCGATCCTCCACGACCGGCCGATCGAGCCGATGGCAATCGACATGTTCGTCGACCTGCTGCGCTCGGCGCACGGTGAGAAGCTGCTGCGGATGAAGGCGATCGTCCAGCTCTCGGACAATCCCGAGCGGCCGCTGGTGCTGCATGGGGTGCAGAGCATCTTCCACCCGCCGGAGCGGCTGTCGCGCTGGCCGGAAGGCAGCGACAGGCGCACGCGCATGGTGCTGATCACGCAGGGCCTGTCGGAGGAGTTCGTCCAGGACCTGTTCGCCGCCTTCACCGGTCAGCCGCGCATAGATCGCCCGGATCGTGCCGCGCTCGAAGACAATCCGCTGGCCGTTCCCGGTCTGAGGATGTGATCAGTCGCGGTTGAGCCCGTTGGCACCGCGGCGGATGACGAAGCGGTGGCCGTCCTCGGTGCGTTTTGTGTCCAGGAGTTCGTGACCGTCTTCGTTGCAGAAATGCGGGATGTCGATGCCGGCAAGCGGATCGGTCGTCTCGACGACCAGTTCCTCGCCCGGGACCATCGCCGATAGCTTTCTGCGGGATTTTAGAACGGGAAGCGGGCATTTCAGCCCGCGCAGATCATAGAGGGTGCGGGTCCCGCCGGCGATCACTGCCGGCGCTACCACAGCTTCCAGAAGGGCTTCTTGCCGGTGGTTTCTGCAGCCGGCTGTACCGACGCATAGGCAAGAGGATTGGGTGCCGGCACCGGAACGGAGCCGGTGGTCATCGGCGCCTGCGGTCCAGCGGAGGCTGGCTGCCTGCCGGATGCGTTCATGGCGGTCGCGACTGACATCGAGGAACGGCCGGCCGGCGAGACGCCCTGGGTCGCCTGCGGCATGGCAGTCGCCACTGCGGCCTGAGGTGCTGGCTGCGAACCGACGCGGCCCTGCTTTCCGGCATTGCCCTCGGCCGAAGCAACGAGCATCGACCCGGCCGGCTTCGTCTTCGACAGGCGGGCTGCCATCAAGGTTTCGAATTCCGCCGGCTCGACGAGCTTTCCAGCTTCCAGCGACGTGCCGGTCGGCGCATAGGCCAGATCGCGGCCCTTGCGCTTGGCGGCAACCACCGCCTTGCGTTCGGCTTCGGTCGGCTCGTACCACACCTTGCCGCTCAGCTTATCGACGGCCTTGGTATAGGCGAGCTGATAGTCTTTCTCGTAGGACGTCAGCGCCGCGGTCAGCGCCGGCGGCGTCGACATCTGCGGACAGGCGGCGCCCGGCGAGATGCTGCCGGCCCCCTGGACCTGCTGGTTGAAGACGTACTTCCGGTCGCAAACGTTCACTTCGGGCGGACGCTTGGTCACTTCGAACTGGTCGTAGCCGACCTTCAGCATCTTCCAGAAGTCGAGGTGTTCGCTGTTGCGGTGCCGGGCCATGTTTTCCGCGGTCATGCGGAACGGGAAGGCCTCGAGCTGGATGGTCGACTGGCCGCCCTTGAAGGCGTCGCGGGCAAACGCATAGATTTCCAGGATCTGCTCGTCGGTCATCGAGTAGCAGCCGGAAGACGAGCAGGCGCCATGGATCATCAGGTTGGAACCGTTGCGGCCGTTGGCGGCGTCGTAGCGGTTCGGGAAGCCCGTGTTGATGGCGAGGTAGTATTTCGAATTCGGATTGAGATGGGCCGGCGTCAGGTTGTAGAAACCTTCGGGCGCCTGGCGGTCGCCTTCCTTGACCTTGGGTCCGAGCTTACCGGACCAGGCACAGATCTGGTACTGGGCGATCTTGTCGAAGCGGTTGTCCGCCTTCGCCTTCCAGATCTCCATCACGCCTTCTTCCTTGAAGACGCGGATCATGATCGGCGAGTTGCGGGGCATGTTCTTCTTCTGCATTTCCGCAACGACGCGGGCAGGCAGAGGCTGCTCGACCTTGTTCTTGACCGTCGAAAGATCGATGGCGCCATCGATCGATTCGGTACAGCCGACAAGGGCGGTTGCCATCAGAAGAACGGAAGCAAGAATTTTCAAGCGCATCTGATACGGATCACATGAAATCGACCAACGGGTGCAGGCTCATCCTGCTTCTACCCATTCTGTCAGGAATAATAAAGCGGTAAGCTTTACATTCTCTTAACCGCTCAAGCCCGCCGAACAGCACGAGTTCGTGAAGAACGATGCATGCCAGTTCTCTTCGATCCGACTATTTGATCAGAGATTGCGGCCGATTTCCAGAAATTTCTGCCGGCGTGCCTTGCGCACGTCATCCGGAGAAAGCTGTCCGAGCTCGCTGAGCGCCCCCTCGATCACATCGCCGGCCGCGTCGATCACCGTCTCCGGATCGCGATGCGCGCCGCCCAAAGGCTCGCCGATGATGCCGTCGATGACGCCAAGTCCCTTCAGATCCTCGGCCGTGATTTTCATGTTGGTCGCGGCTTCACGGGCCCGGGTTGAGTCGCGCCAGAGGATCGAGGCTGCACCTTCCGGGGAGATTACCGAATAGATCGCGTGCTCGAGCATGAATACCTTGTTGCCGGTGGCAATCGCGATCGCACCGCCGGATCCGCCTTCGCCGATGACGACCGAAACCATCGGTACGCGCAGCCCCAGGCACATTTCCGTCGAACGGGCGATGGCCTCCGCCTGGCCGCGCTCCTCCGCACCGACGCCCGGATAGGCGCCCGCCGTATCCACCAGCGTGATCACCGGCAGGCCGAAACGGTCGGCCATTTCCATGACGCGGATGGCTTTGCGATAGCCTTCGGGGCGGGGGCTGCCAAAATTGTGCTTGATGCGCGACTTGGTGTCGTTGCCCTTTTCCTGGCCGATGATCGCTACGGGCTGGCCGCGGAAGCGTCCGAGGCCGGCCTGGATGGCGGCATCCTCGCCGAACGTCCGGTCGCCGGCGAGCGGCGTGAACTCGGTGAACAGGCGCTTGGCGTAATCGACGAAATGCGGTCGCTGCGGATGACGCGCGACCTGGGTTTTCTGCCAGGCGGTCAGTTTGGAATAGATGTCCTGCATGGCTTCGCGAACGCGCACTTCCAGCCGCTGGATCTCGTCGGAGGTGTCGATGCTCTCATCTTCCGTCGCGAGTTTCTTCAACTCGTGGATCTTGCCTTCCAGGTCGGAGATGGGCTTTTCGAAGTCGAGATAAGTTTGCATGAGCTCCGTGTTCCGATCGTTCTTGCGGCCTGGCCGCGCTCCGCCCGGGCTCTAATCAGGTGTTTTGGCGCTTTTTGCAAGAGGGTGATGCGCTTCGACCACTTCTCGCAGGCGTTCATCCAGAACATGCGTATAGATCTGCGTGGTAGAAATGTCGGAATGCCCAAGCAGTTCCTGCACCACGCGCAGGTCAGCACCGTTCTGCAGGAGGTGGCTGGCGAAAGCATGGCGCAGCACGTGCGGCGAGATGGTTGCCACCCGGATACCGGCGCGGGCGGCGAGATCCTTCAGATCGCGGGCAAACACCTGGCGCGGCAGGTAACCCTCCTTGCCGGTCGACGGAAACAGCCAGGGGCTTTCCTTCTGGCCGGCGGCTTCGGCTGCGGCGCGTGCCTGTCCATAGGCCTGCAGCGCAGCGATCGCCGAGCGTGACAGTGGCACCAACCGCTCCTTGTTGCCCTTGCCGCGGATCATCAGGAAGCGTCCCTCCTGGTCAAGCACCTTGACCGGCAGCGACACGAGTTCGCTCACCCGCATGCCGGTGGCGTAAAGGGTTTCGAGGAGCGCCAGCATTCGCAACCTGGGCAGCCGGCCCGGTCCCTCCTCGGCCGCTTCTTCGACGGCGCGCGCAAGCAGCCGGCCGACATCCGCCTCGCTCATGGTCTTCGGCAGCGGTCGTGTCTTCTTCGGTGCGTCGAGGATCGACGTCGGGTCGTCGCCGCGCAGGTTCTCCGCATAGAGGAACTTGTAGAACTGGCGCATCGCCGAGAGCCGCCTGGCCTGCGACGATGCCGCAAGCCCCTGACGCGAAAGGTGGGCAAGGTATTCGCTGAGATCGGCGGAGGTTGCGGCAAGCAGGCTCGTCTTGCGACCCTTCAGCTGGACGTAGAGGTCATCGAGATCTCGCTGATAGGAGGACAGCGTGTTGATCGCAGCGCCACGCTCGGCGCTCATCATCTCCAGGAAGGCTTCCACATGCGCGCGCGACAGGTCCGTCATCGACATCCTTAGGGCTGCGGCGGGTTCAGCCGCTCGGAGGGAATGCGCACGGTGATTTCCCGCTCGCGTGGCTCGACGAGGAACACCAGCGCGACCATGCTTCCGTAGATAATGCCGGCAATCACCGCGAGGATGAACAGGAAACGGAAAAGGGTCGGCATCGGGTGGCTCCGCAGGGTGGGCGGCACTTTATGAGGAAAGCGGGCGGGAAGTGCAAGAAGCGGCGCGCAACTGAGGTTTTGCGGCGGCGTGACTTGACGCTTTCCCGTCATTTGTCGATAGGGTGGGCAAAGGACTGCGAGAGGACAGCTTTCCACGACGATGCCCGATCTAGTCATACCACCGGCTGCACCCTTGACGTTGAGCGATCGGGCTCGCGCGGCGCTTGGCGGCCGCAACCTCGTGTTCGTGGGGCTGATGGGCGCGGGGAAATCTGCGATCGGCCGGATCGTCGCGCAGCAACTGCGGCTACCTTTCATCGACACGGACAACGAGATCGAGCGTGTTTCCCGGATGACCATTCCGGAACTCTTCACAGCTTACGGTGAAGGGGAATTCCGCGCGCTGGAGACGCGGGTTATCCAGCGATTGATGAAGGGCGGTCCCCGCGTCGTGTCCACAGGCGGCGGCGCCTTCATCAACGATCGAACGCGGGCGTGCATCAAGCAGCGCGGGCTGTCGCTGTGGCTGAAGGCGGATCTCGATCTCCTCTGGGAGCGGGTGTCGAAGCGAGACAACCGGCCGCTCCTCAAGACCGAAAACCCGAAGCAGACGTTGGAGACCCTGATGAACCAGCGCTACCCCATCTATGCAGAAGCCGACCTGACGGTGCCGTCGCGCGACGTGCGGAAGGAGACGATGGCCAGCGACGTGCTGACAGCTCTCGTCGCAATGACCAAGGAAGTCGAGGCCGATGAATACCGCAGCCAGCAATCCTGAAAATCCTGTGCCTGAACGCCTCGTACATGTGCCGCTCGGCGAGCGGGCCTACGACATCCTGATCGGTGCGGACCTGATCGGCAGGGCCGGTGGCGAGATTTCGGCACGCCTGAAGGGCCGGCGCGCCGCCATCGTCACCGACGAGCACGTGGCGCCACTGTATCTGGAAAGCCTGATGGACAGCCTGCAGACGGACGGTATCGAGGCCGTATCGCTGACGCTTCCGGCCGGCGAGAAGACCAAGAGCCTCGAGCACCTCGCGACCGTCTGCGAGATGGCGCTGTCGGCCCGCATCGAGCGCAACGACTGCATCATCGCGCTCGGCGGCGGAGTGATCGGCGATCTTGCAGGCTTTGCCGCGGGTATCGTCCGTCGCGGCGTTCGCTTCGTGCAGATCCCGACGACGCTTCTGTCGCAGGTGGATTCATCCGTCGGCGGCAAGACCGGCATCAATACCCGTCACGGCAAGAACCTGCTCGGCGTCTTCCACCAGCCGGATCTGGTGCTGTCCGATACTGCGGCACTCGGCAGCCTCAGCGAGCGCGAGTTCCGGGCCGGATACGCGGAAGTCGCGAAATACGGATTGATCGACAAGCCCGACTTCTTCGCCTGGCTCGAAGCCAACTGGCGCGACGTCTTTGCCGGCGGCGGCGCACGCGCAGAGGCGATCGCGATCAGCTGCCAGGCGAAGGCGGACGTGGTGGTGGAGGACGAACGGGAGACCGGGCGCCGCGCGCTTCTCAACCTCGGCCATACCTTCGGCCATGCGCTGGAGGCGGCCACTCGCTACGACAGCAGTCGCCTCGTGCATGGCGAGGGCGTGGCGATCGGCATGGTGCTGGCGCATCGCTTTTCGGCGCGCCTGAACCTTGCCAGCCCCGACGATACGGCACGCGTCGAAGCACATCTGCGGTCCGTCGGCCTGCCGACCCGGATCAGCGAGATCCCGGGCGAGCTTCCCTCGGAGGAGGTGCTGATGGATGCCATCGCCCAGGACAAGAAGGTCAAGAGCGGCAAGCTGACATTCATCCTGACGCGCGGGATCGGAGAGGCTTTCGTCGCTGACGACGTGCCGGTCTCCGAAGTGCGCGCGTTTCTTGAAGAGGCACGACGAGGTTAAATGCTGCTGGGGTTCCTGACGTTCTTCACCGATCATTGGATCACGCTCGGCATCATCGTCCTGCTGATCGCCGCATCCGGCTTCTTCTCGGGCTCGGAAACCGCGCTGACAGCTGCGTCCCGGGCGCGAATGCACACCCTGGAGACCAACGGCGACCAGAGAGCCGGTCTCGTGGCGCGACTGATCGAGCGCCGCGACAGGCTGATCGGCGCGCTGCTGATCGGCAACAATCTCGTCAACATCCTTGCCTCGTCGCTGACGACGAGCCTGTTCCTCGGCCTGTTCGGCAACAATGGCGTGGCGGTGGCGACCATCGTCATGACGATCCTGCTGGTCATCTTCTCGGAGGTTCTGCCGAAGAGCTGGGCGATCTCGGCTCCCGACCGTTTCGCCCTCTGGGTCGGACCGGCCGTCAAGGTGTTCGTCGGCGTTGCCGGGCCGCTGTCGAGCGGCGTCAATGCCATCGTCCGCTTCATCCTGAGGCTCTTCGGCATCACACTGTCGCGGGAAGTCTCGATGCTGACCGCGCACGAAGAGCTGCGCGGCGCGCTGGACCTGCTGCATCGCGAGGGCTCGTTCATCAAGGCCGACCGTGACCGCCTCGGTGGCCTGCTCGATCTGGAGGAGCTCGAGGTCTCGGACGTGATGAAACACCGGACCGCGATGCGGGCAATCAATGCCGACGATCCACCGGAGGCCGTCGTGCGGGCCGTGCTCGAGAGCCCGTTCACGCGCATGCCGCTGTGGCGGACGACGACTGACAACATCATCGGCGTGGTCCATGCCAAGGACCTGTTGCGGGTGCTGGCGGAGCCGGACATGGAGCCCGAAAACCTCGATATTGCCAGGATCGCCCAGAAGCCGTGGTTCGTGCCGGATACGACGAGCCTCAAGGATCAGTTGAACGCCTTCCTGCGCCGCAAGGTGCATTTCGCCGTCGTTGTCGACGAGTATGGCGAGGTGCAGGGCATCGTCACGCTCGAAGACATTCTGGAAGAGATCGTCGGCGACATTGCCGATGAGCACGACCTCGAGATCCAGGGCGTGCGCCAGGAGGCGGACGGATCAATCGTGGTGGATGGAAACGTGCCGATCCGCGACCTGAACCGGGCACTCGACTGGCACCTGCCGGACGAGGAGGCCACGACGATCGCCGGCCTGGTCATTCACGAGTCGAAGTTGATCCCGCAGGAGCGGCAGACCTTCACCTTCCACGGCAAGCGCTTCACGGTCATGAAGCGCGAGAAGAACCGCATCACCAGACTGCGCATTCGTCCGGCAGAAGACGCAGCGGTTCCCGTCTGACCGGTTACCAGCGGGTCGGCTCTCCGGGCGCCGAAGGCTCGACCGCCAGCGCGTGCAGTCCCGCGTCCAGTTCTGGTTTCAGGAGATCGTTCACCAGCCGATGCCGCTGGAGGCGCGTCAGCCCCAGGAATCGGTCGGAGACAACCCGCACCCGCATATGGGTTTCGCCGTCGCCAGTCATGCTCGGCTGATGCCCCGCATGCTGATGGCTCTCATCGATAACCTCCAGCCGTTCAGGCTTCAGTTCCTCTTCCAACGTCGATTGAATGCGCGTGCGGACCGACATTCGGGCCTCCCGGTGTGTCGAAAATGGCGTCCCACAGAACAGCAACAAAGGCCTTTGTCAATTCTTGTTCTGCCCCGTCCTGCACCCCATAATGTGCTTAAATGAAACTAGATTCCAAATATTTCGACCGCATCCGGACGCGCCGGAAACGGGAGCAGGATCCGGCGCCCTCGGCGCCGACCTGTCAGTGGGACGGTTGCGACAAGCCGGGCGTGCATCGTGCGCCGGTGGGGCGTAACGCCGAAGGCCAATTTTTCTTGTTCTGCTTCGAGCACGTCAAGGAATACAACAAGGGCTACAACTACTTCTCCGGCCTGTCGGATACCGAGATCGCCCGTTACCAGAAGGAAGCGATCACCGGTCACCGTCCGACCTGGACGGTCGGCGTCAACAAGGCGGCGAAAGACGCGCCGCTGCATGCGACCACTCGATCCGGTTCTGCCGCCAGCTTCAATCGCGTCAAGGATCCGTTCGGCTTCGTGCGCGAAGGTGGACCGGGCGGCGCCCGGAACGAACCGGCGGTGCGGAAGTTGAAGACACTCGAGGCGAAGGCCTTCGACACAATGGGCTTGACGGCAGGCGCAACCAAAGCCGAAATCAAGAGCCGCTACAAGGAACTGGTCAAGAAGCACCATCCTGACGCGAATGGCGGCGACCGTGGCTCGGAAGAACGTTTTCGGGCCGTCATACAGGCGTATCAATTGTTAAAGCAGTCCGGTTTCTGCTAAGCCGTTCTGGTGCAAGGCAACATGGCAGCGAAGGATTGCGGCCGGACCGGTATCCGGTTCGACGTGGAGTGGTGATGAGCAAAATCGATCTTGATATTTCAAACCTCCCGGACACCACGGTTTCGGTTCGGGACGTCTTCGGCATTGACACCGACCTCAGGGTTCCCGCCTACAGCAACGGCGACCCTTATGTTCCCGACCTGGACCCCGACTACCTGTTCGACCGCGATACGACGCTGGCGATCCTGGCGGGCTTTGCCCACAATCGTCGCGTCATGGTCTCTGGCTTCCACGGCACGGGCAAGTCCACCCATATCGAGCAGGTTGCGGCGCGGCTGAACTGGCCTTGCGTGCGCATCAACCTCGACAGCCACGTCAGCCGTATCGATCTCGTCGGCAAGGACGCCATCGTCCTGAAGGACGGCAAGCAGATCACCGAATTCAAGGACGGCATCCTGCCCTGGGCCTACCAGCACAATGTCGCGCTGGTCTTCGACGAGTACGATGCCGGCCGTCCGGACGTCATGTTCGTCATCCAGCGCGTGCTGGAATCCTCCGGCCGTCTGACGCTTCTCGACCAGAGCCGCGTCATCCGCCCGCACCCTGCTTTCCGCATCTTCGCAACCGCCAACACGGTCGGTCTCGGCGATACGACGGGTCTTTATCACGGCACGCAGCAGATCAACCAGGCGCAGATGGACCGCTGGTCGATCGTCACGACGCTGAACTATCTGCCGCACCAGCAAGAAGTGGATATCGTGTCCGCCAAGGTGAAGAGCTTCGGCGCGACGGCCGAAGGACGCGAAACGGTTTCGAAGATGGTCCGCGTCGCGGACATGACCCGCTCGGCCTTCATCAACGGCGACCTGTCGACGGTCATGAGCCCGCGTACCGTGATCACCTGGGCGGAAAACGCCGAGATCTTCGGCGACGTCGCCTTTGCGTTCCGCATCACCTTCCTCAACAAGTGCGACGAACTGGAGCGGACGCTGGTCGCCGAGCAGTATCAGCGCGCTTTCGGCGTGGAGCTGAAGGAGAGCGCCGCGAACATCGCTCTCGGAGCTTGAAGGGCGAAGGCAGACTGACAAGGTGAGCGATATGGCAGGCCGCGGCGACAATACGAAGGCGAAGACGAGCGGGCCGGTTGATACCGAGCCGCTACGCCGGGCGATCACCGGCTGCGTGCGTTCCATCGCCGGAAACGCGGAGGTGGAAGTCTCTTTCGCCAACGAGCGTCCGGGTATGGCCGGCGACCGCATTCGCCTGCCGGAGATTTCCAAGCGCCCGACGGCTCAGGAGCTCGCCGTGACGCGTGGTCTCGGCGATTCCATGGCCCTTCGGCTCGCCTGTCACGATACCAGCCTGCATGCGACGATGTCGCCGCAGGGGAGCGACGCCCGTGCCGTGTTCGACGCGGTCGAGCAGGCGCGGGTGGAGTCCATCGGCTCGCTCAGGATGGCCGGCATGGCCTCCAACATCGCCACCATGAACGCCGAGAAGTACAGCAAGGCCAATTTCGGTGGCGTCGAGCGGCAGGAAGACGCGCCGATCGGCGAGGCCATGGCGATGCTGGTGCGCGAGAAGTTGACGGGCATCCAACCGCCTGCCAGCGCCGGCAAGGTGCTCGATCTCTGGCGTCCGTTCTTCGAGGAGAAGGCAGGGCCGGATCTCACCAGCCTGCGCACGGTGATGGAAGACCAGCAGGCGTTCGGCAAGCTGGTCCGCCACATGCTGTCCTCGATGCAGATGGCTGAGGATTTCGGCGACGACGAAGACCAGTCGGACGAGATGGAGAACCCTGACGACGAGGATCAGCCGCGCAGCAACGAGACCGAGAATGACGAGGTCGAGGAAGATGCCGGCTCCGACGCCGCACCGGCCGAAGAGAGCAGTGCTGCGGAAGAGCAGCTCGATGACGGCGAGATGGACGGCGCCGAGATCTCCGACGACGACATGTCCGACGACGAGGACGACCAGTCCGAGACGCCCGGCGAAACGCGGCGCCCGAACCTGCCCTTCGACGATTTCAACGAGAAGGTCGACTACCATATCTTCACGCAGGAGTTCGACGAGGAGATCCTTGCCGAGGAACTGTGCGACGAAGCCGAACTCGACCGCTTGCGGGCGTTTCTCGACAAGCAGCTCGCGCATCTCCAGGGCGCCGTCGGACGCCTAGCGAACCGCCTGCAGCGCCGGCTGATGGCGCAGCAGAACCGTTCCTGGGATTTCGATCTGGAAGAGGGCTATCTGGATCCCGCGCGCCTGGTGCGCCTGGTGATCGATCCGATGCAGCCGCTGTCGTTCAAGCGGGAGCGTGACACGCAGTTTCGCGATACGGTCGTGTCGCTGGTCATCGACAATTCCGGGTCGATGCGCGGTCGGCCGATCACGGTTGCCGCGACCTGCGCCGACATTCTTGCCCGGACCCTGGAGCGCAGCGGCGTGAAGGTCGAGATCCTCGGCTTCACGACCAAGGCGTGGAAGGGCGGGCAGAGCCGCGAGCAGTGGCTGGCGGGCGGCAAGCAGCCGACGCCGGGTCGCCTCAACGATCTGCGCCATATCGTCTACAAGTCGGCAGACGCGCCGTGGCGCCGTTCGCGCCGCAACCTCGGCCTGATGATGCGCGAGGGCCTGCTCAAGGAAAACATCGACGGCGAGGCGCTGATGTGGGCGCACAACCGTCTGATCAACCGACCGGAACAACGCAAGATCATGATGATGATCTCGGACGGCGCGCCGGTCGACGATTCAACGCTGTCGGTCAACCCCGGCAACTATCTCGAGCGTCACCTGCGGGCCGTCATCGAGCAGATCGAGACACGCTCGCCCGTCGAACTGCTGGCCATCGGCATCGGCCACGACGTGACCCGCTACTACCGTCGCGCGGTGACGATCGTCGATGCCGACGAGTTGGCGGGGGCGATGACGGAGCAGCTGGCGGATCTGTTCGACGAGAATGGCGGCCAGCGCGGCCGCGCACGACGGGCGGGCTGATCTCGCTTGGTCCGGATCCGGCATCTCGTATCCGCACTTCTGCTCGGCGCCGCGCTTGTGGCGCCAGCCATCCAGGCGCAAACGATCGATGTGCCGGTGCAGGCAAGGCCCTTCGTCTTCTTCAAGCCGGGATCACAGGAGACCCGCTTTGGCGAACTTGAGTTCGTTGGAGGGCTGGAATTCACCTCGCGGGAAGAGCTGCTCGGCTCGCTCTCCAGCATCAGGTTCCGCCCCGACGGCCTGCAGTTCGTCTCGGTTCTCGATACCGGGCACTGGCTGACCGGGCGCATCTCCCGGGGCAGTGATGGACGCCTCGCAGCGCTTGAAGACGTCGCAATCTTGGCGATGCGTGATGCTCGCGGCGAGGAGCCGGGCTACAAGGGAGACATCGACGCCGAGGGCGTCGCGCTGCGTCCCGGCGAGGCGATCGTCAGCTTCGAGCGGCGCCATCGCGTGGATGTCTATCCGGATCCCGGTTTCGAGACATCACCGCCGCGCCGCAGCCTCGACATTCTCATTCCCAGGCGTGAATTGCGCGGCAATGGCGGATTGGAAACTGTCGTCGTCGCGCCTCCAGCAGGCTCTCTGAAGGGTGCCGTCGTGACGATCGCCGAGCGTAGCGTCGATGCGGACGGCAATCTCTATGCTGCCATTTTGGAGGGCCCCCGAAAAGGCCAGTTCAAGGTGGTGCGCAAGGCGCCCTGGGACGTCACCGACGGCGCGTTCCTCCCCGGCGGCGACCTGTTGCTGCTGGAGCGTCGGTTCAGCTTCCTCGGCGGCGTGGGGATGCGTATCCGGCGGATTGCCGGCGAAGACCTGAAGCCCGGCGCGCTGGTGGACGGGCGGGTGCTGATCGAGGCCGATATGGGTTTCCAGATCGACAACATGGAAGGCATGGACGTCATCGACGGCGGTGACGGCTACCCGCATGTGATCCTGGTCTCCGACGACAATCATTCGATCCTGCAGCGAAACCTGATGCTGGAGTTCCGGCTCACCGACTGACCGGGAGAGGAGGGGTCTTAGATGATCCGTATCCATGTCATGGGTGCGTCCGGTTCCGGGACCACGACACTGGGAAGAGCCCTCGGTGAGCGGCTGGGGCTTCTGCATCTCGATACCGACGATGCCTACTGGCTACCGACGGATCCGCCCTACACGACGCCACGCCCGGTGCCGGACAGACTGGCTGTGCTCGGTGAGCGGATGGCCGGCGCATCCGGATGGGTGCTGTCCGGCTCGGCGCTCAAATGGGGACAGTCGCTGGAGCCGCTATACCACCTGATCGTGTTCCTGACGCTCGACCCCGGGCTAAGAATGGAGCGCATCCGCCGGCGCGAGGCGGAGCGTTACGGTGAACGCATCCTGCCCGGCGGCGATATGGCGGAAACAAGCGCCAGGTTTCTGGAGTGGGCCGCGGCGTATGACACGTCAGGCCCCGAGCAGCGAAGCCTTGCCGCACACGAGGCGTGGCTTGCGACGCTGACGGCGCCGGTACTGCGGCTCGATACGTCCCGGCCTGTCGAGGATCTCGTGGACGAGATCCTCCTGCATCCGCTGGCGGCGGAGGGCATTGCCGCGCTCCGTTGAGGACTGCTCAGGCAGCCTGTGCGGGCGGCATCGGCTTTACGACGCTCATCAACGCGCCGTAGGGCAGCAGCATCACGAGACCGACCAGCAGCTTGACGACGAAGTCGCCGAGTGCCCAGGAAATCCACCGCGGCGCTTCCGTGGCGAAGATGCCGAGGATGGGTGCCTGGCTGATGGCAAACTCGTCATTGGCGCCGAGGAAGCCGAAAAGAGGTGCAAACGAGATCGAGAAGAACAGGACTGTGTCCAGCGCCGAGCCCAGCATGGAACCTGCCAGAGGCGCCTGCCACCAGCTCTGGCGGCGGAGCGTATTGAACACCGAAATGTCCAGCAATTGGCCGACGAGATACGCGGCGCCGGAACCGATCGCGATGCGCGGAATGGAGGTGTAGAAGGACAGCGTGACACCGACGACAAAGCCGGCAAGAACGACGCGGCGGGCGATGCGTGGGCCGAACTGACGGTTCGTCAGGTCGGTAACCAGGAAGGCTGCGGGATAGGTGAAGGCGCCCCAGGTCAGCAGATCGCTGAGCTCGATGCCGAAGACATGCCCGGCAACCGGGAACTGGACGAGGAAGTTGGAGGCGACGACGACGATCGTCATCAGCACTACGTAAACAATGGTCGCGCGAAAATACCGCATTTTTTTACCCTGGGTGATGCCACCAGCACGATTGGATGAACGGCAAGAGAAAGGGCTTGGACGGAAACCGTCAAGCCCTTTCCAAGCGATGATAGAGGCAGAAAGCTTAGGCGGCTGCCTGAGCCACTTCGGCAGTCTTCTTGACGATCTGGCGACGCAGCAGGCGGGCGCGCATCGACAGTTCGGCTTCGTCGGCCTTCAGCAGGAACGCGTCAAGACCGCCGCGATGCTCAACCGAGCGCAGGGCGTGCGCGGAGACGCGCAGACGGAAACGCTGGCCGAGCGAGTCGGAGATCAGCGTGACGTGGCACAGGTTCGGCAGGAACCGGCGACGCGTCTTGTTGTTGGCGTGGCTGACATTGTTGCCCGACTGGACGCCTTTGCCGCTCAATTCGCACATACGGGACATGGTACACCTTTATTCTTCTTTGCAATTGAACGGGTATTCGGGCAAAGCCCGGCCTGCCGATCCAATTGTCCTGATTGGAAAGTTGCGGTTCTATAGTCAGTGAGCCCGCGCGCGTCAAGTCAAACATCGTCCGCAATGCCGGTTTTGCGCCGGTGAAACCCGGCGTCTTGCTATTTTGTTGCCACAGTGGTTTGCCTATATCGCCGCTGTCATCATCCAGGTTTCAAGGAATGCCCATGCGCCGCAGGAGCCGTCCGCTGGTTCTCATCGCCGCCGCAGCGCTCGGCCTGTCGGCGCTGCCGGCCGGCACGGCGGGTATACGGCATGTCAGCGAGTACGACATTTCGCTCGGCCTTCTGCCGATCGCCAAGGCCTCCTTTGCCAGCGAATTCGATAGTAGCGACTACAAGATCGCTGGCTCGTTCAGATCCTACGGCCTCGTCAGCCTGTTCAGCAAGATTTCCGCGGCCACGAATGTCAGCGGGTCGGTGCAGGGCCAGAAGCTGCAGGCCAATGCCTATTCGCTGGTCTACACGCAGGGCAAGAAGACGCGCACCTATGACGTCGCCTACAAGAACGGCAACGTCGTCTCCTCGACGATCAAGCCTGAACCGACAAGCCGTCCCTCCAGCTGGATCCCGATTGGCGACGGCGATCTGCAAGCGGTACTCGATCCGCTGTCCGGGCTTATCTTTCCGGATGGAGTCAAGATCTGCCCGAGCCGGTTGCCGATCTACGATGGCGAATCGCGGCTTGATCTCGTCCTGTCGTCGAAGGGCAGCAAGGCCTTCTCCACAAACGGCTACAAGGGCGACGCCATCGTCTGCGAGGTTCGCTACGAGCCTAAGTCCGGCTACAAGCAGGGGCGCACCGACATCGAGTTCCTCAAGAAGGCGAAGATGGAAGTGTGGTTTGCCAAGGCGGCCGGCGTCAATGTATATGCTCCGGTCTATGCACGTATTCCGACACGTGTCGGCGACGTCTACGTGACGGCCGTGAAATACGGCGGTTGAGGCGGCAGAGGTCGATGCCGCTCGCGACAGGGGGCTGGTGTTGAAGGTCAAGGGCACGCTGATCGGCTTTACCGCCATCCTCATGTGGTCGCTGCTGGCGTTGATGACGACGGCATCGGGGCTGATGCCGCCGTTCCAGCTTTCCGCCATCACTTTCGCGATCGGAAGCCTGCCCGGTCTCTTGCTGCTGGCGGCTCGTCCGCAGCGGCTGGCGCTCCTGAAGCAGCCGGCCAAGGTCTGGCTGATCGGCATCGGCGGCCTGTTCGGCTACCACTTCCTCTACTTCACGGCGCTTCGCAACGCGCCGGCCGTCGAGGCCGGCCTCATCGCCTATCTGTGGCCGCTGTTCATCGTCGTCGGCTCGGCGCTGCTGCCGGGCGAACGGTTGCGCTGGTACCACCTGGCTGGCGCGCTGGCCGGACTGGCGGGCACGGCGGCGATCGTGTCGCGCAGCGGAATCTCATTCGACAGCGGCTCCCTCCTCGGTTATGGCGCGGCTTTCCTGTGCGCTTTCACATGGTCGGGCTACTCGCTGCTGACGCGGCGGTTCGAGGCCGTCTCGACCGATGTCGTCACCGGCTTCTGTCTTGCGACCTCGGTGTTGTCGCTCATCTGCCATCTCGGCCTCGAGGCGACCGTCTGGCCGGCCAACGGCACCGAATGGCTGGCGGTGGTGGGGCTTGGCCTGCTGCCGGTGGGAGCTGCATTCTATGCCTGGGATCACGGGGTGAAGAACGGCGACATCCAGATACTCGGCGCCGCAAGTTACGCAGCGCCGCTGCTGTCCACCCTCATCCTTACGCTGTTCGGCTTCGCAGAGCCCAGCCTGCGCATCGGACTTGCCTGCCTGCTGATTACCGGCGGTGCCGTGCTGGCCGCCAGGGACATGATCTTTCGCAGTCGCACCCGCACATCCGCCGCGGCGGAATAGATCTCAAGCCTTAGGTTGCCATTCGGGCGGTGCCATTTCGAAGGATGAGAAGGCGAAACCCGGCGCGACGGTGCAGCCGACCAGCGTGAACTCGCCGGTCGATTCCGCCGCCTGCCATTCATTCGCCTCGACCACCGCCTGCGGGCGTTCACCACGGGCCAGATCGGTTCCCAGAATGACCTCGCGAGCCGTCTCGCCATCCTTTGCCAGACGCAGCTTCAGCGGACTGCCGGCATAGAAGTGCCAGACCTCGACTGCATCCTTGACCCGGTGCCAGTGCGATCGCTCGCCGCGGCCGAGCAGGTAGTAGATGGATGTCGAATGGCCGCGCTCGCCGCCGTCCGCATCGCGAAACGTCTCCACATACCAGCCGCCTTCCGGATGGCGCTGCATGCCGAGGTGCCGGATGATCTCGTCTGCCGTCATTTGAAGTTGTCTTTTCGCTTGCGGATCTCGGCAAAGACCTCCTCGTTCGTCGCCCCCTCCATGACCAGATGCCGGCGGATGGCCGGGTCGGCCGGGCGCATGAAGGGATTGGTCTCCTTCTCCAGGCCGATCATCGTCGGAATGGTGAAGCGGCCTTCCGCCAGCAGTTCGTCGATCTGCCGCGCCCGGCGCTGCAGCGCCTCGTTGCCGGCGTCGATGCTGAGCGCGAAGCGGGCGTTCGACTGGGTATATTCATGGCCGAAATAAACGGCTGTCTCGTCCGGCAGAACCGCCAGTTTCTGCAGAGAATGCCACATGTCTGCGGCCGTGCGTTCAAACAGCCGGCCGCAGCCGAGTGCAAACAGCGTATCGGCGGCGAACAGGATCTTGTCCTCCGGAAAATGGTAGCAGATGTGTCCGGCGGTGTGGCCGGGCGTCTCGAACACCCTCACCGGGTGTTCGCCGAACAGGAACTCGTCACCGTCCGCGACGGTCCGGTCGATGCCGGGAATGGCGACCGCCTCGTTCACCGGCCCGATGATCTCGCAGCCGTAACGGTCCTTCAGCGCCAGGTTTGCCTCGACATGGTCGATGTGATGATGGGTGGTGAAGATGTGGGTAATGCGCCAGCCAAGACGGTCGGCGGCTGCAACGATCGGGCCTTCTTCCGGCGCATCGATCGAGGCCGTCAGGCCGCTTTCCGGATCGTGCACCAGGACGCCGTAATTGTCGCTGCGACAGGTAAAGACTTCGATTGCCAGAGTTTTCATTCGCCTGAACCCGTTCTATGTCTATGGTCAGCGCAGAATGTAGGGGCTGGCGCCTTGAAGTCCAACCTCCCTCTGATAGCTTTCGTTTCATGCACGCCGATATCGTCGACCTCCGCGAATTCTACCATTCCCAACTCGGCCGCTTGGCAGAGCACTCGATCGCGGCGGCCTTGAGCTCGTTGTGGGCGCGGCTTCCTGAGGAGCGTCTGGTTGGACTCGGCTATGCCGTTCCGTATCTCGACCGCTTTCGTACCAACACCGAGCGAACCTTCGCCTTCATGCCGGCAGGGCAGGGCGCGGTGAACTGGCCGGTGCGCGAACTGTCGTCGACGGCACTGGTCTTCGAAGAGGAATTGCCGCTGCCGGACAGTTCGATCGATCGGGTGCTGATGGTGCATTCGCTGGAGTTTGCCGAAAATCCTCGCGAAACCCTGAAGGAGCTCTGGCGCGTGCTGGCACCGGGCGGACGCCTGGTCATCGTCGTTCCCAATCGACGCGGGGTCTGGGCCCGCATGGAGCATACGCCGTTCGGTTCGGGGCGGCCGTATTCGCGCCGGCAGTTGACGGCGCTGCTTCGCGAGACGAACTTTACCCCCGGCGCCAGCGCCGAAGCGCTGTTCTTCCCGCCATCGAAGCTGCGCGCCGTGCTGAAGCTGCGGCATGCCTTCGAGCGGGTCGGACGGCGCCTGTGGCCTGCATTTTCGGGCGTCCTGATCCTTGAGGCGCAGAAGCGGCTGTATCAGGGGCTGCCGGTCGCATCCCGTGCCTCACGCCGCGTCTTCGTGCCGGTGCTCGGCGCACAGGGTATCCCGGCCGGACGCATGTCCGCCGGCGGCCCACCGCACCGCCGTACCAGCGCAACCGCCTTCGCTCTCGACAAAAGAGGCTCGCAGGATTAAGGCCTCAGGATCGTTTTTTCGAAGGTCTTGTTCCATGGATGTTGCAGAGCTGAAGCCCGTTCCCCGGTCCGGAATCCTGGATATCGCCGCCTACGTTCCGGGCAAGGAACATGCCCCGGGCGTCGATCGCGTCTTCAAGCTTTCCTCCAACGAGACGCCCTTGGGTGCAAGCCCGAAGGCCATCGACGCGTTCCGGCAGGCGGCCGGTCATCTGGAGCTTTATCCCGATGGCCAGGCCACCGAATTGCGCGCCGCGATTGCTTCGACGCACGGCCTGAACCCGGCCAACATCCTCTGCGGCAATGGCTCGGACGAATTGCTCGGCCTCATCTGCCACGTCTATCTCGGCGATGGCGACGAAGCGATCATCACCGAGCACGGCTTCCTCGTCTACAGGATCCAGATCATGGGCGCCGGGGCAAAGCCCGTGACCGTGAAGGAAACCGAATGCCGCGTCGATGTCGACGCGATCCTTGCTGCCGTGACCCCGAAGACAAAGCTGGTCTTCATCGCCAATCCCGGCAATCCAACGGGCACCTATGTGCCGGCAGCCGAAATTCGTCGCCTGCATGCCGGCCTGCCGAAGAACGTCATCCTGGTTCTTGATGCGGCCTATGCCGAATATGTGCGCCGTAACGACTACGAAGCCGGCATCGAGCTGGTGTCGTCGAGCCCGAACGTCGTCATGTGCCGGACGTTTTCCAAGGCCTATGGACTGGCGGCGCTGCGCATCGGCTGGATGTATGGCCCAGTTGAAATCCTCGATGCGCTGAACCGCGTGCGCGGCCCGTTCAACCTCAATGCTCCGGCGATCGCCGCCGGCGCGACGGCCATGCGTGACCAGGCTTTCATCGGCGAGGCGGTTGCCCACAACACGCTGTGGCTCGACAAGCTGACGCATGCCTTCGAAAGCCTCGGCCTGAAGGTGACGCCGTCGGTCACCAACTTCATCCTCATTCACTTCCCGGACACCGACGGCAAGCGTGCGCCGGACGCCGATGCCTTCCTCACCAGCCGTGGCTTCATCCTGCGCGCCGTGAAGGGCTACGGGTTCCCGAACGCGCTGCGGATGACCGTCGGGTCAGAGGAAGCCAATCGCGGGGTCATCGAAGCGCTCGGCGAATTCATGAGCCGCACCGCATGAGCAGTGTCCTCTTCGATCGCATCGCGCTGATCGGCATCGGCCTCATCGGCTCGTCCATCGCACGCGACATCAAGGAGAGCGGGCTTGCCGGAACGCTGGTGATCTCAACCCGCAGCGAGGCGACGTTGAAGCGGGCAGAGGAACTCGGACTTGGCGACCTCTATGTTTCCTCAGCGGCCGATGCCGTGAAGGACGCCGACCTGGTGATCGTTTCTGTGCCGGTCGGTTCGTCCGGCATGGTGGCGGAGCAGATCGCCGCCAACCTGAAGCCTGGCGCCATCCTGACCGATGTCGGGTCGACCAAGGCTTCGGTCATCGCGCAGATGGCGCCGCATGTTCCGGCTGGCGTTCACTTCATTCCCGGCCATCCCCTGGCAGGCACGGAAAAATCCGGACCGGATGCCGGCTTTGCCGGTCTGTTCCGCGGCCGCTGGTGCATCTTCACGCCGTTGCCTGATACCGATGTTGCCGCCCTTGAGCGGCTGCGTGAGTTCTGGATTGCGCTCGGGTCGAAGATCGACGAGATGGATCCGGAGCACCACGACAAGGTTCTGGCCATCGTGTCGCACCTGCCGCACATCATCGCCTACAACATCGTTGGCACGGCCGACGACCTTGAGGCGGTGACGGAATCGGAAGTTATCAAGTACTCGGCGTCCGGCTTCCGCGATTTTACCCGCCTGGCCGCGTCTGACCCGACCATGTGGCGGGACGTTTGCCTGCACAACAAGGATGCGATCCTCGAAATGCTGGCCCGCTTCTCCGAGGATCTTGCCTACCTGCAGCGGGCAATCCGCTGGGGCGAAGGCGACAAGCTGTTCGAACTGTTTTCCCGCACGAGAAACGTCCGCCGTTCGATCATCGAAGCCGGTCAGGATGTCGATGCGCCGGATTTCGGTCGCCACGCGCTCGATCCGAAGAGCTGAGGCCGCTGAGTCCTCAAGCTCTCCGGCGGGAAGTTCTCGTCACAGCGGCGGGATCTCGCCGATGGCGATGAAGCCGCCGACCAGAACCCGGCCGCGGTTCAGCGTCAGATCGAGGCTTGCGCTATCTCCGCCGCCCGTCAGCGCCGACAGCATCTTCGATGCGGTGTCGATGGTGGATGCAGCCTGCGGCATGGCCGCCTTCAACTGCTCCCGCCAGGCGCCGATCTTCTCGACCTGCAGTTTCAGTTTTCCCGAGATGCGGCCCTGATCGTCTACCGAGAAGGGACCCGCTAGGCTCAGCACCTGGCCGTTGCCAAGGTCGACCGCCAGCCGTCGCATCTCACCCTGGGCGTTGCGAAGACCCGTGCCGATATCCCGGCCTTCGAGCATGGCTGCCTTGCCGGCCAGCGTGACATCGGCCGTCGCGGTGAAGCGCGGCAGTACCTGCGGCATCCCGTGGGTGAGGATATCCATGTTCTCCAGCGTCACCGCAGCATCGAGATCGGCACCGTTCTGGCGCATATGGGCTTCAGTGCGCCCGACGGAGACGTCGAAGTTCTGCTGGGTCTGCGTGGAGACGATGGTCGTCTTCAACCCGTCGATCGTGGTGGAGCTGCGTTCGACTCCACGACCGGTGGTCTGCAGGCTCGACTGGAGCGCCTGCCACTGCGACGACGTCGCAAGGCCTTGACCGGTGCGTACTTCTGCAGGCCCATCCAGTTCCCAGACGATGTGGTTGGGATCGTAGACCTGGGCTGCCGACCGCAATGCGCCGAGTGTGACGGCGAGACCGTTGTCACGATCGTCGATGGCCACCCTTGAGCAGAAGAGACCGATGCGGAAGGGGTAGCCGCGGTAGTCGGCATCGCTGCATTCGGCGGTCACGCCGCTACGTTGCTGCTGGCCAAGCAGCGCCAGTGTCTTTTCCTTCAGCATGGACGCCGCATAGAACCAGCCGGCCGTATAGACGGCGATGGCCAGGATGATCGCTGCAGCGAGCGCCCAAATTTTTCTGCTGACGCCGCTTCGGCTTGACGCTGCCATGATCATCTCCAATGGTGCTCGTTCGAGTGCATGCGGTGTGGCGTGGGATATGGACGAATTTTGGGTGTTTGGCTACGGCTCGCTGATGTGGAATCCGGGCTTTGCCTTCGATCAGCGAATGCAGGCGCGGGCTTTCGGTTACCGGCGCTCGCTGTGTGTCCGCTCCTTCGTCCATCGCGGCACGCCGGAACGACCCGGGCTGGTCCTTGGTCTCGACCGCGGCGGCTCCTGCCGGGGTGTTGCTTTCCGGGTCCGGCCGGAGGATCGCGACGATGTACTCGGATACCTGCGCGAGCGCGAACTGGTGACCCATGTCTACCGCGAGCGGCATCTGCCGGTCGCGCTTTCGGACGGGCGGCAGGTCAGCGCGCTTGGCTATGTAGTCGATCGGGCCCATGCGCAATACGCCGGTGCGCTGGATTCCGAGGACGCGGCGCGCATCGTGCATGCATCGGCCGGCAAATCCGGGCCCAACGACGCCTACGTGCTGAACACGCTGGAGCATCTTGATCAGATGGGCTTGCGCGATGCGTGGCTGGAAAGCGTTGCCGAACATCTCCGCGTCCTGAGGAACGAACCGGTCGCCTGACGTTCGGAGGCTGGGCAGGGGTCCCTGTCCAGCGTCAGTTCCGGGTTAGGCACTCAGACCGAGGCCCGAGCCTTCAGTTCAGCAACCCGCTTGGCGGCGCTTGGCGGCAACGGCAGATCCGGGTTGGCCGCGACATCTTCGAGCAGCAGATCGTCGCTCGCCTTTTCCAGCGTCTCGACCAGATGCGCGAAGAATGAGTCGGGATCCATGCCCGGCTGGATCGCCGGCAGGATGCGAACCTTGAAGTGACCCGGATAGCGCATCGTGCTGCGGCGCGGCCAGAAGAGGCCAGGATGCATGGCGATCGGGACCACCGGAACGTCCATGTCGCGGTAGATGCGGGCGATGCCGTAGCGGTACTGCGGATCATCACCCGGATTGCGCCGTGTACCCTCCGGATAGATGATCAACTGCCGACCATTCTCCATCTCGATCTTGGTCCGCCGCATCACCTCCAGCATCACCTTGCCGCGCGCGCCGCGGTCGACCGGGATCATTCGCTGTTTCATGACGTACCAGCCGAACAGCGGGATCCAGGTCAGCTCTCGCTTCAGGATGTAGACCGGGTCGTCCATCCACGGCAGCAGCGCGTAGGTATCCCAGAAAGACTGGTGCTTGGGCGCAAATATGCAGCCGGTCTTCGGAATATTCTCCAGTCCCTCGATCTCGAAGGTGGTGCCGACGATCTTCTCCATCAGCCAGTGGTTGGCGCGTGCCCAGTCCTTGGGGATCCGGAAGGCCTTCTTGCGCGGCAGGAGAAAATAGACCGGCGTCAGCACGATCATGCGCAGGATCAGATTGGCATAGAAGGCGACATTGAAGAGGGTCGAACGCAACATCAGCATGAAAGCGGTTCCGGAGTGGACTGGCTGGCTGTGCCTACACCATGCGGACGCAAGACGGAAGCAGCGCCGGCTCAGCGTTGCTGCTGCTTTACGCCTTCGCGCCGGATCTCGTTATCGCTCCTGAGGCCCGTCCCCTGCGGCATGCCGGCCATCCAGCGACCTGTCGCAGCCGCCATCTTGGCATATTCGGCCAGCATCGTGCGCAGCACGTCGGGCTCCGCAAACCACGCCTTGCGGGTCAGATCGGAATTGATAACCGGATAGGGGATGAAGTCGGTCTGGCGATCGACCCGGCGCAGTTCCAGAAGACTGCGCGGCATGTGGTAGTTGTTGGTGACGACCAGGACCGAGCGATACCCGTGATCGCCGATCCAGCGGGTGATCTCGTGGGCGTTGCCGATGGTATCGATCGCCGCGTAGCCGATATCGACGCAGCACTGGAAAAGGTCGGGAGATCCTTGTGTCGTGCGACGGATCTGCGCCGGCGATGCGGAAGGGTGCGCGCCGGAGATCAGCAGCCGGCGGCCGGCGCCGTCGCGCAGCAGGCCCAGCGCCTGGTCGATTCGCTGATAGCCGCCTGTCAGAACGACGATCGCATCGGCCTTGACGCCTTCAGGCGCCCGAAGCGAGGTGACTGTATCCGCAAACCAGAGAAAACCGCCGAAAAGAATGGCGACGCACACGAACACGAGGATGCCGACGTACCGCAGGGCGCGCCGCAACGGTCCGCGACGACGGAACAGACGGTCCCGGCGGGGCGTGCGCGATGCGTCTTCGTTCTGGGTCGTCGGGCCAGAGGTCATGACCATTTCCTTAGAGCCTTCTGGCTCCATCCGAAAGGCTTGCGTCGAATGCGGGTTGAGGGTTGATCTAGCATCGAAGGTCAGGAAGATGGGAGGCCGTCGGAGCGGGCCGGGTCGGACCGAATGAGGTCGATCTCGTCGATGGTCCGCATGACGGTGAAACGGGCGGTGAGCGTCGTCAGGAGAGCGATGACGATCATCGTCGCCAGAATGCCGAGGTAGCCTGAGAAGCCGATGGTGAAAGTGCCGAAAAGCGCTGTCGCCTGGTCACTTTCGGGGGTGGCCAGCGAATTGCTCTGCCAGAGGCTGGCGGTGGCAAACAGCAGCGCGGCGAGAATGCCTCCCGCGGCAGACCCCTTGAGGCTGATTTTCAGGAAGTGCTTCTGGAACTCGGTGGCGACGAAGCTGCTCTCGGCGCCGACGAAGTGCAGCACCTCGACGATGTGACGGTTGCCTGACAGGGCACCGCGGGTGGCGAAGATCACCGTCAGGATCATTGCCGTGAACACCAGGATCAGGATGCCGGTACCGATCAGCACGGTGGTGCGGGCCATCGATACCAGCCGGTCCACCCAGGTCCGGTGATCGTCGAGGAACGCCTGGGGGACTTCAGTGCGCAACAGGTCGCGCATCGCGGCAAAATCCGGCGGATTGTTCTCGTCGATGGTGATGATCACCAGCCGCGGGACGGGCAGCTCCTTCAGGTCGAGGCCGGCACCGAGCCATGGTTCCAGCAGCCGGGCGGTCGCTGCATCGTCCATGATCGTGCCCTGCCGCGTGCCGACGAAGGTGAGCGCCAGATCGCGGGCCTTGACGAGTGTCGCATCCATGTCGAGGCCATCGTCAGGCTTGATCTGGATGGTGATCTCGCGGGAGATCTGGCTTTCCCAGCTGGACGCCGTGGCGCGCACCATGCTGACGGCGCCAAGCGTCAGGCATGCGAGGAACGCCATGATTGAAATGACGACCAGCAGCGCATTGCCCTGGATGTTAGAGGGCGGCAGGATCGGGGCCGTCGGGCGGACGCGCATTTCCGCGCGCCGCTGCTGCGGGGGCGCTGACGGGCTCTCTGGAACGGCAGGACCCTCGCGGCGGGGGCGGGTGATCTCATTCATAGATGTCGAGCCGCCCGTCTGTGAGGATCATGCGGCGCGCGTCGATCTGGTCCATCAGGGCCAGGTCATGGGTCGCGATGACCACCGCCGTGCCGAGCCGGTTGAGCTCCAGGAACAGGTTGAGCAGACGGCGGGCCATCGGCGGATCGACGTTGCCCGTCGGCTCGTCGGCAAGCAGGATTTCCGGCCTGTCCATCAGTGCGCGGGCAATTGCGGCGCGCTGCTTCTCGCCGCCTGACAGCACCGGCGGTAGCACATTGATGCGCTCGCCGAGACCCACCCACTTCAACAGCTCGATGACGTCGTTGCGGTAGCTAGCCTCGTCCTTGCCGCGCACTCGCAGCGGCAGCGCGACGTTCTCGTAGGTCGTCAGGTGTTCCAGCAGGCGAAAATCCTGGAAGACGATGCCGACCCTGCGGCGAAGCATGGGCAGCTCGCTACGCGGGATCTGCGACAGGTCGCGCTCGAACATGCGGATCAGGCCGCGGGTCGGCTGCAGCGACATGAACAGCAGGCGCAGCAACGTCGTCTTGCCGGCGCCGGAGGGGCCGGTCAGGAACTGAAAGGAGCGCTTTGGGATATCGAAGGTCAAATCCCGGAGAATCTCCGGGCCCATTCCGTATCGCAAACCGACATTTTCGAAATGGATCAACAGGTCATCCAGTCCAATGGGTGGTCTTGTGAGGCCGTTGGTAAACGGCAAGGGTTGACGGATGCTGAATCATCCCCCGGAAGGCGGCGGTTTCGGGGCCGCTTTTGCGAAGCATTAACCATTTAAATTTACGACTGGGAGGGATTCGTTTCAATGCCTCAGTTTCCGCCCTGTCGGAAACAGGCGGGAGAGGGCCATGAACGCATTCCGCCCGCGTCGCGACAAAGCACCCGTGGCCTATGACATTCTGCCACCGGAGGCAATCAGCCAGCCGCGTCCGCGCCAGCCGATCACGCCGCAGCCGGTCGAGGATGCGCATTTCGTCACGCTCGCCAATGATGGACGACCGTCAACAGCGCATCGCTTCCAGAACGACAACCAGAAGCGCCCCCACCGTCCGCGGATGCAGGTCGTCAACGCCGAGCCTGCGTCGCTGGTCGAGCGGCTGATCGAGCGGGTCGAAGGCATGCTGCTGCGTATGTCGGCCGATTTCTTCTCCGCGCTCGTGGCCTTCGTCTTCGTTCTCGTCTTCACCCTGGCCGGCGGCTTTTCCCTGCTGTCGGGAGATACCGGATCGTCGGCTCGCGCCGGCGGTCTCGACATCACCCACATCACGCTGACGTCCCAGGATGCGGGGGGCATGCAGGTGCTGCTGATCAACGGTATCGTCGAGAACCGCACCTCCAGGAGCATGGCGGTGCCTTCGATCCGCGTTGAATTCCTGGTGGATGGCAAGCCGGTCGCAACCAGCATGATAGCGCCGCCGATCGCCACGATCGATCGCGACAACAGCCATGGTTTCTCGGCCCGCGTGCCGCACCCTGGTGGAAAAACCCCGCAGTTGCGCCTTTCCTTCAGCTAAATGGATGCCACTGGGGACCGATTGTGCTATCGCCGGGGTTGAGGACACCCTGGAGAAGCCCATGCCCATCGTCCGCGGCAAGACCATCGAGCCGCTTTTCACCGCTGAACAGATCGCTGAACGCAATCGCGAACTGGCGAGACAGATCGCCTCCGGTCCGACCAGCGACCTGCTGGTCATCGCGGTCCTGAAGGGGTCGTTCATCTTTGCGGCCGACCTGTTGCGCGCGCTGCACGACACGGGTCTTGCGCCGGAAGTCGAGTTCATCACCCTGTCGAGCTATGGCGCCGGCACGGTCTCGCAGGGGGTTCGGATCGTCAAGGACATCGATTCCGATGTGAAGGACCGCGACGTCCTGCTGATTGACGACATTCTCGAATCCGGGCGGACTCTGAAGTTCGCAAAGGAACTGCTCTACGAGCGCGGCGCCCGCCATGTGACGCTCGCTGTCCTGCTTGACAAGCGGGTCAAGCGGCAGGAGCAGCTGGAGGCGGATTATGTCGGCTTCGAATGCCCCGACTATTTCGTCGTCGGCTATGGCATGGACGTCGCATACGCCTTCCGCGAACTGCCATTCGTCGGCGTCGTGACAGGTGACGCCGTGTCCGAAAGCTGATCGGGTTGGTCACGGGGCGTTAACCATCCCGCCCCGGTCTTCCCAAACGTTTACTCCTCGCAAAGGATATCGGGGTCATCTGGACCCCGATTTGATGCACGGAGTACCGACGACCATGGCGAAGATCCTGATCACCGAGGACGAAGATTCGCTGCGTTCGTTCGTCGCACGGGCCTTACGGTTGGACGGCCATGAAACGCACGAGGCCGCCGACGGCGCCGAGGGATTGCAACTGCTGGAGGAGGCGTCCTTCGATCTGCTGCTGTCCGACATCCGCATGCCGGTCATGGATGGCATCGAGCTTGCTCACCGGGCTGCGGCGCAGTTTCCAGCCATGAAGATCCTGCTTATGACGGGCTATGCCGAACAGCGCGAACGGGCCGACGATCTGATGGCGAAGGTTGTCGATGTGGTCGACAAGCCGTTTGCCCTGCCCGAGATCCGCCGCGCCGTGGCGCAGGCCCTGTCGACGGCGCCGCGCGCCGCCTGACGTTCTCCGAAATCGATCACCGCAGGTCGAGCAGGCGTTTCAGATAGTGACGCTCGTCCTCGCCCGACAATGTGTTGCCGAGCTTCTCGCGGATGGCGTCCAGGATCTCGCGCGCACGCTGAACGTCGATCTCGTCCGGCACCTTCACCTGGTCCCCGAATTCCGGTCCTGAGGTCGCCCGCGGTCGGCCAAGCGGATCACGTCCGTTCTGCCCGCCCTGATTGGCCATGCCCTGACCCGGACCTTCGCCCTCCTGGCCTTGTCCCTGACCCTGCTGCATGGCCTGCATCATCTGCTGCATCATGCCCTGGGCCCCCTGGCGAAGCGCGTTGAGCGCGTTGCCCTGACCCTCGACGGCGTTGTCGCCCTGGCCCTGGCCGAGTGCCTTGCCGGCATTGCCCATTTCTCGCTCGGCCTCGCCGAAGCCTTCGCCGGGGTCCATGCCCAGTTCTTTCAGGCCCTTCTGCAGCTCCTGAAGCTTCTTGCCAAGACCTTCCTGCTGGGCTCGCAACTGCTTCAGCGCTTCGCGAAGCTGCTCGGCCGTCATCTGCTCGGTCGGGGACTGCCCCTGTTGCCCCTGCTGACCCTGCTGCTGCTCGCCTTGCTGGCCCGGTTGCTGTTGGCCCTGTTGTTGCTGGCCTGGCTGCTGCTGGCTCTGCTCGTTGGGCTGGTCGGGATCGCCGCGCTGCATCCGGTCGCGCAGCGCCTGGTTGAGCTGGAAGGTCTGATCCATCAGGCGCTGCTGCTCCTGCATGATCTCGCCGAGCTTGTCGATCTGCTGACGCATCTGGCTCGGCTGCTGCTGGCCCTGTTGCGGACGCTGCATGCGTCCGGCCTGCAGGTTGTTCATCATCCGCTGCAGTTCGGAGAGCATCTGCTGGGCGGCGTCGCGATTGCCGGAGCGCGCCAGGTTTTCGATCTGGTCCATCATGTTCTGCAGATCGCGCTGCCGCAGCACGTTCTGGGACTGCATGTCCTGGGGGGCCTGCGGCATGTTCTGCATCCGCTGCGCAAGTTCGGACATGAAGTTCTGCATCGCTTCGCGCAGTTCCTTCATCAACTGGGCGACTTCCTCATCGCTTGCGCCCTTTTCGAGCGCATCCGAAAGCGCCTGCTGGGCATCCCGCAGCCGGCGTTCGGCGGCGGAAAGATCGCCGTCTTCCATGCCGAGTGCGATCTGCCAGAGATAGTCCGCCGTGTCTTTCAGCTGCTCTTCGTTACGGGCCAGCTTCATGCGCTCCAGCGCCGAGCGGATCAGCAGGAAATGGCTGAGATTGGGGATCGTCTCGTCCGGTCGCAGCGCCAGGGCCTCGTTGAGCGCTATGGCTTTCGGCATCTCTCGCGTGTCGAGCGCGAATACCTGCCGCTCCTCGGCAACGGCCGCGGCCAGGGGCTCGGCAAACCGGCGCGCCGGCATGATCATCTCGACCGGCGGACTGCGACCTTCCTGTCCGGCACCATCGGTCGCCACCAGGGTGATGCGCACGCGCTTGCCCGACAGCGGATGCTCGCTGAGGTTCCGGCTCGTCAATCCCTTGACCTCGCGGGAATTCTGCCGCGGCAGATCCAGCTTGTACTCGGGCAGCGGATAGAGCGGCCTGGCATCCTCCGTCTGCGGCTCGGCCGGTTCGATGAGCGCGAAGGCTTTCTGAATGCCGTAATCGTCACGGCCGGTGAAGCCGATCTCAAGCGCACCGTTGACGCTGCGGCGCGGCTGCTTGTCGAAGGCGATTTCCGGCGCGCGATCGGCAATCACGTCGAACAGCCACTGCTGTCCCTCGACGCTCAGGTCGCCGCTTTCCGTGACCTTCATCTTGTAGGTGCGCGGCGGCAGTGGTTGCTCACTGGTTGTCGGTGCCGCCGCGACCTGCGGGGCCGGCTGAGCCTGGACTGCGGTGACCTCTTCTGCCGCAAGCGTTGAGGCGGGACCGCCGGTGGACGGTGAGAAATCCACCTTCTCGCCGCCTTCGCCGCCGGTGACGCGGATCGTCAGTTCGGAAAATTGCGGAATCTTCACCTGGTCGTCCGGCTGCGCCTCCCGTCCGGTGAGGAAGACCGGCGCCCGCCCCGTGTAGGGCGGTGGCGTCAGCCAGGCGTCGATCCGAAGATCGGGGTTGATCCGCGCCGCCGGTGCGGAGGGTTGGAGCACGTCGATCGTGCTTCCGCCGCCGTTCGAGAAGGAATAGCCGAAGGCGGCAGCCAGCAGCAGCGCCGGCAGGGCACGCAGCGCGAAGCGGTCATGACGCGCTATGTCCGGCCTCGGCAGACCCGCATCGAGCGCTGCAATGCGCTCGGCCATGCGGATCTGGTGCTCTTTCCAGAGCGCCCGGGCAAACGGCGTATCGAAAGCCGGCTCCTCCTCCTGCACCGCAACCGGCTGGTGGGGCAGGTTGTTGCGCTCCTCCAGCAGCCGATCGGCCTCGGGGCCGGCCGGCCAACGCAGGCGGCCGAGCGGTAGGATCGAGGTCAGGAAGGCGAAGACGAAGAGGCCGAGCGCGATCCAGCGCAGCAGATCCGGCATCTGTCGGAAGAGGCCGAACCAGGCGGTGGCCAGGAAAAGGGCAAGGATGCTCAGCGGCGCCAGCGTCAACGGGGCCAGCCGCTCGCAGAACAGCACGAGCCGCGCGAGCGATCGTTTGTTCGCAACGCGCCGCGCCAGGACTGGATGGCTCCCGAAGGCGCCTTTGCGGGTGAGGCTCATGCGGTCCGTCTCCTGTGGTGGCGGCGTCAACCGGCGTCGGCCACGCAACGCGCGAAACCGTTCCTTCTAAGATATCAGCGTTTGTGGCGAAGACGAGGGCGTCGGCCGAAGACGGCCGGCTTTTCTCGCGCCTTCGCTTAATTGTGAACGGTCAGGAGATTTTCAGGCCAGCCAATCGGGCAGCGAATCGAGAGCGATAAGGTCCTCGTAGGTTCCACGCGGGCGGATGACATGGAAGCGATCGCCGTTCACCAGCACCTCGGGCACCAGGAGGCGCGAGTTATATGTGCCGGCCTGGACCGCGCCATAGGCGCCTGCCGAAGCGATGGCGAACAGGTCGCCGGGTTCGGGTTTCGCGATGTCGCGGTCGAGCGCCAGGTAGTCACCGGTTTCGCAGACAGGACCGACAACGTCAGCCTTGATACGACCTGCGTCATGGGCTGGCAGGACAACCTCGCGGATGCCGTGATAGGCGTCATAGAGCGTCGGACGGATGAGATCGTTCATCGCGCCGTCGACGATGACGAAGGTCTTCTCGCCGGCGTCCTTCACGTAGACGACTTCGGTCACCAGAATCCCGGCATTGCCGACGATCAGCCGGCCCGGTTCCGTGACGATCCGGCAGCCGAGGCTCTTCAGCTGCGCCTTGACGACGGCGGCATAGGCCTCGGGAGCGGGTGGCGGCTCGTTGTCGTCCTTGTAGGGAATGCCGAGACCACCGCCGACATCGACATGCCGTATCTCGTGGCCATCGGCGCGCAGGTTTTCGACCAGTTCGCGCAGCAGGCGGAACGCGTCTTCGAACGGCTGCAGATCCGTGATCTGGCTGCCGATATGCATGTCGATGCCGCTGACGGTGATGCCGGGCAGCGTTGCGGCATGGGCATAGACGGGCCGGGCGCTCTTATAGGAGATGCCGAACTTGTTTTCCTTCTTGCCCGTCGAGATCTTGGCATGCGTCTTGGCGTCGACATCCGGATTGATGCGGAAGGAGACATGTGCCTTCCGGCCCATCTTCAGGGCGCGGCTGTTCAGCACTTCCAGTTCGGGCTCGGACTCGACGTTGAAGCAGTAGATGCCGGCCTCGAGGGCAAGGTCCATCTCGGAGGCAGTCTTGCCGACGCCGGAAAACATGATGCGGTTGGCGGGGATGCCGGCAGCCAGCGCCCGGCGCAGTTCGCCGCCGGATACCACATCGACGCCCGCTCCCAGCCGGCCGAGCGTCGTCAGCACGGCCTGGTTGGAATTGGCCTTCATGGCGTAGCAGACCATCGCGTCGATGTCGCCGAATGCCTCGGCGAACACCCGGTAGTGCCGTTCGAGCGTTGCGGTCGAATAGCAGTAGAAGGGCGTGCCGACCGCCTTGGCAATTTCGGGAATGGCGACGTTCTCGGCGTGCAGCACGCCGTCGATATACTGGAAATGGTTCACGACAGGCCCGGCCTTAGAGAAGCGGATCGAGAACGAACGGCCGGTCTACCGTCGGTTCCTGTTGCTGGCCGCTCTTGCGGATGTTCTGCTTCTCGATCGGCGTGCTGGGCTTGTCGAGGTTTCCCTTGCGGCCGCAGCCGGTGACGGCGACGCCGGCAATGCAAAGCACGATCGTGATGCGGGCGAGGTTTCGCAAGGTCGACATTCCCATTCCTTCGTCAGCAGAGGAGCGAGCCCGTTCATAGCGAAGTTCGGGCCGCTTGTGCAGTCAATTCTCGTGATGATCAGTTGCGACCGCGCCACCAGGCGATCTGCTGACGCACCTGCGAAGGCGCGGTGCCGCCAAAACTGGTGCGGCTGGCGACCGAGGCATCCACCGACAGCACATCGAAGACCTTGTCGGTGATCGATGCATGGATGGACTGCAGGTCTTCCAGCGACAACTGGCCCAGATCGCAGCCCTGCTGTTCGGCAAGCGCTACCGCGCGACCCGTGACATGGTGAGCGTCGCGGAACGGCAGGCCCGCCTCGCGCACGAGCCAGTCTGCAAGGTCGGTGGCGGTGGAGAAACCGGAGCCGGCTGCGGCACGCATGCGGTCGGTCCGCACGGTCATGTCGCGCACCATGCCGGCCATGGCAGCGATCGCCAACTCGAGGTTTTCGGCAGCGTCGAAGACCTGTTCCTTGTCTTCCTGCATGTCCTTCGAATAGGCGAGCGGCAGACCTTTCATGATCGTCAGCAGGGCAACCAGCGATCCGTTGATGCGGCCGGTCTTGGCGCGCACCAGTTCGGCGGCATCCGGGTTCTTCTTCTGCGGCATGATCGACGAGCCGGTCGAAAACGCGTCCGACAGGCGGATGAAGCCGAACTGCGGCGTCGACCAGATGACGATCTCTTCGGCAAAGCGCGACAGGTGGACGGCGCAGATGGCCGCGACCGACAGGAATTCCAGGGCGAAATCGCGGTCCGAAACCGTATCGATCGAGTTGCGGGTCGGCTCGCGGAAGCCGAGTGCCGAGGCCGTCATGTGGCGATCGATGGCAAACCCGGTGCCGGCAAGCGCTGCGGCGCCGATCGGGCTTTCGTCCAGATGGTCGATCGCGTGGCGAACCCGGGCGCGGTCGCGGCCGAACATTTCGACATAGGCCATGCAGTGATGACCGAAGGTCACCGGCTGGGCGGTCTGCAGATGGGTGAAGCCGGGCATCACCGTGTCGGCATGCTCGTCCGCCTTGTCGAGAAGGGCGGTGATGAGGTCCGTCAGCATCGCTTCGGTCTTGGCCATCTCCTCCTTGACCCAGAGGCGGAAGTCGAGCGCCACCTGGTCGTTGCGTGAGCGCGCCGTGTGCAGGCGGCCGGCGGCCGGGCCGATCAGCGTTGCCAGCCGTGCCTCGATGTTCATGTGAATGTCTTCGAGCTTGCGGGAGAACTCGAACTGGCCGCTTCGGATCTCTGACAGGATCGTGTTCAGTCCATCGACGATCTTGTCTTTATCTTCGGCGGAAATGATGCCTTGTTGCGCCAGCATGGTGGCGTGGGCGATGGAGCCGCGGATATCCTGGGCATAGAGCTTCTTGTCGAAGCCGATGGAGGCGTTTATCTCCTCCATGATGGCATCCGGACCCGAGGCGAAGCGCCCGCCCCACATCTGGTTGGAGGAACCTGCATCCTTCGTGCCGTCAGCCATGATTACCCGTCCTGGAGTTCCCGATGCCGAACAAGAGACCGCTGGGTCTGCCGTCCGTCCGCCTGATCTTGATTGCCGCCGTCGCTGGTATTCTGGCCGGCGCCGTGGCGGTATACGTGAACCCCACCCTGTCTGGCAATGGTGAGGCGGTGGTGGCCGATCAGCGTTGCGAAGGAGCGGTCGATCAAGCGCGCAGCATCGACGAACTGGCCAAGGGCGAGCTTGCGGCACTGACCGCGACGCAGCCGCCGCGGCCGCTGCAGCCGCTCCGCTTCAAAGGGCCGGAAGGCCAGGAACTGACGCTTGCCGATTTCGCCGGCAAGACGGTGCTGGTGAACCTCTGGGCGACGTGGTGCGTGCCCTGCCGCGAGGAAATGCCGGCGCTGAACGGATTGCAGACGGCCAAGGGCAGCGACAGGTTCCAGGTGGTCGCCGTCAACATCGATACCGGCAGCGACGAGAAGCCGAAGACCTTCCTGGAAGAAACCGGCGTGCATGCGCTGTCCTACTACCGCGACAGCTCGATGGGCGTCTTCAATGCGCTGAAGAAGGAAGGCCTGGCGTTCGGCCTGCCGGTCACCCTTGTCGTCAATGGCAATGGGTGCCTGATCGGCTCGATGAACGGTCCGGCGAAATGGGATGGCGAGGAGGCAAAGAGCCTCGTGGACCGCGTCTCATCGCTCTGATGCCGTCACGACATCTCCCAGGCCCTTCGGCCCGGGCGCTTGATCAGCGCGTCGGAACCGGAACTTCGCCGCGATAGTCGTAGAAGCCGCGGCCGGACTTGCGGCCCAGCCAGCCGGCTTCCACATACTTCACCAGCAGCGGGCAGGGGCGGTACTTGCTGTCGGCCAGCCCGTCGTGCAGCACCTGCATGATCGACAGGCACGTGTCGAGGCCGATGAAGTCCGCAAGCTGCAGCGGTCCCATCGGATGGTTGGCGCCGAGCTTCATCGCCGTATCGATGGCTTCCACCGAACCGACGCCTTCATAGAGCGTGTAGATAGCCTCGTTGATCATCGGCAGAAGGATGCGGTTGACGATGAAGGCGGGAAAATCCTCGGCCACCGTGACCGTCTTGTCGAGCGACGCGGCAAACTGCCGGGCGGCCGAAAAGGTCGCCTCGCCGGTGGCGATGCCGCGCACCAGTTCGACCAGCTTCATCACCGGCACCGGATTCATGAAATGTATGCCCATGAACTGTTCCGGGCGGTCGGTCGACGCCGCAAGGCGCGTGATCGACAGCGACGACGTGTTCGTTGCGAGCAGTGCCTCCGGCTTCAGGACGGGGCAGATCTGGCCGAAGATCTTGCGCTTGACGCTTTCGTCTTCGGTCGCCGCCTCGATCACCAGGTCCATGGGAGCCAGATCGTTGTGATCGACGGTGCCGCTGATGCGGGCGAGCGTCGCCTTGCGTTCCTCGTCCGTCAGCTTGCCGTTGCTGACCTGCCGCGCCAGATTGCCGTTGATCGTCGCAAGTCCGGCTTCGATGCGCTGGCTGGAGAGGTCGTAGACCATGACGTTGTAGCCTGCGAGCGCCGAGACATGCGCTATACCGCAGCCCATCTGGCCTGCACCGACAATTCCGACGTTCGTGATCATAGCGCCTCATTTCCTATCGAAAGGGACCAGCCGCGGCGATATCCGCTCCGCCGACCGGTCGGAGAGCCGCGGGCTGCAAGCCTTTCGCTTCTCCTGAATTGATAAGGCCCGCGCCGCCATTTTGCCAGTCTTTAATGTCGCGCACCTTAGAACGGCAACCAAAGGCAGGACGGCATGAGCCCTCTAAATGCAATCGGCCGCGCTGCATGCAGTGCGACCGATCGAAGATTGGTGAACCGGAAGGCGTCAGAGAGCCTTTTCAAGCTCCGGCAGGATCTGGAACAAGTCACCGACCAGACCGTAGTCTGCCACCTGGAAGATCGGGGCTTCCTCGTCCTTGTTGATGGCGACGATGACCTTCGAGTCCTTCATGCCGGCGAGGTGCTGAATGGCACCGGAAATGCCGCAGGCAATGTAGAGATCCGGGGCAACCACCTTGCCGGTCTGACCGACCTGCCAGTCGTTCGGTGCGTAGCCGGCATCGACGGCGGCACGCGATGCACCGACCGCTGCCCCCAGCTTGTCGGCGAGCGGCAGGATCACCTCGTTGAACTTTTCCGCCGAGCCGAGCGCGCGTCCACCGGACACGATGATCTTTGCAGACGTCAGTTCCGGACGATCCGAAGACGACAGCGCATCACCGACGAAGCTCGACAGGCCCGGATCGGCAGCTGCCGAGACCGGTTCGATGCTGGCCGAACCACCGGCATCGACGCCGGCAAAGGCGGCGGTCCGCACGGTGATGACCTTCTTGGCATCGCCCGACTGAACCGTCTGGATGGCGTTGCCGGCGTAGATCGGCCGCTTGAAAGTATCGGGCGACACGACCTCGGTGATTTCCGAGATCTGCATCACGTCGAGCAGTGCGGCAACGCGCGGCATGACGTTCTTGGCCGAGGCAGTCGCGGGTGCCAGGATCACGTCGTAGGCGCCGGCCATTGACACGATCAGGTCGCCAAGCGGCTCGGCCATCTGGTTCGCCAGCGCCGGGCTTTCGGCGAGCAGCACCTTGGATACGCCGGAAAGCTTGGCGGCGGCCTCGGCCGCGCCCTGCGCACCGGAGCCGGCAACCAGCACATGGATATCGCCGCCGATGCTCTTGGCTGCGGTGACGGCCTTGGCGGTCTGGTCCGATACGCCTGCGCCGTCATGCTCGGCGAGAAGAAGAATTGCCATGTTTGTTTCTCCCTATCGTCTGATCAAAGCACGCCGGCTTCGACTTTGAGCTTCTCGACGAGTTCGGCGACCGAGGCCACCTTGACGCCGGCCTTGCGGCCACCCGGCTCCTCGGTCTTCAGAACCTTGAGGCGTGGCGCCGTGTCGACGCCGAAATCGGCCGGGCTCTTCTTGTCGAGCGGCTTCTTCTTCGCCTTCATGATGTTCGGCAGCGAAGCGTAGCGCGGCTCGTTGAGGCGAAGGTCGGTGGTGACGATGGCAGGAAGCTTGACGTCGATCGTCTGCAGGCCACCGTCGACTTCGCGGGTCACCTTGGCCGAACCCTCGCCGAGCTCGATCTTCGAGGCGAAGGTGGCCTGGCCCCAGTTGAGCAGGGCCGCGAGCATCTGGCCGGTCTGATTGCTGTCGTCGTCGATCGCCTGCTTGCCAAGGATCACCAGACCGGGCGCCTCCGCCTCGACGACGCCCTTCAGCAGCTTGGCGACGGCCAGCGGCTCGACGGCTTCGTCGGTTTCGATGAGGATGCCACGATCGGCACCCATAGCGAGTGCGGTGCGGATCGTTTCCTCGGCCTTGGCCGGGCCGATCGACACGATGACGATCTCCTCCGCCTTGCCGGCTTCCTTCAGCCGCAGAGCCTCTTCCACCGAAATTTCGTCGAACGGGTTCATCGACATCTTCACGTTGGCCAGTTCCACGCCGCTGCCATCCGCCTTGACGCGGATCTTCACGTTGTAGTCGACCACCCGCTTAACAGGCACCAGGATCTTCATGACTTCCTTCCTCAGCTCAACCAATTGGGAAAATGCGGCCTCAACCCGGCCGCCGATCGTCAATGGGCGACATGGATACGCATTTTTAGGCCGAAGACAAAGTGATTTCAGCGCGCCAGCCGGTGCGTTTTCATCATGCCCCCATTCCGTGGGTAAACGCCTGGATGCCTGTCAGCGCCCCTGCGGCCCCGTCGGCGACGAGACGCTTCAACCACGGCTGCTACCGGTTCTTGCCCGGCACCCAGAGGATATCCGCCTTGCCGCCACCGTTGGCGTAGCGGGCCGCGACGAACAGGAAATCCGACAGCCGATTGACGTAATGAAGTGCCGCTGCGCCCACCACTTCGCCCGGCGTTCGCGAAAGCTCCACCATCAGCCGCTCGGCGCGTCTCGATACGGAGCGGGCCATGTGAAGCGTGGCTGCGGCGGGCGAGCCGCCGGGCAGGATGAACGATGTCAGGGGGTCGAGCTTGGCGTTCAGCGTGTCGATTTCTCGCTCAAGGCGATCGACCTGCGATTGGACAATGCGCAAGGCTTCCCACTCGAGCGGGCGGCCATCATCAGGCGTCGCAAGATCCGCGCCCAAATCGAACAGGTCGTTCTGGATGCGGAACAGCATGCCGTCGAGCTCACCCATCAGCCCGGTATGAAGCCGGGCGACGCCGATCACCGAATTGGTTTCGTCGATCGTTCCGTAGGCCTCGACACGCAGGTCGTGCTTTGCGCGACGCGGCCCGCTGACCAGTCCCGTGGTGCCGTCGTCGCCGGTGCGGGTATAGATCTTGTTGAGCTTGACCACCGTCAGCGGCCTCCGCCGGTTAGCCACAGCGTCAGCATGATGAGGCCGATGGCGATCGCCTGCAAAAACAGGCGCAGTTGCATCAGCTTGTTCGACTTGTTGCCGTCCGTGCCCTTCAGCATGTTGAAGAGGCCGCGGATCAGCACGATAACCACGAGACCCATGACGATGAGCGTCAGAATGGTGGTGAAGCTGGACATTGGGATGCCTTTGGTGAGGGTGTTCAGTCGAACTTACGGATGAGGCGGTAGAACAGATCGGCGGGGAGGAGGCGTTTGAGCAGGACGCCCTGCTTGGCCGGCCTTGTCACCAGGTAATGTGGTCGGGGTCGCCGGGCGTTCAAGGCGTGCAGAAGAACCTGATGAACGGCTTCCGGCCCCAGCTTGTGCCGGTTGACCGGTCCGGATCCATCAAGCCGTGCAAGCTGCCGCCGGTATTCCTCGGCATGCACCGAATTTTCCAGATCGATATGGGCCTTGGCGGCCGCGAGCGCGTTTGCCGTAAAGCGGCTGGCGATCGGTCCAGGTTCGATGAGGCTGACGAAGATGCCGCTGCCCTCAAGCTCCATGCGCAGAGTGATGCTGAGCGCCTCGATCGCGTGTTTCGAGGCGTTGTAGGCGCCGCGGTAGCGATAGGGAATGAGGCCGAGGATGGAGGAGCACTGGACAATCCGGCCCTGCCCCTGCCGACGCATGATCGGGATCACCTGCCGGGTAAGTTCGTGCCAGCCGAAGACGTTGGTCTCGAACTGCAGGCGAAGGACGTCGGTCGAAAGGTCCTCGACGGCTCCGGGCTGGCCATAGGCGCCGTTGTTGAACAGCGCATCGATGCGCCCGCCCGTGCGCTGCGTGACCTCTTCGACCAGCGAGTCGATGGTCTCGCGGCGGGTGTAGTCCATCACCAGCGTTTCGATGCCGTCCTCTTCGAGGGCGCTGACATCCTCAGGCTTGCGAACAGTGGCGAAGACCCGCCAGCCGGCAGCTTTCAAGGCGCGCGCCGAATGGGCGCCGATGCCGGAAGAACAGCCCGTTACGATGATGATCCGATTCTCAGGCATTCCCCCTCCTGTACAATCAGCCAGCATTTCCCATATTTCAGCTGTAGTGACAACGGAGTTGAACGTGGCCGAGACCAAACCGAAATGGCGGGCCTTTCGGCTGGCGTTCAAGGTATTCTACGACGCCTACACGCATTTCAACGATGACGATGGCTGGGCGATGGCAAGTCATGTCTCCCTCTCTGGCCTGCTGGCGCTGTTTCCGTTCCTCATCTTCGGTACTTCGCTCGCCGGCTTTCTCGGCGCCCAGAGCTTTGCCGATACCGCCGTCCACCTGTTGTTCGATACCTGGCCGACCGACATCGCAGAGCCGCTGGCCGCCGAAATCCGGCGCGTGCTGGAAATTCCGCGCGGCGGCCTGCTCACCATCTCCGTGCTGGCGGCCGCCTATTTTGCCTCCAATGGCGTGGAAGCGCTGCGCATCTCGCTCAACCGCGCCTATAGGGTGACGGAGGATCGCGCCTGGTATGCGACGCGGCTTGCAAGCCTGGGCTATGTGATCGTCGCGGTGGTGATCTTTGCCGCCATCAGCATCGTGCTGGTCGCCGTGCCGATCGCGGTGAGATTTACCGGCTCGCACCTTCCCTGGCTTTACGACCAGCTCGACAACATTGCCAATTTCGGCCTGCTCGGAACGGCGATCATCCTGTTCCTCGGGCTGATCGTCTGCCACAAGGGCCTGCCGGCCGGCAACCGGCGGGTCATCGACATCCTGCCGGGGATCATTCTGACCCTTGTCTGCTGGACCGGTTTCGGCCTCGCCTTCGCCTCGTACCTGTCCAGCTTTGCCAACTATGCGGCGACTTATGCCGGGCTGGCCTCCGTCATGATCGTACTGGTCTTCCTGTACATGGTGGGCGTCATCTTCATGCTCGGCGCAGAGGTCAACGCGGCGCTGATGAAGTACCGCGTGCTGTCGGCAGTTGCCCATTCGCGCCGGCTCGGGCGGTTCCGCCATCGGCACGGCACGCCCGGAAAGGCTTTGCCGAAGGAGATTGTCTCAGAAACCCAGCCTGCGACGGATATCCGCAGCTGACAGGCCTTGCTCGCGCAAGACCGATAGCCCCGTCGATCCGTCGCTCTTCGACAGCTTGCGTCCATCCGGTCCGAGAACCAGCCGGTGATGATGGTAGAGCGGCACCGGCAGGTCGAGCAGCTGCTGCAGCAGGCGGTGCACCGATGTGGCGTGGAGGAGATCCAGTCCGCGCACCACATGGGTTACCTCCTGGACGGCATCGTCGATCACGACGGATAGATGATAGCTGGAGGGCGCGTCCGATCGCGACAGGACGACATCTCCCCACTGCGCCGGATCGGCGACCAGCCGACCCGTTTCGCCGTCGCCGTCTTCCTGCCAGGTGAGCGGCTCCGACAGCGTCGCCAGCGCCTTGCCCATGTCGAGCCGCCAGGCGTGGCGGATGCCGCTTGCCAGGAGCTGCCGTTGTTCGTCGGCGCTCCGCTCACGGTCGTCGGGCGGATAGAGAGGCGCGCCGTCCGGATCCCGCGGCCAGGGCCTGCCCTGTGCCTCGGCGGCCGAGACCATGGCTTTGACTTCGCCGCGCGTCAGGAAGGCCGGGTAGACGAGGCCCATGCCCCGCAGCCGATCGAGCGCTGCCTGGTACTCCTCCAGATGCCCGGCCTGCCGCCGCACCGGCTCTTGCCAGGAAATGCCCAGCCACGAAAGGTCGCGGTAGATAGCCTCCTCGAATTCTGGGCGGCAGCGTGACGCGTCGATATCCTCGATGCGCAGCAGCAGCCGTCCGCCATTATCGCTTGCCATCGCCTGGTTGATCAGCGCCGAGAGCGCGTGGCCCAGATGCAAGAAACCGTTGGGACTGGGAGCGAAACGGAATACGGGCTTTTGACGCGCGGAGGGGAGCATGCTTTGTTCTGCCATGAATCGAGGGGCGTGACGATGGTTCTGATACGCGAGCGAGCGGACCTGGAGGAGGGGCTTCGGCAACTCGGCCGGATCGACCCGCTGTTGCTGCCGATCATCGAGCGGACTGGTCCTGTCCCGTTGCGGCTGGCCGAGCCCGGCTTTGCCGGGCTTGCCAATATCGTCGTCTCGCAGATGGTGTCCAAGGCGAGTGCCGCCGCCATCTGGAGACGGATCAGCGCCTTCGGACCGGTCACCGCGCATAGCTATCTCGCTCATGAACCGCAGATCGTCGCAGGCTTCGGCCTGTCGCGGGCGAAAGCCGCGACGCTCGATCGTCTCGCCCGGGCGATCCTTAACGGCAGCCTCGATCTCGACGCGCTGGTGGCGCTTGCGGACGAAGAGGCGATGGCACGGCTGGTGGCGCTGAAAGGCATCGGACCTTGGACGGCCGAGGTTTATCTCATGTTCTGCCTCGGCCGATCGGATATCTTCCCAGCCGGCGACGTGGCGCTGCGGGTGGCTGTCGGCGAGGGGCTGCTGCTCGGCACACGTCCGTCGGCGATGGAGGTTTCGGAAATCTCGCGTCGATGGAGCCCCTGGCGGTCGGTTGCCGCCTGCCTGTTCTGGGCCTTCTATGCCCGTCGCGGCCCGGCCGACGCGCTGCCGATCGGATGATCGCTGCGCCGTCCGGTTGTGCCATTAATTTGGCTTCACAATCCTGTAACAACGGACCTAATATAGAAGTCACATAAGCCGAATCGGTGAGGAGCGTCCGTTGACGATTGCAGTCTCCCCGCAGGCCCTGCCGGCGCTCGTGTTGAACGCTGACTACCGGCCGCTGAGTTATTACCCCTTGTCGCTGTGGTCCTGGCAGGACGCGATCAAGGCGGTCTTCCTCGACCGTGTGAACATCATCGCCGAATACGATCACTCGGTCTCCTCGCCCACCTTCTCCATGCGCCTGCCGAGCGTCGTCAGCCTCAAGACCTATGTCCAGCCGACGCGCAATCCCGCCTTCACCCGGTTCAACGTCTTCCTGCGCGACAGGTTCGAGTGCCAATATTGCGGTGCCCATGACGATTTGACGTTCGACCATGTGATCCCGCGGGCGCATGGCGGCGAAACGACCTGGCAGAACGTCGTGGCCGCCTGTTCGCCCTGCAACCTGCGAAAGGGCAGCAAGCTGCCCAAGCAGGCGGGCATGCTGCCGCACCAGAAGCCATACCAGCCGACGGTGCAGGACCTGCACAACAATGGCCGGCTGTTTCCGCCGAACTACCTGCACGAAAGCTGGATGGACTACCTCTACTGGGATACCGAACTGCAGCCTTGACGATCAGCGGCGCCTGACGAGCGCGCCGCGGAAGGCGACGGCGGCAATCAGCAGCGCGGCGATGACGTTCCAGCCGGCCAGCGACAGGCCGAGAATGCGCAGCGCCGCCACCGTGCAGGACGGGCCGTGCACGGTGTTGACGTCGGAGAGAAGACTGCCGGCATTGGTGGTCATGCCGTTGGCGGTGGTCGAGCACGTCGTCGGACCGTCCCAGAAGCCCCATTCGACGCCTGCGTGGTAGACGCCCATGCCGGCTGCGATCAGCATCATGATACCGACCAACCCCAGCAGTCCGCGTGTCAGCGCCGGCGGCAGCCGGAAGGCGGCCGTCAGCAGGGCGGCAATCGCCACGGGGATGCCCCAGTAGTAGGGCTCGCGCTGCAGCAGGCAGAGCGCGCAGGGGATGTAGCCGCCGAGATGCTGGAAGCCGAGCGCCGAGCCGACGGTCGCTGCCATCGCCACGCCAAGCGCGGTCGAATGGAGCATCAGGGAACGGCGGGTTTCAACGGCGACGGACATGGCCTTCTCCTCGGCGACTATCGGAAGTCTGGTGGTTTCTGCTGTAGACACCGGCCACTCGCCTGTAAATGCGCGGGCAGTCTGCCGGAGCTTGGGGCCCCGCCAAATTTCCGTGAACCGCAGCAGGCTGTTGGCGCCGGGCAGGCGTGGCTTGCGCGCCCCCGTGCCGCTGTGCTAGACGCGCTTTCACCACTTTCGATGCCCCGTTGGCGGAATTGGTAGACGCGCCTGACTCAAAATCAGGTTCCGAGAGGAGTGCTGGTTCGATTCCGGCACGGGGCACCAGAAAATTCAACCGATCAGCTTGTATCTGGATGTTGCGACGGCATCGTCAGCAGCAGCCGAGCGCCCCGGCATTGGCTGCCGAGGCACACGTTCAGCTGCTAGCGCTCAGGCTTCACGTTCCCAATACCAGGCGGCGTACATCTGCCGGCGGTCGTGGTTGCGGGCCTTGAGGAAGGCGCGGAGCGAGCGGACATCGTCCTTTTCGCAGGCGACCCAGACGAAGGTTCCAGGCTCCATGGCCTCGATGGCAGCCTTCGCCGACGCCATCAGCGTGCCGCGCGCGTCCGCTGCATAGTGGCTGCGGTGCAGCCACCGGACATCGACGGCGGTGCCCGAAACGAGCGGCTGTTCTTCCGCCTCATTCGCCACTTCGACGATTGCGTGGATGCGCGTGCCCGGCGCAACCTCTGCGCAGATGCGGGCAATTGCCGGCAGAGCGCTCTCGTCGCCGATCAGCAGGATCGATGCCGCGTCCGGCGCGTGACCGCCGCCTGGACCGAGCAGGGCCGCACTGTCGCCCGGCTGGGCATCACGGGCGAAATCGGCGCCCGGCGTCTTCACGCCCGGGGCCGGATGCTGCAGGAAATCCACCCACAGCTCGCCTCGCTCCGCATCCACGGCGCGGATGGTATAGATGCGCACCAGCAGCTCGTCTTCGCCTTCCGGCCAGGCGATACGGCCGTCGTCGCGGACGCCCGGCCAGACCGGCGTCCTGTCCCGTGGCGGCACCAGCAGCCGCACATGCATGCCGCCTTCGATGAACGGCGTCACGTCGGCGCAGGAGAACTTGACCCGGCGCATGCGGGGGGTGACGTCTTCCGCGGACACCACCGTCACCGCGTGGATGTTCGGCAGCGCGCCAAGCGGCGCAGGCTCCGACCAGTCGAGGGTCATCGGGTCTTCACCGCTGAAGTAGAACAGATGCTCGGCAATCATCGTCCGGTTCATCTGCAGCTGCTCCTGCGTCGGGCTGACGAGCCCGATCAGCAGCCTGTCGTCCTGCAGGCGGATGTCTACGGTGGCGCTCTCGCTCTTCATGAAGACGAGATTATCCGTTCGCTTGACTTCGGCGTGCTCGACGAAATGCTCGCAGATCTCGTCCAGCATGCTGATGGGGTTGGTCGGCAGCGCCACGCCGGACAGACGGAATTCCTGGATGCCGTTCATCGCTGGTTCTCCTTGTGGATCTGTTGGTTGCCCTGATCAGGGCCGATTGGTTCGACTTGAGTGGTGTTCGGTGCCATCCGGTGCCGGCCGATCGGTAGCATGATCGGCTTGCCGGATGTCGGGTCGATGATGACGCGGCTCTCAAGACCGAAGACGGTGCGAACGTTTTCCACCGTCAGCACCTCTTCCGGCGTGCCGGACGCATGCAGGCGTCCGTCGACCATCGCCACGAGATGGTCGGCGTAGCGGGCTGCCAGATTGAGGTCGTGCAGCACCATGACGATGGTCGTCCCGCGCGCATGGTTGAGATCGGTCAGCAGGTCCAAAACCTCGACCTGATGGCTGATATCGAGGAAGGTCGTCGGCTCGTCGAGCAGCAGCACCCGGGTGTCCTGGGCAAGCGCCATGGCGATCCAGACGCGCTGGCGCTGGCCGCCGGACAATTCATCCACCGGCCGCTCCGCGAGGTCCTCCGTCTTGGTGGCGACGAGGGCGGCCGCGACTGCCTCCTCGTCCTTGCGCGACCAGCGGGAGAACATGCCCTGGTGTGGATGCCGGCCGCGGCTGACGAGGTCGGCAACGGTGATGCCTTCCGGGGCGATCGGCGACTGCGGCAGCAGCCCCAGCGTCTTGGCAAGGTCGCGGGGCGCCACCTTGTGGATGGACTTGCCATCCAGGACCACCTGGCCGGCGCGCGGAAACAGCAGACGTGACATGGTGTGCAGGAGCGTCGACTTGCCGCAGGCATTGGCGCCGACGATCACGGTGATCCGGCCGGTGGGGATTGGAAGATCCAGTCCGTCGAGGATGATGCGGTCGCCGTAACCGGCGGACAGCGCGGTTGCAGCCAGGCCTTGGGCGGTCATAGCGTGCCTCCCTTCCGATTGACGCGGATGATCAGGTAGATAAGGTAGGGTGCCCCGAGGGCGCCGGTGACGACACCGACCGGGTAGCGGCTGGGAAAAACATACTGGCCGCAATAGTCGCCGGCCAGCACCAGCAGGGCGCCGATCAACGCGGACGGGATCAGCAGTGAGCCTCCGGTGCGGACCACCCGCGCGGCAATTGGGCCGGAGAGGAAGGCGACGAAAGCGATGGGACCGGCGACGGCGGTGGCAAAGGCGATCATGCCGACCGCAGCGACGATGACGATGATGCGGATGCGCGTCACCGGCACGCCGAGCGCCGCGGCCGTATCGTCCCCGAGGCGCAAAGCCTCGAGGTCACGCCGGTGCGCCAGCAACAGTCCGCCGAAGGCGATGACCGCCAGAAGCAGCGGCAGCGCCTGATCGAGCCGGGCACCGTTGACGCTGCCGGTCAGCCAGCGCATCGCCTCCTGCAGGTTCCAGCCGCCGGCGCCCGAGAGGATGTAGGCGATGAAGCTTTCCAGCATTGCCGAGACGCCGATGCCGACGAGGATCAGCCGGGCGCCGGCAGCGCCGTTGCGGAACGAAAGGCCGTAGACCAGCATCGCGACGCCGAGACCGCTTGCCACGGCAAAGACGGACACGATTGGGCCGTTTAACTGAAGCACGACGATTGCGAAGACAGCGGCGGCACTGGCGGCCGAACTGATGCCGATGATGTCCGGGCTCGCCAGCGGATTGCGCAGCATGGTCTGGAAAGCGATGCCGCCGAGACCGAAGCTGATGCCGGCGAGGATCGACAGGACGGCGCGCGGCAGGCGCAGTTGTCCGACGGTGAAGGCGATGCCGGGAACGTTTTCGCCGGCAAGGAAGCGGATGACGTCGCCGGCCGGCGTGTAGGTCTGGCCGCGCAGCAGCGTCAGCACGAAGAGGGCGACGAGGCAGGCGAGGAGGGCGCCGACGAGCAGGACATGCTGGCGCGCCCGGCGGCGCCGGTTTTCGCCGATCGACAGGAGGGTTGGAGACAGCACCGTCACAGCTCGCGAACCTTCTGGCGCCGGACGATCCAGATGAAGAACGGCGCGCCAACAAGCGCGGTGATGATGCCGACGTCGATCTCGCCTGGCCTGGCGACGACGCGGCCGAGGATATCGGCGATCAGCAGCAGGCAGGCGCCGGCCAGCGCCGAGAACGGCAACAGCCATCGATGATCGACGCCGGCCAGCAGCCGGCAGAGATGCGGTACGACGAGGCCAACGAAGCCAATCGGACCGCAGATGGCCGTCGTGGCACCGCACAGCAGGATTGCGCCGAAAGCGGATATGGCGCGGGCGAGGGCAACGCGCTCGCCGAGACCGGCGGCAAGCTCGTCGCCGAGCGCCAGCGAATTCAGCTTGCGAGCCGACAGGAGACTGATGACGAAACCGGCGGCGAGGAAGGGCAGCACGTCGTAGAGCCGCTCGAACGTCGCTCCGCCGACGCCGCCGATCTGCCACGAGCGGATGCCGCCGGCAATGTCATTGCGCGGCAGAACCACGGCGATGACCAGCGAGGCGAATGCGATCGAGGTGGCGGCACCGGCCAGCGACAGCTTGAGCGGGCTTGCCCCGCCGCGGCCGAGCGAGCCGATGGCATAGACAAAGACTGCTGCACAGCCGGCGCCGCCGATGGCGGTCCAGACATAGGCGTTGGCTGAGGAGATGTTGAACCAGGCGACGCCGATGACGACCGCCAGCGAAGCGCCCATGTTGACGCCGAGGATGCCGGGATCGGCCAGCGGGTTGCGGGTGATGCCCTGCATGATGGCGCCGGAAAGTCCCAGTGCCGCGCCGGCAAGCGCCGCCAGCACCGTGCGCGGCATCCGCACCGCGACCGCCGCTTCGCCGATCGTCTCGACCCGGCCGCCCAGAGCCGACAGAATGTCGTTCAAGCCCACGTCGCGCGTGCCGATCGCGACCGACAGGCCGCAGAGCACCGCGAGCACCGCCGCCGTCGCCAGAAGGCAGAGGCCTCGCGTGCGGTTCAGATGCCGATAGCCTGGCAGGCGATGGCGGTCGTGAGCGCCTCCGGCGATCATTTGTTCTTCTTCACCGCATCTGCCAGCAGTGTGACGTAATCGTCGAGCACCCAGGAAATCGACAGCGGCGTCGGGTTGGCAGCGGTCCCCAGCGGGTTCCTGCCGAGCAGCACCAGCGAGCCATTGGCAACCGCCGGCATGCGCGACATCAGCGGATTGCTTTCCAGCGCCTCGACCAGGTTCTGGTCGCCATAGGTGACGACAATGTCCACGTCGTCGAACGCGTCGACCTTTTCGGCGCTGATGGAGCCCGAATAAAGGCCGGTGATCGAGGCCTGAGTAACGCTCTTCGGCGCCTTCAATCCGAGATCGGCGAAGAACCTGACGCGCGTATCGCTCGTCGTGTAGAAGTTGACGGTGCTGAGGTCGCGCGCATCGAGGTGGGTGATGAACATCGCCGACTTGCCGTGCAGCTCAGGATGTTGCGCAACCGTCTTCTCGATATCGGCTTCGATCGTCTTGATCAGCGCTTCGCCCTCCGACGCCATGCCGAGGCCCATGCTGTTCAGCCGGATCATCTCGCGCCAGTCAGTCGACCACGGCGCGCGCGGATAGGCGACGACCGGGGCAATCTGGCTCAGCGTATCGTAGTCGGCCTGTGACAGGCCGGAATAGGACGCGAGGATGACGTCCGGCTGCGTTGCGGCGACCGCTTCGAAATCGATGCCGTCGCCCTCGTCGAAGAGCACCGGCTTTTCCGCATTCAACTGGGCGAGCTTTTCGGCCACCCAGGGCAGCAGGCCGTCACCGTTGTCGTCGCCGAAGTTGGCGGCCGCGAACCCGACCGGCACGACGCCCAGCGCCAGTGGAACCTCGTGGTTGGCCCAGGCGACGGTCGCGACGCGCACGGGCTTCCTTTCGATGACAGTCGTTCCGAAAGCGTGCTTGATGGCGATTGGATAGGTCGTTGCCTCGTCAGCCCAGGCACTGCCTCCCACCATTACCAGCAGGCAGATGGCGGCCAATCGCACGGGCGCGCACAGCCATCGCATCATCGGCATGTCTCCTTCGGATTAAGTTGACTTCCAGTTTCAGGTTCACGCCGTCGCGTCAACTCTCAACGCCGCAGGGCAGGAATTCCTCGCGGAAGCTTCCGGGGTTTCCTACAAAAACGGTGTTTCCTACAATACTGGACGCATCCACTCAAGTTAAGGCGGATTCGATGATTTGGGGACGCCTCGTGCCGGCCGTCGGCGGGGGCAATTTCAGGGTGACGGGTTTCAGACATGCACATCAGACACATCGGCGACGACACGAGATCGGCGCGCATCCGGGCGCGGCATGCGGTCCTTCTCGGCTGCACGGCCTTGGGCGCTCTGGCACCCAGCCTGTCCTGGGCCCAGGAACCTGTAACGGCAGAGGGAACGACCGTTCTCGAACGCGTCACCATCTCGGGAACCGGCAAGGATGACGATGCGCGCTCGATCGTCGCGACGACGACGACGGGTACCGGCAAGTTGCCGACCGACATTCTCGTCGCCCCCGCCTCTGTGTCCGTCATCACCTCCAAGGAGATCCAGGAGCGTGGTGCCGAGAGCATCGAGCAGGTGGTCCAGTACACCGCCGGCGTCGTCACCGACTATTATGGCTCGGATGACCGATACGACTATTTCGACATCCGTGGCTTCACGCCCTACACCTACCGCGACGGTCTGGCGATCGGCCGCACCTTCGGCGGAACCCGCGAAGAGCCCTATGCCTTCGAGCGTATCGAGGTGCTGAAGGGCGCCAGCTCCGCGGGCTTCGGAGCGGCAGAACCCGGCGGCTCGGTGAACTACGTCACCAAGCTGCCGAAGAGCGAACGCTTCGGCGAAGCCTATGTCACGGGCGGATCCTACAACCACAAGGAAGCGGGCCTCGATTTCGGCGACAACATCACCGAGGATGACACGCTTTCCTATCGCCTGACGGGCAAGCTCCAGGGCGCGGATGCGGAATATGATTATTCCGAAGACAACAAGAAGTTCATCATGGGCGGCCTGACGTGGCGCCCCACGGATGCGACGAGCCTTTCCTTCGTCTTCGACCATCTCAACATGGATGGGGTCCCAGGCAGCGGCGGCCAGCCGCTCGGCACGGACTTCGACCGGGACCGCTTCTTCGGTGAACCGGACTATTATTTCCGCTCGACCAACCGCAATACCTACAGCGTCATGTTCGACCATGACTTCGGCAATGGCCTGAGCTTCGGCTCCAACGCCCGCTATACGAATTCCGATGACGCTTTCGGCGGCGCGTATCTGTCGAGAACGCGCACCGATGGCTCGAACATCGCCGACCGCTATTTCTTCGGCAGCGACAAGTCGACCGAACAGTTCGTCATCGACGCCAATCTGATATACGAAACCAGCTTCGAAAACGTCGAGAGCCGCACGCTTGTCGGCGCCGACTATAATGATTTCGACTCCGTCAACTACGGTCTCTACAATCCGGCCGCTCCATCCATCAACTGGGTGAACCCGGTCTATACCGGTAGACCCGCCTCGACGGCGCCGAACTCCGGGACGTCAAACGACCAGAAGACCAAGGCGATCTACCTGCAGCAGGATCTGACCTTCTCCGACAGGCTGACTGCAAGCCTCGGCCTGCGCAACGATTGGCTGGACCTGAGCGAAACGAACCTGTTCACCGGCGCCGCGCGCTCCGACGATCACAGCGAATTCACCACGCGCTTCGGCCTGAGCTACAAGATCACCGAGGAACTGGCGGCCTTTGCAAGCTATGCCGAATCCGCGGCACCCCCCGGCATCGGCACCGAACCGACCACGGGCAAGCAGTACGAAGTCGGCGTCAAATACCGTCCGGATGCCTTCCCGGCCCTGTTCACCGCGTCTGTCTACGATCTGACGAAGGGCAATATTACTGTCTTCGATAGCGTGACCTATCTGCCGCAAACCGTCGAAGAGGTCCGCCATCGCGGCATCGAGCTGGAAGCCAAGGCGGAGGTGACGGACAACATCGATATCATCGCGGCCTATACCTACATCGATTCCAAGATCAAGGAGCCGGGCGGCGCAAACGATGGCAACCGTCTCATGCGCGTTCCCGAGCATCTGGCGTCGGTCTGGGGCACCTATAAGGTGGCAGGCGAGGGCGTCCGGGGCGACATGACCTTCGGCGTCGGAGCTCGCTACATGGGGTCCTACTTCACCAACATTCAGAACACCATCTCGTCGGAAAGCGCCGTCGTGTTCGACGCGTCCTTCACCTACAAGATCCAGGAGAACACGACGTTCCAGCTGAACGCCAGCAACGTCTTCGACGAGAAGCATGTTGCGAGCCTTGATAGCGGCGGCGTGTACTACAACCCCGGCCGCGCCATCTACGCGACGCTGCGGCAGACCTGGTAAAACACGCTTCTCCGCTCGACCCCGTCGGGCGGAGAATGCCTCTCTTAAGCGACCTGCTGCATGCGTCGCCATGCGGCAGGCGTTTCGCCGATCACCTGGCGGAATGCCTTTGTCAGGTGGGCCTGGTCGGAAAATCCGAGCTGGATGGCGATATCGGCGACCGTCAGACCGCTGGTGAGCAGCAGTTTCTGCGCCAGGTCGATGCGTTTTCCCAACTGCCACTGCAGCGGCGTCACGCCGTTGGTCTGCTTGAAGGCGCTGGCGAACCAGCTTTCCGACAAGCCGACGACGCCTGCCATCTCGGCTACCGTGGCGCGGCAGTCGGCTCGCGCGGTGACAAAGGAAGCAAGCTTGTTCATCTGCGCCTGCGTCAGCCGTCCGCTGCCCTTTTCCGCTCGCTCCGAAAGATCCATGAGCCCGGTCACCACGCCGGATACCAGGCTCTCCGCGAATGCCGGGTGCCGGGAAGGGTTGGAGAGTTCGTTGACGAGCAGGCTCGCAAGCGTCTCGACCGGCGCCGCGTCCTGGGTTTCCACCGGCTGCTGCAGCGCCGCCATCGCCGCAGACCGGCCGATGGATGGCGTCAGAAGTTTGAGAAGCCGATCCTTGTGCAGATGCAGGTCGAGATGGGAGAAGCGATGCGGCGCCGTGAACCGGCTCCACATCGGCATGCCCGGCGGCACATAGATCGCACGCCGCATCGGCCGGAAGGACTGCACGGCCTCGCGCGCCTGGTTGGCGATGCGGATCTGCTCGGAAACGTCGTTGAAGAAGATGACGATGCGCGGATCCGGCGACAGGTAATAGCCTTTGGCATCGGCCTGACCTTCGGCGTCCCAGAAGACGCTGACGGATCCCTCAAGCCCACGCCACTTTGCCGGTACCAGTGCCTGGATGCCTTCGGTCCGGCAGACCATGGAATGTCGATAGCTCACGCGCACACTTCTCTGTTCGTCTACCCGCCTGGCGTCTGCTGCGTCTCTTTTCGGCGCGGACGATGTCTGTCGGTCGTCGTCGCCACCCGATCGGCGGCCGTCCTCGTGCCGGCGGCGCGCGTCTTCTAAGGGTTGCGAGAATAACCAATCCGGACAATGAATAGCATAAAAGGATGACTTTTGTAATCTGCCGCTGCGGCGGCTCCAGCTGATGAATTCGAGACTGAAGATGAGCGTTGAACTTTTCGATCTGACGGGCAAACGGGCATTGGTGACAGGATCATCGCAGGGCATTGGCCTTGCGCTGGCGCATGGCCTCAAGGGTGCGGGCGCCGAAATCGTGCTGAACGGCCGCGACGCGGGCAAGCTGCGGGCAGCCTCCGACAGTCTTGGCGGCGCCCGAACGCTCGCCTTCGATGCGACGGACCATGATGCCGTTCGGGTGGCGATCGACGGGTTCGAGGCGGAGGTCGGGGCGATCGATATCCTGGTCAACAATGCCGGCATGCAGCACCGGGCGCCGCTTGAAGATTTTCCGGCCGATGCCTTCGAGAAGCTCCTGAAGACCAACATATCGACAGTCTTCCATGTCGGGCAGGCCGTCGCCCGTCACATGATCAAGCGCGGCGCCGGCAAGATCGTCAATATCGCCAGCGTGCAGACGGCGCTCGCGCGTCCCGGCATCGCGCCCTATACTGCGACCAAGGGCGCCGTCGGCAACCTCACCAAGGGCATGGCGACCGACTGGGCGAAGTATGGCCTCAACTGCAATGCCATAGCGCCCGGCTATTTTGACACGCCGCTCAACGCCGCGCTCGTCGCCGATCCCGAATTTTCTGCGTGGCTGGCGAAACGCACGCCAGCAGGGCGATGGGGCCGGGTGGAAGAACTGGTCGGCGCCTGCATCTTCCTGTCGTCGGACGCCGCGTCCTTCGTCAACGGCACCGTGCTCTACGTCGACGGCGGCATAACCGCCTCGCTGTGAGGCGGCCATGCCGAGATGACGTCAGGCGTCAGTGCATGTTGATCGTGTAGGAGCCCATCGCGCACAGATCCTGCGTGTCCTCGAGGTCTTCGATGTTGGAATCCTCGGTGAATTCGAAGCGCATGTCGTATTTGCACACCGAGCGGCCGTCGCCGATGGTGATTTCCATGCTCTCGCCCGGTTCGATAACGTCGGCGCCGAACACGTCTTCTTCCCAGGTGCCGACGCCGACAGGCGACGTGTAGAAACGTTCGAGCGTGCCCTTGGTGTTGTTCTTCAGCGTGAACACAAGATCTTCGGCGCTCGACACCGATGTCATTGCTGAAAGCGCGATCGCCGCTGCGGAAAGCTTCAGGAGCAGGTTAGTCATCATGTTATCCCCGACCCATGATTGGGCAGGAGGGGGATAACAGAAAGCGGGTCTTGCGCAACGGGATGGTGAATTAAGGATTAACGCCGAAAATTCTGAGCCCGCTCAAGTATCTCGTCCGGCAAGTCCCATGATCTTCTCGCGCAGCAGACGGGCGATGTTGCGGGTATTGCGGTAGAGGTGCAACTGCGCTGCCACCTGGCGCACGTCGCGGTCGCTCGTCTCCCGCAGGCCGATCACGAGCGTCCCCATTTCCTCGCGCTCCATCCAGAACCGGCTCATGATCGGATGATCGGGTACAGCACACGAATCCGAGCGGACGATGTTGGCGTCGTCGAGATGCCAGTCCGTCAGCTTCATCATCAGCAGCTTGCCCGGCGAAAAGCGCGCCAGGTCCTCGTCATAGGCGGTCTTCCACGTGTAGGCCTCGCCAGCCATGACGAACACCACCAGGGACGCAATCGCACGCCCGTCGAAGTCGAGCGTGTGGATGCGCACTGCATCGACTTCGGCGAGGTTGCCGATGGCCTCGCGGGCAAAGGCTGCCCGGTAGCGGTCGCTGATCAGCGCCGAGCGCTTGCGCCCCTTCCAGCCCTTGGCCTCCAGCGCCAGGAATTCCTCGGTGCGGCGACGGATGTCACCGGGCTGGCGTGCCACGTCGTAGGTGAGGCTGCCTTGCGTCGCGAGGCGCCGCCACAGGCGGCGCATCTCGCGCAGGTGATGGGCGGATACCGCCTGCTTCAGATAGGTGTCGCCGTCCAGACGGCTGTCGAGGAACGGCCGGCGGTAGGTGCCGGTCACTGTCACCGGCAGGTTGCGGGCGACCGCGACGGCGCGCATCAACTGGGCAAAGCGGCCGCCGAGGCGCAGTTCCGGCAGCACCAGAACCTCGGGCAGGCGCGCTTCGCGGCTGGCGAGCGCTTCGAGCAGGTTGTCGAGCGTCTCGGCGGCGCCCTCGGCATCGACGAGCGGCGTTCCGAGCGGTCCGAAAGGGTTGGCCCAGACGCGGATGATCGAGGCGCCCATCGAGAAGCCGGGCTTTTCCTGCGAGAAGGGCATCAGCAGCCGCATGCGGCTGGAGCGGTCGTTCTGGTCGCGGATGAGCGCCAGCTGCACCTGACGATCTTCCACCCGCGGCATGGCCGGTGCCAGCATCCGGCCGGCAAAGAAGATGTTCGGCTCCATCACCCGGTTCGACAGGAAATCCAGCTCGTCCTGCAGTTCATAGCCCATCGTCGCCGGATAGATCGACAGCGATCGGCCGGGCCGTCCGACGGTGACGCTGATCGGCGCTTCGGGAATGAGCGGCTGGCGAAGGTGCGAAACCGGCGTTACAGCCAGCGCCTTCTTTGCGGGACGGGAAAGCGGCGGAAGCTCAGCCATGGAGATCCTGCCTTTCATGCGCAGCAGCTGCGACGGGAGGTCGGGCAAAGGCGAACAGCACGATGTCCAGCGTGCGGCGAACGGCGATGTGCAGGAGGATCGCCTCGAGCATCATGGCGCCCGCTGTCGCCGCTGCGGCGCCGACGAGACCGAAACGCGGGATCAGAACGATATTCAGGCCGATATTGGCTGCGAGAACCGTGGCGTATAGAGCGACGCACAGCTTCTGCCATCCGGCCATGTTCAGCAGAACCTCCCCCGGTCCAACCGAGGCTTTCGCGAGGATGCCGGAAAACAGCACGATCATCAGCGGATAGCCCTGCGTGAACCCGGGTCCGAACAGCCCGAGCAGGAATTCGCCGAGCGCCAGAACTCCGGCGCCGACCGCGAGTGCCGGCCAGAAGGACCAGCGGGCCGCCTGTGCGGCAAAACCTTCCAGCGCGGCATGATCCTCGTCCGCCATGATGGCGGAGAAGCGCGGTGCGGCGGCGGCCTTGACCGAGAAGTAGACGAACTGCACCAGCGCGATGGTCTTGGCGGCGGCAAAGTACACGGCCACCTGGTCCGGCGGCAGGTAGAGCCCGACGACCACCACGTCGGCATTGGTCAGCAGAAAGCCTATCCCGTCGACGAGAAACAGCGGAAAGGCAAAACGGGTCCAGGTGCGAAGCTGAAAGCTCAGGCCGCCCGTGCCGTTCATCCGGCGCAGCCGCAGCGTTACCCGCAGGAACTGATAGAGCGTCGTCAGGTAGGTGGCCGCAAGCGCTGCTTCCATGGCGGTCCGCGCAGTATGCGGCTGGCCAAGCCAGATCGCCACCAGCATCAGCGTCAGGATGAGCAGCGGCCGGAGGATGTAGGTGGGGCTGAGTGCCGTGACAGCCCAGCCATTGGCGCGGGCCGTGCCTTCAAGCACGTCGCCGAGGGCGATCATCGGCAGGGCGAAAAGCCCGAGGAAGACCGGCACCATCCAGTAATCCGGGACGATACGGTCGAAGACCTGCATGAAGGCGAAGCCGGTCGCCGCAAGCGCGCTGGCCGAAAGCATGGCAAACACGCGTGCCGTCCAGTTCAGGCCACGCACAGTGTCGATTTCGCCGCGCGCCCGGTGGAGCGGCAGGAAGCGGATGACGGCCGTGTGGAAGCCGAGGCAGGAGAGGTTGCCGAACACGACCACCAGCACCCAGACGAAGGCGAAGATGCCGTATTCGAATTCGCCCATCAGGCGTGCGAGAACGATCTGCGAGACGAAGGCGATGGCGGCGCTGACGACGCGGATGACGAAGGCGACCAGCGCCATGCGTTGCGCCTTGGCGGTTTCATCGGTGCCGTTCAGCACGGGGGCGAGCTTCCGCAGCAACGGCGCGAGCCGAATCCGAAGGCCGAGCGGGAGAAGTTTTTCCGCTGTTTCGATCACCGCCGTGTGGGACACGCATTACTCGCTGAAACGCAAGACAAGATGCCGTCACTATGCCGACCGGGCGGTTAAGAAACGATTGCCTCGCGGTTCGTCCACAGGCGAGGCGGACGGGCCGGCAAAATGGAAAGGCCGCCCGGAGGCGGCCTTCTGTCAATCAAACCTGTTCGAACGCACCATGGCAGTGCTTGTACTTCTTGCCCGATCCGCACGGGCAGGGCTCGTTGCGCCCGACCTTGCCCCAGGTGCTCTGGTCGACCGGGTCACGGTCTTCGGCAGCGACCGTCAGAAGCGGCGGCTGGGAGAACTCGTCCTCGCCGGTCGTCGGATCCAGATGGTGTGCCTGCATCAGCGGCGGTTCGGGCGTCTCGGGCGCGTCGCGAACCAGTTCAACCCGCATCAGCTGGGCTGTCACGGCCTCACGCAGGTTGGCGAGCAGCGCCTGGAAGAGCTCGAAAGCTTCAGCCTTGTATTCCTGCAGCGGATCACGCTGGGCGTAGCCGCGGAAACCGACGACAGACCGCAGATGGTCGAGGTTGACGATGTGCTCGCGCCACAGGCCGTCCAGCGTCTGCAGGAGGACCGAACGCTCGACATAGGTCATGACCTCGGGGCCAAACCGCTCGGCACGATCCTTGGCTACGGCGTCCGCTGCCGTCGTCAGGCGTTCGCGGATGTCGTCTTCGGCAATGCCTTCTTCCTGCACCCACTCCTCGATCGGCAGGTCGAGGTTGAGCATCTGCTGAACGCCCTGCTTCAGGCCGGCGGCATCCCACTGCTCGGCGTAGGCGCGCTCGGGGATGTGCTTGGTCACCAGCATCTCGATGACTTCGTGGCGCATGTCCTCGACAGTCTCGGTGAGGTCAGTCGCATCCATCAGCTCGATGCGCTGCTCGAAGATCACCTTGCGCTGGTCGTTGGTAACGTCGTCATATTTGAGGAGGTTCTTGCGGATATCGAAGTTGCGGGCTTCGACCTTCTTCTGGGCGCGCTCCAGGGCCTTGTTGATCCACGGATGGACGATCGCTTCGCCTTCCTTGAGCCCCAGCTTCTGCAGCATGCCTTCCATGCGGTCGGAGCCGAAGATGCGCATCAGGTCGTCCTGCAGCGACAGGTAGAACTTCGAGCGGCCCGGGTCCCCCTGACGGCCGGAACGGCCGCGCAGCTGGTTATCGATACGACGGCTCTCGTGGCGCTCCGTCGCAATGACGAAGAGGCCTCCGGCAGCAAGCGCCTTTTCTTTCAGTTCCTTGACGTCGGCCCGGATCGAGGCTTCCAGCGCATCGCGCTCGGGACCCGGCTCCATGCCTTCCAGCTCGCGTTCGAGGCGCATCTCGATATTGCCGCCCAGCTGGATGTCGGTACCGCGCCCGGCCATGTTGGTGGCGATGGTCACGGCTCCCGGCACGCCCGCCTGGCTGACGATATAGGCTTCCTGCTCATGGTAGCGGGCGTTGAGGACGCTGAACGCCTCGAAGCCGGCCTGACGCAGCATGGTCGCCAGGAGTTCCGACTTTTCAATCGACGTGGTGCCGACGAGAACCGGCTGGTTGCGCGCGTGGGCGGCCTTGATCTCTTCGATGATGGCCTTGAACTTCTCCTCGCCCGACCGGTAGACTTCGTCATCCTCGTCAATGCGCTGGATCGGCAGGTTGGTCGGCACTTCGACCACTTCGAGGCCGTAGATGTTGCCGAATTCCTCGGCTTCCGTCGATGCCGTGCCGGTCATGCCGGCGAGCTTGTCGTACATGCGGAAGTAGTTCTGGAAGGTGATCGAGGAGAGCGTCTGGTTCTCCGGCTGGATCTGCACCTTTTCCTTGGCTTCGAGAGCCTGGTGCTGACCTTCGGAATAACGGCGGCCCGGCATCATGCGGCCGGTGAACTCGTCGATGATGACGATCTCGCCGTTACGAACGATGTAGTCCTTGTCGCGGCTGAAAAGCTTGTGGGCCTTCAGCGCGTTGTTGATGTGATGGACGATCGCGACGTTTTCGACGTCGTAGAGCGATTCGCCCTTCAACAGGCCTGCATCGCGCAGCAGGTTTTCGAGCTTTTCGGTGCCGCCTTCAGAGAAGTTGGCAGACCGCTGCTTCTCGTCGATCTCGTAGTCTTCAGCCGACAGCATCGGGATGAAGGCATCGATGGTCGTGTAGAGATCGGAGCGGTCGTCGAGCGGGCCGGAGATGATCAGCGGCGTGCGCGCTTCGTCGACGAGGATCGAGTCCACTTCGTCGACGATCGCGAAAGTGTGGCCGCGCTGCACCATCTGGCCGCGGTCGTATTTCATGTTGTCGCGCAGGTAGTCGAAGCCAAGCTCGTTGTTGGTGGCGTAGGTAATGTCGCAGGCATAGGCGGCGCGGCGCTGGTCGTCGTCGAGCCCGTGAACGATGACGCCGGTGGTGAGACCGAGGAAACCGTAGAGCTTGGCCATCGTCGCTGCGTCGCGCTGGGCGAGGTAATCGTTGACGGTGACGACATGCACGCCCTTGCCGGCCAGCGCGTTCAGGTAGACCGGCAGGGTCGCGACAAGCGTCTTGCCTTCGCCCGTCTTCATTTCGGCGATCGCGCCGTCGTGGAGGATCATGCCGCCCGTCAGCTGCACGTCGAAGGGACGCATGCCGAGCACCCGGCGCGAGGCCTCGCGGACGACGGCGAATGCCGGTGCCAGAATGTCGTCCAGGCTCTTGCCGTCGGCAAGCTGCTGCCGGAACTCCACGGTCTTGGCGGCAAGCTCTGTGTCGGTCAAAGTCTTCACGCTGTCTTCGAGAGCCGCGATATCGCTGATCCGGGACCGATAGGAGCGTACGCGGCGTTCGTTGGACGAACCGAATAACTTGCGGGCTATTCCACCAAAGCTGACCATGGACATGGTCCTTTCTGAACTGATCGTGGCATCACGTGACCGGGGTCGTCGGCTCATCGAAGCGCTCTGCCGCGTTTCACACTGACAAAATGCCTTGACCGCCCGGAAACTCTTCTGGACGCGAAGTAGCGTGACAGATAAGAGGGGGGTCGAATGATGTCAACGGTTCCGGCCGATACAGAATGGCCACAATCCGGTGTTTCTGAGAGTGTTCCGGCCGGCCTCAGCCGCGCTGAGACCGCAGTTCAATTCGAAAGGTACTTCCCTATGTTTCGCCACAAATTCCTTGCGACTGCCGCACTGGCCGTAGCGGTTTCCTTCCAGGTGCCGGCCTTCGCGCAGGAGGACGCAGTGGTGGCCAAGGTCGGCAATATCGAAATCCATCAGTCGGATCTCGATACCGCCATGGCCAACCTCAGCCAGCAGTACCAGCAGCTGCCGGAAGATCAGAAGAAGGTCGCCGCCCTGTCGCAGGTCATCGACATCAAGCTGGTCGCCAAGAAGGCTGAAGATGCCGGCCTGCAGAACAGCGAAGACTTCAAGAAGCGCATCGCCTTCCTGCAGGAGCGCGAGCTGCACAATGCCTTCCTGCGCACCCAGTTCGACGCCCTGAAGCCGGAAGAGGTCAAGGCGCGCTACGACAAGGAAGTCGCAGCCATGCCGAAGGAAGAGGAAGTCCACGCCCGCCACATCCTGGTCAAGACCGAGGAAGAGGCCAAGGAGATCATCAAGCAGCTCGACGCCGGCAAGGATTTCATCGAGCTTGCCAAGGAGAAGTCGGAAGACACCAGCAAGTCCGACGGCGGCGACCTCGGTTACTTCGCCAAGGGCCGCATGGTGCCGGAATTCGAACAGGTCGCCTTCACGCTTGAAAAGGGCACCTACACCAAGACCCCGGTGAAGTCGCAGTTCGGCTTCCACGTCATCAAGGTGGAAGACAAGCGCGACGCGCAGCCGCCGGCATTCGACCAGGTCGAGCCGCAGGTTCGCCAGATCGTCATGCAGGAGAAGTACTCTTCGATCATCGACGAGGCGAAGAAGGAGCAGAAGGTGGAAATCACCGACGAAGCGCTTCGCAAGGGCTACGAAGACCTGACCAAGGGCGAATAATCCTTTTCCGCATTTCAACAGATCGGCCCGCGTCTGCGGGCCTTTTCTTATCCAGGTCTTGAGGCAGATGTCCGCAACCGTTTCCCCCCTTGCTCCGAAGTCCTATCCCGAAATGCCGGTCATCCGGGGCCTGCGCATGGCCACGGCGGCTGCGGGCATCAAGTACAAGAACCGCACCGACGTGCTGCTCATGGTGTTCGACGAGCCGGCGACGGTGGCCGGCGTGTTCACGAAATCCAGGTGTCCTTCGGCTCCGGTCGATTTCTGCCGGGCCAATCTTGCCGGCGGCATGGCGCGGGCGGTGGTCGTCAACTCGGGTAACGCCAATGCCTTCACCGGCGTGAAAGGACGGGCGGCGACGGAGCTGACGGCAAGTTCGGCATCTGAGGCCGTCGGATGTTCGGTGGGCGAGGTGTTCCTAGCCTCGACCGGCGTCATCGGCGAGCCGCTCGATGCCAGCAAGTTTGCAGGGGTTCTGGGTGACATGCACCGGGATGGCACCGGCGATTTCTGGCTGGAAGCCGCCAAGGCCATCATGACCACCGACACCTATCCCAAGGTCGCCACCCGCACCGCCGAGATCGACGGCATTACTGTGACCATCAACGGCATCGCCAAGGGGGCGGGGATGATCGCGCCGGACATGGCGACCATGCTCTCCTTCGTTGCTACCGATGCCGATATCGCGGCGCCTGCTCTCCAGGCGCTGTTGTCCGAGGGCGTCGCTCCGAGCTTCAACTCCGTCACGGTCGACAGCGACACCTCCACCTCCGATACGCTGATGCTGTTTGCCACCGGCAAGGCTGCCGAGGATGGTCAGAAGCGGGTCGAAGCCGCTGACGATCCGCGGCTCGGCTCTTTCCGCTCGGCGCTCAACGACCTCTTGAAGGATCTCGCACTGCAGGTCGTGCGCGACGGCGAAGGCGCCCGCAAGATGGTCGAGGTGACCGTTACCGGTGCCGAGACCGACATGGCTGCCAAGCGCATCGCGCTGTCGATCGCCAACTCGCCGCTGGTCAAGACCGCGGTCGCGGGCGAAGACGCCAACTGGGGCCGCGTCGTCATGGCCGTCGGCAAGTCCGGCGAGATGGCCGATCGCGACCGGCTGGCAATCTGGTTCGGCGATGTGCGCGTCGCCGTCAACGGCGAGCGGGACCCGGCCTATTCGGAAGCCGCCACCTCTGCCGTCATGCAGAAGGAGGACATTGTCATCCGCGCCGATATTGGACTGGGTTCGGGTACGGCCACGGTGTGGACATGCGACCTGACCAAGGAGTATGTCGCGATCAATGGCGACTACCGGAGCTGATAGATCGATGCAGGCAATCTCACCCGAAGGCAATCTGCCGCTGGTTCGGCGGCTGGAAGCAGTCGGCTTCCGGGCATGGCCGGCGGCTTCCGTGGTTTATGACGGAAGCTGGCAGATCCGCCTGACGGGCGGTCACCCGTCGAAGCGGTTGAACTGCGTCGTTCCCCTCGATCCCTCCGACTACCGAGACGCGGACCTGCGGATCGAGAAGGCGCGCAAGCGGTTCGAGCATTACGGCCGGCAACTGGTCGTGCGCGAGACGCCGCTGGCGCCGGCGCCGCTGATCGCCCGTCTCGAAGCGGATGGCTGGGAGGCGTTCGAGACGGTGTCGGTGATGACCGCTGATCTTTCCAGCCTGGAACTGCCCGACATGATCGGCCACCTGCCGACCCACGACATGGGCCGCTTCATCGACGCCCTGCTGCTGGTCGAGGACGAAGATCCGGCATTGAAGCCGGTGCTGGCGGAAATCCTGACGGCCATCAAGCCTGCGACCGGCCTGTTCATCGCCGAAAATCCGGGCGAGCCTGCGCAGGCCGTGACGCTCTGCGTCCAGGATAACGATCTTGCCGGCATCCTGTCCTTCGCCGTTGCGCAGCAGCGCCGTCGCCAGGGTATCGGCACGGAAATGCTGACGGCTGCACTTCGCTGGGCGGGCATCAGCGGAGCGCGTACGGCCTGGCTGCAGGTCGTCGTCGACAACGCGCCGGCCCTGCATCTCTATCGTCGCTTCGGTTTCCGCGAGGCCTACCAGTACCGCTACTGGCGGCAGGCAGACGGAGCGTGAGCGAGATGCGCAAGCTCCTGCTGGTCGCGGCCTGCGCGCTGATCGATACGGACGGGCGCATCCTTCTGGCACAGCGTCCTGAAGGCAAGAGCCTTGCTGGGCTTTGGGAGTTTCCCGGCGGCAAGGTGGAAGCCGGCGAGACGCCGGAAGAAACGCTGGTGCGCGAACTGGAAGAAGAGCTCGGGATCGTTACGAAAGTGCCGTGCCTCGCGCCTTTGACTTTTGCCAGCCATACCTACGAGACGTTTCACCTGCTGATGCCGCTCTACGTTTGCCGCCGCTACGAGGGCATCCCCACAGGGCGTGAGGGGCAGGCGTTGAAGTGGGTGCGGGCGTCGGCACTGCGGGATTATCCGATGCCGCCTGCCGACGAACCGCTGATCCCGTTCCTGCAGGATCTCCTCTAGAAAGCCTTAAGAGTTGTCCACATCTTTGCCCGCGGAGCGGCAACTCATGCATCGGCGTTAACAGATCGTTTAAGAGATTGGGACAATATGCGCGTTCGAGGTAGTGAATGCGTAAAGAGGTCCCTATGGACGAGGAATTCTGGAGGACTGTCCGCGCTCAGCAGCGAGCAACGGTCAGGTCCGGCAAGACCGGCGTTCTCAATATCGCGCTTCTTTTCGGAACGGCGGCGATCGCGCTGTCGCTGATCGTCACTCCCATGTTGGCCGGTCGTCAGGACCAGCGTCATCTTGCCCATGTGCAGGAAGAATTCGACATGATCACGACCGGGTCGATCAAGTCGGACGACGGGGGAACCAAACATTATACAATTCGGCGTAGTGTTCTCCAGGAAACCCCCGGATCGGTGTGCATCGTCCAGGGCTACGACGCAGCAAATTCCTGCTGAGTCTGCCTGAGGAGCGGCACCGGACAAGTCTGCCGAAGGACCGCCATGAGATTGCTCGCGAGATTTGTCTTGGACGTCCGGGGTGCGACCGCGGTGGAATACGGCATCCTCGGCGGTTTGCTGGCGGTGGCCATCATCGCCGGGTTCGGAATCTTGAGCGGCAGCATCGAAGAGGTGCTGACCACCATCGCCAGCCACATCACCACCAACTGACCGGATGCACTGACCAGTTGCAGGCCGGATCAGGCGTCGTCGGAACGCCTGTCGACGCGAAGCGCATCCGCCAGCCGCACCTTGGCGGAGCCAGGCTTCAACGGCTTCTGCTGGCTTTCGTGCGGCGCCCAGCCTGACACGTAGACGACCGAGAAGGTCGCCCGGATGCGGCCGTCCGGATCGGAATAGCGCTCGGCATACAACTCCGCGGCCCGGACGAAGAAACGTCGCGTCAGCGGTTTGCGGCTGCGGCCGACGAGCGGGTTGGTCATGCCCATGGCGCGCAGGTCGTGCATCAGGTCGAACAGCGTGTCGTAGCGCACGGTATAGCTTTCCGCATCGATGACAGGCAGGGCAAAGCCCGCCCGCTGTAATAGGGCGCCGATGTCGCGGACGTCGGCGAACGGGATGACCCGCGGGCTGGCGCCACCGGAGATATCCGCCTCGGCAGACAGCAGAACATCGCGCAGTTCGCCAAGCGTCCCGGCACCCGGGATGGCGGCCAGGAACAGGCCGTCCGGTCTCAGTGCCCGGCGGATGCGTACCATCATGCCCGGCGTGTCGTTGGTCAGGTGGAGTGACAGCGGCGACAGGACGAGGTTGACCGACTGGTCGGCGAGCGGCACCTCCTCGAGGGCGGCGACGGCGAGATCTTCCCCAGGCCTCGCGAAGGCATTGCTCGTCTCGACCCGCTTGATGCTGCCGATCCGTCCGGTCGCCATGGCTTCGCGGGCCGCCGAACCGGTGCCGCCGTGCAGTTCGACGGCCTCGTCGAAGTGCCGCTCGACCACCGACAGCCGCTCAGAAAGCTCGCGCGCTGTGACGTCGAGCAGAAAATCCGCGCCTGCGGTTGCCTGCCTGAGAGCACGTTCGCGGCGGGCCGCCACCAGCGGCAGGTCGAAGAGAATGTCCATGGTCAATACCCGTCTAAATCACCGGTCGCATGGGCGCCAGCGAAGGGTTAAAGTCAAGAGATGGGGGAAGAGTTGCGCGAAATCCAGGTGAATGGGCGACGAGCGCAGCCTCGGCGATGGCTCCGGCCGGTGCTTGATCTTCTTTATCCGCCCTGCTGTGCCGCCTGCGCGGTCCGCACCTCCGATCATTCAGCACTGTGCCCTGCCTGCTGGACGCAGATGCGCTTCATCGAGCGCCCGTACTGCGAGGTGCTGGGCATTCCGTTTTCCTACGATCTGGGGGAGGGGATGCTGAGTGCCGAAGCGATTGCCGCGCCGCCGGTGTTCGACCGCCTGCGCGCCGTTGCCTTGCATGAAGGGCCGGCACGGGCGCTGGTGCATGGCCTGAAATACCGGGACCGGACCGATCTGGCGCCGATGATGGCGGCATGGATGCGGCGTGCCGGCGGTTCTCATCTGGAGCAGTGCGAGGCAATCATTCCGGTGCCGCTTCACTGGACGCGCCTGGTCCTGCGACGTTTCAACCAGGCTGCCGAACTGGCACGTGCCCTGTCGCGCCAGTCGGATCGGCCGCTGGTGGTCGCGGCGCTATCCCGTTCGAAGCGCACGAAGCGGCAGGTGGGACTGACCGCCAAGGCGCGCGAGGCGAACCTCAGGGCAGCCTTCAAGGTGGCGAAGGGCCATGAGAACGAGGTATTCGGCAAGCGTGTGGTGCTGGTCGACGATGTCTATACGACAGGTGCGACGGTCGCCTCCGCAGCCCGTGCGCTGAAGCGTGCAGGCGCCACCGAGGTGACCGTTTTGACCTTTGCAATGGCTTTGCGCCAGCCTATATGACGACCATAGGCAGAGCGCCCGGAATTCCCCGCGGGCCCTCCAGTCCACGGAGAAAATTCATGGCCGACGTTGTTATCTACACCCGCCAGATGTGTGGCTACTGTGCCCGCGCGAAGTCGCTTCTTCAGTCCAAGGGCGTCGATTTTACCGAGCACGATGCCAGCCATTCACAGGAACTGCGCCAGGAAATGATCGGCAAGTCCAATGGCCGGTCGACCTTCCCGCAGATCTTCATTAACGGCACGCATATCGGCGGCTGCGACGATCTTCATGCACTGGACCGTGACGGCCGCCTCGACCCGATGCTTGCTCAGTAATCGACCGAACTCACCGACGGAGTGTGACATGACGTTCAAGGCCGCCGCCATCCAGATGTGTTCGGGCGTCGATCCGCAGCGCAACGCCGATACGATGGCGCGGCTCGTCCGTGATGCGGCGACCCAGGGTGCTGTCTATGTCCAGACGCCGGAAATGACGGGTGCCTTGCAAAAGGACCGGGCCGGCCTGCGGGCCATCCTGCGCGACGAGAGCGCCGACCTGATCGTTGAGCGGGCGGGTGAGCTTGCCCGCGAACTCGGCATCCATGTGCATGTCGGTTCGACGGCCATCGCCCGTCCCGACGGCAAGATCGCCAACCGCGGCTTCCTCTTCTCGCCGACCGGCGAGCGCCTCAGCTCCTACGACAAGATCCACATGTTCGACGTCGATCTCGACAATGGCGAAAGCTGGCGCGAAAGCTCAGCCTACGAGCCGGGATCGCAGGCCCGGGTGGTTGAACTGCCGTTTGCGACGCTCGGCTTTGCGATCTGCTACGACGTGCGCTTCCCGCAGTTGTTCCGGGCCGAAGCGATGGCGGGAGCCGAGGTGCTGACGGTTCCTGCCGCCTTCACCCGCCAGACCGGCGAGGCGCACTGGGAGGTGCTGCTGCGGGCGCGGGCCATCGAGAACGGCGCCTTCGTCATCGCCGCGGCGCAGGCCGGCATTCACGAGGATGGCCGCGAAACCTTCGGTCACTCGATGATCATCGATCCCTGGGGCAAGGTGCTGGCGAGTGCGGCCGGAACGGGCGAGGCTGTCGTGCTTGCGGAGATCGACGTCAGTGCCGTGAAGGCGGCACGCGGCAAGATCCCCAACCTCAAGAATGCGCGTGAGTTCACTCTTGAGCAGTCGGCCGGCAAAGCGGGAGGCGTCGCAGCTTGATCCGATACTCTCTGATCTGCGACAATGCCCATGGCTTCGAAGGCTGGTTTTCGGAGAGCGCCGAGTTCGACCGCCAGGTCGAAAGCGGGTTCCTGACCTGTCCGACCTGCGGCTCAGGCGCGATCTCGAAGACGCTGATGGCGCCGTCCGTCAGCACGGCCCGCACGAAGGAAGCCCGCCAGCAAGTGGTTATGGACGTGGTGCGCCAGGAGGCCATCGCCAAGCTGAAGGAAGCCGTCGCGGCGATCAAGGCGAATGCCGAGGACGTCGGCGAGCGCTTTCCCGAGGAAGCCCGCAAGATCCATTACGGGGAAGCGGATGCGCGCGGCATCGTCGGCCAGGCGAGCCTCGTGGATGTCCAGGAGCTCATCGAGGAAGGCATCGAAGTCGCGCCGCTACCGGTGCTGCCGGACGATACCAACTGAGACGACGGGCTTCATCGCCTCAGCTTCGCCTTTTCACTCAGAACCGCCAGCCGCCCTGAGCTCCGGCCGCTTCGTCAGCATCATGTAGTTGACGTCCATGTCGCGTGATAGGTTCCAGCGATCCTGCAGCACATTGTAGAACACGCCGGTGCGGTGGATAACGTCCAGGCCCCCGGCGACCAGCGGCCGCTCTATTTCTTGCGGCCGCACCAGCTTCTCATAGCTGTGGGTCCCGCGCGGCAGCCAGCGCAACACGTTCTCGGCGGCGAAGATGGCAAGCGCTCCGGCCTTCAGGGTCCGGTTGATGGTGGCGACGAACATCAGCCCGCCCGGCCGGACCATCGAGGCGCATGTGGACATGAACAGGTTGACGTCCGCAACATGCTCGACGACCTCCATGTTGAGGATGACGTCGAAGGTTTCGCCGGCCGCGGCCAGTTGCTCGGCCGGCACCGCCCGGTAGTCGACCGTCACGCCGCTTTCTGCCGCATGGGTTTGCGCGATGCGGACGTTCTTCTCGGAGGGGTCGGCGCCGACCACAGTTGCGCCCATGCGCGCCATCGGCTCGGACAACAGGCCGCCACCGCAGCCGATATCAAGGAAGCGGAGACCCTCGAAGGGCCTGGGACTTCTCGGATCGCGGTCGAAGTTCTCGCACACGCGGTCGCGAATGTAGGAGAGCCTGACCGGGTTGAACTTGTGCAGCGGCTTGAACTTGCCCGTCGGGTTCCACCATTCGGCGGCCATGGCGGAGAATCGGTCCACCTCGCTCTGATCGATGGTGGTCGCGGCGGTATCGCTCATCGGTGCACTCCTTGTCGTCTGTCGAGCCTGAAGTCGTCTTGCTGCCGGCACTTGTCAAGCCTGACGGGCGGTGGCGCCGACGCGTTTGCCGCGCCGGCTTGCGGGTCGACGGCTTTGATCTATATCTCTGAACCTGACTGACGGGAAAGCAGAGCTTTTCCCAAGGTTCAAATTCGTCAAGACATGAAAAGAACAAAATCCCGCTGGCGTTTGACAGCAGAAGGGACGTTGAAACCAAGAACAACGGGTTCCTGAGGAGGACACTTGTGAAACGTCAAATAATGAAGGCTCTGGCGGTCGGCATCCTGCTGGCTCTGCCAACCGTTGCGTCAGCTGCTACCAACGGCGTGGCGACAACGAATGTGAACATGCGCTCGGGTCCGAGCACGTCCTATCCCGCCGTGGTCGTCATCCCGGCCGGTGCACCGATCTCCATCAACGGCTGCCTGAGCAACGTCAACTGGTGCGATGTCACCTTTGCCCGCGGTCGCGGCTGGGTGTCCGGCAACTATATCCAGGCGACCTACCGACAAAACCGCGTGTATGTCGGTCCGCAATACTACCGTCCGCTCGGCATCCCGACGGTTACGTTCGACGTCGACAACTACTGGGGCCGCTACTATCGCGACCGCGACTTCTACCGCGAACGGGATCGCTGGCGTGGTTGGGACTACCGCCGCGTCGATGCACCGCCGCCGCGCTGGGACAATCGCCGCCCGGATCCGGGCTTCGACCGTGATCGCTACCGCGACGACAACCGTTATCGCGACCAGGATCGTTACCGCAACGAAGACCGCTATCGTAATGACGATCGCTACGGCAACGACGACGGCTACCGGGACGAGGAGCGTCGCGATCGGCGGCCTCGCTGGAGCGATGACAACCGCGATGACAATCGGGACAACAGCCGCGACCGCAATCAGCGGCAGCAGGAGCCCGATCGTCGTCAGCAGCAGCAACCTCAGGCACCACAGCCGCAGCCGCAGGCCCAACCTCCGGCACCGCCGCCGCAGGCGGGAGGCGATGATTGCCGGCCGCCGCAGCCCTGCCTGTTCCTGCGCGAACAGCAGCGCAACACGCGAGACTGACATGATCACGAACGCGGCGCTCCGGCGCCGCGTTCTGCCTCCTCCCCAATACCTTGCCCATTGCGCCTCCGCCCCCTTTTCGCTAAGAGGACGCCGCAATGCCTTGGGCTCAGGTCGCAAGGCGACCCGAGTTGGAGCCGCGCCCTGAACCGGGAGCGCGAAAAGGTGGTTTTGTTCGGATATGGCTCGCATTGTCATGAAGTTCGGCGGCACGTCTGTCGCCAATCTCGAACGCATTCATAACGTTGCGCGTCACGTCAAACGGGAGGTGGATGCCGGTCACGAAGTGGCTGTCGTCGTCTCGGCAATGTCCGGCAAGACCAACGAATTGGTCGCCTGGGTGCAGGATACGCCGAAGGTCGCCGGCGGCAACTCGCCGTTCTATGATGCCCGTGAGTATGACGCGATCGTTGCGTCCGGCGAGCAGGTGACCTCCGGTCTCCTCGCTATTGCGCTGCAATCGATGGGCGTCAACGCGCGTTCGTGGCAGGGCTGGCAGATCCCGATCCGCACCGACAACGCACATGGCGCTGCACGCATCCTCGATATCGACGGAAGCGAAATCATTCGCCGCATGGGCGAGGGGCAGGTGGCGGTGGTCGCCGGCTTCCAGGGACTTGGGCCCGACAATCGGATCGCAACACTTGGACGCGGCGGCTCGGATACCTCGGCGGTGGCGATCGCTGCTGCGGTGAAGGCAGATCGCTGCGACATCTACACCGATGTCGACGGTGTCTACACCACAGACCCGCGCATCGTGCCGAAGGCCCGCCGGCTGAAGAAGATCTCGTTCGAGGAGATGCTGGAAATGGCCTCGCTCGGCGCCAAGGTCCTGCAGGTCCGCTCGGTCGAGCTTGCCATGGTGCACAAGGTGCGCACCTTCGTCCGCTCCAGTTTCGAGGATCCCGATGCACCGGGCATGGGCGACCTCATCAATCCGCCCGGTACGTTGATTTGCGACGAGGAAGAGATCGTGGAACAGGAAGTCGTTACCGGCATCGCCTATGCCAAGGATGAAGCGCAGATTTCGCTGCGTCGCGTATCCGATCGCCCGGGCGTCTCCGCCGCCATTTTCGGCCCGCTGGCCGAGGCGCATATCAATGTCGACATGATCGTCCAGAACATTTCCGAGGACGGATCTAAGACCGACATGACCTTCACCGTTCCGTCCGGCGATGTCGACAAGGCGCTGAAGGTGCTGGACGACAACAAGGACCGAATCGGTTTCGACGTGGCGCAGAGCGAACTTGGCCTCTGCAAGGTATCGGTCGTCGGCATCGGCATGCGCAGCCACGCAGGCGTCGCGGCGCTCGCTTTCAAGGCGCTTGCCGAAAAGAGCATCAACATCCGGGCGATCACGACCTCGGAGATCAAGATCTCTGTGCTGATCGACGGCGCCTATTCCGAACTTGCAGTTCGCTCTTTGCATTCTGCCTACGGTCTCGATAAGAGTTGACGTTGAACCGGCGCGTCGCGTCTCCACCTTTGGAGGTGCGCCGTGGCCCGGGTAGATAGACCTGTTTTCGGGAGCACCTATGCCGATGAGAGACCTGTCGGCAGGCCCGCGCGTCCTGCTCAAGCGGCTACGGGAGTTGATGGCGGAACCGCTTGAGCCGCAGGAGCGGCTCGACCGGATCGTGCGGCAGATTGCCAGCAACATGGTGGCGGAGGTCTGCTCCGTCTATGTCCTGCGCTCCGACGGCGTTCTCGAACTCTATGCGACCGAAGGCCTGAACAAGGACGCGGTGCACCTGGCTCAGCTGAAGATGGGGCAGGGCCTCGTCGGTACGATCGCGGCATCGGCGCAGCCGCTCAATCTCTCGGATGCACAGGCTCATCCCGCCTTCCGATATCTCCCCGAGACCGGCGAGGAAATCTACCACTCCTTCCTCGGCGTGCCGATCTTGCGCGCCGGCCGCACTTTGGGCGTGCTCGTCGTCCAGAACAAGGCGCAGCGAAACTACCGCGAAGACGAGGTAGAGGCGCTGGAAACCACCGCAATGGTGATCGCCGAAATGATCGCGACCGGAGAGTTGAAGAAGATTACCCAGCCGGGCCTCGAGCTGGACCTTACCCGCGCGATCAGCATCGATGCCGACGGCTATAGCGAGGGGATCGGGCTGGGCCACGTGGTCCTGCACGAGCCGCGCGTCGTGGTGACCAACCTGCTGAACGAGGATACCGACCGGGAAATCGAGCGTCTCGTCGAGGCGATCGGCAGCCTGCGGCTGTCTATCGACGACATGCTGTCGCGGCGCGAGGTGTCGCAGGAGGGCGAGCATCGCGAAGTGCTCGAGACCTATCGGATGTTTGCCCATGACCAGGGCTGGGTCCGCCGCATGGAAGAGGCGATCCGCAACGGCCTGACGGCCGAAGCGGCGGTCGAGAAGGTGCAGAGCGACACCAAGGCGCGGATGATGCGCCTCACCGATCCTTACCTGCGCGAGCGGATGCACGATTTCGACGATCTTGCGAACCGCCTGCTGCGGCAACTGACCGGCTATTCCGGCCGCGCCTTCGATGATGGCTTCCCGACCGATGCGATCATATTTGCGCGTGCCATGGGGGCTGCCGAACTGCTTGACTATCCGCGCGAGAACCTGCGCGGTCTGGTTCTCGAAGACGGTGCCGTCACCAGCCATGTGGTGATCGTGGCGCGGGCAATGGGGATCCCGGTGATCGGCCAGACGGCCGGCGTCGTGGCGCTCGTCGAAAATGGTGATACCGCGATCATCGATGGCGACGACGGGCAGGTGCACCTGCGGCCGGTGGCCGATCTGGTCAAGGCCTATGAGGAAAAGGTACGCCTGCGTGCCCGCCGCCAGGAACAGTTCCGCGCATTGCGCGACGTTGATTCGGTGACCAAGGACGGTCAGCGGATCAGCCTGATGATCAATGCCGGGCTGATGGTGGACGTGCCGCAGCTTGCCGAATCGGGCGCCGACGGCATCGGCCTTTTCCGCACCGAGCTGCAGTTCATGATCGCCTCGACGATGCCGAAGCTCGAGGAGCAAGAGGCCTTCTATCGCAACGTCCTGCGCCAGGCGGCCGGGCGGCCCGTAACGTTCCGCACGCTCGACATTGGCGGCGACAAGGTCGTCTCCTATTTCCGCAGCCAGGAAGAGGAAAACCCGGCTCTCGGCTGGCGGGCAATCCGCCTGTCGCTCGATCGCCCTGGCCTGCTTCGCATTCAGCTGCGAGCCCTGCTGAGAGCGTCCGCCGGGGCCGAGCTGAAGATGATGCTGCCGATGGTGACGGAGGTGTTCGAGATCCGCGCCGTTCGGGACCTGGTGCAGAAGGAAGTCCAGCATCTGTCGAAGTTCGGCCACCCGTTGCCGCGCAAGCTGCAGTTCGGCGCCATGCTGGAAGTGCCGGCGCTGATGTGGCAGCTGGATGAGTTGATGGCCGAGGTCGACTTCGTGTCGGTCGGCTCCAACGATCTGTTCCAGTTCTCGATGGCCGTCGATCGCGGCAATGCGCGGGTTTCCGACCGGTTCGATATTCTCGGCAAGCCGTTCCTGCGGATCCTGCGCGATATTGTCCGGGCGGCGGAGCGCAACAAGACGTCTCTGACGCTGTGCGGTGAAATGGCAGGGAGACCGTTGTCAGCCATGGCGCTGATCGGCATCGGCTTCCGTTCGGTTTCCATGACGCCGACATCGATCGGCCCCGTGAAGGCGATGCTGCTCGGGCTGGACGCTGGCAGGCTGCAGGACGAGCTGAACCGGGTACTCGACGATCACGTCTCGACGGCATCGGTTCGCGACCTTCTGGTAAGCTTCGCCGACGAGCACCACATTCCCGTCTAGAACAACAACAAACATCTGGAGTGCAGCAGGGTGGCGAAGCTTCCTGTCGAAAAAATGCGTGAACTGGAACGCCGCTTCGGCGAGATCGAGGCGCGCATGTCCGAAGGACCGTCGGCTGACGCCTATGTGAAGCTGGCATCCGAGTATTCCGAACTGCAGCCTGTCGTCGGCAAGATCCGCGAATACGAGAAAGCGGTGGCCGAGGAGGCGGACCTGCGGACGCTGCTGGACGATCGCTCCACCGACCGCGACATGCGAGATCTGGCGGAGGCGGAGCTGCCGGGCGCGCAAGAGCGGATCGAGGCACTGGAAAAGCACATGCAGATCCTTCTCCTGCCGAAGGACGCAGCCGACGAGAAGAGTGCGATCCTCGAAATTCGCGCCGGCACCGGCGGCAACGAGGCTGCTTTGTTCGCAGGCGACCTGTTTCGCATGTACGAGCGCTTTGCATCCACCAAGGGCTGGAAGGTCGAGGTGCTTTCCGCCAGTGAAGGGGAGGCGGGCGGATACCGCGAAATCATCGCAACCGTGACCGGTCGCGGCGTATTCTCCAAGCTCAAGTTCGAATCCGGGGTGCATCGCGTGCAGCGCGTTCCAGATACCGAGACGCAGGGGCGCATCCACACGTCCGCAGCAACCGTCGCGGTTCTGCCGGAGGCGGAAGAAATCGACATCGAGGTCCGCGCCGAGGATATCCGCATCGACACGATGCGATCCTCGGGAGCGGGCGGCCAGCATGTCAACACCACGGACTCCGCGGTGCGCATCACCCACCTTCCGACGGGCCTCGTCGTCACCAGCTCGGAGAAATCGCAGCACCAGAACCGCGCCAAGGCCATGCAGGTCCTGCGTTCGCGCCTCTATGACATGGAGCGCCAGAAGGCCGACAGCGAACGCTCCGCCGACCGCAAGAGCCAGGTGGGATCGGGCGACCGGTCGGAACGCATCCGCACCTACAATTTCCCGCAAGGCCGGGTGACGGACCACCGCATCAACCTGACGCTCTACAAGCTTGACCGAATGATGATCGGCGAGATCGACGAAGTGGTCGACGCGCTGATCTCGGACTATCAGGCAGGACAGTTGGCGCAACTGGGCGGGCCGCGGTGACCGAGACGCTGGCTGCTCTGCTATCGGAGGCCCGGCGTGTTCTCGAGGAGGGCGGATCGATCGATGCCGCCACCGACGCGCGGGTCTTGATCGCCGGTCTGCTGGATCTGAGCGTTGCCGATTTCGTTCTGCACGGCGACCGCGTGGTGCCGCCGGAACAGGTGCAGAGGGTGCGCGAGGCGCTGCAACGGCGGCTGCGTCACGAACCGGTGCACCGGATCCTCGGGCGCCGCGATTTCTTCGGCCTGACGCTGTCTCTGTCTCCGGATACACTGGAGCCGCGGCCGGATAGCGAAGTTCTGGTCGATGCACTGATCCCGATCGCACGCGAGTTGGTCGCAAGAAATGGCGCCGCGCGCCTTCTCGACCTCGGTACCGGCACTGGTGCCATCGCGCTTGCTCTGCTCTCCGAAGTCGAAGGGCTGATGGCGACAGGCACGGATATCGCCCCGGGGGCACTTGAAACGGCTCTGAGGAATGCCGATCTGAATGGTCTGGGCGATCGCTTCGCCTGCGTCGAGAGCCGGTGGTTCGATGCGGTGGAGGGTCGATTTGACATCATCGTGTCGAATCCCCCCTATATTCGCAGTGCTGTCATCCCCGGACTTGATCCGGATGTCAGGGATTTCGATCCAATGCTGGCCTTGGACGGGGGCGCTGACGGGCTCGATGCCTACCGCGCCATAGCACTCGATGCCGAAGCCTTTCTGAACGATCACGGCGTGGTCGCCCTGGAGATCGGATACGACCAGAAACAAGCCGTCACTGACATCTTCGCGGAAAAAGAATACCATTTTCTGACGGCAATAACGGACTACGGCGGCAACGATCGCGGGCTCGTATTTTTTCGAGAAAAGCCTTAGATTTCCTAGTCTTGACAGGCTTTTGCAGGCGCGAAAGAAAAGGCTTGGATTTCCGCGGGAAGCGCGATAGGTTGCGGTCACGCACTAGGCGGCTGGGAATGAACGGAGATTCGTTCGGGTTACGCTCAACCGGTCAGCAGCTTTCCTTGGAAGGCTTCTAGGTTGAACATTACCTAATGCGTGCATCAGTTAAACTGACTTCCACCAGCGGCAGGACGGATGGATCGAGCCTGTCCGCGGCACGTGAAGCTTCGTTGCGGCGTGATGCCGCCTGGCTACGTGGCCCCCTAATCAGCAAATATAGAGAATTCAGGTGAGAAATCGATGAGGCCAGGACAGCAAAATAAGCGTGGTCGGGGGCGTGGCAATAACAACAATAATAGCAACAGCGGCGGCGGTGGCGGTAACAACTTCAACCGCAAGGGCTCAAATCCGCTGACGCGGACGTATGATAGCTCCGGCCCCGATGTGAAGATCCGCGGTACTGCCCAGCACATTGCCGAAAAATACAGCACGCTTGCCCGGGATGCGCAAAGCGCCGGCGACCGCGTGATGGCAGAAAATTACCTTCAGCACGCCGAACACTACAACCGCATCATTGCTGCCGCCCAGGCGCAGATGCAGGAACGCTTCCAGCGCGACGATCGCCAGGATTACAACGACCGCGACGGCGATGGCGACGACTTCGACGGCAATGACGGTGACGACAACAGCATGTCGCAGCCGGTCAGCCATGCACCGCAGCATCAGCCGGCGCCTGTTCGCGCTCCTGCCGCTCCGGTTGCCGCAGACAACAGCGCCGATGACGGCAGCGGTCCGCAGCCGGTGATCGAGGGAACGCCGGCCGAAGTGGCGATGGAAGAGGAAGGTGCTCCGGCCCGCGAGCGCCAGCCGCGCCGCCGCAACGCCAGCAATCGCCCGCGCCGTCCGCGCCGCACCGCTGAAGGCGGCGAAGGCGAGGTGGCATCCGACGATGCGCCAGCAATGGCCGAAGCCTCGTCCGAGTAAGCTTCACGGCAGATCGACATTTGAGACCCCGGCGGACCTTCCGCCGGGGTTTTTCTTTGGCCGATCTTTAAACCGCAAAAATCGCCCACCATATTGCGCTGCAGGTGCTTTACCGCTCACGTGAACGGTGAAGCCGGGCTCGCCTTTGAGGGAGCTCAATCTCAATCATCGGCCTGTGCCTTATAAGGGCAGGTCGATCCATGGAGGTCAGGGAATGAACATCGAGAAATACTCCGAACGGGTCCGCGGCTTCTTGCAGTCCGCGCAGACCCACGCCCTCTCGGAAGGGCACCAGCAATTCACGCCCGAGCACGTGCTGAAAGTGCTTCTGGACGATGACCAGGGCATGGCGTCGTCGCTGATCGAGCGCGCCGGCGGCAGTGCCAAGGAAGCGCGGATCGCCAATGATGCCGCACTTGCCAAGCTGCCGAAGGTGTCCGGCGGCAGTGGCCAGGTCTACCTATCGCAGCCGCTCGCCAAGGTTTTCACGACGGCCGAGGATGCAGCGAAGAAGGCCGGCGACAGTTTCGTCACCGTCGAACGCCTGCTGCTGGCACTTGCCATCGAGACATCCGCTTCCACATCGGCGAGCTTGAAGAAGGCCGGCGTCACCGCCCAAGCGCTCAACCAGGTGATCAACGATATCCGCAAGGGACGCACCGCCGACAGCGCCAATGCCGAAGAAGGCTTCGACGCGCTGAAGAAGTTTGCCCGCGATCTGACGGCGGAAGCCCGTGACGGCAGGCTCGATCCGGTCATCGGCCGCGATGACGAGATCCGCCGCACGATGCAGGTGCTGTCCCGGCGTACCAAGAACAATCCGGTGCTGATCGGCGAACCGGGCGTCGGCAAGACCGCGATCGCCGAAGGGCTGGCGCTGCGCATCATCGAGGGCGACGTTCCGGAAAGCCTGAAGGACAAGAAGCTGATGGCGCTCGACATGGGCGCGCTGATTGCCGGTGCGAAGTATCGCGGAGAGTTCGAGGAGCGCCTGAAGAGCGTCTTGAACGAAGTGCAGTCGGAGAACGGCGAGATCATCCTGTTTATCGACGAGATGCATACGCTGGTCGGTGCCGGCAAGGCGGATGGGGCGATGGACGCCTCCAACCTCCTGAAGCCGGCACTGGCACGCGGCGAGTTGCACTGCGTAGGTGCAACGACGCTCGACGAGTATCGCAAGCACGTGGAAAAGGATCCCGCACTTGCCCGTCGTTTCCAGCCGGTGATGGTTGATGAGCCGACGGTCGAGGATACGATCTCGATCCTGCGCGGCCTCAAGGAAAAATACGAGCAGCATCACAAGGTGCGGATCTCCGATTCGGCACTGGTCTCGGCTGCGACCCTGTCGAACCGCTACATCACCGACCGTTTCCTGCCCGACAAGGCAATCGACCTGATGGACGAGGCCGCCTCGCGGCTGCGGATGCAGGTGGACAGCAAGCCCGAGGAACTCGACGAGCTGGATCGCCGCATCATGCAGCTGAAGATCGAGCGCGAAGCCTTGAAGAAGGAAACCGACAGTGCATCGGCCGATCGTCTCGCCCGGCTCGAGGGCGAGGTGACGTCGCTGGAAGAGCAGGCGGACGCGCTGACGGCGCGCTGGCAGGCGGAAAAGCAGAAGCTCGGCCTCGCCGCCGATCTGAAGCGCCAGCTCGAAGAGGCGCGTAATGAACTGGCGACTGCTCAGCGCAGGGGCGAATTCCAGCGTGCCGGCGAACTGACCTACGGGGTCATCCCGGAGCTGGAGAAGCAGTTGACGGAGGCCGAAGCACAGGACGGCTCGACCACCGCCATGGTCCAGGAAGTCGTGACGCCCGATGCCATCGCCCACGTCGTTTCCCGCTGGACCGGCATCCCGGTCGACAAGATGCTGGAAGGCGAACGCGACAAGCTGCTGCGGATGGAAGACGAGTTGGCGAAGTCGGTCGTCGGCCAGGGCGATGCGGTGCAGGCCGTGTCGCGGGCCGTGCGTCGTTCGCGCGCGGGGCTGCAGGATCCGAACCGGCCGATCGGCTCGTTCATCTTCCTCGGCCCGACCGGCGTCGGTAAGACGGAGCTGACCAAGTCGCTTGCCCGCTTCCTGTTCGACGACGAGACCTCGATGGTGCGGCTCGACATGTCGGAATACATGGAGAAGCATTCGGTCGCGCGGCTGATCGGTGCGCCTCCGGGCTATGTCGGATATGACGAGGGCGGTGCCCTGACGGAAGCCATCCGCCGCAAGCCCTACCAGGTCGTGCTGTTCGACGAAATCGAGAAGGCGCATCCGGACGTGTTCAACGTTCTCCTGCAGGTGCTCGACGACGGGCGGCTGACGGACGGGCAGGGCCGCACGGTCGACTTCAAGAACACGATGATCATCATGACCTCGAATCTTGGGGCGGAATATCTGACCGGGCTTCGCGAGGACGAGGATTCGGAAAGCGTGCGCGAGCAGGTGATGGGCGTGGTGAAAGCCTCGTTCCGTCCGGAATTCCTCAACCGCGTCGACGAGATCATCCTGTTCCACAGGCTGAAGCGCAACGAGATGGGCGCGATCGTCGACATCCAGATGAAGCGGCTGCTCTCGCTGCTGTCCGATCGCAAGATCCGACTCGAACTAGGCGACGATGCACGCGAATGGCTGGCGGACAAGGGTTATGATCCGGTTTACGGCGCGCGGCCGCTGAAGCGGGTGATCCAGAAGTTCCTCCAGGATCCGCTGGCGGAACAGATCCTCGGTGGCACGGCGCCCGACGGCTCGACCGTCAAGGTGTCGGCGGGGTCCGATCGCCTGCTGTTCTACGTCAAGAAGGACGTCGCCGAAGCGGCATGATCAACCAACAAGGGCCATCCTCCGGGGTGGCCCTCTTTCGTTTCCGCGCTGAACTGACCGGTCTGTGAACAGCGCTGGACCAGTGCTCAACTATCGAAAGCTGCGGCCCGGTGACAGGGTCTGCTTCGTCTCGCCCGCGAGTACGCCCGATCGAACGTCCTCTTCCGGCGGGTCCGCCCGCTGCAGGACATCGGATTGAAGGTTGAGTTCGCGCCGCATGCCTTTGGTGAGCACGGCTGGTTTGCCGGAACCGACGAGGCGCGGCTTGATGCGCATTGCCGGACGCTTGTCGTGTCGTTGAGCAGGCTTACTTCGCTGCGACCTGGTTCGACTGGTTGTCCGGCGCAAGCAGGGCGTCGATCCGCTTGCGCTCCTCTTCGAAACGGGCAAGCGCGGTGCCGGTGAGCGACTTGCCGCCCGGCAGGCGGACCTTCATCGCGTCGACCTTCGTGCCGTTGACGATCAATTCGTAGTGCAGATGGGCGCCGGTGGAGGCGCCGGTCGAGCCGACATAGCCGATCACCTGACCTTGGGTGATGCGGGCACCTTCGCGCACGCCCTTGGCGATGGCGCTCTGGTGATTGTAGGAGGTCTCGTAGCCGTTGGGGTGCTTGACGATCGTCTGGTTGCCATAGCCCGAGGCCCAGCCTGAGCGCTCGACGACCCCGTTGCCGGTGGCGATGATCGGCGTGCCGCGCGAGGCGGCCCAGTCGGTACCGGTATGCATGCGCGAGTAACCGAGGATCGGGTGGCGACGCATGCCGAAGCCGGAGGTCATCCGGCCGTTCGGAACCGGGTTGCGCAGCAGGAACTGGCGGATGCTCTTGCCGTCCTGGTCGAAGTAATCGACCGTGTTCTCGTCAAGGTTCTGGTAGCGATAGAAGCGGGTCACCGTGTCGCCGAACCTGGCATTCACGTAGAGAAGTTCGGAATTCGGCCCGGCGGCGCCGTTCTCGTCGGCAGCCGAGAAGAAGGCTTCGATGGAATCCGTCGGCTTGAGCTGCGCCTGGAGATCCACCGTGCTCGCCAGGAGCTTGACGATCAGGCCGGTCATGTCGGTGGTCATTCCATAGGAAAGAGCCGCCCGATAGATCCCGTCATAGATGCTCGGCAGGTCGCGGCCCGGCTGCACGACCGGGCTGTCATCGGAAAAGGCGCTGTTGATCGCATCGAGATGCGCCGGTTCGGCGCCCCGCACGTAGTGCCGGTCGTCGTCGAGCGCTACGGTCGCCTGATGCAGGCCTTTCCGGTAGAGGGAGGCGCGAACGATCGAGACGAGATCGGACTCCTGAATGAGGCCGATCCGCAGGACGTCTCCGGTCTCCAGCGTTTCGCCGCCAATCTCGGCGCCCAGATCCTTGCTGATCTCTCCCGCCTGCTCACTCGGATAGCCGACCGCCGTCATCGCCTCGGCAATCGACTGCGCCCGACGCACCGGAATGACGTCGTCGGCATAGTCGCGGGTTTTTGGCGTCACCGGCTCCGGGGACGATACCGACATGTTCTCTTCGACGATGCGCGCCGACAGCGGAATGCCGACCGACAGATCGTTGTCGTCGCCTTCGAAGCGCTGTGGATCGACATAATAGAGCGAGGCGACCTGTGTCGTTCCGTCGGTCAGCACCGAACCGTTGGTGCGGACATTCTCCTCCACCTCGTCAAGCGACATGCCCGGCGCATAGGCAAGGTCGACGGATTTGGTGGGAAACGCCTGGCTCTGCAGGCTGACCTCGGATTCCACCTGCGAACCGTAGATGACGCCGGGGTTTGGAGCTGCCTCGTCGGCATCACGCTCGCCGGTGGAGAAGATCGTCAAGGGATCGAAGGCCGGGTAGTCGTCCTTCGGCGCCTGATGATAGGCGGCAAGCGTCATCAGGACGTGGGAGAAGGGCTGGCGGCGGACGATCTCCTTGTTGCCCTCCTTCACCAAGGTCGCGACTTCCATCACCTTGCGGCCGGTCGGCTTGGCCACGACCTTGCCGCCCAGGATGCGCTTGCCGCGGCTGACGCCGTCGCTGCTATGCGAGGGGAGGGCGGCGAAGGCTTCGGCGGGAATGGCAAGCTGCTGTCGCCCGTCGAGTGCTGCAAACAGGGCGACGCCCATCAGGATCGACGAGGTGATGCCGGTCAGGAAGGTGCCGGACAGCCAGCGCAGGGAGATCTCGCGGCGATCCGGCGCGCGCCGCCCGTCCGCCAGGATCGGTGCGTCGTTACCCAGCGATGACACCATGGCCTGAGGCGTCGTCATTCCTGTCGTGCCATCCCTGTTTTTGATCGCCGGTCTTGTGGCGGCTTGTCTGAAGATGTGCCCAATACGCGGGCCGAAGTCAAATCAGACGGTGTATCGGCAAGACCTCTCGACCCTTGCCGCACGCACGCTTCTTTAACTCCGGGACTAGTCGCCGATTGTGGAGAACTCGCGGCGACCGGTCCTCATCGGGTCCGAGCCTGTGGAGAGAGGATTTGTGCCCGGCATTCCCGTCGCTTTGAAGGGCGCTTCATGGGTGCCGAATGGCCAAATTCAAAATCGAAAATAAAATCAGCCACTTACGAATTTTCTGAAGTTTTTGCGACGGTGGTTGTTGACGTGTGGGAAGTGTGGATCTATAACCCCGA
>NZ_JBPFDO010000005.1:0-467663 GCF_059415005.1 Rhizobium sp. SAFR-030 | reverse complement strand
CCAACAACACGAACGATACCTAAAGGCGGGTCAATTCTCGGTGGAAACGCCGGGTCAGCTCTCAGTGGAAATCAACAGCCACCAATTTCCTTGATGACCTGAACCGCCCGGGCCAAGCCCTAGTTCAGTCGGACACGTTCCCATCGCCATGCCATCCACGATGGCCGCGCGGGCGCATCGTGTTCCGGTTTCGAGGTTTCTCACATGACCGAAATTTCCGCATCGTCGCCGGCAGGCGTTTCGACGCTGTCCATCGACACCTACCGTGCCATCTGGCGCTGGCACTTCTATGCCGGCCTGATCGCCGTGCCATTCATGATCCTGCTTGCCGTCACCGGCTCGCTGTACCTGTTCCGCGACGAGATCGACAACACCGCCTTTGCCTGGCGCAATGTCGTCACCCAGCAAGCGACGCACCCGCTGTCACCCATGACGCTCGCTGACACGGCCACGGCCAGCGTGCTAGGCTCGACCCTTACGGCCTACCGGGAGCCGTCGGGGCCGACCGGATCTGCACGCATCTCGCTACGCGCCGATGGCGGCACCACCTATGTCTTCGTCGATCCCTACACCGGCAAGGTTCTCGATAGGGTCGCCAAGACCAACGAGTTCAACGAGGTGGTCCGCAAGCTACACAGCCTTGAATATTTCGGCGCCTATGCGAACCGGGTGATCGAGGCGATGGCGGGCTTCGCCATCATCCTCGTCGTTTCCGGGTTGTATCTCTGGTGGCCACGCCGGCAGACGGGCGGCGTCGTCAGCGTCCGCGGCACGCCCTCCAAACGGGTCTTCTGGCGCGACACGCATGCCGTCACCGGCGCCTTTGCCGGCGTGCTCATCGCCTTCCTCGCGCTATCCGGCCTGCCATGGTCGTCGTTCTGGGGCGGCAAGCTGACGCAGATCGCGACGGCCACAGGCACCGGCTATCCGGCCGCGCTCTGGGACAATGTGCCAACCTCGGGCGAACACGCCGAGCATGCGCTGGCGAGCGTCGGCTGGACGATGGAAAAATCGCCGATGCCGGTGTCGACGGCCGTGCCCGCTGCGATGGATCACATGCACATGCAGCCGACCAGCCCCATGCAACCGGTCGGCCTCGACAGGGCGGTGGAAACCGCCCGTGCGCGGGGCCTGGCGTCGGCATTCGAGGTGACGGTTCCGGCCGATGACAAGGGCGTCTACACCGCTGCCGTCTTCCCGGACGACCTGCAGGAGGCACGCACGATGCACATCGACCAGTTTTCCGGGGAGCCGATCGTCGACATCAGCTACGCCGATTACGGCTCGCTCGCCAGGCTGACGGAACTCGGCATCAACATCCACATGGGGCAGGAATTCGGACTGGTGAACCAGCTGGTGATGCTGGCGACGTGCCTGGCCATCATCCTGTCTTCGGTCGCCGCGGTCGTCATGTGGCTGAAGCGCCGGCCGGAGGGGCGCCTCGGCGTGCCGCCCTACCCGACGAGCCGGCGGGTCTATGGAGCACTGTGGGGGATGGCGATCGTCTTCGGCGTGCTGTTTCCGCTGTCGGGCCTACTGATCCTGGCGATGATTGTCGTCGACCTCATGATCATCCGCAACATCGCGCCACTGCGCCGGGTGTTTGCCTGAGCCCAAAGCGCTTGCAAGAACGGAAACAGGCCCCGGAGGGCCTGTTTCAACATTGAGAGGGCAGTGGTGGCTTACGCCGCCTTCTCTACCGCGCCGTAGGGATCGAAGCGGGTGTAGAAGGTGTCGCCCTTGGCGGCCATGTCGATGAGCAGCGGCGTCGGCTTGAAGTGGTCACCGTACTGGGCAGCCAGCGTCTCGCAGAGTGCCACGAAAGTCTTCACCCCCATGCCGTCGATGTAGGACAGCGTGCCGCCGGTATAGGGCGCGAAACCGAAGCCGAGGATGGAGCCGACATCGGCCTCGCGCGGATCGGTGACGATGCCCTCTTCCATGGTGCGGGCCGCTTCCAAAGCGATGGTGACGAGAAGGCGCTGCTTCAGCACATTCACATCCACGTCCGCTGCCGGCTTTTGCGGATAGAGGTCCTTGAGGCCCGGCCAGAGCGACTTCTTGGCGGGCTTTGCCGGATAATCGTAGAAGCCCTTGGTATTCTTGCGGCCGCGGCGATCAAGTTCGTCGACCATCTTGTCGATGAGCGACATGTGCTCCGGTCTCACCGAGGCTTCGCCCAGATCGGCAATCGAGGCCTTCATGATCTTCTGGGAAAGATCGACCGCCACTTCGTCGTTGAGCGACAGCGGCCCGACCGGCATGCCAGCCATCTTGGCGGCATTCTCGATCATCGCCGCCGGCACGCCCTCGATCAGCATGTCATAGGCTTCGTTGATGTAACGGAAGACGCAGCGGTTGACGTAGAAGCCGCGGGTATCGTTGACAACGATGGGAGTCTTCTTGATCTGCGAGACGAAGTCCAGCGCCACGGCCAGAGCCTCGTCACCGGTCTCCTCGCCGAGAATGACTTCCGTCAGCATCATCTTTTCGACCGGCGAGAAGAAATGCACGCCGATGAACTGCTTCGGCCGCTTCGAGTTCTTGGCAAGACCGGTGATCGGCAGCGTCGAGGTGTTGGAGGCAAAGATCGCGCCTTCCGGCAGCACGGCCTCGACCTTTTCGATGACGTCCTTCTTGACCTGGCGGTCTTCGAAGACGGCTTCGACGACCAGCGCGACATCCGACAGGGTGGAATAATCGGCGGTCGGAGTGATCAGCGACAGTAGCTTCTCGCCGTCTTCTTTGGTCATTCGTCCCTTACCGACCTGGTCCGCCACCAGCTTTTCAGAATGGGCCTTGCCCTTGGCGGCAGCCTCATCGTCGCGGTCGATCAGCGACACGGCGATGCCGGCGGCGGCCGTGACATAGGCAATTGAGGCGCCCATGAAGCCGGCGCCGACGACGCCGATCTTTTGGAGCTTGTTTTTCTCGATGCCGGCCGGGCGGCGGGCGCCCTTGCCGAGTTCCTGCATAGAGATGAACAGCGAACGGATCATCGAGAAGGCTTCGGTGGTGCGCAGGATCTGCGCGAAGTATCGCTGCTCGACCTTCAGCGCCGTGTCGAAGGGCAGTTGCAGCCCTTCATAGACGCATTTGAGGATGGCGAGCGCACCGGGATAATTGCCGGCAGTTTCGCGGCGCAGGATCGCGGGAGCGGCCGGCCAGAGCTGGGCGGCAGCCGGCGTCCAGATACCGCCGCCGGGAACCTTGAAGCCCTTTTCGTCCCAGGGCGCGACCGGCTTCAGCCCATCCTTGATCATCTGCTTGGCGGCGGTTACCAGCTGGTCCGGCTCGACCACCTGATGGACGAGATTCATGGCCTTGGCGCGCTGCGGGGTCAGCGTCTGGCCGGTCGTCATCATCTGCAGGGCATCCTGCGTGTTGGCGAGACGCGAGACACGCTGCGTGCCGCCGGCGCCGGGGAAGATGCCGACCTTGACTTCCGGCAGCGCCAGCTTGACCGACTTGGCGTTGGAGACCACGCGGCCGTGGCAAGCGAGCGACAGTTCCAGAGCGCCTCCCATGCACACGCCGTTGATGGCGGCAACCCAGGGCTTACCGTTGGTCTCGATCTTTCGCCACAGCCAGGTCATCCGGCCGGCTTCGTCGAACAGCTTCTGCATGGCGGTTTCGGGGTTCTTCGCCTGCTCTTCCTGGAGCAGCGTGAACATGCCGCGGATCATGGTAAGATCGGCGCCACCGGAAAAGGTCGGCTTGCCGGAGGTGAAGACGACACCTTTGACGGCCTCGTCCTTGACGGTCGCATCGACGATCGCATCAATCTCCTGCATCACCTCGACGGTGAAGACGTTCATCGATTTGCCCGGCATGTCCCAGGTGACGAGGGCGATGCCGTCTGCGTCGGTCTCGACGGTGAAATTGGTGTAGGTCATGGGTTCTCCTCCCCGCTCAGGCCGAAAGATGGCTGCGCTGCGCATCCAGTGTCTTGGTCTTTTCGACCACGACATCGCCGGTATGTTTCGTCTCGGACGGCTCGAACAGCATGATCCAGCATTCCTCGGCGGCAACCGGATTGTGCTCGACACCCTTCGGCACGACATGGAAATCGCCTGCCTTCAGGTGGACATGCGGCCGGTCGCGATATTCGATGGTGAGCGCGCCTTTCCAGATCAGGAACAGCTCGTCCTCGTCGCGGTGGGAGTGCCAGGTCAACTGGTCCTTGACCTTGGCCACCTTGAGGCTCTGGCCGTTCAGGTCGGCGATGACCCGCGGCGACCAATGGTCGGCGACATGGGCGTATTCGTCTTCGATGGTGCCGGTGTTGAAGCTCATGGTCAGACCCTTTCGATGACGGTGGCGGTGCCCATGCCGGCGCCGATGCAGAGCGTGACGAGCGCGGTGTTGAGATCGCGGCGCTCCAGCTCGTCCAGAACCGTGCCGAGGATCATCGCGCCGGTGGCGCCCAGCGGATGGCCCATGGCGATGGCGCCGCCGTTGACGTTCATCTTGTCGTGGGAAATCTCAAACGCCTGCATATAGCGGAGCACGACGGCAGCGAAGGCTTCGTTCAGCTCGAACAGGTCGATATCGGCAAGCGACATGCCGGTGCGCTTCAGAAGCTTTTGCGTCACGTCAACCGGGCCGGTCAGCATCAGCGCCGGGTCGGAACCGATATTGGTGAACGAGCGGATGCGGGCGCGCGGCTTCAGGCCCATCGATTCTCCACCGGCCTTGGAGCCGAGGAGGACGGCAGCCGCCCCATCGACGATGCCCGACGAGTTGCCGGCATGGTGGACATAGGTGATGCGCTCGACTTCCGGATGCGCCTGCAGGCCGACGGCTTCGAAACCGCCCATTTCGCCGGGCATCTGGAAGGAGGGGTTGAGGGCTGCGAGCGACTGCATGTTCGTCTCGGGCCGCATGTGCTCGTCGCGGTCGAGGATGGTCAGGCCGTTCTGGTCCTTCACCGGAATGACGGACTTCGAGAAGTAGCCCTTTTCCCAGGCATTGGCGGCACGCTTCTGGCTTTCCACCGCATAGGCATCGACGTCGTCGCGTGAGAAGCCGTACTTGGTGGCGATGAGATCGGCCGATACGCCCTGCGGCATGAAGTAGCCGGGGAAGTTGACCGAGGGATCCATGTACCAGGAGCCGCCGGACATGCCCATGCCGACGCGCGACATCGATTCCACACCACCGGCGATGACGATGTCGTCGGAGCCTGCCATTACCTTGCCGGCACCGAAGTTGACCGCATCCAGACCCGAGGCGCAGAAGCGCGAGATCTGCATGCCGGGCGCCCTGTTGGAATAGCCGGCCTCGAAGGCGGCGGCCTTGGGGATGACGGCGCCGGCATCCATGACCGGATCGACGCAGCCCATGATGATGTCGTCAACGGTCGATGTGTCGAGCCCGTTGCGGTCGCGGATGGCTTCCAGCGTTTTCGCGGCGAGCCGGACGGAGGGCACCTCGTGCAGCGATCCATCCTTCTTGCCACGGCCGCGCGGCGTGCGCACGTGGTCGTAGATGAAGACTTCGGTCATTGTTTCTCTCCCTTGCTGGCGCGCAGGGCGCCCATAAATTCTTGCTGCGGCTAATCCAACAAGGCCGCGACCCGGCCCAGCACTTCCGCCACGATGAAATCGGGAGCCCTTTCGACAAAGCGGCCTTCTCGAGCCTTCAGATCAATCGTCCTGATCTGGTGGCAGAGGATCACGCCCGTCGCCCTGGTTCCCGCACCCGAAAGCGAAACCGTGAAGCCTCTCGCTCTCGCAAACTCGCCACCTGAAGTGATGGGGGCAATCAACTGGACGCCGAGTTGGTTGAAGCCTCGTTGCGAGACGATCATGACGTAGCGCGCCTTGGCCTGCTCACGCCCCCTAGTCGGCTCCAGATCTGCAAACCAGATGTCTCCTCGCTCCATCAGTCGATAATCTCACGGCCGACCGAGGGAGCGTTCATCCATTCGAGTTCGTCTTCAGACCAGGGTGCCTCAGGGTCGCATTGAGCCAGAAGCTCCTCCAGCGTGTATTTGGTCCGCGTCTGGGGCACAGCAACAACTCTTCCACCCTCAGCCGACACCTCCACCTTTGTGTTGGCAGCAATCCCCAACTCTTCAAGCACCGACTTGGGGATCGCCATCATCACCGAGCCGCCGACATTGCGCAAAGTCGATACTGCCATGTCTGCCTCCAAGGAAAGTTATACAAAGATATAACTTTAGCGAGCCGTCGGCAATCAGAATGCTTCCGCGGCCAGTTCCATCAGTGTGTCGCTGCCAGCTTCGATGCGGACCTTGCGAAGCTGCGTCTCCGGCATGATCTTGTCCATGTAGAAGCGCGCCGTGACAAGCTTGGCGGCGAGGAAATCGGTGCGTTCGTCGCCGGCGGCCGTCAGGTCCTGCGCCGCCTTGGCCATCTTCGCCCACATGTAGCCGAGCATGACGATGCCGAAGAGGTGCATGTAGTCGGTCGAGCCGGCACCGGCATTGTCGGGCTTGGCCATGGCGTTCTGCATGAACCACATGGTGGACGCCTGCAGGTCGTTCAAGCCCTTCTTCAGGGCCTTGGTGAACGGCGCCATCTGCTCGTTGTCGCGGTTCTCCTCGCAGAAATCACCGATCTCCTTGAATGCTGCCATCACCGCGCGGCCGCCATTCAGCGCCAGCTTGCGACCGACTAGATCGAGCGCCTGGATGCCGTTCGCACCTTCGTAGATCATCGCGATGCGGGCATCGCGGACATACTGGCTCATGCCCCATTCCTCGATGTAGCCGTGGCCGCCATAGACCTGCTGGGCCATCACCGCGTGGTCAAAACCCTTGTCGGTGAGGACGCCCTTCAGGATCGGGGTGGCAAGGCCGAGCAGATCGTCGGCGTCCTGGCGCTCCTTCTCGTCGGTGGAGCGGTGGGCGATGTCCGATTTCAGCGCCGTCCACAGCATGAAGGCGCGACCGGCCTCGTTAAAGGCCTTGATTGTCATCAGCGTGCGGCGGATATCGGGGTGGACGATGATCGGATCGGCCGACTTTTCCGGCGCCTTGGGACCTGACAGCGAGCGGCCCTGCAGGCGATCCTTGGCGTAGGCGACAGCATTCTGGTAGGCGATTTCTGAAATCGCCAGACCCTGCAGGCCGACGCCGAGACGCGCCTCGTTCATCATCACGAACATGGCGTTCAGGCCGCGGTTCTCTGCGCCGATCAGGTAGCCCGTGGCATCGTCGTAGTTCATGACGCAGGTGGCGTTGCCGTGAATGCCCATCTTGTGCTCGATGGCACCGCAGGCGACGCCGTTGCGGTCGCCAATCGAGCCATCCTCGTTGACGAGGAATTTCGGCACGATGAACAGCGAGATGCCCTTGGTACCGGCCGGAGCGCCCTCGATGCGGGCAAGCACCAGATGGACGATGTTGTCGGTCATGTCGTGTTCGCCGGCGGAGATGAAGATCTTCTGGCCGGAGAGCTTGTAGGATCCGTCACCCTGCGGCACGGCCTTGGTGCGCAACAGGCCGAGATCGGTGCCGCAATGCGGCTCGGTGAGGTTCATGGTGCCTGACCAGGAGCCTTCCACCATCTTCGGCAGGTAGGTTTCCTTCTGCTGCTGGCTGCCATGCACGAGGATCGCGGCGATGGCGCCCTGCGTCAGGCCGGGATACATCATCAGCGACATGTTGGCGGCGGATGTATATTCGCCGACCATGGCATGCAGGGTATAGGGCAGACCCTGGCCGCCGAATTCTTCCGGCACGGCAAGCCCGATCCAGCCGCCTTCGCAGTAGGCGTCATAGGCAGGCTTGAAACCCTGCGGCACGGTGACCGAGCCGTCCTCGTGGCGCACGCAGCCTTCCTGGTCGCCCGAATAATTGACCGGAAACAGCACTTCCTCCGACAGACGGGCGGCCTCCGAGGCAATCGCCTCGATCATTTCCGGCGTCGCATCGGCAAAGCCCGGCAGATTGTTGTAGCGCTCGATGCCGAGCACATCCTTGAGGATGAACAGGCTGTCATTTACCGGGGCCTTGTAGACGGGCATTGCGCGAACTCCTCCAGATCAGCGGCCGGACACACCGGCATTCAAGGTTCTACAAAATATTGACGTGCGCGTAAACGTCAATCCCGTCAAAGCGTCGCATCCTGCATATTTCGTGCTGTGCGTTTCCTCAACCTGAGGTCGTTTATTAGGCGCCCGGAAGCAAAACCTGACGCTGCGTTAACGCAGTATTAACTACGTTTCGCGACATGATGCCTCTACGTCGTGGCGTCTTGCGCTTCGGCTGCTGGGAAGCACGGATACCGAGCCCGCGCATGGCGCGCCGCGAACGAATGGTTCAAGGCTGCAGCCACGCCGAGATGCCGATGCCGACACTTTCCGGACCGACGCCTGAAGCATCAGAAATTCCCTCGGGACGCGCGCAGCCGAAGCGAGATCGATATGAACGGATCACGGTTACATTCCCAGCCTCGTGGAGACGGTTCGTCGCTCGACGCGCTGAACCGCACCATCGAGGGCCTGGAAGCGCGGATCGAGGGCCTCTTGAAGGCATCCGGACGCCAGCCCCGCTCGCCGTCAGAGCGGGTGGCGGAGGCGACCCGACATCTGGACCGCAAGACGGCACCGGTCGATGACAAGCCGCTGCTTATCGATACCGACATGCTAGAGGAAATCCGCCAGCGCCAGCGCCTGCTGGATGCCCAGCGGGAGCCGGTTCGCCGCGATGTCCCGGTCGACCCGCAGCCGGCACCGGCAGCCCAGTCAAACCCCATCGTCCCGCCGCGGCCGCCGGCTGAACCACGTCGCGCCCCGCCTGCGGCGACCAATGTGCGCCCGCCCTACGCCGAACCGCACGTGTTCGCCACCCGAGCGACCCAGCCGCAGCCGCAGCCGGCCGTGCATGATATCGCCCGGGCGCTGGCCGAACTGCGCCAGGAACTGAAACGCGACATCTCCGACAGCATCGCCCGCGAAATGCAGACGCTGCGCGGCGACATTCACTCGATCCGCGACATCTCCGGCGACGGCCACCTGACGCAGGACCTGCGCGAGGAACTCGTTCGACTGGCCGAAGGCGTCGACGGGCTCAGCCGCCGCGCGCCGTCCGGTGCCGCCGACCTGCGCGCCGATCTCGACGAGCTGAGGCAGATGATCGACGGGCTGGCGACGCGGGATTCGATCCAGCACATGGAAGTTCGCTGGGACGCCCTGGAAGATCGCTTTCTCGATCTTGACACGGGCAGCATCCAGAAGGAGCTGATCGCGCTCGCCTATCGCATCGACGGCATGAAGGCGGAACTCGGGACCATGGCCGACAGCCCCGCGCTGCGGACACTCGAGGACAAGGTGCTGATGCTTGCAGCGGCCGTTGAGGAGCTGAACGCCCGCCCCGGTGCTGGCCAGGATCCGTACACCGACCATTTCTCCCAGCTCGACCAGCGGCTCGACGAGATCAGTCGGGCGGTTGCCGTCAGCGGCCGGTCGCGCAGTTCCGAACTTGAGGAACAGGCGCTGCTGCGCCGGCTTGAGGAGCGGATCGCCGGCCTGACCGACCGTCTCGACGGCCTTTCCCAGGTGCAGGACGCACATCGCCTCGAGGAACGGCTGGACGAACTGGCGGCGAACCTGATGCAGGGCTCTCAGGCCGAGCTGACCGGCTACCTCGCCGACCTGTCGCGCAAGATTGATGCGCTGGCGGGCGAGCAGGGCCAGGATCTCGGCGAGCGGCTGGATGCGCTGACCCGCCGTATCGACGACCTCGCCTACCTGCCGTCGCCGGCCGATGGTTCCACCCACGGCGGCTTCGGCCGCCTGGAAGTGCGGCTGGACGAGATTGCCGCGCGGCTCGACGAGGCGTCGCTTGGGCCGCAGGGCGACAACCAGTCGATCCGCAATCTCGAAAAGCAGATCGCCCACCTCTCCACCCTGCTCAGCGAACCGCGGCATGAGGGCGGCCTTGCCCTGCCGAGCGACCTCGACGAGCGCATGGCGTCGATCGAGACCTACATGGCCACCAGCGACGAGTACATTCTCGAAGCGGCACGCCATGCGGCGGAATCGGTGATCGAAACCTATGCCCGCAACGGCCAGGCCGGCGGCATGACCGGACCGGACGCGGCGACCTTCGTTGGGCTCGCCGAAGACCTGCGGCACCTGGAAGCGCTCGCCCGCAATACGGATGAGCGGACGCAGGCGACCTTCGACGGCGTGCACCGCACGCTGGTCAAGATCGCCGAGCGACTGGACACGATGGAGCACCACTTCGTCCCACGGGCCGGCTCGATGCTTTCGGCGCAGACCCGCGACCGACAGCCGGCACCCCCGGCAATGGCGCCCATGGCAGCGACAGCCGCGGTCGACACCGCTGCCGATCCGCGCGGTGTTCTGGCCAGGGCCAACGACGAACTGATGTCCGAGACCGCCGTCAACCTGGAACTGCTGGAGACGGAGCACCCGTCGCATGCCGAGCCGGAGCCCGCCCGCAAGGGCCTGCTCGGCGGCCTGACGAAGCGCCTTCGCCCAGGCGCCAAGGCAGACGCACCCAAGCCTGCCCGCGCCGTGGTTCAGCCGACGCCTTCCATCGATCCGGCAGGAGTGCTGGACGTCGAGCCTGCTGAAGGCAACGGCAACGAAAACGAGCTGCTCGAACCCGGCTCGGGAATGCCCGACGTGCGCAAGATCCTCGAACGCGTGCGCGCCAGCCAGGCGATGAATGGCCAGGGCGCCACTGCCGCCATGCAGGACGATGACGGCGAGCGGGTGGATTATATCGCTGCCGCCCGTCGGGCCGCCAAGGCGGCGGCGCAGGAAACCGAACCGACACGCGCCATTCCGGTCGATCCGGCCGTCAGACAGGAGCGCGGCGCCAAGGGCAAGGCCGCCAGCCGCCTTCCGCAGCCGCAAGCAGCCGGACTGCAGGGTGTGCTCGCCCGTCATCGCCGGCCTATCCTCATGGCCGTCGGCGCGATCCTCCTGGCGATGATGGCGATGCCGCTCGTCAGCACCCTTACCCGCGGCGACAAGACGGCACCCGCCGCCGCATCCAACACGCAGACCCCGGCCGTCGCGCCGAAGGTCGCCGCTCCGGAAACCTCGGAGGCATCTCCGGCTGCCGTCCAGCAGCCGACCACGACTGCCGCCTCTACGGATGCCGAACAGGCTCCCACCTCCACCGCAGCCCCTGTCGGCGCTGTCGCGATGGCACCGCTTGCCGCCACTGCCGATCCGCTGGCCGCCGAGCCCGGCGCCGCTGCAGAAGCGACGGCAACGGCCGGCACGGACCTGGCCGCGGGCGACAGCATAGCCAATGCTCCGGCCATCGAAATCCCTGCGACCATCGCGCCGAAATCCCTGTCGGATGCTGCAGCCAAGGGCGATGCCCAGGCGCTGTTCGAGATCGGCTCGCGGTTTACCGAGGGACGTGGCGTCACCACCGACCTCGCCCAGGCGGCACACTGGTACCAGCTGGCCTCCGACCGCGGCTTCTCGCCCGCCAAGTACCGGCTCGGCAACCTCTATGAGAAGGGCACGGGCGTCGCACGCGACCTGCCCAAGGCCGCCGGCCTCTACGAAGAGGCAGCCCGCGCCGGCAATGCCAGCTCGATGCACAATCTCGCCGTCCTCTACGCTTCCGGCGCCACCGGCACCGCCAACTACAAGGCGGCGGTCGAGTGGTTCAGCAAGGCGGCCGATCTCGGCGTCGCCGACAGCCAGTTCAACCTCGCCATCCTCTATGCGCGCGGCAACGGAACGGCGCAGAACCTCGAGGAATCCTACAAGTGGTTCGCCATCGCGGCGAAGGGTGGCGACAAGGATGCCGCCCAGAAGCGTGACGAAGTGGCCAATGCTCTGAAGCCGGAGCAGCTGCAGAGCGCCCGCGCCAAGGTGGAGCAGTGGAAGGCACAGCCGCTCGACGACCGTTCCAACAGCGTCAACCTGCCCGACGAATGGGTTGGCAAGAGCCTAACGACCGCGTCGATCGACATGGAAAAGGCGATCCGCAACATCCAGGCGATCCTCAACCGCAACGGCTACGAGGCCGGGACGGCAGACGGAATGATGGGCAAGAAGACGGTGATGGCGATCAAGGCCTTCCAGAAGAAGAACGGCCTTGCCGAGGACGGCACGATCAGCGAACCGCTGGTGAGAAAGCTGCTTGAACAGAACGAGGCGAAGGGCGCCTGAGGCGTCGCGCTTTCGGTCGTTCGCGCCAATCTCAGGCGTCGGTGTCGGCGAAAGGCCCGCCGGCGGCGCGTTTAGGAATTGACTCGCGGACCGCCCGCAGGTCATGACGGAGAGACCGGTTCGGGATCTGCCAGATCCTTGATCCGGCACACAGTTTACGCCGCAACGGGCGGTCCACCCTCTCTCGCGCTCCGCCCGCGACGGCGAAGCTTTTGCTTGTCGTGAGGCGCCCGTGACTGTCTACCTGCCGATTGCAGAGCTCTCGGTGAACATCTTCATCATCCTCGGCATGGGGGCGGCAGTCGGATTCCTCTCCGGCATGTTCGGCGTCGGCGGCGGCTTTCTGATCACGCCGCTGCTGATCTTCTACAACATTCCCCCGGTCGTCGCGGTCGCTACCGGCGCCAACCAGGTGGTCGCCTCCTCGGTGTCCGGCGCCATCAGCCATTTCCGCCGCGGCTCTCTGGACATGAAGCTCGGCTCGGTGCTCCTGGTCGGCGGCCTTGCAGGCGCCACTGTCGGCGTCTGGATCTTCTCCTGGCTGCGCCGCCTCGGCCAGCTCGACCTGATCATCTCGCTCCTCTACGTGGTCTTCCTCGGCACCATCGGCAGCCTGATGCTGGCCGAAAGCATCCGCGCATTGCGTCGCGCTGCCCGCAACCAGCCGCTGCCGCTGAAGCGACCTGGACACCACAACTGGGTCCACCGGCTGCCGCTGAAGATGCGCTTCAAGAAGTCGAAGATCTACCTGTCCGCCATCCCGGTCATCGCGCTCGGCTTCGGCATCGGCGTGCTGACCTCGGTGATGGGCGTCGGCGGTGGCTTCATCATGGTGCCGGCGATGATCTACCTCCTGCGCATCCCGACGAATGTGGTGGTCGGGACATCGCTGTTCCAGATCATCTTCGTCACCGCCTATACGACGCTGGTGCAGGCGGCGACGAACTATTCGGTCGACATCGTGCTGGCGACGATCCTGATGGTTGCCGGCGTGATCGGCGCCCAGTATGGCGTCCGGGTCGGCCAGAAACTGCGCGGCGAACAGCTGCGGGCACTGCTGGGAATGCTGGTGCTGGCCGTTGGCCTGCGCCTGGCGGTCGACCTGGTGCTGACCCCGGACGACATCTACTCGATCTCGGTCGGAGGGTTTTCCAGCCGATGATCCGCCGACGCCTCACCCGTCTCCTGCTGCTGCTTGCCGCAACGCTTGTTTCGCTGCCCGCCTGGGCACAATTGCTCAACAGCGAAATGCCGACTGTCCGCGAGGGGCTGGAGATCGGTACCTCGACCGGCGAGATCGCCATCACCTCGGATTTCCGGGGCGCCGACCTGACGATCTTCGGGGCGCTGACGAATGCCGACGAGCTGTTTCTGGCGATCGGCCAGTATGATGTGGTGGTGACGCTGGAGGGACCGCGGGATCTGGCGACCGTCCGGCGCAAGGAGCGGGTGTTCGGGATCTGGATGAACACCCAGTCGATGATCTTCGAGCAGGTGCCGGAATCCTACTCGATTGCCAGCACGCGCCAGCTCGAGGACATCCAGGGCACACCGTCGCTCAACCGCATCGGCGTCGGCATCGACCACCTGACACTGTCACCGGTCGGCTATGTCGGCAATGCCGGGGCGGTGACCGATTTCCGTCAGGCCTATCGCCGTCTCAAGCTATCGAACGGTCTCTATCAGCGCGACACGACCGGCGTGCGCTTCGTCAGCCCCAGCCTGTTTCGCGCCACCCTGCGCCTGCCGGCCAATGTGCCGGACGGCGTCCATACCGTACATGCCTACCTGTTCAAGACCGGCGACCTGATCATGCAGAAGGACCTGCCGCTGAGGGTGGTAAAGACCGGCCTGGAGCAGGCGATCACCGATGCCGCGCATAACGAGCCGATCGGCTACGGCCTCGTCTGCATCCTGATCGCCATCGTCACCGGCTGGGGCGCCAGCCTTGTGTTCCGCAAGGATTGACGGGGCCGCCACAAGGGCGACCCCAATGGTGCATTACATCGCCGGCAGGATGGCGATGTCGCGGATCTGGCCGCTGGTGCCAGTGATGTCGGCGGTTTTCGTCGCCTTGCCTGAGGTCAGGTCGACCGTGTGAAGCATGTTGTCGGCGACCAGCCATGCGGTGTTCTTGCCGTCTGCCGTGGTCTGAACGTCGAAGGCATAGGTCATCGGCTTCATGGTGCCGCCGAGTTTGCCGATCGCCTTCAGCGTTCCGTCGTTCGGCTTGGTCTGCTGGATCAGGCCGCCGATCGTTGCGTCGATGTTGTACATCGCAGTCTTTTCCGGCTTGCCATGGCTGTTGGTGTAGGCGGCGGCGGCGATGTTCGGCATCTCGCCCTTGTGCATGTCGCCTTCCTCGAAGGCGAGGCTTCCGTCGACCGTCACGGCACCGGTATCGGGGTGGACGCGGTGGTTGGTGGTGCCGGTCATGAAGCGCAGGCGGTCGGCCATCGGGTTGAAGTCGACGACGACCGGCGCGTCGCCCATGGTCAGCGGCTTGTCCATCCTGGCAACTTCGGTCGCCTTGCCGGTCTTCATGTCGATGGTGACGATGACGCTGTCAGCCGTGACGCCGACCAGCATGTTGTTGGACGGGCGAAGATCGATGCCGACAAGCTTCGTCACGCCCTCGACGTCCATGCTCTGCGACACGGCTGGCTTGTCGGTGTCGAACATGACCAGCGTCTTGTCGCCGACCAGGCCGATGGCCGGTGCGGAGAATGCGGCGCCTGCCGAAGCGGCAAGCACGGCGGATGCGATCAGCGCGGTGTGGGTCAGTCTCATGTCAGTTCTCCCGTTGACTGTTTGAAGGAGCGCACTCGACGTCGCCGAATGCCTTCCTGTATCGAAGACACACGGGCGGCGGCCTCTGGATGCAGCCGACCCGAATATTTTCCGGATTTTTTTTGCGGCACCTGCATCCGGGGCGGCATTGCCCGGCGTATCGGGTTATGAGACATGCAAGGGGAAGACGGCCCGAGGAGCTTGAGGTGGTGGCATTGGAGGCAATGGCGGACGGTCTGGAACGCGAACTTTCTGCCTGCGCCGGTGGCGACCGGCAGGCGCTGAAGCGGATCTTCGATCGCGAGGCGGGCCGCCTGGTCGCGATCGCCGAGCGCATCGTCAAGCGGCGCGACCTGGCCGAAGAGGTGGTTCAGGAAGCCTTCATCGCCATCTGGACGAAGGCACACCAGTACGCGCCCGACCGTGGTTCGGCGCGCGGCTGGATCCACGCCATCGTCCGCAACCGGGCGCTCAACCTCCTGCGGGACGCAAAGCGCGAGGATCTGGTCGATACAGAGCGGCTGGACGCCATGCGCGACGCCGACCAGATGGAGCACGCGCTCTCCGCATTCGCCGCACTCGATCGCAACAGCCGCCTGCGAACCTGCCTGCAGACGCTGGACGACACCCGCCGCAAGGGCATCCTGATGGCCTATGTCGGCGGCTACAGCCACGGCGAGATCGCCGGCCGCCTCCGCCTGCCGCTGGGCACGGCGAAAAGCTGGATCCGTCGCGGCCTCGCCTCGCTTCGGGAGTGCATGGCATGACGTTTGAAGATCTTCCCGCCATCGCCGACGACTACGTTCTGGGGCTGCTGGACGAGGCCGAAACCGCAGAAGTCGAGGCCGAACTGCAGCGCAACGCGGCGCTCCGCCAGGCAGTCGCGGCCGCCCGCGAACGTTTTCTGCCGCTCGACATGACGGCAATCCCCACTGACCTTCCGGATGATCTGTGGGCGCGCATCGAAGCGCAACTGTCGCGACAGCAGCCGATGGATGTTGTGACGGCTCCTGCGGCGGAGATGGACCGACCGGATGCTGCTGCGGCCAACGACAACCGCGTCTTGCGCTGGCGTGCCGGCGCGCTTGCCGGACTTGCGGCGAGCCTGATCCTGGCGGCGGGCCTGACCTACAGCCTGACGCGCACGGTCGAGCCGCTGGTGGTGGCGGTTCTCGTCAACGAGGCGGGCGATGTGCAGGCCGTGGTCGAAGATTTCGGCTCGGAACGGGCGGTGATCCGGCTGCTCAACGACCTCAGCGTACCGGACGACCGGACGATGCAGGTCTGGACGCTGCCGTCGCGCGACATGGGGCCGGTGTCGATGGGCCTTCTTGATGAACGGCGGTCGGCGCGACTTGATCCGCCGCCGCTGCCGCTGCCGCAGGACGCGCAGCTCTACGAGATCACGCTGGAGCCGAAGGGCGGTTCACCGACCGGGCGGCCGACCGGACCGATCCTCGCCAAGGGCCTGGCCAAGCTGACGCGGTAGGAGCGGTCGGATTAGCCGATCAGGCTGTCGAACCGCACCGAATAGATGCGGTCGCGGCCGAGCAGGTGGGCGATCAGCGCGGAACGGTCGAACAGGCCGTGCATCGCCTTGTGCTTCAGGTCCAGCCCGCCGCTCAGAACGCCGAAGGCAGGCATGACCATGCGGCTGCCATCCGTCGCGAAGCAGGGGCGCCGGACGTATTTGCCGCGCCGGCCAACGGTTGCCGAAGGATGAAGGTGTCCGGCGATCTCGCCGCGGCCGGCAACCAGGCTCGGCTCGTGCCGGAAGACCAGGCCACCATAGACGAGCTCGTCGACCGACTGGCCGGGTAGATCGACCGTGCCATCCGGATCGTGGTTGCCGTTGATCCAGATCCAGTCGCGACCACGCGCCAGGCCGTTGATCATCTGCCGGAACGCCTCGGGCATCAGCGCCGATCCGCGACGGTCGTGAAAATTGTCGCCGAGCGAAACGACCACCTTCGGATCGTAACGGAGGATGACGGCGGACAGGATGTTGAGGGTGGCCAGCGTATCGTAAGGCGGCAGCATCATGCCGCGCCGGGCAAAGGCGGAGCCTTTTTCCAGATGCAGATCCGACACCACCAGGACATCGTGATCGGGCAGGTACAGCGCGCCCAGCGGATCGCACAGTGCCGCGACGCCGTTGACGGCGATCTCTGCGGCGCTTGAGGGGCTGGTCATTTCTGCGGCGGAAAACGCCAGTCTCTGATTCATCATCGTCGTCATCTGTGTGTGTCAGGGCCAGCGCTTGCTGCCCCGCGATGTGTCGAGCACCGCTCGCATCGCCGTCTAGTGCTGGCCCTCGCCCATCGCCTCGGCGATCAGTTCGTCGGCGGCTTCCTGCAGCACCCCATCCTGTGCCTCGCCGGGAACCGTTTCCCGGCCGATCTCCAGCATGATCGGTACCGCAAGCGGCGATACGCGCTCCAGATCGCGGTGGGTGATGTGCCCCTTGATTCGTGCCAGCATATCGCCAAGCCGGCCGATATCCAAAAGACCAGTTGCCGCATCCCTGCGCGTCGCCTCCAGGAGCACGTGGTCCGGCTCGTGGCTGCGCAGCACGTCGTAGATGAGATCGGTCGAGACCGTCACCTGCCGGCCGGTCTTTTCCTTTCCCGGATGACGGCGCTCGATCAAACCGGAAATCACGGCGCAATTGCGGAAGGTGCGCTTCAGCAGATAACTTTCCGCCAGCCACTCCTCCAGATCGTCGCCGAGCATGTCTTCGTTGAAGAGGTCGGAGAGGCTGAGCCGTCCATCGGCGACCATGCCGCCCATGTCGTTCATGCTGTAGACGGCCAGCGAATAGTCGGTGGCGACGAAGCCGAGCGGCCGCGCACCGGCGCGCTCCAGCCGGCGGGTCAGAAGCATTCCCAGCGTCTGGTGGGCCAGCCGGCCCTCGAAACAGTAGGCGATCATGAAGAAGCGCTTGCCGCGCGGAAAGGTTTCGATCAGCAGCTCATCGCGCTTGGGGATCATCGAACGCTCCCGCTGGATCGCCAGCCAGTCGCGCACCTGGTCCGGCAGGACATGCCATCGGTCGGGGTCGGCCAGCATGCTGCGCACCTGATCGGCGAGATAGGTGGTGAGCGGGAACTTGGCCCCGGCATAGGTCGGGATCATCGGATCGGTGGAATAGGTGTTGGAGACGAAGCACTCGTTCTCGCGGATGGCTTCGAACCGCAGAACCTTGCCGGCAAACAGAAAGGTATCGCCCGGCACCAGCTGTTCGAGGAACTGTTCCTCGACCTTGCCGAGCGACATGCCGCCGCGGCCCAAGCCACCCTTTGCGTTACGCTTCACCAGCCGCACGTTGAGCTCCGTCGCCTCGACGATGGTGCCGAGGTTCAGCCGGTACTGCTGCGCCACCTGCTGGTTGGAGACCCGCCAACGGCCCTCCGCCGTCTTGCGGATCTTGGCATAGCGCTCGTAGGCGCGCAGCGCGTAGCCGCCGGTTGCAACGAAATCGACGATGCGCTCGAACATCTCCCAGCTGAGATCCGCATAGGGCGAGGCGCTGGTGATCTCGTCAAAAAGCTCCAGCGGATCGAAGGGCTCGGCGCAGGCCATGCCGAGCACGTGCTGGGCCAAAACGTCGAGCGCCCCCTCGCCGACCGGCGGCGTATCCTGGGCGCCGAGATAGTTGGCATCGAGTGCTGCCTGGCATTCCATCACCTCGAAGCGATTGCCGGGAACGAGGATCGCCTTAGACGGCTCGTCCATGCGGTGGTTGGCACGGCCGATGCGCTGCGCCAGACGCGAGGCGCCCTTCGGCGCACCGATATGGAGAACGAGGTCGATGTCGCCCCAGTCGATACCCATGTCGAGCGTCGAGGTGGCAACGACGGCGCGCAGCCGATTGTCGGCCATCGCCGCCTCGACCTTGCGCCGCTGACCGGCATCGAGCGATCCGTGGTGAAGGGCGATGGCGAGGTTATCGTCGTTGATCGTCCACAGCGCCTGGAACAGGAATTCGGCCTGGAAGCGGGTGTTGACGAAGATCAGCGTCGTGGCGTGCTTCTTGATCTCGCGATAGACGTCGGCGATGGCGTAGGCCGACACGTGGCCGCCCCAGGGAATGCGACGCTCGGTCTCAAGGATGCTGATGTCGGGCGGCGCGCCTCCCGTCACATGCACGAGCCCCGCCGGCGGCGCCGGCGGCTCCTCCGCCTCGCCGGTCTTTTGCGGAACAAGCCACCGCTGCAGGTCCATCGGATCGGCAACCGTCGCCGACAGGCCGATCGTCTGCATGCCGGGCGCGTGGCGGCGCAGGCGGGCAAGGCCGAGCGACAGGAGATGGCCGCGCTTGGAGGTGACCAGCGAATGCAGCTCGTCGAGCACGACGTATTTCAGGTCCTTGAAGAACCGCTCCGCCTCCTTGTTGGCCAGCAGCAGCGCCACCTGTTCGGGCGTCGTCAGCAGAATGTCGGGCGGGTTCAGCTTCTGGCGCTGGCGTTTCGATTGCGGCGTATCGCCGGTGCGGTTCTCGACGGTGACGGAAAGCCCCATCTCGCTCACCGGCTTCATCAGGTTGCGCTCGATATCGACGGTCAGCGCCTTCAACGGCGAGATGTAAAGCGTGTGGATGCCGGTAAAGGCGGAGCCCGGCGGCATCTTTCCGCGGCGCACGAGGCTGGTGAGGGACGGCAAAAAGCCCGCCAGCGTCTTGCCGGCGCCGGTCGGTGCGATCAGCAGCATGTTTTCGCCGGCATCCACCCGGGCCAGCAGTTCCAGCTGATGGGCGCGCGGCTGCCAGCCCTTTTCGCCGAACCATTTCGTGAATGGCCGGGGAAGAAGAGCAAGGTCAAAGGTTGGGCGCTCAGTGAGGGTTTTGTCCACGCCTCATAAGGTAAGGGCTTGGACAGGAAAGAGAAGCCGGGGAGAAGCGAAATGTGGAGTGGGGTGTGTCCGATCTGCATCCCGCCAGCCAAGACCAGGCTCATTGATCCTTGGCTCTGCGGTAGAGCCCCAGCGGCCCCTACGACCGCTTGCGACCCTAAGCCAGTCGTAACAGTCTCGCAGGCAGTCCCGTGAACGCGTCCATCCGTTGGCTAGCATGAAAACGCGGCGACCAGCCATGGGGCCGCCGCGTACCCTATAGTTCGATGCCAGCAGCCGTAAACGCGCCATCGATTCGCGTATCGACCTCCCGCTTGGTATCAGCCCACGCAGGCACCGTGTCCAGCAGTCGCTGATGCCATGCCATTAGATTGGGAGATTCCCCGAATGGCACTTTCGTTCGCTCCCATTGCGAGAAGGGAGCCGCGATGTCGATATCGGCCAATGTCAGTCGATCAGCGACGACGAACTGCCGATTGGCCAGGTGTGCGTCGAGCACGGCACCGGCCGCCCGAATCTTGGCGAACGCCAACTGCACAATGCTCTCATCCTCGGGCTGGCCCATAAAGCGCTTTGCAATCCGCTCGTCGAACGTGAGCGTCGAAAACACCCGCCACTGCTCGCCCGACCAGAACATCCATTGAAGCACCTCGTACCGCTCGCGCGTCGAGGCTCCCAGCAGATCACCGCCTGCCTTCTCCGCGAGATAGAGATTGATCGCTGACGCCTCGTAGAGAACGACATCGCCGTCGACCATCACGGGCGACAGCCCGTGGGGGTTCAGCGCCAGGAAGTCGGGCGTATGGCTCTCACCTTTGAACAGATCGATGTTCACGCGCTCGATAGCAATGCCCATGATCGCTGCTGCGGACGTCACACGGCGCAGGCTCCCCGAACCGGGGTCGCCGTAGATCTTGATCGACATTGGGACGTGCTCCTTGAAGAAACTGGATCCGATCGGCAGTCGAGCTGCCTTGAGTCGAGAATTAGGCTATCCGTAAGGGGCAGGGTATACCTTCAATTCAAACATCAATTATCCGGATATCGAATGAGTGATCGTTGGCAGGAAATGGCCGTGTTCGTCCGCGTGGCGGAGAGCGGCAGCCTTTCGCGTGCGGCGCGCGAAATGAATCTCTCGCAGCCCTCGGTATCGCGCATAGTCGGGACGCTGGAGGCGCGGCTCGGCATCACACTGCTGCTGCGCACCACCCGCAGCATTTCGCTGACGGAAGCCGGCACCCTGTATCTGGATCGAGCGAGAACCCTGCTCGCGGAGATGGAGGAGGCCGAGCAGTCGGCTCGGGGAGTGGACTCGCTGCATGGCGTGATCCGCCTCGCGATGCCTGTGCTCTATGGTTCGCGGGCGGTCATTCCGGCATTGGCGACGTTCCTCACCCGACATCCGGATCTTCGGGTCGAGATTATCATGAGCGACGCGCGTCAAAACCTAATCGCGGACGGCGTTGATGTCGCCATTCGGCTGGGCATGGGGCCGCTGGATGACTCCACCTTCGGCTCTCGCAGACTGGCGCTGGTAGAGCGACTGGTGGTCGCGGCGCCGGCCTATATCTCAGCCCATGGCACGCCCGCCAATCCCGCTGAACTCGCCGGTCATGCCTGTATCGTTCAGCATGGCCTGTTTGGTCGCGAGAGCTGGCGCTTCACGCACAATCAGGCCGTTACCTCCGTGGACGTTTCCGCGAAGCTCTGGATCAACTCAGCGCCGGGAATTATGGCCGCTACAGTCGCGGGACTGGGCATAGCGCTGGCGACACGCGTCATGGCAGCAGAGGAACTGCGCACTGGCGAGCTTACCCAGTTGCTCAAACCCTACCGGCTCGACCCAGCTGAAGTCCATGCTATCTTCCCGGCAGGTCCGAAGCCATCAGCGAAAGTCCGGGCGATCGTCGATCACCTCGCAGAAAACTTGACCTTCATCGGTGAATGAAGCTTTGGCGGCGAAATCACCGCACGACGATGTAGCGATCAGAGCGGTGGTTGATGGCGAGGAACAGGTTGAGAATGACGGCGCCGACGATCGACCAGAGGACGATGACCGGATCGAGCACGAAGAAGGCGCAGGCCATGACGCAGGCGTCGAAGGCGAGCTGGATCAGCCCCGCCTGGATGCCGAAACGCTCCTGGATGTAGATGGCGAGGATGCCGACGCCGCCGAGGCTCGCCCGGTGCCGGTAGAGCGCCAGAAGCCCGTAGCCGAGCAGCAACCCTCCCATCAGCGCGCCCCAGAACGGGTGCAGGTAGTCGATGATGAGAAACCGCGATTCCATCTCGGTGATGACAGAGACAAGCCCGATGGCGATGAAGGTCTTGGCCGAGAAGGCGATGCCGAGCCGCTTGAACGACAGGTAGTAGAAGGGCAGGTTGACGAGGAAGAACAGCAGGCCGAACGAGATGTTGAAGGCGTAGTGGACGAGGAAGGCAACGCCCGCCGTGCCGCCGGTCAGGAGGCCGACGCGGTTCAGCAGGTAGAAGCCGAGAGCCGAAACCAGTGCGCCGGTGAGCAGGCCCTGGCTGTCCTCCAGCAGCGTGTGCTGGGATGGATCGGTACTGTATAGACCGAGCGTCTTCTTCTGCGGCACGGACTGTCTTCCCCTGTTTTCACGCGATTGTGCACTGCGTGAGGACCGGCTTTCAAGAGCCGGTCAGGGGTGTCGGGCAAAAGGCAAGAAAGCGTCGATTCAGCCCGTAAGGCGGGCAAGAAACAGAATGCCGAACACCGGCTTTCCGGCATCCATGCGAATGTCCGTCCGCCGCGTTTCCAGCGTCTCGAAGCCGAACGTCGCCAGACGCTCGCGCACATACCGCTCCGAATGCGCGTAACGCAGCGAACCCTGCAGGCGGAAACCGGTCTCGACCTCGCCGGCATCCTCGACGGAGAAGGCGAACAGGCCGCCCGGCGACAGCAGGTCGCGGGCGAGCGCGAAGGGCGCATCCAGGCTCCCGAGATACATCAGGACGTCAGCCGCCGAGACGAGATCCGCGCGGCCGCGCGGCAGATCCTCGCCGAACAGGCCTGATGCGTCTGCCGGCTCCGACAGGTCGGCCTGCGCCAGGTGATGGTAGATCCGCTTCTCTTCGGCCTTGGCAAGCATGTTCGTGGAAAGGTCGAATCCTTCCAGGCGCGCGGTGGCGGACGCCACCTCGGCACCGAAAAGACCGGTGCCGCAGCCGAGATCGACCGTCACGCGGAAAGGCGCCAGCGGCTGCACCAGCGCAAACAGCTTCTGCGGCACGGTGTAGTTGAGCTTTTCAACGAGGGCAGTCTCGAAGCGATCGGCATAGTCGTCGAACAGACCTTCGACATAGGCCGACGGCGGATGCGCCGGGGTCGGCGCGGCACCAAGCAATGCAAGCTTCAACGGCGCACCGAACAGGCCGGTCGTATCCAGCCGCGCCACCGTCTCGAAGGCTTCGATGGCGCCCTCCGCCTGCCCGGCCTTGTTACGCGCCTCGCCGAGCATGACCCAGCCGGCCGTCCATCCGGGCACCAGCTCCAGCGCCTGCTCGAAGAGTTCTACGGCAGCCGCATAATCGCCGGCCTCAGACAGCATGCGCGCATAATCGGCGCGGCGGTCGGCGATGGCGTCCCCGGAGGAGAACTGGGTGGTGATCATTGAAGTCTGGTTCCAGCGATGCGCGCTTCTGGCCGAAGCCACAAAAAAACTCAAGTTCTATCGGAGCAAGCGGCACGTTTGCTTGCGGGACTGTCGCCCAGGACCTATCTCAGGCGCGCAAGGCAAACGAACAAGGGGCACGCATGGCCGACATGAGCAGATTCCTGGGCGACAGCCCGGCACGCACGATCGTCAAGCTGATCGTCGTGTCGCTGATCGTCGGCTTCGTGATGGCGATGTTCGACGTGCGCCCCTTCGACATCTTCTACGGCATCCGCGATTTTGCCCAGGATCTCTGGCACCGGGGCTTCAACGCTCTGGGTGCCGTCGGAGATTACCTGTTGCTCGGCGCGACGATCGTCATCCCCGCCTTCATCCTCCTGCGCATTGTGAACTATCGACGCTGATGACACCAAGCTCCCGTATCGAAGCCCGGCGCGGCTTCCTCCTCCTGTCCGGTGGCGCCCTGCTGGCGCTTGCCGGATGTTCGACGATGCGTGCACCCGTCTCGCTTGCCGGGGCGACCGACGAGACCCGTGGCGCCCTGCCGCTGGTCAACGCGCTGCGCGCAAGACAAGGCCTTTCGGCGCTGTCTTCGAGCGGACCGACCGGACGCGCGGCTGCCGAACAGGCGGTCCGGATGGCCAAGGCCGGCGAGATGAAGCACCTGATCGGCCTCGGCGACAGTTTTGGCGATCGCATGAAGCGCAGCAGCGTGCCGCTGCCGGCGGCGGAAAACATCGCCAGCGGCCAGGCGGGTGTCGGCGCCGCCGTTCAGGCCTGGATCGATTCCCGCAAGCACCTGGAAAACATGCTTGGTGACTACCGGTCGGTTGGCGTCGCGGTGGCGCGCTCGCCCTCGACAGGCCGCTCCTATTGGGCAATGGTCCTGTCGGCCTGAGCCGGTTCGACATGACGACACCCCTCGGGCGAGTTCCGGGGAGACGTGCATGCAAGAGGCCAAGGGCGACAATCCGTACGCGTTCGAGGTAACGCATCGGCTGGTGCTGTCGATCGCCGTGCCGATGACGCTCGGCTATCTGACGACGCCGTTGCTGGGGCTCACCGACACCGCGGTCGTCGGACAGCTCGGCGATCCGGCGGCGCTGGCGGGGCTGGCGATCGGCGCCATCCTTTTCGACCTTCTCTATGGCAGCCTCAGTTTTCTGAGGACGTCGACCACCGGCCTCGTGGCGCAGGCGTTCGGCCGTCGGGATCGCTTCGAACAGCAGGCGGTGCTGCTCAGGGCGCTGCTGGGTGCGGTTGGACTCGGGGCGCTGATGCTGCTTCTGGCACCGGTGATCTGGCGCTACGCGCCGGGCCTGATGAGCGAGGACCCCGCTGTGATCGCGGCAACCCGCAGCTATTTTGCCATCCGCGTCCTCACCAGTCCGGCGACCTTCGCCAACTTCGTCATCCTCGGCTTCGTGCTTGGGCGGGGCGAAGGCATGCTCGGGCTGAAGCTGCAGATCCTGCTGAACGGCACCAACATCCTGTGCACCCTCCTCTTCGGCCTCTGGCTGGGCTGGGGCATCCCCGGCGTCGCCATCGGCACCGCGATCGCCGAGGTGGTGGCGATGCTCGCCGGACTGACGATCATCTTCCGCCGGCTGCGCGGCGTCACGCGACCGGGCCGCGCGGCGCTCTTCGACCGGCAGCAACTCTCACGACTGTTCCGGCTGAACGGCGACATCCTCATCCGCTCGCTGGTGCTCAACACCGCCTTTGCCCTGATGACGCGGCTTGGATCCAGTGCCGGCGCGGTGACGCTTGCCGCCAATGCCGTGCTGATGAACATCTTCCTGCTAGTGTCGTTCTTTCTCGATGGGCTTGCCGGCGCCGCGGAGCAACTGTCCGGCCGCGCCGTCGGCGCATCGCACCTGCCGAGCTTTCGGCGGGCACTGTGGCTGACCGGCGGCTGGTCGATCGCGCTCGGCCTCGTGCTCGCCGGCCTGTTCCTCGCCATCGGCACGCCGCTGATTGCGCTCCTGAGCACGTCCGAAGACGTCCGACGGATGGCTGGGATCTATCTGTCCTGGGCGGCTGCGACCGGGGTCACCGGCGCGCTCGCCTTCCATATGGACGGGATCTTCATCGGCGCGACCTGGTCGCGCGAGATGCGCAACATGATGCTGGCATCGCTTGCCTGCTACTGCGTCGCGCTCGCTCTCCTGGTGCCATCTTTCGGCAATCACGGTCTATGGGCCAGCCTCAACCTGTTTCTGCTGATGCGGGGCTTGTTTCTGGTGTGCAACCTGCCGCGCAAGAGACGCGACAGCTTTGCCAGCGCTGCCGACTAGATCCCCGGCGCGACTGCCCAGATCGCCAGACGCAGCGCCAGGGCGCCGGCCAGAAGGCCACCGATCGTCAGACCGGGCAGGCTCAGATGTTCTTTCAGCATGAGAGCAACCTCATCGAATGTTACCTGATGTAACATATGGTGAGGACTATGGCAAAATGAGATAAGAGCGACGCAACTTCTCGTGATCCGGGATGGCGATCCGCACCTCGTTTCCGCTAGACGCCCAGCAGCCGGAGTTCAAAGCGCTTCGGCGGCCCAACGCTCGGTCTCGATGCCGCGCAAGTCGCTGATCGACGCGACGCCCAGCCGATCGAGGCTGCGCGCCAGGCCTTTGACGATCTCGCCCGGCAGGCCCGGCCCGCCATAGACCATCGAGGAATACAGCTGCACCAGATCGGCGCCGGCTCGGATTTTTTCCAGTGCCGTTTCCGCCGATGAGATGCCGCCGACACCGATGATCGGCAGGGCGGTGCCGATGCGCTTGCGCATGCGTGCGAGAACGGCCGTCGAGCGGCGGAAGAGCGGCTTGCCGGAGAGGCCGCCCGCTTCGTTTGCCTGCTGCCGGTCGGTGAGCCCGTCGCGCGCCAGCGTGGTGTTGGAGACGATCAGTCCGTCCAGGCGATGCGAGAGGATCTCGGCGGCGATGTCGTCCATGCCTTCCTCAGTCAGGTCCGGAGCGATCTTCAGGAAGACCGGCACGCCGCGGCCGTGACGCAGAGCTTCTTCGTCGCGCGCGCCAAGCGTGGCAGACAGCAGTGCGGCCAGGCTGTCGCGGGCCTGCAGGTCGCGCAGGCCCGGCGTGTTGGGCGAGGAGATGTTGACGGTGAAGTAGCTCGCGAGCCCGGCAAAACGGCGGATTCCGGCGACATAGTCGCCGATGCGGTCGACAGTGTCCTTGTTGGCGCCGATGTTGACGCCGACGATACCCTCGCCCCGCGGCGCGCTCAGACGCCGTAGCGCCGCCTCATGCCCCTCATTGTTGAAGCCGAGCCGGTTGATGACGGCCTCATCCTCGACAAGCCGGAAGATGCGCGGGCGCGGATTGCCGGCCTGCGGCTTCGGCGTCAGGGTGCCGACTTCGGTAAAACCGAAGCCCAGCCTCAGGATCGCCTGGGGCACCTCGGCATTCTTGTCGTAACCGGCGGCCAGCCCCAGCGGATTGGGAAAGCGCAGACCGGCAACCGTGACAGCCAACCGCGGGTCATTATCCATCCGACAGGCAGGTACCAGACCCGATTTCAAGGCGGCAATCGAGGCCCCATGCGCAGTTTCCGGCTCAAGCATGAACAGCGCGCGGCGGGCGATATCGAACACGGGCATCAGAGTGTCTCCGGAAATTGGTGGACGCCTCCGGCGCCGAGCGGCAGGGGATTTTCCCAGATCACTGCATCAAGGTTCAGCGGTCCATAAAGATGCGGGAAGAGATCGCCGCCCCGCGACGGTTCGAAAACCAGGGCCTCGCCAAGCCGGTCGGCATCGATCGCGACCAGCAGCAGGTCGGCCTGGCCGCCAAAATGACGGGCGGCAGTCTCGCGCAGCTGGGATGCCGTGGAGAAATGCAGGAAGCCATCGGCGAGATCCACCGCTGCGCCGAGAAAAACACCGGCGTTTCGGGCCTGTTGCCACAGTTCTTCCGGCACGATCTTGTATATAGTTCCGCTCATCCTCAGGTTCCGGTCTCGTGGAGATGAGGAGGCTTTGCCGCAAAGTGGTCCGGTTGTCCATGCCGGAGCCGGCGGACGAGCGCAGTTCGCCGGTCGAACAGGAGGTATGGTCATGACGCATGCAGGCTTGGCAATGATTGCCGCTCTGATCCTTTCAGCGATCCCCGCAATGGCGCAGACGCCACCCGCGCCAACGGCCGACAACCGCTATCGTCTGGAGAAGACGGAGACGGGCTTCGTACGGCTGGACCAGCAGACGGGCGCGGTGAGCTTCTGCCGCGAGGAAGCCGGCGGCCTGACCTGCCGGATGGCAGCCGACGAGCGGATGGCCTTCGAGCAGGAGCTCGACATGCTCGCCAGGCGGGTCGAGGCGCTGGAGAAGAAGGCGGATGCTTCCGTAGGCCGGCCTGCCGGTCCGCCAAGCGAAGCCGAGATCGAACAGTCGCTTTCGATCATGGAGCGTTTCATGCGTCGCTTCATGGGCCTCATTGAAGAATTTCGAGAAGAAGGCCGCCCGTTACCCGACCGTACGTGACGCGCGGTTGCAGCCGCTAAACTTACGCTTGTCTCGAACAGTCGCGAGGATTAAGACTAACGGCGGGTAAGACGCGGACTATGCTCTTGGGAGGGGGTGTGGACATGCAAGCGATCACGATCATCATTGCCGACGATCATCCGCTGTTCCGCGGCGCATTGCGCCAGGCGGTCAACGACATCTCGACGCGGACGGAGATCATCGAGGCAGGCACATTCGAGGATGCCCGCCGGGCAGCCGGCGCCTGCTCGGAGGCCGATCTGATCCTGCTCGATCTGGCGATGCCCGGCGTCAGCGGCTTTTCCGGCCTGATGTCGCTGCGCGCCGAATTCGCAAACCTGCCGATCGTCATCGTCTCGGCGAGCGACGATACGTCCACCGTGCGCCGGGCGCTCGATCTTGGTGCGTCCGGCTTCATCTCCAAGTCCTCCGGCCTCAACGAGATCCGCAGCGCCATCGAGACGGTGCTGGAGGGTGGCCTCTGGGTGCCCGCGTGTGTCGAACGGGAAGGCCAGGAGGATCCGGTGGTTCTGGAGCTGATGGGACGGCTGAGAACGCTGACGCCGCAGCAGAGTCGCGTCCTGTCGATGCTGGCGGAAGGCCTGCTGAACAAGCAGATCGCCTATGAGCTCGGCGTTTCGGAGGCGACCATCAAGGCGCATGTTTCGGCCATCCTGCTGAAGCTGGACGTCGACAGCCGCACGCAGGCGGTCATCAAATTGGGCAAGGTCAATATGGCCATGGTCGCCTGATCACGGCCAAGAGGATTTTATTCCTTTTTTTCTTTACTCCAGCTGTGTGTTTCAGTACAGCTACACCACAATCCGCTACAATCGGATGCCACTTCTGAAGCCTTTGAAGGCCTTCCGCCTGCCTGCTTTCGAGGGGGCGCACGACGTTGGAAAGAGGATCGCCCCGACAAGCGTTGCCCTTCGATGGGCGGCGGCGGGACGCCGGAGCAAGTATCCTGATGTTGTCGCACGAGACGATCTGGAAGGCGATCGATACGCTGGCGGAACGCCACCAGCTGACCGCGTCCGGTCTCGCCCGCCGCGCCGGTCTCGATCCCACGTCGTTCAACAAATCCAAACGCCTCGGCCCCGACGGGCGGCTGCGCTGGCCATCGACGGAATCGATCGCCAAGGTGCTGGAGGCGACGGGCGCGACGATGGACCAGTTCGTCGGCTACTTGCCGCAGGCGGTTCGCGCCAATGGCGATGCCCGCACTAAGCGGGACGATACGACGACCGGCCTGCCCGACGGCATCTTCCCGCCACAGTCGAGCGCCATCCCGCTGCTCGGCTTTGCCCAGGCCGGCGCCGGCGGCTTTTTCGACGATGGCGGCTTTCCGGCCGGCCAGGGCTGGGACGTGGTGGATTTTCCGATTGCGGCATCCCGCAAGGCCGGTGTCTACGCGCTGGAAGTCCAGGGTGAATCGATGCTGCCGCTCTACCGCGACGGCGACCGGCTGATCGTCGAACCGGGGGCGCAGATCCGCCGCGGCGACAGGGTGGTGGTGAAGACCCGCGATGGCGAGGTGATGGCCAAGGTCCTGCTGCGCCAGAGTGCCCGCAGCATTGAGCTGACCTCGCTCAATCCCGACCACCCGAACCGTGTCTTTGACCGGACCGAGGTAGAGTGGATGGCGCGGATCATCTGGGCGAGCCAGTAGGCCGCACCTGCCGGGGTCTCAGTAGAAGCCGTTGGGGAAATAGCGCAGGTAGATCTCCTGCAGGCGGCCCTTCTGCGCCAGCTGCGCCAGTGCGTGATCGACTGCCGCGACCAGTTGCGGCGCATTCGGGCGCAGCATGATCGTCAGCCCCTCGCCGAGAAAGCGCTCCGACAGGTAAGGCCCGTCGAACAGCGCGCAACAGGCTTCCGACGCAGCGCTCGCCGTCCAGAAGGGCAGCCTCAGGCCGTCGGAAAAGACGGCATCCACCTCGTTCGCCTTCAACGCCTGCAGCAGGGCGTCCTGATTGTCGAAGCCGACCCGACGGAGGCTGGGGAAGAACGCCTGCAGCATGGCATCATGTGCCGTTCCGGCCACCACGCCAACCGGCCGGCCGGCGAGCGCTGTCGCCGCATTTCCCTTGGCATCCACCTTCAGGTTGCGGGCAAAGCGGCCAGGAATGGTGATGTATGGCCTCGAAAAGGCGAACCTTTCGCGCAGCGCCGGCGTCACCGCGATACCGGCTGCGACCGCCTCGCCATCGCCATCGGCCAGCGCCGACTGCAGCGTATCGAAGGGCATGGCCTGGATCTGGCACTTGGGGCCGATCGCCAGCTCGTCGCAGATTTCCCGCATCAGGTCGACATGGAAGCCGGACAGCCGACCGCTTTGATCGACAAAGCTAAATGGCGGAAAATCGACCGTCGTCAGCACACGGAAACGCACGAGCGTCGAAAGATCCGGCTTTGCCAGGCGCTCGTTCGGATCCGCCAGGATCGGCATCTCGGCGCCACCCTGAGCGCCACTGCTCGCCTCGGTAATCTCGGCTGCGGAAGCGCCGGCGACGCTGATCGGCAGCAGAACCGCCACAACTGCAAGGAAGTGTCGACAAGACCCGTACATTTTGAGGGATGAAACCATTGCGTGTATGTATATGATCCGGTGTGGAGCAGGCCGTGGGGCGCCAGCTCGACATGGTGTACCAGTTTGACGGATGTAGGGGAATATCCGCCGACAGCTGCCGTACGGGGTGGGATGGCGGCCGACGTCGGACCGGAGCAATCCGGCGACGGTACCGTGCAGCCTTCAGGTGCCGAGCCGGGTAGCGCACATGCCGAGGAAGCCGCCGTTCTGGCGGCGCTCGGTTTCTCCAAGCCGCTGGTGGCGCGCCTGACGAGGCTTGCCAGCCTCAACGGCACGACGCTGGAAGCCGAGCTCCTGCACTGCGGCGAAGTGGAGGAGGCAGCCTATTACGGCGCCGTCGCTCGCGCCTTCCGGCTGCCGCTGATCGAGGTGATCGATCCGGCGACGGTGCAGGACCTGGAAGGAATCGACGCGCAGCTGCTGCAGCCCAAGCAGATCCGCATCAACCACCGGCACAAGCCGCCGCAGGTGGCCATCGTTCCCGAAGCCGGCCGGCTTGCGGAATTCTCGGCGCTGCTGATCCGCCTGCCGGAGCTCGGCCGCGGGCTCGCCATCACCACGCCATCGGCGATGCGGCGGGCCGTCTGGGCAGCGGGCGCGGCGCGGCGCGTGCGACATGCAGTGACCGACCTGTTCGACCGCGAGCCGCATTATTCGGCACGGGTCGTCGCCACCGGTCGGCAGGGGCTGGCGGCCGGCTGTCTCGTCACCGCTATTGTCGGCCTCTGCCTGTCATCGCCCGGCCTGCTGCTGCCGCTGGCGCATGCCACGCTGTCGTTCCTCTATCTCGCCGGCCTGATGCTGAGAATCGCGGCCGTCCTCCAGCAGCGGCAGAGGCGCAACCTGCCGCTGCTGATGCCGGAAGGTCCCTTGCCCTGCTACACCGTCATGGTGGCGCTCTACCGGGAAGCGGGCATGGCCCAGCAGCTGGTAACAAGTCTGCGGCGGCTCGACTGGCCATCGTCGCTGCTCGACGTCAAGCTCGTCTGCGAGGCCGACGACCGGGAGACCATAGAGGCGCTCAAAGGGCTCGGCCTGCCGGCACATTTCGAGATCGTCGAGGTGCCGCCGTGTCATCCGCGGACCAAGCCCAAGGCGCTGACCTATGCGCTGGCGGGTGCCCGCGGCAGTTATCTCGCCGTCTACGACGCGGAAGACCGTCCGCATCCACAGCAGTTGCTCGAGGCCTGCAGCCGTTTCCGCTCGCGTCCGCCCGAAGTTGCTTGCCTGCAGGCGCCGCTGATCATCGCCAACCTCGCGGAAAACGGCGTCAGCACGATGTTCGCGGTCGAGTATGCGGCGCTGTTTCGCGGCCTGCTGCCGATGCTGTCGCGATACCGCATGCCGATGCCGCTCGGTGGAACCTCCAACCATTTCAGGACCGACGTGCTGCGCAAGGTCGGCGGCTGGGATCCGTTCAACGTCACGGAGGATGCCGATCTCGGTCTCCGGCTCTACCGCATGGGCTACCGCTCGGAGACGCTGCGCTGCCAGACGCTGGAGGATGCGCCAACCTCACTGCCGGTATGGACCGGCCAGCGGACGCGCTGGTTCAAGGGCTGGCTGCAGACGTGGCTGGTGATGACTCGAGATCCGCTCGGTACCACCCGCCAGATGGGGCTTGCGGCAACGCTCGTCTTCCACCTGCTGATCGGCGGCATGCTGATCTCGGCACTGCTGCACCCGCTGATCCTCGCCTTCCTCGGCTATGGCATCTTCGTCCTGATCTCCAACACGGTGGTGGAAATCCCGGCAGCGACGCTCTTCCTGATGCTGGTCGACACCGCCAACGTCTTCGGCAGCTATGCGACGTTCCTGGCGCTCGGCGTTGGATCGATGATCGAGACGGAGCGGCGCAAGGTCGGCTGGCGGTGGGTGGCCGTTCCGCTCCACTGGCTGATGAATTCCTATGCCGCCTGGCGCGCCGTCAACGAGCTGCGCACCAACCCGTTCTTCTGGAAGAAGACGCCGCACCGGCCGATCCGCCAAGCGGATAAGACCGGAAGCCGGCCGCTTGGACCGGATCGTTGATCGCAGAAGAAGACACTGGGGAGAATGGAGCGGGTGAAGGGAATCGAACCCTCGTATTCAGCTTGGGAAGCTGCTGCTCTACCATTGAGCTACACCCGCCTGCGGTGCGCAGGATTAGCATCAACAGCGCAGCGGCTTCAAGCAAAAAGGCGGCAGCCAGGGGAACCGGTGCGTTGCTTGCAAACCGTCTTCAGTACACGGCAAGGGCCGCCTGGCGCTGCCTCAGCCGCGAAAATGCTTGGAGAGTTTCAGCCCTTGCGCCTGGTAGTTTGAGCCGAGGCCGGAGCCGTAGAGGGCCTGCGGGCGCTCCTGCATATGCTCGAAGACAAGCCGGCCGACGATCTGGCCGTGTTCGAGAATGAACGGCACCTCGTGGCTGCGCACCTCGAGAACCGCACGGCTGCCCGACCCGCCGGACGGCGCGTGGCCGAAGCCCGGATCGAAGAAGCCGGCATAGTGGACGCGGAACTCGCCGACCAGCGGATCGTAGGGCGTCATTTCCGCGGCATAGAGCGGCGGCACATGCACAGCTTCTCGCGACACCAGGATGTAGAATTCGTCGGGATCGAGGATGAGGTCGTCGCGGCCGCGGCTGTAGAGCGGCTCCCAGAAATCCAGGACATCGAGCACTGCCTTGCGATCGACATCGACCACCGAGGTATGATGCTTGCCGCGGTAGCCGATCAGCCCGTCGGGGCCGGTGCCCTTCAGATCGATCGACAGTGCGATGCCGCCGCCCGAAACGTTGGGGTTTTCGCTCGCCACCAGGGTTTCAGCCTCGTGCAGTGCAACGACATCCGCCTCGCTCAGCAGCGCCTGGCCGGTGCGGAAGCGGATCTGCGACAGGCGCGAGCCGCGCCGGACGATGACCGGAAAGGTGCGCGGCGAGATCTCGAGGTATAGCTGCCCCTTGTAGCCGGCGGGGATCTTGTCGAATTCCTGCGCGTGGTCGACCATCACCCGGGTGAAGATATCGAGGCGACCGGTCGAACTTTTCGGGTTGCAGGAGGCCGACAGGTCGTCGGGCAGATCGAGACTTTCCATCAGCGGCACGATGTAGACGCAGCCGGTTTCGAGAACCGCGCCCGGCTCCAGGTCGATCTCGTGCAGCGTCAGCCGCGCCAGCTTGTCGGCCACCGTATGCTCGCGGCCGGGCATGAAGCTGGCGCGCACGCGCAGCGCCTTGGAGCCCAGCCGCAGGTCGAGGCTGGCCGGCTGGATCTGGTCGTGATCGAGCGGCGCCTCGCTTTTCAGCCTGCCGCCGTCGAAGAGTGCGCCTATGGCGCGGTCTGCCAGAATGCCCGCTGTGCGTATCATTGCCCTTATCCTTCCGGGGGACAAAAGCAAAAGCGGGGAATTGACGCAAGGATTGCTTGGGGCTATCCAAGCTTATCCCGTGGTGATTTGGCCGGTCGGCTTGCAGCCACGTTAAACAAGTGGCTAAAAAGACCGGGTGCGAAACCGGTCTGCTATGCGACCGGTTTTTTTGTTTGAAGTGGTGACACATGAGCAAGACTTGGCGCCCCGCAACCCAACTCGTCCACGAAGGCACGCTGCGCTCGCAATACGGCGAAACGTCTGAAGCGATCTACCTGACGCAAGGGTTCGTCTACGAAAACTCAGCCGCTGCCGAAGCCCGTTTCAAGGGCGAGACCGACGGCTTCATCTACGCCCGTTACGGCAGCCCCACCAACGACATGTTCGAAAAGCGAATGATCGCACTCGAAGGTGCCGAGGATGCGCGCGCCACGGCATCGGGCATGGCCGCCGTTTCCGCCGCCATCCTCTGCCAGGTGAAGGCCGGCGACCACATCGTCGCCGCACGCGCGCTGTTCGGCTCCTGCCGCTACGTGGTGGAAACGCTGGCACCGAAATACGGCGTCGAGTGCACGCTGGTCGACGGCCGGGATCTCGCCAACTGGGAAGCGGCGATCCGCCCCAACACCAAGGTGCTCTTCCTCGAAAGCCCGACCAACCCGACGCTTGAAGTGGTCGACATCGCCGGCGTCGCGAAGCTCGCCGACCAGGTCGGGGCAAAGCTGGTGGTGGACAACGTGTTCGCCACGCCACTCTTCCAGAAGCCGCTGGAGCTCGGCGCGCACGTCGTCGTTTATTCCGCCACCAAGCATATCGACGGCCAGGGCCGCTGCCTCGGCGGCGTGATCCTGTCGGACAAGGAATGGATCAACGAGAACCTGCACGACTATTTCCGCCACACGGGACCGGCCATGTCGCCGTTCAACGCCTGGACGCTTCTGAAGGGTCTGGAGACGCTGCCGCTGCGCGTCAGGCAGCAGACGGAGAGCGCTGCGAAGATCGCCGACTTCCTCGCCGATCAAAGCAAAGTGGGCAAGGTCATTTATCCGGGTCGCAAGGATCATCCGCAGGCCGATATCATCGCTCGGCAGATGTCAGGCGGCTCGACGCTCGTCTGCTTCGAGCTGAAGGGTGGCAAGGACGCAGCCTTTGCGCTCCAGGATGCGCTGGAAGTCATCAAGATCTCCAACAATCTCGGCGATGCCAAGAGCCTGATCACCCATCCGGCAACCACGACGCACAAGAACCTCACCGACGAGGCACGCGCCGAGCTGGGCATTTCGCCCGGCACGCTGAGGCTTTCCTGCGGCATCGAGGACGGCGACGACCTGGTCGAGGATTTGGCCCAGGCGATCGCCAAGGTCGCCGGCTGACGGACGCCGGCCGCTCGTCGCGAGCGGCATCAACTAGGCAAATACATGCGGCTCGCGCTCCGGCGCGGGCACGTTTCTTGACCTCAGCCACTTCCTGTACAATATCCCTAGCCACAGGATTGAGGTCTGCATGTATCGCGCACGGACGAGGGACATAGAGGTCGCCGTTGAACCCTATTATCTGGAGGAGCAATCCGACCCGGATGAGAGCCGCTATGTCTGGGCCTATCGCATCGTCATCGCCAACCATTCGGAGCTGACCGTCCGGCTCGTCCATCGCTACTGGAACATCACCGATCAGAACGGTCTGGTGGACGAAGTGGAGGGACCAGGGGTCGTCGGCGAACAGCCGCGGCTGAAACCCGGCGATACATACGAGTATTCGTCCGGCTGCCCGCTCGACACGCCGTCGGGTCTGATGTTCGGCCATTACCAGATGGAAACCGACGAAGGGGAAACCCTGATCGTCGCCATCCCCGCCTTCTCCCTCGACAGCCCCGGCCTGATGCGCGTCCTCAACTGAGCGTCAGTCGACGCCCCGCGCTGCCACAGCCGCCAAGATGCTGGCAGACACCCGGCATATCTGCCGGCTGCCTGCGTAGATGATCAGGCGGCGGTAAATTCCGACGGATCGTAGCGGTAGGTGGTCGAGCAGAATTCGCAGGTGACGGCGATCTGGCCGTCTTCCTGGCTCGCTTCGATCTCCTCCGCAGTAAAGCCGTCGAGCACGCCCTTGATCTTGTCGCGCGAGCAGCTGCAGCGGTCGAGGACCCCCTGCGGCTCGTAGATGCGCACGCCGCGCTCGTGGAAGAGCCGGAACAGCAGCCGCTCGATGGCGACCTGCGGATCCGTCAGCTCGTCGGTGTCGACCGTCTCCACCATCATCCGGGCCTCCGCCCAGCTGTCGTCATTGACATGCTCCTCGTCGCGCTCGTCGCCGTCGCCGCCATGCAGGTCCGGCTGGCGCATGCGCTCCGGCGCCGGCGGCAGGAACTGCGCGAGAACGCCGCCTGCCCGCCAGTTGTGACGCGGCTTGCCGTCCTCGTCTCGATCAAGCAGTTCTGCGACACCGAGGCGAACCTTGGTCGGGATCTGCTCGGACTGACGGAAGTAGACTCCGGCGATTTCCTCGAGCGACGAGCCGTCCAGCGGCACGATGCCCTGATAGGGCTGCATGCCCTGACCCTGGTCGATGGTGAAGGCGAGGTAACCGTCTCCGAGCAGCTCCGGCGGCGATGTCCGGCCTTCCGAAATGGCCACGTCCAGCGCCTCCTGATCGAAGCGCGCATAGGCGCGCATGCTTTCCGGGCTCGAAAAGTCGGCGACCAGCAGATCGACCGGACCATCGCCTTTGGTCTGCACGGTAAAGCGGCCGTCGAACTTGAGCGAGGTGCCGATCAGCGCCGTCAGCACGATCGCCTCGGCAAGCAGGCGGGCAACCGGGGCCGGATAGTCATGCCGACCGAGGATGGTGTTGAGCAGCGGACCGAGCTGCACGGCGCGGCCGCGGACGTCCATGCCCTCCACCTGGAAGGGCACCACATGGTCGTCGCCGGCCAGATTGATATCGGTCAGTTCAACTGTGGCTTCTGCCATGATCTGCTCCTTCACGCCGAAGCCATCCGTTTCGCACAAAAGACAGCCGAGCGGAACCGCTTGGCCGGGCGAGATGGGCCGACGATGTCATTGAAGCGCCGCCGCGACACTGATCGCCGGCGCGGGTTGGAAAACCGCCAGATGGGGGCGCGCCACCGGCAAATCAAGGCTTTCGGTCAGAGCCTGCGCGGACGCAGTCGTTCAGACCGCGCCGAAGCACCAGGCGAGAATGGACTTCTGCGCGTGCATGCGGTTTTCCGCCTCGTCGAAGACCACCGACTGCGGACCGTCAATGACGCCGTCGGTGACTTCCTCGCCGCGGTGGGCCGGCAGGCAGTGCATGAACAGCGCCTCCGGCCGGGCGCGCCGCATCAGCTGCTCGTTGACCTGGAAGGGCTGGAATATGTTGTGGCCGCGCGCCTTGTGCTCCTGGTTCATCGACACCCAAGTGTCGGTGACCACCATGTCGACACCCTCGACGGCACGTTCGGCATCATGGCACAGCATGACCTCGCCGCCATTGTTGCGGGCCCAGTTGAGGTACTTGTCGAGCGGCTCGGAGCCCATCGGCACGGCCATGTTCATCTGGTAGCCGAAGCGGGCGGCACCTTCGACGAAGGAATGCAGGACATTGTTCCCGTCGCCGGTCCAGGCGAAGGTCTTGCCGGAGACCGGACCGCGATGTTCCTCGAAGGTCAAGAGATCCGCCATGATCTGGCAAGGATGCGTCTCGTCGGTCAGGCCGTTGATCACCGGCACGGTCGCGTGCTCGGCCATTTCCATCAGCCGGCGATGATCGGTGGTGCGGATCATGATCGCATCGACGTAGCGCGACAGAACCTTGGCGGTATCGCCGATCGTCTCGGCACGACCGAGCTGCATCTCGGTACCGGACAGGAACAGCGTCTCGCCGCCCAGCTGGCGCATGCCGACATCGAAGGAAACACGGGTACGGGTGGACGGCTTCTCGAAGATCATCGCCAGCATCTTGCCGGCAAGCGGCTTGTCGGCTGTACCGGCCTTGGTTGCCTTCTTGCGGGTCAGCGCGTCATCCAGAATGGTGCGCAGTTCGCCCGAGGAAACGGCCGAGAGATCGAGAAAATGCTTGGGTGATGCCATGGTCCATTCCATCCGGGGCGCCATCCGGCGGCCCGCTCGCTACGACCGGCCGGGTCAGGCCGACTTCTTCAACTTTTCGCTCTGCAGCTTTTCGGCGGCGCGTTCGATACGAGCCAAGCCCTCGCGGGCCTCTTCGGCGGTCACCACCAGCGGCGGCAGGATGCGGATGACGTTGTCGCCAGCCGGCACGCCCAGCAGATGCTCCTCGCGCATGGCAACCGTCAGTTCGGCGGCCGGCACGCGCGCCTTGATGCCGAGCATCAGGCCTTCGCCGCGGATTTCCTCGATAACCTCGGGGAAGCGGTCCTGAATGCCCGCGAGCCCCTGGCGGAACACCAGCGCCACGTCGCGGACATTCTGCAGGAAGGAGTCTTCCAGCACGATGTCGAGCACGGCATTGCCGACAGCCATCGCCAGCGGATTTCCGCCATAGGTGGTTCCGTGCACGCCGGGCTTCATGCCGGAGGCAGCTTCGGCGGTCGCGAGGCACGCGCCGAAGGGAAAACCGCCGCCGATGCCCTTGGCCACAGCCATGATGTCAGGCGTAACGCCGGACCATTCATGGGCGAAGAACTTGCCGGTCCGGCCGACGCCCGTCTGAACCTCGTCGAAGATCAGCAGCATGCCGTGCTCGTCGCAGAGATTGCGCAGCTGCTGCAGGAATTCCTTGGATGCCGTGCGGATACCGCCCTCGCCCTGGATCGGCTCGATCAGCAGAGCGCCGGTGTTCTCGGTGATTGCCGCCTTGAGGGCCTCGATATCGGCGAACGGCACCTGATCGAAACCGGGCGCCTTCGGGCCAAAGCCTTCGAGATACTTTTCCTGGCCGCCGGCAGCGATCGTCGCAATGGTCCGACCGTGGAAGGCGCCCTCGAAGGTGATGATGTGGAACTTGTCGGGATGACCCTTGGAGTAATGGTAGCGGCGGGCGGTCTTGATGGCGCATTCCAGGGCTTCCGCGCCGGAATTGGTGAAGAACACCTTGTCGGCGAAGGTCGCCTCGACCAGCCGCTGTGCCAGCCGCTCCTGCTCGGGGATCTCGTAGAGATTGGAAAGGTGCCAGACCTTGTCGGCCTGCGCCTTCAGCGCCTCGACAAGATGCGGATTGGCGTGGCCGCAGGAGGTGACCGCGACGCCTGCGCCGAAATCGAGATAGCGCTCGCCCGTCTCCGTCACCAGCCAAACCCCTTCACCACGCTCGAAGCGCAGAGGGGCCCGTGCAAACGTGTCGAAAAGCGCGGCTTCAGCCATGGCGACAGCACTCCTTGGGCATCATCATCTGTGCGGCGGCAACGTCCGCCGAAATCAAAAATGCCGCCCCAGCGGGCGGCGGCTGCACTATCCGCATTCCGCCGACGGCTGTCAACAAATCGCTCCAATTCCGGCGCATTGCCGGGCCATGGCGGTTACGGCGCAGGTTTCGGCCGCTGTGGCAAAAAAGACTCTGTCTGGCAGCAAGTTGGGGAAAACCCGGAAATCGATTCGCAGCGATTCGTACGACTCTTGTCAGCGAGTCCACCGCCCTCTAGGTTAAAGATCAATTACTAGACTGCATGCGGCGGAACTAGTCACCAAAAGTATAGATGTAGTATGCGCGACGAAATTGGTTTCGTCGTAACGGTGAGAGATTCTGTCTTGCTGATGTGTGCTCAAGGCGGAGAGACAGCATGAATTGGACAGACGAACGCGTCGAGAGATTGAAGCGGTTATGGGCCGAAGGGCTCAGCGCCAGCCAGATCGCTGCCCAGCTTGGCGGCGTCAGCCGCAACGCGGTGATCGGCAAGGTGCATCGCCTCAACCTGCCGGGCCGCATCAAGGCCGGCGGGACTTCGGCTGCCGCCCGCACGCCCAAGCGCACTGCGCCGGTGCCACGCGCTCCGGCCTACACCGCTCGCCCGAACGTTGTACCGGCACGCACCATCGGCCGTCCGATGGGTGCAACCGCGGTCAAGGAAGACTTCCAGATCGAGGCGATCAACGCCACCCAGCTGGTGACGACCAATGTCGTGGTCCCGATGGCGCGCCGCCTCGTCCTCACCGAGCTGACCGAACGCACCTGCAAGTGGCCGGTCGGCGATCCGCTGAAGGACGACTTCCACTTCTGCGGCGCTGAATCCTGCGACAACTCGCCTTACTGCAAGTACCACGCACGGCTTGCCTACCAGCCGGTCACCGAGCGCCGCAAGTCCGCGGCCGCACGTGCCTGATACGAGCACAGTCGATGCACTGGTGAAAACGGGCCTTGTGCCCGTTTTTTTGTGGCCTGCGTCCGGCCGGACCGGACGTTCGCCCGCGGCCCACGAAAAAGCCCGACCTGTCGGCCGGGCTTCGTCAGGACAGGCGGATCGCCTCTAAGCGTCAGGCTTCCATGGAATAGCCGGCGCCGCGCACGGTGCGGATCACGTCCTGCATGTTGGAAAAGTTCAGGGCCTTGCGAAGACGACCGACATGCACGTCGACAGTGCGCTCATCGACATAGATGTCGTGCCCCCAGACGCCGTCGAGAAGCTGAGAGCGCGAGAAAACGCGGCCGGGCGACGCCATCAGGAATTCCAGCAGCCTGAACTCCGTCGGCCCCAGACGCACTTCGCGGGCCTTGCGGTGCACGCGGTGCGTATCGCGGTCGAGCTCGATATCGCCGCAGCGAAGCACGCTGGACAGGACTTCAGGACGCGCGCGGCGCAGCATCGCCTTGACGCGCGCCATCAGTTCCGGCGTCGAGAACGGCTTGACGACGTAATCGTCGGCACCGGTCGCCAGACCGCGGACACGTTCGCTTTCCTCGCCGCGGGCGGTGAGCATGAGGATCGGCAGACGCTCGGTCTCCGGACGCATGCGCAGCCGTCGGCAGAGCTCGATGCCGGACACCCCCGGCAGCATCCAGTCGAGGATAAGCAGATCCGGCACGCGCTCCTGAAGACGGATCTCCGCCTCGTCGCCGCGCAGGATCGTCTCCACCTCGTAACCTTCAGCTTCCAGGTTGTAGCGAAGGAGAACGCTGAGCGCCTCCTCGTCCTCGACGACAGAAATCTTCGGCAGCATAATCAGGAACTCCTACAGGTCCGCGCAGCTATTCGGCCACAGCGCCGAGCATGTTGGAGCTGTCGTCCTTGGCCCGCTCGCCGACAGGCTGGGCGCCGGTCGCCATGTAGTAGATGGTCTCGGCAATGTTTGTCGCGTGGTCACCGATGCGCTCGATGTTCTTGGCGCAGAACAACAAATGCGTGCAGGTGGTGATGTTGCGCGGATCCTCCATCATGTAGGTGAGGAGCTCGCGGAACAGCGAGGTGTACATCGCGTCGATCTCTTCATCGCGCTGGCGTATCGCCTCGGCCTTCTGGGCAGACCGGTGCGAATAGACGTCCAGCACTTCCTTCAGCTGCACCAGCGCCAGGTCGGACAGATGCTCCAGGCCGCGGGCCAGCTTGCGCGGTACGCCGGTGCCCTGCACTGCGATCACCCGCTTGGCGGTGTTCTTGCCGAGATCGCCGACCCGTTCGAGATCGGCGGCGATGCGCAGCGTGCCGATGATCTCGCGCAGGTCCGCCGCCATCGGCTGGCGCTTGGCGATGGTGACGATCACCTTCTCCTGGATCTCGCGCTCGGCATGATCGAGAATAACGTCGTCGGAGATGACCTTCTGCGCGAGAGCACTGTCGGAATTGACGAGCGCCCGCACGGCGTCCGAGCACATCTGCTCGGCCAGGCCGCCCATCTCGGAGATGCGGCGATTGAGGTACTTCAGCTCTTCATCATAAGCCGACATGATATGGGATGGCATGTGTCTCTCCTCGGACGAATGGAACCAGTGGCAGGCGGCGCTGTCTGATCAGCCGAAACGGCCCATGATGTAGTCCTGCGTGCGCTGGTCATCCGGATTGGTGAACATCTTGTCGGTATCGTCTTCCTCGACGAGCTGGCCGAGGTGGAACATGGCGGTGCGCTGTGAAACGCGGGCAGCCTGCTGCATTGAGTGGGTAACGATGACGATCGTGTAGTTGGCGCGCAGCTCGTGAATGAGCTCCTCGACCTTGGCCGTCGCGATCGGATCAAGCGCCGAGCACGGCTCATCCATCAGGATGACTTCCGGCGACACGGCGATGGCGCGGGCGATGCACAGACGCTGCTGCTGGCCGCCGGACAGGCCGGTGCCGGATTCCAGCAGGCGATCTTTTACCTCGTTCCAAAGGCCGGCGCGCTGCAGGCTTGCCTCAACGATCTGGTCCATGTCGGCGCGGTTCCTGGCGAGGCCATGAATGCGCGGACCGTAGGAGACGTTCTCGTAGATCGACTTGGGGAACGGGTTCGGCTTCTGGAACACCATGCCGACGCGGGCGCGCAGTTCAACGACGTCGATCGAAGGGTCGTAGACGTCCTCGCCATCGAGCACGATGCGGCCGGTGACGCGGCACTGCTCAATGGTGTCGTTCATGCGGTTGAGGCATCGCAGGAAGGTCGACTTTCCGCAACCCGACGGTCCGATCAGCGCGGTCACGGTGTTTTCGCGGACGTTCAGGTTCACATCGAACAGCGCGCGCTTCTCGCCGTAGTAAACCGATACGTCCTTGCCCACCATCTTGTAGGAAACGTCATTCATTTTCTGATCCAGCGCCTTCTCAACTGCAGCTTCAGACATCATGTTCATTGTCCGTCTCCTTCTACCAACGCCGTTCGAAGCGACGACGCAACAGGATTGCGCCGACATTCATTACGATCAGGAACAGGAGCAGGATGATGATTGCTCCGGACGTGCGTTCCACGAAAGCGCGTTCCGCCTCGTTGGCCCACATGTAGATCTGCACCGGCAGCGCCGTCGACGGATCCATCGGCGTGGTCGGATAGTTGGCAACGAAGGCCACCATGCCGATGAGCAGCAGCGGCGCGGTTTCACCGAGCGCGTGTGCCAGGCCAATGATCGTGCCGGTGAGGATGCCCGGCATGGCGAGCGGCAGCACGTGGTGGAAGATCGTCTGCATCTTCGACGCGCCGAGGCCGAGGGCCGCCGCACGGATCGAAGGCGGGACGGCCTTCAATGCGGCGCGGGTGGCGATGATGATCGTCGGCAGCGTCATCAGCGTCAGCACCAGGCCGCCGACCAGCGAGGCCGAGCGCGGCAGGCCCATGAAATTGATGAAGACGGCAAGACCGAGCAGGCCGTAGACGATCGACGGCACGGCCGCCAGATTGTTGATGTTGACTTCGATCAGGTCCGTCAGACGGTTCTTCGGCGCGAACTCCTCCAGGTAGATGGAGGCCGCAACACCGATCGGCAGCGCCAGCACCAGGACGATCAGCATCATGTAGAACGAGCCGATCAGCGCAACGCCAACGCCGGCCGCCTCCGGGCGGCTCGACGCGCCGTTGAAGAAGATGCCGGAGTTGAAGTGCTTTGCCAGTGCACCCGCTTCGGCGAGCTTGTTCATCCAGCCGACCTGCTGGTCGGAGATCTTGCGGTTCTGCTCGGTCACTTCCAGGTTGATCTGGCCCTTGAAGGCCGAGTCGATGTCACCGGCGGCGAGCAGCGAGACGGTCTGGGTCGTGCCGATGATCTGCGGATTGGCGACGACCATGTCGCGCAGCTGGTTACGCACGCTGTTCGAGATCATCTGGTTGACGGCGCGAAGCTGGGCGGTGTCGCCCTCGCTGACGCCAAGCGCCTTGGCCACGGCGTTGCGCGCGACGATCGGATAGTTCGCCGTCATCAGCTTCTGCGGATCGGTGGCGCGCTGGTTGTCCTTATCGATGATCTGCTCGGAGAACTCGACCGGCACAGTGATCATCGTCTGCTGGAAGGCGGTGTAGCCCTTGGAGACGACCGACCACAGAAGCAGCATCAGGAACAGGATACCGAAAGACAGTGCGGCGATTCCATAGGCGCGGAAGCGGCGTTCGGCGGCGTAGCGGCGCTTGATGCCGATATCCCGGCGAGCAGGCTTGGCTAAGACGCCGGCGGGGGTGGAAACCACGTCGGTCATTCGTACTGCTCCCGGTATTTGCGCACGATGAAGAGCGCGTAGATGTTGAGGCAAAGCGTGATGGCAAACAGCGTGATGCCAAGCGCGAAGGCGACCAGCGTCTGCGGCGAGGTGAATTCAAGGTCGCCCGTCAACTGGCTGACGATCTTGACCGTCACCGTTGTCATCGGCTCGAACGGGTTGAGCTGCATGCGGGCGGCAACGCCGGCTGCCAGCACGACGATCATGGTTTCACCGATGGCGCGCGAGGCGGTCATCAGGAGCGCGCCGACGACGCCCGGCAGTGCTGCTGGCATGACGACCTTCTTGATCGTCTCCGACTTGGTGGCGCCGAGCCCGAGCGAACCGTCGCGAAGGGCGCGTGGCACGGCGGTGATGATGTCGTCCGACAGCGACGAGACGTAGGGGATCAGCATGATGCCCATGACGAAGCCGGCGGTGAGAACGCTTTGTGCCTGAATGAAGTTTGTATAATCGCCGGTCGCCAGACCGTTCAGCTGCGAGGAGAGGTCGCGCAGGAACGGGCCGACCGAGGTCAGGGCGAAGAAGCCGTAGACGATGGTCGGGATGCCGGCCAGGACTTCGAGCAGCGGCTTGGCGACAGCGCGAACCTTCGGCGACGCATATTCCGACATGTAGATCGCCGAGAACAGGCCGACAGGCACGGCGACGAGCATCGCCACAAGGCCGATGTAGAGCGTGCCGGCAAGCAGCGGGATCAGGCCGAACTGACCTTCCGAGGCAGTGGCGCCGGCGGCTGCGAAGCGCGGATCCCAGACGGTGCCGAAGAAGAATTCCCACGCAGGGATGCGGCCGAAGAAGTGGCCGGCTTCCGTCAACATCGACATGACGATACCGATCGTCGTGACGATGGCGATCGACGAGGCGAAGATGAGCGCGGACAGAATGACGTTTTCGACGCGGTTGCGGGCCCGGAAGCGGGGCGCAATGCGGGTGTAGGAGAACGCCGCACCACCCAGCGCCACGAGCAGCACCACCGCTGTCATGACGCGACTGCTGATCTTGCTCATGGCGTTGAGGTCGCCGGCGGACGCGACCATGTAGGGCTCGGGATCGCCGGCGAGTGCGACACCCTTCGTGCCGAGCATCGCCCGCAATTCGACCGGATTGGCGCCGACGCGATCGATTTCCTCGAACGTCAGTACATCCATGCCGCGGGCGAGCGAACTGACCATGCCGAAGCTCAGGCCCTGCTGCGCCTCGGACTGCGCCTTCACCTCTTCGGGAAAGCCTTCACGGACAGTCGAGTTGATGTAGATGGGGCTGACGATCAGCCAGACGGCCAGGACGACCAGCGCCGGCAGTGCGGCACAGACGGCGACGAAGCTGCCGTAATAGCCGGGGCGTGAGTGGAGCCTTGAGGATACGCCATCGGCAATCGACAGGGCGCGCCGTGTGCCGGCGACATAACAGACGACCGCAATGATCGCCAAGACCAATAAAATCAACGATGTGTTCATTACAATCCCCCGGCCTACCGCTCTGGCGGCACGCGTTACCGCACAATTGCCTTCACCGGAACCGAATTATTCGCACGTACGAACCGCGATTTTCGATCCGCTGAGGCCGGTCCCTGTCGGGTCCCCTCAAAGGCCAAAGAAGACGGTCGGCGCCGCACGAGGCGGCGCCGGGTCGTTCGTTACATGGTCTTGCCGGAAGCGAAGTCCTTGCGGACCTGTTCGCGCTGGTCGTCCGGAGCAGCAACCAGGCCGTATTCGGCAAGCGGCGAGTCCGGGCCGACCATGTCGTCGGAGATGAAGAACTCGACGTATTCCTTGAGGCCCGGGATGACGCCCAGGTGTGCCTTCTTGACGTAGAAGAACAGCGGACGGGAAACCGGGTACTTGCCGCTGGCAATGGTTTCGGTCGACGGAACGACTTCCGCGACGGTCGCAACCTTCAGCTTGTCCTTGTTGTTTTCATAGAAGGCCAGGCCGAAAACGCCGAGGCCGGTCTTGTTGGCGGCGATGCGCGCCAGCGTTTCGGTGTAGTCGCCATCGATGTCGACAGCCACGCCGTCCTTGCGGACTGCAACGCACTTGGCGGCAGCCTGCTTGGCATCGGTGATGGCGGCCTTGATCACGTCCGTGGCGCCGGCTTCCTTGCAGCCTTCAGCCATGATCTTCTCTTCGAAGACTTCGCGGGTGCCGTGCTTGGAACCCGGGATGTAGGCGGCGATCGGGCCCTTCGGCAGGGTTGCGTTGACTTCCGACCAGTTCTTGTACGGGTTGGCGACGAGCTTGCCGTCGACGACAACTTCAGCGGCCAGAGCCTTGTAGAGATCCTTCGGCTCGATCTTCATCTCGCCGTTCGACGAGTCCGAGGCAAAGACGATGCCGTCGTAACCGATGCGAACTTCCTGCACGTCGTTGACGCCGGCAGCCTTGCAGGCTTCAGTTTCGCTCTTGTTGATCTTGCGCGAGGCATTGGCAACGTCGATCGTGCCTTCGCCGACGCCCGAGCAGAATGCCTTCAGACCGCCGCCGGTGCCGCCGGATTCTACAACCGGAGCCTTGAAGTTCGGGAAGGTCTCGGCGAAGGTTTCGGCAACGATCTTTGCGTAGGGCAGAACCGTGGACGAGCCGGCAACCTGGATCTGGTCGCGCGCAGCGGCAGCGCCGGCGAATGCGACAGATGCCACCAGGGCAGCTGCGGAAAGTTTCAGGATGTTCATAGTGATCTCCCGTCAGGGCTTGTGTGAATTCGGCCGTCCAGCCAGCTCTCGCTCTCGCCGGCGCTCGGCCTGCTTGTCATAGCGGCCGGAGCCCCACCCTTTTATGTCAGATCCACGAAACATTTGTGACAGTTCAAGACACTGAAATCATGGCGGAAAACGGCATTCATACATAGAACGCTGTTTCTGCATGTCAGAAGCGCACGGTGAAGTCGGTCCCCTTGCCCAGTTCCGACCTGACGACCAGCCGCGCTCGGTGGCGTGTCAGGATGTGCTTGACGATCGCAAGGCCGAGACCGGTGCCCTTCTTTGAACGGCTGTCGGCGACGCTGACGCGGTAGAAGCGTTCCGTCAGCCGCGGCACATGCTCGGGTGAAATCCCCGGGCCACGGTCGACGACGCTGAATTCCACCGCTTCGCCCGGCTGCTGGCGCAGGAAGACGTCGACGATCTTTCCCTCCTGGCCGTATTTGCAGGCATTCTCGATCAGGTTCTCGATCACCTGGATGAGTTCGTCGCGGTCGCCCGTCACCTCCGCCTTGCCCTCCGGCAGATGCATGCGGATCTCGACACCGAGATCATGGGCGAGCGGCATGAGCGCATCGCGCACATGACTGACCAATGGCACCAGGTCGACGACCTGGTTCGGGGCGATGTGGGATTTGAGCTCAAGACGCGACAGGGACAGCAGATCATCGACGAGGCGGCTCATGCGGGTTGCCTGGTCGAGCATGATGCCGAGGAACCGCTCCTGTACGCCGAGATCGCCGCGCGCCGGACCCTGCAGCGTCTCGATGAAACCGCGCAATGACGCAAGCGGCGTACGCAGCTCATGGCTGGCATTGGCGACGAAATCGGAACGCATGCGATCAAGGCTGCGCAGCTCGGAGATGTCCTTGAAGGACAGCGCGAAATAGCGAGCGGCCTCACCCTCCTTGCCGGACGTCGAGCCGGCCGGCAGCACTATCGGCTCGATCCGCACCAGATACACACGCTCCGACGGAATGCGTTCTGAAAACTCCATCTGGTTCGGCTTGCCGGTCACGATGGTCTCCCGCACCATGTCGAGGATGCCCGGCGACCGCAGCCGTGCCGAGAGGTGCAGGCCCGGTGCAAGTTCGGCAAAGCTTGCGGCAGCGGCCGGGTTCTGCAGCACCACGTCGGCCTCTTCCCCGAGGACCATGACAGGCAGGTCGAGCGCGGCATAGGCCCTTGCCAGGCCATCGAGAGGATCGATTTCCGCGGGTGCCGGCGCAACGACGGGCCGGATGGCGGGCGGCTCCGCCGTCATCACCGGCCCGAGCAGAAGCGCCAGCATCATCAGCAGCCAGGCCGCAGCGGCAAAGGCCGGATTGAGGCCGCCGGCAGCCGCCAGGATCGCCAGCAGACTTGCGGCGGCGACGACCAGCCAATTGTCCCTCAGGCGCCCGATCCGACTGCTGCCTACGTCCATCCAGCCCATCTCCATCCCCCGCATCATGCCTATCGCGACCACCGGCTTGACCGGCGGTGATAGCGGCTGCGTATGACAGATATACATCGGTGACTTCGCGTCGCAGTGAAATTTCAGCCTGTCCTTGGATTTCGCCATCAAAGACAGGACATTGTCACGGCGCGCCTTACATGATCACTTCCCGACACGGCCGCAGGCGGAGCAGGACATATGACGGAACTGATCGACACCCCGATCGTCGAACTGGATATCGGCGGCAAGACCCGCCGCTTCGACATCGACGACCCGAAACTTCCGGATTGGGTGGAGGACGAGGCGCTGGCATCCGGCGGCTATCCCTACGACAAGAAGCTCAAGCGGGAGCACTACAAGAAGGAACTCGAGGCGCTGCAGATCGAGCTCGTCAAGGCGCAGCTGTCGATCAATGCCAGCGGCAAGCGGGTGATGGCGGTATTCGAGGGCCGTGACGCCGCCGGCAAGGGTGGCACGATCTTCACCATCCGCTCGTTCCTCAACCCGCGCTCGGCGCATGTGGTGGCGCTGACCAAGCCGACCGAGACGGAAGCGGGCCAATGGTATTTTCAGCGTTACGTCTCGCACTTCCCGACCAAGGGCGAGATCGTGCTGTTCGACCGGTCCTGGTACAACCGCGCCGGCGTCGAGCCGATCATGGGGTTTGCCACGCCGGAGCAGCATCAGCATTTCCTGAAAGTCGTGCCGACGTTCGAGGACCTGCTGGTGGAGGACGGCATTCACTTCTTCAAATTCTGGCTGAACATCGGGAGGGAGATGCAGCTGAAGCGTTTCCACGATCGTCGCCATGACCCGCTGAAGATCTGGAAGCTGTCGCCGATGGACGTGGCCGCGCTCACCAAGTGGAAGGACTACAGCGAGAAGCGCGACCTGATGCTGGAAAAGACCCACAGCGAGAAGGCGCCGTGGACCGTGGTGCGCGCCAACGACAAGCGCCGCGCCCGGCTGAACATCATCCGCCACATCCTCACCTCGATCGATTACGAGGGCAAGGACAAGGACGCCATCGGCGAGATCGACGACAAGATCCTCGGCTTCGGCCCCGACGCATTCAAGTAGCAGGCAGATGCCGGCCTACCGGGCCTACTGGCCCGGCAGGACGCGCACGGAATAGATCAGGATCGGCTGGCTGCTGCCCAGGATGTCGCTGTTGACGAAGATGCGGCCGGGTTGGGTCGGCGCCAGCGTCCGATCAAAGGTGACCCGGAACAGCGTATCGGAACGCTCCTGCGTCGCCGTCACCCGATGCCGGCTGCAATCGCCCAGCGACGCGAAATCGCAGCGGACGGCAAGCTGTACCGCATTATCGCCGACTGCCTGCAGCGTGATGGCGATGGTCGAGGTCTTGCCGGCCATCTGCTGCAGGATCTCGACCGGCACGGGGATCGCCACGTCGCCGCTGGATCCGGTGGCCCGCGAGGTCAACTGCAGCGCCGAACCGTCGGCGACCGGGACCGTCTCGACGCTGGCTTCGGCACCCGCCACGGCATTGGCGGCACCGCCGGGGCGATAGACGTTCAGCCATTCGGAGGAGAAACCCTGCCGCGGATCGAGCACCGTGCTTGGCGCGCCGGGGAAATCCTCCTCCTGTACCTGGGCAGGCGGATTGGGAACGCTGGTGTCGCGCTCGGCAGGGCTCAGGAACAACCCGTTGGTATAGGCCCACCAGCCGCCCATCGCCAGGAAGGCGAAAAAGGTCAGGTAGATGAACAGCCGCGAGATCAGCCCGCGGCGGCGTCGACGGCGGTGTTCTCCGGGGATCCCCGGTGCCGTATCGGCGACCACCTGCTTCGGCGGCGGCACGGGCTTGCGCCGGCGAAACAGCGAGCGCTTTTCGGGCTTCGCCCGGGCGGCCGGTGCAGCCGGCGCCAGTCGATCGGTCGAAGGCTCCGCCCGCATCGCGCCGAGGTCGCCCAGACCACCGCCCGGCTGCGGCATCATTCCAGGCGCACGATCAGCGGGAGTGTCCACAGCCCCGCCGAGGAAGCCTGCGGAAGCCGCAGAGGCGGATCCGGCACCGGCGCTCTCGCGGCTCTGGCCGCCCAGCGCCGGCCCTGATGTTGCTGCTGCCCCGCGCTGCGCGGGGGCGTTGACGGATGATACAGCCGGATGCTGCGGTGCAACGGCTTGCGGCGGCTCGATCGGCGCCCGGACTGCCTGCGGATCAGGCGCTGGCGTGACGGGGGGCGTGGCCACAGGCGCCGCCGAAGCGATGGCCGCCTGGCGGCGCTCCTCGAACTCGATCTCGCGGATGTTTTCCTCAAGCCTTCGACGCTGCGCCTCGATCACCTCGGGATCGGTGATCTCCTGCTTGCGCAATCCCGCCTCGAGGGCCTGGCGCGCCGATTGGTAGATACGCGCGCGGACGTTCGCGTCACCGCGGTCGGAGCGCGCAAGCGCGTTCCTGATTGCCGTTTCCAAACCGCTCACGAAGCATCCTTCTTCACTGTCGCTGCGTCCACAGCCATTGCCTTGGGTAACCTCTGTCTCGATCAACTGCAAGCATCGGCCGATGCCGTCTTTCCAGCGAGAAGCGGCGCGATGATGGCGGCTCGATCCAAGCTTTGCCGCCAGAGCGGCAGCACGCATGTGAAAGAGATTGCATCAAGGCGAAAACCGCACTTGAAATCCTGTCTCATACGCTGTATCTGCCGCCTCACATCGCAAGCCACAGTGCTTCGCGGGCCGCTTTAGCTCAGTTGGTAGAGCACGTCATTCGTAATGACGGGGTCAGGTGTTCGAGTCACCTAAGCGGCACCATTTCCCTTCCTCCTCATCACTCTGATCCGAAGAGCGGCCACCGTCGCAGAACACGCGCGCACCTTGGCGGCGGCCAGTCGATTTCCCATTTTTTGTGCGACAGCCTGGCGGGGGACGATGATGACGGGAGAACACGGTGACTTCGGCGCAGGCTTCGAGCCGTCGCTCGACCGTATCCCGGCCGGCTATAGCGAGGGCGACTTCGACGGCCGCCGGTGGAAAGCCACGGTGAAGCGGTCCGCCGATGGCCGCCGCGTCTGGCTGTTTGCCGAGGAGATGGCCGGGGGCGACATCGTCAGCTTCAATTTCTACAGGCTCTCGCAGCAGAAGACGGCTCTGAAGCCGTGCGAAATGTCGACGTCGAAGGTCATGGCGTTCGTGCTCGGCTATCAGCCGGACGAGGCGTTCCTGTCGGTGCGGGCGGACGACTGAAGCCAGCCCCCCGCCAAAAGTGTTGTCGGATCAGGGCTGGCCGCTGCCGCCGGCTGCGCCGTAAACCTGGCCCGTCGCGTAACTGGCGTCCGATGCTGCGAGCTGAACATAGATAGACGCGAGTTCCGCCGGCTGCCCGGGTCGACCCATCGGCGTGTCGCTGCCGAAGCTCGTCAGCTTCTCCTGCGTCGCGCCCCCGCTCACCTGCAGCGGCGTCCAGATCGGGCCCGGCGCCACGCCGTTGACGCGGATGCCCTTTGGCGCCAGCTGCTTGGCCATCGACTTGGTGAAGCTCATCATGCCGGCCTTGGTCATCGCGTAGTCGACGAGGTTGGCGGACGGGTCATAAGCCTGTTCCGACGTCGTCTGGATGATCGCCGAGCCCGGCTGCAGGTGCGGCAGCGCCGCCTTGGTCAGCCAGAACATGCCGTAGAGATTGGTCTTCATCGTTGCGTCGAAATCCTCCGTCGAGATCTCGTCGAGCGACTGGCGCTGCTGCTGGCGGCTGGCATTGTTGACGAGAATGTCGAGGCCACCCAGCTTTTCCACGGCTTCCGAGACAATGCGCCTGCAGGTTTCCTCGCTGCGAATATCGCCCGGAATGGCGACCGCCTTGCGGCCGGCCTTCTGGATCAGGTCGACGACTTCGCGGGCGTCCGGCTCCTCGTCCGGCAGGTAATTGATGGCCACGTCGGCGCCTTCGCGGGCATAGGCAATGGCGGCTGCGCGGCCCATGCCCGAATCGCCGCCGGTGATCAGCGCCTTGCGGCCCATCAGCCGGCCGGATCCTTCGTAGCTGGTCTCGCCGTGATCGGGCCGCGGGTCCATCTTTGAGGCAAGGCCCGGGAACGGCTGGGTCTGCGACGGGAACGGCGGCTTCGGGTACTTGGTCAGGGGGTTGTCCATCTTGGTAGCCGATCCTTGCGTCTGTGCGGTTGCGGTGGCCGTCGTCGTGCCGGCAGCGAGGAGAATGCCGGTACCGCCCATCACAGCGCGGCGGGTGATTCCGTTGTCGTTCGACTTGTCCATTGGATACCTTGCGGGTGGTTCGATTGAACGGGTGGGTTGAAACCGGCCTAACCGGAGGCGGTGCCGATCGTTCCAGGCGCGCGCCGGGCGCCCACACCTCCGGCAAACCGGAACCGCCTTCGTAAGCAGGCGTTGCAGTCATGCAGGAGCGCATGAGCGACCCGCTGCAGTGAAGAGATGTCCGATGCACACCAACGACAACAATTCGAAGCCGGAACAGCGCCGGCCGGACGACGTGAATCCTGTCGCCGGCGACAACGGATGGTCCGACGCGGAATCGATGGCGCCACCTCTGGTTCAGCCGGCCGGCGAAAAGGACGAAAGCGAACGGCCGATCGTCGATCCGGTTACCGGCGCGCCTCTCTGATCACCCTCTTCCGGCGCCCTCCGCCCGGGTTCGACCGACGCCACAAATTCTTTCGTCGCGGCCCTTGAACCTCAAGTGGCTAGAGGTCCTAGGATCGTCTGCAGATGATCCGAGGTGAAATGATGAGCGACGAACTGGCCACGAAAACCCGCTACCGCGTCGGCGGCATGGACTGTGCGTCCTGCGCGATGAAGATCGAGACCGCAGTGACCCGGCTTCCCGGCGTCAGCCAGGCCGACGTGTCGGTGGCTGCCGGAACGCTGTCGGTCCATCATGAACCTTCGCTCAGTCTTCTGTCCGTCGAGCGGCAGGTCAAGGCGCTCGGCTTCACGATCCAGCCGCTAAGCGCCACGGGCAAGTCTGCACAGGTGCCGGAGGAACAGGCCGGAGCAGACGCGCATCACCACGACCATGATCATGGGCACGACCATGATCATGACCACGGACACGGGCACGACCATGGCGCGATCATCGACGGCCCCTGGTGGAAGACGAGCAAGGCGCAGCTGACCATCGCCTGCGCCGCAGCGCTTGCTCTCGCCTACCTGGTTGGCCGGATGATCCCGGAGGTCGAGCGCTTCGCCTATCTTGCGGCCCTTGCCATCGGTCTCGTACCGGTCGCCCGTCGCGCCATTTCCGCCGCCTTCGCCGGCACCCCGTTCTCGATCGAGATGCTGATGAGCATCGCCGCCGTCGGGGCGGTGTTCATCGGTGCGGTGGAGGAAGCGGCAACCGTGGTGCTGCTCTTCCTCGTCGGCGAAATGCTGGAGGGCGTCGCCGCAGGCCGGGCAAGGCAGAGCATCCGCGGCCTGACCGACCTGGTACCGAAGACGGCGCTGGTGGAGGAGAATGGCACGACCGTCGAGAGGGAGGCGACAACGCTTGCCGTCGGAACGGTGATCGTCGTTCGTCCCGGCGACCGGATCGCCGCCGATGGCACGATCGTCGACGGCGAGAGCGCCATCGACGAGGCACCGGTCACTGGCGAAAGCCTGCCGAAGCGCAAGGTTCCGGGCGACAGCGTGTTCGCCGGCACGATCAACACGGATGCCGTGCTGCGGATCCGCGTGACGGCGGCAGCGCAGGACAACACCATCGCCCGCGTCGTAAAGCTCGTCGAGGAGGCGCAGGAGAGCAAGGCGCCGACCGAACGCTTCATCGACCGCTTTTCCCGCTCGTATACGCCATTCGTGCTGGTGGTCGGCCTGCTGGTGGCGACACTTCCGCCGCTGCTGTTCAGCGAGCCCTGGCTCGAATGGATCTACAAGGGGCTGGCAGTGCTGCTCATCGGCTGCCCCTGCGCGCTGGTCATCTCGACGCCGGCCGCGATCGCCGCCGGCCTGTCGGCCGGAGCCCGCCGCGGGCTGCTGATCAAAGGCGGCGCCATTCTCGAAAGCCTGCGCCGGGTGACGACGGTTGCCTTCGACAAGACTGGCACGCTGACGCTCGGCCGGCCGGTGGTCACCGACATCGTCGCCCTCGCCCGCAACGAGCGGCAGATCCTGTCGCTGGCGGCGGCGCTGGAGAGCGGCTCTTCGCATCCGCTGGCGCTGGCAATCCTTGACTGGGCGAAGGCCGACAAGGCACCCGTTCCGCCGGCCTTCGAGGCAAAGGCACTCGCGGGCAAGGGCGTCTCCGGCAATGTCGGCGGTGAACATGTATCGCTCCTGTCGCCCCGTGCAGCCGCCGAGGTCGACGGACTGTCACCGGAGATCGAGGCCCGCATCGCGGCGCTGAACGACGAGGGAAAGACCGTTTCGGTGCTGGTGGTCGGCGGGCAGCTTGCCGGGCTGATCGCCATGCGCGATGAGCCGCGCCCGGATGCCGCGACCGCCCTCAAGAGACTTGCCGAGCGTGGTATCGCGACCGTGATGGTGACCGGCGACAACCAGCGCACCGCAGCCGCCATCGCCGGCCGGCTGGGCATCGAGGCGCGCGCCGACCTGCTGCCGCAGGACAAGCAGACGATCGTCCGCGAACTGCAGGCAGGGGGTGCCGTGGTCGCCAAGGTGGGCGACGGCATCAACGACGCGCCGGCGCTGGCGGCGGCCGATATCGGTATCGCCATGGGTGGCGGCACGGACGTGGCGCTGGAAACGGCGGATGCGGCAAGCCTGCACGGGCGGATGGCGGACATTCCCGACATGATCGACCTGTCGAAGAGCGTCATGGGCAACATCCGCCAGAACATCACCATCGCCCTCGGCCTGAAGGTGGTGCTGCTGGTGACGACGATCCTCGGCGTGACGGGCTTGTGGCCGGCGATCCTCGCCGATACCGGTGCGACGGTGCTGGTGACGGCGAATGCCATGCGGTTGCTGCGCTGGCAGGCCGGCACCGCCTGAGGCGGGTGCCGGTCGGGGCATGGGCCCAACCGGCAACGCCGACCGCTCCGGGACGCACCATTCCAGGGCGGTTGCCACGGATGCGGCGGACTTCCTTAGCGAAAGATTCAGGGATGTCCGCCACACTCGCGTCGATTGCAGTCGCCAGCCGCAGATCGTGGGGACAGACGGCCGACAGAGGGATCAGACCATGCCGACTACCTATCACGGCGCCATCCGTGAGTTCATCACCGAGAACTTTCTCTACCGCGCCGACATGAGCGTAGAAGACGGCCAGTCGCTGCTCGACAGCGGCGTGATGGATTCGACCGGCGTTCTGGAGCTCATCGCCTTCCTGGAAACGACCTACGGCATCTCGGTCGCGGACAACGAAATCATCCCCGACAATCTCGACAGCATCGACCGGGTCTCGGCCTATCTCGGCTCCAAGCTCAAGGCGGCCTGAAGCCGGAACGGGAGGTGGCGATGCGCATCGAGCCCTATCTCGCAAGGCAGACGGAACGGCACCCGGAGAAGACGGCGCTTGTCGTCGGTGCCGCCCGCATCAGCTATGGGGAACTCGACCGTATTTCCGGCTCCCTTGCCGCCGGCCTCATGCTGCACGGCGTCAAGCCCGGTGACCGGGTGCTCTTGCTGCTCGACAACGGTTGGGAAGCCGCCGCGTCATTCCTCGCGGTCTGGCGCATCGGTGCGGTTGCCTGTCCGCTTCATCCGTCGCTGAAGGCGGAAAAGCTCGGCCACATCATCGGCCATACCGGGGCCGCCGCGATCATCGCGCCTCTGCGCGCCGCTCACCTCATCGAGACGGCGAAGATCGCCGCCGGTTCGTCGCTGCTGCCGATCCTCGTGCATGGCGATACGCCGCCCACGGACGGTGCGCTGTCTTTCGAGACGCTCGTCTCGGGAAACTGGCAGGCGCCCCAGGCGCATCCCGGAAGCGACGAGGATCTTGCGCTCATCATCCACACCTCGGGTTCGACGGGCAGAGCGAAGGGCGTGATGCTCACCCATACCAACCTCGATGCCGCCTGCTCGGCTATTGTCGGCTATCTCGGCAATACCGAGGATGACGTGGTGCTGAGCGTGCTGCCGCTGTCCTTCGGCTACGGCATTACCCAGATGGTGACGATGCTGATGGTCGGCGGTACGCTGGTGCTGGAGCGCAGCTTCGCCTTCCCGCGCGCCATCCTCAACCGACTCGCTGAGGTCGAGGCGACCGGCCTGCCGGTGGTTCCGGCCATGGCGACGATGATTGCCGGCATGCAGGATCTCGCGCCCGGCTTCCTGCCGCGGCTGCGCTACCTGACCAATGCGGCGGCGGCGATGCCACCCTCGACGACGGCGGCGCTGCGCCGGCTACTGCCGGCGACCAACATCCACCTGATGTACGGGCAGACCGAATGCATCCGCACCGCCTGTCTGGCGCCCGGGGAGGTCGACCGCCGCCCGCTTTCGGTCGGCAAGGCGATCCCCTGCACACGGGTAGAGATCGTCGGCGATGACGGCCTTGCCGTCGCACCCGGCGAGGTCGGCGAGCTGATCGTCGAAGGCCCACACGTGATGGTCGGCTACTGGAACGACCCCGCGGCCACCGCGCTGGCGCTCGACGTGCGGGACAGACGGCGCCGGTTACGCACCGGCGACCTGTTCCGCAGCGATGCCGAGGGGTTCCTCTATTTCGTGGCCCGACGCGACGACATCATCAAGACACGCGGCGAGAAGGTCAGCCCGCAGGAGGTGGAGAATGTGCTCTACAGCCTGCCGGGCGTTCTGGAAGCTGCCGTCGAAGGCGTTGCCGATCCCCTGTTCGGACAGGTGGTGAAAGCGCATGTGGTAATGGCGCCGGACGTTCTCCTGACCGAGCGGGACGTGGTGCGCCACTGCGCCCAATACCTCGAGGACTTCATGATACCGAAGCTCGTGGAATTCCACGAAGCGCTGCCAAAGACGACGACCGGCAAGATCCGGCTGTCTCTCACACACCCATCCCTGGACGACAAAGGAAACGTGGCATGATGCAGACGCTGAACGCCGTGCAACAGCCGCGGCCGTTTTCCCCTGATGCCCTGAAGCTGGACGCCGAGGCCGAGATCGAGCGGATCTGCGCCTTTCTCCGCGAGGCGGCGCTGAAGGACCTGCGCAAGCGCGGTGCGACGCTCGGCCTATCCGGTGGCATCGATTCGAGCGTCACGGCGGCGCTCTGCGCACGGGCGCTGGGTGACCGGAAAGTGGTCGGCATCTTCATGCCTGAACACGACTCCGATCCCGAAAGCCTGCGTCTCGGGCAGGCGCTTGCCGCGGCGATCGGCGTCGAGACGGTGCTCGAAGACATTGGTCCGAGCCTTGCCGCCGCCGGCTGCTACACGCGGCGCGACGGGTTCATCCGCCAGGTGGTGCCGGAGTTCGGCGAAGGCTGGGGCTGCAAGGTAGTGCTGGAGGATGCACTAGCCGGTCGCGGCTACAACATCTCGTGGCTGGTGGTTGCCAATCCGGCCGGCGAACAGAGCCGGCACCACATGCCGCTCGACGTCTATCTCGGCATGATTGCCGCCGCCAACATGAAACAGCGGACCCGCAAGCAGATCGAGTACTATCACGCAGACCGGCTGAACTTTGCCGTCGCCGGCACGCCGAACCGGCTGGAATACGACCAGGGCTTCTTCGTCAAGAACGGTGACGGCGCAGCCGATTTCAAGCCGATCGCGCATCTCTACAAGAGCCAGGTCTATCAGCTTGCCGAGGCGCTGGGCGTGCCGGAGGACATCCGCCGCCGGCCGCCGACGACCGACACCTGGTCGCTGCCGCAGGGGCAGGACGAGTACTATTTCTCGCTGCCCTTCGCGTTGATGGACCTGTGCCTCTACGGTCTGGAAAACGGCATCGCACGCGAGGCGGTGGCCGAGGCCGCCGGTCTGACGGCCGATCAGGTGGATGCGGTCTGGCGCAACATCGCATCGAAACGCAAGGTGGCGGAGTATCTGCACGCACAGCCGCTGACGATGATCTGAGACGCTTGCTGCCGGCGCAGGCTGCAAATCAGTCGCGCAGACTGTCGCCGATCAGCGGCATCCAGCTTTCGCCGGCCAGCCCGCTGACGAGCGCGTCGCCGGAGCGGATCGCCGTGAGCAGCGTCTGGTCCCGGGCCTGAGCGAGGAAAAATGTTCGCGACAGGAACAACGTCCGGCGGCTCATCAGGGCGTTGGTGAGCCAGGGCTGAGCGGCACCCCGCATGCCGCAGCAACCGACCTCGTAGGCATCGGTCAGCAAATCGTCGACGAGGTCGCCGGCCTGTGCCGGCGCCGTGAGCGACTGCAGAAGCCAGCCGAAATCGTCGGGCCGGTGGAAATAGGCATAGGCTGCGCGCGGCCGGCCATCGCGGCCGAGCGCCACCCGGTAGCGCGGCTCGCCGAAGTTGCGCTTGACGGACGCCAGGCTTGAAAACCAGTCGAGCGACATCTGATCCCAATCAGGACGCAGGGAATAAAGCGGTGCCAGCGCCAGCACCGCCGCGTCGAAATCGGATCTCGACACCGTTGCGAAGGTCGCCCGCCTGGGCGAAGGATCGAGAACCGGTCGGAACGGATCGCCGCCGAAGCGCTTGGCTGCCGCGTCGCCGAGCCGCGCCAGCGGCATCAGCGCTTTCACGATGGGCAGCCGACGCTTGACCAGTGCCGTGCCACCGCTCACCGGACGCAGCAGGCGTAGCCAGTTGAGACTGTACTGCGTGTCGAACGGTATGCCGAGCTTCTGCCACATGCGCATCGCGGTCGCATTGGCGGTCTCGGTCAGTGAAAGGTCCTGCGGACCGGAGAGGAAGCTGCGGATCAGCCGCGCACCAGCGAGTGGATGACGGACCGGGTCCTCGACAGTCAGCGATCCGGCAAAGGCTGCCCGAAGGCGCCGCCCCTCATGCACAAGCGGCGCCATCGTGACGCCGATAAAGCCGCGCACGGCGCCGGTCTCGTCCGCGAAGACCTGCGAACGGATCTCGGGATCATACCAGGGATTGTCGAAATAGATCCGCCGCAGCACAGCTGTCAGGTGCGGGGTGGGTTCGTCCGAAGGTCTTGCACCCTTGCGGAAGGCGCGAAGGAACAGCCGCGCGACGTCCGGGATGTCCGCCGGCTCGAAGGCGCGCACCGTCGCCCCCGCGCCGCGGACCGTTTCCGTCATCGTCGTCTCGCCAAGAGCAGCCATGGTCGGCGAGAGTGCCAGCCGTCCCTGAAGATAGCCTTAATTCAACGCAGAGAGGCCCCCGAAGGGGCCTCGCCGGAAGTCTCAGGAATCGAGCCGGATTACATCCAATAGGGCGGAACGCCGTAATAGTCGTAGATCGTCCGGTCGTTGTTGCGATGCCAGCTGTCGTCTTCCAGATCGGCATAGCGCGGGGCGCCGGTGATCTGGTCCTTGGTCAGGTCGATACGATAGCCGTCAAGCTGTTCGTCATAGGTCAGCTTCGACCACGGCAGCGGATAGTAGTCGTCGCCGATGCCAAGGAAACCGCCGAAGCTCAGTACGGCGTAGGCGACCTTGCCGCCACGCTTTTCAAGCATAACGCGGGCGACCGAGCCGATGCGCTTGCCGTCTGCACCATAGACGCTGGTGCCTTCGACCTTATCGCTGGCGATCAGCGAATAGTTGTCCTTGACGTAAGGATCCTGGCCGGCTCTCGGTTCTTGATGCAACATGACGCACCTCCTTTGGTTGGTACTGGCTGAAAACGCAGCTGTCCGCGGATTGGTTCCCGAAACCTGCCGGTGGGCAGCCGCGCAGGCCCGATTGACGCTTACGTCAAAGTTATTTAGCCTTGCCAAAATTCCGTTGTATGCTGACGGAGATCGACGGCTGTGCCTGGGAGTGGAGGCCTGGACACTGCCGATGAACGGAGGAGCTGCCGCCATGAACCAAGTCCCCCATACGCCTCTCAACCCGACGGCAGGCAAAGTCTGGCTCGCTTCGTATCCGCCGATCGTGCCGGCCGAGCTGCCGCCGCTGGCGCATCGTTCGCTCGGCCACCTGTTCGACGAGAGCTGCCAGCGTTTCGCCGACCGCACGGCGTTCTCCAGCATGGGCAAGGCGATGACCTTCCGGCAGCTTGATGAGGAAAGCCGGCGGATCGGGGCCTGGCTGCAGGCCCAGGGCCTGTCGAAGGGCGACCGGGTCGCGGTGATGATGCCGAACATCCTGCAGAACCCGGTGGTGGTCTACGGCATTCTTCGGGCAGGCTTCGTGGTCGTCAACGTCAACCCGCTCTACACGCCACGCGAGCTCGAGCACCAGCTGAATGATTCCGGGGCAAAGGCGATCTTCGTGCTGGAGAATTTCGCCCATACCGTGGCCCAGGTGCTGCCGCGCACATCGCTGAAGCACGTCGTCGTCACCGCGATGGGAGACATGCTCGGGCTTAAGGGACATGTGGTGAACCTGGTGGTGCGGCGGGTGAAGAAGCTGGTTCCGGCCTGGTCGATCCCGTCTGCCATAAGCTTCAAGTCGGTGCTTGCCGCTGGCGCGCGCAGCGAGTTCAAGCCGGCCGACTGCGGCCTCGACGATGTGGCCTTCCTGCAATACACGGGCGGCACGACCGGTATCTCCAAGGGCGCCATGCTGACTCACCGCAATCTGCTGTCCAACAAGGACCAGATGGCCTACTGGCTGGAGAGCGCCTTCCTCAGGCGCGAGCGGCCGGAGGTGCTGACCTTCCTCTGCGCATTGCCGCTTTACCACATCTTCGCGCTGACCGTGAATTCGCTGATGGGCATGGCGATCGGTGCGCACAACGTGCTGATTGCCAATCCGCGCGACCTGCCGGCGCTGGTCAAGGAGATGGACCAGCACAAGATCCACATCTTCCCGGGTCTCAACACGCTGTTCAATGCGCTGATGAACACCGAGGAGTTCAAGAAGATCAACCATTCGTCGCTGTTGATGGTGTTTGGCGGCGGCATGGCCGTGCAGCGTCCGGTGGCCGAGCGGTGGTACAAGATGACCGGCTGCCCGATCACCGAGGGCTACGGCCTGTCGGAAACCTCGCCGGTGGCAACGGTCAACCGCATCGACATCCCGGAATTCACCGGCACCATCGGCCTGCCGGTTTCTTCCACCGACGTCACCATCCGCGATGAGGCAGACAACGTGCTTGTGTTCGGTGAAGTGGGCGAGATCTGTATCCGCGGACCGCAGGTGATGGCCGGCTACTGGAACCGTGCGGACGAAACCGCCAAGGCGATGACGCCGGATGGCTATTTCCGCTCCGGCGACATGGGCTTCATGGACGAGCGCGGCTACATCAAGATCGTCGACCGGAAGAAGGACATGATCCTCGTCTCCGGCTTCAACGTCTATCCGAACGAGGTCGAGGAAGTCGCCGCTTCGCATCCGGGCGTGCTGGAATGCGCCGCCGTCGGCATTCCCGACGAGCATTCCGGAGAGGCGGTCAAGCTGTTCGTGGTCAAGAAGGATCCGGCGCTGACGGAAGCCGACCTGCGCGCTCACTGCGCCGAGAACCTCACCAACTACAAGCGGCCGAGATTCATCGAATTCCGCACCGAGCTGCCGAAATCCAACGTCGGCAAGATCCTGCGGCGCGAGCTGCGGCCGAAGTGACGTTTCCGACATGTCATCATGAATGTGCCGCGCCAAGGATGGACGACCATCTGCGGGATCGCTAAAGCTTAGCCTGAAGCCGGAATGCTGCCGGCGTTCCATGGCCATGCGGAGCCCGTCTTGATCAGAGTTGAGCCCTTCCTGCGTCGTCCGGTTGCCGTGCTCGCCATGCTTGCCGTGCTGTCCGGCTGTGCCAGCCGGGCTGAAGGCGTGCTGATCCCGACGACGATCGAGGCCAAGGGCACGTCGAAGGTCGATGTGCTGGTGGCAACGACGCGCAAGTCGTCGAGCGTGCCGGGCGTGCTGTTTTCCGGCGAGCGCGGCAAGGAACCGGAGATGACCGAGATCGCCGTCTCCATTCCTCCGGAAAGCAAACGGAAGGTCGGCCAGGTTCAGTGGCCTTCGCGGCTGCCGGCTGATCCGTCAAAGGATTTTGCAACCGTTGCCATCAGCCAGCTGGACGCGAACGAAAGCCGGCAGCGGCTGAGGGCGCATCTGCCGAAGAGCCGGCGGGTGCTCGTCTTCGTTCACGGCTTCAACAATCGCTACGAGGATGCCGTCTACCGGTTCGCGCAGATCGTCCACGATTCGCGCGCCGATGTCGCGCCGGTGCTGTTCACATGGCCGTCGCGCGGCAGCATCTTCGCCTACAATTACGACAAGGAAAGCACGAACTATTCCCGCGACGCGCTGGAAACGATGCTGCGGCGGATCGCCGACGACAAGGGCGTCGGCGAAGTCACGGTGATGGCGCATTCCATGGGATCGTGGCTGACGGTGGAAGCCTTGCGGCAGATGGCGATCCGCGACGGGCGCGTTTCGCCGAAGATCCAGAACGTCATTCTCGCCTCGCCCGACCTCGACGTCGACGTGTTTGGCCGGCAGCTGGAGGAGCTCGGCGCCAAGCGGCCGAAGTTCACGCTGTTCGTGTCGCGCGACGACCGAGCGCTGCAGCTGTCAAAGCGCATCTCCGGCAATGTCGACAGGCTCGGGCAGATCGATCCGGCGCAGGAGCCCTACCGATCCGAGCTCGAACGTGCGGGTATCACCGTTCTCGACCTGACCGCGCTGCAGGGCGGCGACCCTCTCAATCACGGCAAGTTCGCCGAAAGCCCGGAGGTGGTGAAGCTGCTCGGCAACCGGCTGATCGCCGGCCAGACGGTGACGGATTCGCCGATCGGCCTCGGCGAAAGCATCGGCGCGCTGGCGGTCGGCACGGCGCAGACGGTGGGCAGCGCCGCAAGCGTTGCCGTGTCGGCGCCGATCGCGGTGTTCGATCCCAACACCCGGCGCAGCTACAACGACCAGGTCGACCGCTTTGGGCAAAGCCTCGGCGGGACGATCCAGACTGCCGTCGGCCAGTAAACGGTTAGCGGCACAGGTCCGGACGCGGGCTTTAAAAGCCGTCGACGCGCTTGATTTGGCACTGAAAGCGAATAGGTTCCCCTCAGCGAAGAATGAGCGTGAGGAGCCACCATGCAGGCGATCGTCGACAAGCTGAAGACCACCGCAGCCGAGACCCGGGCGACCGATATCCGGGCTGCCTTTTCCGCCGATGCCGCACGCTTCGACCGCTTCAGCGCCCGCTTCGACGACCTGCTGATGGACTATTCCAAATGCGCGGTGAACGACGACATCCTCGCGTTGCTGGAGACGCTGTTTGCCGAGGGCGGTGTCGCTGAGAAGCGCGATGAGATGTTCTCCGGCAAGGCGATCAACTTCACCGAAAACCGGGCTGTCCTGCACACGGCGCTGCGCAACCGCTCCAACACGCCGGTGATGGTCGACGGCCGCGACGTCATGCCGGACGTCAACGCCGTACTGTCGGCCATGGGCGCCTTCGCCGACGGTATCCGCTCGGGCACGCTGAAGGGCGCCACCGGCAAGGCGATTACCGACGTCGTGAACATCGGCATCGGCGGTTCGGACCTCGGGCCGGTGATGGCGACGCTTGCCCTTGCACCGTATCATGACGGCCCGCGCGCGCATTTCGTCTCGAACATCGATGGCGCCCACATCGCCGACACGCTGAAGCTGGTGAACGCCGAAACGACACTGTTCATCGTCGCCTCGAAGACCTTCACCACCATCGAAACGATGACCAATGCGGCGACGGCGCGTGCCTTCATCGCCGAAGCTCTGGGCGAGGCTGCCGTCGGCCACCACTTCGCTGCCGTTTCCACCGCACTCGACAAGGTCGCCGCCTTCGGCATTGCCAGCGAACGCGTCTTCGGCTTCTGGGACTGGGTCGGCGGGCGCTACTCCATCTGGTCGGCGATCGGCCTGCCGCTGATGATCGCCATCGGGCCGGACAACTTCGGCAAGTTTCTCGACGGCGCGCATGCCATGGACCGGCATTTCCGCGAGGCACCGGTGCGCGAAAACCTGCCGGCGCTGCTCGGCCTGATCGGCTACTATCACCGCAATGTGCTGGATTATCCGTCGCGTGCAATCCTGCCCTACGACCAGCGGCTGTCGCGCTTCCCGGCCTATCTGCAGCAGCTGGACATGGAATCGAACGGCAAGGGCGTCACCATCGACGGCTCGCCGGTCGAAGGAAACTCCGGTCCGGTGGTCTGGGGCGAGCCCGGCACCAATGGCCAGCACGCCTTCTACCAGCTGATCCACCAGGGCACGAGCATCATCCCGGCGGAATTCATGATCGCCAGGCAGGGGTTCGAGCCGGAACTGCGCCACCAGCACGAGCTGCTGATCGCCAATTGCCTGGCCCAGTCGGCGGCGCTGATGAAAGGCCGGACCCTCGATGAGGCCAAGGGTCAGTTGCTGAAGGGCGGCATGGACGAGGCCAAGGCCGATCACATCGCGCCGCATCGCGTGTTCACCGGCAACCGTCCGTCGATCACCTTCGTCTACGACAAGCTGACGCCGTTCGCGCTTGGCCGACTGATCGCGCTCTACGAGCACCGGGTGTTCGTCGAGGGCGTGCTGTTCCGCATCAATTCGTTCGACCAGTGGGGCGTCGAGCTTGGCAAGGAACTGGCGACCGGCCTGCTGCCCGTCGTGCAGGGCAAGGCCGGCACCGAAAGCCAGGACGGCTCGACCCAGGGCCTGGTGAAGGCGCTGATCGGCTGAGATATATCTGGATAGGCCACATGGGTTGAGCACAGCGCCGCTGACGGCGCTGTCGTGGACTCATTGCCGATCAAAGCCTCGGACAATTCGGCAGGCAGGACGTTACCGCGAAGCAGCACGTCGGATCGCATCGTGATCGGCTATCGAGCAACCAAGAAGCTAGGCGCCGCGTTTGATGCCCCGGCCACTTTTGCCATCACCGTCCAGCGCCCAGCCTGACCAGGAGCCCGCAATGCCATCGATCGTCTTCATCCAACCGCTGATCGCGCTTATCGCGGGGATCGTCATCCTGATCATGCCGCGAATTCTGAACTATGTCGTCGCGCTCTGTCTGATCTTCATCGGCATCACCGGCCTCTTGCCCAATGTGATGGATAACATTCCGCTCCCCAATTAAGCGTCGCGTCCTGCGGTGTCCTTGTCATCGACAAGGACACCCGGCAGGCAAACGGGCCTCGTCAGAGCCCGATCTCGTGCGCGAACGGCGGATTGGCGCCGGCGCGCGATACGGTCACGGCGGCTGCCTTGGCGCCCAGCGCAAGCGCGTCCCTGACAGCCTGCTCGGAAAGTGCTGCGACCTTGTCCTTGGTCAGTAGGCCCTGGCGCTTCAGCGAGGCCAGGATGCCGGCGTCGAAGGTATCACCGGCGCCGACCGTATCGACCACCTCGACGCGCTCGCTCGGTACGACCACCTTGAAGCTGCCGGTATAACCCACCGCGCCTTCGGCACCGCGGGTGATGACGACAAGCTTTGCCCCCTGCCCCAGCCAGTAGTTCGCCAGCGTCTCGTGATCGCCCTCCATACCGAACCACTCCAGGTCCTCGTCGGAGAACTTGATGATGTCGGACATGGCGGCCATCCGGGCGACCCGAGCATGATGCTTTTCGCGGTCCTGGATGAAGCCGGGACGGATATTGGGATCAAACGAGATCACCCGGTTCTTGTATTCCCTCGCCATCAGCGTTTCGTAGGTTTCGCCGCAGGGTTCCGGAATGAGGCTGATCGCGCCGAAATGCATCGCCTCGATCTCGCTGCCGAGTTCCGGCAGATCGTCACGCGACAGCATGCGCCCGGCCGTTCCCTCGTCATAGAAGGCGTAGGTCGCGTGGCCGTCGACGAGCTTGACGAAAGCGATCGTGGTCGGCCGCGACGAGGTGGCGCAGAACCGGTAGTCGACATGGCTCTGCTTCAGCGTGTCGCGCAGGATATCGCCCATCATGTCGTCGGAGAGGCCGGTGAAGAAGCCTGTCGGCTGGCCGAGCCGTCCGAGCGCAATCGCGGTGTTGAAGATGGCGCCGCCTGCATAGGGGGCAAAACCGTTTTCGCCACGGGTGGTTTCCCGCGGCAGCATGTCGATGAGCGCCTCACCGCAGCACAAGATCATTGGCATCCTCCACAATCCGAGACCAGCTTCTTAAATCGATTAGAACAGCCGCGCGAGAAACGCCAGCGTCACGCGGTCGGCAGTTCGCCGACGCCACCGTTCTTCGCCGACCAGGCGAGCGGCGCGTCGAGGAAGCTTTCAACTTCCGACAGGGTGCGCGCGTCGAACAGCGATTGTTCCCGGGCAACTGCCAGGACCTCGCGCCAGGTTGCGATGTGGTGCAGCTTCACGCCGCCATTGGTGAACCGGGCATGGGCTTCCGGGAAGATGCCGTAGAAGAACAGCGCCATGCCGTGATCGACACGGCCGCCGGCTGCCCGGATGGCGTCGATGAAGGTGAACATGCTGCCACCGGCGGTCGTCAGGTCCTCGATCACCAGCACCCGCGCGCCGTCCGGCAGACTGCCCTCGATCTGGGCGTTGCGGCCGTGACCCTTCGGCTTCTTGCGCACATAGATCATCGGCAGGCCGAGACGATCGGCTAGCAGGGCGGCGAAGGGAATGCCCGCGGTTTCACCGCCGGCGATGCAGTCGAAGGCCTCGAAGCCGGCATCGCGGGTTATCGCCGAGGCGGCAAAGTCCATGACTGCCGAGCGGACGCGCGGATAGGACAGCAGCTTGCGGCAGTCGATATAGACCGGGCTCACCATGCCGGACGCCAGCTTGTAGGGCTGTTCGGCGTTGAAGTGGACGGCGCCGATTTCCCAGAGCATCTTGGCCATCAGCTCCGCCATCAGGGGCCGGTCCGGGTAAATCATTTGGATCATGTCGCTGCCTCCATCGTATCTGCCTCACGGCGCAATAGCAGCATCGGCGGACGGAGGCCAGAAGCGGAAGCGGCAGGCAGGCCTCAAGCAGCAGGTTTTCTCGGCAGCACAGGCGGCGGTGGCCGCCACGGTTGCGCCTGGTCCCGCCTCAGCGGATGGTGCGGGCTTTCGGGGCGTTTGCCGCAACCGCGTCCGGGGCCAGCTCGACACGGTTTCGGCCGTTGCGCTTGGCCACGTAAAGTGCGCCATCGGCCGCACTCAGCATGCTCTCGAAATCCTGACGGCCCTGGGAGGCGTAGGCGATCCCGACGCTGACGGTGGCGCGGATGCTGTTGGTCTCCGACAGCGTCTCGCGCTCGGCGAAATTGCGGCGGATGCGCTCGGCCAGCCATTCGGCGTAGCCGGGGGCAGCGGTGCGCAGCACGGCGGCGAATTCCTCGCCCCCGAGACGGGCGGCCGTGGAGATGCCGACGGCATCCTTCAATTCGGCTGCAAGAACTCGGATCACTTCGTCGCCGGCGGCGTGGCCGTACTCGTCATTGATCGACTTGAACCGATCGATGTCGAGCACCATCACCGCCATCTCGCGGGTGAAGGTCTGCTTCTCGTGCAGTTCGAAGAGCGCCCGCCGGTTGAACAGGCCGGTCAGCGAATCGGTCTGCGCCTCGCGACGGTGAAATTCGGTCAGCCGCGCCTGATGGACCAGCAGCGACATTGCGCCGACACCGGTCATGCCGCCGATGCTGACGGCGATGTTGAGGTTTTCCGCCCAGTTGTCCGGCGCATGGCCGAGGACCCAGCTGCCATCGGCAACCAGCACGCCGCCGCACAGGACGAAGGACACGCCGGTCATGGCATAAAGGAGTGCCATCCCGACCAGCGGACCGACGGCCTCGGCGCGCGCATCCCAGTACTGCCAGGCGGTGCAAAACAGCAGGAACGCCGCCCATGCGTTGAGACTGATGAAGCCCAGCCCGTCATAACCGCCGAGCAAGGGAGCCGTGGTGAAGGCGATGGCGATGGCCGACCAGGCGACTGCGCGGCGGAGCGGCGGCTCGTTACGGCAGAACTGAACCGCCGCCGCGAAGATGGTGGCAAATCCGGTCAGCATCAGGCTGGTGCACACCGCGCCGATCACCGGGCGCGGGTACTCGGTGTAATAGGTATAGGAGAATATGCCGGGAACGATGAAGCCGAGACCGCAGGCCCAGGTGAGCAGGAACCCGTCGCGCCGCCGTGCCAGCCAGGTGCCGGTCAGGGTCACCAGCAGGCAAATCGCCGAGACCCCCAGCGAGATCAGCAGTGTTCGATAATCGAGTATCATGCCCGCCCCCGGACCGAATCCGCATGGCCCTGCCGTGGAATCTAGCTTGCAATCCTGTAGGATCGGTTACCTGTTCCAAAGATAATGGGCCGTTCGACGGACAGGATCAGCGCACCGCCCAGGTCAGCGGGAACATCGGATCGAAGACGGTGATCGCTCCCGCATCCGTGTCGATCTTCTCAGGGAAGGTGATCGGTTCGGCACGCTTCTCGAGGACGATGGTCTCTTCGTTCGCCGGAAGACCGTACCAGGCAGGACCGTTCAGCGAGGTGAAGGCTTCCAGGCGTTCGAGCGCGCCCTCCTCCTCGAACACATGCGCAAGGCAGCTCATGGTGTTGATCGAGGTGTAGATGCCAGCGCAGCCGCAGGCGCATTCCTTCAGCGGGTCCACATGCGGCGCCGAGTCGGTGCCGAGGAAGAAGCGCTTGTCGCCGGACGTCGCAGCCTTGCGCAATGCCTGGCGGTGATGCTCGCGCTTGGCGACCGGCAGGCAGTAGTAATGGGGACGGATGCCGCCGACCAGGATCGCATTGCGGTTGATGATCAGGTGGTGGGTGGTGATCGAGCCGGCGAGGTTTCTGTCCGCGCCAAGAATGTAATCGATACCATCCTTGGTCGTCACATGCTCCATGGTGATCTTCAGCTCCGGCAGCCGGCGGCGGATGACGTCGAGCTTCTCGTCGATGAACACGGCCTCGCGGTCGAAGATATCGACCTCCGGCGTCGTGACCTCGCCGTGGACGCAGAGAGGCAGGCCGATCTTCGCCATCCGCTCCAGAACCGGCATCGCCTTGTCGAGATCGCGCACGCCACCGTGCGAGTTGGTGGTGGCGCCGGCCGGATAGAGCTTGACGGCGGTGATCAGGCCGCTGGTCTTGCCCTCCTCCACGTCATCCGGATCCGTATGCTCGGTCAGATAAAGGGTCATCAGCGGCTCGAAGCTATCGCCGACCGGCACCGCCGCCATGATCCTTTCGCGGTAGGACCTCGCATCTGCGGTCGTGACGACCGGCGGAACGAGGTTCGGCATGATGATAGCGCGGGCAAAATGACGGGTCGTGTCGCCGATCACGCCGGAGAGAACAGCCCCGTCGCGCAGGTGCAGGTGCCAATCGTCGGGGCGGCGAATGCGAAGCGTGTTCATGTCAAGCTGTTCCGATGGCTGGATCTTTTCCCTCGCATAGCACCACCGAAGGAAATCCGACAACCGCAGTCGCGGCGATTTTTGGCGCGCCGAGGCCTATTGGCAAGCAGGGCCGCCCGGATCATCAAGTCGTGAAGATGAAGGCGCTGAGGAACCGTGTGCGGTTTCCTGCGTTCGTTAAACAAATCTAAAGATAAAACGCTGGAGAGAAGAATGAGACTGCGTTCTTCACAGATCAAGACTTTCGCCTTTGTGTGTGCAGGCACCGTTGTTTCGATGGGTGCCGTGCCGGTGTCCCCGAACGCCCGCGAGCCCGTGCAGATGGTGCTTGCTGCAGAAATGCAGGATCAGTGCGATCGGATGGCGGGCAGCCCCTACGATCAGAACCGTAACCCGGCCTATACCCCGGTGTCCATCGCCGAAATCGGCACGGAAGCCGTAACTGCCTGCCGCATTGCCTTCGAGGCGACCGGCAACCCACGTTACGCCTTCCAGCTCGGTCGCGCGCTGAACAAGACCGAGAAGGCCAACGAGGCTATGACGGCTTACGAATCCGCCGTCAAAGCCGATTATTCGGCCGCCAAGGTCAACCTCGGCATGCTTCTGGGTCGCCTTGGCGATACGGAAACCGAATTCAAGATGTACAGCGAAGCCGCCAACACCGGCAACACGCTGGCCGCCTACAATCTCGGCGTCGCCTATCGTGACGGTCTCGGCGTCGAGCCGGATCCGAAGCAGTCGCTGCACTGGTTCGAAGCAGCCGCTGCCGCTGGCGACGATACCGCCGCCTTCAACCTCGGCGCCATCTATGACGAAGGCGTCATGGTACCGGAAGACAACCAGATGGCCATCGCCTGGTACGACGTGGCTGCCAAGCGCGGCAACAAGGACGCGATGATCAATCTCGGCATCATGTACGAGGCCGGCGAAGGCATCAAGGCAAACCCCGAAGCCGCCGTCGAACTCTACGCCCAGGCTGCCAATCTCGGCGACAAGTTCGGCGCTGAGAAACTGAAGGAACTGGCTGACAAGGGCGTCACCCCTGCCCCGGCTCCGGAGGTATCGTCGGCCAGCGGCCTCGATATGCTGGTCCTCGGCCCGGGCGACGTCGAAGCACCTTCGACCTTGCGCGAGATCTGAGCCGCTTGACGATCCCGGCTGAGTGAACCTGCCGCAGCAGGCTCCCTCAGCCGGGAATGTCGCCAGCGGACGGGCCCCAGACGTCGGTCATGGCGAAACCGCCAGCCAGCGGATCGAATGGATCGAGCGCCACCGTCTGCTGCCCGAAGGTGAAGCCCCGGCCGCTGATGGTCGGGATGACCGCCGGCCGGCCGGCGATCTCCGTCACCGCCGCAAGACCCACCTGAAATTCCGAACCGATGATCGACCGGGACGTGAAGACGTCGCCGGTCTTTACGCGTCCGCGCGCATGAAGCGTGGCGAGATTGGCGGAGTTGCCGGTGCCGCAGGGTGAACGGTCGGCGCGGCCCGGCCACATGGTGGTGCAGGTGCGCACGGCGCCATCCGGATCGCGATCGCGGAACATCACATAGGCGACGCCCGATACCGCCGGGATCTCCGGATGGACAACAGGGAACGCCGCATTGACGGCCGCCTTCAGTTCCATGCCGGCCGCCACCAGTGCAGCAGCATTGTGCTTTTCGATCGTCAGGCCGATCTGGCCGACATCGACGAGCGCATAGAAGACACCGCCATAGGCGAGATCGAGCGTGATCCTGCCCCAGCGCGTGTCGAGCTGCACATCGAGTTCGTGAACGAAGGACGGCACCATGGTGAGTTCGACGCGCTCGCATCGTCCGTCGCGGCAGGTCGCCTTCGCCTTCACCAACCCGGCTGCTGTTTCCAGCGTAACGATGGTTTCCGGCTCGTGCATTTCGACCATGCCGGATTCGAGCAAAGCCGTCGTGACGCAGATCGAATTCGACCCCGAGCTTGCATGCGCCTGGTCCGGCTGCAGGATGATGAAGGCGGCATCCGCGTCAGGATGGCTTGGCGGCACTAGAAGATTGACCGAACCGATGGGATTTCCGCGCGGCTCGAGGCAGAGGAAACGGCGCAGTTCCTGGCCCTTCGGATCGCTGTTCAGCCAGGCGAGCTTGTCGGCAGTCGTAGCGCCCGGGATCTTCGGCACGCCACCGATTGCCACCTTGCCGATCTCGCCCTCGGCATGGACGTCCAGCAACTGCATCGTCCGTTTCCATCTCATGCCACTTGCACCTTTCGTCATTCCGCCGTGATTTGTGGACCTTATTGCGCAGCAGCATCGAAGGGAATCGGCCTTTTTCCTATTCGGAGCGAAATCTCGCCAGGAGAACCTTAAGCGTTTGCATTTTCCCGGCGCCTGCCGCATCACGAAAGCTTACGAGGAACGAGTGATGCTCGCGATTTTCGAAGAAGCGGCGCTCGCCGCCGGCCGGATCATCCTGGAAATCTATGCGCGCGGCTGTCCTGTCGAGACGAAGGCCGACCTGACGCCTGTCACAGAGGCCGACGTGGAGGCGGAGGCAGCGATACTGCGCATCGTCTCGACGAAGCTGCCGGGCATCCCGGTGATTGCCGAGGAGCAGGTTGCAGCCGGCATCGAGACCGACACCTCCGGCGGCCGGTTCCTGCTCATCGATCCGCTGGACGGCACCCGCGAATTCATCAGCCGAAACGGCGAGTTTACCGTCAACATCGCGCTCATCGAAAACGGGGTGCCAGTGGCCGGCATCGTCTACGCGCCGGTTCTGAAGGTGGCCTATTGCGGCGGACCGGATGGGGCCACGAAGCTCATCCTCGATGACCATCAGACCGTGCTGCAACGTCTGCCGATCACCGTGCGCACCGCGCTTCAGCCTCCGGTGGCGGTTGCCAGCCGATCCCATCAGGATCCCCATACGGCGGCCTTCCTTCAAAAGCTTGCGCCGGGCGGCTGCCGGCACATCGGTTCGTCGCTGAAATTCGGCCTGCTGGCCGAGGGCGTGGCCGACGCCTATCCCCGCTATAGCCGAACGATGGAGTGGGATACGGCAGCCGGCGATGCCGTGCTGCGGGCCGCCGGCGGCATGACGGAAACGGAAGACGGACATCCGCTCCTCTATGGAAAGCGGGGCCAGCCCGGCATGGCTGATTTCGCCAATCCCGCCTTCTTTGCCTGGGGCAGGCGGTAAGCTTTGCCTGGGGCAAGCGATAGGTCTTCAGACCGCGACCGAATGGCGTGCAGCGCCCTCACCGAAATAGCGGTCGAATCGTGAGGCGAAGGTCCGCACGAAGGGCTGGCCTTCAGGCAGGATCTCGAACCGGTCGCCGTCAAAGCGGATGAAGCCGTCCCGATCCTGTTGGTGGATCCGGGCAGAATCGACCCGCACGCCCTCCGCCGCCCGGCCGTATCGCTGCGTCAGCGTCTCGAGGGAAAAGCCGTAGCTGCACATCAGCGCCTCGATCGCATCGCCCACCGCCCGATCGACGTCGGTCAGCGCAAATCCCTTGGCAATCGGCAGACGACCCTCGCGGACGCAGCGAATGTAGGCTCCGGTCGCCTGGATGTTCTGCGCATAGCCGCCACCGATCCTGCCGATCGCCGAGGCGCCGAAGCCGATGAGGCTGGCAGCTCGATCGGCTGTGTAGCCCTGGAAGTTGCGGCGCACCGCGCGCTCTTCCAGGGCCTTCGCCAGGCTGTCCCCCGGCCTGGCGAAATGGTCGATGCCGACCGGCAGATAGCCCGCCTGCGTCAAATGCGCACCGATCTGCTGCAGCATGGCATACCGGGCCTCGACGCCGGCAAGCGCCCGCTCGTTGATCAGCGTCTGGTGCTTCTTCATCCACGGCACATGCGCATAGCCGAAGATGGCGAACCTGTCGGGCCGCATCGCCAGCGCCAGATCAAGCGTCCACCGCAGGCTGTCGGTCGTCTGGTGCGGCAGGCCATAGACGACATCCAAATTGATGCCGCCGACGTCGTATTTCCGTAGCAGTTCGACCACCTTCTGCGTCTGCTCGAAACTCTGCGGGCGGTTGATCGCCACCTGCACCGCCGGATCGAAATCCTGGACACCGACGCTTGCCCGCGTCATGCCGAAGTCGCGCCAGGCGGCGAGCTTGCCTTCATCCACGTAGCCGGGATCGATCTCGACGCTGATTTCCGCCGTCGGCTCGATACCGAAATGGCGATCGAGTGCCTGGCGCAGACGGAAGAGATCCGATGCCGAAAGGATCGTGGGGGAGCCGCCGCCGAAATGGATCGCACCGACGGACTTTCGCCCAGGAAGCTGCGCTGCGGTGAGCGCGATCTCATCCAGCAGTGCATCGACATAGGCTGCCACCGGTTCGTAGCGCAGCGTCTGCTTGGTGTGACAGCCGCAGTACCAGCAGAGCCGGTCGCAGAAAGGGATGTGGAGATAGAGAGAGAGTGGCTCCGGTTCCGTCTCTTGCGACAGCCACTGCGCGTATTCCCCCGAGCCGACACCGGCATGGAAGTGCGGCGCCGTCGGGTAGCTTGTGTAGCGCGGCACAGGCGCGGCGTAACGGCTGAGTAGGTCGGACATCGGGACTTCCTTTCGGAAAAAGCCCTAGGACCCCGAGATCCGAGCGTCCTTGATCGTGATCAATTCCGCCCTCCGCTGGCATCCGAGATCTGCCCAAACCCGAGGCACAAGGGCGATGCGCCCGTATCTCCGCAGCTGAAAAATTGACCATCCGATAAATTTTCTATCGCCGAAACGACTAACCCCTTGATTCCGCCCGCCCGCGCAGCTTGGCACGCCGATTGCGTTTCAACTGTCACAACAAGGGCAGGTGCCCGTACAGAGGGAGCATGAACATGGACATCGGCGTCTTCATCCCGATCGGCAACAATGGCTGGCTGCTTTCGGAAAACGCACCGCAGTACAAGCCGAGCTTCGCCCTGAACAAGGAAATCACCCTGAAGGCGGAGAGGTACGGCTTCGACTTCGCACTCTCGATGATCAAGCTGCGCGGCTTCGGCGGCAAGACCGAGTTCTGGGACTACAATCTTGAATCATTCACGCTGATGGCCGGGCTGGCCGCGGTGACCTCGAAGATCAAGCTGTTCGCCACGGCCGCGACGCTGATCATGCCGCCGGCAATCGTTGCGCGCATGGCGACGACGATCGATTCCATCTCCGATGGTCGCTTCGGCATCAACCTGATCACCGGCTGGCAGCGGCCGGAATACAGCCAGATGGGCCTGTGGCCCGGCGACGACTATTTTTCCGACCGCTACGAATACCTCAGCGAATACGCCACGGTGCTGAAGGACCTGCTGACGACGGGCCAGTCTGACCTCAAGGGCAAGCATTTCCAGATGGACGATTGCCGGATGAAGCCAATCCCGGAGGGCGACGTGAAGCTCATCTGCGCCGGCTCGTCGAATGCCGGCATGGATTTCTCCGCCACCTTCGCCGACTACAGCTTCTGCTTCGGCGTCGGCGTCAATACGCCCAAAGCCTTTGCGCCAACCAACGAGCGACTGATGGCGGCAACCGCCAAGACGGGCCGCGAGGTGCGCTCCTTCGTGCTGACCATGATAATCGCCGAGGAAACCACCGAAGAGGCCTTCGCAAAGTGGGAGCATTACAAGGCCGGTGCCGACCAGGATGCCATCAAATGGCTCGGCCTGCAGAGCGCCGTCGACACGAAGTCCGGCGCCGATACCAATGTGCGGCACATGGCCAACCCGGTATCGGCGGTCAACATCAACATGGGCACGCTGATCGGCTCCTATGGCGAGGTGGCCGCAATGCTGGATGAGATGAGCGAAGTTCCGGGCACCGGCGGCGTGATGCTGACCTTCGACGACTTTCTCGACGGCATCGAGAAGTTCGGCAAGCATGTGCAGCCGCGGATGAAGAGCCGCCAGCACATCACGTCGATGCTGGAGGCAGCCGAATGAGCGCGCCTGTGGTTGCCGGCTACCAGGCCCGGCCAGAACTTTCAGAGAGCGTGACGCTGCCGGCGCGTCCCGAGCCGATCAGCCTGAAGCCTTCCGAGACGGCGGTCGTCGTCGTCGATATGCAGAATGCCTATTCCACCGAAGGCGGCTATGTGGATCTCGCCGGCTTCGACATTTCCGGCGCCAAGGGCACCATCGCCAATATCGGCAAGACCCTCGACGCGGCGCGGGCGGCCGGTGTGCTTGTCGTCTACTTCCAGAACGGCTGGGACAAGGACTATGTGGAGGCCGGCGGCCCCGGCTCTCCCAACTGGCACAAGTCGAACGCGCTAAAGACCATGCGGGCGCGGCCGGAGCTTCAGGGACAGCTTCTGGCCAAGGGCACCTGGGATTATGCGATCGTCGATGCGCTGCAGCCGCAGCCGGGCGACATCCTGGTGCCGAAGACCCGTTACTCGGGCTTCTTCAACACCAACATGGACAGCGTGCTGCGCGCCCGCGGCATCCGCAATCTGGTGTTCGTCGGCATTGCCACCAATGTCTGCGTCGAAAGCTCGCTGCGCGATGCCTTCCACCTCGAATATTTCGGCGTGATGCTGGAGGATGCCACTCACCATCTAGGCCCTGACTTCATCCAGCAGGCGACCGTCTACAATGTCGAGAAATTCTTCGGCTGGGTCTCGACCGTCAATGATTTCCGCGGGGCGATCAGCCAGGCCGCACCTGCCGACATCGCGTCCGATGCCGCCGAATAAGCCATAGCCACAGGAGAGCTCACGCATGCCAAAAACCATCATCGTGCCTGAAGGCACGCAGAAGCCGATCGCTCCCTATTCGCCGGGGGCGCTCGCGGACGGCATTCTCTATGTGTCGGGAACCCTGCCCTTCGACAAAAACAACGACGTCGTGCATGTCGGCGATGCCGGAGCCCAGACGCGTCACGTGCTGGACGTCATCAAGTCGGTGATCGAGACCGCCGGCGGCACGATGGAAGATGTGACCATGAACCATATCTTCGTCACCGACTGGGCAAACTACCAGGCCGTGAACGCGGTCTATGCCGAATATTTCCCGGGCGACAAACCGGCGCGCTACTGCGTTCAGTGCGGCCTCGTCAAGCCGGACGCGCTGGTGGAGATCGCGACGGTCGCGCATATCGGCAAGAGGTAGGGGCGTCTGCCCCTCATCCGCCTGCCGGCACCTTCTCCCCGCTCGCGGGAGAAGGACTGAACGCGCAACCGCCCGCACCGATGGTTTCCCCGGCACCGGGGTAGCCATCCACTCTCCCCGTCTGCGGGGAGAGGGTTAGGGCAAACTGCAACCGGAAACATCATGCATTACGACATCCACGGCCTCACCTCATCTGACGCGCCGACCATCCTGCTCTCGTCGGGCCTCGGCGGCTCGGGCGCCTACTGGACGCCACAGATCGCATCCCTGGGTTCCCAATTCCGGGTCATCACCTATGACCATCGCGGCTGCGGCAGGACCGGCGGCGAGGTGCCGGAAGATAGTGGCATTGCCGCCATGGCCGACGACGTGCTGGAGATCGTCGAGACGCTGCAGCTCGGCCGTTTCCACTTCATCGGCCATGCATTGGGTGGGCTGATCGGCCTCGACATCGCGTTGCGCCGGCCGCAACTCATCGACAGGCTGGTTCTCGTCAATGCCTGGAGCAAGGCCGATCCGCATTCCGGCCGCTGCTTCGACACGCGCCTGGCGCTCCTCGACAATTCCGGCGTCGGGGCCTTCATCAAGGCACAGCCGCTATTCCTCTATCCGGCCTGGTGGATGAGCGACAATGCCGAGCGCATGGCGCAGGATGATCTTCACGGCGTGTCTCACTTCCAGGGCGCCACCAACGTCAAGCGGAGGATCGCGGCGCTGCGCGCCTTCGATGTCGACGACCGGCTCGCCGAAATCGACGCGCCGACGCTGGTGGTTGCGACACGGGACGACTTGCTCGTGCCCTATACGCGCTCGGTGCGGCTGGCGGACGGACTTCCCAATGCGGCCCTGTCGCTTTCGGAGAGTGGCGCGCATGCGGTCAACATCGTCCATCCCGAGGCCTTCAACCAGCGGGTGCTCGCCTTCCTGCAGGATGTCGGCGGCTAGGCCAGCGAAAATTTCGACCTTTTCCCTGATCCGTTCTCGGTGAATTGTGTAGACTGATCAGAATGATCGATCCGGAGACGATGCATGCCATCCAACACTGCCCCGCTGTCCGCCGACGAGGACCACCGCCAGGCGTTCCGCAATGCCATGTCGCGTCTTGGTGCGGCCGTGACCATCGTCACCACCGACGGACCCGGCGGCAGGGCCGGCTTTGCCGCCACCGCCGTCTGCAGCGTCTCCGACAGCCCGCCGACGCTGCTCGTCTGCCTCAACCGTGGTTCGTCAGCGCATCTGCCGGTTACCCGCAACGGCGTGGTCTGCGTCAACGTGTTGGCGGCCGAGCACGAACCGCTCAGCCGGCTGTTCGGCGGCAAGACGCCGGTCGAGGAGCGATTCGCGGGCGCTGCGTGGGAAGAAACGGCCACCGGCTGCTACAGGCTGGAAGGAGCGCTGACCTCGTTCGACTGCCGGATCAGCTCGATTGCCGACGGCAGCACCCATGAGGTGCTGTTTTGCGAAGTGGAGGCGATCCACACACGCGACGGCGGCCAGGGGCTGATCTATTTCGACCGCGGCTATCGGACCGTCTAAGGCGGTCGACTTAATAGAAAATACGTAAGCCAAGGCGCACCGTGGCCTAACCGTCGGCACATGTCGGTGTGCACGGCAGCGGCTGGCTTTGGCGTGAAATATCGGGAAAAGCTTCCCGTCGGATCAGACGCATCGTCGCGGCCGCGCTCCGGCGCAGGCCTGCCATCCGCCGTGACAACGGCATCAGATCGTCTGAGATGAAGAAGAAGAAGAAGAGAGTGGCGCACCCGAAGAGATTCGAACTCCTGACCCCCAGATTCGTAGTCTGTACGGTTTCGGCACTCTAAAACAGCTTTTCTGCAAAACAGTCTATTCTGTCGATACCAGAAAACAAGAGGTTAGCACCCCATCCGCAAAACGGTTTTTGGGGACTGGTCCACCCCCTGCATATCGAACCTTCGACCCCGTTGCAGGTCGGAAATGTAACCAGCTGCATCAAAATCTTAGTACGCCTGCCGGCATCGTCGGCGGGCTTTTAGCTATGGAGGATTCATGTCGCAGTGGATCGTGGACGAAACCGGGCTGACCGGAAACGACTATTACTGGATCGAGAAAAGCCGGCTGCTTGATCAGCGGGGCGACCTATACGAGTGGCCGATGCAGGTCTGCACTAAGACTTGGGTCGACTTCCGTGCCTTTTGTGTCGCGTTCGAAGACGCGCTCAAAGCCCACGGGAAGCGCTACAGCAAGAAGCGCCTTGCCGCCACACTGGAAGCTGCCCAGAGCCGGATCGACGAATGTGCCGAGTATGATGCCGTCGCAGTTGAGATGTTTCCCGAGAAAGCGGCTGCCGCACTACCGTGGTGGACAGCCACGGAGATGTTGCAGGTCGGAGACGAATGCAATCGTCGCAGAGCATTGCGCCATGCCGACTTTCCCATCTCGAAAGCAGCCTAAGTCATGAACGTCAAGAATATCAAAAGGACGAGACACGAGGTCTCGCCGAGCGGTTTCCGCACGCTTCTCCGGTTCGCATTCGAGCCCGTGGCCGGCGTGCTGATCTACGATTGCTCGCTCGTGCGTGCGCCGGATGGACGGCTTCTGGTCTACGGGCCGAAATCGCAGGCTGGTGCGCAGATGATTAGCCTGGCGCCTGACGTGCGCCGTGAACTTCTCGATATGATGGCCCATGAGGTAGGATTTGATGACGACGCATACCGCGCAGCTTAACCCGCAATCGATCGCCGCTGCCCTGGGCGGCAAAGCCACAGGGAACAGGATTTCAGCGCCGGCCCCGGGCCACAGCAAACGAGATAGGTCTCTTAGCGTCCTGATCGATCCGTCTGCGCCGGAGGGCTTTGTGGTCTACCCATGGGCCGGTGAGGAAGTGAACGTCGCACGAGACTATGTGCGCCGAACCGCGGGACTTCCTGAATGGACCCCAGATCGAAAAGAGCAAGCTGCCCCCACTGCGCATCTGAAGCTCGTCAAGACGGACGATGCGCCTAAGAAGTTCCATGACCGCCACATGATCCGCGATGGCTTCAAGCTGGTCGCGACCTATGACTACGCCTCTGCCGATGGCGAGTTGCTGTTTCAGGTCTTGCGGTACGAGCACGCGACAGAGCCGAAACAGTTCCTTCAGCGCCGACCAGATGGGAATTCCGGTTGGTTCTTCGGAAGGCTGGACCCGATTATTTACCGCTGGCCAGATATCGCTGCGCGCTCGTCGGACCCGATCTATATCGTCGAGGGCGAGAAGGATTGCGACCGCCTGGCCGATCTCGGCTTGCTCGCCACCACCGCCCCGAATGGCAGTTGGCCTGAAGACCTGTCGCCGCTCAAAGGACGAACCCTCTACGTCATTCCCGACAATGACGCGGCCGGCAACAGCAAGGCCGAGAAGATCATCGGATTGATGCAGGGCTTCGCAACGGTGCGCCGCGTTGAACTGCCGGACTTGCCCGACAAGGGCGATGTGAGCGACTGGCTGGACGCCGGCAACACCGTGGAGCAGTTGCAAGCCGTAGCGCGTGCGGCAAAACCGATTGCTGCGAACCAGAACCAGCGATTCACCATCGACTGGTTTGGCGACATCGAGGACTCACTTCCGAAGGAAACCTTCATCAAAGGCGTTCTCGGCGTCAACGAGTTCACGATGCTTTCGGGCAAGCCGGGGACAGGCAAGAGCGTTATCGTAACGGACATGGCCTGCCATGTTGCGGCCGGCATGGAATGGCACGGTCGGCGAGTTAAACAGGGCCTTGTCGTCTATATCGCTGCCGAGCGCAAAGACCTGACGAAACGTCGAATGCTTGCTTTCAGAAAGCGACACGGTGTCGGGCGCATTCCGCTTGTTGTTCTCGGCGGGCGGATCGATCTGACCAGCAGCGTGAAGGACGCCGAGGAACTTGCGGCGATCATAAAGCAGGCTGAGCTCGATTGCGGCCAGCCGTGCGTGTGGATCATCATCGATACGCTCACACGCGCTTTCGGTCCTGGAGACCAGAATGCCAGCAAGGATATGACCAAATTCATTCAGGCGTGCGACACACTGCGTGAGGCTGTCACCGGCTCCCATCTCAAGGTGATCCATCACACTGGATGGGCAGGCGACCGAGGCAAGGGTGCTATCGATCTGGACGGCGCTGTTGATGCCTCTTTCATGGTCAAGAAAGAAGCCGGCGCTTACGTGCTCGAATGCGATGGCACCAATGACGGCGACGAGGGCGTGATCACGCATTTCCGTATGGAGGGCGTGCAAGTCGGTGTTGACGAAGACGGCGAGCCAACAATGGCACCTGTCGTTATACCAGCCGATGGAAAGACCGCAGGCGAGCATCTCGTTGCGAGTATGTCGAAGCACAACACAAAGGCCTTTGACGTGCTCGCGGACCTATGTGGCGACACTGGCGAGCACGTTGCTGAAGATAGCTGGCGAGCCAGCTTCTATGCAGCCTATCCCGGCGATAAGACAAGCGCGTTGAAGGTCCGCTTCCAGCGTGTTCGCAAGCATCTTATCGAAGCCGGAACCGTGTTTCACAATGACGGGATGTACTGGGTTTCAAGCGGAACATAGGGGAACATGTTCCGCCTTGTTCCGCTGTTCCGTTTTAGCATGAGCACCAACATTTGGCGGAACAGACGGAACACACCCTTTAGGGTGTTCCGCTTGTTCCGTCTGATGTGCTTGAAAAAGAGAATTGAGACGTGAAAAAGAAAACCCCTGAGAAGCGCGGCCGCAATGAGCTGGTCTGCATCGCAATCGGCAAATACTATGACGCCCTCGACCATTACAAATACGCCGGGACAGATGCTGATCCGCCTAGCGTCTGGCATCGAGAGCGGGCAGTGAAATATGAGGCAACCATGCGCGCGGCGGTGCAAGAGTTTGAGCGCACATATGGCAAGCCAAAGCGGAGCGACGAACTCCCGATCTATATATGGGAGTGCTGCCGCCAGCAGAAGAACGTCAGAGAATTCGATGGAGCCTGGACCGCTGCCCAACTTGCCGGCAGTCAGCTAAAGCCGCATGAAGCGCAACCATTACAGGTCCAGAACTTCACTCCTTCAGTTCGTTGATCTTTTTGCTTAAGGCGCGCTCGATGCCTTTCCGCACTCCCATCAAGAAAGGCGTGCTATTTCCGAGAGTGCCAGGTTGGCCGGGGATGCCAGGCAGTCCGACAGATGTGCCTTTTATTGATCGATAGCCCACCTCAAAGCCCTCAGCGAACGAAGCTTCACGAATGATATCTGACATTGAGTTCCTCCGATTCAAAATTCTTGCACGTCAGCATGTCGAGCGCAACGCGACCGCATATCAATCGCACATGCACACTTTCATCTTCGTGTCAACAGATTTTTCTTGACATTCGATGTAAAATCATATACAGGTGCGCGTTCGCATTCGTGCGCCTTAAGCCTGCCGATTCGGCACCAGCGGGAAGACCGGGAAACGGCACCGCATCATCTGACTGGGGATATCTTTATATGACCTTTGACCGGAAAGCGGCGCTGCCGCTTGGCCATCGTTTCTACACGTCTGCCGCAACCCTCGCTGCCTGGGGCTCAGGTGGTGAACGTGGACCTTCCTTCGAAGCCTATTCATCTCGTGGACGCAAAGTCACCTGGCCAGACGTGCCGGGCGACTGGTCGACATGCCGCCTTATCAATCCGTCGGTCGCATCCCATTGGGAAAAACCCGAACTTCCCGAATTCTGGATTGATGGTCGGGAATGCCTGTTTCCAGAATCCATCGTGACATCGCGCCGGTGGAGTTGGCTTTCGGCATTGGGCGCGGACGTATCGGAGAACGCCCGCAGGCGCGCGCCGCTATATGTTAAACCGACGCGGACAATCTTCGCGGCCAATGACGGACCGTCGCCAGAATGGCTTGCGGAGCGCGATGCGGCCGGAGATGAAATCGACTACGGCACGGAAGGCAACCGCATCGAGCGCGCGCTCGTGAAAGACAAGTCGCCACTGGTCGTCACCCTGCGGCAGGTGGCTGAACTGATGCGCACGCCGGTCATCGCGGCGAATGATAATACCCCCTCGCCGGAAGATGATGAAGGAAATCCCGGCACAGGACTCGAGCGGGTTCACAATCAAAGCAGCATCCTTCCTTCTGTGCCCATGCTGCTGCGGGCTTATCAGGCAGGGGTTGATACCGGGGACCGCAATGTAAAGGAAAGCTGGCATCGCATCGGGAAGGCCGTCGGGAAGCGGAAGCTCACGGGCCTGACCTTCATGAAGGGCGAGTTGATTGAATACGGCGACGACAAGGGCCGGAAGCGCCGGCCCTCATACAACCCGAAGGTCGCGGACGCCGAGGTCGATGAAAAATCCGAGACTGCTAAGCACGTCGCAGCGCAGCCGGCACAGAACGCCGCCTATACGAAGCTGAATGCCGCCGGTGTCTATCTATCGTCCCAGTCGTCGGACGCGCCACGCTCGCTTGCTCCACCGCCACGGACGGCCCGTGCTGTGGCCAATGATAACATTCTTGCAGAGGCCAGGGCCAATACCAAGACGATGCCCGCCGTGACGGTGCTGCCCGATGGCGTTGCTCACGAATACGGACGACTGGCTGGCATCGCTGACCTGACAGGCGTTGGCGACGGAAAGACCAGTGCGCCTATGCCGGATGAGCTGGCGGAAATGGACAGAGCCGCGAAACTCGAAGCGGCTGGCCTGTTCCGCGAAGACCTGGACGTAATCGAAGACATCCTGTCCGACGCATCATTTCGGACGATTGGAGTGCGACGGGGATATGCGGAATCGGCGGCGCACCGGATGGGGCGCAAGGTCGTGGAAGGCGCGCTCAAAAGAATTTCGGAAAAAATCGCTGCATGAGTACCACTTCGATGCGTTTTCGAACCCCTTATATATAGAGCTTCCCCAGCTCCACCTTCGGCCCGCTTCGGTGGGCCTTTTCCTTTTTCTTTTATGCATCGGCGGGCCCTCCTTCCCGCTGGTCTCCCGGCTGGCGCGCTTCGGCTGCGACGCCGGGCCAGATTGCTTGTCGCCGACATTGATCTGCGCAAGCCCATATCGGGAACGATCCCGATCCACCGACCGCTCATCCGAGCGGTTTTTTTGTGCCCTTCCTCAATTCCGAATTCGGCAAGAAGAAAGGAAAGAGACATGTCGCGAGACCGGCCGCTGCTTGCGGCATTTCCACCTTGGTACGACGATCCGACATTCACCATCATAGAGCTAGCAGCGTTCGCGGCGGCTCCGGAAGACACGATTTATGCTTGGCATCGCCTCGCGAAAGCGATGGATATCCCATGCGGCCAGAAGCGAGCCAGGTGGCTGTTCTCTCCCCGCGAGATGTTCGGCTTTGCCATCCTCGCCGCGATGTACCGGCTCGGCATGCCGATCAGCGCGCCGCAGATCAGGGCAGCATTCGATTTCGCTCGCCGTGGCACGGCCGGCAATTTCTACCAGCTATCGGGAGATCGCATCGCGCATGTCTGTGTCCAAGCGCCCGAGCTCTATCAGCAAGTCTTGGAGCGGTGCGCCGCTGATCATCTGGAGGCGGCATGAACATTCTGAAAAGGGCTAAAGCCTGGCTGTCCGGATCGTCTCGTTCATTTGACGGTGCATCGGCTGGTCGGCGCGGACGGTCTTTCGGCCGGATGCCTTCCCAGCCAAAGGCGCAGCTTGCCAGCCGCTTCGAACTTGCGGCGCGTGCCCGATACATCGCCAGCAATAATGCTGTTGCGGCCGCTGCTGTTGACGCATGGGTGAGCGCGCTCGTGGGGACCGGCATCAAGCCGCAGTCGTCTCATCGCTCCATCCGTATTCGCGGCAGGCTTAACCTGGCCTGGGAAGCATGGACGGACCGGGCAGATGCCGACGGCCTGGGCGACCTGTATGCCCTGACCGCGCTCATGGCAAAGCGTACCGTCATCGACGGCGAATGCTTCGCCATGCTGATCAACGAAGGGAAGGAGCTGAAGGTCCGCCTTCTGGATCCGGAACAGGTTGACAGCGCATTGACGCGCGAGCTTTCCGATGGCGGCCGCATCGTGTCGGGCATCGAATTCAATAGGAGCGGCGTTCGCGTTGCCTATCACGTTCGGAAGGAGATTGCCGGCACTGCCCTGCAATACACGACCGATCGCGTCATCGCTGCCGACATGCTCCACATGTTCCGGGTCGACACCCCCGGCCAGGTGCGCGGTATTACGTGGTTCGCGCCAATCCTCTCCCGCATCGCTCATCTGGATGCTTGGATCGATGCGCAGCTGACGAAGCAGGCGGCTGCCGCGATGCTCGTGGGCATCGTGACACCCGGCGACAACGCCGACGGATGGGAAGGCGAGGCGCTTGGCGATGCGCTCGAACCCGGCACGATCAAGGTCGCGCCTCTCGGTTCGGACGGCATAACCTTCTCCGATCCGCCGACTGTCGGCATGGATGCAATCGAGTTCGCGAAGATCATTGAGCGCGAGATCGCCGCGGGCATCGGACTGCCCGCATGGCAAGTCAGCCAGGACTTGAGCCAGGCGAACTATGGATCGCAGCGAGGCGGCCTCATCGAATTCCGCCGGCGTGTCGAGCAGCTGCAGTACGGCATGATCGTGTTTCAGTTCCTTCGCCCGCTATGGGTCAGATGGTCCGCAACAGAAGTCCTTTCAGGCCGGCTCACTGCCAATGAGCAGGAAGCCGCAGCCGCGAAATGGATCGCACCGAAAACTGCCTGGATTGATCCTCTCAAGGACAGCCAAGCCGAGCTTGCCGCGATCAGCGGCGGCATCATGAGCCGTCGAGAGGCTGTAACTTCTCGCGGTATCGACATCGAGGCGCTGGACGCCGAGATCGCGGCCGACAACGAACGGGCCTCCCGACTGGGGCTCAAGTTCAATGTTCCCGCGAACAGCAACACCCCTCCCGAGGTCGTGGAAGCGGCCTAAATTTCAGGAGACATACATGCCGAAATTGAACGCCGAGCCCTTGGCCGGTGAACAATCCCGTGCGCGCGACGACACCCGTAATCGCGCTGCGGGAAGCCTGACCAGCTTCAATGCGGAAGCAAGAACGGTCGACGTGGTGCTCGCCACCGATACGCCTGTTCGGGTCCGCACCTGGGAAGGCACCTACGACGAGATTCTGACAATCTCGCCGGCCGCCATCGACACTGCCCGACTGGACAGCCTCGCCCTCTTGGACAGCCACGACCGATATAGCGGTCTTGCATCCCGACTTGGCGGCATCGTTCCCGGCTCTCTCCGCTTCGAAGGCGGCAAGGCTATCGTGACGGCCAAGATCAGCCGAAACGAAGGCGGTCAGGCGCTCTTCGATGACCTGGAGGACGGTCACGTTCTCCCGGCGTCCGTGAGCTTCCGGCCAATCGAGCAAACCCGCACCGAACCGTCACCTGGCGGCGTTGCGACAGTCAACGTCATCCGATGGATGCCCCTCGAACTCTCAATTGTCAGTGTCCCGGCCGATCCTGCCGCCACTACCCGCTCTGAACAAGAGCACAATCCTACCGAAGGAAATCCCATGCCCGTTGCAGAACGTAATACCCAGATCCGCGCCATCGCCGACACCGCTGGCCTTGACCGTGCTTGGGCTGACGAGCAGATCGATGCCGAAGTGACTGTCGATCAGGCCCGCGCTGCCGCTTTCGAAGCGATGCGTGCTCGCGGTGCTGCTGCCGCCACCATCCGCGCCCCGCACAACGACACGACCATGGACAACCCGGAAGCCCGTGTCCGCGCCATGGGCGAGGCTCTTTATGCTCGCGCTACCCCCGGCCATCAGGTGAGCGATCCCGCCCGCCAGTTCGTCGGCCTTGGCACGGTAGATCACGCACGCGCTGCGCTGACCCGTGCAGGCGTTTCGCTTGCTGGTCTTTCCCCGGCGCAGATCGTAGACCGTGCGCTGCATACCACTTCCGACTTCCCCCTGCTACTCGGCGATAGTGTCGGCCGTTCTCTCCGACAGGCATACACGGCCGCCCCTTCCGGCCTGAAGCGCGTCGGCCGCCAGACGACCGCCACCGACTTCAAGGAAAAGCACAAGCTCCAGCTTTCGGAAGCGCCTCGCCTGGAGAAGGTGAACGAATCCGGCGAGTTCAAGAGCGGCACGTTCAAGGAAGAGAAGCAGTCTTATCGCCTCGCAACCTACGGCAAGATTTTCAACATCTCCCGTCAGGCGCTGGTGAATGACGATCTCAATGCCTTCATGGACCTGTCTCGCCGCATGGGCCAGGCGGCAGCCGCGACGGAAGCGCAGCTTCTCGTTGACCTGTTCCTGTCGAACGCCGGCGGCGGTCCGAAGATGGGCGACGGCAAGAACATGTTCCACGCCGATCACAACAACCTGCTCACGGCCGCAGCTTTTGCAGTGAGCGCGCTTGGTGTTGCTCGCGCGAAGATGCGTCAGCAGGTGGGCATCTCCGGTGAACTGATCGCGGTTGAGCCGAAGTTCCTCATCGTTCCGGCCACGCTGGAAACGACCGCCGAGCAGGAGCTGCGCACTACCTTCTACCCGGACAGCTCCAACAAGGCCGCGACAGACTCGATGCGCCAGCTGGATATCGTTGTGGAACCGCGCTTCACCGATGCGACCGCCTGGTATCTGGCTGCCGATCCGGCATCGTGCGATGGCCTGGAATATGCGTATCTTCAGGGCGAGGAAGGTGTGCAGGTCGAGACGAAATCCGGATGGGAAGTTGACGGCGTTTCCGTCAAGGCCCGCCTGGACTTCGGCGCCAGCTTCGTGGACTTCCGGTCCTTCATGAAGAACCCCGGCGCATAATGACGGTCGCGGAACTTCAGGAACAGAGGGCAGCGCTGGTCGCTGCCCGTAACACCGGCGCGCTACGGACGACGTTCCGCAGCGGCGGCACGGAAAGAACAACCGAATACAAATCCGACGCGGAAATGGCATCGGCCCTTGCGGCGATCGATGCGGAGATCGCGCGCCTCTCCGGGACGCGCACTTCCTCCATCCGCCTCACCCTATCGAAAGGCTACTGACCTATGGCTAAGAACTTCATCCAGACTGGCGAAACCCTCACCGTCATCGCCCCTTACGACGTGCTTTCCGGAGCCGGCGTCTTGGTCGGCAAGCTCTTCGGCATTGCGCAGATTGATGCGAAGTCCGGCGAGGAAGTCGAGATCACGCGCCGAGGCGTCTTCGAACACGCCAAGACATCCGGGCAGGCGTGGACGCAGGGTGCGGACATCTATTGGGACGACGCCGGCAAGGTCTTCACGACCGCATCGTCCAGCAACACGCTCGTGGCCAAGGCTGCCCTTGCTGCCGCCAACCCTTCGGCGATTGGTCGCGTCGTGCTGAATGGCTAACAACTGGAAAGCTCTTGAAGCGATCAACGACCGGATGGTCTTGGGCGCTTACGACGAGCTGGTCAGGCACAGTCCGATGAAGAGCGGGGTTGCTGACCCCGCTCGTCCGGCTGCCGAGATCAGAGGCGTACTGCACACGCCCGCTGCTGCCGGCACCATCAGTCTCGGCAACGGCATGATGACGACGCTGTCCGCTTCGGAAGGCGCCCTTGTCATCGAGCGTGCGGCGTACCCGGATCGAGTCTTTCGCGGCGGCGACCGGATCCGCGGTCTCGACCTTCCCGGCCAGCCCTGGTGGGAGGTGAAAACCGTAAACGACCGCTTCAGCGGCATCCTCGTGCTCGTCCTCAACCAGGCGTGACCATCGGTAAGGGTCGGTCGAGGGGCCGGCCCTGACCCTGCCAAGGTACTCCGCCACTCCGGCCGCCTGCGGGGACGCGGCATCCCGGAATACCAGCCCCTGCAATTTTGCATAAGGGGGTTCTACCCTATTCGGAGAGCGCATAGCATGGAAAATATCGTGACCGCCAAGGTGGTCGGCGACTGGCTCGGCGTGTCTGATCGGACGATTTCCGATCTCGCCATCAGAGGCCAGGCCAAGAAAATCGGGCGCGGCCAATACGCCCTGCGCGAGACCGTCCAGCTGTACACGGCTCATCTGCGCGAAGTTGCTGCCGGTCGTGGCGGCGAGAAGCAGATCCTAGACCTCAATCAGGAACGCGCCCGACTTGCGCGGGAGCAGGCTGACGGCCAGGAACTGAAGAACGCGCAAACCCGTGGCGACCTTGTTGCACGCGAGGATGTCCTGCGCGGCTGGCAAGACATTCTGCGCAAGGTCCGTTCCGGCATGCTCGCAGTGACGAGCCGGGTTCGCCAGCGCATCGGCACGATCGATGCCGCACAAGCAGCAATCATAGACCGCGAAATTCGCGATGCCCTGGAGGCACTGGCCGATGGTTCAGACCATGATGGCGAAGGCGCTGTCGAGTCTAAGACCGCCGCCAAGACTTAAACTTTCCGACTTTATCGAGCAGGAGATGGAGTTGCCCGACGACGTGGCGGCTCTCCCCGGCAAGATACGACTTTATCCATTCCAGCGCGGTATTGCCGACGCGATCAGCGATCCGCTTCTGACCCGTGTCACGGTCCTGAAATCTGCGCGTATTGGCTACACGACCCTGCTCACGGCAGCCGTTGCGAACCACGTCGTCAACGACCCGGCTCCTATTCTCGCGGTCCTGCCGACCGAAGATGATGCCAAGCGTTTTGTCGTGTCGGACCTTGAGCCGATCTTCGCTGCATCCCCCGCCCTGGCCGGTTCGATCTCTGCTGATCAGAAAGAGGGCAAGCGGAGCACGATGCTTTCACGCCGGTTCGCCGGCGGCAGCCTGAAGGTCGTCGCTTCGAAGGCACCTCGCAATCTTCGCGCCCATAACACCCGCATCCTGATTCTCGATGAAGTCGACGAGATGACGAACGGTGCGCAGGGCAGCCCTATCGTCCTCGCCGAGAAGCGCACGACATCGTTCCCGGACCGCAAAATCATCATGGGTTCGACGCCGGTTTATGAAGAGACCAGCAACGTCATCAAGTCCTATGCGAAGTCCGACAAGCGCATTTTTGAAGTGTGTTGCCCCGAGTGTGAAGAGTTCCGCGAGATCGTCTGGAAGGATATCCAGTGGCCGCCTGGCGAACCCTTGAAGGCATATTGGTGCGCGCCCTGCTGCGGATCGGTCGTCGAAGAATCCAAGAAAACGGCGATGGTCGAGAACGGCCGCTGGCGCGCGACGGCACCTGAAGTCGAAGGACATGCCGGCTTCAAGGTGAATGCGCTCGTGTCGCCGCTTACGAATGCGTCATGGGGCCAACTGGCGACCGAGTTCGTCGCGGCCAAAGACATCGCCGAGGATCTTCAGGTTTTCGTCAATACCGTGCTCGGCGAAGGCTGGCGCGGAACCGGCGAAGAGATCGACGACGAGGAACTGGCGAAGCGCTCCGAGCGGTTCGGCATGGACCTGCTTCCGGCCGATGTCCTGGCAATCACAGCCGGCGTCGACGTACAGCGGAAGGACCGACTCGAGGTGACATTCATCGGATGGGACCGAGCGGGCAATGCTTATGTGCTTGGCCATCGCGTGATCTGGGGCCAGCCGTCCGACGAACAGACCTGGCGGGAGCTCGACGAGATGCTGAAGCTTCGGTTCCCGCATCCGTTCGGCGGCTCACTCGGAATTGACGGCACGGCCATCGATTCCGGCGACGGCGAGACCATGGAGTTCGTCTACAAGTTCGCCTTTCCTCGCTTCAATCGGAAGGTTGTGGCGATCAAGGGCGTCGGCGGGAAGCGTCCACCGATCGAGCGGAGCAGTCAGAAGATCAAGGGCGGCACGCTCTGGATTGTTGGTATCGACGGCATCAAGAGCCATCTCGCCGGCAGGCTGACGCGCGGCAATTCGATCCGCTTTTCCGATGAACTGCCTGCCGTCTGGTATGAGCAGCTGACAGCAGAACGCGCCATCGTCCGCTATTCTCGTGGCCAGCCGCAAAGGCGCTTCGAGCGCATCCCCGGCCGCGATGCGGAAGGTCTCGACTGTACGGTTTACGCTTTCGCAGTTCGGAATATCATCAACATCAATTGGGACTCGCGCGAGGAACAGCTTCGCAACCCCGAACTGGCAAACCCCGCTCCCGCGAAGAAACAGCGAAGCGGACCTTCATTCATGGAAAGGATTGCAGGATGAACAAGCAACAGGAATTTCTCTACATCGTCCAGACGGTCATTCTGGCGAACGGCATCAACCTGGCGACCGATCCGGAGACGAACGTGAAATACCGGCACGTCTTCTCCGCCACCGGCGTCTCTGGGCTGATGCTCGATGCCATGTGGGCGAAGGATCGCATCCCGAAGGATATGACCGCCCATGATGCCGCAATGGACTTCACCGGCTTCATGCTATCGAACCTGCGGGACATGGAGGAGGAAGCTTCCGGCGAAAAGATGGTCGTGCCTTATTGGTTCGCGAGGCACTGAGCATGGACATCGAAATCAAGAGCATGGCTCTGACAGGCAGACCTGATGACGAAGAGCGGACCGTGACGAAGGCGATTTTCACTGCCCGCGTCGGACCGGTCCAGCTTTCCAGCTGCGCAATCGTCCGCCAGGGCGATGGTCACGTTATGGCCATGCCACCGCTCGGCAAGTTCGATAAAGCCGCTGTGCGCATTCGTGATGACGAGATGTATATGGAGTTCCGGCGACTCGCCTTTGAAGCGTATGACGCCCTGGTAGACGAAGAACCAGATGCCGGCTTGCTCCGCGTGCTCGGCGCGGAAAATGAATCGCTTCGGATGGCGGGGATCTAGGGCGGCGCGTTGCTACAACAACACAGGCTCACTCCTGCCGATCCCGGAACCGCACGCCATGCCCGTTGCCGTTCTGATCGATGAAGATGATACCAGCGGACTCAAAGCATCTTCGCAGAACATCTAGCGTAGCGTGCTGCGGCGCTGATTTCCCACTTTCGAAGTTCCGAATTGTTGCGTTGCCGATTTTTGAATGATCGGCAAGCTGCTGTTGTGACCAGTCTAATAGCGCTCTGGCCGCGCGGCACTGTGAGGGTGTCAACATATCAATGAAATACCACGTTGCACAAAAATAGATAGGGCTAGCGATTTTCGCTTGCTTTGGCGAAAAACATCGTTTATCGCTAAGTATATCGAAAATCGCTAGCCTGCAACGAGGTGACCGGAAATGATGCAGCACAAGGTTAATGAGTTACGAATGAAGGCGGCAGCAAGCCTGGACCTTTATCCGCTCTTCAAGGTGAATGCAGCGGGCGCCCGTGAGACTGACCGCCAGTTTCGCGAAGTGGAACGGGATATCCACTACGCCACACTCGACGCGATCGGCGAGGCCGCTAGCAGAGTTGAGCCTCGCGACATTGAGAATGTGCTCATGCGGATGGGATATGCCACATACCTGTTGGACCGGGTATACGATTATGCTCACCGCGGAATCGAGATCGACGGAGTAATCGGCGAAATCGACAAGTTGATTTCCGGTTCGGCTCGCGCCCTCGTTCACATTCATGGCGTCGACGTGGGAGAGACCGTGCTTGACTTCCATCTCCCTAAGTTGAGGGCGAGGTCATGAAGCCGGTGTTTCATGATGGGTTCTTAGGTCTCGAGTGTGTCGGCATGGAAGTGCGCGAAGTAATGAAGGTCGCGAACCTCATGGCCATCGCAGCACAATCTGTTGATCAGATGGATAACAGGGCACTGCCGGGGATTCAGTCTGCCGCAGAAATGATTGCCGAACGGCTAGACGGACTTCATGAGCGAATCGACGTCCTCGTTAATGAATGGCAACTCGAGCGCCGGCCGGGAGGAAAGCAATGATCACCGAAGAACTTCTCGGCCAGATCGTCCATGACCTCAAGATGCGCAGCGAAGTCTGCTGCACGCTTTCCAGCATGGTCGGTCGCAACCTCGATGCCATGAAGAAGCGGGAAGCGCTCTCGCATCCGACTGTCGTGGAAGAACTCAATTTCGATCAGCTTCATCATCAGGTCTATCAAATCATGGTGACGATCCGCGAGCTTGAAGGCGAAATCGAAGACGCCTCCTAAACTCTTTCGCCCATGTACCGGCGCGGGTCTTCTACCCCGTGAGCCGTAACTGGATCATGCACGTTCGAATCGTGTCATGGGCGCCACCTACACCGGAGGGCGGCCACCACCACCTGCGCTAACACAAGCAGGGCCGCCCTCGCACGGTATTCCGGCGAGAGCGCATCCGTAAAACACTATTCTGAAAGCAAATCGCCGACATGTCCGATTGTGACTTGGCTGAACTTCGATACGAACTGCAGATCGGCGAACGTACGTTTGCTTTTGGATCGGTAGTCGACCCTACCCTGGCTGTTCGGAAGCTGCCACTCGATCCTGGCGGCCGGGTTCGGTCCGAAAATCGAAACCTCAATCGTTCCACCTTCGGAACCGGCGAACAGGTCTCGTTCTTTCGGAGCCGCTTCCATGAGGGCGGCAAGGGCATCGCCGAAGGTATGGCCTCGCTTTACGTCGCCGAAGTCGAGCGCGTGGGAGGAACCCAGCTCTCGATACTCGCGAACGGTCTTTGCGCTGTCCTTGACGTTCCGGCTACCGGCGACGGCAATCAGAAGGTTGGCGGCGTCATCGAACGTGACCTTGGCAACGGCCAGCCCTCGCCCGCCTGTCGTGCGCAGTTCGGCAACAGACAGGTTGCGGTCATGCTGGATAACGGTCCCTTCCGGAACTCCGGTGATTTCCGCGACTTTCGCGACAAGCTGTTTCGGCGTGGCCATGTGGTCCTCGATGCTGATGCTGATGCTGATGCTGATCAGCCACTACCACAAATCTCAAATGCGCAAAATGTAAAAGAGATTGACAGACGATCTCTTTTGTCTATTGTGCAAAACGCAAATGATTCTGAAGAAGGAGAAAACATGACTGAATTATCGAAGACTGAAATCGCTACCGCTCTCGTCCTGGGCCTCACAGCCATGGACAATCCTCCGAACCGGAAATGGGATGAACAGCGATCGGAAGAGGATCGCGATGCTGCTCGCCGGCTGTCAGCCCATATCCTGACGATGGTCCCGGACATGGCCGAACTGGCTACGATCTGCGTCGGCATCTGGATCCAGCAGACGCCGCAGGTGATGAAGGAAAACCGCGACTTCTACCATGGGCCGGACATCTTCCGCGAGAACGAGCATTACCAGTATCCAGACGACAGCGGCTGGACCGAAGAGAACGACGTGGACACACCGACATGGGCGGAACGGGCCGGCCAGAAAGAGCTTCAGGACGTCTTCAACGATAAGGCCGTGCTCGAACTGCACCGACTCCACGAGCGCTACAAGCGCCAGAAGGCTGAAGCTGCGCAAGAAAAGCGGCGGGCCAAGGCAGCGGAGAAGCGTGCGGCCGAGCAGCGAGATATCCGCCAGCGGCAGGTTGTTGCACAGATGATGCGTTCGGCCACCGCGCCGTCGTCTGGCTTGATGCATTGAGAGGAGAAGGCATGACCGAGATCAAAACGCCGCTCTTGCCGCCAGAAGCGGCCAAGCCCAACGGCGACGAGGCATCTGTCGCGGCGATCCTCCGCGAGCAGTACAACACGTTGCTGCCCCTGGTTACGGACATTTGCAATCAGAAGCGCAACCTCTGGAACTGGGACGATGAGGAGTATTCCTTCAAGTTCAATCGAGCCGATGCGCATGCGTTCGTTCATGGACTTGCTCGTGCTCTCGATGCTCTCGACACCATGAGCATGCGAGAGGGCAGCCGAGCCGCCGTTCCAGCCTGATGCCGGATCAAGACCTTGCAGGCCTGCTTGCGCTCACGCGCAGGCAGGCCGCCGCCTTGTGCGGAATAAGCGTCACCGGCTTCGATTCATGGGTGCGGAAGGGGATTGTCCCATCCGCCATTCCCGGAACGCGCCGGTGGAGCCGTGTAAGCCTGGAGCGGCGACTTGCTGACGGTCCTGCCGGGCCGGTCGCGGTCAACGATAACCTCTCGCCCTTCGAGATATGGAAACGCCAGAATGCGAACACGGCTTAAAGGGATCAACACGGTCAAGCGGACACTCGCCGACGGGACCGTGGCGACCTACTACTATCACCGCGCAACCGGGTCTCGCCTAACTGGCGAACCCGGTTCGAGCGCGTTCATAGCCTCTATCGCAGCGGCGGAATCAAAATCAAAGAACCGACTCGCCGGAACCCTTGCTGGACTGATCAAGGAATTCGATGGGACCAAGCAGTGGCGACGGCTGGCAGAAAGCACAAAGAAGGAATACCGGCGCGTCCTGACCTTCTGGGATGGGAAATACGGGAGCGTTCCCTATGTCGCTCTCGAAGACAAGGAATTCCGTCGCGACGTTCTGAAATGGCATGACGAGTTTTCGGAAGAAAAGCCGCGCGAAGCCGACAACCGCGTGACGATCCTCGCCCGCATCCTCTCATGGGCGGAGAAGGACGGGCCTCTGAAGAAGAATGTTCTGGACGGATTCGAGCGCGCCTATGCCGGCGACCGTTCCGACCTGATCTGGCTGCCCGAACACGTCGACGCATTCATGGAGAAGGCGAACGAGGAAATGAAGTTGGCCATCGTGCTAGCCCTTCACACTGGGCAGCGGCAAGCCGATCTCCTGAAGCTGGCATGGTCCAACTATGATGGCACTCATATCAAGCTCCGCCAGGGCAAGACGAAGCGATACGTTGCAGTCAAATGCACGAAGGCCCTCAAAGAGACCCTGGACAGCCTTCCCCGCACGTCGGCGCTGATCATGACCACGAAGACCGGGAAGGCGTTCCAGAAGCGGTATTTCTATGAGCAGTGGGACAAGACGGCCGGTGAGGCAGGAATCGCCGATCTGCACTTCCACGACATTCGCGGCACGACCGTGACCATGCTGTTTCAGGCGGGCTGCAATCTCGGCGAGATCGTATCCGTCACCGGACATTCCCTGCGCCGCGCGCAAGAGATTCTCGACAAGTATCTCGCCCGCACAAGCACGATGGCGGACAATGCAATTGCCAAGTTGGAGAACGTGTTGGAAACGGATTTTGCAAAACGCCCTGCAAAACGCGAGGGCTCAAATGCAGGTAAGTGATGGCGCACCCGAAGAGATTCGAACTCCTGACCCCCAGATTCGTAGTCTGGTGCTCTATCCAGCTGAGCTACGGGTGCTTGCCTCACCGACTGTCCGTCGGCGTGTGGCGATCCTCTAAAGCCTTGTGCCGATGATTGCAAGCGGTTTTGGCCAAGGCATTGTCATTTTGCTGAAAAATGCGCCCAACGCTTTGACGTGAAACGATATTTTCAGGCGCGGGCGCGATAGTCCTCCAACGATACCGGCCGATCGGGGATCTCAACCCGGAACTGCGTGCCCGGCCCGGGCTTCTCCACGAGGGCGATGGTACCGCCGTGGGCAAGCACCAATTCACGGGCAATCGCCAGGCCAAGGCCGGTGCCGCCGGAACGCGCCGCACCACGAAACGCGGTGAACAGGTTCTCACGCGCCTTGCGCGGCATGCCGGGACCGTTGTCGTCTATGGTGATCGCAACGACGCTGCCGACGCGCTGCGCGGCGATCGTCAGCCGCCGCGGCAGGTCGTCCTGCGGATCGGCATTGACGAGCGCCTGCACCGCATTGCGGCAGAGATTGTGGATGACCCGGAACAGCTGCTCGGGATCGGCATCGACCTCGAGCTCCACCGCGATCTGGTCGACGAACTCGATGCCCGTATCCGGATCGAGCGCCAGGATCTCGCGCACGTCCTGGCAGAGCTCGGCAAGCGGCAGCCGGCGCCGGCGTGGCGCAGCCTCCGAGGCCTGGCCGTAGGCGAGGACCTCGTTGGTATAGCCAACCGCCCGGTCTATCGTCCGCAGAAGCTTTGGTGCGAAACTGCGCACCATCGGATCCTCGACATCGACAAGCCGGTCCGACATCAGCTGCGCCGACGCCAGGATGTTGCGCATGTCGTGGTTGATCTTGGAAACCGCCAGGCCGAGATCGGCAAGGTTCTTCTGCTGCTTCAGCGTCCGCTGCAGTTCAGTCTGCATGGCTGCCAGGTGGCGGCCGGCAACTTCCAGCTCGCCCTTCGCCCGCCCCGGCGTGAACACCCGCTCCGGATCCTCGGGCCGCTCGGAAAACGCCTGCATGCCGTGCGCCAACCGGCGGATCGGGCCGATCATCATGCGGTTGATTGAAAAGTAGATGAGCACGGCGGTGACAAGCGAGATCAGCAACGAGATGCCGAACATCAGCTTGGAAAAGCCGATCATCGCCTTGCGCAGCGCGTCGTCGGTCATCACCAGCTCGATGATCATGTCCGTCTCGCCGATCGGGCCAAAAACGCGCATCATCCGCCCGCCGCCGAACACCAGCGTGTCCAGCGCGTGGCCCATCGAACCGATGAAGGTCTCGTTGGCGAGATCGTACTGCTCGTCCACCTGTGGCGGAACGTCGATCGCCGCCAGCAGGCGCGAGGTTCCCTCCTTGCGCAGGGCCAGCACCTTGGTGCCGGTCGCCAGCAGCGTATCGTCCTGCACCGCCCGCGGCAGTTCGGCCGGCTGCAACCCGTCGATCACGACGCCGGCCGCGGCCGCGGTATCCAGCCTGTCGCGCAGCCATGTCATCCGCATCACCGAGATCGACGGCACGAAGATCAAAACTTCGGCAAACATGACGAAGATCACCGTCAGCCACAGGAGACGGCCCGACAGCCCGTGAAAGCGCCGCGGCATCCGGTGGCCGGTCCGCTCGGCGCCCGCCGTTGCTGCGGCCCCTCCTCCGTTTGCCAGAGGGGCGGATGTCGCCGCCTCGTTGCTCATGCGGGTCTCCGTTCGCGTTCGGTGCAAATGTCGGCTATGCAGACGGGCCGACGTGATCGTGCGTTACATGATAACGACCCGGCCCGGCATTTTCCAGTCCCTCGCCGGACGGCCATGCCGCCTCGATACCGGATCGGCCGGCTCTGCTCATGCCCTCTCCTACGCAGCGGTGCTCGCCGCGGATCTGTGCAGCGGCGGAAGCGGCACGAAACCGGCCGCTTGACGGGGCAAACGGGCGTTGACGAATTGACTTTTACGGCGGGTTGCTCTTATAAGCCGCCCACGTCCGGCTTTCCGAAGGCGCGCGAGCGCGTTCCCACGCCGTCACGTTTCCAGCAACGCTCTTGCCATGATCGGTCTATCGATCGGGCAAATCCAAGAAGGGCCGCACACCGCGGTATTAAAAAATGAAGCGTACCTATCAACCGTCCAAGCTTGTCCGCAAGCGTCGTCACGGTTTCCGCGCCCGCATGGCAACCAATGGCGGCCAGAAGGTTCTGGCTGCTCGCCGCGCACGCGGCCGCAAGCGTCTGTCGGCGTAAGGCCGGCGTGCCCCGAGGATATCGCGGGCGATGACGTCTGAAGACGAACACGACAAGACTGTCGGGCGGCTGAAAAGCCGGCCGCAGTTTCTTGCAGTCCGGGAAGGCGAAAAACGCCGCGGCCCCTACTTCCTCGTGGAAGTGCTCGACCGCAAACAACCCGGCACCGAACCGCGCGTCGGTTTCACCGTGACCAAAAAGCAGGGAAATGCCGTCGAACGGAACCGGATGAAGCGGCGCCTGCGCGAAGCGGTGAGGCAATACGCCCGGTTTGCAATGAAAGATGGTCATGACTATGTCATTGTCGCCCGGCGCGAGATGCTGAACGCACAGTTTGCCGAACTCACGGCGGCGCTTTCCGAACGGCTGGGAAGCAGACCGAAACACAAGCGGTCCGAGGAGACCCGTTCCAGGAAAGCATGATGGAAAAGAACCGCAATTACTTCATCGCGATCGCGCTGTCGGTGCTGATCGTCCTGGCCTGGCAATTCCTCTACATGAATCCGCGGCTGGAGGCGCAGCGCAGCCTTGAAGAGGCACAGCGCGCCCAGGCGGAGCAGGCATTGCAGACGACACCTGCCCCGGCAACGCCCGGCGCACAGCCGTCCGGCACGTTGCCCGGCCTCACTCAGCCGCAGGCGGCAGAGACCCGCGACCAAGCGCTCGCCAAGTCGCAGCGCGTCGCCATCGACACGCCGGCCCTCAGTGGCTCCATCAACCTCACAGGCGCCCGTTTTGACGACCTGCACCTGCGCGGCTACCACGAGACGGTGGACGACAGCAGCCCGACCATCACGCTGCTTTCGCCGGCCGATACCCCGGACGGCTACTTCACCGAGATCGGCTATATCGGCAGCCCTGAATCCGGCGCCGTTCCCGGCCCCGGCACGGTCTGGACGCTGGCTGGTGGCGACCGTCTGACACAGCAGACGCCCGTCACGCTGAGCTACACCAACGACAAGGGCATCGTCTTCAACCGCACGATCGCCGTCGACGAACACTACATGCTGACGGTCACCGACAAGATCGACAATCCGGGCACCGCTCCGGTGAGCGTATCGAGCTACGGCCGCGTGACCCGCTACAACAAGCCGGCGCATGCGTCCGTCTACGTCATTCACGAAGGCTTCATCGGCGTCCTCGGCTCGGAAGCCGGCGTCAGCGAGCACAGCTACAGCAGCATCGAGAAGGAAGCCGTCACCAGCCCGAAGGCGACCGGCGGCTGGCTCGGCATCACCGACAAGTACTGGGCAACGACGCTGGTGCCGCCGCAGTCGCTCGGCTACGAGGCGCGCTTCACGCACTTCACCGACGGTCAGCCCCGCTATCAGGCCGACTACAAGAGCGACGCGATCACCATCGCGCCCGGCCAGTCGACCGAGACCAAGAACCTGATCTTCGCCGGCGCCAAGGAAGTTCCGCTCGTCGACAGCTACGAGCAGAGCTACTCGATCCCGCGCTTCGACCTGCTGATCGACTGGGGATGGTTCTATTTCATCACCAAGCCGATGTTCAAACTGATGGACTTCTTCTTCCGCTACTTCGGCAATTTCGGCGTCGCCATCCTTTGCACGACGATTGTCGTGAAGGCGCTGTTCTTCCCGCTGGCCAGCAAGCAGTACGCTTCGATGGCGGCGATGAAGCGCGTGCAGCCGAAGATGGAAGAGCTGAAGGCCAAGCACGGCGACGACCGCATGGCCCTGCAGCAGTCGATGATGCAGCTCTACAAGGAAGAGAAGATCAACCCGATCGCCGGCTGCTGGCCGGTTCTCCTGCAGATCCCGATCTTCTTCTCGCTCTACAAGGTCATCTACGTCACCATCGAAATGCGCCACGCGCCGTTCTTCGGCTGGATCCAGGACCTTTCGGCTCCCGACCCGACGTCGCTGTTCAACCTGTTCGGCCTTTTGCCCTACGACGTGCCGCATGCGCTGATGATCGGCATCTGGCCGATTATCATGGGCATCACGATGTTCCTGCAGATGCGCATGAACCCGACGCCGCCGGATCCGACCCAGGCGATGATCTTCACCTGGATGCCGCTGGTGTTCACCTTCATGCTGGCCTCGTTCCCGGCCGGTCTGGTGATCTACTGGGCGTGGAACAACACGTTGTCGATCACCCAGCAGGCGCTGATCATGAAGCGCCACGGGGCCAAGATCGAGCTGTTCGGGAACCTCAAGAACCTGTTCAAGCGAAAACCGGCAGCCAGCAAATAGCCACCGCAAGAACACCGGCTTCGGCCGGGGTTTTTCGTTGCGGGCATGGATGATCACGCTTCTCCGCCCTCCAACGCCCTCCGGCTACGCTTGACATCGACCGTCAAAACCCGGAAGCCGTTTCCGACTGGTTCAAATTTGCGACAAGGCATCATGGCAGCAGAACAGACAAACGAGGAAAGGCCACTCTTTGGTCGTCCCTGGATCTTCATCCGCGGCGTTCCGTCAATGGAGTTCCTGCCGCCGGAAGGCCCGCTGGAAGTGGCTTTCGCCGGCCGCTCGAATGTCGGCAAGTCGTCGCTGATCAATGCGCTCGTTGGCCACAAGGGGCTTGCCCGGACGTCCAATACACCCGGCCGCACCCAGGAGCTCAACTACTTCGTGCCCGAGGGTTATTCCGGACAGGTTGACGACCTGCCGCCGATGGCACTCGTCGACATGCCGGGCTACGGCTATGCGCAGGCGCCAAAGGAGAACGTCGATGCGTGGACGCGACTGGTGTTCGACTATCTGCGCGGTCGCTCGACCCTGAAGCGCGTCTATGTGCTGATCGACAGCCGCCATGGCCTGAAGAAGAACGACGACGAGGTGCTGAACCTTCTCGACAAGGCCGCCGTCTCCTACCAGGTCGTGCTGACCAAGACGGACAAGATCAAGCCGCCGGCTGTGACGCGGCTGACCGCGGAGACGCTCGAAAAGATCCGCAAGCGTCCGGCTGCCTATCCGTTCGTCATCGCCACCTCCTCTGAGAAGGGCGAGGGCCTCGATGAATTGCGCCAGGCGATCGGCGAAACGATCGGAAGGCCGGTCTGACGGCGTAGCCGACCGTAAGAGGAACGGTTGGCAACAGCGGGACAGCATTCGCCGCCAGACCGGTGGAGCATGGCCGCTGCGTCGAGCGCGGCGGCCTTCTTCCGAACTACATCTTCGGCAGCATCACCGCATCGATGACGTGGATCACGCCGTTGGACTGCTTGACGTCGGCGATGGTCACCGACGCGACGTCGCCCATCTCGTCGGTCAGGGTGATGGTGCCGCCGGCTTCCTTGGCCTTGAGGACGCAACCGCCGACGGTCGTCACATCATGCTCGCCGCCGTCATCCTTGATCATCTTGGCGATCATCGTCGACATGGCATCCGCCGCGACCACGTGGCAGGTAAGCACCTTGGTGAGCTGCGCCTTGTTTTCCGGCTTCAGCAGCGTGTCGACAGTGCCCTGAGGCAGCTTGGCGAAGGCAGCATTGGTCGGTGCGAAGACGGTAAACGGCCCTTTGCCGCTCAGCGTCTCGACAAGCCCCGCAGCCTTGACGGCGGCGACAAGCGTCGTGTGATCCTTCGAGTTGACGGCGTTCTCGACGATGTTCTTGTCGGCATACATCGCGGCGCCGCCGACCTGCGGATTGGCGGCCTGCGTGGCAAGCGCGCTGGCAGACAGGATGGCGATGAGGGCCGTGGTGCGGAGAGTGGTTTTGAACATGGACATATCCTCTTCCTCTTCTCGATGAACGGCCGGGCGAGGCCCGGTCCCGTCGTTCCTGATGATCGGGAACAGGAGAGGAGACGGAAGGCCGATGACGAGAGTTTCAGCGGGGCGAAATTTTATTCGGCCTCGTTCTCGCGTCGGATCACGGCCTGCGGAGCGGGCCGGCGGCCAGCACCGGACCGGTGGCGACGCCCGTCGGCGACCCGCCCAATGGTTCGAGGCTGACGGCAAGCGTCACGCCGTCGCCGAGGACCGGGCGAAGGCGGTCGGGTACGATCACTTCGCCGTCGCCGGTTTGCGGCAGGACACCGAGAGAGACAGCCGGATCGCTGCCGCGGATCATCCAAAGCTCCAGCGAGTGCGGGTCTGCCGCGGCATTGGCGACCGGGGTCAGCTTCAGTCGCCCGTCACCGGCGGTATAGTGTGCAACAAGACTGAGAGCCGCATCGGTCTCAGCCTGCATCTGCGCCAGCAGTGGCGCACGCCCGCTTCGTGACGTCTCTGGCCGCTCGGCAAACAGCACCGTACCGACGAGCAGGAAGATCGACATCAGCGCAAGGCCGCGCCAAAGCGCGACGGAACCCCAGAGGCCTGCCAGAAGCCCACCGCCGCTCATGGCGCGAGACCTGCCGCCCGGAACGCCGAACAGCCGCTTCTCGATCGAAGGCAGGATGTAGTTCGGCGGCGCTACGGTTTCATATTCCTCGTCGAGTTCCGCAAGGTTCTGCTCCCAACGGGCGACGATGGCGGCGAACGGACGGTCGCTGCGAATACGCGCCTCGACCTTCGCCCGTGCCTCGTTGGACAGAACGCCAAGAACGTATTCGCCGGCGAGGACTTCGTCCCGGGCACGGTCACCTTCGCTCTGGTCGGGTCTCGTCATCGATCCATGCACTCTCTCAGCTTGAGCAGGCTCCGGCGCAGCCAGGTCCGCATCGTGTTCAGCGGCACTTGATGGCGTTCCGCCAGTTCCTGATAGCTTAGACCTTCGACATAGGCGCTTCGAACAGCGCCTGCCCGATCAGAATCCAACTCTTGCATGCACCTGTCAATGCGTCTTCCCTCGCCGCGCAACAGGCAGGCCTCTTCCGGATCCGGCGCCAGATCCACCACGTCCAGCCCGTCGTCGCCGATCGGATCGGCTGGCGGGCGACGGGCACGCAGGACGTCGATGGCATGGTTGCGGGCAATCGCGCAAAGCCACGCCATGCCCGTGCCCTGCGACCCGGCGAAGCGCTCGGCCTTGGCCCAAATCTTCACGTAGATTTCCTGCAATGCCTCTTCGGCCTCGCCACGATCCTTGAGGATACGCAGGGCGACGCCGAAAAGTTTCGGCGAACTGCGGGCATAGAGCGCGGCAAAGGCGGCGCGGTCCCTGAGGGCGATGCGCGCAACGAGTTCTGAAAGCTCATCCTGATGCGTCACCATGTCATCCTCCGCCCGTCGATGCCCAGGGGCAGACGTGACTGTGTTACGGGCAATTGTTGCCGGCGGATTGTTTCCTCATTGAAAAACATGGGGTACAAGTCCGCACCGCAGGTTCCAGAGGTGTATCCATGTCCCTTTCCGAGAGCGAAATGCAGGCGCAATTGCTGACGCAGGCCCTGCCCTTCATGCAGCGTTACGAGAACAAGACGATCGTGGTGAAGTATGGCGGGCATGCCATGGGCGATTCGACACTGGGCAAGGCTTTTGCCGCCGACATCGCGCTTCTGAAACAGTCGGGGGTCAATCCGATCGTCGTGCACGGCGGCGGGCCGCAGATCGGCGCGATGCTCACCAAGATGGGGATCGAATCGAAGTTCGAGGGCGGCCTGCGCGTCACCGACGCCAAGACTGTCGAAATCGTCGAGATGGTGCTTGCGGGATCGATCAACAAGGAAATCGTCGCGCTCATCAACCAGACGGGAGAATGGGCGATCGGGCTCTGCGGCAAGGACGGCAACATGGTGTTTGCCGAAAAGGCCAAGAAGACCGTCATCGACCCCGACAGCAACATCGAACGCGTGCTCGATCTCGGCTTCGTCGGCGAGGTGGTGGAAGTCGACCGGACGCTGCTCGACCTCTTGGCCAAGTCCGAAATGATCCCGGTCATCGCCCCGGTGGCGCCTGGCCGCGACGGCGCGACCTACAACATCAACGCCGACACCTTTGCCGGTGCGATCGCCGGCGCGCTGCGCGCCGACCGCCTGCTGTTTCTCACCGACGTGCCGGGCGTGCTGGACAAGGACAAGAACCTCATCAAGGAACTGTCGGTCGCGCAGGCGCAGGCGCTGATCAAGGACGGCACGATTTCGGGCGGGATGATCCCCAAGGTCGAGACCTGCATCGAGGCCATCCGCGCCGGCGTCCAGGGCGTCGTGATCCTGAACGGCAAGACCTCGCATGCCGTGCTGCTCGAAATCTTCACCGAAGGCGGTGCGGGAACCCTGCTGGTTCCCTGATCAGGACCAGAACAGCAATGCCAGGATGCCTGTGACGATCAGCAGGCATCCGAGCAGTTCCAGCCGGTTGATCTTCTCCTTGAACAGGAACACCGACGAGATGAAGGTGAACACCAGCTCTATCTGGCCGAGCGCGCGGACATAGGCGACCTGCTGCAGCGTCATCGCGGTAAACCAGCCAGCCGACCCGATGACGCCTGCCAGCCCGACCAGCGCCGAGGACCGCCAGGCCCGTGCGACGCGACCGATCTCCGAGGCGTCGGAGATCAGCATCCACACCAGCATGAACACCGTCTGGAAGGCTGTGACGCAGGCAAGCGTGAAGCCGGCCTGCATGACGACGTTCGGTCCGTCGAGCGAGAGTGACGCCGTGCGATAGGCAACTGCGGAAATGCCGAAAACGGCGCCCGACGCGATGCCGATCAGCGCCGTTCGGCTGACCAGCGCGCGGAACAGGCCGGCAAATGTCAGCGGCGAACGGGCAACCGAAATCACCATCACGCCGAGCACGCCGACGATGATCGCCGCGACAGCGCCGGCGGTGAGCGTTTCGCCGAGAATGATCAGCCCGAACAGCGCCGCCTGCACCGGCTCGGTCTTCGAATAGGCGGTGCCGACGGTGAAATTGCGCAGCGAGAACAGGTAGACCAGCATGATCGTCGCATAGATCTGTGCCAGTCCGCCGACGACCGCCCAGACTGCAAAGGTGAGGCCCGGCACCGGCAGCCGATATCCGCCGATCAGGTGAAGGGCGATGACGTAGCAGACCGCCACCGGAAACCCAAAGCCGAAGCGGACGAAGCTGGCCCCGCGCGTGCCGAGACGACCCTGCAGATGCTTCTGCAGCGCCGACCGCAGGTTCTGCAGAAAGGCGGCAGCAATGGTGATCGGGATCCACAGTTCCATCCTGCCGCGCTAGCATGCCGGTTGACCGCCGCCAAGCCGCCGCCCGCCTCCTGCGGTTCCGATCGACACGAAGCGGGCGCTTTCCTTCCGTGCCGACACAGGGCATAAAACGCGGATGCCACAGCTGAACAACATGCCCGACGCCAAAGATTTCGCCGATATTCGTGACTGGGTCTTCGATCTAGACAACACGCTCTATCCGCATCACATCAACCTGTTCTCGCAGATCGACCGCAACATGACCGCCTTCGTGGCCGAGTTGCTGCAGATGGAGCCGGCGGAAGCGCGCCTGCTGCAGAAGCGCTACTACCATGAACACGGCACCACGCTGCGCGGGCTGATGGTTCACCACGAGGTGGATCCAAACGCCTTCCTCGAACAGGCACATGCGATCGATTACTCGACGCTCCTGCCGCATCCGGAACTGGGCGATGCGATCAAGGCCCTGCCTGGCCGCAAGTTCATCTTCACCAACGGCACCGTGGCGCATGCACAGGCCGCCGCCCGGGCGCTCGGCATCCTCGACCACTTCGACGACATCTTCGACATCGTGGCTGCGGAATATGTGCCCAAGCCTGCCGGTGCGACCTACGACAAGTTTGCCAGCCTCAACCGCGTCGATACCCGCAATGCCGTGATGTTCGAGGACCTGCCCCGCAATCTGGAGGTGCCGCGGGCGCTCGGCATGAAGACGGTGCTGCTGGTGCCGCGCAATCTCGGCGATTTCGTCATCGAGCGCTGGGAACAGGCGGAAGACGCCGATCCCAACGTCGATTACATGACCGACGATTTGACGTCGTTTCTGCGATCCGCCCTCGGCAGCTGAGGCAACCTTACCAACATTTCATCGAGATTACCGATGTTTAAGTGGTGAAGGCGGCCGTGCATCCCTACCTTTTGTGGAGAACAACAGGAAAAGGAAGCACCCCATGACAATCAAGAAATTCGCTCTGGCAGCCCTCGGCGCGACATTCCTCGTCGGTGCCGCCGCACCCGCCAGTTTTGCCGCTCCAGGTGGACGTCCCGATCATGGCCCAGGCCGTGGCCCGGAGCGCGCCATGATGCAGGACATGATGTTCATCCGGCTTCTGAAGAATGCCGACACGAATAAGGATGCCAAGATTTCCAAGGATGAAGTCACGGCGTGGTCCGACCAGATGTTCCTGGCCGCCGACTCAGACAAGGACGGATCGCTGACCCCCGGCGAACTGCGCAAGTACCGCGAGGCGCGCATGGAAGAGTGGCGCGAAAAGCGTCGTGCCGACCGCGCTGACGCTGCCGACAATGACGACGAGCCGGAAATGGCCGAAGGTGACGCTCCGCCGGCACCTGCGGGTGACGATGGTCCCGACGCCAAGCCCGGCCGCCACGCGGCCGATGGCGAACGCGGCCATGGTCGCCACCACAGTCCCGGCCACGGGATGCGCGAAGGCATGGGGCCGCGCGGCATGATGGGTGGCTATGCGATGATGCGGATGGTCGATACCGACGAAAACGGCCAGATCAGCAAGGCTGAAGCCACCGCAGCGGTCGACAAGCTGTTTGTTCGCATGGACCGCGACAAGGATGGCTCCATCACCGTCGACGACCTGCCGAACCGCCCGATCTAATCGGCAGATCAGACTTGACGGAAGCCCGCTCCTGACGCCTCAGGGGCGGGCTTTTTCAATCTCATAGAAGTCGGCGACGACCTGCCATGCCTCTTCCGCCGTCTCGACGAAGCTGATCAGCTCCATGTCTTCGGGGGCGATCGTGCCGAAATCCGCCAGGGCTTCGAAATTGACGATGCTGCGCCAGAATTTTTCGGCAAACAGGATCAGCGGGATCCGCTCCATGCGCCGTGTCTGGATGAGGGTCAGCGCCTCGAACAGTTCGTCGAGCGTGCCGAAGCCGCCGGGGAAGACCGCGATCGCCCGTGCGCGCATCAGGAAATGCATCTTGCGGATGGCGAAATAGTGGAAGTTGAAGCTCAGTTCCGGCGTAACATACGGGTTCGGCGCCTGCTCGTGCGGCAGCAGGATGTTGAGACCGATGGTCGGCGCACCGGCTTCCGCCGCGCCGCGATTGCCCGCTTCCATGACGCCCGGTCCGCCGCCGGTGACCACAACGAAATCATGGTGATCGAGCGTTGCGGAATGCTTGGCGCAGAGACCTGCAAACTTGCGCGCCTCCTCGTAGTAGACGGATGCCTCCTGCAGGTTCTTGCGCTGCACATCGTTGCGTGCCGCCCAGGGCTCCGTGCCGGGTTCCGGAATGCGGGCGCCGCCGAACAGCACCACGGTGGACTTGATGCCCATCTCGGCGAGGATCATCTCCGTCTTCAAGAGCTCCAGCTGCAGCCGGACCGGACGCAACTCGTCACGGCAGAGAAAATCTTCGTCGGTATAGGCCAGCCGGTAGGAGGGCGAGACCGACTGCGGCGTCTTCGGAATGGCGCGGGCCCGCAGCTTGTCAACGGAGCTATCCTTCAGCGGGTCGAAGACCCCGTCCTTGCGTCTCAGCTTGTCGTTGTGGGCTGACGCCATGATCGTTTCCTTCAGGGCTCGAATCACTTGCGCGCCAAACCGCATTGACGCTTGAGTGGCGGTCGCTTAGAGCAAAAGACACCATTTTGCCAGCCGGCAGAGGGCTTCCCCTCATCACGATCCCACGACCTCCAAGGAATTCCCATGACCAGCCCCGAAGCCAAGGATTTCTCCGCCCTCGAAGCAACAATCGAAAAGGCCTTCGACGAGCGTGACAGCGTCAGCACGGCGACCAGGGGCGAGGTTCGCGACGGCGTGGAAGAGGCACTGAACCTGCTCGACAGCGGCACGCTGCGGGTTGCCTCGCGCGGCGCGGACGGCAACTGGACGGTTCATCAGTGGCTGAAGAAGGCGGTGCTCCTGTCGTTCCGGCTGAACGACATGGAGGTCGTCAAGGGCGGTCCCGGCGCCTCCACGTGGTGGGACAAGGTGCCCTCGAAGTTCGAAGGCTGGGGAGAGACGGAATTCCGCTCCGCCGGCTTCCGCGCCGTTCCGAACGCCGTCGTGCGCCGCTCGGCCTACGTCGCCAAGAACGTCGTGCTGATGCCGTCGTTCGTCAACCTCGGCGCCTATGTCGACGAGGGAACGATGGTCGATACCTGGGCGACCGTCGGCTCGTGCGCGCAGATCGGCAAGCATGTGCACCTGTCCGGCGGCGTCGGCATCGGCGGCGTTCTCGAGCCGATGCAGGCGGGCCCGACGATCATCGAGGACAACTGCTTTATCGGCGCCCGCTCGGAAGTCGTCGAAGGCTGCATCATCCGCGAAGGCTCGGTGCTCGGCATGGGCGTGTACATCGGCAAGTCGACGAAGATCGTCGATCGCGCCACCGGCGAAGTGACCTATGGCGAAGTCCCGCCCTATTCCGTCGTGGTTGCCGGCTCCATGCCGTCGGCCAATGCCGTGATGGGCAACGGCCAGCCGGCGCCGCATCTCTACTGCGCCGTCATCGTCAAGCGGGTCGACGAAAAAACCCGTTCGAAGACCGGCATCAACGAACTGCTGCGCGACTGACCCTTTCCTGACCCCTCGAGGCTTCGATGTCTGCCACCGATCCCGTCGTCAATCTGCAGACGCTCATCCGCTGCCCCTCGGTCACCCCGGCCGAAGGCGGGGCGCTGTCGGCTCTTGAGACCATGCTGTCGCCGCTCGGCTTCTCGGTCGACCGCGTCGTCGCGACGGAGGCCGGCACGCCCGATGTCGAAAACCTTTATGCCCGGCTCGGGAGCACCGGTCCGCACCTGATGTTCGCCGGCCACACGGACGTGGTGCCGGTGGGCGACGAAGCCAGCTGGTCGCATCCGCCGTTCGCCGCGGAGATCGCCGGCGGAATGCTTTTCGGCCGCGGCGCCGTCGACATGAAGGGCGGCATTGCCTGCTTCGTCGCAGCCGTCGCCCGCCACGTCGAAAAGCATGGCCCGCCTGCCGGATCCGTATCGCTGCTGATCACCGGTGACGAGGAAGGCCCGGCGATCAACGGCACCGTGAAGCTCCTGGAGTGGGCAAAAGACAAGGGCGAACGCTGGGATGCCGCGGTCGTCGGCGAGCCGACCAATCCGCAGACGCTCGGCGACATGATCAAGATCGGCCGTCGCGGGTCGATCTCCGGCTTCGTCACGGTGCGCGGCATTCAGGGCCATGCAGCCTATCCGCACCTCGCCGACAACCCGTTGCGCGTCGCTTCGATGATGGCACTGGCGCTGATGGACCCGCCGCTCGATGCGGGCACCGAGAATTTCCAGCCGACCAATCTGGAAGTCACCACGATCGACACCGGCAATACAGCGACGAATGTCATCCCAGCCAAGGCGAGCTTCGCCTTCAATGTCCGCTTCAACGATAGCTGGACGGCGGAAAGCCTGCAGGCCGAGCTGATCCGCCGGCTGGACACGGCTGCCGCCGATCAGCGACTGCGGCCCGGCCGCGAGGCGATCGGCTACGAGATCACCTGGTCGGAACGCCCGAGCCACGTGTTCCTGACGCGCGACGATGCGCTCGTGTCTTCGCTGTCGGCGGCTGTCGAAACGGTGACCGGTCGGCAGCCGGCGCTTTCGACCACCGGCGGCACCTCCGACGCGCGGTTCATCAAGGACTACTGCCCGGTCGTCGAGTTCGGCCTGGTGGGGCAGACGATGCACATGGTGGACGAACGCGTCTCCGTCGCGGATCTCGAGACGCTCACCCGGATCTACGCTCTGTTCCTCGAGCGATGGTTTGCGAATGCCGTCGCTTAGCGATCTGGTGCAGCACCAGCTTGCCGGTCTCTGGCTGCTGGTGAGAGGCGACGCACGCGGGCTTTCCCACTTCGACATATCCGACGAGGGCGTGGTGCGGTCCTTCCTCGCCTTCGTGATTTGCCTGCCGGCGATCATCGTCCATGTGGTCCTGCGCCGCATCGAATTCCTGCAGGTGTCGCCAGACCTTGGCCGCTCGACGATCACCTTCCTGTTCCAGGCGATGGCGTTGCAGACGGCGGGCTGGGTGTTGTCGCTCGGCTGCCTGATGATGTTCGGCCTGCTGCTCGGCCTGCGGCCGCTGCTGAGGCCGCTGGTGGTGTTGATGAACTGGGCGGCGGTGCCGGCACTCTATCTTGCCTATGGTATCGTCTATCCGATCGCGATGTTGCCGGACGATTCGATCGTCTTCAGCCTGCTCAAAGCGGCTCTGCTGGTGGGCGCATCCGTCGGCGCGATCGTCATCGCCTGGCTCGCCCTGCGGACGGTGGTCGGCGGGTCTCTCGTGCGACGCAGCGCTCTGATGGTTCTCGTGGCGCTGCCGGCGACCTACATTGTGTCGATGCTTGAAACGTCGATGGGACTGCGCCTGCCCCATGGTTGAACCTGACATCCTGCTCCGAGGTCGCTGCCTTGCCCCCAATTTCTGAAGTCAGACTGTACATCTCCGGCCTGTGGCTGCTGGTGAAGGGCAATCCCGCAGGCTTCCGCTGCCTCGACATCAGCGATCGCGGCATGATGCGCTCCTTTTGGGCGATCGTCTGGTCGCTGCCGGCGATTGCTTCCTCGTGGATCTGGTGGCGGCTTGCCTACCTTCAGGGGCTGCCGGAGGGGCAATCGCTCGGCGGTGTCTTTTTCCTGCGCATGGGCATGCTGGAGGCTGCCAACTGGCTGCTGCCGCTGGTGTTGGCCGGCGTGCTGGCGCTGCTGATGGGGTTCGGCAGACATTTCCCGGCCATCGTCCTCATCACCAACTGGCTGTCGGTACCTTTCGCCTACATTTACGGCGTGCTGAGCCTGATGCTGATCGCCCTGCCGGGACTGACGGCGATTATCGCGTTGTTGTGGCTGGCAGCGATCCTGTCGCTGATCATCGCCCTGACGCGGATCTTCAAGATGCTGCTCGGCGACCAGACATTGATGGTGGCGACGCTGACGATGGTGCTGATCGTGCCGTCACTCCTGGTGTCCGACGTCCTCGAGAAGTTCCTCGGCGTCTACCCCAACTGAGGCGTCGTCGGCGGGATAGTCCACCTGCATGAAGTAGAGGCCGTCCGGCGGCGCCACCGGACCGCAGGCGGCACGGTCCCTCGCCTCGAGCGCAAGGCGAACGTCCAGCGGTGTCATCTTCCCCTCGCCGGCCATTTTCAGGGTGCCCGCGAACGAGCGGATCTGGTTGTGCAGGAAACTCTGCGCCGATGCGCGGATCTCGATCAGTTCGCCACTGCGCGTCACATCCAGCCGATCAAGCGTCCGCATTGGGCTTTTCGCCTGGCAGTGCGTGGAGCGGAACGTCGTGAAATCATGGTGGCCGACGAGCATCTGGGCGGCGGCATGCATGGCCTCGTGGTCGAGGTCCTTCGAAACCCACCATGCCCGCTTCGCTTCGATGGCAAGCGGCGCAGGGCGCGAAATGATGCGGTAGAGGTAATGCCGACGAAGAGCGGAGAAGCGAGCGTCGAAGCTGTCCGGTGCGGATTCCGCCTGGACGATCGAGACCTTTTCGCCGGCCATCCTCAGGTGGGCATTCAGCGCGTTGCGCAGCTTATAGGGCACCCAGGACCGGGACAGGTCGGAATGTACCACCTGGCCTAGTGCGTGGACGCCGGAATCGGTACGCCCGGCGCCGCGAACGACGACGGCTTCCTGCGTCAGCTTCAGGATCGCCTCTTCGATCGCCGCCTGTACCGAGTGGCCGTTGTCCTGGCGCTGCCAGCCGACATAGGGGGTGCCGTCATATTCGACGGTCAGCTTGAAGCGCGGCATCAGCCGATCCTCGTTCCACGGGCAAGCGGCGTGCCGCGCAGGAACTCGGTGGCCTCGAGCGGCTTCCCGCCGGCCTTCTGCAGGCGCGTTAGGCGAACCGCCCCATTGGCGCAGGCGACCGTCAGATGGTCATCGAGTACCGTGCCCGGCTCGCCGTTGCCGTCGGCCAGCCCACTGCGCAGCACCTTGATGCGCTCCGGCCGGCCATTGATCTCCGCTTCGAACCATGCACCCGGGAAAGGCGACAGGCCGCGGATGTGGTTGTGGACCTCGGCAGCGGGCCGGGAGAAATCGATGCGCGTCTCGCTTTTGTCGATCTTGGCAGCATAGAGCACGCCCTCCTCCGGCTGCGGTGTGAGCGGCAGGTCACCCGCCTCCAGCCGGTGCATGGCGTCGGCCATCGTCCGCGCGCCCACCAGCATCAGCCGGTCGTGCAGCTCGCCTGCCGTCATTTCCGGCTCTATCGCGACTTCGCTCGTCAGGGCGATGGGGCCAGTATCGAGGCCTTTTTCCATCCGCATCACCATCATGCCGGTCTTTTCATCGCCGGCCATGATGGCGCGCTGGATGGGTGCTGCGCCCCGCCAGCGCGGCAGCAGAGAAGCGTGACCGTTGTAGCAGCCCAGACGTGTCGCCTGCAGCACCTCGACCGGCAGCAGCAGACCATAGGCGACGACCACCGCCACATCGGCGTTGATTGCCTTGAAGAGGGTGCGCTCCTCCGGATCCTTGAAATTGACCGGCGTGTGCACCGTAAGCCCGAGCAGTTCCGCCGCCTGATGAACGGGGGATTTCTGCAGGTCGAGCCCGCGCCGGCCACCCGGGCGCGGCGGCTGGGTGTAGACCGCGGCTATCTCGTGGCCGGCGTCGACCAGCGACCGCAGGGTCGGCACGGAAAAATCCGGCGTGCCCATGAAGATGATGCGTAGAGCCATTGGATCCGGGTCCTGTTCGTCAGGCGCCTTCAAACGGGTTCACGAGCCGAAGATCAAGCCCCCAGAAGTCTTTTGTGTTGCGCGTGGCAAGTGTCGCGCCATGGGTGAGGCAGATCGCTGCGATCATGGCGTCTTTTGGTTCGATCTGGCGATCTGCAAGATGACGGCGGGCTGCAATGATTCCGTAAAGGTGAGCAGCACCTGTTGAGAATGGCAGGATACGCTCGCTGAATTCCTCCTCTAAAGCGGCGTATGTCTCTATCAACTTAGCCTTACGGACTCCCTCAGGCAAAAGGGCAAACCCGAAGTGCGTCTCCGCAACGGTGATGATCGTTAAATAGACAGTCGATACGGGCAAGCCATCGAGCCATCGCAGCAAGTAATCGCTGTAGGTGCGGCCCTTCAATTCCGAATAAACGTTGGTATCGAGAACGATCATTCATCGAAACGCGGGGGCTTGCGGTCGCTGGAGTGGCGCAGAGCCTCGATTGCCGCAAGTTCTTCGTCCGTCCAGCTCGCATCGCCTGCGACGAGCGGCCGCAGACGCTGCCCGGCGGAGTCCAGTCTTCTATAAGCGATCCCCTGCAGCTCGCGATGAAGAATCTCCGTCACCTCGTCCGAGACGCTGCGGCCCGACCGCTCGGCACGTTCGGCAAGGCTTTGACGGATGGCATCGGGGATGTTGCGGATCAGCAGGTCACCCATCGGCAGTCCTCCTTGATATCGGCAGATATCATAGGCGGCGATGGGGATGGCTTCAAGCCGCGCTGATCAGACGGCCTTCGCCTTGGCCGCCTTGGTGAAGCGCTTGATCACCATGTCGCGCTTCAGGCGCGAGATGTGGTCGATGAACAGCACGCCGTTCAGGTGGTCGATCTCGTGCTGCAGGCAGGTTGCCAGCAGGCCGTCGGCCTCCAGCACATGGTCCTTGCCGTCGCGGCCGACATGCTTGACGGTGACGGCCGCCGGTCGCTCAACCTCCGCGTAATACTCGGGAATCGAGAGACAGCCTTCATCGTAGACCGAACCCTCGTCCGACACCTTGAGGATCTCCGGATTAATGATCACCAGCGGCGTCTTCTCCTCGCCCTCGCGCGAGATATCAATGACCAGCATCCGGCGTGGCACGCCGATCTGGATGGCAGCGAGACCAATTCCCGGCGCCTCGTACATGGTTTCGAGCATGTCGTCGGCGAGCTTCAGCGTGTCTGCGTCGACGCGCTCGATGGGCTGCGAAACCTGGCGCAGAACGGGATCGGGAAGGATGATGAGAGGCTTGATGGTCATGGATTTTCCCATAACCCATCTTCGTCAGAAATGAAAAGGTCGTCGCTCACAGAATCGACCGACTATTGGGATTTGTTCCTGTTTTGATCTTTCCCCGACGCCCGGACTCGGCTAGCGTTCGCGGATGCAGAACCCGTCACTCGCACTTTTCGACCGAATTGCTTATGCCCTGCAAGGTACGGGCGGCCTGATCCTGCTTGCCGGCCTTGCCATCGGCCTCATCATTGCCTTCGCCGCCAGACGGTCTTCGAGGCGCGAGCGGGCGGAAGCGGATGCGCGGTTGGCGGAGCTGCTCAGGGCGCAGATCGAGATGCAGGGCCGTGTCTCGGCCATGGCGGATGCCATGAGTTCGCGCCAGGCGGAGCTCAACCGATCCGTCAACCAGCGATTGGACGGCATGACCCACCGGCTCGGTTCGACGATCACCGAGCAGACCAAGTCCACCCACGACAACCTGCGCAAGTTGCAGGAGCGGCTGGCGGTGATCGATGCGGCGCAGAGCAACATCCAGACGCTGGCAAAGGATGTCGTCGGTCTGCAGGCGATCCTCTCCAACAAGCAGACCCGCGGCGCGTTCGGCCAGGGGCGGATGGAGACGATCGTCGCCGACGGCCTGCCGATGGGCGCCTACACGTTCCAGGCGACGCTGTCGAACGGATTGCGGCCCGATTGCACGATCACCATGCCGAACGGCGCGCCGCCGCTCGTCATTGATGCGAAATTTCCCCTGGAAGCCTGGCACGCCTTCCGCGACGCGACGCAGCCGGATGTCCGAAAGGCCGCCGGCCAGCAGTTTCGCCGCGATCTGGAGACCCATATCAAGGACATTTCCGAAAAATACCTGATCGTCGGCGAGACGCAGGACACCGCCTTCCTGTTCGTACCGTCGGAATCGATCTTTGCCGAGATCCATGAGCACTTCGAGGGCGTGGTGCAGAAGGCGCAGCGATCGCGCATCGTCATCGTCTCACCGTCGCTTCTGATGCTGTCGATCCAGGTGCTGCAGGCGCTGCTGAAGGACCAGCGGATGCGCGAACAGGCGCACCGGATCCAGGGCGAAGTGGCGCTGCTGATGGACGATCTCGTGCGGCTGGACGAACGAACCCGAAAGCTGCAGGCGCACTTCCAGTCCGCACAGCGCGATGTCGAGCAGATCGTCACCTCCGCCGACAAGCTGACGCGGCGCGGCGCACGCATCGGGGCGCTGGATCTCGAACCGCCGCCACTCCCGTCCGCGGCTCAGGAGCCGGAACCGGAGCGCAGCGTCGAGAGCCGGACGGGAATGCTGAAGCTGCGGGTGGTTGACGAGGATTGACCGCCTCGGGCAGTGTCCCGGCAAACCGACACGCCAGGAACAGACCCATGATCACCGTCTTCGGCTCCATCAACATGGACCTCATCGCCACCACGGCACGCCTTCCGCAGCCGGGGGAAACCGTCGCCGGTAGCGCGTTCTCCACTGCGGCCGGCGGCAAGGGCGCCAATCAGGCGCTGGCCGCAGCACGGGCCGGTGCCACGGTTTCCATGATCGGCGCCGTCGGGAGTGACGCCTTCGCAGAACCGGCGCTTGCGCTTCTCGGCCAGGCCGGCGCCGATCTCTCCGCAGTCAGGCGGACGGACGAGCCGACCGGCACGGCGCTGATCCTGGTCGGCGGCGATGGCGAGAACATGATTGTTGTCGTCCCTGGTGCCAATGGCACCGTCACGACGGCGGATGCCGAAGCGACTGTCGCGGCGATGAAGGCCGACGATATCCTGATGCTGCAGATGGAGGTGCCTGCCCCGGCGGTGCGCGCCGCCATGACCGCAGCCCGGGCGAAGGGCGTTCGGACGATGTTCAACACCGCGCCGCTTACGGAGGATGCGGTTGCTCTGAGCGAGCTGGCATCGATCGTCGTTGCCAACGAAACGGAGTTCGACCTGCTGATCGGCCGCCAGTCTCTCGATGCCGATCAACGGCTGGCGGCGATGCACGACCTGCATGGGCGCACTGGCCAGACGTTGGTGGTGACGCTCGGCGCGGATGGCGTGGTGGCACTTCGCGACGGCGCGGTGCTGACGACCAAAGGCCTGGAGATCGAGCCGGTCGATACGGTGGGTGCGGGAGACACGTTCTGCGGCTACCTGGCGGCCGGCCTCGACCAGGGCCTGGACTTTGCCGCAGCGCTCAGACGTGCGGCAGTCGCCGGTTCGCTCGCCTGCCTGAAGAAGGGCGCGCAGCCTGCCATTCCGCTCTCGGCGGAGGTCGCGGAGCGGATCTAAGGCCGAGCACGATAACCAGTCCCGCTTGCGTGGCAGCGCGGCGCCTCCCATATATCGTGGACGCCGCGCATGCCTTCGGGGTGCGCTCCGAAGTCGCTTGACATCAAGGACTGCACGATGAGCAGAATGACACAGTTCGCGAGCCCGCTTCTCCTCGGCTTTGATACCATGGAGGTCGCCCTTCAGCGGCTGGCCAAGGCGAATGACGGCTACCCGCCCTACAATATCGAGCGGCTGCGCCCGACCAGTGCCGGCGAACCGGATCGTCTGCGGGTGACGCTGGCGGTGGCCGGCTTTTCGGAAGAGGATCTCGACGTCAGCGTCGAGGAGAACCAGTTGACGATCCGCGGCCGGCAGAGCGAGACGGGCGAGCGCGACTACCTGTACCGGGGCATCGCGGCGCGCCAGTTCCAGCGCGTCTTCGTGCTTGCGGACGGCATGCAGGTGGGCGGCGCGAGCCTTCGCAACGGGCTTCTTGCCATCGATCTTATCCGGCCGGAACCGGCACGCATGGTGCGAAAAATTAACATTTCCGTCTCAGATTAACTGTCTTGGCAGCAGTGCCAGACATGAATGGACGGAGGCTTCCATGCTCCTCAAAAATGCGACCTCGCAGCTGACGCAATCAGAGTTGGCTCACCTCGGCTCCGGCGAGATCGGTTATATCCGCCGGATGCGTTCCGAAGAGGTTTCCCGCTGTTTTCCCGAGGCTCCTGATATCGATCCCGCTCTTGACCTATGGGCGCTGTTCGGTGCCGACGGCACGCCGATCCTGCTGACCGACAACCGTTCCAGCACCTTCTTCAAGGCAGCCGAAGACGACCTGAAGACCGTTAGCCTGCACTAGCGGTCAAGGCCCGAACGGCACGTCGGGTCAGACCCGGCGAAATGTCAGATAGGCGGAAGAGCGGCCCTCGCGCCGGGCTTTCGCCTCATAGCGGGTTCCCGGCCAGGTGGCGAAGGGTTCGAGCCAGTCGGACGGCTGCTCGGCAGTCCATTGAAAGCCGCCATGGGTGCGGCAATGCTGCAGCGTCCAGTTGACATAGGTGTCGATGTCGGAGGCAAAGCAGAGCAGGCCGCCCGGCTTCAGCACCCGATGAAATCGTTCAAGATTGACCTGCGATACGAAGCGCCGCTTCCAGTGCTTCTTCTTCGGCCAGGGATCCGGGTAGAGAAGGTCGATGCGGTCGATCGATGCCTCCGGCATCCAGTCGAGCAGCTGCGTCGCATCGTCGTCATGGACGCGGATATTGTCCAGTTGCCGTTCGCTCACCTGCGCCAGCAGCTTCGCCATGGAATTGACGAAGGGCTCGACGCCGATGAAACCCGTTGCAGGGTTCTCACCGGCGCGATGCACAAGGTGTTCGCCGCCACCGAAGCCGATTTCCAGGCGCAGGTTCTCGACCGGTCGCGCAAACAGCGTCTTGAGGTCGTCCGGCGCAGGCTGCGCCAGATCCACCTTCAAGGACGGCAGGAGCGTCGTCATCAGGTCGACCTGACGCTCTCTCAGTTGCTTGCCCTTGCGCCGACCGTAGAACGCCTCTGTGGCGCGCGATCGGCGCTCGGTTTCCTCAGCCATTCTCAGCCCTTCATTGCTTCCTTCAGCGGCTTGACGAGGTCGAGCTTCTCCCAGGAGAAGGAACCGTCGCGGCCAGCCTTGCGGCCGAAATGGCCGTAGGAAGCAGTCTTTGCATAGATTGGCTTGTTAAGGTCAAGATGTCGACGAATTCCGGTTGGGGAAAGATCCATCACCTGGCGGATCGCCGCCTCCACCTGGTCCTCGGTCGCACCTTTGCCGGTGCCGTGCAGATCGACATAGATCGACAGCGGCTGGGCGATCCCGATCGCGTAGGAGATCTGGATGGTGCAGTTGTCGGCGAGGCCGGCAGCAACGACATTCTTCGCCAGGTAACGTGCGGCGTAAGCAGCCGAACGGTCGACCTTGGTGGTGTCCTTGCCGGAGAAAGCGCCACCGCCATGCGGTGCGGCACCGCCGTAGGTGTCGACGATGATCTTGCGGCCGGTCAGGCCGGCGTCGCCGTCGGGACCGCCGATGACGAACTTGCCGGTGGGGTTGATGTACCACTTGCAGTCGTCGGCGATCTTCAGGTCGCCCAGCGCTTCATTGATGTAGGGTTCCACGACTTCGCGGACCTTGGCGCTGTCCCAGCTGTCGTCGAGATGCTGGGTGGACAGCACGATCGAGACGGCTTCCGAAGGCTTGCCGTCGACGTAGCGGACGGTCACCTGGCTCTTGGCATCGGGACCGAGCTTGGCGACGTCGCCTTCACCCTTCTTGCGGGCGGTGGCCAGCAGCTGCAGGATGCGGTGCGAGTAGTAGATCGGCGCCGGCATCAGGTCGGGGGTCTCGTTGCAGGCGTAACCGAACATAATGCCCTGGTCGCCGGCACCTTCGTCACCCTGCTGGTCGGCAGCGTTGTCGACGCCCTGCGCGATGTCGGCCGACTGCGAGTGGAGCAGCACGTCGATGCGGGCGGTCTTCCAGTGGAAACCGTCCTGCTCGTAGCCGATATCCTTGATCGCACGGCGGGCAGCCGCCTTGAATTTGGAGGGGTTGATGACCTCGTTGCCGTCCTTGTCCTGCTTCATCAGGCTCGGCGGCAGGCGAACTTCGCCGGCGATCACCACGCGATTGGTGGTGGCGAGCGTTTCGCAGGCGATGCGCACCTTCCACGGGTCGACGCCCGTCTTGGTCGCTTCACGGTAAACGAGATCGACGATTTCGTCCGAGATCCGGTCACAGACCTTGTCGGGATGGCCTTCAGCGACGGACTCGCTGGTAAACAGATAATTGGCGCGCATGCTGGGATTCCCCTCAAGAACAAACCGCTGATTGTCGTAGTGAGTTCAGCTCGAAATGACAAGGACACAACGACATAAATATATCTTTATACGGCCATAGCAGCTGGCGATCCGGAAGAAACACGGATCTCTGGTGATCAGACATGAAAAAAGCGGCCTGGTGGCCGCTCTCAACTTCCGGATCCGGGAGGATGGGATCTATTCGAGTTCAGCCTCGGCGGCGAGCGCCTTGACGAGATCGACCAGTTTGCGGCGGACCTTCGGATCGCTGATCTTGACGAAGGCGCGGTTCAACTGCAGTCCCTCGGAGGACGAGAGGAAGTCGACCACATAATTCGAGCTGGTCGCTTCGGCCATGCCGGCTGCATTGGGAGCCTGATCGCCAGGGGCATCTTCAAAGAAGAACGATACGGGCACATTGAGGATGCTGGAGATGTTCTGCAGACGGCTTGCACCGACGCGATTCGTCCCCTTTTCGTATTTCTGGATCTGCTGAAAAGTAATGCCGAGGCTCTCGCCAAGCTTTTCCTGGCTCATGCCCAGCATGGTGCGCCGAAGGCGAATTCGACTTCCCACATGGATGTCGATCGGGTTCGGCTTCTTCTTATTCTCAATCATTGCAAAAGTCCTAGGTTAATCTCAGGCCCCCACCGCCCTCATGACGTGCTTCTCGACATGACTGACCTTACCGGTGCCCGGGCGATCAAGAGCAGCATACGTCGACACGGAGAGCGGCACACTATGCGTTCTTAGGGGTTTGCGGTCAATTGAGCCTGAATTTGAAACCAAAACGAGAAATTCCTGCAATCAGGAACAGGGCGACAACTATCAACCAGAAGTGCGTTTGCCGGCCGTAGCTGTCCCAAACCGGGACAGGAGAACCACCCAGAGTGGCATCAATGACGCCTTTCTGATTAAGCGCCAGCCCCTGTTCAACCCGGCCAAATGCATCGACGACACCGGAAATCCCGTTATTTGCGCTGCGAATCAGTGGGATGCCGTTTTCCACAGCCCGCAGCCTCGCCTGCTGGAAGTGCTGGTAGGGGCCGGGTGTGTCGCCAAACCATCCGTCGTTGGTGACGTTGAGCAGTGCCGCCGCGCCTGCCACCAGCGGTTCGATCTCATCGGGGAAGATCGCTTCGTAGCAAATCAGCGGATAGAAGGACCGGCCGCTCGGAAGCGTCATCAGTGCATGTCGCGTGCCGGCCGTGAAGCCGCCCGGCATCTCGACGACATTGCCGATGCCCCAGCTGTTGAGGAGATCCTCAAAGGGCAGGTACTCGCCGAACGGCGTCAAGTGGACCTTGTCTACAGCGCCGATGATCTGGCCCTGGCTGTCGATCGCATAGATAGAGTTATAGTAGCGCGGCGGCTGGCCCGGAACCGCGTCCTCGGCACGCACCACGCCGGCGATGAGGATCTGGCCGTCGGACAGCATGTCTCCGATGCGGGTCAGGCCGTCACGATTCTGGGTGAGGATGAACGGGACCGAGGTTTCCGGCCAAATGATAACGTCTGGTCGGCGCGCGCCGTCTTTTGGCGGGAGCGCGCTGAGCGCCAGATGCTCCTCGAACACCGAAACCCGGTCGGAATTGTCCATCTTGCGGGCCTGGTCGATGACCGGCTGGACGATGCGCACGGTGAGCGACTGCTCGCCCCGGGCGTCCGCTGCCGGTGCCGGTGCCGCCGACAGTCGATAGGCGCCGTAGCCGAGATGTACTGCCGCCAGCACTGCGGCGAGCGTCAGGCCGCCCGCCAGTCCGCGACGGGTCCCGAGCAGGGCTGGTGCCGACAGCACGAACACTGCAAGCGTCGAGACGCCGAAGATGCCGATGGGCCCGGCCGACTGCATCATCAGCGGGATCGGCATCACGCCGTAGCCGATAGTGTTCCAGGGGAAGCCGGTGAACAGGAAGCCGCGCAACCATTCCGCCAGGCCAAAGCCGACGGCAAGTGCCGCGAGCCGGCCGAAGCCGTCGGACCACAGGCACCCGGCAAGCCAGGTGGCAAGCCCCCAGAAGATGGCAAGACAGGCAGGAAGCCCGAAGATGGCGAGCGGCAGGGCCCAGGCGAAACCTTCCGCATCGACGAGCAGCGCATTACCCAGCCACCAGAGGCCGGCGACGAAATAGCCGAAGCCGAAAAGCCATCCCAGCCAGAAGTTCGATCGCCAGCGGGCAAAGAAACCGGTTCCCGGTGCCGAGGCGGCCCCGTCCATCAGCCAGACGAGGAGGGTGAAGGAGACGAAGAGTGCGCCGATGAAGGAGAAAGGCGGCAGCGCAAGCGCACCGAGGGCACCGGCAAGGATCGCCAGGATCGCCCGACGCACACCCCACAGAAGGATGACCTTGCTGGCAATCCGCTCCATTGCTTACCGTTCCCCGCTCATCGCCCGCAACGGCCAGCGCCGCAGCACGTCACCCTCGCCCCGTCGTGTTTACGCAGGAACAGGTTCAGGGTCCACGCTGTTCGGCACCGCTGTCGGCGGTGTTCGGGTGGTGAGGCGGCGGTGGGCTCTCTGGACCGCCATGATCGGCCTCACCCTTGGCGAGCCGGCGACGTGCCACGAGCTGCCGCTTGCGGACGATACGGACCCGCTTGATGCGGCGGGGATCGGCGTCGAGGATCTGGAATTCGAACCCGGGAACCGCTTGCACCAGTTCGCCACGCACCGGAATGCGGCCGAGCGACGAGAAGATCAGGCCGCCCAGCGTATCGACGTCTTCCAGCTGATCGCGGACATCGAAGTCCGAGCCGATCGCTGCGGCGATTTCCTCAAGCTCGACCCGCGCATCGGCGATGAAGACATCATCGCTGGTGCGGGAGACCATGACCTCCTCATTGTCGTGCTCGTCCTCGACGTCGCCGATCACCATCTCGACAATGTCCTCGTGGCTGACAAGCCCGTCGGTGCCGCCGTATTCGTCAATCACCAGCGCCAGCTGCGTGCGTGCCGCCTGCATGCTCTGCAACAGGTCGGAAGCCTGCATCGACGGCGGGACGAAGAGGATCTTGCGCACCAGGCCGGCATCGGCAACGGTCGTGCTCAGGTCGACGCGACCGAGGTCGAAGGCCGGCCGCGGCGTGCGCACGGTCTTTTCCTTCAGCACCGCATCCGGGGCGGCATCGACATGGACAGCCTTCGCCGCTGCGCCCCGGCGACGGTTGCGCGCCTGCTTGGCGAGATAGGACAGGAGATCGCGGATATGGACGAAGCCGCGCGGATCATCCAGCGTGTCGGCATAGACCGGCATCCGCGAGCGGCCGTTTTCCTCGAACTGAATGGGAAGATCGCCGAGCGTCATCGTCATGTCGACGGCTTCGATATCGGCGCGCGGCACCATGATGTCTTCGACGCGGACTTCGCGGAAACGCAGGATGTTGTGCAGCATGGCCCGTTCTTCGGGCGAAAACGCGTTGCTGACATTGGTATCGGTCAGCAGCGCATCGGCAAGATCTTCGCGCAGTCGCTCGCCCTGCGATGGCCTCAGCAGCCGTACCACACGTGCCCAGAAGGAGCTGTGCGATCGGTGCGGAGCGTCACGTTTCGCCGGACTGCCGCCCTCTTCGGAAGACGACTGCTCGGAGTCGTTGCCGTCGCGGACGGCGCTTGTCGGATTATCGTTCATCGTTCCAATTTACACTATGGGATCTTGTCCCGCATAGGGATCAGATAGGCCAAGCGTGGCCAAAATGCGAGTCTCGAGGGATTCCATTGTCTCTGCTTCGTCAGTCTCGATGTGATCGTAGCCGAAAAGATGCAGGAAACCGTGCACCAGAAGGTGCGTCAGGTGCTCGTCGAAAGGCTTGTCGAGATCGATCGCTTCCCGTTCGACGGTCTCCCGGGCAATGACGATATCTCCCAGCATCGGGCCCGGCATCTTGCCCGGCATCACGGGGAAGGCCGGGAACGACAGGACGTTGGTCGGCTTGTCCTGACCACGCCACTCGGCATTGATCTCGCGAATTGCCGCGTCCCCGGTGAAAACAAGGGAAAGCTCGGAAGGTTGCGCCGGAAACGGCTGCTTCTCCTGCGCCTGCAGATAGGCTGCTGCAGCCGAGATCACCTTGTCCGTCAAGGTGAAGAGGCTGTCCTCGCTCGGCCAGCCTTCGTCTTCGACGCTGATCTGTATGTCTATGTCGGGCATCGCATCCGGTCCGCCTCAGCGGTCCTGCTCCTCGCTTTCCTCGTGAACAGCGTACTGCGCGTCGTAGGCCTGGACGATGCGGCCGACCAGCGGGTGGCGCACGATGTCTGTGTCCTTGAACCGGACGACGGAGATCCCCTCGATCTCCTTGAGGATCTGCAACGCCTCGACCAGACCGGACTTGACGCCGCGCGGCAGGTCGACCTGGCTCGGGTCGCCGGTGATGATCATCCGGGCGTTTTCGCCAAGGCGCGTCAGGAACATCTTCATCTGCATCGATGTGGTGTTCTGCGCCTCGTCGAGGATAACGGCGGCATTCGCCAGCGTGCGTCCGCGCATGAAGGCGAGCGGGGCGATTTCGATGACGCCTGCCGTGATCGCCCGCTCGACCTTGTCGCCGGGGATCATGTCGTAGAGCGCATCATATAGAGGCCGGAGATAGGGATCGACCTTGTCCTTCATGTCGCCGGGCAGGAAGCCCAGGCGTTCGCCGGCTTCGACGGCCGGGCGCGACAGGATGATCTTGTCGACGGCGCCCCGCTCGAGCAACTGTGCGGCGTGGGCGACCGCGAGATAGGTCTTGCCGGTGCCGGCGGGACCGACACCAAAGACCAGCTCGGAGCGCTCCAGCGCCCGCATGTAGGTGTCCTGCGTCGGCGTTCGCGCCTGGACGGTCTTCTTGCGGGTCGAGATCTGCGCCATGGAAAGCTTGGCCTTCCGCTCCAGGGTCGGGAGGGTCAGCTGATCATCTGCCGCAACGGCCATGCGTATTGCACCTTCCACGTCGGAGGTTTCCACCGAGCCGCCCTTCTGCAAGCGCTCGTAGAGAAAATCGAGAGCGCGGCGCGCCTGGTTGGTGGCAACGACCTCGCCGGAAATGCTGACGGAATTGCCGCGGGCGCGCGCATCGATCTGCAGGCGCTCTTCCAGAAGCTTGAGGTTCTGGTCGAATTGTCCGAACAACTCGCTGGCAAGGCGATTGTTCTCGAACGTCAAGACGAAGTGGTTGGCGTCGACCGCTGAGGTTCGGCTGTGGCGCGAGGGTGAGGTTACCAGTTCACGTCCGTTCAAGCAGTCAGGCTCCTCAAGAGATCCACCAAGACCTAAGTTAACGCTCAATTCTCTCGGCAAACAAGCTGTTTGGTCCCGTGCCGACGATTCGTACAGAAATAATGTCACCGATTTGCGATGACGCCGCATCGACATTGACGGACTGCAGCCAGGGAGACCGGCCGATCAACTGCCCCGGCATCCGGCCGGGCTTCTCCAGCAGGATGTCGAGGGTCCGGCCGACGCAGGCCTCGGCAAACTCGTGCTGCTGCCTCAGCAACAACGCCTGCAACCGCTCCAGCCGCTCTGCCTTGACCGCGTCCGCGACCTGCGAACCGAGGTCGGCGCCGGGAGTTCCGGGGCGCGTCGAATATTTGAACGAGAAGGCCTGGGCGTAGCGGACCGTCTCCACCAGCCGCAGCGTGTCCTCGAAATCGGCATCCGTCTCGCCGGGAAAACCGACGATGAAATCGCCCGAGAGTGCGATGTCGGGACGGGCGGAGCGGATCCGCTCGATCAGCCGCAGATATTCCTCGCCGGTATGCCGCCGGTTCATCGCCTTCAGAATGCGGTCGGAGCCCGCCTGGACCGGCAGGTGCAGGTACGGCATCAGGGCACGCAGGTCGCGGTGCGCCTCGATCAGCCGGTCGTCCATGTCGCGCGGGTGGCTGGTGGTGTAGCGCAGCCGCGCGAGGCCTTGGATTTCCGCCAGCCGGTAAAGAAGGTCGCCGAGCCCCCAGCTTTCGCCGTTCGGCCCCGCGCCGTGCCAGGCATTGACGTTCTGCCCGAGCAGGGTGATCTCGCGCACTCCGGCATCAACCAGCCGCTGCGCTTCGTCGACGATCTGCGACAGCGGCCGCGAGACTTCCGAACCGCGCGTATAGGGGACGACGCAGAAGGTGCAGAACTTGTCGCAGCCTTCCTGGACGGTGAGGAATGCCGTCACGCCACGCGCCCGGATCTGCGCCTTGTCGGTCTTCGGCAGGTGCTCGAACTTGTCTTCGACCGCATAATCGGTCTCGATCACCCGCTCGCCGGAGCGCGCCCGCCGGAGTGCCTGCGGCAGGCGATGATAGGTCTGCGGCCCGATGACCACGTCGACCGCAGGCGCACGCCGCAGGATCTCCTCGCCTTCCGCCTGCGCGACACAGCCGGCAACACCGATCATCAGTTCGCCGCCGTTCGCCCGGCGCTCCTTCTTCATCTCGCGCAGGCGCCCGAGAGCCGAATAGACTTTCTCGGCCGCCTTCTCGCGGATGTGGCAGGTGTTGAGGAGAACGAGGTCCGCCTCTTCCATGGCGTCGGTGGTCACATAGCCTTCGCTCGCCAGCGCATCGCCCATGCGCACCGAGTCGTAAACGTTCATCTGGCACCCGTAGGTCTTGATGAACACCTTGCGCGTGTTGGCGATGTCACCGCCGGTTTGGGCAGCGGCAGGAAGCGTGGCGGTCTGTTCGGTCATGGTGGCTTCTTTACTGCAAGATCGCCCAGATTAGAAGGATGTTTCAGCCGGCTCGCCGGTAAAGCCGGCGCTGCAATTGCGCCCGCAGGCGGCTAACCACGGTTGCTCCGGCAACCTTGCGATTGGTCTCGGCGCGAAACTCGACCACCTCGCCGAAATCGACGTCGACATCGATCGCCTGCGCCTTCAGGACGCCGAGAAGATGCGGCACCAGTTCGACATCGCCCGGCCAGGCGGCGATCGGTCGATGGTAGCGACCCATCGGCATGCCGTAGATGCCGGTATAGGCGATCGACACCGGCTGGACGTAGACGACGCCGTCCGGCGCCGAGGCGACAGCTGCGGCGGCAGCGCCGAACAGCGACGACTTGACGTCGAGAAGACGGTTGCCGTCGGAGGTGGTGCCTTCCGGAAACAGGACGATGATCTCGCCGCCGGCAAGCCGGTCGGCGATCTCGTTGACCTGATCGCCGGTGCGGCGCTTCTGCTCACGAACGACGAACACCGACTTCTGCCATTTTGCGAGCAGCCCAAAGACCGGCCAGCCGGCCACTTCCGCCTTGGCGATGAAGGCGACGTCGGCGACTGCGCCGAGCACGAGGATATCCTTCCAGGAGGCGTGGTTCGCCGCCAGCATCAGCGGCCTGCGGGCCTCGATCCGTCCGTGTGTGCGGATCCGGATGCCGAGCATGTAGCAGGCGATGCGGTGCCACCAGCGCGGCAGACGACGGCGCAGCCGCCAGTCGAAGCGCAGGGCCAGCAGCTGGAACGGCAGAAGGACAAGCGTCACCACCGAGAGGATGATGACGATGAGGCCGATCCGCAGCCAGTTGATCACGTGTCGTCCTTGTCCAGCGGAATACCGTAAAGCTCCAGGCGGTGACCGACGAGACGAAAGCCATGCTCGCGGGCGATGCGCTCCTGCAGCGCCTCGATTTCAGCCGATCGGAATTCCACCACCGCGCCGGTCTTCACATCGATCATGTGGTCGTGATGCTCTTCCGGCACGGTCTCGTAGCGGGAACGGCCGTCGCGAAAATCGTGCTTCTCGATGATGCCGGCATCCTCGAACAGTTTTACCGTCCGGTAGACAGTGGAAATCGAGATGCGCGAATCGATCCGGGTGGAGCGGCGGTACAGCTCTTCGACGTCCGGATGATCGTCGCTGTCCTGCAGGATGCGGGCGATGACCCGGCGCTGCTCGGTCATCCGCATGCCGCGTTCCGCACACAGCTCCTCAAGGGATTTTGAAAGGTCCGTCATATCGTACCGGCCTTGCATTCTCGGTCGCTCATCCGAACGGACTAACGAAGATCGCGCCGCATGACAAGCGCCGCGGACCGCGTGCCATCGGCCGCCGCATAGTAGGCCGGTCGACGGGCAACCTGCTCGAAGCCCAGCCGCCGGTAAAGCCCGACGGCAGCAACATTGTTCTCCTCGACCTCGAGGAACATCGTCTCGACGCCGCGCACCGTGGCCTCGCGCAGGGCGGCCTGCATCAGGCGCCAGCCGAGGCCGCTGCGGCCGACCTTTTCGGCCACACCTATCGTCAGTATTTCTGCCTCACCGGCCGCTTCACGGGAGAGAGCGAAGCCGCCCAGCGGCCGACTGAAGAAGGCATTGGTCTGGAAGGCGCAGAAGCCGAAGACGCCCGGCTGCATCAAGAGACTGGCTATCTCGCCGTCGCCCCACTGCCGGGCGAAGCGCTGGCCGTGCAGATCCGAGACCGCGCGGCAATCGTCGAGCAGCATGGGAGCGATATCGAAGAAGGGTTTCCAGGTCAGATAGTCGTCGAACATTGCGAATCGTCAGGCACGGGCAAGAGCAAATCCGTCCTGGGGTTTAGCATCCGGACCGCGCAGGTAAAGCGGTTTCGGACGCGCCGCGCCGGCACCCGCCGCGGCTCCGATGCGGGCAACCATCGCGATGTCGAAGCGGTCCGGCTCCGTAGATCCCGGCTCGCCTTCCAGCAGTGCCGCAGCGCTGCCGACGACCCTCGCGCCAAGACGGTCCGCCGTGGATTTAAGGCTGTCGAGCGAGACGATCGCCGGATCTCCAAGCGGCCGCCCGTCGGCCGAGAAGGCCTGAACATAGATCTCGTCGCGCTTGGCATCCATGGCGGCGATGACGGGTGTCGATCCAGTCCGCACTTCGGCAAGAAATGTCCTCGCCATCGCCTCCAGCGTCGTCACGCCGACGGCCTCGACCCCGAGCGCCAGCGCAAGCCCGCGGGCGGCGGCAACGCCGACCCGGATGCCGGTGAAGGATCCAGGTCCGATGGTCACGGCGATCCGATTGATATCCTGCATGTCGAGGCGGGCCTGTGCCAGCACCTCGTCGATCATCGCCATCAACCGTTCGGCGTGACTCTTGCCGATCCGCTCCGTTGCCTGCGACAGGACTTCCGATCGGTCGGCGTCATAGACCGCGGCGGAACAATCCACCCCGGCCGTATCGATGGCGAGAAGCTTCATCGGCGATCAGAGAGCTTCGACGGCCTGGACTTCCGGAACGAAGTGCTTGAGCAGGTTCTGCACGCCGTGCTTCAGTGTCGCGGTCGAGGACGGGCAGCCGGAGCAGGCGCCCTTCATGTTGAGATAGACGGTGCCGTCGCGAAAACCCTTGAAGGTGATATCGCCGCCGTCCTGGGCAACCGCCGGGCGAACGCGCGTCTCCAGGAGCTCCTTGATGGTCGCGACGATGGTCTCGTCGCCGGTGGCGAAGAACTCGCCTTCCTCATCCGTGGCTTCCGCCATGCTGGCAGAACCGCCCATGACCGGCTGGCCGGACATGAAGTGCTCCATGATCGAGCCGAGGATGGCCGGCTTCAGGTGCTGCCATTCCTGGGCTTCCTTGGTCACCGTGACGAAATCGTAGCCGAAATAGACGGCCGTCACGCCGGGGATATCGAACAGGCGGGCGGCAAGCGGCGAAGCTTCCGCGTCGTCGGCATTGCGGAAATCCGCCGTTCCCTTTTCCATCACGACCTTGCCGGGCAGGAACTTCAGCGTTGCCGGATTGGGGGTGGATTCGGTCTGGATGAACATCACGGTGCTCCTCGGCAGCCAAGACGGCGCCAGTTTAGAATTCTTCCAAAGAAGATAGTCCGTATCAGGTTTTCTTTCAAGTGCGCCTTTGACACAGGAGGGTCAAGACCCTGTCAGCAGAGCGCATCGATTTCATCGTCGCTCAGCGTGTCGGGCAGGACGGTCACCGGGATCGGGAACGCGGTGCTGCGCGCGGCAAGCGAGGCGACCAAAGGTCCGGGGCCTTCCTTGGCCGAGGATCCGGCGGCAAGCACGAGGATTGCGATATCGCGGTCCTCCTCGATTGCGGCGTTGATCTGCTCGGAGGGGACGCCTTCGCGGATCACCACTTCCGGATCGATGCCGATCGTCTCGCGAACCTTCTGCGCCGCCTTGGCCATCACCGCCTCGGCTTCCTCGCGGGCTTCGGCGCGCATGATCTGCTCGACGCCCAGCCACTGCTGAAAATCGCCTTCCGGGATGACGAACAGCAGGACCAGGCCGCCATTGGTGTTCTGTGCCCGGCGGCCGGCATAATGAATGGCCTTTTCGCACTCCGGCGTGCCGTCGATGACGGCCATGAACTTGCGCCGGTGTCCTTCGAGCCTGGAAAGTCTTGTCGAAACCATGCTCGCCTCTCATTCCCGTCCACGTTCACGACCGAAGCAGTCGTGATGGCGAAATTATACGAACCGGCGAAAATGAAAACCCGCCGCAGAGACTGCGACGGGCATAGAATTTTACGGCAGTCACCGATCATCGACTTCCGGCTGGTGGTCAGCGACTAGCGCAGGAAGCCGATGATGTCGAAAACGTCGTCCATCACCGCCTGCGCCCGCGCGCCTGCCCGCTCCCCGCCGTCGCGCAGGATGGCGTCGATGTGGCTGGTATCGTCCATCAGCCGGCGCATTTCGGTGGTGATCGGTGCCAGCACGTGGACGGCGAGATCGGCAAGCGCCGGCTTGAACACCGAGAACTGCTGGCCGCCGAACTCCTTCAGAACGTCTTCCTTGGTGCGATCCGAGAGCGCTGCATAGATGCCGATCAGGTTGTCGGCTTCCGGCCGGCCCTTCAGGCCCTCCAGTTCCGACGGCAAGCCTTCCGGATCGGTCTTCGCCTTGCGGATCTTCTTCAGGATCTCGTCGGCATCGTCCATCAGGTTGATACGCGACAGGTCCGACGGATCGGACTTCGACATCTTCTTGGTGCCGTCGCGCAAGGACATGACGCGCGGCGCCGGACCATCGATCAGCGGCTCGACCAGCGGGAAGAAGCCGTGGATCGGCTCTTCGCCGACGACCATGTCGACACCCTTGCCGTTGGCGCGGATCTTCTCCTGGAAGTCGATGTTGAACTTCTGGGCAATGTCGCGGGCAAGCTCCAGATGCTGCTTCTGGTCATCGCCAACCGGCACATGGGTGGCACGGTAGACGAGGATGTCGGCGGCCATCAGGCTTGGATAGGCGAGCAGGCCGAGCGAGGCGTTCTCGCGGTCCTTGCCGGCCTTGTCCTTGAACTGCGTCATGCGGTTCATCCAGCCGATGCGGGCGACGCAGTTGAACACCCAGGCCAGTTCCGCATGCTGCGGAACGGCCGACTGGTTGAAGACGATATGCTTCACGGGGTCGATACCCGACGCGATGAAGGCGGCAGCGATTGAGCGGATCTGGCCGCGCAGGTCCTGATGCACGAGCTGGGCGGTGATGGCATGCAGGTCGACGACGCAGTAGATGCAGTCGTTGTTCTCCTGCAGCGCCACGAACTTGCGGATGGCGCCGAGATAATTGCCGAGATGCAGGTTGCCGGTTGGCTGAACGCCGGAGAAAACAAGCGGCTTGAAGCTGTTCATATCGTCCTCGATAGGCTGGTGGAGGGCCACAGGCTTTCGGAAACGGATCATCGGAAAGGGTGAAGGTCTTTCCGCGTTCCGCCCCTGAGGGCCATGGTACTAACGGCGCGCTTGAAGCACAGCGGATGGCCTGCGATCAAGAGGCAGTTTCGCCACGATGCTCGATCAGGTCCCAAAGGTTGCCATAGAGGTCGGAAAAGACCGCGACTGTGCCGTAGGGCTCGTGGCGAGGCTCCTCGATGAACGTGACGCCATTTGCCGTGAAGGCGGCATGGTCACGGGCAAAGTTGTCGGTGCTGAGGAAGAAACCGACGCGGCCTGCGGTCTGGTTGCCGATGGCGACATCCTCGACCGCGCCATCGGCACGCGCGAGCAGAAGGCCGGCGCCCTCTCCTCCCCGGGGCTTCACCACCAGCCAGCGTTTGCCCGCATCGTCGAGCCGCTGGTCGACAACACAGTCGAAGCCCAGGACGTCGCAATAGAACGCCTTGGCGCGGTCGTAGTCGTCGACGACAAGCGTGACGAGGAACAGGCTCGGCATGCGGCGGTTCTCCGAAAACAGTCACGCCCGGTGGAACCGGGCGTAACATGAAGGCGATCAATGGGTGAAGGCGGCAGCAATCAGGGCCTTCGTGTAATCCTGGGCAGGATCCTCGAAGATCTCTTCCGTCGGACCTTCCTCGACGATGCGACCGTTCTTCATCACCACGACATGATCGGAAATCGCCCGGATGACGGACAGATCGTGGCTGATGAAGACGTAGGACAGGCCGTGCTTCAGCTGCAAATCACGCAGCAGCTCGATCACCTGGCGCTGGACGGAGCGATCGAGCGCCGAGGTCGGTTCATCGAGAATGACGACCTTCGGCTTCAGGATCATCGACCGGGCAATGGCGATTCGCTGGCGCTGGCCGCCGGAGAACTCGTGCGGATAGCGGTTGCGTGCCTGAGGGTCTAGTCCGACCTCTTCGAGGGCCGCGATCGCCCGGCGATCGCGCTCTGCCTTCGACAATTCCGGCTCGTGGACGAAAAGGCCCTCGGTGATGATCTCGCCGACCGTCTGGCGTGGCGACAGCGAACCGTATGGGTCCTGGAAGACGAGCTGCATCTGCTTGCGGTACGGGCGCATCGCCCGGCGGTCGAGAAGCGAGATGTCGCTGGTGTCGAACCGGTAGCGACCGTCCGATTCGAGGAGCCGGAGCAGCGCCCGCCCGAGGGTGGACTTGCCCGAACCGGACTCGCCGACAATGCCGATGGTCTGGCCGCGCCGCAGCGTGACGTTGACGCTATCGACGGCGCGGAAGGTCTTCTTGCTCTTGAACAGGATCCCAGAGCCGATGTCGAAGTCGACGACCACGTTGCGGCCCTCAAGGATCACCGGCGCATCGGCCGCCGGCGGCGCCTTGGTGCCGCTCGGTTCGGCGGCCAGCAGCATCTTCGTGTAGTCTGCCTGCGGGCGCTCGAAGATGTCGTCGCGGCTTCCCTGCTCGACGATCTCGCCGCGGCGCATGACGGCGACCCGGTCGGCGACGTGCTTCACGACGCCGAGATCGTGGGTGATCAGGATGATCGCCATGCCGAACCGCTTCTGCAGGTCGGCGAGCAGGTCGAGGATCTGCGCCTGGATCGTCACGTCGAGCGCCGTCGTCGGCTCGTCGGCGATCAGCAGATCCGGCTCGTTGGCAAGCGCCATGGCGATCATCACGCGCTGGCGCTGGCCGCCCGACATCTCGTGCGGATAGCTGTCGATGCGCCGTTCCGGCTCGGGAATGCCGACGAGCTTCAACAGCTCGAGGACCCGGGCGCGAGCGGCCGACTTGCCCAGGCCCCGATGGTAGATCAGCGGTTCGGCGATCTGCTTGCCGATCGTGTAGAGCGGATCGAGCGAGGTCATCGGCTCCTGGAAGATCATGGTGATCTTCGAGCCGCGCACCGTGTTCAGCTTGCCGATGCTGGCGCCGACCAGTTCCGTCTCGCCGTAGCGGGCCGAACCCGAAACACGGCCGTTGGAGGCGAGCAGGCCCATGATCGCCATCATCGTCTGGCTCTTGCCGGACCCGCTTTCGCCGACGATGGCAAGTGTTTCACCCTTCCTCACGGAAAAGCTGGTGCCCTTCACCGCATTCACCTCGCCGTCGGGCGTGGTGAAGTCGACCTTCAGGTTGCTGACCGAAAGAACGGTCGGGTTGGTGTCAATGGTATCCATGCTCAGCGATCCTTGGGATCAAGCGCGTCGCGCAGGCCGTCGCCGACAAAGTTCAGCGAGAACAGCGTGGCGACGAAGAAGATGGCCGGGAAGATCAGCAGCCAGGGCGCGTTCTGCATGTTGGCGGCACCTTCGGAAATCAGCGATCCCCAGCTGGCAAGCGGCGCCTGGACGCCGAGGCCGAGGAAGGAGAGGAAGCTTTCCGTCAGGATGACATGCGGGACGACGACCGTGACGAAGACGATGACCGGGCCGATGGTGTTGGGGATGATGTGGCGGCGGATGATCTGCCAGTCGCTCATGCCGAGCGCCTGGGCGGCACCGACGAATTCCCGCCGCTTGAGCGAAAGCGTCTGACCGCGCACGATACGGGCCATTTCCAGCCATTGCACCGCCCCGATGACGACGAAGATCAGCACGATGGAGCGGCCGAAGAACACCACCATGACGACGACGAGGAAGACGAAGGGAAGCGAATAGAGGATCTCGACGATGCGCATCATGACGTTGTCGACACGCCCGCCGAGATAGCCGGAGGTGGCGCCGTAGATGACGCCGATGCCGAGCGAGACGAGCGATGCAGCGATGCCCACCGCTATCGAGATCTGGCCGCCGAGCATCACCCGCACCAGCAGGTCGCGACCGTTGCTGTCGGTGCCGAAGGGGAAATATTCCTGCGCGACATTACCGGTCAGCACCATCGAAAGCTGGTCGGGCGCGGTCTCCTTGACCGCCGTGTTGCGGAACTCGTTGACGCGGTCGAAATAGCGCACCGTGCGCTCGTCGATCGGCCGGGGGGAACTGATCCGGGCTGTGAACGTGCCGTCTTCGACAACGAAGCTGTCGAGGGTGAGCCGCGCACGCTTGGCGGCGGCTCCAGCCACGTCTTCCAGCGTTTCCGGATCGGGCCGCGGCGTCAGGCTTGGCGGCACGGAGACGTAGGAGGAGAAGACCTGGTCGTAGGCATGCGGCGAAAAGAACGGCCCGGCAAACGAGAACAGGGCGATCAGGATCAGCATCAGACAGCCGCCCATGGCGGCCCTGTTGCGGCGGAAGCGCCGCCAGGCGAGCTGGCCAAGGCTGCGTCCGACGACGGCCTTCGGCACGTCGACGGCTTCGGTGGTGGTCTCAGTCATGGCGGACCCTCGGGTCGAGCAGGCCATAGGCGATGTCGACGAGCAGGTTGAAAACGATGACGAACACGGCGACCAGCACGACCGTCGCCATGACGAGCGGGTAGTCGCGGTTGAGCGCGCCGAGGACGAAGAAACGTCCAACGCCGGGAATGGTGAAGATGCTTTCGACGACGGCCGAACCTGTCAGCAGCGCGGCGGCAGCCGGCGCCAGGTAGGAGACGACAGGCAGCATGGCGCCACGCAGTGCATGGGTGAACACCACGACGCGCGACGGCAAGCCATAGGCGCGAACGGTGCGGATATGGTCGGTGTGCAGCGCCTCGATCATCGAGCCGCGCGTCAGGCGGGCGAAGACGGCCAGCTGCGGCAGTGCCAGGACGGTGATCGGCAGCACGAGATAATAGGGTGAACCGTTGCCCCAGCCGCCGGCCGGCAGCCAGGCGAGGATGAGCGCGAAGATCAGCGTCAGCACCGGTCCCATGACGAAATTGGGGATCGTCATGCCGATGGTGGCGAAGGTCATCAACGCGAAATCGATCGCGCCATTCTGACGCAGGGCCGCGATGGTGCCGAGAATGACACCACCGACCAGAGCCAGCCCGAGGGCTATCGACCCTACCTGGATCGAATAGGGCAGCGCCTGGGCGATCAGCTCGGCAACCGTGTTGTCCTTGTAGATGAAGCTCGGTCCGAAATCGCCGCGAAGGGCGTTGCCGATATAGGTGATGTACTGCTTCCAAAGCGGCTGATCGAACTGGTAGGTCTTGGCCAGCAGCTCCATCGTCTGCGGCGGCAACGGTCTTTCAAGATCGAAAGGACCGCCCGGTGCGACGCGCATCAGGAAGAAAGAAATGGTGATGACGACGAACAACGTCGGAATGGCGCTCATCAGCCGCCGGAAGATGAAGTTCAACATGCCCTGATAACGAACGCGCGACGGAATACCTTCTCCCGCCGCGCGTCCGTCTCCTGTTCTCGGTTATTCGGAAACGCTGAGGAACTTCGAAAGGTGCTCGTTGACGGCGTTATCCTGCCAGCCCTTGACCTTCTTCGACACCAGCCACAGGTCGGCCGACACCATCAGCGGCGCCACCGGCTGTTCCTTCATCAGGATTTCCTCGGCCTGGTGCATGATCTCCATGCGCTTGGCCACGTCCATCTCTTCGTACGAAGCCTTCACCAGCTTGTCGTAATCCGGGTTGTTGTAGTGGCTGTAGTTGAACGCCTTGTTGTCGCTCAGCGCCAGAGCCAGGAAGTTCTCCGGGTCGGCATAGTCGGCAGACCAGCCGGCGCGGGCGACGTTGAACTTGCCGCCTTCCTTCAGGTACGAGTAGTGCGAAGCAACATCGAGGTTGACCAGCGAGACGTTGGCACCCAGTGCCGTCTTCCACATGTCGGCGATCGCGGTTGCGACGCGTTCGTGGTTGGTGTTGGTGTTGTAGCGGATCTCGATGTTGAGCGGCTTGCCGCCCTCGCCGTAGCCGGCTTCCTTGATCAGCTTGACGGCTTCGTCTTCGCGATCGATCTGCGACATGTCGGCGAATGTGGTCATTGCCGGCTTCTCATAGCCTTCCATGCCCGGCGGCACGAAAGCATAGGCCGGCAGCTGGGCGCCGGAGTAGATTTCCTGCGAGAGGAAGTCGCGGTCGACGGCCATCGACAGGGCCTGGCGGACGCGCACGTCGTCATACGGCGGCTGCCGCATGTCGAAGGCGTAGTAGTAGGTGGCAAGCGCCGGGCTGACACGCACCTGCTCGGCGTATTTTTCCTTGAGGCGCTTCAGCTGGTCGGCTGAAAAGTTGTAGGTGACATCCAATTCGCCGGCCTCGAAGCGACGGACAGCCGCTGCGTCGTCCTCGATCGGGTAGAAGACGACCTTGTCGATCTTGACGTTCTGGGCGTCCCAGTAGTTCTCGTTCTTGACGGCGGTCAGGCTGTCGTTCGGCACATGCGCCTGCAGCTTGAAGGCACCGTTCGACACCATGTTGCCAGGCTTGACGAACTGCTCGCCGAACTTCTCGTAGTTGGCCTGGCTGATCGGCAGCGCGGTGTAGTGCGCCAGCAGCTGCAGGAAGTACGGGGTCGGGCGCTCCAGGGTGATCTCGAGCGTCTTGTCGCCGGTTGCCTTGACGCCCAACTGGTCGAGCGGCAGTTCGCCCTTGTTGACCTTCTCGGCATTCTTGATCGGGTAGAGGAGATTGGCGTATTCGCCGGCCGTCTTCGGATCTTCGATGCGGCGCATGGCGAACTGGAAGTCGCTGGCCTTGACCGGCGAACCGTCGGACCACTTGGCGTCGTCGCGGATCTTGAACGAGTAGACGGTGCCGTCATCGGAAACCGTCCAGCTTTCCGCGGCGCCGGGCAGGATCTTGCCGTCGGGACCGTGGATGGTCAGGCCTTCGAACAGGTCGTAGATGACGAAGCCTTCGATGTTGATCGAGATGTGCGCGTAGTCGAGCGACTTCGGCTCGCCGCTGTTGCCGCGATGCAGGACGACTTCGGCAAATGCGTTGCCGGCGCCGAACAACAGCGAACCGACCAGCACCGTGGTCGCCAGTTTGTGTTTGATGAAGGCCATTGGGTTCTCCTTTTCCCCGGATTGTTATGGGTATGCGCAAAGTAGAAATGCGAATCCTGATCGGAAAACAATAGGACCGCCGCCAATTTCGCTAGGCCTCGCCGGTTTTCAACCGGCCATTGCGCCCGAACCTCCCGTCCCGCGCCGCCGAGGCCTTGCCTGCCGCAGGCTCTCGTGCCCTGGCCCCCGCCGTAATATCCACGATCATGGCAAAAGTTAATGCTAATTAACGATAAAGGCCGCATTTATCGCTAGTTTGAGCAATTTCGTCCTTATTGGCGTCACTTTCTGGAACGAAATGCTCCGTCAGTTCCATTCGGGCTTACCCGACGGATTTTCACAATTGACGGAGATCTAATGCGCACCCTGTTTTGCGTCGCATTGGCCACCCTGATGGCCTGCTCGTCGGCCCTGGCGGACGACACCAACACAACGAAAAAACGGCGCGGCAACCTGTTCAAGCACGACTACAGTGCCGCCTATACCGTCCAGCGCGTCAGCGTCCGCACGGGCTGCTTCCCCGAAAAGCTGGAAGCGATCCTGGCGCATATCGCCGGCAAGACCGGCCGCAAGCCGATCGTCACCTCCGGCCATCGGCCGCGCTCCGGAACCTCGCAGCACAGCAACTGCCTGGCGGCAGACATCCGCGTGCCCGGCGTTTCCGACCGCACCGTCGTCGCGGCGGCCAGCACCGCGCCCGGGATCGGCGGCATCGGCCGCTACTGCAACGGCATCATCCATGTGGATGTCGGGCCGAAGCGCCGCTGGGTCTACTGCTAGAACAGAGACCGGCGCGGACGCCTCAGGCGCCAGGCTTGCGCCTGCGCTTCAGGTTGCGGCGGATCATCCCGAGATCGGCACCACCGATCAGGAAGGCGCAGCCGAAATAGACGATCATGGCGATCCCGATCAGGACGAGCAGCGCCGCCACCTGCTCCAGCAGCCCTGTTCCGGGCGACAGATACGGACTGGCGTGACCGAGCGCATAGGTCAGAGCGGCACACATGATCGCCGTCGATACGAGCAGCATCAGCGTGCGACGCGCCAGCGCCCACTCCCATTCGAGATGGCCGCGCCGCACCAGCGTCGCAAACAGCAGCACGGTGTTGATCCAGCCGGCCGTTGCCTCCGCCGTGGCAATGCCGCGCTCGGCGATCAGTGGGAAGAGGCTGATGGCCAGCGCCGAATTGACGATCACAGAGACTATGGTGAACCGCATCGGCGTGCGGGTATCCTCGCGGGCGTAGAAGCCCGGCTGCAGCGCCTTGATCATCACGAAGCCCGGCAGTCCGAGCCCGTAGATGGCAAGGATCGAGGCAACGACCGCCGTATTCTCCGCCGAAAAGGCGCCGCGCTCGTAAAGCACGCGAATGATGGCGTCCGAAAGCACCCAGAGCCCGCCGGCGGCCGGCAGCGTCAGGAACAGCACGAATTCCAGCGACCGGTTCTGGATGCCCGCCGCTTCCTTCATGTGGCCGGATTTGAGCGCTCGCGCCAGTTCCGGCAGCAGCACCACGCTGACGGCCACACCGACCACGCCAAGCGGCAGCTGGTAGATACGGTCGGCATATTGCAGCGCGGCAATTGCGCCTTCCTTGCCCGATGCGATGGCCTGGCCGATGATCTGATTGATCTGGGTGATGCCGCCGGTCACCGCCGCCGGCACTGCCAGGATCAGCAGGCGTTTGACGTTGGGCGTCATGCGCGGCATGCGAAAACCGATGCTGATGCCGGCGTGGCGCACGCCGATATAGACCACGGCCAGCTGCAGGACGCCCGCCACCAGCACGCCCCAGGACAGGTACCAGGCGGTGGTGAGCGGATCGGCTCCGTTCCAGAGGGCGTAGAACAGCACGCCGATCATCACCAGGTTGAGGAAGATCGGTGCCACCGCCGCCGCGAAGAAATGATGCAGCGAGTTCAGCATACCGCTCATCATGGCCGTCAGCGACATGCACATGAGATACGGGAACATGATCGCAGCCAGGCGGATGGTGAGCGCGGTCTTTTCCGGATCGTCGGCGAAGCCCGGCGCGATGATGAAGCGCACCAGGAGCGGCATCGCCAGCTCCATCGCGATGGTAATCACCAGCAGCGCCGAAAACAGGACGCCGAACACTTCCTCCGAAAAGCGCTTGGCGCCGTCGACCCCGTTCGCCTCGATCTCCTTGGAAAACAGCGGCACGAAGGCGGCGTTGAAGGCACCCTCGGCAAATAGCCGACGGAAGAGATTGGGGAAGCGGAAGGCGGCATAGAAGACGTCGGCCATCGGGCCGGTGCCGAGGGCGGCGGCCATCAGCGTCTCGCGGGCAAAGCCGAACAGCCGGCTGCCGAGCGTCGCGCCGCCAACGGTTGCGAATTTCTTGACGAGGCTCATGCGTCTGCCCTGGATTTGCGCGGCCCGTTGTCACGGGCGACGGCTGCCGGATCGGGCGCGATGATGCCGGACGGCATGCCGCGGCGCAGCTCATCCTCCTGCTCCGACAACACCTGCCGCAGGCGCTGGACGATCGTGCCCTGGCGGTTCTCGTTGGTCACCTTCTGACCGACAAGATCGGTGACGTAGAAGGTATCAATGACCTTTTCGCCGAAGGTGGTGATGCGCGCCGAGTGGATGTCGAGCGACAGGTCAGCCAGAACTACGGTCATATCGGCGAGCAGGCCGGTGCGATCCAGCCCCTCGACCTCGATCACCGTGAACTTGTTGGAGAGCGTGTTGGAGATCGTCACCGACGGGTGGACGGTAAAGGTCTTGTTGCGCTTCTTTGACTTGGCGCGTGTGGCAATGACTTCCGGCAGCCGCTTCTTGCCCGACAGCACGTCCTCGATCATCCGACCAACGTTCGCTGCCCGCCGCAGCTCGTCCTCGTCGTCCTGGAACTCGCGGTTGATCAGGATCGTGTCCAGCGCCCGGCCGTCGGAGGTGGTGTAGATCTGCGCGTCGGCGATGTTGGCACCGGCAGCAGCACATGCGCCGGCGATGATCGACAGCAGCCGCGGATGGTCGGGTGCGAGAACGGTGATCTCGGTGATGGCGCGGAAACTGTCGGTCCGCACCATTGTCGACAGAGGATGGCCGGCACTGTCCGACTGACGGATGAACTGCGCATGCCGGACCTGGTCGTCAAGCGCCACGGCCAGCAGGTAGGGCTGATAGTGCAGCTGGGAATAGGTTTTGGCATCCTCCGCGCTCCAGCCGGACAACGCATGGGCAAGCGCTTCCTCGGCGTCCCGGGCGCGCTCCTTGCGCGACACTTCGGAAAAACCACCCGACAGCAGCAGTTCCGTCTCGTAGTAGAGCGTCCGCAGCAGCTGTCCCTTCCAGCCGTTCCAGACCCCAGGGCCGACGGCCCGGATGTCGCAGATCGTCAGGATCAGCAGCATCTTCAGCCGGTCGAGCGACTGGACGATCTCGGCGAAGTCGGTGATCGTCTTGCGGTCGTGCAGGTCGCGTGTCTGGGCAACCATCGACATGGCCAGATGCTGCTCGATCAGCCAGGCGACGAGTTCCGTCTGCTTCGGCTTCAGGCCAAACCGCGGGCAGAGCTTGCGTGCGACGCGGGCACCGGCAACGGAGTGGTCTTCCTGCCGACCCTTTGCGACATCGTGCAGCAGCACGGCGACATACAGCGCCTCGCGCTCCTCGATATGCGGCATCAGCTTGTTGGCGAGCGGATGCTCATCGGCGAACAGGCCCTTGTCGATATGCGACAGCCCTTCGATGGCGCGGATCAGGTGCTCGTCGACGGTGTAGTGGTGATACATGCTGAACTGCATCATCGCGACGATCTTGCCGAATTCCGGAATGAACCGGCCGAGCACGCCCGCCTCGTTCATGCGCCGCAGCGTCAGCGCCGGCTCAAGCCGCGAGGTGAGGATGGAGAGGAACACCCGGTTGGCCTCGGCATCCTCCCGCAACGCATCGTTGATCAGGTGCAGGCTGCGGGCGATCGCCTTCAGCGCATCGGGATGGTATTCGAGGCCGTGCAGATCGGCGACGTGGAAGAGCCGGATGATGCCCGCTGGATCGCGCTTGAAGACCTCGGGATCGGCCAGCGCAATGCGCCCCTGGTCCTCGACGAAATCCGCACTGCCGGGAATTTTGCGGACCCTGCGGCGGAAGCGGGTGATGACGCCGGTGATGCCGGGCGCCGGCTTTGCCTGCTCTTCTTCCAGAGCGGCGCAGAGGATGCGGGTGAGGTCGCCGACATCCTTGGTCACCAGGAAATAATGCTTCATGAAGCGCTCGACCGCCGACAAGGTCTGCCGGTTGCGATAGCCGAGGCTTTCGGCGATCTCGCGCTGGATGTCGAAGGACAGGCGCTCCTCGGCCTTGCCGGTAAGGAAGTGCATCTGGCAGCGCACCGCCCAGAGAAAGTCCTCGGCCTTCTGGAACAGCCGCCACTCCTGGCGCGACAGCACGCCGAGCTTGACCAGTTCGGCCGGCTCGCGCACCCGGTAGTGATACTTGGTGATCCAGAACAGCGTCTGGATGTCACGCAGGCCGCCCTTGCCTTCCTTGACGTTCGGCTCGACCAGATAGCGGGTATCGCCGGCCTTCTGGTGGCGCTGGTCACGTTCGGCAAGCTTCGCGGCAATGAAGTCCGGGCCGCTGCTGCTGACGATCTCCTGGTCAAAGCGCTTCTGCAACTCGTCTGCCAGACCCTGCTCGCCGCACAGGTAGCGGGTTTCGAGGATCGCGGTGCGGATCGTCATGTCCTGTTTCGACAGGGCAATGCATTCTTCGACGGTGCGCGTCGCGTGGCCGACCTTGAAGCCGAGGTCCCACAGCACGTAGAGCAGAAACTCGACGGCCCGGCGCATTTCCTCGGTGTTCTTCGACGGCAGCAGGAAGAGCAGGTCGATGTCGGAACCCGGTGCAAGCGTGCCGCGGCCGTAGCCGCCGACGGCCGTCACGGTGACGAAGGGTGCGGCGCTTCGGTAGAGGTGCTTCGCTACGGTCTCGTAGATGACGCAGATCAGCAGGTCCTGCACCCAGGAAATCCGCTCGGCGCAATTGAGGCCGCTGCCGTCCCTGTCGAGCAGCAGCCGGGCCTTCTCGCGGCCTTCGTTGCTGGCCCGGCGCAGAACCGGAAGCAACGCTGCCCGTATCTCGAGGATCTTGCCGGAGCCGTTGCCGACGATGGCCTCGCATTCCTCGCGCAATTGCGCCGCATCCAGAAGTTCGGAGAAGTCGATTTCTTGTCTTGCCATGTCATCCTGCCGGTGCCATCCGGCGCTATACCCTGTTCCCAGCACTTTTGCATGAGGGAATTCGCCGAAGACGGCCCGAATCCGAACATTGCCGCCATCGGATTTCCATCCGGTTTCCGGATCGGCCCGGCTCCCTATCAGAGATCAGGTTTTGCGAGCCTTGGTTTCTCATGCGTTATCGATCATGCCGACCGATGGCTCTGGCGCCACTGCGAGGGACTGGTGCCGGCGACGCGGCGAAACTCGCGGTTGAAGTTGGATTTCGTGGCGAAGCCTACGGAAAACATGATGTCCGTCACGCCACGGTCGGTCTCCGCCAGCAGCCGGCATGCCTCGCGGATCCGCCGGGCGTTGACGAATTGCGAGACGTTGAGGCCCGTCACCCGGTTGATCACCGCCGATACGTCGCGTGCCGGCAGGCCTGCCTTGCGCGCCAGCCGGGCGAGGCTGAGGTTCTCGTCGCAGAAGAGTTCACCGGCATCCAACGCTGCTTCGATCTTCACGAGCAGCGCTCGATCGGCGGCATTCGGCAGAGCGGCGGCACGCGTCGCGGCGGGTGCCGGCGCGGCGCTCGGCTCAGGCAGGAAATAATAGATCAGCACCGCGGCGATGGCTGCGATGTTCATCAGGCTGACGGCAAGCGGAACCGTCTGGCGCCCATATGTAGTTGCCATCAGCGCGACGATGGTATCGGTCGCGGCAAAAAAGAACATCAGCCCCGCCGTCAGTCGCGCGGCGCGTAAGGCGGGCACCGCCCGGTGGAGAGACGCTTCGGCCACCGCTTCCGGATCCCTGACCGTCAGGCGGTAGAGGAGCACCCCGTAGACGGCAAACATCAGCACCAGCAGCGGATCGACAAGCGGCGGAAAGACGATGACGGCCGCCACCACCATGATTGGCCCGATGAGATGCCGCCCGGGTATGGCGACCGGCGCTGCGGCAAGGGAGCGAAAGGCAAGGTAGGCGAGCGGCGGCATCAGCGAGGCTGTCGCCGGCTGGACGGTCGCCAGTGTCTCGATTCCGTAGCCGAAGCGCAGGCCGACCAGCATGCCTTGCAGCGCGTAGGCGGCCAGGAAAACCAGGAAGTACCGGCGCGGACCGGGCGTCTCGACACCCCGCAGGGTGCGGTAGAGCGTCAGCGCAAAGACCAGACCGGAAATGAATGGCAGGGGAACGGACAGCAAGACGGCGCCTCGTTTGGCCTTAGACGTGATCAAGGAGGCCTTTAACATGTTCAAGGTCGATCCGCAGCGCGGGACGTGAACTTTGTCGGGTGCCACCAACCGACAGGAGCTCCCGTCATGCCTTCCTTCTGCTTGCCTCTCATGCCCTTGCTACTGCCCTTTTGCATCGCCTCGGCCACCGTCGCGCCCCTCCCCGCATCCGCATTCGAAGCCGGTACGCGGTGGCTGTCGCTCCAGCCACCCCATCGCGCGGAGCGCGAAACCGTGCTCCTGACCTATCCCGCCAAGTCCGACGGCGATGCCTACACGCTGGGAGCCGACGCGCTTTGGCAGGGCGTGCCGGCACGCCGCAACGCGACGCCGGTTGCCGAGAAATTCCCGCTGGTGATCCTCAGCCACGGATCCGGCGGCAATGCTTCAGCGCTCGGCTGGTTGTCGACCGAACTTGCCCGCCACGGCTTCATTGTCGCGGCGCCGAACCACCTGCATTCGACATCCGGCGATTCCATCCCCGTCGAGAGCTTCAAGCTCTGGGAACGCCCGCAGGACATTTCGTCTCTCATCGACCGGCTGACGAGCGACCCGCAGTGGTCGGGTCTCGTCGATCAGGATCGCATCGGCGCCATCGGCTTTTCGCTTGGCGGCACCAGCGTCATGCTGTCGGCCGGAGCCCGGGCCTCGCTCGACGCATTCGATGAGTACTGCGCCGGATCCGACGGCAAGGATGCCGGCTGCAACTGGTTTCAGCACGGAGGTGTCGACTTCTCGAAGGTCGACCGCGAGGCCTTTGAAGGGTCCTACGCCGACCCCCGCCTCAAGGCGGTCGTCGCGGTTGATCCCGGCCTCGCCATGGCCTACCAGCCGGAGAGCCTGAAGACGATGGCGATACCGGTCAAGCTGATCAACCTCGGTGACGGCGACGCGATCATGCCGGGCGTGCGCGCGCAGACGCTGGCAAAGGCCATTGCGGCTGCCCAGTACGCCGCTGTGCCGGGTGCCGTGCATTTTACCTTCCTCGGCGTCTGCAACCCGGATGGCGCAGCGGTCCTGAAGCGCTACGGCGAGGAGGACCCGATCTGCACGGACGGCGGCGATATCCCGCGCGAAGAGCTGCACAAGCAGATCTTCTTCCAGATCGCGGCGTTCCTGAGGAAGGCGCTTGCGGAGCGGTAGGGGCTCCGCCTTCTCCCGGACGTGGAGAAGGGTCGCTCGGCGTCACCCCAGCTGCCTTTTCAACGCGTAGAGCGCGTCCATTGCCTCGCGCGGGGTCATGTCGTCCGGGTTGATCGCCTTCAGCGCCTCTTCGACCTTCGATGGGCCACGCCGCTCCTGTTCGCGGCGCACGGCCACCTGGAAGAGTGGAAGGTCGTCGATCAACTGGCTGGCCGGGTTCTTGCGGTCGGCGTCCTCCAGCTTGTTCAGGACGTCGCGGGCGCGTGCCACCACCGCCTCCGGCAAGCCGGCCAGTTTCGCCACCTGGATGCCGTAGGACCGATCGGCGGCACCTGGCCCCACTTCATGCAGGAAGATCACGTCGCCATCCCACTCCTTGACCCGCATCGTCGCATTCGACAGCCGGCCGAGCTTTTCCGACAGCGCCGTCAGTTCGTGGAAGTGGGTGGCAAACAGGCCCCGGCAGCGGTTTGCCTCGTGCAGGTGCTCGACGGCAGCCCAGGCGATCGACAGTCCGTCGAAGGTGGCCGTGCCGCGGCCAATCTCGTCGAGGATGACCAGCGACCGGTCCGTCGCCTGGTTGAGGATGGCCGCCGTCTCGACCATTTCGACCATGAAGGTGGAGCGGCCGCGGGCCAGATCGTCCGAGGCGCCGACGCGCGAGAACAGCCGGTCGACGATCCCGATCTGCGCCAGTTCGGCGGGCACGAAGGAGCCCATCTGCGCCAGGATGGCAATCAGCGCGTTCTGGCGCAGGAAGGTCGACTTGCCGCCCATGTTGGGGCCGGTCAGCAGCCACAGCGCGCCGAACCCGCCGTCGCTCTTCGGCGACAGGTCGCAGTCGTTGGCGATGAACGAGGTTGCCGACTGCCGCCGGAGTGCCTGTTCGACGACCGGATGGCGGCCGCCCTCTATGCGGAACTGGCGGGACGCGTCAACCTGGGGACGGCAGTAGTTCCACTCTTCCGCCAGGAGCCCCAGTCCGGCGGCCACGTCGATGACCGAAAGCGCCTGTGCACCGGCCTTTATCGCCTCAGCCTTCTGCAGAACGGCACTGGTCATCGTATCGAAGGCGGCAAGTTCGATCGTCAGCGCCTGATTGGCGGCGTTGGCGATGCGAGTTTCAAGATCGGCAAGCTCCGTCGTCGTGAAGCGCATGGCGTTGGCCATGGTCTGCCGGTGGATGAAGCGGGACTTGGCCTCCGGCGTGTCGATCATCGGCCCGGCATTGCCGGCGGTCACCTCGATGAAGTAGCCGAGCACGTTGTTGTGCTTGATCTTCAGCGACTTGATGCCGGTCTCCTCGGCATATTGCAGCTGCAGGCCGGCGATCACCCGCCGCGACTGGTCGCGCAGCGCCCGCACCTCGTCGAGTTCACCATCCGCACCAACGCGAACGAAACCGCCGTCGCGCTTCATGAGCGGCATTTCGTCGGCCAGCGTATCGGCCAGTTGCTGCTCCAGTGCGGCGGGCAGCGCGGCAAGGTCGCCAAGTGCAGCCGAAAGCTCTTCCGGCAGCAATGCGGAACCCAGAAGTTCGGCGATCCGCCGTGCGGCTGACAGGCCCTGACGGATGGCGTCGAGGTCCCGCGGCCCGCCGCGATCGAGCGCCAGCCGAGACAGGGCGCGCGGCATGTCCGGCACGTGCTTCAACGCACCGCGCAGATCGCCGCACAGGGACGGCTCGTCGATCAGGAAGGCGACGCTGTCGAGCCGCCGATTGATCGGGGCTGGATCTGTGAGCGGCGACATCAGCCGCTCGGCCAGCAGGCGGGCGCCGCTGCCGGTGACGGTTCTGTCGATGGCCTTCAGCAGTGACCCGTCCCGATCACCCGACAGCGTACGCGTCAGCTCAAGGTTTGCCCGCGTTGCCGGATCGATGAACAGCGTCGAGGCGCCGCTCTCGCGTTCCGGTGCGCTGAGCGGCGGGCGCTCGGCGATCTGGGTCTTCTCGACATAGGCGACGGCGGCCGCCGCCGCGGCAAGCTCTGCGCGCGAAAACGTGCCGAAACCGTCGAGAGTCGAGACGCCGAAATAGCGGGTGATCCGGGTTTCGGCAGTGGCGCTGTCGAACAGCACGCCTGGCTGCGGCACGGCCACCCGGCCAAGGATGTCGAAGGTCGACTTGAGGTCCGGGTCGTGGAAGACCGTGTCGGGCACGATCAGTTCGCTGGGCTCGATGCGCATGATGTCGGCGAGCAGCCGCAGCGGCGTCGTCTCGGCAAGCCTGAAGACGCCGGTCGAGATGTCGATCCAGGCGAGCGCCATCTGCACGTCGGCCGTGCCCCTGATCCGCGCCAGCGCCATCAGGTAGTTGGCTTGCGACGGCGACAGGAGCTTGTCTTCGGTGAGGGTGCCAGGCGTCACCAGCCGCACGACGTCGCGCCTGACGACGGATTTCGAGCCGCGCTTGCGTGCCTCGGCCGGATCCTCGACCTGCTCGCAGACGGCGACGCGGAAGCCGAGCGAGATCAGCTTCTGCAGATAGTCGTCCGCCGCATGGATCGGCACGCCGCACATCTGGATGTCCTGCCCCATGTGCTGGCCGCGCCGGGTGAGCGTGATGCCGAGCGCCCGCGCCGCTTCCACGGCGTCCTCGAAAAACAGCTCGTAGAAATCGCCCATCCGGTAGAACAGCAGGCTGTCCGGATTGTTGGCCTTGATCTCGATATACTGCTCCATCATCGGCGTCGCCGAGGCGCGGCTTTCCGGCGAGATCAGTTCGGCTGTATTCAAGACTTCTGAGGTGAGGCGTTCCAAGAGGGTCCGGGCCGTTGTCTGTTGCGCAGGATGACCCGCGACACTACCGAGTGTGCGCCCGACAAGACAATATCGGCGCCTCTAAACTTCTCGGATGCCCACAACATGCTGGAGCCGGCATGTCCGGCATGCGCTGACGACAATCGTGAGCGTCGAAGGGCGGAGGCGCCCGGTGCTCCAGGGGGAACAGCCGTCGAGACGGGCCAACCGAGGCTGCTGACCTCGGACGGGACCATCGGCGGATGCGGCGGGCGTTTTCTGTGGTCGGCTAGCTCGGGAAGCGGCCGGCGGCAGTGCCGAAGTGGTTGATGTATCTGCCGGAAATGACCGAGGTCGGCAGCACGATCAGCACGTCGGTGGTGTTGAAGGCCTGGTCGACAACCGCCCCTTCGCCGATCATAGCGCCGAGACGCAGATAACCCTTGATCAGCGGCGGCATGGCGGAAAGCGCCCGCTTCGGACTGACCGCCTCGTCCGGCATCAGGTCCATCTGGCGAAACAGGTCGGGCTTGGCGGAGACGGCCCATTCGCCCTTCGCCCGCACCGAGTGATGAAGGAACGACATTGCCAGCGCATGTTCTTCAGGGCGGACGCCCGGGAAGGAGGCACAGCCGAACATGGCGTGCATGTTGTGCTTCTGAGCATAGGCCCAGTTGCCCTGCCACAGCAGCTCGACGGTCCGCTTGGTGCGATATTCGGGCAGCACGCAGGAGCGGCCAAGCTCCATGAAGCGCTTGTCCGGATGACGGGCCAGCAGCGGCTCGATGTCGAATTCGCAAGCGGAATAGAAGCCGCCATGCGCCATCGCCACTTCCTGGCGCAGAAGCCGGTAGGTGCCGACGATCTGGTCTTCCGGATCGCCGTCCAGCGCCGTATCGACTACCAGCAGGTGATCGCAGATCTCGTCGAAGCTATCGATGTCGCGCTTGCGGCGCATGGCATCGGCCGGCAGTTGCGCGTGCATTTCCTCGACGAAGACACGGAAGCGGAGCGCCTGCGCCGCATCCACTTCACGGGAATTGCGGGCCAGCCGCGTTTCGAGACTGCCGATCCGGCCAAAGACGCCCTCGGCAGGACGCGCCATCGACGGGCCCTGGTCGACGTCGATCTTGGTTTCGCGATCTAACAAATCCATGGTCATGGCGTGTCGCCCGTCCTTAGTACCCGGCCCCATAGAACACCAATCTGCGACAGGAAAGTGACAATGACTGAAGGAGTATACAGCCGGCTGGAGATTTATGACAGTGGTTATGAAACGCGGCGATGCTGTGGCGAGACGGGAACAACGGCGCCGATTTCCTCCAGCAAACGCTGGGGGTCGAGCGGCTTCTGGAGCACGCATCGGGCACCGCCCTCAAGCATCGTTGCGACAAGAGCGGGGTTGGTTTCGCCGCTCAGCACCAGCAACGGCACCCTCTCCAGCAGCTCTCCGGAGACACTCTGCAACGGCAGAAGCTCGGCAAGATCGCCATCTGGCATGTGGATGTCCGAGATGACGAGGGCTGGCGGGCTGTCATGCGCCAGCGCCTGCCGAAGCCCGGCAAGATCCGCCACGTGATGGACGAGGAAACCCGCCTTGCGCAGCATGGCGCCGACCATCAGGGCGCTCACCGGATCATCCTCGGCCAGCAGCACCGACAGGCCGGCCTCCCATCGCTGCGGCTGGGCCGGCATGGAAACCGCAACCGTCTGCCGGCGAACCTCGCTTGAGCGCTGGCTGCCGAACCCGCCGAGCCGTCCGCGCAACACATCGACCAGCGACTGCTCGCGCAGCGGCCTGATCAGCCAGGCGTCATAGGCGTCCCAGGACTGAGTGCCGCGTTCTTCCGGGCTGACCAGCAAGATGCGGCGCAAGCCATCGTTGGCGATATGGTCGGCGTCGGCAATCCGGTGATCGACGACCATGTCGGTGAAGGAAAGGCCCTGGCGTGCGAGCGTATCGATCGCGCGGACTGCCTCTTCGGCCGTTCTGACATGCCGACAGCGTCCGCCGAGTGTCTCGATCGTGGCAATCGTCGCTTCTGCCGCGCTGCCGACGGGCGCCAGCAGGAGGACGCGCGAGGAGCGCAGGAGGAGCATTCGGTCCCTGCCCTCCTTCGGTCCGTCTGCCGAGAGTGCGGGGAAGCGGATGGCAAAGGTCGTGCCCCTGCCCTTGCGGCTGTTGACTGACAGCGACCCGCCGAATTCCTTCAGGATGCGTGCCGAGATCGACAGGCCGAGGCCGGCGCCGCCGCTGCGCTGTGTCGCGGAACCCGCCTGCTCGAATTCGCCGAAGATGCGCTGCTGTTCATCGGCGGTCATGCCCGGCCCGGTATCGGCGACGGTGATGACGATGTCGGATGCGTCGAGCCCGACGCGGATCAGCACGCCGCCCGCCTGGGTGAACTTGACGGCGTTACCGATGACGTTGAACAGCACCTGGCGCAAGCGTGCCGGATCGAAATCCATCAGGTTGGGTACGGCGAAGGAAACGGTGGCGCCAATCTCGATGCTCTTTTCGTGGGCGCGCGGCGCCAGCATCTCGACGACGCTTTCGAGCAGCTGGCGAAGGTTTTCGGCTCGGCTGTTGAGGCGGAAGCGGCCAGCCTCAATGGTCGAATAGTCGAGAAGGTCGTCGACCAGTTGCGCAAGCGCCGACCCCGCCTGCCGGATGCCACCGACATAGTTCGTCTGCTCCGGTGTCAGGCCCGACTGCTGCAACAACTGGCTCATGCCGAGAATACCGTTGAGCGGCGTGCGCAACTCGTGAACGACGGTGGCGAGCTGGCGAGACTTGAGGCTGCTCGCCTCCTCCGCCTGCATCCTCGCATCCTCTCGCTCATGGGCCAGACGACGCTCCGCCGTCACGTCACGCGCGGCACTCAGAACCAGAAGATCGGCGGGATCGGCGCCGCGGACGACGACGTCCTGCCAGGCATAGATGCGGATGCCGTCCCGCAACGCGAATTCGACGTCGCGCGGCAGGCCTGGCTCGGCCGATACCGGCAGCCCAAGCTCCTCCAGCGTGCAGCCTTCGGGTGCCGAACAACCGGTCATCGTCTGGAAGGTCCGGTTGGCGCCACAGATCGTACCGTCGGCAAGACGGATGACCGCTGCGACCTGCAGCAGCTCGTTAGCCTGCAAGAACGCCAGGGATGCGGGAGGCAGATCTTCGGCCAGCGATGCAACAGCCTGCCGATCGTTCGGAACGGATGATCCGAAAGCCTTGCGGAGACGGTCGTGAAGGTCGGCAAGATCACGCATGGAAACATGCATTAGCACATGTTTCCTTCCGATTGATTACGATGCCGGACGACCGACCGCGGCAGTTCTCAGGCGGCGGGCGAGCGCCGGCGCGCGTGCAGGATCTCGTCGAGAACGACGCAAGCCGCGCCGATGGTGATGAAGCTGTCGGCCAGATTGAACACCGCGAAGGACCAGCTCTGCATATAGAACAGGATGTAATCCACCACGTGCCCGTAGAACAACCGGTCCAGCAGGTTGCCGATGGCACCGGCGATGATCAGCGCGAAGCCCGTATGCGCGAGCGGCCGGTCCTTCGGCGTGCGCCGCCACATCCAGATGACGAAGGCGACGATCAGCAGCCGCATGCCGACGATGAACCAGCCCTCCATATCCGACAGCATCGAGAAGGCGACGCCGAGATTGTAGGTCCGGTAGAGGGCGAGGAACGGCACGACGTGCACCGGCTCCTGCAGCGGCAGATAGGCCTCGACCGCCACCTTGATCAGCTGGTCGGCAAGCACCGCGAGAATGACGAAGACCAGGATCGGCATCGGCCGGGAGAACAGCGTGGGCTTCGAGGGTGTCAGTTCTACGTCCGTCGTCATTTGGTCTCCAGGGTCAGCAGATGGCGGCGAGCTTCGAAGAGCATGACGGCAGTGGCGACCGCAAGGTTGAGCGAATCCGCCCTGCCCTGCTGCGGGATGCGCGCCAGCCTGTCGGCCGCCCTGGCAAGCGTTTCCGGCAGCCCGGACTGCTCGTTGCCCATCAGCAGCACCGTCGGCTTGGGGCGGTAGTCGATGGTCCGATAGTCGACGGCGCCGGCAAGATGCGTGGCGACGACCTGGGCGCCGGATCCCTTGCTCCAGCGCAGGAACTCTTCGGCCGTTGCCCGATAGATCGGCAGCGCGAAGACCGAGCCCATGGTGGCGCGCACGGTTTCCAGGGAGAACGGATCGGTGCATTCGCCGACCAGGATGACGCCGGAAGCGCCGGCGGCATCGGCGGTGCGGATGATCGTGCCGAGGTTGCCGGGATCGCGGACGCGGTCGAGCGCGACGAACGTCTCGCCGGATGCCGGCTTGAGGTCTGAGAGACGTTTCCACTGATGCTCGAATATGCCGACCACCATCTGCGGATTGTCGCGCCGGGTCACCGACGACAGCACCTTTTCACTGACCTCCAGCACCAGGCCGCCGCGCGCGATGGTCTTTGCCGCCACCTGCTCCACCAGCGGCTTGCCCTTGGCGGCCTTGGCGTAGACGAGCGTGCGGATCGCCCAGCCGAGCTCGACCGCATCGATCACCAGCTTCAAGCCCTCGGCAAGGAACGTACCGGTTTCCTCGCGGTCCTTCTTGTTGGTGAGCGCCTTGATGTCCTTGATGATCGGGTTCGAGAGGCTGGTAACCTCCTTGACCTGCCCGACCCGGCCCGTGAAGTTTCTGCGATCCTGATCCGTCATTCGTTTACCCAGCGGCTGAACAGGGAGGTAGAGAGGGCGCGTGCGGGCGTCTGTCCGTCGGTACCGGCTTCGCGGATGACGAGTTCGCCGGATTCGACGATACCCCCCGCGCCGCGCATGGTCTCGCGCATCAGTTCGTGGATCGAGTAGAAGCTGGCGCGGATCGAGTAGGCTGTCAGCACCATGCCGACCGCCTTCGGCGACAGGATCTCGCGGCAGATGTCGAGCATCGACGGAAGCTGTTCGAAGAGGTGGAACACTTCGCCGTTCGGTCCGCGCCCGAACTTCGGCGGATCGGCGAGAATGATGTCGTAGCGGCTGCCGCGACGCTCTTCGCGCTGGATGAACTTCATCGCATCCTCGCAGATCCAGCGGATCGGTGCCCGCTCGAGGCGCGACAGCGCCTGGTTCTCGCGCGCCCAGCCGATCGCCTTCTTCGAGGCGTCGACGTGCGTGACCTCGGCCCCGGCAGCGGCTGCAACCAGTGAGGCGACCCCCGTGTAGCCGAACAGGTTGAGCACCTTCAGCGGTCGCCCGGCGCGCTCCACCTGGGTCTTCATCCAGTCCCAGTGAACGATCTGCTCGGGAAAAACGCCGACATGGCGGAAGGCGGTGAACCGGCCGAGGAGATCGACGCCGAGCAGCGAGACCGGCCAGGTTTCGCCGAGCGCCACCTTCGGAAAGCGCCAGCGGCCCATTCCGTCCTCATCTGTGTCGCCGGTGAAGACGGCATCGACCTTCTCCCAGACATGCGCCGGAAGTGACGGCTGCCACAGGGCCTGAGCCTCGGGCCTGACGATCCGGTAGGGGCCGTATTGCTCGAGCTTCAGGCCCGCGCCGCTGTCGATCAGGTGAAAATCACCAGCGCCGGACGATTCCAGGATGACCGGCACCCGCTCGCGCGGCAGATCGCCAGTGCGGGCGATCAGCGGGCGGGCTTCGGCAGCCTCTGCGCGAGGGGCAGGCTGCTCGGATTTATGACGGGCGGCAGGTGGCGCGGACCGCTGTTCGGGCACGCGCTGCGGCTTGTCGCGGCGTGGTGCGGCCGGCGCTTTCTTCGATGATCGCGACTCCTGCCGCTCGGGTCTCTTCTTCAACGCGTGTGCTCGCTGTTTTGCGGAATTCGTGGAGCAGATAGCATCGGCAAAGCCCTTGGCAAAGCGCTTTCCCTTCTGCGATACAGGAGAGGAGGAGCGCTGGCGGAAGGAGCCGCCGGGAGGAGAACCATGGAAATCACTGGTGAAGAGCGAATCCTCGCACCGCGATCGGTCGTGTGGCAGGCGCTGAACGACCCTGATACCCTGCGCCGATGCATCCCGGGCTGTCAGGAGATCGAGCAGCGATCGCCGACCGAACTGTCGGCCACCGTCAAGCTGAAGATCGGGCCGGTCTCGGCAAGCTTCAAGGGCGACGTGACGCTGTCGAACATCCAGGCGCCGGAGAGCTATCGAATCTCAGGCGAAGGCAAAGGCGGCATCGCCGGCTTCGCCAAGGGTTATGCGGATGTGGTGCTGGTCGAGGATGGCGAGGAGACGATCCTGCGCTACCAGGCGGATGCGCAGGTTGGCGGCAAGCTGGCCCAGCTCGGCTCCCGGCTGATCGGCTCCACCTCGCAGAAGCTGGCGCATCAGTTCTTCGCCGACCTGAATGCCGCGATTACCGAGCGGACGCCGGTGGACGAGACCTGATCGTTCAGGTCATTCAGGCCTTGTGGGCGGCAACGAGGCTTGATCCGTTTGCCGGACGCCGGGTCTCCGGCAGGCCGATCTCCTTCTCACGGCGGATCGCCGCGCGCGCTTCGATGCGAGCCTGCTTGCGGTACTTGCCCTGCGCCACCCAGGTGGCTGCCGAACCGATCACCATGCCGAGGATGATTGCCAGGAACAGGTAGACGAAGAACGGGCCGTCGACCGACAGCACCGGATCCTGCGGCTGGAAGGGATTGAGCGCCAACGTCACCGTCTGCCGATTGGCGACGCACAGCACGATCAGGATGATTGCCACCGGCACGAAGACGACAAGGCTGGCGATTTTCTTGATCCGGCTCATTGCGGTCTCCCGACAGAGGTTTGCAGGCCGCGCATCGGCGCGGCCATCATCATGGGTAGGATAGGAGGCAGACGCCGGCTTTCAAGGCGACTGGGTCCAGGGGACGGCGGAAAGCCGGTTTCAGGACGGACCTTTCAGTCCTCGTCTTCCTCGTCGGCAAGATCGGGGTTCAGCCGCTCGCGCAGTTCCTTGCCGGTCTTGAAGAACGGCACCCACTTCTCCTCGACGAACACTGTTTCGCCGGTGCGCGGATTGCGGCCGGAGCGCGCCGGCCGATTCTTGACCGAGAAGGCGCCGAAGCCGCGCAACTCGACGCGGTTTCCGCCGGCCAGGGCATCGGTGATCTCATCCAGAACCGCATTGACGATATTTTCGACGTCACGGTGGTAGAGGTGCGGGTTTCGCGCCGCAACGATCTGCACCAGCTCCGATTTGATCACGGCTACCCCCTGAAAGAATTGGTCTTTTCAATCGCCAACCTGCCAAACCGAGACCAGACCGTCAAGGAACAACTTCCGGCCCATGAGGTCCTGGACGGCACCCGGTACGCCGGCCGGATCGAAGCCGGCAAGCCGAGCGATCTGCGACACGGCGGAGGAGAGCGAAAACAGTCCGCCTTCAGACTGCTTTTCCCACTCGACGATCGGCAGCTGGTCGGACACGCCGCGCGTCGACAGGTAGCTGCGGATCTCCGGAACGCCGCCGAGCGTATCGATCAGCTTGACCTTCAGCGCTTGCCGGCCGGTGAAGATGGTGCCGTCGGCCAGCCTCAGAACCTCCTCGCGCGGCATCTTGCGGCGGTCGGCGACGAGATCGACGAACCAGTCGTAGCTGTCCATCACCATGCTGCGGATCATCGCCTGGGCTTCCGGGCTCGGCGCGTGGAACGGCGACGGCTCGGCCTTCAGCGGCGCCGACTTAATCTCCTGCAGCGACACGCCGATCTTGTCGAGCATGTCCTTGACCTGCGGGTACTGGAAGATGACGCCGATTGAGCCGGTGATCGAGCTTTCCCCGGCAATGATGGTATCGCCGGCCGTGGCGATCATGTAGCCGGCAGACGCGGCCAGCGTCCGGACGTCGGATACGACAGGCTTTTCGGCAGCCACCGCACGCAGCGCCTTGAAGATGCGCTCGCCGCCGTAGGTCGTGCCGCCAGGCGAGGAGATCGAGACGATCAGCGCCTTTGCCTGGCTGTTCTTGCGGATGCTTTCGAGACGCTCCAGCAGTTCGTCGTCATCGGTGATCATGCCGGAGATGTCGATGCGCGCCACATGCGGGCGCACGGAGGTTTCGGCGCCGCCCATGGTGACGCTGTAGACGGAGAAGCCGATGGCGACCAGCAGCACGGCTGCGGCAACGCGCCAGAAGGTGAGCTTGCGGCGTAGCTGCCGGCGATCCGCGATTGCAGACTGGTCCATTATGCTTCCTCGTCTCTATTGCATGCGACCCGCCCCTCTGGGATGAGCCTCGGTCGGAGTACACGATTTTGTGTCATCCGTTATTGTTTCTTGATGAATAAAAGCCATATTGGGTTCCGATGGAAGAGGCACGTCCTCATTGTCCCGCCTGACACGCCGAAACGACACGACAGGTTTATGCTGCAGAAAATGATTGGCACATTGCAGGCCGGCCCGGCCGCAGGAGAGCGCGTCGATGCCTACAAGGCAGCGCTGGCGCATTCCCGCCGCGTGCGACGGCTGAGGTTCATGCTGCCGGTCGCGGCGCTGGTGATTTCCGCCGCCTTCATCGTCGTCTCCTTCGTGCGCACCTACCTTCCTGAAAATCTGACGGTCCAGAGTGCGCGGATCGAAAACGGCAAGATCGTCATGGAAAGCCCGGCGATCGCTGGCCGTAACGAGAAAGGCATCAGCTACTCGCTGAATGCGACGCGGGCGCTGCAGGATATTGCCGATCCCAACATGATCACGCTCGAGAACGTCAAGGCGGCGATGCCGCTGAATGCCGACGTTATGGCGCGGGTGACGGCCGAAGGCGGTATCTTTGACCGCTCGGCCGACAAGCTGAACATGACGGCGCCGTTCCAGGTCAACCTCAGCAACGGCATCACCGCGAATTTCAAGTCGGCGCATCTCGACGTGCCGAAAAGCATCATGGAAAGCTCCGATCCGGTCGAGATCAAAACAACCGACGCGTCTATTGTTGCGCAGTCGATGAAGATATCGGATAACGGTCAAACCATTACCTTTGTCGGGCAGGTCCAAGTCAACGTGGCCGGCTCAGCTATTCACCAAGAAGGCAACCAGAGCCCGTCCCGATGACCCTTCGCCGCACCCTCGCCACACACAGTGTTTCATGTCTCGTCGCGGCCCTGGCCATCGCCGGGACCATCTCCTCAGCCGGAGCCCAAACCACCAGCAAGACGATGGGAGGGATGAAGCTGTCGAACGACAAGCCCATCCAGATCCAGAGCGACCAGCTGGAGATCAAGGACGAGGAAAAGAAGGCCTTCTTCACCGGCAATGTCGAGGTTGTGCAGGGCACGACGACGATGAAGTCGCTGAAGATGACCGTCCTCTACAAGGGCGAAGGCGCCACGGTTTCCGCTGGGCAGACCGATATCGACAAGATCTTCATCGACGGCAAGGTGCTGCTCACATCCGGCACCCAGCAGGCGACCGCCGACAACGGTGTCTTCGACATGGCGTCGCAGACCTTTGTGCTGACCGGCAAGCAGGTCGTGCTGTCGGATGGTCCGAACGTCTTCAAGGGCTGTAAGCTGACCGTGCTGATGACCACCGGCGAGGCAAAGCTCGACAGTTGCGGCGGTCGCGTCGAGATCATGCTCGATCCCAAATCGCGTCCACAGCAGTAAGCCCAGCACTCAACAAAGTCACAAAACTTGATGTCCCTGTTCTCCCGGCGCACTAAGACGGACGCACCAGAAGGCTTCGACCCGCGCGACAAGGCGCGGTACGAAGGCACGCTGATCGCGCACAGCCTCTCGAAGACCTATGACACGCGCCGCGTCGTCAACGGGGTGTCGCTGATCGTGCGCCGGGGCGAAGCCGTCGGCCTGCTCGGTCCCAACGGCGCCGGCAAGACCACCTGCTTCTACATGATCACCGGCCTTGTCGGTGTCGACGAAGGCATGATCGCCATCAACGGCAACGACGTGACGCGCATGCCGATGTATCGGCGCGCCCGCATCGGTGTCGGCTACCTGCCGCAGGAAGCCTCGATCTTCCGCGGCCTGACGGTCGAAGACAACATCCGTGCCGTCCTTGAAGTGCACGAGCGCAGCCGCGACAAGCGCGAGCGCAAGCTCGACGAACTGCTCGAGGAATTCAACATCAGCCGGCTACGCAAGGCACCGGCTGTGGCCTTGTCGGGCGGCGAACGTCGCCGCCTCGAAATCGCCCGCGCCCTGGCGACGGATCCGGCCTTCATGCTGCTCGACGAACCGTTTGCCGGTGTCGACCCGATTTCGGTCTCGGACATCCAGAATCTCGTGCGTCACCTGACGGCCCGCGGAATCGGCGTGCTGATAACCGACCACAACGTGCGCGAGACGCTTGGCCTGATCGACCGCGCCTACATTATCCATGCCGGCGAAGTCCTGACGCACGGCCGAGCCGACGACATCGTCAACAATGCGGACGTTCGTCGCCTCTATCTGGGCGACAAGTTCCATCTGTAACGCCCCGGCCGGCAAGAAAACGCCGGCTGCCGCTCTGCAGAGCTTGACCAAACCTCCTAAACACGCAATTTTTGGGCCAAGTGCTCTTCGTAACCCATTTCCTGCGCGGAACCGGGTGCAATTGGAGGTTTAGGGAGTTTAGCGTCAGCCATGGCATTGTCCGCCAGCCTTTTCCTGCGCCAGACCCAATCACTTGTGATGACGCCGCAGCTGATGCAGTCGATTCAACTGCTTCAGATGACGCATTTCGAACTCAACCAGTTCATCGCTCAGGAAGTCGAGAAGAATCCGCTGCTGGATTTTGCGCCAGCTGATGGCGAAACGGGCAGCGACGTGCCCGATCCTGCGGAGATCCATGCGCACCAGCACCGCGATGACGGCCCGGGCAGCGGCGAGACGCAGGCTGACTGGTTCGACAGCCCGTCCGGCGCGCCGGAGCCTTTGGGCGAAAGCCTCGACGCCGATTTCGAGAACGTTTTCCCCGACGATGCACCGCAACGCCGGCCCGACGCACCCGAGCTGATCAGCCAGTGGAAGTCGATGCCCGGCGGCGACGGCGGCGAAAGCTTCGATCTCGACGACTTTGTCGCCGGCGACGTGACGCTGTTCGATCATCTCGCGCAGCAGATCCCGTTTCTCCTTCCGACCGCGAGGGAGCGGTTGATCGCCCGGCACCTGACGGACCAGCTCGACGACAACGGCTACCTGCACGGCGAGATCGCCGAGGTGGCCGAACAGCTCGGTGCTGCGGAAGCGGAGGTCGAGGATGCGCTCGCCGCCCTGCAGACGCTTGATCCGCCGGGCGTCTTTGCAAGGACGCTCCGTGAATGCCTGGCCATCCAGCTGCGCCAGAAGGACCGCTTCGATCCGGCCATGCAGGCACTCGTCGCCCATCTGGAGCTACTGGCCAAGCGTGATTTCGCCGCCCTGCGCAAAATCTGCGGCGTCGACGACGAGGACCTGGTCGACATGCTGGCCGAGATCCGGGCGCTCAACCCGCGCCCCGGCAGTGGCTTCCAGTCCGGCGTCTCGGAATCGATCCTGCCGGATATCGTCGTGCGCGCCGCCAATGACGGCGGCTGGGCGATCGAACTCAATCCGGACACGCTGCCGAAAGTGCTGGTCAACCAGACCTATTTCCAGACGGTGTCGAAGCGCTCGGTGAAGCCTGCCCGTCCGGACGAGGACCAGAACTTCTTGTCCGAATGCCTGCAGAACGCAAACTGGCTGACCCGCAGCCTGGACCAGCGGGCGAAGACGATCATGAAGGTGGCAACCGAGATCGTCCGCCAGCAGGACGCGTTCCTGGTGAATGGTGTCGATCATCTGCGGCCGCTGAACCTGAAGACGGTCGCCGATGCGATCAAGATGCACGAATCGACCGTCAGCCGCGTCACATCCAACAAATACATGCTGACGCCGCGCGGCCTTTTCGAGCTCAAGTATTTCTTCACCGTCTCGATCAACTCGGCGGAGGGTGGCGACGGACATTCTGCGGAGGCGGTGCGTCACCGGATCCGCGCGCTGATCGAGAAAGAGACGCCGGAGGCCGTGCTGTCGGACGACGATATCGTCGTCAGCCTGAAGACCGGCGGCGTCGAACTTGCCCGCCGCACGGTCGCCAAGTATCGGGAAGCGATGAACATTCCGTCCTCCGTGCAGCGGCGGCGGGAAAAGCGGGCAAGGGCCGGCATCGCCGCCTGCTGAGCTTGCGGATTGCCGTCGCGGGGGACTGCCGTGTCTTCATTTTCCCCACGTTCCTCTAGCCTTGTGCCAGGCGCTCCGGTGCACCTCTCGGGCCCGCCCCGAGCGCTGCCGTTGACTTTCCCCTCGCCCCCCGCTAGAAGCGCGCCGCACCGGCACAATGGTAGGAACGCGCACGCAACAACGTCCGATAATTGGGCAATCGGCATACATTTAAGCTTTGCCTCACGAGGAACGCTTGGATGAGTGGACGGCTTGACGTAGACTGCACTTGCAAGTCACGACAAGAAGGAAGGAATTCCATGAGTGTGCGCGTATCCGGAAAGCATATGGAAATCGGCGAGACGTTCAGGCAACGGATCGAGACCCATATTGGGGAGGCGGTTACGAAATACTTCGACGGGGGCTATGCCGGGCAGGTTATCGTCCACAAGTCCGGCTCCCGTTTCGCAACGGACTGTAACCTGCATCTCGACACCGGCGTTGTTCTGCATGCTGCAGGCGAGGCCAACGATCCGCAGGTGAGCTTCGATGCCGCCGCCGAACGCATAGAGAAGCGATTGCGGCGCTACAAGCGCAAGCTTCGCGACCACCATGCGGGCACAACCCCGAACGGCTTTGCCGAGATCGCCTATACGGTGATGGACAGCGTGCCGGAAGGACCGGATGAGGTGCCGGAGGATTTCGCGCCGACGATCGTGGCGGAAAGTTCGCGGCCGTTGAAAACTATGACTGTCGCAAGTGCCGTCATGGCGCTCGACATGACCGACGAGCCGGTCCTGTTCTTCAGGAACCCGGCGAAGCAGTTGAACATCGTGTACCGCCGCAACGACGGCAATATTGGCTGGATCGACGCCGCCAGTATCAAAGGCTAAAAGTCTGACGGGAGTGCGGCTGCGCACTCCCATACTCCCGACCCCGGGGGTAGAAGGGATGATAAGAATGGCGTTGGCAGATCTCCTGCAACAGGATGCAATTATTCCCGCCCTCAAGGTGAATTCAAAGAAGCAGTTATTGCAGGAACTCGCAGCCAAAGCCGCCAAGCTGACTGGCGTGCCGGAGCGGGAAATCTTCGACGTTATTTTGCAGCGCGAGCGATTGGGCTCGACCGGCGTCGGACACGGCATCGCCATTCCGCACGGCAAGCTCGGCAGCATCGACTCGATCAAGGGCCTGTTCGCCCGGCTGGAAACGCCGGTCGATTTCGAAGCACTGGACGACGAACCCGTCGATCTGGTCTTCCTGCTGCTGGCTCCGGAAGGGGCTGGCGCCGACCATCTGAAGGCATTGTCGCGGATCGCCCGCGTGCTGCGCGACCAGGACCTGGTGGCAAAGCTCAGGGCAACCGATTCCGCATCCGCAATCTACGCCTTCCTGAACGAGGAGCAGGCGTCGAACGCCGCCTGATCCGACGTATCCGCATAAGAGAAAGGCCCGCCATCCTTGCCGGATTGGCGGGCCTTCCTGTTTCCGGTGTCGGTTCGTCCGCGACTCAGGCCTTGTCGGCCGTATCGCCGGCGTTGTCAGATGCAGCCGCATCCGCCTTGGGGCCACCCTTCGCCACACCGACCATTGCCGGGCGCAGAACACGCTCGCCGATGACGTAACCGGCCTGGACGACCTGCACGACGGTGTTGTTCGGCACAGCCGGGTTGGGGATCTCGAACATCGCCTGATGGAAGTTCGGATCGAATTTCTGACCTTCCGGATCCATCTTCTTGACGCCGTGGCGCTCTAGCGCCGACAGCATGGCGCGCTCGGTCATGTCGACGCCTTCGATCAGCGCCTTGAGGCCGGCGTCTTCGCTGGCCTTGGCTTCGGCTGGAATGGCATCCAGTGCACGGCGCAGGTTGTCGGAGACGGCCAGCATGTCGCGGGCGAATGCGGTCACCGCATAGGACTTGGCATCCTTGACGTCGCGGTCCGTGCGGCGGCGAAGGTTGTCCATTTCTGCGGCCAGGCGCAGGAAGCGATCGCGCAGCTGCTCGTTTTCAGCCCGAACCGCTTCAAGCGGATCGGGTGCCGGTGCCTCTGCCTGCGCGGCGTTCTCTTCCAGGGCGGAAGCGACGGCCTCTGCGATGTTCTCGTTCTCAGACGCGTCAGGTCCGTTTCTCTTCGACTCGTCGGTCATGACGTACTCCGGTCAGTGTTGTCGGATTTTGTGCCCGATATCGAGGTTCGGCGCTGAAAAATCAAGGCTTGTCGAGCGATCTCGGGACATGGCTAGAGAGGATTGCGCGTCATCCGGCTGAGAAGCTGGGCCGTGTAATCGACCATCGGAACGATGCGCGAGTAATTGAGACGGGTCGGACCGATGACGCCGACCGCACCGATAATGCGTTCTTCCTCGTCACGATAGGGTGCGACGATGAGCGACGAGCCGGACAGTGAGAACAGCTTGTTCTCCGAGCCGATGAAGATCCGCACGCCCGGCCCGGTTTCGGCGAGATCGAGGATCTCGATCAGGCTGTCCTTCTTCTCCAGGTCGTCGAAAAGCAGCCGCAGCCGGTCGATGTCCTCCGTGCCGGCGAGCCCTTCCAGCAGATTGGCGCGGCCGCGAACGATCAGCCTCGCCGGCTTGCCTTCGTCGCTGTCTCCCGCCCAGACGGCAAGTCCGCGCTGCACCAGATCCTGCGACAGCGCGTCGAGTTCCGTCTGCACCTGCTCCTTGAGGCTGGTCAGCTGGGTTCTGAGCTCCGGCAGGGTCTGGCCGGCAAGATGCGCGTTGAGGAAGTTCGCCGCCTCGACGAGCTGCGACGAGGTGACGCCTGCGGGCAGGTCGATGATGCGGTTCTCGACCTGATTGTGTTCGCCAACGAGAATTGCGAGTGCCTTGGTCGGCTCCAGCCGGATGAACTCCACATGCTTGAGGATGGGATCGTTCTTGGTGGTGATGACGATGCCTGCCCCGCGGGAGACCCCCGACAGCATCCGCGTCGCTTCCAGCATCAGGCTTTCCATCGGCCGGTCCCGATCGACGGAACGGATCTGCCGCTCGATGCTGGCGCGCTCGTCCGCCGACAGATCGCCGACCTGCATGAAGGCATCGACGAAGAAGCGCAGGCCCGTCTGGGTCGGCATGCGGCCGGCGCTGACATGCGGTGCATAGATGAGACCGAGCTCTTCCAGATCGCTCATGACATTGCGGACGGACGCCGGCGACAGCGACATCGGCAGGAGACGCGACAGATTGCGCGAGCCTAGCGGCTCGCCGGTATCCAGATAGCTCTCGACGATGCGCCTGAAGATCTCGCGCGAGCGATCGTCGAGCACGGACGCGGCTTGGCTTCCCGATGACTGCAGATCCATTCGACGCATGTTACCCGATCATTCCTGTTCTGCCTGAATATAATGACGCAGACCCCGATGGCAAAACGGATTCGCCGCCCGACCGGCTGCGGCACGCCATTCCGCCGGGTTTTCCTTTGCAAAAGCGCCGCCCGCGCCTTAAGACGCCCTCACGTAACGTCAGGAGATGAGCATGCGACCGTCAGGCAGAAAAACCGATCAGATGCGCAAGGTGAGTTTCGAGCGCAATGTGTCGAAGCATGCGGAAGGCTCCTGCCTCGTCAAGTTCGGCGATACGCACGTGCTGTGCACGGCGAGCCTTGAAGAAAAGACGCCGCCGTGGCTGCGCAATTCCGGCAAGGGTTGGGTGACGGCCGAATACGGCATGCTGCCGCGCGCCACGGGCGACCGGATGAAGCGCGAGGCAGCTGCCGGCAAGCAGGGCGGCCGCACCCAGGAGATCCAGCGTCTCATCGGCCGCTCGCTGCGCGCCGTCGTCGACCTGGAAGCGCTCGGCGAAAAGCAGATCACCATCGACTGCGACGTCATCCAGGCGGATGGCGGAACCCGCACGGCCGCCATCACCGGCGGCTGGATCGCACTGCACGACTGCCTGAAGTGGATGGAAGCGCGCAGCATGATCAAGCTCGATCGCGTGCTGAAGGATCACGTCGCGGCAATCTCCTGCGGCATCTTCGCCAGCCAGCCGGTGATCGACCTCGACTACCTTGAGGACTCTGCTGCCGAGACGGACGCCAACTTCGTCATCACCGGAAGCGGTGGCATCGTCGAAGTGCAGGGTACGGCCGAAGGCAAGCCGTTCAGCCGCGAAGAACTCTCGCACCTGCTGGATCTGGCGACCGCCGGCACCGCGCAGCTGGTCGAGATGCAGAAGCAGGCGATCGGCGGCTGAGGTCGGGAGGCAGCGGTTCGCCGCTGCCATCGCCCCCCCGGATGCGGGTGATGCAGCGCCATGGCAGGAGCAGGCAGCATGACCATCGACGGCATTCTCGAGACAGCCCTGTACGCCGAGGATCTCGATGCAGCGGAACACTTCTACGGCGGCATCCTTGGCCTTCAGAAGCTGATGCGTGCCGGCGACCGCCACGTCTTCTACCGGTGCGGGCCGGGCATCCTGCTGATCTTCAATCCGCACGAGACGGTGAAGCCCCCGCCCGACGATGCGCTGCCGGTGCCGCCGCATGGCGCGATCGGCCCGGGGCATGCCTGCTTCCGGATGGACGGCAAGGCGATTGACTTGACCGTCGAAAAGCTGAACAAGGCCGGCATCCCCATCGAAAGCGATTTCCGCTGGCCGAATGGCGCCCGGTCGATCTATTTCCGCGATCCGGCCGGCAACAGCCTGGAATGCGCGGAACCGAAACTCTGGAACCTGTAGGTCCGACATGCGCAAGCTCGAAACCCGCACCATCGTCGTTGCCAGCCACAATGCCGGCAAGATCCGCGAGATTGCCGACCTCATCGGCCCCTTCGGCTTTTCCGCCAAGTCTGCAGCTGAACTAAGCTTCGCCGAGCCGGACGAGACAGGGACGACCTTCGAGGAAAACGCGGCGATCAAGGCGCTGGCTTCGGCCAAGGCATCGGGCCTGCCGGCGCTGTCTGACGACAGTGGCATCGTCATCGACGCGCTGGATGGCGCGCCCGGCGTCTACACGGCCAACTGGGCCGAGCGCGAGGATGGCACCCGCGACTTTCCCTGGGCAATGCAGAAGGTCGAGACGGCGCTGCAGGACAAGGGCGCGACGACGCCGGAGGCTCGCACAGCGCGTTTCGTCAGTGTTCTCTGCCTTGCCTGGCCAGACGGCCATACGGAAATGTTCCGCGGCGAAGTGGAAGGCGTCATTGCGCCGGAACCGCGTGGCACCCAGGGCTTTGGTTACGACCCGATCTTTCAACCGGACGGTTTCGACACCACATTCGGCGAGATGAGCGCCGAACAGAAGCACGGCTGGAAGCCCGGCGACGCGCAGGCGCTTTCTCACCGGGCGCGCGCTTTCAAGATCTTTGTCGAAACCTGCCTGGAAGGCTGATCCTTGCTGACCGATGCCCCTCTCCTGCCCGATACCGGCGAACCGGGCTTCGGTCTCTACGTGCACTGGCCGTTCTGCGCGGCGAAGTGCCCGTATTGCGACTTCAATAGCCATGTGCGCCACCAGCCGGTCGACCAGCAGCGCTTCGCCGCTGCATTCCTGCGCGAAATGGACGCGATGCGGCTGCTCAGCGGCCCGAAGACCGTCACCAGCATTTTCATGGGCGGCGGCACGCCGTCGCTGATGCATCCGGCGACCGTTGAGGCCATCCTCGACGGCATCGCCAGCCGCTGGCACGTGCCTCAAGGCATCGAAGTGACGATGGAGGCCAATCCGTCGAGCGTCGAGGCCGATCGCTTCCGCGGCTACCGGGCCGCCGGCGTCAACCGCGTGTCGCTCGGCGTTCAGGCGCTGAATGACCGGGACCTGAAATTCCTCGGCCGCCTCCACAATGTCGAGGATGCGCTGAAGGCCATCCGCCTGGCGCGCGAGATTTTTCCGCGGATGAGCTTCGACCTCATCTATGCCCGCCCCGACCAGACGGTCGAGGCGTGGGAACGCGAACTCAACGAAGCCGTCACCTACGCGGTCGATCACCTGTCGCTCTACCAGCTGACCATCGAGGAGGGCACGCCCTTCTACGGCCTGCACAAAGCCGGCAAGCTGATCGTGCCGGACGAGGACCGGGCAGCGGATCTCTACGAGGCGACGCAGCAGATCACCGCAGGCTTCGGCATGCCGGCCTACGAGGTATCGAATCACGCCAAGCCTGGCGCCGAGAGCCGCCACAACCTCACCTACTGGCGCTACGGCGACTATGCCGGCATCGGCCCCGGTGCCCACGGGCGGCTCACGCGCGGTGGCTCGAAGATCGCAACCGCCACGGAGCGTCGTCCCGAAGGCTGGCTGGAACTGGTGGAGCGCGAAGGCCACGGTATGGTGGACCAGGAGATCCTCGGTGGTGACGAACAGGCCGACGAACTGCTGCTGATGGGGCTTCGCCTGCGCGAAGGTGTTGATCTTGCCCGCTGGCAGCAGTTGTCGGGCCGAGATCCGGACCCGCAGCGCGAGCAGACTTTACTGGAACACGGCTTCATCGAGCGGCTGGGAAATTCACGCCTGCGCTGCACACCGAAGGGCATGCTGATCCTCGATGCCGTGGTCGCCGACCTCGCCTTCTAGAGGAGACCTGACGTCATGCCTGTCGACGATGCCTTCTCCCGCCGCGGCATGGCGATCCTCTACGACAGCTTCAACGCGCACGGCGCCGACCGCGATTTCTACCTCGATTTGGCCGTAGATCCTTCGCGGATTCTCGATATCGGCTGCGGCACCGGACTGCTGACGCTGGCCCTTGCCGCGCGAGGCCATGACGTCACCGGCGTCGATCCAGCAGCCGGAATGCTGTCTGTTGCCCGCGACAAGGACGAGGCAGGTCTGGTTCGCTGGATCAAGGCCGGAGCCGATCAGCTTGAGCTTCCGGAGCGTTTCGATCTGGCGATCATGACGGCGCACGTCTTCCAGGTGTTTCTCGACGACCGGGAGACTTCGGCGGCGCTGACCAACATCCATCGACACCTGGGCCCGGGGGGACGGCTCGTTTTCGAGAGCCGCAATCCCGATGCCGGCGCCTATAACGGCTGGACGCAGGAGCGGACCCGCCAGACTGAAGAGGTGCCGGGCATTGGTCCGGTCGAGGTGTTCTACCAGGTCCGCGAGCGCGACGGCGAGCACATCACTTTCGATGCTGTGTTCACGCTCCTCGAGACCGGAGAGCGGCGGATCAGCGAAAGCACGCTGCGCTTCGCGCCGAAGGACAAGATCGTCGCGCTCGTCGAGGAGGCGGGCTTCCGGATCGAGTCGGTCTTCGGCGACTGGGACCGCTCCTCCTTCGGCCCGGCGAGTCCCGAGATCATCGTCATCAGTGCCGCCTGAGGCTTTGCTCAGGGACGAGCAGGCCGCAGACGGCGCCAGAGACGCCCGTCGATGGCTGCCAGCCCCGCTGCCACCAGCAGCAGACCGAAGAGATGGCGTAGTTCCAGCTCTTCGCCGAGAACAAGCGCTGCAAGCAAGATGGCGCTAGGCGGGATGAGGATGGTCACCAGCATGAGATTGGTGGCGCCGGCCGTCGCGAGAATGCGGAAGAACAGCAGGTAGGCGAGCGCCGTCGACAAGATCGCCAGGCCGAGCAATGCCGCGACCGTCTGCCACTCCGGAACCGGCATCGTCCAAGGCTGGTCGTGGAGAAGGGCTACCGGCACGAGCAGGACCGACGATGCCGTCACCTGCCCCGCCGCCGGCATGATCGGCGCCAGTCCCATGCGCTTGAAGCGCCGCCCGAAGATGCCGGCAAAGGCATAGCTCAAGGCCGCCGCCAGAACCGCAAGCTCGCCCCAGATCGCTCCAGTTTCGCCTGCGAAAGCAGAGGGGCCGATCATCCAGGCCACACCAAGGATGCCGATCAGCACGCCGGCCAGCCGGTTGGCGGTCAGCTTTTCGTCGGTCGTCAGCCAATGGGCGACGATCACGCCGAACAGAGGCGTCGTGGCATTGAGGATCGCAGCGAGACCGCTGGCGATCTGCGTCTGGCCCCAGACGATGAGCGTGAAGGGAATGATGTTGTTGAGAAACCCCATGCCGAGGAAGGCGAGCCAGACCTAACGCCCTTTCGGGACCGGCTGTCCGGACAGAAAAACGACGCCCCACAGGACGAGCGCCGCCAGCAGCACGCGTGCGGCCACGATGGTGAGCGGCGGCCATGCCTGCACCAGAATGCCGTTGAACAGAAACGAGCCACCCCAGAGGATGGACAGGGCTGCCAGCATCAGCCATTCGAGCGCGTTCATCTGTCGTTGCATCGGCCTCTCCGTCGGTCTCTGCTGCTATTCGATCGGCAGCGCGACCGCCACCCGAAACAAGACTGTCCCGGTGTTGCCTTCCACCCGCACCGGCGTCACTTAGCCTTTGCCCAGACATGCAGCCATTCTGTCGCCAGGCGATCGTAGCCGCTGCCGGTCTCACCGATGATCTCCAGCGAAGCCCACGGCAGCGTTGCATAGGTGGCCTCAAGCTCTTCCGCCGACGGATAGTTGTAATAGCGGCCGAGGCCGTCGCGCCCGTCGATGTCGCCTGCCTTGTAGCTCGCATAGAAGATCCCGCCCGGTCGCAGCGCCCGATGGATGCGGGCGAGAATGCCGGCAAGCTCTGGCCGTGGTACATGCAGGAGACAGGCGTTCGCCCAGATGCCGCCGAACGTGCCGACCGCTTCGATATCGGCAAAGCGCAGTACCGGAACGTCGACGCCAAGGCGCCGTGCCGCCTCCTCGGCCATCTCCTGGGTGCCGTCGGTCGGAACGACATCCAGGCCGCGTCCGATCATCCAGGCGCTGTCGCGGCCGTTGCCGCAGCCTAACTCCAGGACGCGCGCATTCTCTCGAAGCTGAGCCACGAACCGCTCGAGCCGGGTATGGTTCGGCTCTCGGCTGTGCGCCGCATAGGCGGCGCTGTTGCTGGCGTAGAAGAGGTCGGTTGGATCATCGTCGACTGCCATCCGGGGCCCCACCCCGCCTACCGTTGTGACAGGAGAAGCTTGGTGCCGAAGCCGACGAAGACGGTCGCGACGCCGAGATCGATCTTGCTCTTCGCCTTCAGGTAAGCGGCAGCCACGCGCGGATGGGTGATCAGGCCGATGAGGCATGTGTAGTAGCAGGCAGACACCGTGACCATGACGGCGATCGCTGCAAGTCCATACAGGAACGGCGTGCCGGCCGGCATGGTGACGGCAAACAGGCTGGCGACGAAAAGCGCCGACTTCGGATTGGCGAGATTGGTGGCAAGCCCCATGCGATAGGCCGTCTTCAAAGGCACGGCGATCCTGGCCGTCGCCAGTTCCGGCGCCTGGCGTGCCTTGCGGACATCGAGGAAGACGCGCAGGCCGAGCCACACCAGATACAGGCCACCGACGATCTTCAGCGCCAGGTAGGCGAAGGGTGCCGCCTGGAACAGGGCATTGATACCGAGCCAGCCGGCGAGCCCCCAGAGGAAGGTACCGGTGATGGTGCCCATGGCCGCGACGATCGCCACCTTGCGCGGCGCCGTCAGGCAATAGCGGATGACCAGCAGCGTGTTCGGACCGGGCGTGATGCAGGCAACCGCCCAGATCGTCGCCACCGACAGAAGAAACATCAGACGCCCCCGCTCATCAACCTTGCCGTTGATGAGCCATCGCCAGGCAAACGTCAACGGCTGGAACAGCAGAGCCGGCATGCCTTCTCGGGCGCGCCGGCTCGATCTCATCTGCAGGCCTGATAGATCAGGCGTTGTTCTCGTTGATCAGGCGCTTCAGAAGCTCGATCTCGTGGCTGAGCTTGGTGTCGCCGGAGATCAGGTCCTCGATCTTGCGCACCGCATGCAGGACGGTCGTGTGGTCGCGGCCGCCGAAACGCCGGCCGATTTCCGGAAACGACCGCGGCGTCAGCGTCTTCGCCAGATACATGGCGATCTGCCGCGGCTTGACGATGACACGCGTGCGGCGGTTGGAGACCAGCTCCTGGCGCGACACGTTGTAGTGCCGGGCGACGATCCGCTGGATGTCCTCGATGCGAACGCGCTTGGCTTCGCCGGCACCGACCAGGTGGGCGAGAAGTTCGTCGACGCGTTCGATCGACAGTTCCGGCTCGAACGAACGGCGGAAGACCAGCTGGTTGAAGGCGCCTTCCAGTTCGCGACCGGAATTGGCGACATTGCGGGCCACGTGGCTGAGGATCTCGTCCGGAATGTCGAGCGCGGCATCATCCTGGCGGGCGATTTCGAGGCGACGCTTCAGCATCTCGAAACGCATCTCGTAGTCCGGCGTCTCCATCTCGATGGCAACGCCGCCCTGGAGGCGCGACCGAACGCGCGGGTCGAGCGATTCCAGCTCCCACGGCGCGCGGTCGGCGGCCACCACGACCTGCTTGGCACTGTCGAGCAGCATGTTCAGCAGATGGCAGAACTCGTTCTGGATCATCTTGCCCTGCAGGAACTGCATGTCGTCGATGATCAGCAGATCGATGTTGCGCAGCGACTCCTTGAGGGTCAGGGCATCATTGTCGCGGATGGCGGTGGCGAACCGCCACATGAAGTATTCGGCGGTCAGGTAGACGACGCGCGGATTGCGGCTGCTGCCGACGGCAGCGTTGGCGACCGCCTGGAGGAGGTGCGTCTTTCCGAGGCCGACGCCCGAATGGATGAACAGCGGGTTGAAGCGGACAGCACTCGCGCCGGCTTCGGCGATGGTCTTGGCGGCTGCCATCGCGACGCGGTTAGACGGACCTTCGACGAAGGTGTCGAAGGTGTAGCGGAAGTCGAGCGGCGAACCGAACAGCGGGGTGCCGTGGCTTTGACGGGCGGCAGGCAGCGGCTGTGCAGCGACGGGAAAGCTGGCGATCTGGCCGAGTGCCTGCGGGCCCGTGCGGCGCTGCGGCTGCGGTGCTGCCAGTTCGCCGGCGACCGCCGGGCGGTCCTCGCTGGCCGGGCGGATCGCACGGCTTGCGGTGCGCACCAGGATCTCCACCTTGAGGATCTCCGGGTCTTCCGCCTGCAGGATGGCGGTGATCTGGTCGAGATAGCGGTTGTTGATCCAGGACTTCAGAAAGGTGGTCGGCACGCTGAGGCGCACGACGCTCTTGGACGATGAATGCAGTTTCAGACGACCGAACCAACTGGCGTAGACTTCCGGTCCTACCTGAGCCTTCAAGCGCGCGCTGAAACGCTCAAATAGTGCATCATGCTTCATGTCCGATTTTTTCCCTTCCGCCTGGGAGCAAATTGAAACGCCAGACTCCGAGGCCTGGTTCCCACTCTCCAGCGCCCGGGTCGATACCGTATTCATCTGCATTCTGTGCCGCCTTTTCAATCGTTGCCCGCCGGCCGGATTGCCCGACCGTCAAGATATCTGTTCTTTCGTGCGAGGGTCGGTTTCTCGTCAAACCGCCCATGCCCCATCTCGTTCGGCTGCGCCGCGTCGGCACTGCCCGGCAAGGTCAGAAAGCCGACCAGCCGCGGACGCTCCCCAAGCGCCCCTTCGAGATCCCCACCTCGTGACAGGGGGTCTCAAAACATATCCTTTCACTGCCAGCAGATGCGACGCCCCGCACCCGACACACTGAGCATTCCAGGTTTTTCATCGACACACAGAGACTGGCCCGGTTACCGCATGATACCCGGTGCACAACTCTGAGTTACGTGAAAAGAACGGGAAGTTACCTGAACCCGTTGCAAGCGCCAAAGGGCCAATACGCCGGTAAAACCGGTGTGCATCAGGACCTTCCCGGGAAGTTCTCCCCGCTCTTGCTGGGCTTATTAAGGCAGGATCGAGAGGCGAGATCAACGATGAATTTTACGCAAAATCTAGAGCCGAGCGTTGACTCTCAGGCGCCAATTTGACTCGGCAGACCCCCACCGGAGGAGAATCTCAGTCGAATCAAAGGGATTCAATTTTGGCCGTCTGCGGGAGGATGTGTGACGGCGTCAAAATAAAAATTCGCTTGACCGCATGCCGGACCCGAGGCGTCCCCAACAAATTGGCCCGACAATGGGCCTCCTCCATCATCTGTTTGAAAAAACTGAGCTTTTTCTGTCATGCCGGCGTCACAGGCGCGGCTAAATCAGCCAGTTCTAATTTCCAAACGTCAGGAAACACGAAAAGCCCGGTCAATGACCGGGCCAATTTCGTGACAGATGTTTATGACGGAATTAGGCCGAGAGGGCCTTCACGCGCTGTGCCAGACGCGACACCTTTCGCGATGCCGTGTTGCCATGCATGACGCCCTTCTGGGCGGCGCGCTGCAGTTCCGGCTGAGCCGCCCGCAGGGCTTCGGCTGCGATTGCCACATCACCCGTTGCGATCGCTTCTTCGACCTTGCGGATGAAGCCACGAACGCGCGAGCGACGAGCCTTGTTGATTGCGGTGCGGCGTGCGATCTTGCGGGTCGCCTTTTTCGCCGAAGTTGTATTGGCCATCTCTGCCTCTCTTCGAATTCGAACAAAAACTCCCCCGCCGCCGCGCCTGGTCCTTGCGACCTGTCATCCAGCAATTTGGGAGCAATGGAGGAAGCCGTCAAAGGCTTTCCCAACTGTGGGCGGCGATATAACCGGAATGCGGGTTTCAGTCAACGCGCATTTTTCACCGCAGCTGCCTTCCTCTTCCCGGAATGCCGCCAATCATGGATTCAATCCTGGCAGACTGGGCAGAAGAAAGTCGAGCGGCCGGACTGGACGATGCGGCTTACCGTGCCGCCGCAGCCGTCCCGCCGGCAGGGCTCGCCCTCCCGATCATAGACCGAAAAGCTGTGCTGGAAATAGCCGAGCGAGCCATCGGTCTGGATATGATCGCGCAACGAGGATCCGCCTGCGGCGATCGCATCGGCGATTACCTCGCGGATCGCCGTCGCCAGCACCGGCAGCGCCGCCTTCGCCCGGCCGGTCGGCGTCACCAGGCTTCCGGCCTTGCGTTTCGGCGAAAGCCTCGATCGCCATAGCGCCTCGCAGACGTAGATATTGCCAAGCCCGGCGATCACCGTCTGGTCGAGCAGGATGCCCTTCAGCGGCTGCGCGCGGCCCCTGAACCGCTCCGCCAGATAGGCGGCGTCGAGGAGGTTGCCGGTCGGCTCCGGACCGAGCCCCGAAAAGGCCGGATAGAGATCGAGATCGGCCCGCGGCCACAGATGCATGAAACCGAAGCGCCGGGGATCGTTGTAGACGACCCGCACCGGCCGGCCCTCGTGCTCCAGGTGAAAGATCACGTGGTCGTGCTTCTCGTCCTTGAAGCGCGGGTGGTGGAAGGTGCCCGGAACCTCGGCCGCATCGTCCTCCTCGATGCGGAAGGAGCCGGACATGCCGAGATGGGCGATCAGCGTCGTGCCGTCATCGAGGTCGATCAGCAGGTATTTCGCCCGCCGACCAAGACCGATGATGCGCCGTCCCGAGACGCGCTCGGCAAATGCTTGCGGGAAGGGAAATCGCAGATCGCCGCGGCGTGTCTCCAGGCGCCGGATCGTCGCCTTTTCCATTGTCGGCGCAAGGCCGCGCCGCACGGTCTCCACCTCTGGCAATTCGGGCATCGGTTTCCTAAGTTCCTGTTTCCAACGGCGTGTCCGGTGCTTTATAGACCAGCGCAAAGTGCCGCACCTGCGGCGAAAGATAGTATCGCGGCCGCGACTTCGCTATGGTCGCTTGGCGAGCATCGAGAGGATAGTGAAGCCCATGGCCGATAGCCGAACCTCAGCCGAAGGCGGCATGGAAACCTCCTATGGCTTCCGCGACGTGGCGGAAGGCGAAAAGCAGGGCCTCGTCAACGACGTCTTCCACAAGGTGGCCAAGCGCTACGACATCATGAACGACGTGATGTCGGCCGGCATGCACCGGGTGTGGAAAGACAGCATGGTCGCAGCGCTCAATCCGCGACGGGATCCGTCCTACAAGGTTCTCGACGTTGCTGGCGGCACCGGAGACATCGCATTCCGGATCGTCGAGGCATCGAACCGGCTGGCGCACGCCACCGTGCTCGACATCAACGGCTCGATGCTCGGCGTCGGTGCGGAACGGGCGGCCAAGCGCAAGCTTTCCGACAATCTGACTTTCGTCGAGGCGAACGCCGAGGAACTGCCGTTTCCGGCCAACAGCTTCGATGCCTATACGATCGCCTTCGGCATCCGCAACGTGCCGCGCATCGATGTGGCGCTGTCGGAAGCCTACCGGGTGCTGAAGCGCGGCGGTCGCCTGCTGGTGCTCGAATTCTCGGAAGTCGAGATGCCGTTGCTCGACCGTTTCTACGACCAGTGGTCGTTCAAGGCGATCCCGCAGTTCGGCAAGATGATCACCGGCGAAGCCGAGCCTTACCAGTATCTGGTGGAATCGATCCGCAAGTTCCCCAACCAGGAAAATTTCGCCGCGATGATCCGCACCGCCGGTTTCTCGCGCGTCACACATACCAACTATACCGGCGGCATTGCCGCCCTGCACTCCGGCTGGAAGCTGTAGGTATGACGACAGGCTGCAAACGAGCCGGAGCGGGCCGATGAGCACGATCGGCGCCTATTTCCGCCTTGCCCGCGTCGGCTGGGTTCTGGTGCGCGAGGGCGTGGTTGCGGCTTTGCCGAGCCAGGGCCTTCCACCGATCGTCGTGCTTGCCAAGTCCGTCGCCCAGATTTTCACTCGGCCGGCCTCGATCCAGGAAAGCCGCAGCGTTCGCCTGACGCGGGCGGTCGACCGGCTCGGACCATCCTACGTCAAGATCGGCCAGTTCCTCGCAACGCGCCCGGACGTCGTCGGTGTCGACTGGGCACTGGACCTGTCGATGCTGCAGGACCGCATGGCCTTCTTCCCGACCGACATCGCCAAGAGCAGCATCGAGATGTCGCTCGGCCGGCCGATCAGCGACCTCTATACCCGCTTCGACGAGCCGCTGGCGGCGGCCTCGATCGCTCAGGTTCACCAGGCCAGCGTACGGTATCCCGACGGCGACCGGACGGTGGCGGTGAAAGTGGTGCGGCCCGGTGTGCGCCAGCGCTTCGCCCACGACATCGAGAGCATGTATCTGATCGCCCGCATGCAGGAACGGCTGATGTCGTCGGCCAAGCGCCTGCGGCCGATCGAGGTGACACGGACGCTTGAGCAGACCACCAAGCTGGAGATGGACCTTCGGCTCGAGGCCGCAGCACTGTCGGAAATCGGCGAGAACACCAAGGACGATCCGGGCTTCCGGGTGCCGAAGGTGGACTGGGAGCGTACCGGCCGCGACGTCATCACCATGGAGTGGATCGACGGCATCAAGATGTCGGACGTCGATGGCTTGAGGGCTGCGGGCTACGACCTGGAGAAGCTCGCCGAGACGCTGATCCAGTCATTCCTGCGCCATACGCTGCGCGACGGCTTCTTCCATGCCGACATGCATCCCGGCAACCTGTTCGTCGATCCGAACGGGTTGATCGTCGCGGTCGACATGGGCATCGTCGGGCGGCTGGGCCGCAAGGAACGCCGGTTCCTCGCCGAAATCCTCTACGGCTTCATCACCCGCGATTACCTGCGCGTCGCGGAAGTGCATTTCGAGGCCGGCTACGTTCCGCCGCACCACGATGTGGCAAGCTTCGCCCAGGCGATCCGCGCCATCGGCGAACCGATCCACGGTCAGCCGGCCGAGACGATCTCCATGGCCCGTCTGCTGGCCTTGCTGTTCGAGGTGACCGACCTCTTCGAGATGCAGACACGACCCGAGCTGATCATGCTGCAGAAGACCATGGTCGTCGTCGAGGGCGTGGCGCGCATGCTCGACCCGCGCTTCAACATGTGGCGGGCGGCAGAGCCCGTGGTCGGCAGCTGGATCCGCGACAACTTGGGACCCAAGCGGATCGTCGCCGACATGCGCGACGGGCTGAAGGCGGCGATGAAGCTTGCCGAGGCGGCACCGGATATCGCCGCAAAGACGGAGCGCTTCCACCAGCAGCTGCTGCACATGACGGAGCACGGCGTGCGTTTCGACCCAGCTACGGCGGAAGCGATCGGTAAATCGGAAGCCAGACACAGCCGATTCGGCCGTGCGGCGCTCTGGGTAATCGCCGCGGCGATGGTCTACATCGCCATACAGATCAGTTGACCGCAGGGCGGCTGGCGTACGGAGCGCAGTGACAGGCGGATGCGCGGCGACCAAGGCCTTCATTTCGCCCGTTTCTTCATGGTTTGTTAAGAAAACATTCCTTGGAGATGGACTAGATGGCGCTTGGCGCTTCGCACCGGCTGCATGACGGGGTCGCCGCCGTCGAAACCATGACCCGCTTTGCGCTGGCCGTACTGGCGCTGGCCTCCGGCGTCTACACCTATCTCGGCGTCCGCAGCATCCTCGACGGCTCGCCGACGGCTGTCTTCTTCGCCGCCATCATCTATTCCGGCTCGGTGTCCGTCGCCATCTACGCCTTCTGGTCCTACATGGCGCGGTTCTTCCCGCATGTGACGGGACCGGCGGCACGCGGCGCGATGCTGGGCGTCATGGCGCTCGGCTGCGCGATGATCATCGCCATGTCGAGCTGGCTGAACGCGGCAGCACTTGCCGGATCCGCCGCTCTCGAGCAGCATCTGGCGGAGACGGTCGAAGGCTATACCGGCGATCTCGATCGGGCGCACCAGAACGCGCTGGCAGCCCAGAGCCTGCTGCCGGACATCCAGCGGGCCTCCGAGCGCTTTGCGCAGCTTGCCGATGCCGAGCGCCAGTCCGGCGCGCTCACGGGCACCACGGGCGCCGGCAGTGTCGTCGCCCTGCTGTCGCAGATGTCGGCCCAGCTGAAGGAGCTGGAGAACGGCATCAATGCCTCGCGCGAGCAGGTGGCAAACCTGTTCGGCGAAGGCCAGAAGCGGCTTGAGACCATGCGTACGCTGGTTTCGGCGCCGGGTGCCATCGCTCCGCGCGCCGACCAGTTCTCGTCGGAGGTCGTGGCGCTGACGGGCGTCGTCACCTCGCTCAACCAGACCTCCATCGCGCCCTCCATCCGCCGCGCCGCCGATGATCTTTCACTGGGCTTCATCGCGCCGGTGGCGGATGGCCAGGCAGCTGATCTCGCCAACCGGCAGGACCAGGTGATGGAGACGATCCGCACATCGGTCGCTGCCCAGTCCAAGGTGCTGAGCCAGGCCGCCGACGAGATCCTGTCGCGCCCGCCGGTCGCGGAGCGTCGCTTCGTGCCGCTGTCTTCTGCCGAGGCCGTGCTGCGCTATGCCTCGGACTTCATTCCGGCCTGGGCCGGCGCCATCTCCATCGACCTTCTGCCGGCCGTGCTGGTGTTCATTCTTGCCACGGTCCACGGCGCCATCCGTCGCCAGGAGGAAGGCCTGCCGTTTGCGCAGCGCATCACCGCGGCCGAACTGCTGGAGGCGATCGAGGTGCAGCGGGCGCTGGCCGATCGCGGCATCGACATCCGCGAGGCCGTGGCAAGGGCCGACGAGCGCGACCGTGCGGACGCGCTGCGGCAGGAGCCGGACACGGATCCTCGGTCGCGGGAGGATTTCAGCGAGCCGGCAGGCCATGAACCGGCGACCACCGATGCGGATGATCACAAGGTCACCAGCCTTGAACTCGGCAAGCTGCCGCGCAAGGGTCCGACCTCATGAGGTGTGGCGCATGAGGCCCAACCAGGCGCTTGGCCGCTTCCGGCACGCGGTTGCCACCGCCGACGACGGCGTGCTGATGCGCGGCGCCTTCTTCGGCCTGCTGGCGACGGCGGCGGTGTTTCTGGTCATCGACGTCCGCGAGATCTACCAGACAGCCAGCCAGGAACTGCCGGGATTCGATCCGCAGCGAACCGGCCAGCCGGTGCTGCCGCCGGCACTCACCGACGGAAAGCCGCACGAGGCCCCGGTGCAGCCGGAGACCGATGCCGAGGTGCTGCGCCAGCCGATCCGCTTCGAGTTGAAGACCGGCGGGATCCTCAGTGCCGAGGGCGCCATCGATCCCGGTGCCGCGGCACGGTTCCAGCAGGAGATCGAGACGCGCGGCGAGTATGTGAAGGTCGTCTCGCTCAATTCTCCCGGCGGGGCGGTGGAGGATGCGCTCGCCATGTCGACGCTGATCCGCGAGAAGAAGCTGACGACGCGCGTTGCCAAGGGTGCGCTCTGCGCCTCCTCCTGCCCGATCGTGATGGCTGGCGGCATGGTGCGCGAGGCGGAGAAGGATGCGGTCATCGGCGTCCACCAGGTGTTCAACGGCGGCACGGATCGTCCCTCTCCCGAACAGGCGATGTCCAGCGCCCAGACGACGACCGCACGCGTGGCGCGCCATCTGGACGAGATGGGCATCGGTTCGGGCCTTTGGTTCCATGCGCTGGAGACGCCGCCGGACAGGCTTTACTATCTGACTGAGGCGGAGCTGAAGCAGTTCAAGCTGGTGACCGAGCCGCCGGCCACGGCCAGGAAGAAGTCCTGAACTCAGCCGTTGACGGAACCGTTTCCATTTCCGTGAAAAGGCTTTAGGTTCCGGCCGAACCCCGACGGGAGAGGTCCATGGAGCTTGCCGGCAAGCGCGTCCTTCTGATCATTTCCGGCGGCATTGCCGCCTACAAGAGCCTCGACCTCATTCGCCGCCTGCGCGAACGGGGCGCAAGTGTGCGTCCGGTGATGAGCCGCGCGGCGCAGGAGTTCATCACTCCGCTTGCGGTGGGGGCACTGGCTGCCAGCCATGTCTACACCGATCTGTTTTCCCGCGAGGACGAGCAGGATGTCGGCCACATCCGGCTGGCGCGCGAGTGCGACCTGGTGGTGGTGGCACCGGCAAGCGCCGACCTGATGGCGAAGATGGCGCATGGGCTTGCCGACGACCTGCCGAGTGCCGTGCTGCTGGCGACCGATCGTCCGGTGCTGCTGGCACCAGCGATGAACCCTGTCATGTGGAACGCCGCGCCCACGCGCCGCAATATCGAGACCCTGAAGGCCGACGGCCGCCACATGATCGGTCCCATGAGAGGCGAGATGGCCGAGAGTGGCGAGGCCGGCACCGGCCGCATGGCCGAGCCGCTGGAGATCGTCGCGGCTGCCGTTTCCCTCTTGGCGCCGGGCGAGAGGCCGCTTGCCGGACGCCGCGCCATCGTCACCTCCGGCCCGACGCATGAGCCCATCGATCCGGTGCGCTACATCGCCAACCGCTCGTCGGGCAAGCAGGGCCATGCGATCGCCGCAGCCCTTGCAAGGCTCGGCGCAGACGTGACGCTGGTGTCCGGCCCGGTGACGATCGCCGATCCTGCTGGCCTGCGCACCATCCATGTGGAGACGGCCGAGCAGATGCTGGAGGCGGTTCTCGGTGCCTTGCCTGCCGATATTGCCGTCATGGTGGCGGCTGTCGCCGACTGGCGGGTGGTCGGGGCGGCAGGCCAGAAGATCAAGAAGCTGCCCGGTTCAGCGCCGGCACCGCTTGCGCTTGCGGAAAACCCCGACATCCTGAAGACCATCGGCCACCATGCTGAGCGGCCGACCTACGTGGTGGGCTTTGCCGCCGAGACGCAGGATGTCGAAGACAACGGGCGACGCAAGCTGCAGGCCAAGGGCGCCGACATCATCGTTGCCAACGATGTCTCGCCCGACACAGGCATCATGGGTGGCGATCGCAATCGGGTGAAGCTGATTTCGAAGGCCGGCGTCGAAGAGTGGCCGGATCTTGGCAAGGACGAGGTCGCCGCGCGGCTGGCGTCACGCATCGCCGCAGAACTTTCGGGCGGCTAGGCGCGATCAGACGAAACCGCTGGCGAGGCCTGCGGCAGCACCGAGCCCCAGCACCGCCACCGGATGCGCGCGGGTGAAGATCGTCAGGGCGGCGGCACCTGCCGTGATGACGGCAAGCGGCAGCGAGTGAACGCTGGCGACCGTGATGACCGAGGCACTGGCGGCCACCAGGCCGGCGGTGACCGGCACCAGTCCGCCCTGCACCACCGCCCGCCACGGCCGGTCGCGAAACCGTTCCCAAAGCGTCACCGCAAAACAGGTGATCAGCGACGAGGGCAGGAATTTTGCGAGCGAACTGACCGCCAGGCCCGGAAGCCCCGCGACATGCCAGCCGATCAGCGGCACGATCATCATGTTCGGGCCGGGTGCCGCCTGCGCCAGAGCAAACAGGGCGCTGAACTCCTGCGGCGTCACCCAGTGCTGCACCTCGACCACGCGCCGCTGCATTTCCGGCAAGATGGAATTGCCGCCACCAAAGGCGATCAGCGACAATTCGGTGAAGATGACGGCAAGCGCCACAAGCGTCGGGATCATCGGCGCATCCTCCAGCTGATCAGAATGGAAAGCGGCGCGAGGCAAAGCATCGTCGCCAGCAGCGGCATGCGCAGCAGCGCAATGGCGACGAACATCGCCGCCACCACCGCCAGCGCCCAGGGTTGCCCGAGAAGCGGCCGCATCACCTTCCAGGCAAGCGAGATAAGCAGGCCGGCAGCGGCAGCCGCGAGGCCGGCAAACAGCGCCTGTACCTGCGGCTCGTCGCGGTAGCGATCGTAGACGACGCCGAGACAGATGACGATCACGGTGGGTGCCGCGATGATGCCGAAGATCGATGCCAGCGCACCGCGCCAGCCGCGGAACCGCATGCCGACGGCCACCGACATGTTGATGATGTTGCCGCCCGGCAAGAACTGGCAGAGCCCCAGCAGATCGGTAAACTCGTCCGGTGTCAGCCAGCGGCGATCCTCCACCAGCATGCGACGCGCCAGAGGCAGAACACCGCCAAAGCCGATCAGCCCAAGGCCGAGAAAGCCGGTGAAAAGTTGCGCGCAGGTCGGCGCGGGTGCGACTGGCTCAAGCGTGATCGGCTCCGGTGTGAGCGGCAGCGGCAGATCGGCTGCTGGATTGAACGGGGGCTCGCTCCGCGGATCGGACATAGCTGTCTTCCTTCGTTTGTCCGCTTTCGCCTAGACCTTCGCTGTACCGCTGTCCAATATATGGTTTCTGCCCATTCCATATATCAGAGGTATCGCATGCTGGAGCTGCGCCATTTCCGTTATGCCGTCGCGGTCGCCGAGGAAGGACACGTCACGCGGGCTGCCGCCAGGCTGGGTATCCAGCAGCCGCCCCTCAGCCAGCAGATCAAGGCACTGGAGGAGATGATCGGCGCGCCGCTGTTCCGCCGCCTGCCACGCGGCGTCGAATTGACCGATGCGGGCCGCGCTTTCATCGACCGGGCGCGACAGGTGCTGGCCGACGCGGACGGCGCGATGGAGGCGGCGCGACGGGCTGCACGCGGGGAAACCGGGGCGCTGGCGATTGGTTTCACCAGTTCTGCCGCGTTTCACCCACTGGTGACCAGCGTCATGCGCGGATTTCGCCTGTCGGCGCCCGACCTCTCGCTGCGTCTGGAGGAGGGATCGACCACGGAGCTGACAGCCGAACTCGCGGCCGGACGGCTGGACGCCGCCTTCATCCGTGCAGGAAGCGAACGGGCGGCGATCGATCGGATGGACGAACTGGTCATCGAGCAGGTGGACGAGGAAGAGATGCTGCTCGCGGTTCCCGACCACCATCCGCTGAGCGCCTCGCTTGCCGCCGAACGGATCGATCTGGCAGACCTCGCCAACGAGACCTTCATTCTCTATCGCCGGCCGAGCAGCCAGTTTCTCTACGACCAGATCATTGCCGCATGTCGCGCTGCCGGCTTCAGTCCGCGGATTGCCCAGGAGGCCCCGAAAATGGTGTCGACGCTGAGTTTCGTGGCTGCGGGCCTGGGCATGTCGGTGGTGCCGGAATCGATGGCGCGGCTGGAAACGTCCGGCGTGACCTATCGCCGTTTCACGCAGAGCGGCAGGCTCGTCGCACCGCTCTACCTCGCTTTCCGCAAGGATAGCGGCGGCGCGCTGCAGCGCTTCATCGAGGCGGTACGGCAATCGGCCCGATCAGCAACGAATATCCACTCGCCGCCTCAGGCAGCTTCCGCCAGACCGTGAGGCGCAAATCCTACAGTCGACATGCCGGCCTCGGAGACGGTGACGGCGCTGCCGTCGGGGATTTCCATCCACGCGTCGACATCATCGTTCAGCGGCTCGGACACCAGGCAGTGGCCGGTCCTGCCGCCCATCGGCGCCGCATAGAGGGTCGGCGGACGATGATCCGTCGCGTAGCGGACGGCATAGAGCGTATCGCCATCGGAGAACGCCGCCGTAAACCGCACCAGCGGATCGAACTGCTGGTCGAGAGACAGCTGCTCGACGACGGCGATCGTCCGGGCCATTGCGCCAAGTGGATCCTCGGCCAGCCCCATCTCCAGGGCCATCAGGAAGAGCAGTTCGGAATCCGTCGTGCCGGTGCGCGTGTTGAACAACGCGTCACTGAGCGATGCTTCCATCCGCCGACGGATGCGGTCGAAGCCGGCGATCTGGCCATTGTGCATGAACGACCAGCGGCCATGAACGAACGGGTGGCAATTGTCGCGCCGCGTGCCGCCATTGGTGGCCGCCCGGACATGGGCGAGGAACAGCGGCGACTTGATCTGCCGGGCAAGGCTGCGCAGATTGCAGTCCGACCAGGCCGGGAGAATGTCGCGGTAGCGCCCCGGCTCCGGATGGTCGCCGTACCAGGCAATGCCGAAACCGTCGCCGTTGGTCGCGGTCTTGGCACGGCTGGCACAATGGCTCTGCTCGATGAGCGAATGGGCGGGGGAGGAGACGAGCTCCTCGAGATACAGCGGATTGCCGCGATAGGCAGCCCAACGACACATGATCCAGTCCTGCTCCGATCACCGCCCAACGCGGCCAGAAACGAGTCGAAAGGATCGAACGAAAGGGTTAATCATTGGTTACCGCGCCGCCTGCTCAGCTCACTCTCAGCCGGCGCGCACTGCGGGTCTGATTACCTGGCAGCATCGGAGCGTGACTGGTCTGCCTCGGCTGAGGGTTGCCTTCTCGCCGGCCTCTCCTACATTCGTCCGCATGTTACCGACCGATACATCACGTGAAGACGGCGCCTCTGCGCCGCAACCGGATGGGCAGGTGCTGAGCGTTCTGCGCAGCCAACCGCAGGCCTACGCTCTCTTCCTCGACATCGATGGAACGCTGGTCGATCTTGCCGAGACGCCGGATGCCATTGTCGTACCGCCGGATCTGCCCTCCCATCTCCAAGCGCTTTCGACGCATCTCGACGGAGCGATGGCGCTGGTGACCGGCCGCGCCCTTCCCTATGCCGACCGGCTGTTTGCACCGCTTGTCCTGCCGATCGCCGGCCTGCACGGGGCAGAGCGGCGACGGGCGGACGGCAGCATCGATGCCGCCGACGCCGATCCCGCCTTCAACACGCTGAAGCGCTCGCTGGAGCGGGTGACCGCGGACTGGAAGGGCGTTCTGATCGAGGACAAGGGGGGCGCCGTTGCCGCGCACTTCCGCCAGGCGCCGGAATGGCAGCGGTCGCTGGAGGCCGTCATGAATTCGGCGCTTGAGGAAGCCGGTCCTGACTATGCCCTTCAGAAGGGCAAGATGGTCATCGAGATCCGTCCGGCGCGCGCCAGCAAGGGCGCCGCCGTGCGTGCCTTTCTGTCCGAACCGCCATTTGCAGGCCGCAAGCCGATCACCATCGGCGACGACCTGACGGACGAAGCCATGTTCAAGGCTGCCAACGAGCTTGGCGGCCTGTCTATTCGCATCGGGGAGCCCGGCCATACTGCCGCGCAAGCCACGATCCCGTCCACCGATGCCCTTCGGGCGATCCTGCGCGATCTGGCCGCCGGGATGAGCGGCGGGACGGGACATTCCGGGGAGAGTTTTGCGTGAGCCGACTTGTCGTCATTTCCAACCGAGTTCCGATGCCGGAAAAGAACGGCAACGCGCCGGCCGGCGGTCTTGCCGTGGCGCTTCAGGCCGCTCTCGAAGAGCGCGGCGGGGTGTGGATGGGATGGTCCGGAAAATCCAGCGGTGCCCGTGAGCCGGCGCCCCTGGAACTGACCGAGCGCGGCAACATCACCTATGCGCTGACCGACCTGACCAAGACCGACGTCGAGGAATATTACCACGGTTTCGCCAACCGGGTGCTCTGGCCGATCTGCCACTACAGGCTCGATCTTGCCGAATATGCGCGCAAGGAAATGGCCGGCTACTTCCGGGTCAATCGTTTCTTCGCCCATCGCGTTGCGCCGCTGATCAAGGAAGACGACGTTCTCTGGGTGCATGACTACCACCTGATCCCGCTGGCCGCCGAACTGCGGCAGATGGGCTTCAAGAACAAGATCGGCTTCTTCCTGCACATCCCATGGCCGCCGGCTGACGTGCTGTTTGCCATGCCGGTGCATGAGGAGATCATGCGCGGCCTGTCGCATTACGATCTCGTCGGCTTCCAGACCGACCACGACCTCGAGAATTTTCGCGGCTGCCTGGTGCGCGAAGGGTTCGGCAACGCCATCGGCGACGGGCTGTTCACCTCGAACGGCCGCACCTTCAAGGGCGACTTCTATTCGATCGGCATCGAGACGGCCGCGTTCGCCGAATATGCGCGCAAGGCCGCCAACAGTGTGATGGTGCGCAAGGCGCGCCAGAGCATGGAAGATCGCGACCTGATCATCGGCGTCGACCGGCTGGATTATTCGAAGGGCATCACCCAGCGGATCGATGCCTACGAATCCTTCGTCAACCGCAACCCTGCCGCCCAGGGCAAGGTGACCTATCTGCAGATCACCCCGAAATCGCGCTCCGAAGTGCCGGAATACGAACAGATGCAGCGCACGGTCGCCGAACAGGCCGGCCGCGTCAACGGCGCGCTCGGTGCAGTCGACTGGGTGCCCATCCGCTACATCAACCGGTCGATCGGGCGTCCGGTTCTGGCCGGCCTCTACCGGCTGGCGAAGGTCGGCCTGGTTACGCCGCTGCGCGACGGGATGAACCTGGTTGCCAAGGAGTTCGTCGCGGCACAGGATCCGGAAGATCCGGGCGTTCTGGTCCTCTCGCGGTTTGCCGGTGCAGCGCGCGAATTGAAGGGCGCACTGCTGGTCAACCCTTACGACATCGAGGGCACCGCCAATGCTATCGCCCGGGGGCTGACCATGAGCCTTGAGGAGCGCATCCAGCGCTGGCGGGGCATGATGGACCACCTCCTGGAAAACGACGTGAAGCGGTGGTGCGATGACTTCCTAGAGGACCTGGTGAGCGATCAGCCGGTCTCCGCGCCGCCGAGTTCGGACATCAGCCAGGCGCAGAGCTGATCGGTTTCCGGCTTGCGCTCCGCCGGCGGCAGGATCCAGTAGCCGCGCTCCAGGGATGTGAGGACCGGACCTGCCTGGACAAGCAGGCCTGTCGTGAGAAGCTGATCGAGCAGGCCCAGCCAGCCGATCGCCATGCCCTGCTCGGCGATGGCCGCCTGGACCACAAGCGAATAGGTGTTGAAGCGCAGCTCACCCTGACCAGCCGCCTGCGCGTTGCGAACGCCGAGATCCTTCAGGTAGCTCGCCCAGTCGTACCAGGGCGAGGGCCCCTGGGCGTCGAGGTGCAGAAGCGTCGCACCGGCGATCTGCGAGGCATCATCGAGCGGACCGTTGGCTGCGAGGAAACCGGGTGCGCAGACCGGTGCCACCCGCTCCGGCATCAGCAGCGTGCCGATGCGGCCGAACTCGCTCAGCGTGCCGAACACCACCGCCACCTCACCTTCCTCCGACCGGTCGTGATCAGTCCGGTGGGTAGCGACGATCTGGATGTCCATGTCCGGATGACTTTTGCGGAAGGCGTGCATGCGCGGCATCAGCCACAACGACGACAGGGCGTAATCCGTCTTCAGACGGATCGCCGGGCGCTGCGGACGGTGACGGAAGCTCTTGGCCAGCGCATCGAGATCGGCCACGGTGCGCGACACGGTTTCCATCAGTCGCCGGCCTTCCGCAGTCAGCGCCACGCCGCGATGCTGGCGCTGCAGCAGGCTCACCTGCAACTGCTCCTCGATACGGCGGATCTGGTAGCTGACGGCCGGCTGGCTCAGTCCCAGACGGCCCGCCGCCAGAGTGAGGCTGCCAGTCCGCCCGACTTCCTGAAAGATCCGCATCCACCCCAAATCGAATTTCGGCTCTGCCATAGAAATTCCTTGTGGCTTCCATCAAAACAAGCCTACTTCACAGCCCTGTTGAAGCCAAGGTTCAATAAACCGTTCGAATAGAAGGGGACATCGCCATGAAAACCTCAGCCCGAATCCGCCGCATTGTCGCCGGCATCACGCTTTCCGCATTCGCCGCTTCCGGCGCCATGGCCGCCGACGATGCCTCCTGCAAAACCATCCGGCTCTCGGATCCGGGCTGGACCGACATTACCGCCACCAATGGCGTCGCCTCGGTGGTCCTGGAAGCCCTCGGCTACCAGCCGGATGTCAGGACGCTGTCGGTGCCGATTGGCTACCAGTCGATGAAGAATGGCGAAATCGACGTCTTCCTCGGCAACTGGATGCCGGCGCAGAAGGCCTTCATCGACGACCTGACGAACGCCAAGGCGATCGAGGTGATGACGAAGAACCTGGAAGGCGCCAAGTTCACGCTCGCTGTCCCGTCCTATGTGGCAGACAAGGGCGTCAAGGATTTTGCCGACCTGCAGAAACAGGCGGACGGTTTCGGCAAGAAGATCTATGGCATCGAGCCGGGCGCGCCGGCCAACTCCAACATCCAGAAGATGATCGACGCCAATGATTTCGGGTTGAAGGATTGGCAACTGGTGGAATCGGGCGAGCAGGCGATGCTGGCGCAGGTCGACCGCGCAAGCCGCGACAAGTCGGACATCGTCTTCCTCGCCTGGGCGCCGCATCCGATGAACACCCAGTTCGAGATCACCTACCTTTCGGGTGGCGACGCCTATTTCGGCGCGAACTACGGCGGCGCCGAGGTCCATACGCTGGCGCGGAGCGGCTGGCCGGCCAAGTGCCCGAATGCTGCAGCGCTGTTCAAGAACATGCGCTTCGAGATCGGCATGGAAAACGAGCTGATGGGTGCCATCCTTGGCGGCGAGGAACCGAAGGCAGCGGCCAAGGCCTGGCTGAGCGCCAATCCGGCGGTCGTCGAACCCTGGCTTTCCGGCGTCACGACACTGGACGGCAAGCCGGCCGACGCCGCGGTCAAGTCCGCGCTCGGCCTCTGATATTCCCACCAAAGGCAGCAGGAAATCCCATGAGCCGGCCAAACGTTCTGATACTGATGGTGGACCAGTTGAATGGTACGCTGTTTCCCGATGGACCTGCGGATTTCCTGCATGCGCCGCACATCAAAGCGTTGGCGCAGCGGTCCGTCCGCTTCGCCAACACCTATACCGCAAGCCCGCTGTGCGCCCCCGCCCGCGCCTCGTTCATGTCGGGCCAGCTGCCGAGCCGCACACGCGTTTACGATAACGCGGCGGAATTCGCATCGGATATCCCGACCTATGCGCACCATCTGCGGGCCGCCGGCTACCACACGGCACTGTCGGGCAAGATGCACTTTGTCGGCCCGGACCAGTTGCACGGGTTCGAGGAACGACTGACCACCGACATCTATCCGGCCGATTTCGGCTGGACGCCGGACTATACCAAGCCCGGCGAACGCATCGACTGGTGGTATCACAATCTCGGCTCGGTGACCGGCGCCGGGGTCGCGGAAATCACCAACCAGATGGAGTATGACGACGAGGTGGCCTACCACGCCTGCCGCAAGCTCTACGATCTTTCGCGCCGACAGGACGACCGCCCCTGGTGCCTGACGGTCAGCTTCACGCATCCGCACGACCCCTACGTGGCGCGCCGCAAATACTGGGACCTCTACGAGGACTGCGCCGAGCTCGACCCGAAGGACGGCGACCTGTCGTTCGACGAGCTGGACCCGCATTCCCAACGTCTGCTGGAGGCCTGCGACTTCCGCGCCTTCGACATCAGCCGCGAGCAGGTCCGCCGCGCCCGCCAGGGCTATTTCGCCAACATCTCCTATGTCGACGACAAGATCGGCGAGCTTCTGGACGTGCTGGAGCGGACGAGAATGACCGAGGACACCATCGTCCTCTTCGTTTCGGACCATGGCGACATGCTGGGCGAGAAGGGTCTGTGGTTCAAGATGTGCTTCTTCGACGGCTCGGCGCGCGTGCCGCTGATGATCGCGGCGCCCGATTGGCAGCCGGCGCTCGTCGAACAGCCGGTCTCGACGCTCGACGTGACGCCGACCCTCGCGGCACTTGCCGGCATCGACATCGCCTCGCTCGCCCGCTGGACGGATGGCGAGGATCTCGCGCCGCTTGCGACCGGCAGCGGTTCGCGGACCGCCGTGCCGATGGAGTATGCCGCCGAAGGCTCCATAGCGCCGCTCGTCGCGCTGCGCGACGGACGGTTCAAGCTGACGCTTTGCGAGGCGGATCCGCCGCTGCTGTTCGACCTCGAAAGCGATCCGCACGAGCGCCGAAACCTGGCCGAAAGCCCCGACCATTACGAGACGCTGGCACGCATGACCGCGACCATGCTCGAACGGTGGAATTTGCAGCGCTTCGACGAAGCGGTCCGCGAGAGCCAGGCGCGCCGCTGGGTGGTCTATCCGGCACTGCGCAACGGCGCCTATTTCCCCTGGGATTATCAGCCGCTGCAAAAAGCGTCCGAGCGCTACATGCGCAACCACATGGATCTCAACGTGCTGGAGGAGAACCAACGGTTTCCGCGGGGAGAGTGAGCCTCGAACGCGAGGAGGCTGTGCGGACGCTGACGCGTGCAGCGGCTGCATGGAGCGCGCCCCTCGCCTACTCCTCGGGCTTGACCCCGGGATCTGTGCGGCCAGCTCGGTTCGCCAACAGTTGAGGATGCAAAAGCTTGCGTTGTGGATCCTCGGGTCAAGCCCGAGGATGACGGCGCGGTTGCCGGCTAATCCCTACTAGTCCTCCACTTCCGAGGAGGTTGCGCGGCAAGCCTCGCAGGCCTGTCACGCCGCGCTGGCGACCTGATACTCCTTGATCGCCACCATCCTGATCGCCGGATAGCGCTCCGACTCGTAGCGCAGCGAGAACGCATCCTGCGCCAGGAACACCGGATCGCCATCGAGGTCGCGGGCGATATCGCCGCGCTTGACGGTCAGGAACTTGTCGAGCTCCGCCGGCTGATCGGACGAAATCCAGCGGCAGACGGAAAAACGCGACATCTCGAACGAGACGGGCAGCGTGTATTCGCCCTGCAGCCGTTCCTTCAGCACGTCGAGCTGCAGCGCGCCGACCACCCCGACGATCGCCGGCGAGCCATCCTCCGGCGAGAACAGCTGCACGACGCCCTCTTCGGCCATCTGCTGCAGTGCTTCCTTCAGCTTCTTTGCCTTCATCGCATCCTCCAGCCGCACGCGGCGCAGGATTTCCGGCGAAAAGTTCGGCACACCCTGGAAGACAAGCGCTTCGCCCTCGGTCAGCGTGTCTCCAATGCGCAGCGTCCCGTGGTTTGGGATGCCGACGACATCGCCGGCATAGGCGGTATCCGCCAGCTGGCGCTGGGAGGCGAAGAAGAACTGCGGAGCCGTCAGCCCCATCAGCTTGCCGGTGCGGGCAAGCTTTGCCTTCATGCCGCGCTCCAGCTTGCCGGAGCAGATACGGGCAAAGGCGATACGGTCGCGGTGGTTGGGATCCATGTTCGCCTGGATCTTGAAGACGAAGGCGGTCATCTTGTCTTCCGCCGCATGCACCTTGCGCACGTCGGCCACCTGGTCGCGCGGCGGCGGCGCGAAATCGCCAAGCGCATTGATCAGATCGCGGACGCCGAAATTGCGCAGCGCCGAGCCGAAGAAGACCGGCGTCATGTGACCTTCGAGGAAGGCCTGACGATCGAAGCGGCGGCAGGCTTCGCGAGCCAGTTCCAGCTCGTCGATGAAGGCCGCACGCTCGTTTTCCGGCAGATGCTCGGCAACGGTCTGCGGACCATTGACCGGCTGGCCCTCGACCTGCGTGTCGCTGCCGCGGAACGTGTTGTCGGCGAGATTGTAGGAGCCGCAGAAGTTCTTCGAGCGGCCGACCGGCCAGGTGACCGGCGCCGTATCCAGCGCCAGCTTCTCTTCCACCTCGTCGAGGATTTCGAACGTATCGCGCGCCTCGCGGTCCATCTTGTTGACGAAGGTGATGATCGGGATGTCGCGCATGCGGCACACCTCGAACAGCTTCAGCGTCCGCGGCTCGATGCCCTTGGCACCGTCGATAACCATGACCGCGGCATCCACCGCCGTCAGCGTGCGGTAGGTGTCGTCGGCAAAATCCTCGTGGCCGGGCGTATCGAGAATGTTGAAGACATTGCCGTCGAACTCGAAGGTCATCACCGAGGTTACAACCGAGATGCCGCGTTCGCGCTCGATCTTCATCCAGTCGGAGCGCGTCTGGATGCGGTCCTTCTTGGCCTTAACCTCGCCGGCAAGCTGGATGGCACCACCGAACAGCAGCAGCTTTTCGGTCAGCGTTGTCTTGCCCGCGTCTGGGTGGGCGATGATCGCGAAGGTGCGGCGGCGGGAAACCGCCTCTGCAATGCTTTCGGCCATGGGTCAGAAAATCCTTTGAGTTGCCGCGTATCTAGCGACTCCGTGGATAACTTTCAATTCGTGTTTGACCCCGCGAGCCCCGGGTCCGCAAATGGGATCATGAATATGCACGCTTCCTCCACGCCCCGGCTCTCCGTCATCCGCCTGCCGCATGCCGACGGGCTCGATCTGCCGTCCTACGAGACGGCGGGTGCCGCCGGCATGGACCTTAAGGCCGCGCTCGGCGATGGCGAGGCGATGACGCTTGAACCGGGGAAGCGCGCCCTGGTGCCGACGGGCTTCATCTTCGAGATCCCTCACGGCTTCGAGGCGCAGATCAGGCCGCGCTCCGGCCTTGCCTTCAAGCACGGCATCACCTGCCTCAACACGCCGGGCACCATCGACAGCGACTATCGCGGCGAGGTGAAGGTGCTGCTTGTCAACCTCGGGGACGAGGATTTCGAAATCAGCCGCGGCATGCGCATCGCCCAGATGGTGGTGGCGCCGGTCACGCAGGTGCAGGTGATCGAGACGAGGCAGGTAAGCGACACCGAGCGCGGCGCCGGTGGCTTCGGCTCCACCGGCGTTTGAGATGCGTGGGCGGTCCTGCGACAGCAACGGCCTCGTGCTGCGTTCTGACTACTTCGGCGATCCGCTCGCCTGGCGCGCCTTCTGCGACCTGCTGTTCGACATATTCCGCTTCGATGTCTCGCCCCTGACCGTGCTTGGCGGCCCCGATCCGACAAGCATGCCGACTGGTTACTTCGATGCAGACGGACGATGCATCGCCAATCTCAGCGCCTTTTCAATGCCTGTGATGATCGACGGGAAGCATATCAAAGCCGCCGGTTGGCAATCCGGCGCGGTGCGGCCGGAATGGCGCGGCCGCGGCCTGTTCCGCGACCTGATGCAGATCACCTTCGGCCGCTGTCGTGCGGCGGGCTTCGAGGCAATCCTCCTCACCACACGGCATCCGGCACTGTACCAGCCTCTCGGCTTCCGGACCGTGCCGCAGTGGCGCTTCTCAGGCCCGGTTCCGGCTCTGCCGGGCGGGATCCCGCCCGCCCGTCGCCTGGACATACGTCAGCCGGACGATCTCGCGCTGATCCGCGAGGCGCTCCGTTGCCGCCAGCCAGTGTCGGACCGGTTCGCAGTCCTCGACCAGTCTCACATGTTCCTGCTCAACGCCTGGCTCTCCCCGTCCATCTCGCTGCACTGGATGGAGCAGGAGCACTGTGTCGTCGCCAGCGAGCTGACGAATGACGAACGGCTTTCGCTTCTCGATGTGGTGGGCGCCGCCATCCCCTCGCTCGGCACCCTGATCGGGGCAACTGCTGCCATGGCAACGCATGTCGATGTCCAGTTCCCGACCGACAGGATCTGTGCTGACGGACAGCCATGGGACGCGCGCGCCGACCCCGACGAAGGCGCAACCGTGCTGATGATGTGGAGCCGCCACATGGCACTGCCGCACGGCCCCGTGAAGCTCTCACCAATGGCCGATTTCTGACCACGTGCTCAGCGTGATGGATCTGCTGCGGGACCGCCTCCTGTCCACTTCACCATGCGCAGGCGCGGCCGAAATGATCGCCGCTCGAGGCCGGTCTGACATGTTCACCGTTGAGCCTCCTCTTCCGACGTCGTCAGCACCGGAACGGCAACCGCTGGGGTCCGGCATATGACCTCCTACGTGCGTCCATCGATCCGCCAGCGGCAGCATATTGCGCGGCGCCCGTTTGCCTGCCATGGAGGATCCGACGGCGAGGGCCCCTTCATGACGATCACCACACTCATTGCTTATGCCGGCGCGCTCTTCATCGCAGCCGCCATTCCAGGGCCCGGCATGACTGCCATCGTGGCGCGCGCGCTCGGGTCCGGCTTCCGCCCCACCCTCTTCATGGGACTTGGCCTCATCCTCGGCGACCTGATCTATCTGACCGCCGTCATTCTGGGCCTCGCCATCGTGGCGCAGAATTTCACCACGCCTTTCCTGATCATCAAGTATGCCGGTGCGGCCTACCTCATCTACATCGCGTGGAAGCTCTGGACGGCCGGTCTCCTGCCGCAGGAGATCGAGGCGCAGAGCACGCCAAGCATTGGCCTTTCCTTTCTCTCCGGCCTGCTGGTGACGCTCGGCAATCCGAAGACCATGCTGTTCTACGTGGCGCTGGTGCCCACCCTCATCCCTCTACAGTCCATCGGACCGCGCGACTACGCAGCCCTGGTGGCGCTGACCTTCGTCGTCTTGATGGCAGTCCTGCTGCCCTATATCCTGCTGGCCTCCAAGGCACGCATCCTCCTCAAGAAACCGAGCGCATTGAAACTTCTCAATCGGTCTGCAGCCAGCATTCTCGCCGGCACGGCCGCCTATATCGCTGCCCGCTGAGCGGCACCTGCAGCGCCTCGCCGCGTCAAGCCGCCGCCGTCATCCTTTCGCCCGCCATCCGGTAGGAAATCGCCTCGGCCAGGTGAATGCGCCCGACACGCTGCATGTCGTCGAGATCGGCAAGCGTCCGAGCCACCTTCAGCACCCGGTGATAGCCGCGGGCGGTGAACTTCAGTTTTTCCGCCGCGTCACGCAGCAATTGCAGCCCTGCTGCATCGGGTTCGGCAAACCCCTCGATCAGCGAGGTCGAGCAACGGGCATTGGTGCCGATGCCCGGCAGGCCGGCCTCGATGAACCGCTGGCGCTGCCGTTCGCGGGCCCGCGCAACACGGGCTGCCACCTCGGCACTGGCTTCGGCCGGCCGCGGGCGGATGAGATCGGAAGCCGAGACCGCCGGCACCTCGATGCGGATGTCGATCCGGTCCATCAGCGGCCCGGAGATACGCCCCTGATATTCGGTGAGGCAACGGTCGCCCCGGGCGCAGACATGCCCCGGCTGGCCGGCCATGCCGCACCGGCACGGGTTCATCGCCGCCACCAGCTGGATGCTGGCCGGGTAGGTGACGCGGTAATTGGCTCTCGCTACGACGCACTGCGCCGTCTCCAGCGGCTGGCGCAGCGCATCCAGCACCTGCGGCGAGAACTCCGGAAACTCGTCAAGGAAGAGCACTCCGTGATGGGCAAGCGAGGCCTCGCCCGGCTTTGCCCGCAGTCCGCCGCCGACCAGTGCCGCCATGGTGGCCGAGTGGTGCGGTGTTCGGAACGGTCGACGGTCGGACAGCTTGCCGCCCGAGAGCTGGCCGGCAATCGAGTGGATCATCGACACCTCCAGCAGTTCGGCGGCCTCCAGCGGCGGCAGGATGGACGGCAGGCGGGCGGCAAGCATCGACTTGCCGGAACCGGGTGGCCCGATCATCAGCAGGTTATGCCCGCCGGCCGCCGCCACCTCCAGCGCCCGCTTGGCACTCTCCTGACCCTTGATGTCTGCAAGATCCGGCAGATTGGTTGCCGGCATGCGGATCGCCGGCTGCGGCCGCGTCAGGACCTGGGTGCCGCGAAAATGATTGGCGAGCGCGATCAGGCTGCGCGGCGCAAGGATATCCATGTCCGGACCCGCCCAGGCGGCCTCCGCACCGCTGTCTGCCGGGCAGATCAGCCCCTTGCCGAGACCATTGGCCCCGATCGCCGCCGGCAGCGCACCGGCCACCGGCGCCAGCGTTCCATCGAGGTTGAGTTCGCCCAGCACCACATAGCCAGCCAGCGCATCGGCCGGTATCGCGCCGAGCACCGCCATCAGCCCCAGCGCAATCGGCAGGTCGTAATGGGAGCCTTCCTTCGGCAGATCCGCCGGCGCAAGGTTCACGGTGATCTTTTTCGGCGGCAGTGCCAGACCCGAGGCATGCAGCGCCGCCTGCACACGTTCGCGGCTTTCGGCGACCGCCTTATCCGGCAAGCCGACGATGTGCATGTTGAGCTTGCCCGGCCCGATCATGACCTGAACATCGACGGGCACGCCTTCGATGCCCTGGAATGCAACCGTACTGACCCGCGCCACCATGTGCCACCTGCCCCGCGTTCCAGCGCCTGGTCAGAGCCCGCACTGGCTTCCAAGACGCGCAAGTACAATCCAACCACAGTTTATGGTTGAGCACAAGAACATTTGCGGAACAATTCGTGGCGCGCAGCACGCCGACGATCTGTTGCAGGTAATCGCGGTCAGCCGCGCTTGGCTTCGATCGCATCCCACAGCAGCGACGCGACGTCGGCGCCGCCGAACTTCTTGACCTCGCGGATGCCGGTCGGCGAGGTGACGTTGATCTCGGTCATCACGTCGCCGATCACGTCGATGCCGACGAACAGGAAGCCGCGTTCACGCAACGCCGGGCCGATGCGGGCACAGATTTCCTTCTCGCGCGCCGTCAGTTCGGTGGGCTCGGCGCGACCGCCAACATGCATGTTGGAGCGGCTGTCGGTCACTGCCGGCACGCGGTTGATCGCACCGACCGGCTCGCCGTCGACCAGCAGAATGCGCTTGTCGCCCTTGCGGACCGCCGGCAGGTAAGCCTGGGCGATGTAGGGCTCGCCGCGATACATCTGGCCGAACATCTCGAGCAGCGAGGTAAAATTGCGGTCGTCGCGGGCCGAATGGAAAACGCCGGCGCCGCCATTGCCGTAGAGCGGCTTCAGGATGATGTCGCCGATCTCATCGCGGAAGCTGGCGATCTCGGCCGGGTCGCGCGAGATCAGCGTCGCGGGCATCAGGTCGGCGAACTCGGTGACGAAGATCTTTTCCGGCGAATTGCGCACCCAGGCCGGGTCGTTGACCACCAGCGTCTTCGGGTGCAGCCGTTCGAGAAGATGCGTGGAGGTGATGTAGCCCATGTCGAAGGGCGGATCCTGGCGCAGCATGATCACGTCGATGGTCGACAGATCGACCCGCTGTCGCTCGCCGAGGGTGAAGTGGCTGCCCTTCTCGTCGCGCAGCTGCATCGGTTCGATGGAGGCGAAGATCCGGCCGTCGCGCATGGTCAGCCGGTCGGGCGTGTAGTGGAACAGCTCGTAGCCGCGGGCCTGCGCTTCCAGCGCCATGGCGAAGGTCGAATCGCCGGCAATGTTGATGCTGGACACGTGGTCCATCTGGAATGCGATTGTGCGGATCTTGGCCATACCCTGTCCCTTGTCAGATTGCCCGCCAGATGTAGGACGACGGGCAAGCGAAGGCAACGGTAGAGATCGGCAGGCTTTAGAGGCCGAGCCCGCCGCCCTTCAGGGCACGACGAACACGGTTGCGGACCCGGTAAACGAGGGCGAGCGGCATCCAGATAGGCTGGCGCATGAAGGCGATCTTGCGAACGTAGCGGTCGATGCGCCAGGTCGCCCAGGTGCCGGCCTTGAAGTAGCCGATGTCTCCCGCGCGCAGCAGTCGCTGGGTGCCGTCCTCGGCGGTGATCGACACCTCGCCGTCGAGGATAACCACCGTCTCGTCGTCGCCGAAGAACCAGCGGAAGGTGCCCGCCGTGCAGTCCCAGATAGCCGTAGTCGAACATTTGTCGGCGGTCGTCGAGTGCGAGACGACACGGGCCTGCGGTGTGCCGTCGAGGATCCAGGCGGGTTCGATCGGCGCCGGCTTCAGCTCCCGCGCCAGGGCTTCCGCCGAGGCGCCGATGAAGGGCGGGACGCCGCCACCTGGCGCGCTGGTGCGGCTGCGATAGGCAAGAGCGATCGCCCCCGCGAGTGCCAGTTTCAAAACCATGTGACCCCCTTATCCCGGACCGGCAGAGGGTAACACCTGAGTTTCAGCGCAAGGTTGTCAGGATCGCTTGCATTTTATCAATCGCGCGGATCGTGACGGTAGCCCTGGTTCGCCTTCAGGTCACCGGATCTAACTCTGATGACAGCACCGGGGAAGGCACCATCTCCGGAACCGGCGTTGCACGGATGACGGCCGGGCCGTTGCGTCGGCCATCGGTCGCACCGAAGAAATGCAGGCGCTGCGTATCGTAGGCGAGCCGCATGTCCTCCGCCACCGGCGTTTCCGGCGACAGCGCCGCCGTCAGCTTCTGGTCGCCCACCTGTCCGTGAACCAGCCGCTGCGAGCCGAGCTCTTCGACATAATCGAGACGGAACGGCAGGAAATCCTCGCCGTCTCTGGCGACCCGCAGATCCTCCGCCCTGACGCCCACCATCACCGCGCCGGAGGTCGGCGCTTGGTCCAGCTCGATCGTTGCCGGGCCGATCGCCAGCCGGTTGCCGTGAAGCTCGCCGGAGATCAGGTTCATGGCCGGGGCGCCGATGAAGCTTGCAACGAAGGTCGATGCCGGGGCGTGATAGACCTCAAGCGGCGAACCGATCTGCTCGATGCGGCCACCGTTCAGCACCACCAGCCGGTCGGCCAGCGTCATGGCTTCGAGCTGATCATGGGTGACATAGATGGAGGTGGTGCCAAGCCGCCTCTGCAGGCGCTTGATCTCACCGCGCATCGACACGCGCAGCTTGGCGTCAAGATTGGAGAGCGGTTCGTCGAACAGGAAGGCGGCGGGCTTGCGGACGATGGCGCGACCCATTGCAACGCGCTGCCGCTGGCCACCCGACAGCGCCCTCGGCTTGCGCTCCAGATACGGCGTGATCTCCAGCATGCGGGCGGCTTCTGCAACCCGGGCTTCGATTTCCGTCTTGGGCGTACCGCGGTTCTTCAGCCCGTATTCGAGGTTCTGGCGAACCGTCATGTGCGGATAGAGCGCGTAGTTCTGGAACACCATGGCGATATCGCGTTCGGCGGGCTCCATGCGATTGACGATGCGTCCGCCGATCGACACCTCGCCGGACGATATCGCTTCCAGCCCGGCGACCATGCGCAGCAGGGTCGACTTGCCGCAGCCTGAGGGACCGACGAGCACGATGAACTCACCATCGGCAATGTCGATCGAGACCGTGTCGACCGCCTTCACGCCGCCCGTATAGACCTTGGAGACATCGGCTATGTTGATGGTCGCCATGTCACTTCTCCGTTTCTGTGAGGCCGCGGATGAACAGCCGCTGCATGAGGATGACGATGAGGATGGGAGGCAGCATGGCCAGCACGGCCCCGGCCATCACCAGGTTCCACTCGATGACGCCGTCCTGAACGGTCACCATGCGCTTCATGCCCATCATCAGTGTGTAGTAGCCTGGATCGGTGGTCACCAGCATGGGCCAGAGATACTGCACCCAGCCATAGATGAAGAGGATGACGCAGAGCGCGCCGATATTGGTGCGCGACAGGGGCAAGAGGATATCGCGGAAGAACTTCATCGGGCCGGCGCCGTCGACGCGGGCGGCCTCCATGATCTCGTCCGGCACGGTCATGAAGAACTGCCGGAACAGGAAGGTCGCCGTGGCCGAGGCGATCAGCGGGATGGTGAGCCCGGCCCACGAGTTCAGCATGCCGAGGTCGGCGACGATCTTGTAGGTCGGCATGATGCGCACTTCCACCGGCAGCATCAGCGTCACGAAGATGATCCAGAAGGCCAGCTGGCGGAAGGGGAAGCGGAAGTAGACGATGGCAAAGGCCGACAGGATCGAGATGGCGATCTTGCCCACCGTAATGACCACCGCCATGATCAGCGAGTTCAGCGCCATATGCGCATAGTTCGGCAGCCCGTTGGCCGCCGAGGCGCCGGTCAGGATCTCCCGGTAATTGTCGATGAAATGCGATCCCGGCAGAAGCGGCAGCGAGGTGCTGACCAGCGTCGTGGTGTCGTGCGTCGAGGCAATGATCGCCACATAGACCGGAAACGCCACCACCAGAAAGCCGCAGATCAGGAAGGCGTGGGTGAGAAAGGTGAGGAAGGGACGATTTTCAACCATGGTCGTTCCTCAATACTGCACGCGGCGTTCGACATAGCGGAACTGCACGAATGTCAGCAGCATCACGATCAGCATCAGCAGCACCGATTGCGCCGAGGACGAGCCGATGTTGAGCCCCACATAGCCGTCCTGGAACACCTTGTAGACGAGTGTCGTGGTGGATTGCGCCGGGCCGCCGCCGGTCGTGGCGTCGATGATGGGGAAGGTGTCGAACATCGTGTAGTTCACGTTGATGATGAACAGGAAGAAGGTGGTCGGCGAGATCAGCGGCAGAGAGATGTTGAAGAACCGCTTGACCGGACCGGATCCATCGATGGCGGCCGCCTCCATCAGCGACTGCGGCACCGATTGCAGGCCCGCCAGAAAGAACAGGAAATTGTAGGAGATCTGCTTCCAGGCGGCAGCGATGATAATCAGGATCATCGCATGGGTGCCGTTCAGATCATGATCCCAGCGGATGCCGATGATCTGCAGATAGTAGGGCAGGATGCCGGTGGACGTGTTGAACATGAACCACCAGAGCACGCCGGCGATGACCGGTGCCACCGCGTAAGGCCAGACCAGCAGCGTCGTATACACACGGCCCGTGCGCACCAGCCGGTCGACAGCTGCGGCAAAGGCAAGCCCCAGCACCATCGACAGCACCGTCACCGAGATCGCAAAGACTGCCGTGCGCCCAAGCGCATCGAGGTAGTTCGGATCCGCCAGCAGATTGCGGTAGTGCGTGAGCCCGACGAAGACGGTCGAGAAGCCGAACGGATCCTCGCGCTCGAAGGAGGATTTGACGGCCTGTGCCGCCGGCCAGATGAAGAAGACGATGGTGATCAGCAGCTGCGGCGCCAGCAGGAGATAGGGCAGCAGTCGTGCGTCGAAGGTGGTGCGTTTGGTTTCCATGGTGCCCTGCGCAGGAGAGCCTAAAGGAGAGAGGGCCGGCATGGTGGCCGGCCCTCTCCCGCGGATCAGAGGCTGTCAGTTCGCGGCTTCGAATTCGCGCAGCAGCTGGTTGCCGCGCGTCACGGCGCTGTCGAGCGCCTGCTTGGCGTCCTTCTTGCCGGCCAGGAGCGCCTGGAATTCTTCGTCGACGACCGAGCGAACCTGGGTGAAGTTGCCGAAGCGGACACCCTTGGAGTTTTCAGACGGCGTGCCGCGGGTGATCTGCTTGATCGCGATGTCGGAGCCCGGGTTCTTGGCGTAGTAGCCCTGGCTCTCGCCCAGCTCGTAGGCGGCATTGGTGATCGGCAGATAGCCCGTGTACTGGTGCCATTCGGCCTGAACTTCCGGCTTCGACAGGTAGGTGAAGAACTTGGCGACGCCCTTGTAGGTGGCCTCGTCCTTGCCGTTCAGCACCCAGAGCGTGGCGCCGCCGATGATCGAGTTCTTCGGCTCCTTGGTGACGTCGTCATAGTAGGGAAGCGGCGCGAAGCCTGGCGTGAAGGTCTTGGCGTTGTTGATGACGCCGGCGCGGCCGGCCGACGAGTTCATCGTCATGGCGCATTCCTGGGCATAGAACATGGTCGCCGCCTGGTCGCCGCCGACCGGGCCGCCATACTTGAAGAGGCCCTCGTCCTGCCACTTCTTCAGGTTCGCCCAGTGCTTGATCTGGACGTCGCCGTTGAAGGTGAACTCAGTGCCGAGACCGCCGAAGCCGTTCTGCATCGTGCCGAAGGGCTTGTCGTGCAGGGCCGAAAGATTTTCCGTCTGAACCCAGGTGATCCAGGCCGAGGTAAAGCCGCACTTTGCAGCGCCCGACGAGACGATCTTCTTGGAGAAATCCTCGACTTCCTTCCAGGTCTTCGGAGCGACCTCAGGATCCAGGCCGGCCTTCTTGAAGACGTCCTTGTTGTAATACATGATCGGCGTCGAAGAATTGAACGGCAGGGACAGGATGTTGCCGCTGGTATCGGAGTAGTAGCCGACGACCGGCGCCAGGAACGACTTCGTGTCGAACGGCTCGCCTGCGTCCTTCATCAGCTTGTAGACCGGGTAGACGGCGCCCTTGGCGGCCATCATCGTGCCGGTGCCGACTTCGAATACCTGGACGATTGCCGGCTGCTGCTTGGCGCGGAAGGCGGCGATCGCAGCGGTCAGGGTTTCCGGGTAGGAACCCTTGTAGATCGGCACGACCTTGTAGTCGGCCTGGCTGTCGTTGAACTTCTGGGCGATTTCCTCAAGCTTCTTTCCCAGCTCGCCACCCATGGCATGCCACCAGGTAACTTCAGTCGCGGCAAGCGACGTCGATGCGGAAAGTGCGAGCGCGGCTACGGCAAGGCCAAGCTTCTTGAACATGGATTATCCCTCTTCTCCACTGGTTGGATGAGGGTGGCTTAGCCTCCTTGCGTGACACGTCCTTAACAGTTCCATGACGGCATTGTTACAGTCCCGGGCCGGACCTCAGCGGGCTGCTGCTAGGCTTTCAATCTTCGACGGACAGCCGCGTCAGAACGCGTCCGGGAAGTGCCGTGGAAGACGCCAGGGGCGGATCACGAGGATGTCGTAACGCTGCGACAGACGGTGTCCGTCACGCCGCCGACCGAGCCAGAGATCGCTCGCCGCGCGGATCCGCCGCTGCGACATAGCGCTCACGGCATCGATCGCCTGCATCTCCTGTCGGCGTGCCTTGACCTCGACGAAGGCGACCAGATCCCGTTTGCGGGCGATGATGTCGATCTCGCCCACCGGCGTCCGATAGCGCATGGCAAGGATGCGGTAGCCTCTGGCGATCAGATACAGCGCGGCGACATATTCGGAGAACCGCCCATGGCGCTCCGCCTTGCGACGCCGGCCGATCGGATCGTCAGCCGCCATCGGCACCTTTCAGCTCGATCAGCCGCTGGTAGAGGTCCTTGCGCGACAGGCCGGTCAGCCGCGCTGCCTCGGCGGCCGCCTTGGTGGCCGGCATCGATTGCGCCAGCTCACGCAGCATGATGTCCACGTCGATGGCCGCCGGAATGTCGTCATAGGCCGGCGGGCCGACGACGAGGACGATCTCGCCCTTCACGGTCGCGTCGGCATACTGCCCGGCGAGTTCGCCGAGAGAGCCGCGGCGGAACTCTTCAAAAGTCTTCGTCAGTTCGCGGCAGACGCAGGCGGCGCGGTCTGGCCCCAGCACGTCGGCGGCGATCCTCAGCGTGTCGGAGATTCGATGCGGCGATTCAAAGAAAATCAATGTCGAGGGGATCTTCGACAGCTCGGCTAGCCGATCCCGCCTGCCCTTTTCCTTGACCGGCAGGAAGCCGGCAAACAGGAAGGCATCCGAGGGGAGCCCCGAGCCCACCAGGGCGGCAAGCGGCGCCGAGGGGCCGGGAATGGGGACGACGCGATGGCCGGCCTCCAGCGCCAGCTGCCCCAGCCGATAACCCGGATCGGAGACCAGCGGCGTGCCGGCATCCGACACCAGCGCCACGGACTTCCCCTCGTCGAGCGCCTTGATCAGCCGCGGACCGACTTCGTTGGCGTTATGCTCGTGATAGGCATAGGGGCGGCCGGTGATGCCGAAGCGATCGAGCAGGACGCGGGTGACGCGGGTATCCTCGCAGGCCAGCACGTCGGAACCGGCAAGTGTTTCCAAAGCGCGCAGCGTAATGTCGCCGAGATTGCCGATCGGCGTTGCGACCAGGTAGAGCGCGGGCTCGATCGGACGGGCGGGTACCGCCACGTTTGCAACCCGATAGGTGCGGCTCGCCGTCTTGTCCTCGTCTTGCGTCACGTCTGTCCTCGATCACTTGGCCGGCGTTGGCGGCCTCGACGCTGTTATGCGGGAGCCGGCTCCGGACCGCAAGCACGGGCGCCGGATGTGGAAAGCTGTGCGCTATGCCGCGCCGCAACGTGAAATTCGGGAACACCAGACCGGCGCCTCTTGCGTTCCGGCGGGAAACTCTGCCATTTTGCCCGTCCACATCGTCCGGGCAGACTGACGGACAAGCATAATCTTCGGTCCCTTGGACCGGCACGGTCGAAAGCGGTAGCGTCCATGCGTATTACTCTTGAGCGGTCCAACCTCCTGAAGTCGCTGAACCACGTCCATCGCGTGGTGGAGCGCCGCAACACGATCCCGATCCTGTCGAACGTCCTGCTGAAGGCCGCGGGCAACGACCTGGCCTTGAAGGCGACTGACCTGGATCTCGAAATCACCGAGGAGCTGCCGGCGATGGTCGAGCAGGCCGGGGCGACGACCGTTCCGGCGCACCTCCTCTACGAAATCGTCCGCAAGCTGCCGGATGGCGCCGAAGTGCGGCTCGCCACCAATCCGGACGGCGGCAGCATGACGGTACAGTCCGGGCGCTCCAAGTTTTCGCTGCAGTGCCTGCCGGAAACCGATTTCCCGGATCTGACCGCCGGCAGCTTCACGCATACCTTCAAGATCAAGGCGACCGATCTGAAGATGCTGATCGACCGCACCCAGTTCGCCATCTCCACCGAAGAGACCCGCTATTACCTGAACGGCATCTTCTTCCACACGATTGAAGCCGACGGAAAGCTGAAGCTGCGCGCGGTGGCAACCGACGGTCACCGGCTCGCCCGCGCCGACATCGAGGCGCCGTCCGGTTCGGAAGGCATGCCCGGCATCATCATTCCCCGCAAGACGGTCGGCGAGTTGCAGAAGCTTGTCGACAACCCCGAAGCGATGGTCACGGTCGAAGTGTCGGACGCCAAGATCCGTCTGACGATCGGCGGCATTGTGATGACCTCGAAGCTGATCGACGGCACCTTCCCTGACTACCAGCGCGTCATCCCGACCAGCAACGACAAGGAAATGCGCGTCGATTGCCAGAGCTTCACCAAGGCTGTCGATCGTGTCTCGACCATCTCGTCGGAGCGCGGGCGGGCCGTGAAGCTGGCGCTCAGCGAGGGCCAGCTGCTACTCACCGTCAACAATCCGGATTCGGGAAGTGCGACCGAGGAAGTGGCGGTCGGCTATGACAGCGATGCCATGGAAATCGGCTTCAACGCCAAATACCTGCTCGACATCACCGCCCAATTGTCGGGCGAGGACGCGATCTTCATGCTGGCGGACGCCGGCTCGCCGACCCTGGTGCGGGATACCGCGGGCGACGATGCACTTTATGTTCTGATGCCCATGCGGGTTTGAAGAAAAGAGGACCGGTTCGCCGGTCCTTTTTTTGTCGCCTCTTTTGAATGCGACATTTTTCCTTGATTTTGCGTCATCGGGGCGCACTTATCCTTAATCAGCCATGAGCAGGTTGCGTGGAGATCATGATGGAATTGCGTTTGAAAGAGCGGCTTGGCCGGAAATTCGACGAGGAAATCCGCTTCTTCAAGGGATGGATCGACGGCCCGAAACGCGTCGGTGCCATTCTGCCGACCTCCGGTGTCACGGCACGGCGCATGGCAAGCGTCATCACGCCGCAGTCGGGGCTGCCGGTCCTCGAACTCGGGCCCGGCACCGGCATCATCACCAAGGCGATCCTGGAGCGCGGCATCGCTCCTGAGAAACTGGTCTCCATCGAGTTTTCGACGGATTTCTACCAGCATCTGACGCGCAGCTTTCCGCGGGTGCAGTTCATCAACGGCGACGCTTTCGACCTTCAGAATACTCTCGGCAGTCTGCGCGACCAGCAGTTCGACTCGGTGATCTCGGCGATCCCGATGCTGAGCTTTCCCATGGAGAGGCGCATTGCCTTGCTCGAGGACCTGCTGGACCGCATGCCAGCCGGCCGGCCGGTGATACAGATCACCTACGGCCCGGTGTCGCCGATCGTCGCCAGACCCGACCGCTACCAGATCAAGCATTACGACTTCGTCGTGCGCAACATTCCGCCGGCTCAGCTCTGGACCTACACACGTCCCTAACCGGACCGTTTCGATGCCTCCGGTTCGCGAAAGCCCTCACGAGCCGGTCGGACCGGCTTGAGAATTGCGGACGGCCGCGCAATCTTTTCGGCGTCGTCCGCTGTGCCTGCCTTGCCGATTTGCAGTTCGCATGCGACTGGACGGCGGTGAAATCAGCGCAGGGAGAGACGACATGAACGCACGCGACCGCTTGATCGTAGGCCTCGACATTCCGACCATCGCGGAAGCCGAGGATATGGTCGCCACGCTTGGCGACAGCGTCTCCTTCTACAAGATCGGCCACCAGCTGGCCTTCATCGGCGGCCTAGAGCTGGCGCGCGATCTCGCCCGCGACGGCAAGAAGATCTTCCTCGACATGAAGCTGCTCGACATCGACAATACGGTGGCGAAGGGCGTCGAGGCGATCGCCGGCATGGGCATGACGATGCTGACGCTGCACGCCTATCCGAAGGCCATGCGCGCGGCCGTGGAAGCGGCGAAGGGATCCGACCTCTGCCTGCTCGGCGTCACCGTTCTGACCTCGATGGACGCGGCTGACCTTGCCGAGGCCGGCTATGCACAGACGCCAGAGGAACTGGTCCGCCGCCGCGCCGCGCAGGCCCGCGAGGCCGGCATGGGCGGCATCGTCTGCTCGGCGGAGGAGTCGGCCGCAGTGCGCGAGATCGTCGGCACCGATATGGCGGTCGTCACCCCCGGCATTCGTCCCAAGGGCGCTGATGCCGGCGACCAGAAGCGCGTCGTGACACCATTCGATGCCCTGAAGGCAGGATCGAGCCATCTCGTTGTCGCCCGTCCCATCGTCAAGGCCACTGATCCGCGTCAGGCGGCGGAAGCCATCCTCGATGAGATGCGCCAGGCCCTGTGGCCGGCCAACGACGCTTGAAAACCGAAGGAGAGACAACAATGCCCAAGGGATACTGGATCGCCCGCGTCGACGTGCATAATGCCGAGCGCTACAAGGACTACGTGGCCGCCGCCAAGCCGGCCTTCGAGAAGTACGGCGCCAATTTCCTCGCTCGTGGCGGCGCGATCACCGAACTTGAAGGTCCTTCACGGGCCCGCAACGTCGTGATCGAGTTCCCGTCGATGCAGGCGGCCGTCGACTGCTACAATTCCCCGGAATACCAGGTCGCCGCGAAGATCCGCCAGGAGGTCGGCGACGCGGAGATGGTGGTGGTCGAGGGCGTTTGAGGATCTCGCGTCCCGCAATCCAGCAGTGCGGCCCAAAATCTTGGCCCGGCGTGACGCCAGGCCACGCCGAGGCTTCACCTCGACGACCGATTAGGCTAGAGACTGATCACCCTATTCTACCTGCTTTCGGAGCATCCCCATGACCATGTCCAATCTTCCGCCGCTCGTCACTGTGTTCGGGGGCTCGGGCTTCGTCGGCCGGCATGTGGTTCGGGCACTTGCCAAGCGCGGCTACCGCATCCGGGTCGCGGTGCGCCGTCCCGATCTCGCCGGCTTCCTGCGGCCGCTCGGCTATGTCGGGCAGATCCAGCTGGTCCAGGCGAACCTGCGCTACCGCGCGTCCATCGACCAGGCCGTCTCCGGTTCCGCGCATGTCGTCAACTGCGTCGGCATCCTGTTTGAAAGCGGCAAGAACTCGTTCGATTCCGTGCAGGAGTTCGGCGCCAAGGCCGTGGCCGAAGCCGCCCGGGCCGCTGGTGCAGGCCTCACCCACGTCTCGGCCATCGGCGCCGATGCCAAGTCCGCCTCCTCCTACGGCCGCAGCAAGGGCCGTGCCGAGGACGCCATCCTGTCGATCCTGCCCGAGGCCGTCATCCTGCGGCCGTCGATCGTGTTCGGCAAGGAAGACAGCTTCTTCAACAAGTTTGCCGACATGGCGCGGATGATGCCCTTCCTGCCGCTGATCGGCGGCGGCAAGACGAAGTTCCAGCCGGTCTTCGTCGGCGATGTCGCCGAGGTCATCGGCAACTCCGTCGACGGCAAAATTCCCGGCGGCAAGATCTATGAGCTCGGCGGACCGGAAGTCCTGACCTTCAAGCAATGTCTGGAACTGGTACTGAAGGTCACCTGTCGCAAGCGCCGCTTTATCTCGCTGCCCTTCGGCGTCGCATCCTTGATGGGCAGCGTCGCCTCGATGGTGCCGCTCATCGCGCCGCCGCTGACGAGCGACCAGGTGACGCTTCTCAAGAAGGACAATATCGTGTCGGATGCCGCCAAGGCGGACGGCCGCACGATCGAGAGCCTCGGCATCCGCCCGACGCTGATCGAGACCGTGCTGCCTAGCTATCTCGTGCAGTTTCGTCCGCAGGGCCAGTTCACCAATTCCGGCAAGGCCGTCTGAGCCACCCGGTTTCGGAGCGGAGCATGTGAGGCAGGCGCTGCGCTTCGCCTCACATGCCAACATCCTGATGTGACACAAATGACGCATCCGCCAACAGGCTTGCGTTAACCGCGGCTTCAGCAAGTTGCTCTATTGAATTCCTGGGCGACGGCTCGTAAACCCCGGAAGCCGAGCGAGACCTCGTCAGCGCCGCGACACTCACATCATTCTCCGAAAGGCATTCCTCCATGGGCAAGTCCATCGCACTGTTTTTTGCGTGTGCGGCACTGGTTATTCTTGCAGGCTCCTTCCTGGCGCCTGGCACGGTTGCGGCCAACAAGACCGCCTGCGCACCCGCCTATGGCGTCGATCCGTGCAGCACGGGTTCGATCACGGCTCGCTGAGCCGTCACCTTTGGCCCTCGGGCCTTCGAGGCGGACCGGCCGGTCCGCCTGAGCTTTAGAAGTTCCCACTCAAGACGATTGTCTTCAGTTGAAGACCAGCAGGGCGATCAGCCCGACGGTGCCGACGGCAATACGCCAGTAGGCAAAAGGCGCAAAGCCGCGGCTGGCAACGAAATCCAGAAGAAAACGCACAACGAAGAGCGCCGTCACGAAGGCGGCGACGAAGCCCACGGCGATGATGCCGAGATCGTCGAAGCTCAGGATGTCGCGGTTCTTGTAGAGATCGAGCGCGAAGGCGCCGACCATCGTCGGCATGGCGAGGAAGAAAGAGAATTCCGCCGCCGAGCGCTTGTCCGTGCCGAGCAGCAGCGAGCCGACGATGGTGGCGCCCGAGCGCGAGGTGCCGGGGATCATCGCCAGGCACTGGAAGAAGCCGATCTTCAGGGCGAGTGACGGCGGATAATCCATCACGTCCGTGTAGCGCGGCTCGAGCTTCATCCGGTCGACGGCCAGGAGGATGAAACCACCGACGATCAGCATGACGCAGATCAACAGCGGCGTCTCGAACAGGACGGTCTTGATGAAGTCGTGCGCAAATGCACCGATGACGGCAGCCGGCAGGAAGCCGACAAGCACCGTCAGCACGAAGCGGCGCGACTGGACGCTGCTCGGCAGGCTGAGGGCTATCTGGGTGAGCTTGCGGGCATAGACGAGCAGGATCGCCAGGATGGCGCCGAGCTGGATGAGAACGGCGAAGGTATTGCCGGGCGACTGAAAGCCGAGAAACTGGCCGGCCAGAAGCACGTGGGCGGTCGACGAGACGGGGATGAATTCAGTCAGGCCTTCGATGAGTCCGAGGACGAGGGCGCTGACGATGGACTGGTCCGCCATTCTTGATCCTTTGTTAACAGGGATGATTACTATAGTGGGTAAAGCGCGACATTGGCCTACCAAACCCACCGCTCCGCCTTATGTCAGCCACATTCCGGCTTTGGTGATCGCGTGCGATTCAAGCTTATAGCAACAATTTTCCACTCCGAGTACCGATGCCCACTCTCTATCATCATCCCATGTCGTCTGCGTCGCGCTTCGTCCGGCTGATACTGGCGGAATACGGCTTTCAGACGGATCTGGTCGAAGAGCAGACCTGGGAAAAGCGCAGGGAGTTCCTGGCTCTCAATCCGTCCGGTTCGCTGCCCGTCTATGTGGACGACAGCATGCGCGTGCTGTGTGGTCCCTCTGTGCTTCTCGAATTCCTCGACGAGACGCACGGCGTGCTGAAACGCGACAGGCGTCTTCTGGCGGAAGATCCATTCCAGCGTGCCGAGATCCGCCGGCTGACGGAGTGGTTCCTGCAGAAGATGGAACAGGACGTGACCCGGCCGCTGACACGCGAGCGCGTCTACAAGCTGCAGATGAGCAATGCCCAGGGTGGCGGCGCGCCGGATTCCAAGGTGCTGCGCACGTCGCGCGCCAATATCCGCCAGCACATGAAATATCTCTCCTGGCTTGCCGCATCGCGCACCTGGCTTGCCGGCGAACGGCTGAGCTACGCGGATCTCGCTGCCGCGGCCTCCATCTCGGTACTCGACTATCTGGGCGAGATCGATTGGCAGGAGACACCGGTCGCCAAGGAGTGGTATCAGAGGCTGAAATCGCGGCCGTCCTTCCGACCGCTGCTCGCGGAGCGCATCCGCGGTATCACGCCGGTATCTCACTATGCGGATCTCGACTTCTGACACACAGCCCGCGATGCCCGCACCGTCCGACAAGCAGGCGGAGCGGAAACGCAAGCTGACGGCATTCCTGCGCGCGGAAGCCCTGGTGCAGGGGTTCGATCTCTGTCGGGTGACGCTGCCGGACGCGATCCCCAGGGCACCCGAGCGGCTGGCCGAGTTCATCGCCGCCGGCCGCCACGGCAGCATGGCGTGGATGGAAGAAACGCAGGCCCGCCGCGGCGATCCCCGGGTCCTTTGGAGCGACGTGCGCTCGATTGTCATGTTCGGCCTCAACTACGGACCGGACGAAGATCCGCGCGGCATCCTGACGAAGACCGATCGGGCGGCGATTTCCGTCTATGCGCGCAATCGTGACTACCACGACGTCATCAAGGGACGGCTAAAGGAAGTCGCGACGCGGTTTGCCGCGCGGGCCGGCGAGGACGTCAAGGTGTTCGTCGACACGGCGCCAGTGATGGAGAAGCCGCTGGCGGAGGCGGCCGGCCTTGGCTGGCAGGGCAAGCACACCAACCTCGTCAGCCGCAGCCACGGCTCCTGGCTCTTCCTCGGCAGCCTGTTCACGACGGCGGATCTCGAGATCGACGCCGCCGAGCGCGATCATTGCGGCTCCTGCCGCGCCTGCCTGGACGCCTGCCCGACAAACGCCTTTCCGGCGCCATACAAGATCGACGCGCGGCGCTGCATCTCCTACCTGACGATCGAGCACAAGGGGCCGATCGATCCTGCCCTGCGGCCGCTGATCGGCAACCGCATCTACGGCTGCGACGACTGTCTGGCAGCCTGCCCCTGGAACAAGTTTGCCGCCAGCGCCGCGGAGATGAAGCTGCGGGCGCGCGAGGATCTGAAGGAGCCGTCGATCGCCTTTCTCCTGACGCTCAACGACGCAGCCTTCCGGAGTTTCTTCAGCGGTTCGCCGGTCAAGCGCATCGGCCGCGACCGTTTCGTCCGCAACGTGCTGATCGCCGCCGGCAATTCAGGCAGGGAAGATCTGATCGACCCCTGCCTGCGCCTCATGGAGGACGGCTCGCCGGTCGTGCGCGGCATGGCGGTCTGGGCGCTCGGGAGGCTGATGCGGCCGGAACAGTTCCGCCAGCTTGCCGTTTCACGGAACCAGGACGAGCCGGAGGTGGAGGCCGAGTGGCAGAGAGCGGAATGCAGCGCATGATGATGATCTTCGGCGCCGGTTACTCCGGCCAGGCGATCGCCGCGCACGCCCGGGCAGCCGGCTTTGCGGTCGCCGGCACGAGCCGAAGCGCAGACAGGCTGGAGAGCCTGCAGCAGCAGCACATCATACCTTTGCTGTTTGACGGCATGCGCCTGTCTGCCGAGCTGGAAGCGGCGATGGCGCAGGCGACGCATCTGGTCCAGTCGATCGCGCCGGGATCGGCCGGCGATCCGCTGCTGATGCTGACCGGAGGCGACCTGCGTCGCTATTTCCCCAAGCTTTGCTGGGCCGCCTACCTGTCCACCGTCGGCGTCTATGGCGATCACGGCGGCGCCTGGGTGGATGAAGAGACGCCATGCCGGCCTGTCTCAAGACGCTCCGTCGAGCGCGTGGCGGCCGAAACCGGCTGGTGCGACGCCGGCAAGCGCGCCGATGTTCCGGTCGCGGTGCTCCGCCTGTCTGGCATCTACGGCCCAGGCCGCAACGGGTTCGTCAATCTTTCGCAGGGCACCGCCCGGCGTCTCGTCAAGCCCGGCCAGGTGTTCAACCGCATCCGGGTCGAAGACATCGGAGCGGCAAGCCTTTTTCTCAGCGCGCGGCAGGTATCCGGCATCTTCAACATCACCGACGACGAGCCGGCCCCACCGCAGGATGTGGTGAGCGAAGCGGCACGGCTGATGGGCATCGACGCGCCCGCCGAACAGGCGTTCGAGACGGCTGAACTGACGCCCATGGCGCGCTCCTTTTACGGCGAGAACAAGCGTGTCTCGAACCGGAAGATCCGCAACCTGGGATTTCAGTTCCGTTATCCCGAATATCGCGCATCGCTTGGCGATCTCTGGACGAGCGGCCGCTGGAGCGGCTGAAACCCACCATCTCCGGGCGAGACATCGGCGCTCTTCAAAAGATGAAAATTCCTACTTGGCGGCTCTATCCGGTCATCCATTCTTAAGATCTGCGGCAACGTGCCCAGAAATTTGCTGAATTTAGGCAGTTCTCGCACCCGCCGAACAAATTTTTTTCGCGTTCTTTCGTGATCCAGAGACAGACCCGATTCATGCCGGAATGCCATTCCAGTTCATGACTGATTCCGTTGAACTTTTTCCGTCCGAACACGTAGTATTACTTAGCCGGCTTCCTATCACGAATGTTACATCCATTAATATTGCGTGATCGCGACGCCCACGTTTCTGCCTTTTTTGACCCTGCTTAAGCCCGCCGCACACGAAATTGCAGTTGCTTGACAGGGGACACCTCGATTTGAAGCTCATCAAAAGTTCAATTTTTGCCGCGGCAGCCATCGCATGCACTTCGCTCATCGGCACCGCATCCGCCAACGCTGCGCCAGGTTGTGGTCACGCCTCCTGGTATGCCCTGACGTCCAAGACCGCGTCGGGCGAACGGATGAACCCGTCCAAGCTCACAGCGGCGCACAAGTCGCTCGGCTTCGGCACCAAGCTGCGGGTCACCAACAAGCGGAACGGCAAGACGGTCGTCGTCCGCGTCAACGATCGGGGCCCGTTCATCCGCGGCCGCGTGCTCGACCTTTCGAAGGCCGCCGCGCAGAACATCGGCATGGTCTCGTCCGGAACCGCGCAGGTTTGCTACGAGGTCATGAGCTGATCAGGCCTCGGCCTTGCTCTGGCCAAGGATCGCGTTTACACGCCGCATGAGCAATCAGGGGAGCGCAGCATGCGGTTGGGCGGACGGATGGCAGCAGCCATCGAAGTGTTGACGGATGTCGAGAACAGACGACGTCCGGTGGCAGACGCCCTCAAGGACTGGGGGCTGTCGCATCGTTTTGCCGGCTCGGGCGACCGCGCGGCAATCGGCAACCTCGTCTATGACGCGTTGCGCATGCGGCTTTCCCACGCCTGGCTGATGCAGGACGACAGCGAAACGGCACTGGTCCATGCTGTCCTGCTTCGCCAGTGGGGCTATACGCCGGAGACGCTTTCCGCAGAACTCCAGGACGACAAGTTCGCGCCGGCCCTGCCTGACTTCTCGGGCCTTGCGACGCGATCGCTTGAAGATGCACCGCCGAACGTCCAGGCCGACATCCCGGATTGGCTCGTCGCCTCCTTCGAACGGTGCTTCGGCGACCGCTGGCTCATCGAAGCCCAGGCCATGGCTGGCCGGCCGACCCTCGACCTGCGCGCCAACACGCTCAAGGCGTCGCGCGACAAGGTCGTCAAGGCGCTCGACAGATCCGGCGCTCGACCCACGACAATCGCCCGGCATGGGGTGCGCATCCCCGCAGGCGAAGGTGCCTCGCGTCTTCCCAACGTCACCGCCGAGCTTTCGTTCCAGAAGGGCTGGTTTGAAGTTCAGGACGAAGGATCGCAGATCGTCGCCGATCTGGTACAGCCGGCCGAGGGCCAGCAGGTTCTTGACTATTGCGCCGGTGGGGGCGGCAAGACGCTGGCTCTGTCGGCAGCCATGAACAACAAGGGCCAGGTGCACGCCTACGATGCGGACCGCAAGCGTCTGGCGCCGATCATCGAGCGCCTGCGCCGGGCCGGCACCCGAAACGTGCAGGTTCACGATGATGCCCGCGACCTCACTACATTCGAGAACCGCCTCGATGCGGTCCTGGTCGACGCACCCTGCACCGGCACCGGCACATGGCGGCGCCGGCCGGATACGAAATGGCGACTGACGCCGAAGAACATCGAGGAACGCCAGGAGCAGCAGCTCGACGCACTGACCTCCGCGGCCCGCTATGTCCGCCCCGGCGGCGCGCTGATCTATGTCACCTGCTCCGTGCTGCCGGAAGAGAACGACCAGCAGATCGCCCGCTTCTGTTCGGACAATCCGTCCTTCAGCCCCGTGCCCGTGATGCCCGTCTGGAAGACGCTGTTCGGTGCCGACGCACCGAAGCCGCATGCACCGGATGGCCGCAGCCTGACGCTCAGCCCGGCACTGACCGGAACCGACGGTTTCTTCTTCTGCCGCATGCAGAAATCCGCCTGACAGAAGCCTTTGCTCGTGGCCGGCGCGGCAGCTCCGCGCATGGCATCCCGGTAGGCTGAAAGCGTTCTAAACTAGATTGTTTGACACCAGTATCATCATCGGTCATGACAACGACTGACGGCCAAGAGACTGCCGCAGGAGGGATTATGATCCGCACGATGATCTTGAAAGCGAGCGTGGCTGCGCTGGTGGCTTCGGCTTCCGCGATTGCCACGCCATCGGCGGCTGCCGAGCCGGCCGCGGTTCTCACTCATTACGCCGACCTGGCGCATGCGAAATTTCAGGATGCGCTGACGACCGCGCAGACGCTCGACAAGGCGGTCGATGCGCTGATCGCCAAGCCCTCGGCGGAGACCATGGCTGCGGCCCGCAAGGCGTGGATCGCCGCACGCGTCCCCTATCAGCAGACGGAAGTCTACCGCTTCGGCAATCCGCTGGTCGACGACTGGGAAGGCCGGGTCAACGCCTGGCCGCTCGACGAAGGGCTCATCGACTACGTCGATCCGGCCTATGGCACGGAAAGCGACGCCAACGCCTACTTCACTGCCAATGTCATCGCCAACCCGAAGATCTCGGTGAACGGCGAGACGATCGACGCCTCAAAGATCACGCCGGACTTCATCCGCAGCCTGCACGAAGCCGGCGAAGTGGAGGCGAACGTCGCGACCGGCTACCACGCCATCGAATTCCTGCTCTGGGGCCAGGATCTGCACGGCACCGGCCCAGGGGCCGGTGAACGGCCATTCACCGATTACGACAAGGCACAGTGCACGCACGGCAATTGCGACCGGCGCGCCGACTACCTGAAGTCCGCCTCGACGCTCCTGGTGCAGGATCTGCAGGAAATGGTCGCCGCCTGGGCGCCGGCCGGCGAAGCGACGAAGGCGGTAACCGCTGATCCCAAGCAGGGCCTCACGGCCATCCTCACCGGCATGGGCTCCCTCTCCTACGGCGAACTGGCCGGCGAGCGGATGAAGCTCGGCCTGCTGCTGCATGATCCGGAAGAGGAGCACGACTGCTTTTCCGACAATACCCATGCCTCGCACCTCAACGATGCGATCGGCATCGCTTCGGCCTACAACGGCACCTACACGCGCCTCGACGGTCAGAAGCTGACCGGCGCGTCGCTGTCCGATCTCGTGAAGGCCAAGGATCCGGCACTCGACAAGGAGATGACGGCCAAGCTCGACAAGACGCTATCGGCGATGCAGGCGATGGCCGATCGTGCGGCGAAGGGCGAAGCCTACGACCAGATGATCGGCGAGGGCAATGCGGAGGGCAACGCCACCGTTCAGGCGGCCATTGACGGATTGATCGACCAGACGAAGACGGTCGAGCGGATCGTCACGGCGCTTGATCTCGGCACGGTGAAGCTCGAGGGATCGGACAGCCTCGACAACCCGAACGCGGTCTTCCAGTAAGCCACCGGAGCCGGCCGTCGGGAGATCGCTCCCGCCGGCCCCAGAGACGAGATGCTCAAGCGTCGGGTTGACAGCGCCCTCTCCAGAACCGGCCTCAGAGCCATGTTGCTGAGCCTGTCGCTCGCCGGTGGCGGGCTTTCCGGCGCAGGGTTAGGCTTTGCGTTTGCCACTGATGCCGACTTCTCGGGGCTATTTGGCCCGCGCGCCGATCTCTCCTCGGCGGACGCCGCGCGGGTGACGTCGGTGGTACTCCCGACCGCTGATTTTTCCAGACCGGAGCCTTTCGAAACGATGGCCGGTGGCGCCGGATCTTCCAATGCCCGGATCAATGCAGCGGCGTTCTCGCATCCGTCGTCGACCATACCCTTCCCCGAGCGGCAGGACTTTGCGCTCGGCAGCGCGCTGTTTTCAAAACTCTGGGTGGCCGCCCCCTCCTCGACGCAGGCGTCGGACGGGCTCGGGCCCCTCTACAATGCCCGCGCCTGCCAGAGCTGCCACATCCGCAACGGCCGCGGGCATCCGCCCGAAGGGGCTGCGGACCATACCTCGATGCTGCTGCGGCTAGCCCGGCCGGCGCGGACGGCGGAGGAGCGGGCAGCGTTCGAGCGGCACGCCGCGCCGAACTTCGGCGACCCGATCTACGGCGAGCAGTTGCAGGATCTTGCCGCTCCGGGGCTCAGCGCCGAGGGCGAGATGCAGATCGGATACGTGGAACAGCCGGTGACGCTCGGCGACGGCACTGTGGTGTCGCTGCGCCGGCCTTCCTACTCGCTCGGCAAGCTGGCTTACGGGCCACTCGATGCCGAAACCACTCTGTCGCCGCGGGTTGCTCCACCGATGCTTGGCATGGGGCTCATCGAGGCGATCCCGGAGGCGGACATCGTCGCCCATGCGGATCCAGATGATGACGACGGCGATGGTATCTCCGGTCGGCCGGCAATCGTGCGCGACCACCGCACGGACCGGCTTGCGCTCGGCCGCTTCGGCGCAAAAGCGCAGAGCGCCACGGTGCGCGACCAGGTCGCCCTGGCGTTTTCGGCGGATCTCGGCCTGTCGACACCCGATCGGCCGGACCCGTTCGGCGACTGCACCCTTGCCGAAGTCGACTGCAGGGCGCTGCCGACCGGCGTCCAACCCCGTCTCGGCAGCAGCGAGGCGCCGGATCCGGTCATGGAGCTTGTGACCTTCTACTCGCAAAATCTTGCGGTGCCGGTGCGCCGCGATGTTGGCGATCCGACCGTCCTTAGCGGCAAGGCGCAGTTCTATGCGGCTGGGTGCCCTGCGTGCCATATACCGAAATACGTCACCCGCCGTGATGCCGCGGACAAGGCGCAGGCCTTCCAGCTGATCTGGCCGTATTCGGACTTCCTCCTGCACGACATGGGCGAAGGTCTGGCGGATGGCCAGGTGGTCGGTGCTGCCGGCGGTCGTGAGTGGCGCACGCAGCCGCTCTGGGGTATAGGGCTCACGGAGGCCGTCAGCGGCCATACCTTCTTCCTGCACGACGGGCGAGCCCGCAGCCTCACGGAAGCCATCCTGTGGCACGGCGGGGAGGCAGGCGCCGCCCGGGATGCCTTCGCTGCACTGACACGCAAGGACCGCGAGGCCCTTCTCGCATTTCTGGAGTCGCTCTGATGCGCAGACTGATTGCCGCATTCCTCATGGCCGCGCTGGTCTCGACCTCCTCCACCCTGGCGCAGGATGCCCCGCCCGCCGCGGCGCCGCAGTTGACGATGGACCAGGCGAAGACGGTGATGGCCAAGGTGGTCGACGGCTTCATTCGGCCGGGCTATCGGCGATTTGCCGCTTCGAGCGCCACGCTTACCGACAGCATGCTGCACCTCTGCTCATCGCCCTCGGAGGACGAACTGAATGCTGCGCGCCACGCGTTCGAGACGGCCGCCCTCGACTGGGGGCAGATCGAGATCGTTCGGGTCGGGCCGGTGATCGACGAGGCGCGCTTCGAACGCATCCTCTTCTATCCCGACCGCAAGGGAACCGGCCTGCGCCAGGTGCAGGCGCTGCTTGCCAAGCCGGACGACATCGTCACGACGCCCGACGGATTATCGACCAAGAGCGTTGCCATGCAGGGACTGGGAGCATTGGAATTCCTGCTCTACGGCACAGACGCCGAAACCCTGTCGACGCAGCCCAACGGTTTCCGCTGCCGCTACGCTCTGGCGGTTGCCGGCAACATGCAACGGGTGGCGACCGAACTGGCGCGGCTGTGGGACGAGCCGGACGGCGTGCAGAACGACTGGAAGAACCCCGGCCGCGAAAGCGCCAGCTTCTACGATGCCGGCGAGGCGATCACCGAATTGCTGGGGATACTGGTCCATGCCGCCGAGACCGTGCGCGATCAGCGGATCGAGACCTTCTACAAGGGCGAAAACGGCAAGACCTTTCCGCGTCAGGCGCTGTTCTGGCGCTCCGATCTCACCTTCCCGATGCTTGCCGCGAACCTCAAGGGTATCCGGATGCTGCTCGACACCTCCGATATCGAGGAACTGCTGAAGCCCGACCAGCAACCCATCGTCGCCTCGATCGATGCGGATCTGGACGCGCTGCTGCATGTGGTCTCGACGGTCAATCCGGAGGTAGAGATTGCGGTCGCCCAGCCGGAGCAGCGACAGAAGCTGGATGCCCTGCTGCAGACGTCCCGGGACCTGATCCTGCGGCTCAACGACAAGCTCGGCGGCGGTCTCGGGCTCGGGGCCGGTTTCTCGTTTTCCGACGGAGACTGAGATGATCCGCAGCGGCGCCATCGACCGTCGCAGTTTCGTTCGGGCCGCCGGTATCGGCTTCCTGTCGGCGCTCGCACCGCGCCAGTTGCTGGCGCTCGAGCGGGCCGACAGCGTCTATGCCGCGGGCTTCCGCTCACCCAATGGCAGTTTCGGCATTGCCACGATCAGCGAACGCGGCGAGGTGATCGACCGCATCGACCTGCCGTCACGGGCACATGGCCTGGCATTCTGCCGGGCGAGTGGCAGAGCTGTCGCCTTTGCCCGGCGACCCGGCACCTTCGCGATGATTTTCGACCCGGCGAACCGCACAAGGCCGGTCGTCATCCATGCCCCGGAGGGCCGGCACTTTTACGGGCACGGCCATTTTTCGCCGGACGGCCGCATCCTCTATGCGAGCGAGAACGATTTCGACGGCAATCGCGGCGTCATCGGGCTCTATGATGCAGACGGCGATTTCACCCGGGTCGGGGAGTTCGAGGCCGGCGGCATCGGCACGCACGACATGACGGTGTCCGACGATGGCCGGCTGCTGATCGTCGCCAATGGCGGTATCGAGACGCATCCGGATTTCGGCCGCACCAAGCTCAACCTCGACAGCATGGTGCCATCGCTGGCGATCATCGATGCCCGCACAGGCGAAACGATGCAGCGGCACACCCTGCCCGATGCGCTGCGGCAGCTGTCGACACGCCACCTGGATCTGGACGAAGCTGGCCGGATCTGGTTCGCCTGCCAGTACGAGGGACCGCGCAGCGACCTGCCGCCGCTTGCCGGCCATTTCTCGCCAGGCGAAGACCTGCGCTTCGTCGACCTGCCGGAGAGAACGACGCGGCTGCTTGCGAACTATGTCGGGGCGATTGCCGTCAATCGGAAGGCCGGGCTCGTCGGGCTGACCTCGCCGAAGGGCAATGCGGCGGTCATTCTCGATGCTCGGTCGGGGACCGTCGTCTCGGAGCAGAGGGTTGCGGATGCGGCGGGCGTGGCGCCGTCACCCGATGGCATCGCCGTCTCATCCTACACCGGAAGGCTTGCCGAGACACGTTCCGAGCTTGCCTGGGATCAGCACCTGGTACGCCTCGGTTAACGCTGGCGAAGCTTGGCCAACGCCCTAGATGACGGCCATGAAGAAAATCCTCATCCACGTGCTGTTCATCGCCGTCGTCGTCGGGCTCGGGGCGCTGATCGGCGTCGCCAATATTCCCGGTGCCTGGTACCAGTCTCTCGCCAAGCCTCCATTCAACCCGCCCAACTGGATCTTCGGCCCGGTGTGGAGCGCGCTCTACGTGCTGATCGGCATTGCCGGTGCCCGCACCTGGCTCGCCCACCCCGCATCTAGCCGCATGCAGCTGTGGTTCGGCCAGATGGCCCTGAACTTCCTCTGGACGCCCGCCTTCTTCGGCGCCGAAAGCACGATCCTCGGGCTCATCGTCATCGTTCCGCTGCTCGCCGCCATCCTCGTCTTCATCCGCGCGAGCTGGCACCGGGACCGTATCAGCGCGCTGCTGTTTGTCCCCTATGCAGTCTGGGTGGGGTTCGCGACGCTTCTCAATCTGTCGCTGTTCGTCCTCAACTGAGGCGTCGCTTGCAGCAAGACGGCGGGCGTGCGAGTTTCGCGGTTGCGAACAGGATGGGCAGGGCATGGACGGCATAGATCCGGGAGATTTCCGCGCGCGGGTGAAGCGAAGCTTCGAGCGGCAGGAGGCGATGCGCACGATCGGCGCCGAACTAACGCGCATCGAACAGGCGACGGTCGAGATCGAGATGCCATTCGACGTCAAGCTGACCCAGCAGCACGGCTTCCTGCACGCGGGCGTGATCGCCGCCGGTCTCGACGCCGCCTGCGGCTACGCGGCCTATACGGTCATCGAGCCGGAAGCCTCCATCCTCACCATCGAGTTCAAGGTCAACCTGATGTCGCCCGGTCGTGGGGAGCGTTTTCTGTTTCGCGGCGAGATTACCAAGCCGGGTTCCACCATCATCGTCGCCGACGGCCGAGCCTATGCGATCGGCGACGGGCCGGCAAAGCTGATCGCCTCGATGAGCGGCAGCATGATGGTGATCCGCGGACGCCAGGACATCAGCGGATGACGATCGAGCCAAGCCGCATCGGCGGCAGATCCGTGCTGTTCGTCATGGCAGCGCAGGCGGAGTATGGACCGCATCTGCAGGCGCGTTTCCAACCGCTGATCACAGGCGTCGGACCGGTGGAAGCCGCCGTCTCGGTGTCGGCCTGCCTCTCGGCGCTGGCGGTCGGCGATCTTCTGCCAGATCTTGTTGTCTCGCTCGGCTCGGCCGGCTCGCGGGTCCTGGAGCAGACGGAGATCTACCAGGCCTCCTCGGTCGCCTATCGCGACATGGATGCCTCGCCGCTCGGTTTCGAGAAGGGCCGCACACCGTTCCTCGACCTGCCGGCAGCAGTCCCGCTGCCCCATGTGATCCCCGGCCTCGGCCGCGCCACACTGTCGACCGGCGCCAACATCGTCTCCGGCGCCGCCTATGATGCAATCGAGGCGGAGATGGTCGACATGGAGAGCTTTGCCGTTCTGCGCAGCTGCCAGATGTTCAACATCCCGCTCGTCGCACTGCGGGGAATTTCCGATGGAAAGGCGGAGCTGCGCCATGTCGGCGACTGGACCGAATACCTGCACGTGATCGACGAGAAGCTGGCGACCGCCGTTGATCGGCTGGTCGCGGCCCTGCAAACGGGCGAATTGCGGCCCTGACGGAGTTGCAAAAAATGCAAACCTTCATTAAAGGCTCGCCATGACCCAGATAGCGCACCCCGACAGCATCCTCATCATCGATTTCGGCAGCCAGGTGACGCAGCTGATTGCGCGCCGCATTCGTGAAGCCGGGGTCTATTGCGAGATCCATCCGTTCCAGAACGCCCGCGAAGCCTTCCTGAAGATGCAGCCGAAGGGCGTCATCTTCTCCGGCGGCCCGGCTTCGGTAACGGCTGAAGGTTCGCCGCGCGCGCCGCAGGAAGTCTTCGAGACGGGTGTGCCGATCCTCGGCATCTGCTATGGCCAGCAGACGCTCTGCACCCAGCTCGGCGGTGTTGTCGAAGGCGGCCATGCTGCCGAATTCGGCCGCGCCGACGTGGAGATCAAGAAGGAAAGCCCGCTGTTCGACGGGATCTGGGAGGCCGGTGGCCGCTACCCGGTCTGGATGAGCCACGGCGACCGGGTGACCGAGCTGCCGGACGGCTTCGAGGTCATCGCAACGTCGGAAAACGCACCCTTCGCCATCGCCGCCGACGAGAGCCGCCGCTATTACACGACGATGTTCCACCCGGAAGTGGTGCACACGCCGGACGGTGCCAAGCTGCTGTCGAACTTCGTGCACAAGATCGTCGGCCTCAAATCAGACTGGACGATGGCTGCCTACCGCGCCGAAATGATCCGCAAGATCAAGGATCAGGTCGGTTCCGAGCGGGTCATCTGCGGCCTGTCGGGCGGCGTCGATTCCTCCGTCGCGGCCGTTCTGATCCACGAGGCGATCGGCGACCAGCTGACCTGCATCTATGTCGACCATGGCCTGATGCGCCAGGGCGAGACCGAGCAGGTCGTCGGCATGTTCCGCGACGCCTACAATATCCCGCTCGTCCACGTGGACGCCTCCGATCTTTTCCTCACCGAGCTTGCCGGCGTCTCCGACCCGGAAGTGAAGCGCAAGACGATCGGCCGCCTGTTCATCGAGGTGTTCGAGGCGGAAGCCGCCAAGATCGCCACAGACGGCAAGGGCTCGCCTGCCTTCCTGGCGCAGGGCACGCTCTATCCCGACGTCATCGAGAGCGTCTCGTTCTCCGGAGGTCCTTCCGTCACCATCAAGAGCCACCACAATGTCGGCGGCCTGCCCGAGCGGATGAACATGAAGCTCGTCGAACCGCTGCGCGAGCTGTTCAAGGATGAAGTGCGCGCGCTTGGCCGAGAGCTTGGCCTGCCGGAAAGCTTCATTGGCCGCCACCCGTTCCCGGGTCCGGGCCTTGCCATTCGCTGCCCGGGTGCCGTGACCCGCGAAAAGCTCGACATCCTGCGCAAGGCGGACGCGATCTACCTCGACGAGATCCGCAGGGCCGGTCTCTACGACACGATCTGGCAGGCGTTTGCCGTGCTGCTTCCCGTCCAGACCGTCGGCGTGATGGGCGACTACCGCACCTACGACTTCGTCTGCGCCCTGCGCGCGGTGACCTCGGTCGACGGCATGACGGCGGATTTCTACCCCTACGACATGAACTTCCTCGGCCGCGCGGCAACCCGCATCATCAACGAAGTGCGCGGCATCAACCGCGTCGTCTACGACGTGACGAGCAAACCGCCCGGCACGATCGAGTGGGAGTGATTTTTCTGCCAGCCGCGGGTTTCCGAAACTACGCTGTTACGACGTAGTGACGGACTCGAATTGTAATTTCGCCGCCTAAGACATCATAGGTGGGCGTAGGTTACGTCCGGCGGCCTCGCTGCCGGACCTCTCCCCAGTTGATCAACCGCGAAACGAAAGTTCCGTCAGGGCAAATGAGGCCCATGTCGCACGACAATGCCGTGCAGGAACAGATCAACCAGATGAGCAACCCGCGATTTGGGGGAGCTCTCTTTTTCGAGCGCGATCGAAATCGCAATAACGACAGTGATGAAGTCGTCGAAAGTGACTTCCGGCCGGATCATGCCAGTTTCTTGCGCGCGCCGAAGCAGGCGATTGCCTTCGGCGGTAATCGCATTGCAACCGGGCGTGCCGCACTGAATGACCGTCCCGAGAGATGCGGCAAAGCTCCGGTAGATGCTCGTGTTGATCGCTAGATCTTCAAGATAGGCCCGTATGGCGGTGTTCGGATCGTGTTCCGGATCTCGCAGACGGCTTGTTGCCGCAACCGACAGGAACCGCTCGTTGCTGGTGGCTGCCAAGAGTTCCTCGCGTGTCGGGAACCTGCGATACAATGTGCCGATCCCAACGTTTGCGCGCTTTGCGACCTCCTCCAGCGCAACGCCTACTCCCCGCTCGAGAAACAGTTCTTCCGCCGCAATGAGAATGCGTTCGCGGTTGCGTCGCGCATCGGCCCGCAGATCAAGGTCGTCGCTCATTTTTACCTTCTCGGTCTTGTCAAATGGAGGATACCTCCATATTACAAGTGGAGCAATCCTCCACTTCAGCAAGGATACTCAGATGGTGAAGCGCTTTCAAGACAAGGTCGTGGTCATTACCGGCGGAAGCGACGGCATAGGCCTGGCAACGGCAAAAATGTTCGCTGAGGAAGGCGGCAGAGTTTATATCACCGGCCGCCGACAGGAACTGCTCGATGAGGCTGTAAAACAAATCGGCCACGGTTCTGTCGGCGTACAAGGCGATGTCACCAAAAATGCCGACCTGACGAGGCTCTACGAACGTATCGAGCGTGACCACAACAAGGTCGATGTCGTTTTTGCCAATGCCGGAATTCACGAGGTCGTTTCGCTTGAGGCAATCGACGAAGCGCACTTCGATACCGTGTTCGGCCTCAACGTTAAGGGGATGGTCTTTACCGTGCAGAAGGCACTGCCGCTGATGAGCAACGGAAGTACGATCGTCCTCAATGGCTCGATCGCCGGCTCGAAAGGACTACCGGGCCAGTCGCTTTACAACGCCAGCAAGGCAGCCGTTCGCTCTTTTGCGCGGAGCTGGACGACCGACCTCAAGGAGCGGGGCATTCGCGTCAACGTCGTGGCGCCGGGTGGCACAGAGACGCGCCTTATCCGTAGCTATCTCGATACGCGACCGGGTGCGGAAGACGCCCTTAACCAGGGGGTGCCGCTTGGGCGGTTGGGGCAGCCGGACGAGGTGGCGCGCGCGGTGCTCTTCCTGGCCTCCGCGGAGAGCAGCTTCGTCGCTGGCCACGAACTGTTCGTGGATGGCGGCGTCGCAGCCGTCTAAGGACAGACAGACGGAGCGATCCCTTCAAGGTCGGCGGCAACGGACGGCTTAGGCCAGCGCCTCGTAGACGAAGCCGTGGAAATCTGCCGGCTTGGCTCGTCCCGTAATGTCGAAGGCGAACATGCCGGCAAAGGCGCCGGTGAACGAACCGTGTTCGCCGCGACCGCCTTCGTCCGAGACGACGCCAGCGTCGAGCAGCGGGCCGAGCGGCTGCCAGTTGCCGCCCTCGCCGCTGCGGAAGAAGAACTGCAGGTCGTTGTCGCGGATATCCATGGCCAGATGCACCGGCCCGTCGGGTACGGGTTCGCCGCTCTCGACGGGGAAGACCATCCGCGCATGCGGAAAGTCGCCGGGGCACGAGAAGATCGTCACCACCCGGCCGAGCTTCTCATGCCAGGTAATCACCACCGCATGGAACTTGTGGCGGTTGTAGTAGTGCGTCAGCCCGGCAGCCTGCTGATAGGTTTCCGGCGCAAAGTCCACCACCGTCTCGGCGCGAAAGCTGTGGTGCTCCTGGCGCCGGGCGACCAGCGCCTGCTCGAACCACGAGCCGATGCTTTCACGGCCATGGAGCCTCAAGCTTCCTGGATTGTCGGTCAGCGAAAAGATCCTCTCCGGCTCCGGCGTGCGCAGCCACTGGAAATCGTCCGGCAGCTGCGGGCCGTCGAAACGATAGTCGATCCGCTTCGGCTTGGCGTGAGGCTCGGCATTGCCCGGCGACGGGACATCGACCGCCGGCACCACGCCACCATGCTCCAGATAGAGCCAGTCGTCGCGCCAGACGCATTTCTGCAACGCAGTTTCCCGTCCGAGCGTGCAGCGGCGCTGCGGCGGCATCGGTCGCCCACAGAGATGGGTGTGGTAAGCCTCGCCCGCTGGCGTCTCGACATATTGCCCGTGGCCGGCCCGCTGCAGCACCGCATCGGGTGCATCCTTCGCTGTGATGAGATGGGTGTCCGGGTGCATCTCGTAGGGACCGTCGATCGACTTCGACCGCGCCATGGTCACCGCGTGATTGTAGCCCGTTCCGCCCTCGGCGGTCGTCAGGTAGTACCAGCCGTTGCGCTTGAAGAGATGCGGGCCCTCCACCAGGCCAAGCGGGCTGCCGGCGAAGATGTTCTTGATCGGCCCCTTGAGGCTCTTTGTCCCAGCATCCCATTCCTGCATCAGGATGCCGTCGAAGGCCGGGTGCTTCGGTGCGCCGCCATAGCTCTCCGTGCGGTGGTTCCACTGCATGTTGAGGAACCACTTTCGCCCGTCATCGTCGTGGAACAGCGTCGGATCGAATCCGGACGAGTTGACGTAGATCGGGTCAGACCACTCGCCGTCGATCGTCGGCGCGGTGACGATGTAGTTGTGGGCGTCCTTGAAGTTGCCATCCAGCCGCTTGACGTCGGTGTAGACCAGCCAGAACAGACCATCCGCATAGGAGAGGCAGGGCGCCCAGACGCCGCAGCTGTCCGGGTTGCCGCGCATGTCGAGCTGGCTCTTGCGCTCCAGCGGACGGCGCACCAGCGTCCAGTTTGCCAGGTCGCGGGAATGGTGGATCTGCACGCCGGGAAACCACTCGAAGGTGGAGGTGGCGATATAATAGTCCTCGCCGACACGGCAGATCGACGGGTCCGGATTGAACCCGGGCAGGATGGGGTTGCGGATCATTGGGTCAGTCTCCTCACGGTCTTCGACCTGCAGCGCCGGCCACGGCAGATGCGCGGCCGGCGGACGGTCTCAGCGCAGCAGCGCCAGCGCCTCATCGATACCGAGTGCCGCCGGCTGTGTGCAGGTGGTCGTCATGTCGACGAACCGCCCTTCCTCGCCGGATTTCAGTATCCCCGTCATCACGTCGATACCGTGCAGCGAGCGCTCCAGCGAGCAGCGTGGATCACGCCCCTCGATCAATGCGATCGCCATGTCGGCAAGGCCGGCCGTGCGGTAATTGGCGCGCGGGCCGCGCGGGCTTTCCTGGTTTTCCTTGCCGAACGGATGATCCCAAGGCGCCAGCGGCTCGATGTCCATGCTGCGCCCGGATGCCTCTACCTTGCCGCCGAAGAAGTTCGGGTCCGGCACGTAGATTGATCCTTCGGTACCGTAAAGCTCCATGTTGGCATGCCGGTGCGACCAGACATCCCAGCTTGCCGACAAGGTGATCGTCGCTCCGCTGACGAATTCCAGCAGCGCATGGATGTTCGTGGGCGTCTCGACCGGTATCGACTGGCCGGCCAGCGGCTGGCTGGTCACGGTGCGGGTCGGGTTGGCCATCGAGGTCAGAGCCCCGACGCGCCTCACCGGACCGATGAGGTTGATGAGGTTGGCGATGTAATAGGGGCCGAGATCGAGGATCGGGCCGCCGCCGGCCAGGAAGAAGAAGCCGGGGTTCGGGTGCCACATCTCCATGCCGGGGCTCATGACATGGCAGGTGCCGGAGGTGATGCGGCCGATGCCGCCCTCATCGATATACTTGCGGGCCAACTGGTGCGAGCCGCCGAGGAATGTGTCCGGCGCGCAGCCGACCGCCAGCCCCTTGGCCTTGGCGAGCGCCCGCAGTTCCTCGCCCTCTTCCAGCGAAAGAACCAGCGGCTTTTCCGAATAGACATGCTTGCCGGCCTCGAGGATCGCCTTGGAGACGGAGAAATGCGATGCCGGAATGGTCAGATTGACGATCACGTCGAGTTCGTCGTTTGCCAGAAGTTCGTCGATCGACTGCGCCTTGACGCCATATTCCTCGGCGCGCAGTTCGGCGGCGTTGCGATTGAGATCGGCGCAAGCGAGCATCTTCAAGCCGTTGAAGAGCGGTGCCAGCGACAGGTAGGTGGTGGAGATATTGCCGCATCCGATGATGCCGACGCCCAGTTCCTTGGCCATTTGGGGCTCCGGATGTTCGAGGTTCAATAGGTATCGAAGGCTGCGGCCGACCGTGCGATCAGCCGGTCGATGTCCTTCGGATTGTCGTGTTCGAGAACGAAGTGCTTGGCCGGCGTCTGCCGGAGGGCTGCCATCAGAGCCTTCCAGTCGACCGTTCCATGACCGACATCCGCCCAGCCATCCTCATCGACATTCTCGCCCGCCGGAGCGATGTCCTTGACGTGCACGGCCTTGATGCGCTTGCCGTAGCTCTCGATCCAGGCCATCGGATCGGCGCCGCCGCGAATGACCCAGGCAATATCGGCCTCCCAGGCAAGATCGGGTCCGCCGGCAAAGATCTGCTCCTGCGGCGTCGAGCCGTCGGCAAGCGTCTTGAACTCGAAATCATGGTTGTGCCAGCCGAACACGTAGCCGGCATCCTGATAGCGCTTGCCGACCTCGCCTAGCCGCTGGCCGAAGGCGCACCAGCCGCTCGCGTCCGTGGGACGCTGGTCGGGCGCCAGATGCGGGCAGTAGATCGCTTCGATGCCGAGCGTCCTGGCGATCGTCATCGCCTGCGCCGGCTGGTTTTCCAGGAGATCGAGGCCGAAGTGACCGGTCGGCATGGTCAGGCCGTTGGCATCGAGGTCGCTGCGCAGCGCCTGCAGCGCCGGCTCGTCCAGGCTGCCGTAGATGCCGCCATAGCCCTCGACTTCCGTGTAGCCGGCTTGCGAAAGCTTCTTCAGCGTATCGGACAGCGGCGGAAAATTGCGGGCGCTGTAGAGCTGGAAACCGAGTGTCGTCATGTCTTCCTCCCGGGCCGCGAGGCCCACTCGTCTTTGATTGAAATCACCCTGCGGCAGAACAGGACTGCAGGTCGTAGATGCGGAACGATGGGTCGCCATCAATGGGCGATGAGGGGGTGAAGGTGATGCGGCGGCTTTCGCCGGCGGCCAGATCGAAGGCGTTGTCGGAATAGCGGCCGGGCGTATCGCTCTCGATCATCACGAACAGCGCCAGGCCATCGGCCTGAACGAGGATATCGAAGCCGCCGGTCGGTGCCGGCGTGACGTTGGCGGCCAGGCCCGCCGGCAGCAGGTCGAGTGCCTTGTAGGTGCCGGCCACATGATGCCCCTCGCCGCCCATGCCGTTGTTTGCGGTAAAGCTCCAGGCGAGCAGGCAATCCGCCGGGATCTCGTTGGCCTCTACGGTGGTCACCGTCACTGCGGCGTCGGGCGAAATGACCGCATCGAGAGATCGGAGGTTTCGTCGCTCACCGGCAAGCGTCAGCAGCGACAGGGTGAGCGTCACTGTCACGTCGTCCAGCGTATCGTTCACCAGAGATAAGCGGATCTCTGTACCGTCCGCGGAGGGGATGGCCGCGACCGCCACCGGCTGGAAGAATCGGCGGACGACGTAGTGCAGCACTTTCCAGCTGCCGCCGTAATCGAGGCTGGACCAGGAGGCGACCGGCCAGGTGTCGTTGAGCTGCCAGTACAGCGTGCCCATGCAGTGCGGCTTCAGCGAGCGCCAATAGTCGACAGCGGTACGGATGGCGATCGCCTGCTGCACCTGGCTGAGGTAGACGAAATTGGCAAAGCCTTCCGGGAAGCGGAAGTAGCGGAACATGGTGGCGGCGATGCGCTCGTTGCCGCCGACGTTCTTCTGGTGCAGCTCCATCACCGGCGAGGCGATGTTCATGTCGCTCTCGGCAGCATAGCTGCGGATCACCGGCAGCGAGGTGTAGGACTGGAAGCCGAACTCCGAGCAGAAGCGCGGGCGGACATTGCGGTAGTCCTCGAACGGCTTGTTCTCGTGCCAGACCGACCAGTAATGCATGTCGCCGGAGCCGTCGGCGTGCCAGGCGTCACCGTAGTCGAGGTAGCCGGACGCAGGGCTCGAAGGCCACCAGATGGCGTCAGGCGCTGCCTTCAGCAGAGCCTGCTCGATGGCCCGGTTCAGCCGGTCGTAGGAGACCAGGTATCGGTCGCGGTTTTCCAGCGACTCCTTGAACCAGTTGAGGGCGCCGACCAGTTCGTTGTCGCCGCACCACAGCACGATCGACGGGTGCGAGATCAGCCGCTGCACCTGGTAGCCGACTTCCGCCACAACATTCTCGAGGAAGTCCGGCGTCGACGGGTAGAGGTTGCAGGCGAACTGGAAATCCTGCCAGACCATCAGGCCCAGCCGGTCGCACAGGTCATAGAACCAGTCCGCCTCGTAGAAGCCGCCGCCCCAGACACGGATCATGTTCATGTTGGCGTCGGCCGCCGATTGCAGGAGGTTGCGGGTCTTCTCCTCGCTGGTCAGCGAGAACAGCGCATCGGCGGGGATCCAGTTGGCGCCGCGGCAGAAGATCTCGCGGCCGTTGATGCGCAGCGCAAAGCGGCTGCCGGCCTCGTCGTCATCGGTCAGCAGCTCCACCGTCCTAAGGCCGATCTGCCGTGTCACGATCTCAGACGGGGTCTCGACGCGCAGTTCGTAAAGTGCCTGCTCGCCGCATCCCGCCGGCCACCAAAGGCGCGGGGCCTCGATGTGGAAGACGTGGCTGACGATCGTCTCGCCGGCCTTGACGCCGATGTCGAGGCGCACCCGCTCCTCGCCAAGCGCCAGCACCAGCGGCAGGATGCCTTGCGCCTGCGCCTGCAGCGCCACCGTCACCGTCACGTCCGCGGCACCGTCCTGGTGCTGCTGGCGGGTCGTGACATGCTCGATGCGGCCGATCTCCTGCTTCTTCAGCGCGATCGCGCCGTAGAGACCAAGCGGTGCGAGCGCGATATTCCAGTCCCAGCCGAAATGCGACTGCGGCTTGCGCAGCATGTTGCCGTTGGGGATCGGGCAGTTGGCGATCGAATAGGGAATGTAGAAGGGCTGCCGCAGCTGACGCTCGGCGCTTTCCCGGACGCTCGAGCGGAACAGGATGCGGATGCGGTTGTCACCGGCTGTGAGCGCCTCCGTCACATCCGGCCGGTAACGGCGAAAGCAGTTATCAGCTTCGAGAACCGTAACTCTATTGATCTCGATGCTCGCCACCGTGTCGAGCCCGTCGACATCCAGGTACCAGTCGCCATCGATCTCGGGAAGCTGGAAGTCCTGTTCGATCTGCCAGTCCTGCTCCGCCACCCAGCGCAGGTCCAGCTCGTTGCGGCCGACATACGGATCAGGGATCACCCCGGCGTTCTTCAGGGCCGTGTGCACGTCGCCCGGGATGGGCATCAGTGCCGTGGTTTCCTCGTCCAGCGAGGACAGGCGCCACGTGCCGGCAAGATCGACGGTGGTCATCAGATACGCTCTTCCGTCTCGGCGTCGAACAGCGATGCCATGCTCATGTCGAAGGCCATGCGCACCTGGCTGCCGGGCGCATAGCGGCGCGCGCCGCCGATCCGGACCGACATCAGGTGGCCGGCATGCTTCAGCCAGAGCAGGTTGTCGGCGCCCATCGGTTCCTCGATATCGACGACGGCGTGATGGACCTCGCCCCCGGCCACGTCGCCATCAATGGCGATATGCTCGGGACGCGCGCCGAGCACCACCCGGCGGCCCGGCGTCAACGCTTCGGAGGCCTCGTAACCGGCAAGCGAGAAGCTGACGCCATGGGTGAGGAAGACCGGCCGGCCGTTCTCCTCGCCGATCTCGCCATGCAGGAAGTTCATCGACGGCGAGCCGATGAAACCGGCGACGAACAGGTTGCGCGGCTTGTTGTAGATGACGATCGGATCGTCGAGCTGCTGGATGACGCCGCTCTTCATGATGGCGATGCGGTCGGCCAGTGTCAGCGCCTCGATCTGATCGTGGGTAACGTAGACCATCGTATTCTTCAGCGACTGGTGCAGCCGCTTGATCTCGACGCGCAGTTCGGAGCGCAGCTTGGCGTCGAGGTTGGACAGCGGTTCATCGAACAGGAACACGTCGACGTCGCGCACCAGGGCCCGACCGATCGCCACGCGTTGCCGTTGACCGCCCGAAAGCTCCGCCGGCTTGCGCTTCAGGAGCGGGCCGATCTGCAGGATCTCGGCGGCGCGGGCAACCCGCTTGTCGATCTCCGGCTTCGGCATCTTGGCGACCCGCAGACCGAAGGAGAGGTTCTTCTCCACCGTCATCTGCGGATAGAGCGCATAGGACTGGAACACCATGCCGATGCCGCGGTCCTTCGGTTCCTCCCAGGTGACGTTGCGGTCCTTGATGAAGATCTGCCCCTCAGTCGGCTCCAGCAGGCCGGCGATGCAGTTGAGGAGAGTGGATTTTCCGCATCCGGAGGATCCGAGGAGAACGATGAACTCGCCATCCCGGATGTCGAGGTTTAGGTCACTCAGAACCTTCACCGCGCCGAAGGACAGGGAAAGATCACGGATGGAAACGCTATTGGCCATGGGCTCAACCCTTCACTGCGCCGGCGGCAATGCCGCGGACGAATAGTCTGCCGGAGATGAAGTAGACGATCAGCGGCACGGCCCCGGTCAGAAGCGTGGCGGCCATGTTGACGTTGTATTCCTTCACACCCTGGACGGAATTGACGATGTTGTTGAGCTGCACGGTCATCGGATAGGTGTCGGGCCGCGTGAACACGACGCCGAACAGAAAGTCGTTCCAGATGCCCGTCACCTGCAGGATCATCGCGACGACGAAGATCGGCAGCGCCATCGGCAGCATGATGCGGAAGTAGATCTGCCAGAAGCCAGCACCATCGATGCGAGCCGCCTTGAACAGTTCTTCCGGCAGCGAGGTGAAATAGTTGCGGAACAGCAGCGTCAGGATCGGCATGCCGAAGATGGTGTGGACGATCACCAGCCCCGTCAGCGTGCCGTAGATGCCGAGTTCGCGCAGCAGGATGACGATCGGGTAGATCATCACCTGATAGGGAATGAAGGCGCCGACGATGAGGATCGAGAAGAACACATCCGATCCGCGGAAGCGCCAGTTGGCCAGCGCATAGCCGCTGACCGAAGCGACGGCGATGGAGACGACCACCGACGGCAGCAGGATGCGCACCGAGTTCCAGAAGCCGCGCGACAGGCCGTCGCAGTTGAGGCCGGTGCAGGCGCTGGCCCAGGCCTTGGCCCAGGGTTCGAAGGTGATTTCCACCGGCGGCGAGAAGATGTTGCCGAGCCGGATTTCCGGCATGCCCTTCATAGAGGTGATGACCATCACGTAGAGCGGCAGCAGGTAGTAGAGGGCGGCGACGGTCAGCAGCCCGTAGAGAACGATATTGCGCCTCGACAACATCTTGCGCGGCCGGCGGCCGTAGGGGCCGTTTGGCCCGGAGCCGACCTTGTCTGACACGGCATCGAAGCCGGCGGCGGTGGAATTGAGGGCGCTGATGTTAGCCACGCTTCTTTCCTCCGAATTCGAGATAGGCCCAGGGGACGACGATGATGGCGACGGTGATCAGCATCATGGTCGAGGCGGCAAAGCCCTGCCCGAGGTTCTGCGCCTGGAACATGTAGTCGTAGACGTATTTTGCCGGCACTTCCGAAGCGATGCCGGGGCCGCCGCTGGTCTGCGCCACCACCAGGTCGTAGACCTTGACGATGCCGCTGGCGATCAGCACCAGCGTGGTGATGAACACAGGCCGCATCATCGGAATGACGATGAAGATGTAGGTCCGCCACATGGGAATGCCGTCGACGCGGGCCGCCTTCCAGATATCCTCGTCGATGCCGCGCAAACCGGCCAGCATCAGGCACATGACGAGCCCCGTGCCCTGCCACAGGCCGGCGATCAGGATGCCGTAGATGACGATGTCGGCGTCGTAGAGCGGATCGAACTGGAACGACGTCCAGCCGAGGCTGCGGACAATCGACTGGATGCCGAATTCCGGATTGAGGATCCACTGCCAGACAAGTCCGGTGACGATGAACGACAGGGCGAAGGGATAGAGAAAGATCGTCCGGAAGGTGTTTTCGAAGCGGATTTTCTGGTCCATCAGCGCGGCGAGCAGAAAGCCGATCAGCAGGCTGAAGATCAGCGACAGGATGCCGTAGATCGCCAGGTTCTGGATCGAGATGATCCAGCGGGGCGCTGCCCACAGCCGCTCGTACTGGTCTAGACCGACGAACGACAGCCGCGGCAGCAGACCCGATCGGGTGAAGGAATAGACGATCGTCCAGACCGTGCCGCCGAGGAACACCACCAGGGCGACGAGGATCATCGGCAGGCAGGCGATTTTCGAATTCAGGTTGCGAAAGAGCTGGTTCGGGCGGCCGGCGGCGGCTTGAGGCGCCATGGGACAGATCCTCCTCGGTTATGCCAGGGTTTTTCGACTTGGCGCTCGGCGAGGCGAGGCTGGTCGTCATCGCGGCCGGGGCCGGCCGCTCAGTCGTCGATTGGCCGCGTCAGGGCGGCAAGGCTGCCGGCTGCATCCGGGATGCAGCCGGCGACCGATCAGTTGGCGCTGCCGATGATGTCGGCAAACCGCTTCTGCGCCGCTTCCGGTGTCGTCGAAGCATTGGCGAAGAATTCCGTCATCAGGTCCTCCTTCTGCTTCTGGGTATCGGCGGAAAGCAGCTGGTCGGTGCTCGTCAGGGCATTGCCCTTGGCGACGATATCAAGCCCCTTCTTCATGCATTCGTTGGCGGATGCCAGATCGACGTCGCCGCGCACCGGCAGCGACCCCTTTTTCAGATTGAAGGCGACCTGCGTCTTCGGATCGAGGATCGTCTGGGCCAGGACTTCCTGGGCCTTGGACTTCTCCTCATCCTCAAGCAGCGGGAAGTAGAAGGCATCACCGCCCGTGGTGATGTACTGGCTGAGACCGAGACCCGGCAGGCAGCTGTAATCGGTGCCGGCCACCTGGCCCGCCATCTGGAACTCGCCCTGCGCCCAGTCGCCCATGACCTGGCCGCCGGCCTTGCCGGTCAGCACCAGGTTGGTCGCCTGGTTCCAGTCCTGAACATTGCTGCCGGCCGCCATCTGCCGCGCCTGGGCGGCAGCGGCGAAGATCTTCGCCATGTCCGGACCGGCCGCAGCTTCGGCGTCCTTCTCCTGGTAGATCTTTTCGTAGAGATCCTTGCCGCCGATCGACAGAAGAAGCGTGTCGAACAGGCCGTTCGCCTGCCAGGACTGACCGCCAAGCGCCAGCGGCTGGATACCGGCCTCCTTCAGCTTCGGCGCCGCAGCGACGAATTCGTTCCAGTTCTTCGGCACCTCGACGCCGGCCTTCTTGAAAGCGGCGTTCGACAGCCACAGCCACTGCCAGGAATGGATGTTCACCGGCACGCAGTAGATCTTGCCGTCGAGCGTGCAGCTCTTCAGCAGGCTGGCGGGCTTGATGACGTCCAGCCATTTGCCGGCCTCGGCGACATCGGAAAGGTCTCGCATCAGCCCGGACTCAACGAGTTCCTGAGCCTGGCGGCCGTGGTTGAACTGGGTGGCACCCATCGGGTCGCCGCCGGTGATGCGGCTGATCATGATCGGTCGGGCCGTGCTGCCGGAACCGGCGATCGCACCATCCACCCACTTGTTGCCGGTCGCGTCGAACGCCGTTGCCAGCTCCTTCACCGCTGCCGCCTCTCCGCCCGAGGTCCACCAGTGGGTGACCTCGAGATCCGTCGCACCCGCATGAGCTGCCGGCAGCATGACGCCGGCCACGAGCATGGCTTTCAAAGAACGCATATTCATGAGTCTCCTCCCTCACTGAAACGTTTCCGTAAAAAAGCTATGCCAAGACATCCGCCATGGCAACAGGTTGTGGACGATTTTTAGTTTCTGAGCTTATTTTCTCTTCCTGGTTGTCTCGGACAGTTCGGCAAGAGAGATGATGCCTGACGGCGAAAATCCTAGAAAACCGGGTTATCTTCTGTTTTCCCGGCACCTTCCGGCAGACGGTGGGTTCGCATCTGCAAAATGATTTGTGCGTCTGCGTTGTACAACCTGCGGCGGAATCTTACTCAGTTTGACTGCAAAAACCTCTCGACAATTCTACTGCAACGTTACAGTTTCAGCAACGGGAAGAGATGCAACGTGGGAGGAGCATCCGTATCCAGGGGCCTTGAAGACGATTATAGTCCGATGCCTCGAGTCGGATGGGAAAGCATGGACGACAGCAATATCTCCAAGCCGCTGCGGCCTCAGGGCAGCAGCGCACGCCCGACCCTGAAGACGATCGCCTACATGACCGGGCTTGGCATCACCACCGTTTCGCGGGCGCTGAAGGATGCGCCCGATATCGGCTCCGACACCAAGGAGCGGGTCCGCCTGGTCGCGGCGCAGCTCGGCTACCAGCCCAACCGGGCGGGTGTTCGCCTGCGCACCGGCAAGACCAATGTCATCGCCCTGGTGCTGAGCATCGAGGAAGAGCTGATGGGATTCACCAGCCAGATGATGTTCGGCATTTCCGAAGTGCTGGCCGGCACACAGTATCACCTGGTGCTCACTCCGCATGCGCATCAGAAGGATCCGATGGTGCCGATCCGCTACATCCTCGACACCGGATCGGCCGACGGCATGATCATTTCGCGCACCTCGCCGGACGATGCGCGCGTGGCGCTGATGACGGAGCGCAATTTTCCCTTTGCCACCCATGGCCGGACCGACATGGGCATTGGCCATCCGTTTCATGATTTCGACAACGAGACCTACGCTTATCAGGCGGTCGAGCAGCTGGCTGCCAAGGGCCGGCGCCGGATTGCGCTGCTCGCTCCGCCGGCGCGGCTGTCCTACTATCTGCACACGCGCATCGGTTTCGAGCGCGGGCTGGCGGCGTTCGGCGCGACGGAAGTCGCCATGGGACGGCTTACCAGCGAGGCGCCGCTCGATACCATCCGCAGCCATACGGAGGCGCTGATGCGCTCGGCAGATCCGCCGGACGGCATCATCTCGATCAGCGGCAGTTCGACGATTGCGCTGGTGGCCGGGCTCGAGGCCGCCGGCAAGCGGCTCGGCAACGAACTCGATCTTGTGTCGAAGCAGTCGGCGGAATTCCTCAACTGGATCCGCCCGGAAATCCACACGGCCAACGAGGATGTCAGGCAGGCTGGACGAGAGCTCGCCAAGGCGGTCATCGCGCGCATCGACGGAGTGGCACCCGAATTGCTGCAAAGCGTCAGCCTGCCGGTCTGGTCCAAGATGCCGCGCGACCGCAGCTGATCCTTAATCAGGCACGGATCGCCAGCCTCAGCCCACCCCAGTGGCGGCCGTTGACGGCGATCGGCGCCGAAATATCCTTCATCAGCACGAACTGTCCGCCGCCCATGTCGCGACGGTAGGTCTGCAGCAGGAAAGGTGCGACGCTGCGACCGGCCGCCAGCCCGACGCGATCGTTGAAGATCCGGCGGTTGCGGCAGTTGGCGGTATTCCAGGTGGGATCATCGCGCCGCTGCGGCTGCGCGAACTTCCTGTTGTGCGTGGGAAGATAGCCGTTGTCATCAACCGCTGCGCAGAAGGCGATCCGCTCGTCGCTCTCCGCCAGTTGCTGCTGGAGGTCGAACAGGACCGCGTCGGTGAATTCGGTGAAACGCGTGAGATACTGGACAGGGTCGGTCCCGGCGATCAGCCTATACTGGCGGTCGAACAGGCCACCGAGGTCGATGCGGCCGGTCTCTACCGCCCGCTCGAAGAGCCGGGACACGGTGGACGCGGCACCCTGCACCTGGTGGATGTAAGGTGTATCCGGCGTTTCCACCCCAGCGCTTGCCGTGGCCTGGATCATCCGCTCGGAAATCGTCACCACCTCGGCGACCCGTTTCGACGTTTCCTGCAGCTTCTCGTTAGACCCCAGAATGCCGCTGGCAGTGACGGCGATGCTGGCGGCGAATTCGCTGCAAGTCCGCTCGACGCTGTCGGTGGTGCTGGCCAGAGCCGAGGCGCCGTCAAGAATGCGCGACATGACCGTCTCGACCTCGCGAAACGAGCCCTGGACCTGCATCGCCGTCTGCTTCACGCCTTCTGCCGATGTTCGCGAGCCTTCGCCGGCGGAGATCAGTCGTTCGATCCGTTGGCCAAGCTGAACCAGTGTCTGCTGGATTGAGGAGGTGGTCTGCGAGGTCTGCAGCGACAGGCCACGGACTTCGGCCGCTACGACCGCAAACCCCTTGCCCGCCTCGCCGGCCCGCGCCGCCTCGATAGCGGCGTTCAGCGCCAGCAGGTTGGTCTGCCGGGCGATGGTTCCGATATCGTCGGCAAGCTGACCGACTGCCGCAAGCGCAGTCGAGAAGGAACGGATTTCGGCGCCGATCTCGTGCGAGGCGGTGACCATATGATCGATCGCAGTAATGGAGCCGTGCATCTGCTGCGCCTGCTCGCCGAGCACGCGGCGGGCGGATGTCGCAAGTTTGTCGGTCTCGCCAAGCGCCGCGGCGATCCGGGCATTGCCGTCAGCGATCGTCTGAGCGGAAACGGTGATGCGGGTGAGCAAGGCCGCCTGCTCCGACGACTGCGCCGCAGTGTCCTGAATGGCGCCGGCGATATCGACGAGGTGAAGCCCGAGTGCCGAGGCTTCCTCGGCAAGGCGACCAACGGCCTGGTGCAGCGCTGAACCGCCAAGCTCGCCGTCGATGCCATGCGCAGTCGTCGCCAATGCGTTCACGATCGTGTCTCCCACCTTGGAGGATCGTGCACGGACATGGTTAATTTTTGATTTAGGGATGCATGTGCGGTTCTATGCAACCGCCACGTCCGGACCTTATGTCCGGCAACCGACCCGCAAGATGGCGGGTCGGGGATCGGGAGCCAGAGGCTCCAATCAGATGGTGTCGAAAGCCTTCGGATCGATGCCCAGCGTCACGAGATCACGCGCCATGGGCTTACGGCCACCTTCTACGGCTGCGGAAGCAGCGGCGGCAGCACCGAAAACAGCGATGGCACGACCCAGAAAGCCACCGCGCACCCTGTTGTTATTCGTCGACATGTTCATCTCCTTTTTGATGTCCCGAATATGGACGCGTGCAGCCCTCTCGACAACGGACAAGCTTGGATGGGAGCCATGCGGCACCCGCATGCCGCGTGTCCAGACTTTCGCCAGTCGCCATTTTCCGGCAAGCTGGCCGGCGATTCTTGCAGCGGCCAGGAGAGGCACGTGGTTACGATCTACGGAATAAAGAACTGCGACACGATGAAGAAGGCGCGCACGTGGCTCGACGACAACGGCATCGCCTACCGCTTCCACGACTACAAGTCGGACGGGATCGACCGTCCGCATCTGGAGGCCTGGACCGATGCAAAGGGGTGGGAGACCATCCTTAACCGCGCCGGCACGACATTCCGCAAACTCGACGAGGCGGAGCGTGCCGACCTCGACCGCGGCAAGGCGATCCGCCTGATGCAGGCGCAGCCGTCGCTGATCAAGCGCCCGGTGCTGGAGACGGAGGACGGCGTCACGGTCGTCGGCTTCAAGCCGGAGGTCTACGCAGATCTGTTCTCCAGCCGCTGAACCCGCATTTTTCGGCAGCCTTCAGAACCACCGAGCCAGCAGGCGGCATCCATGTCCCGAACGACGCGCGCCACCCAGGCGCTAAGCAAAGCCGGCATCCCGTTCACCGTGCTTGTCTACGATTACGATCCGAATGCCGAGCGCATCGGGCTTCAGGCAGCCGAGGCGATCGGCGCCCATCCGTCACTGGTGTTGAAGACGCTGATGGCGGAGGTCGACGGCAAGCCGGTCTGCGTCGTCGTTCCCTCCGATCGCGAAGTATCGATGAAGAAACTGGCCGCGGCCTTCGGCGGCAAGGCGGCGGTGATGATGAAGCCGGCAACGGCGGAGAAGATGACCGGCTACGTGGTCGGCGGCATCAGCCCCTTCGGCCAAAAGAAGGCCGTGCCGACGGTGTTCGAACAGACGGCGATGACGGAGCCGCTGGTCTACATCAACGGCGGCCAGCGCGGCCTTCAGGTACAGGTCTCGCCCAGGGACGCGTCCAGGCTGACGTCGGCGATTGTCGCTGCGGTCGTTGCCGACCGCTGATCGAGGGACTATGTCTCTGCCATACTCTTCAACAGGCAGGCATAGCGATGAGCATCCATTCCCAGATCAAGACATCCGTCGACCCGGTGAAACTCGACAAGCTTGGGGAAGTGGCCGTCAAGGTTGGCCTGCGATTGCAGAAGGATCAGGATCTGGTGATCACGGCGCCCATCGCCGCGCTGCCGCTCGTCCGGTCGATCACCCGACACGCCTATCTGGCAGGGGCCGGGATCGTCACGACCTTCTACTCGGACGAAGAGACCACCCTTGCCCGCTATGCCCATGCGCCTGATGCAAGCTTCGACAAGGCGTCCGGCTGGCTGTACGAGGGAATGGCCAAGGCGTTCGAGCAGGGGGCTGCACGGCTGGCGATCGCCGGCGATAACCCGATGATGCTGGCCAATCAGGACCCTCAGAAAGTCTCGCGCGCCAACAAGGCCAATTCGATGGCCTACAAGCCGGCGCTCGACAAGATCGCCAACTTCGACATCAACTGGAACATCTGCTCCTATCCGCACCCGGCCTGGGCGCGGCAGGTGTTTCCCGATCTGCCGGAGGACGAGGCCGTTGAAAAGCTTGCCGAGGCCATCTTCGCCGCCTCGCGTATCAACACGCCGGACCCGATCGTCGCCTGGGCGGAGCACAACGCCAACCTCAAGACGCGCTCCAGCTGGCTGAACTCGGAACGCTTCGACGCCCTGCGCTTCACCGGCCCCGGCACCGACCTCACGGTCGGAATGGCCGACGGCCACGAATGGCACGGTGGCGCCTCGATGGCGAAGAACGGCGTGATCTGCAATCCCAACATTCCGACCGAGGAAGTGTTCACCACGCCGCACGCGCTGAAGGTGGAAGGAACGGTCTCCTCCACCAAGCCGCTTTCCCACCAGGGCACGCTGATTGACGACATCCAGGTGCGCTTCGAGGCGGGCCGGATCGTCGAGGCGAAGGCTGCGCGGGGCGAGGAGGTGCTGAACAAGGTGCTCGAAACCGACGAGGGCGCACGACGGCTCGGCGAAGTGGCGCTGGTGCCGCATTCCTCGCCGATCTCGGCGTCGGGCGTGCTGTTCTACAACACGCTGTTCGACGAGAATGCCTCCTGCCATATCGCGCTCGGCCAGTGCTATTCGAAGTGCTTCCTCGACGGCGCGTCGCTGACGCCGGAGCAGATCAAGGCGCAGGGCGGCAATGCCTCGCTCGTCCACATCGACTGGATGATCGGCTCCGACAAGATCGACGTCGACGGAGTGCGTGCCGACGGCTCGACCGTGCCGGTGATGCGCAAGGGTGAGTGGGCCTGAGGCTCGGCTCACCAAACAGCCATTCAACGACGTAACGCAGAGGCCGTGGCAGGCGATCGCCACGACCTCCTCGCAAGCATGCAGAAAAGGATGACCCACGGCCAACCGCAAGCGCAGCCTCTTCGACTTTATCTACGAGGCGAACATGATCAGCGGCACCCTGCGCGCGGTCCTCTTCGTCGCGGCATTCTCCGTCGTCGGCGGCACCGCCGCTTACCTCCTCAAGTCGATGTAGACGGGCGGGGCGCCCGGTTGCGAGGCGCTAGCGGCGCACCGCCCCTGCCTTGTCCGGCAGGCGCGAAACGCCGTCAGATCCGGCGTCAGAGCTTGAGCTTGGTCTTCAGCGCATCGATCCGCTTGGACGCTTCGGCCTTGCTGAGATCGTCGGCGAACGCCTCAGGCTCGTGCGCCTGTTCGGACAGCGTCTTGAGATAGGAGCCCTGGGCGCCGGTCATTGGCTCGTCGCCTGTGACCCAGTCCTCGGGATCCTTTTCCGTGTTGGAATTCGGCTCCGGATTGGTCTTCGGGTTGTGCATGTCGGCCATCGTTGCTTCCTCTGTTTCGACAGGACAACCCGCTTCACCGGCCTGTCGTTCCGTCTTCAGAAGTTGATCCTGTAGCGAAGATGGCCGTCAGAGGGGACGTAGCGATCATAGAGCCGGCGCGCGGTCGCGTTGCCTTCCGCCGTATGCCAGTAGAGGCGCGACCAGCCATTGCGTTTCGACAGCGCCACGAGATCGTCGATCAGAGCCCTGCCCGCGCCCCTGCCCCTCGCCGCGGCCTCGACGAACAGGTCTTCGAGGTAGCAGTCCCTGCCGAGGATCCAGGTGCCTTCATGGGTCAGGCAGAGCGCAAAGCCGATCAGCCGGCCGTCCGCCTCCGCTACCCGCATGAAGATCGCCGAATCCGGGTCGAGCACTTTGCTCCAGGTGGATGCGGTGATCTCGTCAGAAACCTCGACCTGGTAGAAGGCCAGATAGTCCGCCCAGAGTTTCCTCCAGGCGGCTTCATCACGCGGTTCGGCATCGCGGACCAGGATGTCCGCCGCCATCAGGCGCCGGCCTCGTTCAGCCGCTGCATCTGGTCGTCGGACAGTTCCAGCGAGCCGGCAGCGATCATCGCATCCAGCTGGCGCAGGCTGGTGGCAGAGGCGATGGGCGCGGTGATGCCTGGGCGGGCGGCAACCCAGGCGATGGCAATCGTTGCCGGCGAGGCGTTGGTCTCGACGGCAATCTCATCGAGCGCTGCGAGGATCCGATAGCCCTTTTCGTTCAGGTAATCTCCGACCCGGTAGGCGCGTGCAGAGCCCTCGGTATCCTCCTTGCGGCGGTACTTGCCGGTGAGAAAGCCGGCGGCCAGCGCGTAGTAGCTGATGACGCCGATGTCTTCGGCGGCGCAGAGTTCGGCCAGCGGCCCCTCGAACCTTTCGCGGGTGTAGAGATTGTATTCCGGCTGCAGCACGTCAAAGCGCGGCAGGCCGTTCTTCGCCGATGCGTCGAGCGCTTCGCGCAACTGATCGGCCTCGTAGTTGGAGCAGCCGATGGCGCGCACCTTGCCCTGATCCTTCAGCCGGCCGAAGGCTTCAAGGGTTTCCTCGATCGGCGTATCGGCGTCGGGCTTATGCGCCAGATAGAGGTCGATGTAGTCGGTGCCGAGACGCTTCAGCGACGCCTCGACGGCTTCCGCGATCCAGCGACCGGACAGGCCTGTCTTGTTGCCGCGGTTGTCGAAGCCGACCTTGGTGACGATGACCGCCTTGTCGCGCGCCACCGTGCCGCGCTTCAGCCATTTGCCGATGACCAATTCGCTCTCGCCGCCCTGGTGGCCGTCGACCCAGGCGGAATAGACGTCGGCCGTGTCGATCGTGTTGAAGCCGGCTTCGAAGAACCGGTCGAGCAGGTCGAAGGAGGTGTTTTCGTCGGCGGTCCAGCCGAAGACGTTGCCGCCGAAAACGACGGGCGCGGTGGTGAGGCCGGAGCGGCCGAGCGGACGCGATTGCATCTCAAATTCCTCCTGGATGGCGCGTGGATGTTCGTCCCTCGGGGACAGTCATTGGCATATGGGCCAAGCCTAGCCATCCGGAAACCCACGCACCGTTCAATTGCGTTGATGCATCGATCAGGTCCTTGCGCGGAGAGGCATGACCATCCCTTGCCTTCACAGCCAAGCCAACTCGGCGATTGAAACCGCCGGACCTCCTGCCTAAGGTGCAGCCGCAATCACTCTGGGAGGACTTCATGTTGCGTTTCGGCATTCTCTCCACCGCCAAGATTGGCGGCCAGGCCGTGGTTCCCGCCATCCAGGACGCAGAAAATTGCGTCGTGACGGCGGTGGCCAGCCGCGACCTGTCGCGTGCCCGCGAGATGGCGGACCGGTTCTCGGTGCCGCATGCCTTCGGCTCCTACGAGGAGATGCTGGCCTCCGACGTGATCGATGCCGTATACATTCCCCTGCCGACCAGCCAGCACGTCGAATGGACGATCAAGGCGGCGGCCGCCGGCAAGCACGTGCTTTGCGAAAAGCCGATCTCGCTGAAGGCCGAAGAGGTCGAGCAGTTGATCGAGGCGCGCGACCGGCATGGCGTGCTGATCTGCGAAGCCTTCATGATCACCTACGCCCCGGTGTGGCTGAAGGTGCGCGAACTGCTGGCCGCAGGCGCCATCGGCCCGCTTCGCCACGTGCAGGGATCGTTCACCTACTTCAACCGCGACCCGGACAACATGCGCAACATTCCGGAGCTTGGCGGCGGCGGACTGCCGGACATCGGCGTCTATCCGACGATGGCGACGCGCTTCACCACGGGCCGGGAGCCGCTGAGGGTGCAGGCTACCACGACGCGCGATCCGCAGTTCGGCACGGACATCTATTCGAGCGTCAAGGCCGATTTCGGCGACTTCGAGATGACCTTCTACATAGCAACCCAGCTGGCGGCTCGCCAATTGATGACCTTCCACGGACCGGACGGCTTCATCGAGGTGAAGTCGCCGTTCAACGCCGATCGCTACGGTGCCGAAGAGGTGGAACTGACGGACCAGAAGCACGGACGCTCGGAGATCTTCCGGTTCCCGGACAGCCGCCAGTACAAGCGCCAGGCGGAAGCCTTCGCCCGCGCTGCCAAAGGCGATGAGGCGGAAGTGGTGACGCTCGAAAGCTCGCTCGCCAACCAGCGCTTCATCGATGCCATCTACCGCGCCAGCGACAAGGACGGCTGGGAGACCGTCTGAGCCTGCCGCCGGCCTGCGTCAGCTCTTCTCCTCCGCCGGCTCCAGCCGGCGGTGGCGGAAGACGAAGCGGGAATAGCCGAAGAACGAATAGACGGTGGCGGCGAGCGACGACAGGATGACCGCCGCCAGCGGCTGCAGCAGCGGAAACCGGTGGATCAGCAGCGAATAGATCCCGTAGTTGAGAAGCGCCGAGGTGACGCCCACCGTCCAGTAACGCAGGCCCTCCTTGGCCAGCGAATGCGGTGAGCGGCCGAAGGTGAAGGTGCGGTTGTAGATCCAGGTGAAGCTCATCGCCGCCAGGATCGCCGGTATGCGGGCGGCGAACGGACTGGCGCCCGCATCGACGATCAGCAGGTGCGTGAGGCCCGCATCGATGATGAAGCCGAAGCCGCCTGCGACGAGAAAGGAGATGATCCGTCTCACGCGGCGCGGTGCTCCTGCTCATCGCCCGATGGTGCGGTCTTCAAGCGCTCCGGGATCCGCTCCAGCCGGTGCGGCTGGTTGAGATAGTTCAGCCGCAGCATCTCGTTCCGGCCGCGCGCGACGGAATCGAGAACGATGCCGGCTGTCAGCGCCACGAAGGACAGGCAGGTGAGCGCCAGCGCCAGCATCCAGGTCGGCATGCGCGGCACGAGGCCGGTCTCGAAATACTCGATCAGCACCGGCACCGACAGCAGGCCGGCAGCGGCAAACAGCAGGCCGGCGACGATGCCGAAGAAGGCGAAGGGACGGGTTTCCTTCATCAGCATGGCGAACATCGACAGGATCCGCCCGCCGTCGCGGAGGGTCGAGAGCTTGGAGAACGAGCCCTCCGGACGACGGCCGTAATCGAGCTCCAGTTCGGCGACAGGCAGTTTCAGCCGCGACGCATGCACGGACATCTCGGTCTCGATCTCGAAGCCGCCGGAAACCGCCGGAAAACTCTTAACATAGCGACGGGTGAAGGCCCGATAGCCGGAGAAGATGTCGGTGAAGTCCGTACCGAACATCTGCCGGTAGAGAAGGTTGAACAGCCGGTTGCCGGCGGCGTGGCCCTGCCGTCCGGCATCGGCCTGAACGCCGCGGCGGGTACCGACGACCATGTCGACCCGCTCGCTCATCAGGATGCGGATCAACTCCTCGCCGTCAGCCGGCGCATAGGTGCCGTCGCCATCGGCCATCAGGTAGATGTCGGCGTCGATGTCGGCGAACATCCGGCGCACTACATGGCCCTTGCCCTGGCGCCGCTCGCGCCGAACCTGTGCACCTGCCAGCATCGCGGCAAGCGCCGTACCGTCGGTGGAATTGTTGTCGTAGACGTAGATTGCCGCGTCCGGCAGCAGCTTTCTGTACCCGCGCACGACGGAGGTGATCGTCGCCGCCTCGTTGTAACAGGGCAGAAGGACGGCGATCGAAGGTCTGGGCGCCGAAAGCTCGGCCTGTGCGGCGCTGTCCATGATTTCCACTCGGTACACGGGAACGCGAGCCGCTATCCTCGCCCGCCGCTTTACTATTTCTTGAGAAGGTTAAAGCTAGGTTTCCGCGTCACGGGCATGGCTGCCGCGCCCGGCCACGAGGACACCGCCCATGACCAAAGCCTTGACGACATTGATGACCGCGCGTGGGTCCGTCGGCGACGGGCGCCGGCATTCGAAGACCGTCTGGGCACGCTTCCTGCCGTCGCTGTTCGCCTACGCAGCCGTCGTGCTGGCAACGCTTCTGGCGCTGCATCTGCCGAACGCCCCCGACTATGTCGGGCCGGACAATGACGACGTGACGCGTCTCGTGGAAATCCGCGACTGGCTTTCCGGCCAGGGCTGGTTCGACACGATGCAATATCGGCTCGGGCTCGAGGGGGGCACGCTGATGCACTGGTCGCGGCTCGTTGATCTGCCGATAGGCCTGCTGATCCGCCTGTTTTCGCTCTTTGCGGCCTCGCCTGAACAGGCCGAGGCGCTGGCGCTGACTGTGTGGCCGCTGTTTCTCGGCGTGCTGTTCATCGCCGCGGCAGGACTTGGCGGGCGTCGCCTCGGCGGCGTCTCGACCATGCATATCGCCTTCGGCCTTGCCTCGCTGTTCGTCTTCACATCGATCCGCTTCTATCCCGGTGCGATCGACCACCACAATGTCCAGCAGGTGGTGATGATGTTCATCGCCGCCATGCTGATCGATCGTCGGCGCGGCCAGCAAAGCCACGCCCTGGCCGGCATCGCTGCCGCCCTGGCGATTGCCATCGGTGCCGAGACCGTACCGCTGGTGGCGGTCGTCTGCGCCTGCGTTGCCGTGCAGTGGGCCTGGCATGGCGAGGCCTTCGGCAGCGCGGCGCGGGCGTTCGGCCTGTCGCTGTCGGTGGCCGTTTCGGTCTTCTTCCTCGCGACGGTTCCGCCGGCACACTATGCCCTGGTCACCTGCGACAACCTTTCGCTCGGCTTTTACGCACCGACGGCGATCGGCGGCGCGGGCCTGTTCCTCGCCGCCCGGCTTGTCGCACCGGCAACCGCACAATCCGCTGGCTGGCGCTTGCCGCACTCGGCATCACCGTACTCTCCTCAGCCGCCCTCATCGCGCCCGCCTGTCTGGGAAGTCCGCTCGGCAATCTCGATCCTATGCTTGCCGATCTATGGCTGTCCCGCGTGACCGAAGCCCAGTCTGTGTTGTCTCAGATCCGCCACATGCCCGATACCGTTGGCGGCTTTTATGCAGTCGGCCTGTTCGCCATCGCCATCTGCATCTTCCGCATTCTGGACGGCAACCGCGCCGAGATCCACCTGGTTCTCCTGTCGTTGATCACTGTCGCCTGGGCGATCTCGCTGGTGCAGGTGCGCGGCGCCTATCTCGCCAACGCGCTGTCTATCCTGCCGCTGGCTCTCGTCATCGACGACCTGCGCCGCCAGTCACATGCGGAGCCTGAGAACATGAATGCCGGGCTTGCCTATATCGTGACGGTGCTGTGCGCCGTGCCGGTGGTCTGGGTGTTTGCCGGCGCCGTCGCCACCAAGGGGCTGAGCGACGCGCTGACGATCCCGGCATTGACGCGGGCGGGATCGCCACTGACACAGGCGCAAGCCTGCACCAGTCTCGCCGACATGCGGGCACTCGCCGCCCTGCCGGCCGGCGTCGTCGCTGCACCCTCGGAAAGCGGCGCGTCCATCCTGCGCTACACGCCGCATCGGGTGCTGAGCGCGCCCTACCACCGTAACCAGGCGGGGATGCTGACCGAACTGCATATCGGGCTTGCACAACCGGGTGAGGCGGAAGCGTTCCTCAAGGGCGCCGGCGTCACGGTTCTCGCCTTCTGCGCCGGCGATCCGCAGACACGCGAGCTCATCCGGATGAAGCCGGACGGGCATTATGCGCAGCTGTCGCGCGGCATGATCCCACCCTACCTGCAGCCGCTGCCGGTTACCGATCCGGATGGGTTTAGACTGTTTGCGGTGCGAGGCGGCTGAGGATAACGATCAGCGCGGCAAGGGGCGGGGCTGCTGGATCGCGGCGACCGCGAAGGCTGCTAGTACCGCCGTCATCGCGCCAGCATTGACGCCGAGAAGGGCAAGTCCGAGATCGGCGAACGAGACGTTGCCGGCCGTGACGACCGCGGCAGCCGCGAAGCTTGCCGGAATGAGGAACGCGACGGCGACGAAGGCGCCTACGGAGCGAAGCGAGGCTGCGGCGAGCCCAAGCGTGACGGCGGTCAGAAACAGCATGGCTGCATCCCTGGAGGTGAGCGGTGCTTCCTCCTTAGCCCTCTCCTCCTAACAGACCACGTGTACGCCGATGCCGACGCTGAAAAGATGACCGACAGGTTTAAGGCTTGGTAAATGCCCGACCATTTTCGCCGGTTGCGCACCATTTTGTCGTCGGGCGAGGGTGAAAGCTGCGCCGTAATCGGCTAGAACGGGAGGCATGAACAGGCCGCTCTTCACCCAGTCCCCTACCAATCTCGCCGAACTTTCCGTGTCGGAACTGTCGGGGTCGATCAAGCGGACCGTCGAGACCGCGTTCGACCATGTCCGGGTGCGTGGCGAGATCTCCGGCTATCGCGGACCGCATTCTTCCGGCCATGCCTATTTCTCGCTGAAGGACGACCGGGCGCGCATCGACGCGGTGATCTGGAAGGGCTCGTTCTCGAAGCTGCGCTTCCGCCCCGAGGAGGGAATGGAGGTGATCGCCACCGGCAAAGTCACGACCTTCCCCGGCTCGTCGAAATACCAGATCGTCATCGAAACGCTGGAGCCGGCGGGCGCCGGGGCGCTGATGGCGCTGATCGAGGAACGCAAGCGCAAGCTTGGCGCCGAGGGACTGTTCGATCCCGCAGCCAAGCAGCTTCTACCCTTCATGCCGAAGGTGATCGGCGTCGTTACCTCGCCGACTGGCGCGGTCATCCGCGACATCCTGCACCGCATTACCGATCGCTTCCCCGTGCACGTCATCGTCTGGCCGGTGAAGGTGCAGGGCGAAGGCTCGGGCGACGAGGTGGCGAACGCCATCCGCGGCTTCAATGCGCTCGGCCCGGCCGGCCCGGTGCAGCGGCCGGACGTGCTGATCGTCGCCCGCGGCGGCGGCTCGCTCGAAGATCTGTGGAGCTTCAACGACGAGGCGGTGGTGCGAGCCGCGGCCGGAAGCGACATCCCGCTGATATCGGCCGTCGGTCACGAGACGGACTGGACGCTGATCGACTACGCGGCCGACGTGCGCGCACCGACGCCGACCGGTGCGGCCGAGATGGCGGTACCGGTGAAGGCCGAGCTGGAGGCGCAGCTGGCCGGTCTCGGCGCCCGTCTCAGCGACTGCGCCTCACGGCAGATGGACAATCGCCGCCAGGGCCTGCGGGCGCTGATGCGGGCTCTGCCATCGCTCGACCAGTTGCTGGCGCTGCCGCGGCGCCGCTTCGACGAAGCATCGACCGGCCTCGGGCGTGGCCTCGAGCGCACGGCCATAGTCAAGCGTCGCAGCCTGGAGCGGGCAACCGCCGGACTGCGGCTCGATCTCCTGACCGCACGGCTGGCCGAAAGACGACGCCATATCGGCGAGCAGCTGTTGCGCAAGGACCGCTGCCTGGAGCGCCACATGCTGCGCGAACGCGGCCGTATCGCCAAGGCCGAGGCCTCGCTGGCGACGCTTCCCTCGCGCCTCGCCAACCAGATCCGCCAGGAGCGGATGCATCTGACATCGCTGATGCGGCATGCCGACAGTTCCGTCGGCAACGCCATGGGCCGCCGGCTGGCGGCCGTCGCGGCGCAGGATCGGGTTCTGCAGTCGCTCTCCTACAAGAACGTCCTCAAGCGAGGCTATGCGGTTATTCGAGACGACGGCGACCAGCCTCTGACCCGCGCGGAGGCGGTGGCACAGGGAAGCGCCATCTCGATCGAGTTTGCCGACGGCCGGGTGGCGGCAGTCGCCGGAGAGACGAGCGACGCGCCGGTTGCGCCAGGTTCCGCACCGCAGTCTTCCGTCGTGCCGAAGAAGCGGCAAGCCAAGCCACAGGAAGGGCTGGCAGCGCCGAAGCAGGGCACGCTGTTCTGAGCAACGAGCCCAAGACGTTCATCCTCCTTCCGGCGGATCGCGGCATTTTCACGAAGCAAAGATCTGCAGCCGGACGTTGCGGTCTCTCGGCTGAGAAAACTAAAACTTGACAATTCCTGCCGGCGACCCTAAGTTTGGCTCATCGATATTTGCTTGTTTAGCTTTGGTTGTCGCGCATCGACTTTATGCGCCCTGAACGAACCTTCCTTTCAAAAATCGCTTCCTCATCCGCAGCACGCATGTGCTTCGGTCGCTCAATTGCTATGAAAGGGTTCATCATGACCACTGGCACCGTAAAATGGTTCAACGCCACCAAGGGCTTCGGCTTCATTCAGCCGGATAACGGCGGCCCGGACGCCTTCGTTCACATCTCCGCCGTCGAACGTGCTGGCATGCGCGAAATCGTTGAAGGCCAGAAGCTTGGCTACGATCTCGAGCGCGACAACAAGTCCGGCAAGATGTCCGCCTGCAACCTGCAGGCCGCATAAGTCGAACGGGGTCTGTTTTCCTTTGACCACGGATGTACTGGCACTGTTGAGAACATGATCCCACCCAAGGTCAGGCAGATTGCCTGGCCTTTTTTTTGCCGCTCGCGGCAGATAGCCGCAACGATGGAGGACCCGCATGACCGAGAGCTACAGCAAATCTCGCCAACAGGCGGAGATCGCATTCGGCAAGACCCAGTCGCAGCATCTGGCGCGCGCCCGCGTGGTGGATGAGGTGGATGCGATTGCCGCCGCCCGCGATGAAAAGACCACGCGGCTGAGAGAGGCGCGTCTGGCCAAGGAACAACAGGACGTACCGGCGCCGACAACGGCCCCCGGAACGAAGCGGACCAAAAAGTCCTGACGCCCTGGAACGAACACACTCAACTGGACTAGAAACTTGAAAAATACACGACAGACTGATCTGAAAGACCGCCGCAGCACTGCACAGGAAGCAAAGGCAGCGCTTCTCGAAGCCTACAAGGCAGCCAAGCAGGCAGCCAAGCCGAATGAAGAGGCCCGCCAGGCCGAACTCGTGGCGGTTGCCGCAGCTCGCGAGGAACGCCGCGCCGAGCGCGAGCGCCTGAAGAACGAGGAACGCGAACGTCTGGCGGCTGAACAGGCCGCACGCGACGCGGAAATCGAAAAGGCCGCACGCGCTGATGCGGATGCTCGCGAAGAAGCCGAGCGTAGCCGTGTTTCGCGCGTGGTGAACGACGAGGCAGCCCGCAAGGCCGAGCGCGATCGCCGCTACGCCAATCGCAAGGCGCGTCAGCGCTGATCTGACTCTACCCGGATCACGTTGCCGAATGGATCAGGCCATCCGCGCGCTCGCAGGAGCGTCCGGCTGGCGGGTCCGTCGGCACTTGCCGGCTCAGCTGCGCCAGCGGAAGAAGTCGACGAAGGCGCGCAACGACGGACGCATCTGTCGTCGCGACGGATAGTAGATGTAGAAGCCGTCGAATGGAGGGCACCAGTCTTCCAGCACCCGCACCAGCCGTCCCTCCCGAATATCCTCCTCCACCCGTCGATCGATGACGAAGGCCAGTCCCAACCCGTCAAGGGCTGCCTGGCGCATCAGCTGCTGGCTGGACAGGATCAGCGGCCCGCCGACATCGACGATGATCGATTTTCCGTCCTTCTCCAGCTCCCAGCGGTAGACTGCCCCGCTTGAAAAGCGACGGCGGATGCAGGAATGACCAATCAGCTCGCGTGGATGCTGCGGCGCCGGCCTCTCCGCCAGATAGGCGGGCGACCCGACGATCGCCCCCTGCCACGGGCCGCTCGCCCGCACCGCCACCATGTCCGCCTCCAGGTGTTCACCGAGCCTCAATCCGGCATCGAAGCCCTTCTCGACAATGTCCTCAAACCGGTCGTCGGTGCGCAGGTCGAGCTCGATCTGCGGAAAGAGCCTGAGGAACTCGGCAAGCCGCGGCATGATGACCTGCTCGGCGGCCAGCATCGGCATGGTCAGCCGCAGCGGTCCCGCCGGCCGATCGCTGTGTTCGGCAAGCGCCTCCAGCGTCGCGGCGATCTCCGCGAGCGCCGGCGATAGGCGTTCGATCAGCATCCGCCCCTCTTCGGTGGGCGATACGCTGCGGGTCGTCCTCTGCAGCAGCCGCAGGCCGAGACTTTCCTCCAGAGCCGCCACCGCGTGACTGACGGCCGAAGGCGCGATCTTGAGTTCAGCTGCCGCCTTGCGGAAGCTCCGATGCTCGGCGACGGCGGCAAGCACCGCGAGTTGGGAAAGCTGCGTCCGGTTCATTGTTCGAACAGATAGAACAGCCCGATGCTGAATGCACCCGTTTTCCTCTCCGGGGTTCGGCTCTAGATTACCGGGATCGGCACAAATTTCCGTCTGTCGGCGGAGCAAGGAGAGCAGCATGCAACATCGCAAACTCGGAAGCCTCGACGTCTCGGCACTCGGTCTCGGCTGCATGGGCATGACCCATGCCTACAGTCCCGCCGCAGATGAAAGCGGGTCGCTGGGGACACTGGCGCGCGCCGTCGAGCTTGGCGTGACATTGTTCGATACAGCGGAGGTTTATGGACCCCACACCAACGAGGTGCTGGTCGGCAAGGGGCTGAAGCCCTGGCGGGACCAGATCCTGATTGCTACCAAGTTCGGCTTCACCATCGGCGACGCGGCAAAGGCCGCCCGCCCCTCCGGCACCGACAGCCGCCCGGAAAATGTCCGCGCCGCAGCCGAGGCCTCGCTGAAGCGTCTCGGCGTCGAGGTCATCGACCTCTTCTACCAGCACCGCGTCGATCCCGACGTGCCGATCGAGGACACTGTCGGGGCCATGGCCGATCTGGTCAGGCAGGGCAAGGTTCGGGCGCTTGGCCTTTCGGAGGCGAGCGCTGCAACGCTGCGGCGCGCCCATGCCGTCCACCCGATCGCCGCCATCCAGAGCGAATATTCGCTGTGGACACGGGATCCGGAGACCAATGGCGTCCTCGATACCTGCCGCGAACTGGGCATTGGCTTCGTGCCGTTCTCGCCGCTCGGGCGCGGTGCGCTGACGGGTGCGTTGAAGAACCTCGACGGGCTGGCAGACAACGATTTCCGCCGCGGCCTTCCGCGCTTCCAGGCGGAAAACTTCGATGCCAACCTGGCGCTCGTGTCTGCACTCGAACGGATGGCGGCCGAGAAGGGTGTGACCGCCGGCCAACTGGCGCTGGCCTGGGTGCTGGCGCAGGGGGATTTCATCGTGCCCATCCCCGGCACGACAAAGATCACCAACCTGGAGAAGAATGTCGCCGCGGCCGACATCGTCTTGTCCGCCGGCGAGGTCAAGGAACTCGGCGACCTGCTGTCACCCGACAAGGTGAAGGGCGAGCGTTATCCGGAATCGATGGCGAAGATGGCCAACAAGTAAGGGCGGCGGCAGGGGCATCGTCTTGCGACGCCCCTGCCCTGACCGCAGTCCTGGCCCTCCAGACGTGGTGGGAGCATGAGTATTGAAATCTGGCGTCCTCAAAGATCCAGTGCGCGCCACCTTGCGAGATGCTCCGTCGCCTGGTTGGGTCGGCCAGAAGCTTTGCACGATGTGAATATTCTGCCACCGATCTAGTTGCATATGCAATTACCTGCTGCTAAGGTCATGTCATGTTCGATCACTGTCTCTACTTCAACACGACGGCGCTGGCCCGCCAGCTGGAACGGATCTGGACCGAGGCCTTCAAGCCGTTCGGACTGACGCCGCCGCAGGCCTTTACGCTGCGCGCCGTCCTGGCGAAGCCCGGCATGCTTCACAGCGAACTGGCAGACACCCTGAAGATCGCCCGCGCCACCGCAACCCGGTCGGTGGACGGTCTGGTGGCACGTGGGCTTCTGGAACGGCGCGCGACGGAACAGGACGGGCGGGAATCGGAATTGCACCCGACGCTTTCGGCGGTCGAGATCGGGGATGGACTTAACGCGGCGAGCGGCGAGGTGACACAAAGATTGCAGGCAGAACTCAGCGCCAGTGTCTTTTCAGGCTTCGTCCAGCAGGCGCGCTCCATCAGCAGCCACCTGACCTGACGCATTCCTACATAGTTGCATGGCTAACCAATGGAGAGAAGCATGCCCATCCTCAATGTGAAAGTCAGCGGCACGCGGTCGAACGCAACGACCAATGCGATATCCGACATGCTGATCGACCTGACGCACCGCATCCTCGGCAAGGATCCCGCGGTCACGGCCATTGCCATCGACTATGTCGATCCGCGTGACTGGACTGCCGGCGGCAAGACGCTGGCTGAGCAGGGCAAATCGAGCATCTACCTCGACATCAAGATCACCGACGAGACCAACACCAAAAGCGAAAAGGCCGCCTTCATCGAGGCGACCTTCCAGGGATTCGCAGCCCTTCTCGGCAATCTGCACGAGGAGAGCTACATCTATGTCCAGGATGTCCGTGCCGCGGCCTATGGCTACGGAGGGAAAACCCAGGAGTGGCGCTACCAGCGAGCCGGCTAGGCCCGCAGCACGCCACCGGTGGCCTTTTCGACATTGCCGACGATCTTCTTGGTCAGCGCCTCGAAATCCTCGTCGGTCAGCGTCTTGTCGGTCGGCTGGATCAGCACCTCGATGGCGACCGACTTTCTGCCTTCGCCAACCGATGCGCCCTCGAACACATCGAACACGTTGACGCCGGTGATCAGCTTACGGTCGGCGCTGGTGGCCGCCTTGATCAACGCGCCTGCCTCTACCGTCTTGTCGACGACGAAGGCAAAATCGCGCTTCACCATCTGGAAGGGTGACAGGTCCAGCGCCGGCTTGGTGCGCGTCGCCTTCTTCTTCGGCTCGGGCATGGCATCGAGATAAACCTCGAAGCCAGCCAGTGCGCCGGAGACATCAAGCGACGCCAAAGTGTTCGGATGGAATTCGCCGAAATGACCGAGAACGACCTTCGGACCCATCTTGATGGTGCCCGACCGGCCCGGATGGTACCAGGACGGACCGCCCTGCTCCACCTGGACGTTGCCCATCGGCAGGCCGCAGGCCTCGATCACCGCCAGCGCATCGGCCTTTGCGTCATAGACGTCGACCGGCTTTCCACCACCCTTCTGGGCATTAGACCAGAGGCGACCGGCGCCTGCCAGCGAGGCCGCGCCGCGACGAACGCCACCGGCGACGCGCCGCTGCTCGGCAGGCGTATCGCCTTCATAAGTGCCGGAGACCTCGAAGATCGCCACGTCGGCAAGCCCCTTGTCGGCATTGCGCTGCGCGGCCGTCAGCAGGCCGGGCAGCAGCGACGGACGCATGTCGGACATGTCGGCGGCAATCGGATTGGCGAGCTTCAGCTGCGGCTTGCCGCCGCCGAACAGCTTTGCCTGGTCTTCCGGAATGAACGACCAGGTGACGGCCTCGAGCATGCCGCGGGACGCAAGCGCACGCTTGGCGGTGCGGGTACGCACCTGCAGCACCGTCAGAATACGGCCGTTGACGGTGCCAAGGTTTTCGATCGGTTCGGGACGGATCTGGTCGACCCCGTGGATGCGCATCACCTCTTCGACCAGATCGGCCTTGCCGTCGACGTCCGGACGCCAGGACGGCACGGCAACCGTGGCGCGCGCGTCGTCGCCGGAGACGATCTCGAAGCCGAGGCTGGTCAGGATCCTGCGGCTTTCCTCGATCGAGACATTGAGCCCGGTGAGGCGCTTAACCTCGGAGAACGGAAAATCCACATGCTTCTTCGTGTGCCCGGAAAAGCCTTCGACCTTCGCCTCTGCAGCGGTGCCGCCGCAGAGATCGAGCACCAGCTGGGTGGTGCGATCGAGACCGGGCATCATGTAATCCGGGTCGACGCCGCGCTCGAAGCGATAGCGCGCATCGGTGATGATGCCGAGCGCGCGGCCGGACTTGGCGATATTGATCGGATCCCAGAGTGCCGACTCGATGAGCACGTCGGTGGTGTTCTCGTCGCAGCCGGAGTGCTCGCCGCCCATGATGCCGCCGATCGACTCGACGCCGTTGTCGTCGGCGATGACCACGGTATTCGGCGTCAGCCTGTAGGTCCGCGCGTCGAGCGCCAGGATTTCCTCACCCTCGACCGCACGGCGCACTGTAAGATTGCCGGCAACTTTGGCCGCGTCGAAGACGTGCATCGGCCGACCCTGGTCGAAGGTCATGTAGTTGGTGATATCGACGAGCGCGTTGATCGGCCGCAGGCCGATCGCCTTCAGCCGCGTCTGCATCCAGACGGGGCTCGGACCGTTCCTGACGCCGCGCACGAGGCGCAGCGCAAAGCCAGGGCAGAGCCTCTGGTCATCAAGGTCGATCGTCACCGAAACCGGCGTATCGCCCTCGATCTCGAAGTCGGCCGGCTGCGGCTGCTTCAACGTGCCGAGGCCTGAGGCGGCGAGATCACGGGCGATGCCGAAGACGCTCGTGCAGTCGGGGCGGTTCGGCGTCAGGTTGATCTCGATCATCGGATCGTCGAGGCCGGCATAGGTGGCGAACGGCGTGCCGACAGGTGCATCTTCGGGCAGATCGATGATGCCGTCATGGCTGTCGGAAATGTTGAGCTCCTTTTCCGAGCACATCATCCCGTGGCTTTCGACGCCGCGAATATTGCCGACCGCCAGCGTCACGTCGAGACCGGGCACGTAGGTGCCGGGGCGAGCCAGGGCACCGATCAGACCGGCCCGGGCGTTCGGCGCACCGCAGACGACCTGCACCGGCGGAGAACCATTGCCGGTATCGACCATCAGCACCTTCAGCCGGTCGGCGGAAGGATGCTTTTCGGCCGACAGGACCTTGGCGATGACGAACGGCTTGTAGGCCGCCTTGTCGTCGACATCCTCGACCTCAAGGCCGATCGCCGTCAGCCGCTCGCAGATCTGGTCCAGAGTGGCGTCGGTATCCAGATGATCCTTCAGCCAGGAGAGCGTGAATTTCATGGTGTCTGTTCTCCTATCAGCTGCTCAAGCCGCCAAACAGCGTCGGCATGTCGAGCGGCCGGAACCCGTAATGGCTCATCCAGCGGACATCGGCGTTGAAGAAGTCGCGCAGGTCGGGCATCCCGTATTTCAGCATGGCGATGCGATCGAGGCCCATGCCCCAGGCAAACCCCTGGTACTCGTCGGGATCGAGGCCGCCGGCACGCAGGACGTTCGGATGCACCATGCCGCAGCCGAGAATTTCCATCCAGTCGGTGCCTTCGCCGAACTTGACGATCGGCCCGGACGAGCGGTCGCACTGGATGTCGACCTCGAAGCTCGGCTCGGTGAACGGGAAGAACGACGGACGGAAGCGCATCACGACATTGTCGACTTCGAAGAAGCTCTTGCAGAACTCTTCGAGGATCCAGCGCATGTTGCCGACATGGCTTTTCCTGTCGACCACCAGGCCTTCGACCTGGTGGAACATCGGCGAATGGGTTGCGTCGGAATCCTGCCGATAGGTCTTGCCGGGAATGACGATGCGGATCGGCGGCTTCTGCGCTTCCATGGTGCGCACCTGCACCGGCGACGTGTGGGTGCGCAGAACCTTGCGCTCGCCGTTCTCGTCGGGCTGGAAGAAGAAGGTGTCGTGCATTTCGCGGGCCGGATGACCTTCCGGGAAATTCAGCGCGGTGAAATTATAGTAGTCTGTCTCGATATCCGGCCCCTCGGCGATCGAGAACCCCATGTCGGCGAAGATCGCGGTGATCTCGTCGGTGATCTGGCTGATCGGGTGGATGCGACCCCGCTCGGCCGGCGAAGAGCGGACCGGCAGCGAGACGTCGACCGTCTCGGCCTTCAGGCGCGCCTCGATCGCCGCATCACGCAGCACCGTCTTGCGGGCAGCGAGCGCGTCGCTCACCTCGGTCTTCAGGGCATTGATCGCCGCGCCGCGGCTCTGGCGCTCCTCCGGGCTCATGCCGCCGAGCGTCTTAAGGAGCTCGGAGACCGAACCCTTCTTGCCGAGCGCCGACAGGCGGACCGCTTCCAGCCCCGCCTCGTCGCCGGCCTCGGCGATTTCCGCCAGGAGCGAGATCTTCAGATTTTCCAGATCGGACATGATGTCTTCCGTGTGATGGACGGCAAAATCAGAAGCCGGCCCGGCACTCTCCGAGACGGCCAAAGAAAAACCCGCGCCAGCCGAGACCAGCGCGGGTTTCCCAATTCAACAAAGCACGAAGCCGGGAAGCGCTGGTTAGCGAACCGCGCTTTCAAACTCGTTCGTCGTGCCGGCGTCCTTGAGGTACTCAAGCGCCTTCTTGGCAGCCGATACCAGTGCGCCGAATGCTTCCGGCTCATGGATCGCCATGTCGGAGAGAACCTTGCGGTCGACTTCGATGCCAGCCTTGTTCAGGCCATCGATGAAGCGGCCGTAGGTCAGGCCGGATTCGCGGACGGCAGCATTGATGCGCTGGATCCACAGAGCGCGGAAGTTGCGCTTCTTGACGCGACGGTCGCGCGTGGCGAACTGACGCGAACGGTCCACAGCGGCCTTAGCGGCGCGGATGGTGTTCTTGCGGCGGCCGTAGAAGCCCTTGGCTGCCTTGAGGGTCTTGGTGTGCTTGGCGCGGGAAGTTACGCCACGTTTTACGCGTGCCATGTCATGATCTCCTTATCTGATCCAAAAGTGACGAGGGTCTCAGAGACCGTTCGGCAGGTAGTTCTTGATAACCTTCTTGCCATCGGGTTCGGCAAGGACCATCGTTCCGCGTGCATCGCGGATGAACTTGTTGGACCGCTTGATCATGCCGTGGCGCTTGCCGGCGGCAGCTGCAACGACCTTGCCGGAGGCAGTGATCTTGAAGCGCTTCTTGGCGGACGATTTCGTCTTCATCTTGGGCATTTTGCTACTCCGTAGTCTTGTATCGAAGCCTGCAGACGATGCAGACTTCAAGCATTAAGAACGGCCACGGCATGCCCTGCCGGACCGTTCGGACGGGCGCTTATACCGACCAGGCGGTAAAAGCGCAATGGGGAAAGCGCAGGCTCTGCGCCGCCCGTCGCAATTAGCGGGGCGTCGCACCGGGCCTTCGAAGTGCCGGCCTTATCTCGGGGCCAGCACCATCATCATCTGGCGGCCTTCGAGCTTCGGCTCGGCTTCCACCTTGGCGATCGTCGCGGTGTCGTCCTTCACCTGAAGCAGGAGCTTCATGCCAAGTTCCTGGTGCGCCATTTCACGACCGCGGAAGCGGAGCGTCACGCGAACCTTGTCGCCATCTTCGAAGAACCTGATGATCGACTTCATCTTCACCTCATAGTCATGGGTGTCGATGTTCGGACGCATCTTGATTTCTTTGATTTCGACGATCTTCTGCTTCTTGCGCGCCTCGGCCGCCTTCTTCTGGTTGGCGTATTTCAGCTTGCCGAGATCGAGGATCTTGCACACCGGCGGATCGTTGTTCGGCGAAATCTCGACGAGATCGAGACCCGCCTCCTCCGCCATCTTGAGCGCCTGGTCCGTCGGCACGGGGCCGAGGTTTTCGCCCTCTGCGTTGATCAGCTGAACGCGAGGGACGCGGATTTCGCGGTTGGAGCGCGGCCCGTCCTTGACAGGAGCGTCGGCTTTGAAGGGTCTGCGAATGGTCGTATTCTCCTTGAATTATTCCGGATCGCAACGGCAATCATCTGCGCACGGCGCAATAGCCGGGCAATGTCGTCAACGCTGCGGCGAAGTCAATAGCATATCCCGGCAGAGAAATCACCTGCTGCCGGCAATACGCGAATCTGTTTTATAGAGCCCCGATCAAGAAGGATGCAGATGATGACAACTTCGGCCAGCGGATCCGGGCTTACCACGATATCGGTAGGAGAAGGCGGTGAAACAAGGGAGATCGCCGTCCTTCATCGTCCAGCCACCGGAACCAGGGCGCCGCAGCTCGTCTGGCTCGGCGGTTATCGCTCGGACATGGCCGGCACCAAGGCGATCGAGATGGATCGTCTTGCCGAGGAGCTGGGTTGCGCAGCACTGCGCTTCGATTACTCCGGCCACGGACAGTCCGGCGGCGAATTTCGCCTCGGCACCATCTCGCGCTGGCTGGAAGAGACGCTGGCGGTGATCGACGCCTATGCCGCCGAGGAGGTGGTGCTTGTCGGGTCGTCCATGGGAGGCTGGATCGCCCTGCGCCTCGTTCAGGAACTTCGCCGCCGGGCGGCCGGCCCCCGCGTTCATGGCATGCTGCTGATCGCACCGGCGCCGGACTTCACCAGCGACCTCATCGAGCCTGCCCTGACGGAGGCGGAACATCGGTCGCTGGAAGAGCGCGGCTATTTCGAGGAAGCATCGGAGTACAGCCCGGAGCCTAACATCTTCACCCGCGCGCTGATTGAAGACGGCCGGAACAACCGCGTCCTGCAGGGCGTGATCGATACCGGCTGCCCGGTGCACATCCTGCAGGGCATGCGCGACGAGGATGTTCCCTATCGCCATGCGCTCAAGCTGGTCGAATTCCTTCCGGCGGACGATGTGGTGCTCACCCTGGTGCGGGACGGGGATCACAGGCTGTCTCGGCCGCAGGATATCGAGCGGATGCGAAACGCCATGCTGGCCCTCACCGGGATGGAACTGCCTCATTAATGGGCTGCGACCAAAAAGCCGCACTATTAACCATAAGACTCGACGGAAGCTGTTAATGCTTTGTTCATAATTGACACCCCGGCCCTTCGCCTCTTAACCTTTCGTTAGGATTTCAAGGGACGGGTCCATGATGAATGCCTCCAAGACACGGTCTGTTGCCGTGAGCTTCTTTGCCTTGTTCGCCACCGCTGCTGCGGCACTTCCGGCGTCTCAGGCAAACGTACACATGGTCACCGGCAACGTGACCTCGCAGCCCATCGGTCACTACGAATTCTGCCAGCGCTATGCGGACGAGTGCAACATTCGCCTCCCGTCGTCGCTGCCGGCCAAGGTCACCGAGTTCGGCTGGGACATGATCCATCAGGTGAACGCCTCGGTAAACGGCCGCATCAAGGCAAAGACCGACGCGGAACTCTATGGCCGCGAAGAGTTCTGGGCCTACCCGGTCGATGCCGGCGACTGCGAGGATTATGCGCTGGAGAAGCGCAAGGAGCTCTCGGACAAGGGCTTCTCGCTTGCCGACCTGCTGATCACCGTGGTCCGCAAGCCGGACGGCGAGGGTCACGCCGTTCTGACAGTGCGCACGTCCGACGGTGACTTCGTCCTCGACAACCTCAACAACGACGTCAAGCTTTGGACGGACACGTCCTACACCTTCCTCAAGCGCCAGGCTTCGTTCAGCACCGGGCGCTGGGTCACCATCGAGGATGGCCGCGAAGTGGTGGTCGGCGCACTGCGCTGATCCGGCACGCATCTCCCTGCTTTGAAATGGCCGGCTCATTGCCGGCCATTTTCGTTCGCGCGCCTGACGCGGGCCGCGCTTATCCGTGACCGATGAGGATCCCGGCGGCCAGCACCAGTGAGCCGCCGAAGACAACCTGGAAGACGGCCCGGAGGAAAGGCGTCTCCATGTACTTGTTCTGGATGAAGGCAATCGCCCACAACTCGAAGAACACGACCACGGCGGCAACGCCGGTCGCCGTCCAGAAATGCGGGATGAGATAGGGAAGCGCGTGTCCCAGGCCACCGACGGCCGTCATGATGCCTGAAGCGAGCCCGCGCTTCAGCGGCGATCCGCGGCCGGAAAGCTTGCCGTCATCGTGCGCCGCCTCGGTGAAGCCCATCGAGATGCCGGCGCCGACGGAGGCGGACAGGCCGATCAGGAAGGTCTGCCAGGTGTCTTGCGTGGCGAAGGCGGCGGCAAAGATCGGTGCCAGTGTGGAAACGGAGCCATCCATCAACCCGGCAAGGCCCGGCTGGACATAGGTGAGGATGAACTGCCGCCGCTCGCTGCGACCTTCTTCTTCGATCACGTCCTCTGGCGTATGCTTTTCGCCGAGCATGCTGGCAATCTCGCCGTGTCCCTGCTCCGCCAGTGCCAGATCGCCCAGCAGTTGCCGGGTAGAGGCGTCCGTCACGCGCCCTGCCGCCTGCGTATAGAAGCGGAAGGCTTGCGCTTCCATCTGCTCCGCCTGGGCGCGAATGGTATCCAGCGACAGGTTCTTCACCAGCCAGTCCGGACGCCGCTGGTAGAAGCCGCGCACATGCTCACGGCGGATCAGCGGGATGGTTTCGCCGAAGCGCTGCCGGAACTGGCCGATCAGCATGTTGCGGTGGGATTGCTCGACCTCCGCCATGTCCCGAAAGACCTTGGCGCTATCCGGCGCCCGCTCGGCCAAGGAAGCGGCGTAGGCCTGGTAGACGCGGGCATCTTCCTCCTCTGAAGAGATTGCCAGGGCGAGTATTTCATCTTCGGCCAGCGTATCGAAGGAACGACGGCCGGATCCACGGAGCATTGATAACATCACGACACCTTTTAGAATTATTCTAATTCTAATGTGGTGAGGCGGATTTGCAAGAGGCAGACAAGCGGAGCGAGCGGCAATGCGCACTGAGGCCAACCCGCAATGTTCATGCAGTTTCAGCATGTTGCGGCGCAATAATTGATCTTTCCGACTTGCAGCGCTCGCAACAAAATGCTTTTACGCCTCGGTTGTGGGCGCGTGCCCACCGTCAGGCATCATCCAGAGGCATCAGTTCATGAACCGCAGATCCTTCTTCCGCCAGGCGGGTACCGCCGGCATTGGCGCAGCCGCCGCCACGGCACTTGCTTCTCCCGCCCTCGCTCAGGAAAATCCGCAGATCACCTGGCGGATGACCTCGTCGTTCCCGAAGAGCCTCGACGTGCTCTTCAACAGCGCAGTCGAGATCGCCAAGAGCGTCAGCGAAGCGACGGACGGCAAGTTCCAGATCCAGACCTATGCTGCGGGCGAGATCGTTCCGCCGCTGCAGGCAGCCGATGCGGTCGCTGCCGGTACGGTCGAGATGGCACACACCTGCGCCTACTATTATGTCGGCAAGGACCCGACCTTCGCGCTCGGCACGGCGGTTCCCTTCGGCCTCAACGCGCGGCTGACGAACTCATGGTTCTCGGTTGGCGGCGGTAATGAGCTGATCAACGAGTTCCTGGCCGGCCACAACCTCTATGCCATGCCGGCCGGCAATACCGGTGCGCAGATGGGCGGCTGGTTCCGCAAGGAGATCAAGACTGTCGAGGACCTCAAGGGTCTGAAGATGCGCATCGCCGGCCTTGCCGGACAGGTGATGAGCAAGGTGGGCGTTACCCCGCAGCAGATCGCCGGCGGCGACGTCTATGCGGCCCTAGAAAAGGGCACGATTGATGCAACCGAGTTCGTCGGCCCATACGATGACCACAAGCTCGGCTTCTACAAGGTCGCCAAGTACTACTACTACCCCGCCTGGTGGGAAGGCGGCCCGACGGTCCACGCCTTCTTCAATCTCGACAAGTTCAACAGCCTGCCAAAGGCCTATCAGCGCGTGCTGACCGATGCCTGTGCCCGCGTCAACGCACTGATGCTGGAGAAGTACGACGCGCTGAACGCCAAGGCACTGCGCGAACTCGTGGCCCAGGGCGCTGTGCTGCGGCCATTCAGCCAGGACATCCTCGAGGTCTGCTATAAGGCAGCCCAGGAGACCTACAGCGAGATCTCGGCGCAGAACGCCAACTTCAAGAAGATCTACGAAAGCCAGCAAGCCTTCAAGAAGGACGGCTATCTGTGGCTGCAGATCGCCGACTACAGCTTCGACACCTTCATGATGATCCAGCAGCGCAACGGCAATCTCTGACATCCGACTTCGGGCGAGCCATCCTGTGGACTGGCTCGTCCGGCACAACGCGGTATCAGTCTTCACAAGGGCACCAGCATCCGGCGCCCTTTCCTCAAATCCCTGGTATTTCCGTCAGTTGCCGCTACTGTATGGCAAACGCGTTCCTCGCCGAGAGCAGGAGACGGCAGACGGCGAAGGCAATGACGATAGCGATTGCAAGCAGACTGAGGTTGCTGGTCATCGGACCCCCATCGTTTGTCGACGAGGTGACACGGACATTCTGGGATCATTCAGGCGTCGATTTCATAGGTCCACATCCGGCTGACGTCATCGAGGAACTGGATCTCGACTGTACGATAGACGGTGCAGTGATCGACGTCGGATACGACGCAGATACGCTGCTGCGATGCATTGAATTCCTGGACGAGCAGCTTATTCCGGCGGTGTTCGCGACCCCGGCGTCCCGCAGCATCCATCTGCGTGGCGGCTTCGTGCTGTCAGGCAACCACGAAGACCGGGATGCAATCCTTGGTCAGTTGATGGGGCAGAAAAATACAACTCTGCACTGAGGCGGGCTTGCGCCTCGATCCGGCGTGCCTATGCTGGAGATGGGGAGGACGTCGGCCATGCATCATGTCGATACACATTTTTATCCCAGCATTCTCGCACCCGGCGATCTGTCGGCAATGGAAACTGCCATCCGTACGGTTATCTCGTCGTGCAACTCAGAAGGGTGCAGCCCGGATGCCCATCAGGTGGCGCGCTTCGTCCTGCGACTCTACCGGATGGGGTTGACCGACGTGGAGAAGCTGTCGACGCTCGGTGCCCAGATGATGCGCAAGCCAGGCAGTATCGGCCAGTCGTGAGACGATTGCCGGTCCTTCGCTTGCCGAAGACGTCAACGAAAAGGGGCCGCGACGCCGACCCCTTTTTCCATAGGCGAGACTATCGCCCTCAGTTGCTGCTGTCGTTCGGGCGAGACTTTGAGCCAACGCGCTCGACATTATCGACCGTCTTGGCGTCGGCAGCCTGACCGAATTTGGTGCCACCAAGGTGACCACCTGCATTGGTCTGGGCAACCTGCGCCTCGGCGCGCTGCTGCTGTTCTTTGACATCCGTCTTGGACATGTATGCCTCCTTCGTCTGCTGGTGTCGTGACCGAACCAACGGGTGGCGACGGATGTTCCCTGCCCGTTACAGAACCGGCTCTTCAGGCGATGCGCTTGTAGAACAGGGTTGTGCCGCAGAGGCCGCCCTGCGGCCAGAGAGCATAGTCCGGAATGACGCCGACCCGCTGCCAGCCGAACCGCGGATAGATCGCCTCAGCCTCGCTGCCGGTTGCCGTATCGAGAACGAGGAGGCTACGACCGCGACGGGCGCTCTCCGCCTCCACCGCTTGCAGCAACAATCGGGAAACACCTCGCCCGCGCACCGAACGGTGGACGATCAGCTTCATGAGGTCGCCGCGATGCGGCTGATTGGGGCGGGAGGCAAAGCCGACCTGTACGGTTCCGACCACTCTGCCGTCGATCTCGCTCACCACCAGCACAGTCTGGCCGGCAGCGACGCTATCGACGACGCCTTGCCAGTAGTTCCGGGCATCCGCAGGCAAGAACGGCAGCATGAAGCCGAGCGACGCGCCGCCGTTGACGCCGTCCGACAGCACCTCGCAGAGATCGTCGATGACACGGGCTGCCTCATCGGCAGTGAGAATGCGGATGACGGGGGAAGCGGTCGCGCTCATGGTTCCAGCTTTCTCTCGGTTCAGCGGCCGCGGTCGAGGATAACCGCATAGCGGGCGGGTTGGTCTGTCGGGTTGTGAAATTCGAAGGCGTCGCCGATATCCATGAACAGGCAGTCCCCCGGCTGCAGCCGGTATGTCTGCGCGGGCATGACCATCTCCAGGGCACCTTCGAACAACCAGATATGCTGCGTCATCGAGCGGCTGCCCTCTCGGGGCGGGAAGGCCACGCGGGCGCCTGCCGGAAACGCGACCTCGACGATGTCCACCCGCGACGGCACCCCCGGGGGCGATACCGAGCGGCGCAGGTATCCTGTGATCGGATCGCGCCACAGATGCTGGGCGGAGCGACGGACCAGTGGCGAGCGGTCCGGTTCATCGGGCGCGAAAAAGGCGGAGAGCGACAGGCCCAGCGCCTCGCAGAGCCTCGCCAGCAGCGCTGCAGTCGGACTAGCCTCACCGCGCTCGATCCGTGAAATCATGGCGCGGCTGACAGCGGACGCCATCGCAAGCTGGTCGAGCGTGTAGTTCTGCCGGATCCGCAGAGACTTCAGCCGTTCGCCCAACCTGCCTTCAAAAGCCTGACCGGTATCGTCCATAGCCGGATCATGGCTTTCTCTTATAGTAGAGTCAATGGACCATATGCTGGAAATCTCAGTATAGCGCCGGTGAGAATGCGCTATCGATCGGTGCGATTTCCGCCTCTGCCACTCCCGAAATTCAACGCCCTGCCCCGGAATTCTGGCATTTGAATCGAATTTACGGCTAGGCGGGAAATCGGCTCGCTGCTATACGCGCAAGCCATGAGCACCGATCGCACGCCCCTCGACCACATCCGCAATTTCTCCATCGTCGCGCATATCGACCACGGCAAGTCGACGCTGGCCGACCGTCTGATCCAGACGACCGGAGGGCTGGCCGAGCGCGACATGTCCGAGCAGGTGCTGGATTCGATGGATATCGAGCGCGAGCGCGGCATCACCATCAAGGCCCAGACAGTGCGCCTGCACTACAAGGCCAACAATGGCGAAACCTATATCCTCAACCTGATCGACACGCCCGGCCACGTCGACTTCGCCTATGAGGTGTCGCGTTCGCTGTCGGCCTGCGAGGGTTCGCTGCTGGTCGTCGACGCCTCGCAAGGGGTCGAGGCGCAGACACTCGCCAACGTCTATCAGGCGATCGACAACAACCACGAGATCGTCACGGTTCTCAACAAGGTCGACCTTCCGGCCGCCGAGCCGGAGCGGATCAAGGAACAGATCGAAGAGGTCATCGGCATCGATGCCTCCGAGGCCGTCCTGATTTCGGCCAAGACCGGTCTCGGCATCCCCGACGTGCTGGAAGCCATCGTCCACAAGCTGCCGCCGCCGAAGAGCGAGGCCGGCGAGAAAGGTCCGCTGAAAGCGCTGCTAGTCGACAGCTGGTACGACACCTATCTCGGCGTCATGGTTCTGGTGCGTGTGCTCGACGGCGTGCTGACGAAGGGCCAGGTCATACGCATGATGGGCACCGACGCTAAATACAACGTCGAGCGCGTCGGCGTTCTGACGCCGAAAATGCTCGCCGTCGACAGCCTCGGCCCGGGCGAAATCGGCTTCTTCACCGGTTCGATCAAGGAAGTTGCCGATACCCGCGTCGGTGACACCATCACCGAGGACAAGCGCCCGACCGCCAACATGCTGCCGGGCTTCAAGCCGGCGCAGCCGGTGGTGTTCTGTGGCCTTTTCCCGGTCGACGCTGCGGATTTCGAAGATCTGCGCTCGGCGATGGGCAAGCTGCGCCTCAACGACGCGTCCTTCTCGTTCGAAATGGAAAGCTCCGCGGCACTCGGCTTCGGCTTCCGCTGCGGCTTCCTCGGCCTGCTGCATCTCGAAATCATCCAGGAGCGCCTGGAACGCGAGTTCGATCTCGACCTCATCGCGACTGCACCATCCGTGGTCTACAAGCTGTCGATGACCGACGGCACCGAGCGCGAGCTGCACAACCCGGCCGACATGCCCGACGTGGTACGCATTTCGGCAATCCAGGAGCCGTGGATCAAGGCGACGATCCTGACGCCGGACGACTATCTCGGCGGCATCCTCAAGCTTTGCCAGGACCGCCGCGGCGTGCAGACGGAGCTCACTTACGTGGGCAAGCGCGCCATGCTGACCTACGAACTGCCGCTCAACGAAGTGGTGTTCGATTTCTACGATCGGCTGAAGTCGATCTCCAAGGGTTACGCTTCGTTCGACTATCACCTCGACGCCTATCGCGAAGGAAATCTCGTGAAGATGTCGATCATGGTGAACGGCGAGCCCGTCGACGCGCTGTCGATGCTAGTGCACCGGTCAGCCGCCGAAAAGCGTGGCCGCGACATGTGCGAAAAGCTTAAAGATCTCATTCCGCGGCACATGTTCAAGATCCCGATCCAGGCGGCGATCGGCGGCAATGTGATCGCCCGCGAAACGATCTCCGCGATGCGCAAGGACGTGACCGCAAAGTGCTACGGCGGCGACGCCAGCCGCAAGCGCAAGCTGCTCGACAAGCAGAAGGCCGGCAAGAAGCGCATGCGCCAGTTCGGCAAGGTGGAAATTCCGCAGGAAGCCTTCATCGCCGCGCTGAAGATGAGCGACGAGTAAGGGGCTGGGCTAGCGCATGCCGCTCGCCCTTAGGTATCGGCTAGCGGCTCGGCAGCCGCTGCTGTTGGCTGACGGACACCCGAAGGCGTCGGCAACCCTCACCTCCGGCTGAAGTGCAGGCTGCGGAGGCGCTTGGCGATACGCCGGCTGGCATCCACCTGCGGCTGTGCTATCATCCTGCTCCAGCCGGAGTTCATCGATGTCGGTCAATGCCATCAAATCAGTCGAGCTTCCACTCAGCGAGGCGCTTCTGGCGGAAGCCCGCGACCTGAAGCTCGATGTCGCAGGGGCCGCCGAGGACGGCATCATGCGAGCGGTCAAAGCAGAGAAGGAACGGCTCTGGCGGCTCGAAAATGCCGAGGCCATTCAGGCGGAAAATGACTATGTTGAGAAGCATGGGCTACCGCTTGCCAAATATAGGCTCTGGTAGTGCCGCGATTCGCTGTCTACCGTTCCTCGGAAGAGGGCATCCTGCTTCTGGACCTGCAGGCAGACGTCCTTGATGGATTGCGCACGCGGGTTGTTGTTCCGCTCTACTCTCTGGAAACAATGCCGTGGTCGATCGGCCGCATGAACCCGCGCTTCAAGATCGGCGAGGTGGTCTACACGATGGCGACCCAGCGGATGGCGGCCATCAGCCATGTTCATCTCGGCCCCGTCATTGCCGACCTGTCCGCCCGCGCCGACGACATCACCGCCGCCACCGATTTCCTCTTCCAGGACTTCTGACGCAAACGCCCCGCAGGTCAGCCTGCGGGGCGTTGCGGATCGGACTTGTGGAACGAGCGATCAGCGCGCCGGCGTCATGCCTCCGAAGGCCGGCGCCTGCTGCAACTGCTCGCGCGTCACGTTGAGGACGATCTGGCCAGGCAGGCCGTCGTCGCCGATGCGGGTCGCACTGTTGGCATCGCGGTTTGCCGCAGTCTCGGTGCCGGCTGCACCCGTCGTGCCGGTAGCGTTCGGCGTTGCCGTGCCCATGCCGGTCGCGGCCGTGGTGTCGCCTGCGGTGCCGCCGGCCGGTGGCGTGGTTGCCGTGTTGCCGCTGGTGGAAGCCGTGGTTTCGCCCGAAACGGCTGGCGACGAGGCTACTGCCTGGTCGGACTCCTGCTGCGTCATGCCCGGGCCGAGCTGCAGCGCGCTCATGTCGACGGCCACATCCTTCTGGCCGATGCCAAGAAAGCCGCCGACACCAATGATCACGGCGTTGACGCTGCCATCCTGGCTGATCAGCACGTCGCTGATGTCACCGATGCTTTCACCGTCGGTTCCGTAGACGGCCTTGCCCTGCAGGTCGCTGACACGCCAGGCGCCCTGGCCTGGCACGGTGACGAACGGGCCGGCGGTCGTGCTTTCGGCGGTTCTCGGGCTGTCGGCCATGCCGCCCTGGGCATTGTTCTGGTTGGTCATCTGGCCGGTCTCCGGCGAGACCGGAGCGGTCGTGGTCTGCGCTGCGGCGGCGAGAGGCAGTGCGGTGGAAAGCGCCAGTACGGCGATCAGCTTGCGGATCATGGATGGTCCTCCTGTTCGATTGGAACTGGATCTAGAACACATGCCCCGGAGCCTTGTTCCGGACGGCCATCCAACGTTCCCGTGAGTCACGGGCCACAAACACACACAAAATTGTCAGGCGGCAAGGCGAACCTGAGCCGGAAGGTGGATGCCGCCAGGGATCCTTTCGGTACCATATCACGCGCCACCGGTCGGAGATCCGCACCTTGATCGCCGCAGCCCGCGCATGTAGCCTCCCGACCGAACCGCCGCATGGAGAGTTGCGGCGCAGAATCCCCATGATAGCAGGAGTGCCTAAGGCGATGCACAGGGAGCGGATCGGCGTCGTTGGCCTCGGCCGGATGGGAAGCGCTATCGCCGAACGGCTGGCATCCCAAGGACATCAGGTGACCGGCTGGAGCAGGCGCGGTCTCACGGCCCCCGAAGGAACGGCACTCGGCATCGCCGTGGCGACCGAGCTCGGCGAACTGGTTGCGGAAGCCGACATCCTCATCCTGTCGCTGATGGACGAAGAGGCGGTCGCTGCCGTTCTGACGGCGCTCGCCGGCCACGACCTTGCCAACCGTCTGATCGTCGAGACCAGCACGGTCGGCCCGGACATCATCCGACACCATGCGCCGAGCCTTGCCGCGGCAGGTGGCAGCGTCATGGACGCACCCATCTCCGGCGGTCCCGATCTGCTGCGCATTGGCCGTGCCGGCTTCTATATCGGTGGCAGCGAGACCGACGTGGCGCGGTTCCGACCGGTGGCGGAGGCCCTTTCCGACCGCATCCATCACGTCGGTGCGCTCGGCGACGGCGCAACGGCAAAGCTCGTCAACAACATGATGCTGCTCGGCATCTGGCAGACGCTGAAGGAAGCCCTGCAGCTGGGCCAGGCAGCCGGCCTGACGCGCGAGACCATGCTCGCCTTCCTCGAGGGAAGCCCAGCCGCCAGCCCGGCGATGAGGTCGCGCCTGCCGGTCATTCTCGGGCAAAGCGACACGGTCGGCTTTTCACTGTCCGGCGTCGTCAAGGACGCGCGTGTGGTCGCTGCCCTTGCAGAAGCTCTGCAGCTTGACCTTCCCGCGACGCAGGCCGCTCGGCAGAGCTTCGAGGCGGTCGAGGCGAAAGGTTACGGAGAGGCGGACCTCGCCATGATGGTGCGGATCGCGACGCAAGGAAAGGACAACGCATGACCGACAGCAAGCCCCGCATCACCATCGAGTACTGCACCCAGTGCAACTGGCTGCTGCGCTCCGCCTGGATGGCGCAGGAGCTCCTGCAGACCTTTTCCGACAGCCTCGGAGAGGTGTCGCTCATCCCCGGGACGGGCGGGATCTTCGAAATCCGCGCCGATGGGGAGCTTGTCTGGGAACGGGTTCGGGATGCAGGGTTTCCGGGGCCGAAGGAGCTGAAGCAGCGGATCCGCGATCGAATCGATCCGCAGCGGGACCTCGGCCACCTCGACCGATCTTCAAACGAAATCAAAGACAAATCTGAAAGCGCCGGTTGAGGGACGGCCGCCTTGCGAGCAATCGGCCCACTCTTGCGGGCATAATTCGATAGTGACACAGAAACTTCAAAAACTCCGTTGACAGGCGAAGCGGGGACCAGTACATGGCTCCTCGTCGCCCAGATGGCGGAATTGGTAGACGCGCCAGCTTCAGGTGCTGGTACTCGAAAGGGTGTGGAGGTTCGAGTCCTCTTCTGGGCACCATTTCCATCGTACTAAAACAAAAAAAGACCGGCTCTGCCGGTCTTTTTTTGTTTGGCGCAGGTCTCTCTCTCCCGGTAGGCCGATACTCAGTCCCGCGGCAGAGAATGCGGGTTGAGGCCTGGGACCCACGGACGGTCCGGCAGCTGCGTGCCGGTATAGACGGCTCCGTTCTGCTCGCACCGATACACCTGCACCGGAAAGTCTGGGAACGCCGATCCGCGGCGCCAGCGGCGATACTCGACCTCTGTCGTGCAGTCTGGCTCGGCGGCCTGCGCCTGCCTCAGCCGTTGCTGTTCCGACTGGACGCCCGGGAGATCCTTGAAGGCCGGCGCGGGGTCGCTCCAGCCGGTCTGGCGAGGACGATCAGAAGCAAGGCCGGGCGCGTTCACGGCAAGGGCCAGAAGCATGGCGCCAATGATCGTCGTCCCTGTCTTCATCCCTTGCCTCATCTCGCTTGCTCCTGTGGCGGCCGATGCCTTCCCTGTCTTCAGATGTGGGTACGGCGGAGGCCACGATCCACGCCGCGGCCAAACATTTGCGTGATCCAGCACGATGCAACGTTCGACATCCCAGTCGAAGAACCGTCAGAAGGGTCTGCGGAAGCCGGTCGGCTGGTCGTAGAGCCAACCGATGCGGGTGATCGCTGCCTCGAGATCCTCGCGTGCCACTGTCATCGTATGGCCGTTGGCGTGCAGCATCGTCTTCTCGTCCTGCATGATGCCGACATGGCCCTTCCAGAAAACCAGGTCGCCGCGCCGAAGGTCCTGTCGCCCGATCTCGGATCCGAACCTCGCCTGCATGTCGGAATCGCGAGGCGCCTTGTGGGCGGCCATCATCATCGCCAGCTGCGTCAGGCCGGAGCAGTCGATGCCGAAGCCGGAGCGACCTCCCCAGAGATAGGGTGTCTCGATGAAGCGTTCGGCGATCGACACGTAATCCTCGTCAGGCTTCTCGCCGAGCGCCAGGCAATGGCCGGCGATCACAGCACCGCCATCCTCAAGCAGCAAATAGCGGGTGCCGCGGGTTTCCGCCTCACCGATCACGACGATCCGGCTTCCCATCGAAAGGGCCCGCAAGGGGACGGAGCGCAGTTCGGCCTGCGGATAAACGAAAGTGCGCGGCACGACGACCCAGTGTGTCACTTCGACGGGAGGCGAAAGATCCGTCTCCGGCAGATAACCGACATAGCCATCCTCATCGGCCTGTACCCAGGCCCAGCCATCGCGGCGATCGAAGACGCGGACGCGCTCGCCGAACAGAAGCTGGGTATCGATCCCACGCTTCAGATCCGGGTGAGGCCGCAGCTGCGCGACGGCGACCGAAATTGCCGCCGGTGCGCCGGGTGCGAAGCGATCGGCGGAAACCTTGCCCGACAGTCTCTCGTCGGCGAGGTCCGCGCGGAAAGCGTTGAGGCGGCGGTCGAGATGTTCGGTCATGGAAGCCCTCCCTGTGGGGCAGATCGGCGAGCCTCCGAACGGATGAGGTCTCCGAGGTTTTCAAGATAAAGGGCACCGGCGACGGTCCGCTTGATGACGACGTTGCGGCGGTCCTTCTCGTCCCGCACGCGGTCGACCAGCTGCAGGGCGCCCATGCTGTCCAGCGCCCGGGTGATCACCGGCTTCGTCACCCCCAGTGTCGCCGCCAGGCCGCGCACCGTGTGCGGCGGCGGCACGAGATAGATCTCCAGCAGGATCGCCAGCTGCCGCAGGCTGAGATCCGGTCTGTCCTGACGCACCTGCCCCACCGAGACACGGTGCCAGAGGCCGAGCGCCTCGGTAGCCGTCAAATCAGCAGGCATGAGAACTCCAGAAACTTCCGCCGGACCATTGTCCGACGGATCTCGACGGTAGGCAAGCCTCGTCAGGCAAGCGAGGCGATATGATGGAAGAGCGCGCGGATTGCCTGCGCCTCACCACCGATCGGGGTCTGCGGCTTGTCGGTGGCCGACCAGGCGAAGATGTCGAAATGCACCCAGCTCCTGGCGCCGCCGGCAAAACGCTTGAGGAACAGCGCGGCGGTGATCGACCCGGCCATGCCGCCGCCCGGGGCATTGGTGATGTCGGCTGCCCGCGACCGGATATCCTTCTCGTAGCCCTTGAACAGCGGCAGGCGCCAGATCGGATCGTCTTCGGCCTGGCTCGCCTTCGACAGGGCCAGCGCCAGATCCTCGTCATCGGTAAAGAAGGGCGGCACCTCCGGCCCCAGCGCGACGCGCGCCGCACCGGTCAGTGTCGCCATGTCGATCATCAGGTCGGGCGTCTCTTCCGCGGCATAGGCCAGCGCATCGGCGAGCACCAGGCGGCCTTCGGCATCGGTGTTGTCGATCTGCACGCTGATGCCCTTGCGGCTCCGATAGATATCGCCCGGGCGGAAGGCATCGGCGGAAATCGAATTCTCGACCGCCGGCACCAGCACCCGCAACTCCACATCGAGGCCGGCATCCATGATCATCAGCGCCAGGCCCAGGACATTGGCGGCACCGCCCATGTCCTTCTTCATCAGCAGCATCGAGGACGCCGGCTTGATGTCGAGCCCGCCGGTGTCGAAGCAGACTCCCTTGCCGACCAGCGTCACCTTGCGGGCGCCCTTGCGCCCCCAGCGCATGTCGAGAAGACGCGGCGCCTGGGCGCTGGCGCGACCGACCGTGTGGATCAGCGGAAAGTTCTGCGCCAGCAGATCCTCGCCGACGATCGACGTTGCTTCGGCACCGTAATGGGCGGCAAGCGCCCGGAAGACTTCTTCAAGCCGCTGCGGCCCCATGTCATTGGTCGGCGTATTGATGAGGTCCCTGGCGAGGAAGACGGCCGCCAGCCCACGCTCGAAGGCAGCGGCGTCGGCTCCGTCCAGCACCGCCAGAGAGGCCTCCAGCGGCTTCGCCGTCTTATAGGTGTCGAAGCTGTAGCCTCCGAGGCCAAAGCCGAGCACCAGGCGCTCCGGCGGCAACGCATCGCCCGACAGCATCCAGGTTCCGGCGGGCAGAGACCGGGCGAGCTTGCCGGCGATGAACGGCTGGTCCTGCGGCTCCGCACCAAGACCGAACAGCGCGCCCGCAAGCTGGCCATCCGGTCCCTGCAGAAGCAGAAGCGATCCGGTGTCGGCCTTGAAGCCGGCCGACCTTGCCCACTCACACACCTCCGGTGAAGGTTTCTGCGCCTCGAGATCCGCTGGTGTCAGGCAGTGAACGAGGAGCTTTCCATCGGCGGATGGATGGAAGGGGGACGGTCTTTCGATGAACTGGTAGGGGGTCATGGATCAGCTTTCAAAGGGCATGCTTAACGAACTGTTAGGGTTAACAGATTATTGCTTGGACCTGGATAGCGCCACCCCCAGGATCGACCGGCGGACAGCGCGCGAAGCACCGCGAGTAGCCACGATGACTGCATTACAATCCACATCCGCGAAGCGTCGGCAATGGCAAATCGCCGCCTGCATCGCGCTTGCCTGCGCAACGCTTCCCTCCTGCGCCACCCAGAAGGCCGACAGGCTGACCACCGGCTCCATTCCGAGCGCCTCGCTGTCGAAGCCCGTCGATTCGATGACGGCAGTCGAGCTCGCCGGTGCCGAGAAGTCCATGGGCCTCGCCTACGACCGCAATCCGAAGGACAGGACGGCCGGGCTGAACTACGCCAACATTCTGCGGATGAACGGCAAGAACACGCAAGCGCTGGCGGTCATGCAGCAGGTGGCGATCGCCAACCCGACCGACCGCGACGTGCTGGCAGCCTACGGCAAGGCACAGGCCGCGGCCGGACAGCTGGAGCAGGCGCTGGCGACGATTGGCCGGGCGCAGACACCGGATCGCCCCGACTGGCGGCTCTATTCCGCGGAAGGCGCCGTGCTCGACCAGTTGGGCCGCTCCGACGAGGCACGTCAGAAATACCGGCTGGCACTCGACACCCAGCCGAAGGAGCCGAGCGTCATGTCCAATTTCGGCATGTCCTACGTGCTGTCGGGAGACCTGAAGACCGCCGAAACCTACCTGCGCTCGGCATCGGAGCAATCAACTGCCGACAGTCGCGTGCGCCAGAACCTGGCACTGGTCGTCGGCCTGCAGGGCCGGTTTGCCGAGGCCGAGCAGATCGCCCGGCGCGAACTGACGGAAAGCCAGTCGGAAGCCAACGTCACCTACCTGCGCTCCATGCTGTCGCAACAGAATGCCTGGGCGAAGCTGTCCGACAAGGACCGCAAGCCGAGCCAGGCTACCAACTGATCCGGACGGGCGGCACTGTCCGCCAGTTGATCCGCTTTCAGAAGCGATCGGCAACCTGAATGCCGGCCGGGCCGAGGATCACCGCGATCAGCACCGGCAGGAAAAACAGGATCATCGGCACCGTGAGCTTCGGCGGCAGCGCCGAAGCCTTCTTCTCCGCTTCATTCATCCGTTCGTCGCGCCCTTCCTGGGCGAGCACGCGCAGTGCCTGGGACACCGGCGTACCATAGCGCTCCGCCTGGATGAGCGCCGTCGTCACCGCCTTGACGATGTCGAGCTGGGTGCGGATCGCAAGGTTTTCGAGCGCCACGCGACGATCCGGCAGGAAGGAAAGCTCGGCCGTGGTCAGCACCATCTCTTCTGCCAGCGCCGGCGACTGCGGCGCCATCTCTTCTGCCACCCGCCGCATCGCGGCCTCCAGCGAAACGCCCGATTCGACACAGATGAGCATCAGGTCGAGTGCGTCGGGCCAGTTGCGCTTGATCGATGCCTGACGCTTGCCGACACGGTTGCTGATGTAGATGTTCGGCGCATAGAAGCCGATATAGGCGGCAACGATCGTCGCCAGCAGCCGGATCGACATCGGCCGCGACGCCAGGTTTCCGAGCCCGAAGATCCAGATGGCGGCAGCCGCCAGAAACAGGAATGGCAGCAGGAAGCGGCAGACGAGGAAGACGTTGAGGGCGTTCTGGGTGCGCAGGCCGGCCGCCTTCAAGCGGTTGACGGTATTGTCGTCGACAAGTGCCTTGCGCAGGTTGAAGCGCTCGACGATCTGGCGAACCGGCTGGTTGTTCTGCGACCGGAGAGAGCCGCGGCTGGCCTCCGCGTTCATCCGGGCCCGCTCGCGGTTGCGCATCTGCTCGCGCTCAGTCGATACGGCGCGCATGCGCTTGTCGAGGTCCCTCCCCTCGAACATCGGCACGACAAGCGAATACAAGGTGGCGAACACCGCCACCGCCACCAGAAGCGCGAGCAGTGTTGCCGGGTCGGTCAGGCGCGAGGCGAGTTCCGATGACATCGATTGATCCTCAGACGTCGAAGTTGATCATGTTGCGCATGACGAAGATGCCGATCGACATCCAGACGCCGGAGAACAGCAGGATGATGTGGCCGCGCGGATCGGAGAACAGCACTCCGATGTACTGCGGAGAGGTGAGGTAGACGAGCAGCGAGACAACGAACGGCAGAGACCCGATGATCGCCGCCGACGCCTTGGCTTCCATCGACAGGGCACTGACCTTGGCCTTCATCTTGCGCCTTTCGCGCAGCACCTTCGACAGGTTGCTGAGCGCCTCGGAGAGGTTGCCGCCCGCCTGGCTCTGGACGGCGATGACGATGGCGAAAAAGTTCACCTCCGGCAGCGGCATGGTCATCATCATACGGGCGCAGGCATCCGGGATGCTGATGCCGACCTGCTGCGAATCCACGACCCGCCGGAACTCGCTTTTCACCGGCTCCTGTCCGTCGCTGGCGATCAGCCGCATCGCGTCGCTGAGCGGAAGGCCGGAGCGGATCGAGCGGACCATGACGTCGAGAGCATTCGGCATTTCTTCGAGAAACTTGTTCTGCCGGCGCTTGATGAGGAAGCCGAGGAACCAGCGCGGCAGGCCGATCGCGCCAACGAAGGCGACGCCGACTGCGCCCAGCAACGGCAGCCCAGCCATCAGACAGAAGAGAAAGGCGAAGATGCCGAAGACGACGCTGAACACGTGGAAGCGTGCAGGCGTCAGCGGCAGTCCGGATCGGACAAGCTTCGCCTTGATGCTCCGGTCACCGAGCTTCTTGTTGTTCTCCTGCTGCTTGCGCTCCAGGTCCTTCAGCGAGTCCTGCACGGACTTGCGGCGCTTGGACATTTCCTGAACCCGATCGCGGGCTGCCTTGACCTTGACGCGGTCGGTCTCGGCTGAGCTGACGCGGTTCATGCGGCTGGCGGTCTTCTTTTCCACCTCGATCCGCGAGAACAGCAGACCGTAGGCCAGCGACGCCGCGGCGATCGCGACGAGGACGGCAAGCGCCACGACGGTCATGTCCATTCCCTGATCCTCCGACGGCTAGTTGGTCTTGACTTCCATCTGATCGAAAGCGGCGGCGAGCCGTCGTTCCTCGTTATAGTAACGTGCGCGATCCCAGAAATGCGGCTTGACGATGCCGGTCGAGACATGGCGGCCGACCAGCCTACCGGCTGCGTCTTCGCCTTCGATCTCATAGCGCAGCAGGTCCTGGGTGATGATCACGTCACCCTCCATGCCGATGACTTCCGTCACATGGGTGATCCGGCGCGTCCCGTCGCGAAGGCGGGCGGCCTGGACGATGACGTCGACCGAACCCGAAATGATCTCCCGCACGGTCTTCGCCGGGAGCGTGAAGCCGCCCATGGCGATCATCGATTCCATGCGGCTCAGGCATTCGCGCGGCGTGTTGGCGTGGATGGTGCCCATCGAGCCGTCGTGGCCGGTGTTCATCGCCTGCAACAGGTCGAAGACCTCCGGTCCGCGCACTTCGCCGACGATGATCCGCTCCGGACGCATGCGCAGGCAGTTCTTGACGAGGTCGCGCATGGTGATCTCGCCCTCGCCCTCGATGTTCGGCGGGCGGGTTTCCAGGCGCACCACATGTGGCTGCTGCAGCTGCAGTTCGGCCGTGTCCTCGCAGGTGATGATGCGTTCGTTCGCGTCGATGTAGCGGGTCAGGCAGTTGAGAAGCGTGGTCTTGCCCGAGCCGGTGCCGCCGGAGATGACGACATTGCAACGGACGCGGCCGATGATCTGCAGCAGGACCGCGCCTTCCGGCGTGATCGAGCCGAACCTGACCAGCTGGTCGAGGGTCAGCTTGTCCTTCTTGAACTTGCGGATCGTCAAGGCCGGGCCATCGAGCGACAGCGGCGGCGCGATGACGTTGACGCGCGACCCGTCCGGCAGGCGGGCGTCGCAGATCGGGCTCGACTCGTCGACGCGGCGGCCGACCTGGCTGACGATGCGCTGGCAGATCGACAGGAGCTGCTGGTTGTCGCGGAAGCGGATCTCCGACTCGATCGTCTTGCCGCCGACTTCGATGAAGGTCTGTCCCGCACCGTTGACCATGATGTCGGCGATGTCGTCGCGCGCCAGCAACGGCTCGAGCGGGCCGTAACCCAGGACGTCGTTGCAGATGTCCTCGAGCAGTTCCTCCTGCTCGGCGATCGACATCGCGAAATTCTTGATGGTGATGATATCGTTGACGATGTCGCGGATTTCTTCACGCGCGCTGTCGGTATCGAGCTTGGAGAGCTGCGACAGGTCGATCGTGTCGATCAGTGCCGCGAAGACCTGGCTCTTGGTATCGTAGTACCCCTCGTTGCGGGGCGAGCGGCGACGTGCCGGAGCCGGCTGAGGGGCCAGTGGCGGCGCCGGGACAGCCTGGCGGGGCGCGGTCGCATTCGGCTCCTGGAGGATCTCGGGACCTGTCGATGCGGCAACGGCGGCCACCGCTGCGGCCGGCGGAGGCGCGATGCCTGCGCCTGCCTTCCCAAACCCCTCGTTACCCCTTTTTCCGAACATCTCTGCGATCCAGTTCCTGCGAAACAGCGATTACTTGCGTGACAGGAGGCCGAGCACCTTGCCGAGGCCGCCCTTCCTGTTTTTCTTGATGGACGTGCGTCCAGTGACGATGTGGGCGATCTGCGAGAAGGTCTCGGCCGTCGGCGACTTGGCGTCCATCTCGGTAATCATCCGCCCGCTGTTTGCAGCACTGCCGAACAGCGGCGCATCGAAGGGAATGATGGCGATCGGCTCGATCTCCAGCGGCTCGACGAAGTCAGAAACGGCGATCTCGGGTCGCTTCGGCAGTCCGACCTGGTTGAGGATCAGGTGCGGAGAGCGGTCGTTGGGGCGCAGTTTGCGCAGCGCATCGAGCATGTTCTTGGCATTGCGCAGGTTGGCGAGGTCGGGAACCGCGGTGATCACCACTTCGTCGACTTCGGAAAGCACGCTGCGGGTCCATTCCGACCAGGCATGCGGCACGTCCAGAACGGCAATCGGTGCGCTGCGCTGCAGGACGTCGATGACCGGCTGGAAAGCGCCCTTCTCGAAATCATAGGCGCGATCAAGCAGCGAAGGCGCGGCCAGCAGCGACAGGTGTTCCGAGCATTTGGTGAGCAGGCGGTCGAGGAACACCTCGTCCAGCCGGTCGGGCGCATAGACGGCTTCCGCCATGCCCTGCGCCGGATCCTGGTCGAAATCGATGTTGGCGGTGCCGTAGGCAAGATCGAGATCGGCCAGGATGGTCTCGGTCGAGAACAGCGAGGAAATGCCGAACGCGCAGTTGTGGGCGATCGTCGAGGACCCGACGCCGCCCTTGGCGCCGATGAAGGCGATGGAGCGACCGAGCGGCTCGGCTTCCGGATCGACGAAAATCGTCGCGATGGCGCCGAGCAGGTCCGGCATCTTCACCGGGGCGACAAGATATTCGGAAATGCCGTTGCGGATCAGTTCGCGGTAGAGCGTGATGTCGTTGTGCCGGCCGATCAGGATAACCCGCGTCGAGGCATCGCAGACGGCGGCCAGGGGTGCCAGATCCTGCAGAAGATCGCCGGGAGCCGCATCCGTCTCGAGGATGATGAGGTTGGGGGTGGGGGCCGTTGCGAACATGTTGGCGGCCGCAGCACTGCCGCCGCTCGTCACGCGCAGGTTCACCTTAGACATGCGGCGATCCTGGCCAAGCCGCTCCATCACCCGGTGCAGCGCATCGCTTTCGCAAAACGCGTGCACGGAAATGCGCGGCAGCGGCCGCAGGCTCTCCATGTCGCTCGGCCGTGACGGCTCGGGCGGAGCAAGGTCGTCCTGCATGCGGATTTCGTATTCGACAGCACTCATGGTGTCTGCGCCTCCGCTAGTTGTCGCTGTTGTTGGCTGCGCGATAGTCGCTGATGACGTTGGAGCGCTGCGCTGCATCGATCGGAGTCATGCCCCGCGGTGCGACGAGGTCGGTCGGATTGGCCACCTGTGCTGCAAGGTTGTTCTGCGAGGCGCAGCCGAAATTGTACCAGTTGCGGTTGGCGATGGTGTCGTCGGTCAGATCCTCCGGCCACTCTCCGCAGGCGGAGGTAACAGCCTTGGTTGCCACATAGGACAGGCGAATGGGCGCCGCATCGCCGCTCGCATCGGCGGCATAGCTGGTCATCACGATCCGCTGCGCACGAATGCCGGCCGTCACCAGCGTGGCGCGGATGTCGCGCGACAGGTGCTGTGCTGCCGGACCGTTGGGCGAACCGTTCGGCACCTGGATCTGCACATGGCCGGCCGAGGAGGATGCAAACTTCTGCGCGAACCCCTTGATCGTGTCCCGCATGCCGATGGTGAGGCGAGAATCGTTGGGGCTGACCGGGAGGTCGAGATTGCTCTGCGCTTCCGTCAGCACGATCGGGTGACGCTCGCGGTAATCGAGCGGGATGGATCCGGTGGTCAGGTCACGATTGGCGCAACTCGCCAGCAGAGCCGTGGAGAGCACCAGAAGGGCCGCCTGCAGCGGTTTCGTCGTCATTGTCCTTGTGCCTCTCACTTGTAGATGAAGCCGACCGCGCCGTGATATGGACCGGCAGTGGCCTGTTCCTTGCGCCCGTACAGCTTGTTGACCCGGTTGAGGAAATACATCGCGCCGTCGTTCTCCGGATTGAAGTTGTCGTCCGGACGCGCGATCTCGCTGCGCGCCACCGGGCGCACCAGATACGGTGTTGCGATGATGACCATCTCGGTCTCGTTGCGGATGAAGTCCTTGCTGCGGAACAGCGTACCGAGGATCGGCACCTTGGAGATGCCCGGAAGGCCCGACATCGCCTGGCGGACATTGTCCTGCACCAGACCGGCGATGACGATCGAACCGCCGGAGGGCAGTTCAACGGTGGTCGATGCCTCGCGCTTGCGGATCGAGAGGTAGGTCGAGCCGGGAATGGACGGCGAGGTGCCGTTACCGGTGGCAACCGAGCCCTCATAGGTTGGCTCGGAGACATTCGTCTCGATGTTGAGGCTGATGCGGCCGGCCGATAGGACCACCGGCTTGAAGTTCAGCTCGACGCCGTAATCGACAGTGTCCACGGTGCGGGAGACGGTCGTCTTGTTCGCATCGTCGACCGCAACCTCCTGCTGGCCGGCCAGCCGGTACTGGCCGCCGACGTAGAACTTTGCCTGCTGGCCGGAAATGGCCGTCAGGCTGGGCTCGGCAAGCGTGCGCATGACGCCGGCCTGTTCCATGGCGTTGACATAGGTGGCAAGGCTGGTGGTGCCGATCGTTCCGCCGGCCCGACCGAGACCGCCGACGGCGATCGCGTTGCCGAGATTGGCAGGATTGGCAAACGAGATGCCGCCGCTGGCAGCGCTGCCGATCGTCGAGATCGTGCCGTTGAAGCCAAGCTGCTTCAGGACCTGCCGGCTGACTTCCGCGACGGTGACCTTGAGCGTCACCTGATCCTCGCCTTCGATCGTCAGGAGGTTGACGATCTGCGACTGCTGCCGGTCTTCCGCATAGATGGCGACGGCGCCGTCACCGCTGCTGTTGCTGGTGGCGGTCTGGTTACGGGTCGTCGCCTCGCCGCCCTTCAGGAAGGCGCGTGCCAGCTTCTCGGCCTGCGCAGCATCCTGCGGCGTGCGCACCGAGCCGGTCAGCACGATGTTGTCGGAAATGATCTCAACCTTGATGTCGGATTCCGGCAGGAACCGGCGCAGGTTGCTCTGCAGGCCGACGATGTCGCGCTCGACTTCGAGATCGAGGCTGACGATTTCCTCGCCGCCCGGGCCGAAGATGAAGATGTTCGTCTGGCCGACCGACTTGCCGAACAGGTAGATGCGCCGCGATGTACGGGTAATCGCGTCGGCAACGCTCGGATCGGCGACCAGGATGTCGTGGGCGTCGGCAGGAAGATCCACGACCAGAGCCTTGTTCAGGCCAAGCTGCAGGCGCTTGCGCACGCCGCGGCCGGCGTCGGCGATGCGGATCAGGCTCGGCTGCTCGGCATGGGCCGCGGACGTCCAGAGACCGCCGGTGGCAAGCGGCATGCCGGTAAAGGCGACGCAGAAGCAGAGGCTGGCCGTTGCCGAGGCGCGAAGTTTGTCGATCCAGTGGGTCACGTTGCCTGTCCGTCCTTAATTCTGCGCCGGCTTGGCACTGTTGCCGGTGACGATCGCGCCGGATTTGATCACCTGCACCTCCGCCTTGCCGTCGCCGCCTGCAAGCAGATAGTCGGCCGCCTTGTTGTCCGGCTCCTGGGCATCGGAGATCGACCGGAGCGACAGCGTCAGCCTGTCGGCCATCTGTTGCGCCACGGCCATCACCTTGGCCTGGTCGGGCGTCAGCTCCAGCGTTGCCGTCGTTCCGACGACGGCCTTGGAGCCATCGTCCTTCTCTTCGATATGCTGGTCGATCGCCAGGACGCGGATGTTGTTGAGGACGTTCTCGGTGAGGTAGCGACCTTCAGCTTCCTTGCGCACCATGATCACGTCGACCCGATCGTTGGGCAGGACAAAGCCGCCGGCGCCGGTGGCAACCGAGATCTCGGTGGCAACGGCCCGTTTGCCGGACGGCAGCAGCGACGACATGATACGATTGGAAGAGTCCGCTACCTTCTCCGCCCTCACCGGCTCGCCGGCGAACATCGGCAGACGGACGACCGCGCCCGTCAGTTCGGCAATCGCCGCGGGTCGCGCCTTTTCGGTAATGAAGCCTTCCGTCACGCCGCCTTCCGGCCACGCGCTCCAGCGGATGGAACTGTCCGTGAGACGACTTCCGACGGGAAGGCTTTCCGCCGAGACGAGGACGTTGACGGTCGGTTCGGGGCGGATGATTTCCTTGGCCTGCTGCACCACCGTCTGCCCGCCGCTGAGGCGCATGGCCAGCACGCCGGCAAGCCCCGCCGCGACGACGGCGACAGCAAGTATGATAACGCGAGCGGGTTTCATGACCATTCCTCGGGGGAGTCTCAATTCCCGCGCAGAATGGTCCGCAAATGGTGTAGTTATGGTTAATGCAAAGCTTAGCCGTATGGTTAATCGCCCGGTAAGCCTTCGTCTTGGCGGCTGCCTGCCGCGTCAGTGGGCGAGCGACGCCAGTCGAAGCAGCGGCGCCTCTGGCCAGCTGAGGATGCCGCCGGCGGCAATGGCGATGGCATAGGGGATCTTCTTGGCCGACACCAGAGAGTGCGGGAGGCGCAGGCCGATGGCCATCACCGTCGTGGCGTTGGCGCGCAGCACCAGGATGGCCAGCGTCAGGATCCCGCCGGCGAAGGCGACGGTGACCATGAACGAGATGAGCGAGATGTTGTAGCCGAACCAGAGCGCCGCAGCACTCAGCAGCTTGGCATCGCCGCCACCCATGACGTTGGCGGCAAACAGGCCGAAGCAGAGGGCAAAGACGGCTAGCCCTGCCATGATCGAAAGACCGACCTCGGGCAGGCTCATGCCGACGATCCAGCAGGCCGGGAAAAACAGCAGCACCAGCAGGACGGAGATCCAGTTGGGGATCTTCATCGTCATGAGATCGCTGACTGCGGCTGCGCAGAGAGCTGCCTGAAACATGAGAGGCAAGAAATATGCGATCATGCTCGTCCCTCAGGCGCCTAAAGCCGCCAGATCGGCGGCTTTAGCGATGGGCTGACATTAGTACTTGGTAGATGCCGTCGTCATCTTGCCAGAGATATTGTTGAATGTGCTGCTCAGGCTGTTGCCGAGCGTGGTGGCGCCAGCGATCAGGGCAACGGAAATCAGGGCAGCGATCAGACCGTATTCGATGGCCGTTGCACCCGATTCATCTTTCATAAAACGTGCGAAAATCTTGGACATTCTACTCTCCTACTCCGGGTTCTACTTCAGCAAGGCCGACAACTGTTGTCCGCTGTTCGGTGGTCCCAAGGTACGGCGAGGCGATTTCCATCCACTTAATAAAGCCGGTTACGAAAGTGTTAATCCCGGACAACGAACTGCAAGGTAAATGAGAAGTCTCACCGACCATTCAAATGCAAGATATGCGTCGCGCTTTCTGAGGAAATCTGAATGTAGCCCGGTTCGCAGTGGTTTCGCGATGACCAGCGGCTGCCGGAGACGCTCAGGATGGAACAGTTTTCAACCGTGAAGCCTGTGCCAAAATGGAAACATGAATAGTTTCAGGACGGTAAGGCTTCATTCACCATTCCGCTTCATGCTCTGTTTCAGAACACCCCTGCTGGAAGGTTGATCACCCATGCCCTGGACCTTGCTTGCGCGCCTGATGGCGGTCGCGACCTTGCTCCTTTCCGGCATCGCTCACGCGAACGAGGCCGGCGGTGATCTGCTGCGCGTCTACATGAACCAGGCCCGCGTGCTGCGCCTGGACCGTCCCGTCAGCAAGGTAATCGTCGGAAATTCTGAAGTTGCCGACGCGACGGTCGCCGACCCGATGACCATCGTGCTGACCGGCCGCAGTTTCGGGACGACCAATCTCGTGCTTCTGGACGCGGACGGAAACGCGATCGCCGACGAGCGCATCGTCGTCTCCATCGACGAAGGAAATACCGTTCGCGTGTTCCGCCAGACGGACAGGACGGTGCTGTCGTGCACGCCGAATTGCGAGCAGCACGCTCAAACCCGTGGCGCTCCGGCCGGCAACTGACAAGTCCTGTTCACATGCCAAACTGTGCCATACAGGTGCGAATGTAACGACCCCGGAAACGGATTCTCAATACAATCGGCCTAGCGTCCGGAGCTTCAAGGAGAACCGGCCGAACGATGCGCGTGGATGAGCACCATCTTGCCCCGAAGCCCGACGGCGTTGCCAGGCACGCAGCGTGGCGACGGATCTGGCGTTCGCCGGACGGCGCAGCGGCGATCGAGTTCGCCATCCTGGCGATCCCCTATTTCATGATCATCTTCGCGATCATCGAGACCTTCGTCGCGTTCACCGCAGAACAGCTTGTCTCGAACGCGGTCGAGACGCTGTCCCGCCAGCTGCGAACCGGTCAGATCACCTACGCGCTGGGACGGACGACCGACAAGACCGAGCCGCAGTTCCGCAAGATCTTCTGCGACGAGGTATCTATCCTCATTCGCTGCTCCGAGCAGGAACTGACGACCCCGAAACTGCTCTACCTGGACGTCCGTTCCTTCGCTACCTTCGCGCAGATCCCGACGACCATACCGCGTATGTCGACCGACACATACGCCGATCTCAACCCGGCCTCGTTCAAATACGCACCGGGCGGCCCGAAGACGATTAACATGGTGCGCGCCTACTACCGCTGGCAGATCATCACCGATCTCGTTCGGCCGTACATCACCAACATCCGCCCGAACAACGGATCGCTGCCGAGCGACTTCCTGATTGTGGGCACCGCCGCCTTCCAGAACGAGGATTATCCGTGATGGCGAAGGCTCCGCTCTCCCCGCCGCCCAAGCCTGCGCATCGCGGGACAATGCTGGCCTTTCGTCGGATGCTCGACGACCGCCGCGGCATGGGCGGTGTCGAGTTTGCCATCCTGGCGCCGATCCTGATCTCGCTCTACATCACCTGCTTCGAGCTGACCATCGGCCTCAGCGTCTCCAAGCGCGTGACGCGCGCCTCCGCCACTATCGCCGATCTGGTGACCCAGCAGGGCAGCGTGACGAAGGCGAGCCTGGCGACGATGGTGGATGTGGCGAAGGCGATCTTCGTCCCCTACAACAGCAGCGCCGACAAGATCTCCCTGAAGATCACCGGCATCCAGGTGGATGCCAACGGCATACCGCGGGTCGCATGGTCCTGGGACCAGGGGAATGCCCGCCCCTACCCTGCAGGCACCGTAGTCAGCGATGTGCCGGCAGAGCTGAAGGCAAACGATTCCTTCCTCGTCCGCTCGGAACTTGCCGTACCGCATGAACTGCTGATGTTCCTTCCTGGCATCGTATCGGCGGAAACGCGCTCGATCACCATCAGCCGCAACTATTTCTATCGCCAGCGGGGCGGATCCTCCGTCGCCTGCAACGACTGTTGAGGCGAAGCCTTTGCCAACAAGGCAAGTGGCCTATATGAGAAGCGGCTCAGCGTTCGGCTTCTCATGCTGCGCATGGCAGCTTTCTCACTCTGGGTGATCGATGGCACGCGCCTTTCTCTTCGTACTCGATTCCTTCGGCATCGGCGGTGCCCGCGATGCGGCGCGCTATGACGACCTCGGCTCCAACACGCTCGGCCATATCGCGCAGTTTTGTGCGGCGGGAGCGGCCGACCGGGCCGGCCTCAGAAGCGGCCCGTTAAAGCTGCCCAACATGTCGGCGCTCGGCCTTGTGCATGCGGCACAGATGGCCTGCGGCGAATATCCCGCCGGAATGCCCGTACCCGAACGCGTGTTCGGCCTCCACGGTGCGGCAAGCGAAGTCTCGAAAGGCAAGGACACACCGTCCGGCCATTGGGAAATTGCCGGCACGCCTGTGATGTTCGACTGGGGCTACTTTCCGAGCGAGGGGGATGCGTTTCCGCCGGACCTGATCGAGGCGATCTGTCGGGAGGCGGATTTGCCCGGCATCCTCGGCAACTGCCACGCATCCGGCACCGACATCATCGCCAGCCTCGGCGAGGAACACATCCGGAGCGGCAGGCCGATCTGCTACACCTCGACCGATTCCGTCTTTCAGATCGCCGCCCACGAGCAGCACTTCGGCCTCGACCGGCTGATTGCGCTCTGCCAGACCGTCCGCCAACTGATCGACCCGCTGAACATCGGCAGGGTGATCGCCCGGCCGTTCGTCGGCGAAACCCCGGCAACCTTCCAGCGCACCGGAAACCGTCGCGATTTTTCGGTCCTGCCGCCCGAAGCCACGCTTCTCGACCGCCTGGTCGAGGCTGGGCGCACCGTTCACGCGGTTGGCAAGATCGGCGATATCTTCGCGCACCAGGGCATCTCGCGGGTGATCAAGGCGAATGGTAACGATGCCCTGATGGATGCAACGCTGTCAGTGCTGGACGACGCCGGCGACGGCGACCTGGTGTTCACCAACTTCGTCGATTTCGACATGCTCTATGGCCACCGGCGCGACGTGCCGGGCTATGCGGCGGCGCTCGAGGCGTTCGACCGACGGCTTGCCGAGGTGCATCGCAAGATGCAGCCCGGCGACCTGATGCTGCTCACCGCCGACCATGGCTGCGATCCGACCTGGCGCGGCACGGACCACACGCGCGAGCGCGTACCGATCATGGGGTACGGGCCGGGCATTGCGCCGCGCAGCATCGGCGTCCGCGACAGCTATGCCGACATCGGCGAAACAGTCGCCGCGCATCTCGGCATTGCTCGCGGCAAGCATGGACGGAGCTTCCTGTGACACATCGTTTCCTCAAGGCGGAAATCCACTGCCATATCGAAGGGGCCGCTCCACCGGCCCTCAGCCATCGGCAGGCCCTCAAGTACGGCGTGGACACCTCGTCCTTCATCGCCGACGGCGGCTATGTCTGGCGCGACTTCGCCGAATTCATCGCCTGCTACGACAAGGTCGCTTCACTCTTCCGGACGCCGGACGACTACGCACTGCTGACGGAAAGCTACCTGAGCGAACTTGCGGGGATCGGCACGATCTACAGCGAGATCATCGTCTCCCCCGATCACGGCGACCGCATCGGCGTCGGTGCCGACCGCTACCTTGCCGGCATCACCGACGGCATCCACGCCGCGCGCGAGAAGACCGGCATCGAGACGCGCATCATCGTCACCGGGGAGCGGCACTTTGGACCCGAGAGCGTCATCAGCGCGGCGCGCTACGCCGCACGCTGCGGCAATCCGCTGGTCACTGGCTTCAACCTGGCCGGCGAGGAGCGGATGGGGCGAGTTGCCGATTATGCGCCGGCCTTCAATATCGCCCGCGATGCCGGGCTCGGCCTGACAATCCATGCGGGCGAGGTGTGCGGCGCCTTCAGCGTTGCCGACGCGCTCGACCTGGTGCGCCCGTCGCGCATCGGCCACGGGGTGCGGGCAATCGAGGATCCGGCTCTCGTCCAGCGGCTGGTGGAGACCGGTGTCGTGCTGGAGGTCTGTCCCGGCTCCAACATCGCCCTCGACGTCTTTCCCGACTTCGAGAGCCACCCCTTGCGCCAGTTGATCGAGGCCGGCGTGCGCGTCTGCATCAACTCGGACGATCCGCCTTTCTTCAGCACCTCGCTGGCGCGCGAGTACGAGATCGCCTCAGAGATCATCGGTCTTTCCGATGCGCAGATCAACGCAATGACGCGCACGGCCCTCGAGGCCGCCTTCGTCGACGAGACCACCCGCTCGGCACTGCTGTCTCGGCTGGATCGGCGCCAGGCGGCTGGGGATGATGCGTGAAAGCACCGGTTGCGGGTTGCGATGAGGCGAATTTTCCCTGAAGAAGGTAGGGAAGGCAAAGAAGAAGGCAGTTTCCCATGGACGGCGTCACAGTCATCGATCATCCGCTGGTGCAGCACAAACTCACCATCATGCGTCGCAAGGAGACCTCGACCTCGAGCTTCCGCCGGCTGCTGCGGGAAATCTCCACCCTTCTCTGCTATGAGGTGACACGCGACCTCGAGCTGACCATGGAGACGATCGAGACGCCGCTCACCGAGATGCAGTCGCCGATCCTCGAAGGCAAGAAGCTCGTCTTCGCCTCCATTTTGCGCGCCGGCAACGGCCTCCTGGAAGGCATGCTGGAGCTGGTTCCGGCGGCCCGCGTCGCGCATGTCGGCGTCTACCGGGATCACGAAACGCTGCAGGCGGTCGAATACTATTTCAAGGCGCCTGACGCACTGTCCGAGCGGCTCATCATTGTCGTCGATCCGATGCTGGCCACCGGCAATTCCTCGATCGCGGCGATCGACAAGCTGAAGGAGCGCGGCGCAAAGAACATCCGCTTCGTCTGCCTTCTCGCCGCACCGGAAGGCATCAAGAACTTCTGCGAGGCGCACCCGGACGTGCCCGTCTTCACCGCAGCGATCGACAGCCACCTCAACGAGAAGGGCTACATCATGCCCGGCCTCGGCGACGCCGGCGACCGGATGTACGGTACCAAGTAAGGCGTCGGCCGCCGACTAAGCGGCCGTTAACGACGTTTAACGGAAGCGCCTGCGCAAGGCCCACGCGGGCGTTTTTCGTTCAGGGTCCGGGCGCTATGGTGGGCTCAGACCCGCCGGAGCGCCCTCATGCTGCGAACCTTCCTGATGTTCCTCGTTGCTGCGGCAGTTGCTTCGCAGATCCCGCACCTGTTCGGCCTGACGGAGATCGCCGCGGAAAGCCGGTCGTCGGGCGACCAGGCGGTGCAGGAGACGTCAATTTCCTCCGACCCCGGTCCGACCGCGAAAACCTCCGCACCCGGAAGCGTCGTTCTCGCTTCAGACGGCCGCGGCCACTTCCTCGCCAACTTCCGCCTTAACGGCAAATCCGTGGAAGGCCTCGTCGACACCGGCGCGACGTCCGTGGCGATCAACGAGAGCACAGCGCGGCGGCTAGGCTTCAGCGCTGGCACACTCGACTTCCGCTACCGCGTCAACACGGCGAACGGCGTCGCAAGGGCAGCCTCCGTGCGGCTGGAACGGGTCGAGATCGCCGGCATCCGCATTCGCGACGTAGACGCCGTTGTGCTGGAGGACAAGGCGCTTTCGGGCACCCTGATCGGCATGAGCTTCCTGAAGCGCCTATCGTCTTTCCAGGTGCAGAACGGTTCGCTGCGGCTGGTGCAATAGCTTTCAGCCGATCCGCTTCAGCACGACGGGCCGCGTTTCCGGCGGCACGTCGCTGATCGTGTAGAGCCCGGCGACGTGACCAGCGATATGTTCCGCCAGCGCCTGGTCGGCACCGTGCACAAAAGCGATCGGCTCACCCTTCTGCACATAGGTGCCGAGCGGCAGCATGCGATCCAGCCCGACGCGCGGATCGATCTCGTCGCTGACCTGGCGGCGACCGCCGCCGAGTTCGACGACAGCCAGTCCCAGGAGCCGCGTGTCGCAGCCGGCGAGGTGTCCCGTCGCAGGTGCCGCGACGGCGACCGTGACCGGCGCAGCCGCCAGATGATGACCCGGGCGCTCGACGAAATCGGCGGGGCCGCCCAGCACATGCACCATGCGCCCGAAGGTTTCGAGCGCCCGCCCGGATGCGATGGCACCTCGCGCCATCGACGCCCCCTCCTCCAGGGACGGTACGATCCCGGCCTGGAGCAACATATCTGCGGCGAAGGCAAGCGTTGCGGTCTCGCTGCGAGTGCCGGCCTTGTTGCCCGACAGCACGTCGAGGCAGTGCAGCACTTCCAGAGCGTTGCCCGCTGCATCCGCCAACGGTTCGTTCATATCGGTAAGCAGGGCCGTGGTACCGAGGCCAGCGCCATTTGCCACCTCGACCAGCGATTTTGCCAATGCTTCGGCATCCTCGACACCCTCCATGAAGGCGCCGTTGCCGAACTTGACGTCGAGAACAAGGTGTTGAAGCCCCGCCGCCAGCTTCTTCGACAGGATCGAGGCGGTGATCAGCGCGATGGATTCGACCGTCGCGGTGACGTCACGCACGGCATAGAGCCGCTTGTCGGCCGGCGCCAGGTCGCCCGTCTGGCCGATGATTGCACATCCGACTTCGTTGACGGCGCGCCGGAACAGAGCTTCGCTCGGCATCACGTCGTAGCCTGGAATGGCGCCGAGCTTGTCGAGCGTGCCGCCGGTGTGGCCAAGACCGCGGCCGGAGATCATGGGGACGGCCAGACCGCAGGAGGCGACGATCGGCGCCAGCATCAGCGAGACGTTGTCACCGACACCGCCGGTCGAATGCTTGTCGGAGATCGGCTTTCCGACATCCGCCCAGGACAGGACATCGCCTGAATCGCGCATGGCGAGGGTCAGCGCGATCACTTCGTCGCGCGTCATGCCACGAAAGAAGGTGGCCATGGCGAAGGCCGCGATCTGCCCCTCGGAGACGCTTCCCGCGGTCATCGCCTCGATGAAGGCGCCGATCTCGGCGGCAGGCAAATCCTCCCCGTCACGTTTGCGGCGGATGGTTTCCTGCGGGATCACGATCTCAGTATCCGGTCGATACGCGGGCCGACGCGCTGCCGCTGATCACCGCAAGGATGTCGTCCAGGAGGCTCGATGCGCCGAAGCGGAAGGTCGACGGCATCAACCAGTCCCGTCCCATGATCGTTTCGGCAAGCCGCAGGTAGAGATCGGCATCCGCTACCGTCGAGATACCGCCCGCCGGCTTGAAACCCACCTTCTTGCGGCTGTCACGGATTGCCTGCAGCATGATATCGGCTGCTTCCAGCGTTGCATTGACCTGCACCTTGCCGGTGGAGGTTTTTATGAAGTCCGCACCAGCGGCGATGGCAAGGCCCGAAGCGTGGCGGATCCTGCCGCTGTCCTTCAGCTCACCCGTCTCCAGGATCACCTTCAGGCACGCGTGCGGGCAGGCCGCGCGAACCGCCTCGACCATGGTCGTCACCGCGGCATCATCGCCAGCCAGGAAGGCGCGGTAGGGGATGACCAGATCGATCTCGTCGGCACCATCGGCGATAGCCGCGGTGGTTTCCACAACGACCTGTTCCACCGGCAGATCGCCGGACGGGAAGTTGACGACCGTGGCGATGCGCACCGGATTGCCCGGACCAAGCAGGCCGCGCGCCTGCGCGACGAAACGCGGCCAGATGCAGATCGCAGCGGTTGCACCCGACGGCGTCTGGGCCTTGCGGCACAGCTGCTCGATCGCCGTTGCATCGCAGTCATCGCGAAGATTGGTCAGGTCCAGCAGCGACAGCGCGAACGTCGCCACTTCTCGCGGGCTCAGCAGTTCCATGGCCTTCACTCCCGGCTTGCTCGAAGTCATCATATGTAGCTCTCGATGGATAAGGCGCAACCCGCATGGCCAGACGGCTACCGGCAGACGCCGAGGGTCTCGCGTCGTCGGGCCGCTCAGGCCAGTCCGGACTGGCTGAAAAGGTCGCTGAGGATGGCCGCAAGACGTGCACCACCCTTCGGTGCCATCTCCTTGGTCTCCTCGTGGCTCAATTCGGCACCGGTCATGCCGGCACCGTAGTTGGTGATGACCGAACAGGCGGCGACCTTCAGCCCGACATACCGCGCCAGGATGACCTCCGGCACCGTCGACATGCCGACGGCATCGGCGCCGAGTGTGCGGGCCATGCGGATCTCCGCCGGCGTTTCGAAGCTCGGGCCGGAGAACCACATGTAGGTGCCGGTAAACAGCGGCGTGCCGGTGCGGATCGCCGCATTGCGGACGGCGACCGCCAGTTCGGCGTCATAGGCATTCGTCATGCCGACAAAGCGCCGGTCGCCGCTTTCGCCGATCAGCGGGTTCATGCCGGAATAGTTGATGTGATCGGTGATCTGCATCACCGAACCCGGCGGCATGTCCTGGCGCACCGAGCCTGCCGAATTGGTAAGGATCAGCGCCTGCACGCCGATGCCCTGCAGCACCTCGAGGGGAAACCGCATCGCCGAGGCGTCGCCGTGCTCATAGTAATGGGCGCGGCCGGAGAGCATGATGACCGGATGTTGGCCGAGCCGCCCCGCCACCAGTTCGCCTGCATGGCCGGTCACGCCGCTTACCGGAAAGCCCGGGAGGTCGCCGTAGGAGATGCGAACGGGATCCTGCACCTGTTCGACCAGCGAGCCGAGACCGGATCCGAGCACGATTGCATGCCGCGGCATCAGTCCGTCCAGCCGGTCCACCAGAAGATCGATGACGGTCCTCATCCGAGGATCTCGGTCTTGAACGAGAACGGCAGAAGTTCCTCCATCGTCATGGTCTTCTGGACGCCCTGGTCATCGCAGAGGAAGACCCGCGTCTGCGCATCTGCGAACTCGGCGATCTTCTGGCGGCAACCGCCGCAGGGCGGGCACAGCGCCAGCTTCTCGGCAATGACCGCCATCTCGACGATCTTCCGGCCGCCGCCCATGATCATGGCGCCGATCGCCGTCGGCTCGGCGCACCATCCTTGCGGAAACGAGAGGTTCTCGATGTTGGCGCCGGCATAGATCTTGCCGTCATCGGCGAGAATAGCCGCCCCGACCGGGAACTTGGAGTAAGGCGCGTAGGCCTTCGACATCGCAGCACGGGCTGCTTCGAACAGAGTTTGCGACATCGGGTCAACGCTCCTTCGTATAGGGCACGCCGCCGGCCTTCGGCGGATGGGCAATGCCGATGAAGCCGGCAAGCAGGACGCAGGTAAGAATGTAGGGCAGCGCCTGGAAGATCTGCACGGGAACCTCGCCAATGCCGGGTACCGGCCGCCCCTGCATGAAGTTGGCGAACGCATCGAGGAAGCCGAACAGCAGGCAGGCGAACATTACCGGCACCGGCTTCCACTTGGCGAAGATCAGGGCTGCCAGCGCGATGTAGCCCTTGCCCGCCGACATATCCTTGATGAAGGCCGCCGACTGGGCAATCGACAGATAGGCGCCGGCAAAGCCGCAGAGGAAGCCGGCTACAATGACGGCGCGATACCGCAGCCATGCGACCGAGATGCCGGCCGTATCGACGGCGCCCGGATTCTCACCGACAGCGCGCAGGCGCAGACCAAAGCGGGTGCGAAACAGCACCCACCAGGAGAGAGGCACGGCGGCGAAAGCCAGGTAGGTCAGGATATTGTTGCCGGAGATGACGTTGGCATAGAGCGGGCCGATGAACGGCACCTCGCGCATCTGATCGGCAAACGGCAGGATGATCGGCTGGAAACGTGCCTCGCCGCCAAGCTGCGGCGTACGGCCTCCCTGGCCGAACCACGCCTGGCCAAGCACGATCGTCAGGCCGGCGGCGATGAAGTTGAGGGCGACGCCGGAGACGATCTGGTTGCCGCGATTGGTGATCGAGGCAAAGCCGTGGATGAGCGAGAAGATGATCGATACGGCAATGCCGCCGAGCAGGCCGAGCCACGGATTTCCGGTGATGTAGGAAAGGCAGGCGGAGGCGAAGGCGGCAGCCAGCATCTTGCCTTCCAGGCCGATGTCGAAGATGCCGGCGCGTTCGGAGAACAGGCCGGCGAGCGCCGTGAACAGAAGCGGGATCGACAGGCGGATGGTCGATCCCAGAATGCTGACGAGGATGTCGAAGAAATCCATGCCGTCCTCCCTTATGCCCGCTTCAAGCGCTGGTAGAGCTGAACCATGGCCGGCCGGAACATGTATTCCAGCGCACCGGCGAACAGGATCACCAGACCCTGGATGACGACGATCATTTCACGGGTGATGTTGGGCATCTCGAAGGAGAGGTCGGCGCCGCCCTGGTAGAGGATGCCGAACAGCAGCGCCGAAAAGATGATGCCGAGCGGGTGGCTGCGACCCATGAGCGAGACGGCGATACCGACGAAGCCGGCGCCGCCGACGAATTCCACCTGCAGGCGCGCCGAGGCGCCCATCACCGGGTTGAGCGCCATCATGCCCGCCAGACCGCCGGAGATCAGCATGGCGATGATGACCGTGCGGGCATAGGGAATGCCGGCATAGACGGCCGCGGGCGGGCTGATGCCGAGCGTGCGCATCTCGTAGCCGAACTTGGTGCGCCAGATGAGCAGCCAGACGAGGAAGCACATCACCAGCGCGATCAGAAAGGAGACGTTGAACGGCGCCGGGCCGAGCCTCAAGCCGAACAGCGCCATCAGCCAGTCCAGCTTCGGCAATTGCCCGCCGGGCAGGAATGTCCGGGTCTCCGGCGCCATCTTGCCGGGCACGATGAAGACGTTCACCAGAAGGTAGACCATCAGCGCCGCGCCGATAAAGTTGAACATGATGGTGGTGATGACGATGTGGCTGCCGCGCTTTGCCTGCAGCCAGGCCGGGATCAGCGCCCAGCCGGCCCCGAAGACGGCCGCGCCGATCACCGCGAACGGCATCGTCACGTACCACGGCACGTAGCGATCGAGGGACAGCGCCACCAGCGCCGCGCCAAGCCCGCCGACATAGGCCTGGCCTTCGGAGCCGATGTTGAACAGGCCGGCATGAAAGGCGACAGCGACCGACAGGCCGGTGAAGATGAAGCTTGTCGTGTAGAACAGCGTGAAGCCGATCGCATCGCCGCGGCCGAGCGCGCCCTCGATCAGCAGCCGCAGTGCCGCCAGCGGATCCTCGCCGATCCACCAGACCACCAGGCCCGAGATCAGGAATGCCATGACCAGGTTCAGCAACGGCAGCAGCCCGTAGCTGATCCAGTTGGGCAAGGGTACGGAAGCGGTACTCATGAACGGTGGGTCCTCATGCGGCGATCCCCGCCATCATCAATCCGAGCGTCTGCTCGCCGGCATCGGGTGTCTTTTCGCCGACGATCTTGCCGGCGAACATCACCAGGATGCGGTCGGACAGCGAGCGGATCTCGTCAAGTTCGACGGAGACCACCAGGATCGCCTTGCCGGCATCGCGCATTTCGACGATCCGGCGGTGGATGAACTCAATGGCGCCGATATCGACACCGCGGGTGGGCTGGCCGATGATCAGCGCTTTGGGATCGCGCTCGATCTCGCGGGCGACGACGATCTTCTGCTGGTTGCCGCCGGAAAAGTTGGCCGTCTTCAACCGCGGGTTCGGCGGCCGGATGTCATACTTGCGGATCTTCTCCTCGGCGTCCGCCCTGATTGCCTTCAAATCAAGGAAGGTGCGGCCGTAGCGGGCATTGCGGTGATAGCCAAGAACGGAATTCTCGTATTCCTCGAACTTCAGCACCAGTCCCATGTGGTGGCGGTCTTCGGGAATATGCGCAAGGCCTAGCTCGCGCAACCGGGCTGGATCGGCGCTGCCGATCGGCTGGCCGTCGAGCAGGATCTCGCCGGATGTCGGCTTGCGGATGCCGGCAATCGCTTCCAGCAGTTCCGACTGGCCGTTGCCGGCAACGCCTGCGATGCCGACGATCTCGCCCTCGCGCACGTCGAACGAGACGTTGTCGACCATGGTCACGCCGCGGCTGTCGCGAACCGTGAGGTTCTTGACCGAGAGCAGCACCTTGCCGGGCTTCGGCTCGCCCTTTTCGACCCGCAGCAGCACCCGCCGGCCGACCATCAGTTCGGCGAGTTCCTCGACCGTCGTTTCAGCCGTCTTGCGGGTGGCGACCATCTCACCGCGGCGCATGACCGACACCTCGTCGGTGATGGCCATGATCTCGCGCAGCTTGTGGGTGATGAGGATGACGGTCTTGCCCTGGTCTCGCAGAACCCGCAGCACCTTGAACAGGTGATCCGCTTCGGCCGGTGTCAGGACGCCGGTCGGTTCGTCGAGGATCAGAATGTCGGCATTGCGGTACAGTGCCTTGAGGATCTCGACGCGCTGCTGGCGGCCGACCGGCAGTTCCTCGACCACCGCGTCGGGATCGACGTCGAGGCCATATTCGGATTCGAGCCGCTTCAGCTCGATGCGTGCACCGGCGACGCCCTTGGCGAGCAACTGTCCGCCCTCGGCGCCGAGCATGATGTTTTCAAGCACGGTGAAGTTCTCAACCAGCATGAAGTGCTGGTGCACCATGCCGATGCCGGCAGCGATCGCCGCCTGGCTGTCGCGGATGGCGATCTGCCTGCCGTCGACGCGGATCTCGCCGCGGTCGGCCTGATAGAAGCCGTAGAGAATGGACATCAGGGTCGACTTGCCGGCACCGTTCTCGCCGATGATGCCGTGGATCGTCCCCTTCTCAACCTTGAGATTGATGTTCCTGTTGGCGTGGACCGTACCGAAGCTCTTGTCGATACCCACCAGTTCAATCGCGGGATGCTGGCTCACACGCTGGCCTTTCGTTTCCGGAAGCCGGACATGGAAAGGGCGTATGGCGAACCCGCCATACGCCCTCCATCGGTCTTACATCGGGCAGCTGTTGTCCGACATGTAGTCGTGGACCTTGACGGTGCCGGCAATGATGTCGGCCTTGGCCTTCTCGACGGCCGCCTTCATCTCCGGGGTGATCAGCTTGGCGTTGTTGTCGTCGAGCGCGTAGCTGACGCCATCCTGCGCCACGCCGTTGGCCTGCACGCCAGCCGTGAACTTGTCGGCGGCAGTATCCTTGTAGGCGTTGTAGACGGCGAGATCGACGCGCTTGACCATCGAGGTCAGCACCGAGCCCGGGTGCAGGTGGTTCTGATTGGAATCGACGCCGATCGACATCTTCTTGTTGTCGGCTGCCGTCTGGAGCACGCCGAGGCCGGTAGCGCCGGCTGCTGCGTAAACGACGTCGGCACCCTGGTCGATCTGGTTCTTGGTCAGCTCACCGCCGCGCACCGGATCATTCCAAGCAGCACCGGTGGTGCCGGTCATGTTCTGCAGAACCTGGATCTTGCCGTTGGCGGCCTTGGCGCCCTGGGCATAGCCGCAGGCGAACTTGCGGATGAGCGGGATGTCCATGCCGCCGATGAAGCCGACCTTTGCGGACTTGGAGGCCATGCCGGCGAGAACGCCGACGAGGTAGGAGCCTTCCTCTTCCTTGTAGACGACCGAACGGACATTCGGCAGATCGACGACGGAATCAACGATGACGAACTTGGTGTCGGGGAATTCGCCGGCGACCTTTTCCATGGCCGACGTCCAGGCGAAAGAGACGGCGACGACGGGGTTGAAACCCTTGGAGGCGAAGTTGCGGATCGCCTGCTCGCCCTGGGTATCGCTGGTCGGCTCGAAATCGCGGTACTCAGTACCGGTTTCCTTCTTGAACTGCTCGGCGCCCTGATAGGCGGCCTCATTGAAGGATTTGTCGAACTTGCCACCGGTGCCATAGACCAGCGCCGGCTTGATATCAGCCGCCAGCGCCGTGGTCGAAAGCGCCGCCATGGCAATGAGAGTCAAAACGGATTTCTTCATCGTGCAGCCCTGTTCTTGCTATTCATCGTGGGTCCCCCCGCACGCCCGCTGGGCATGTCTGCGGTTGCCAGTATCCTATCTTTATGCCTGGCTGGAGCCCATCCTTGCATGGCTTGGCCGGAAATTCACCAGAAATTTTTCGGCCGGTGCGAAAGCGGACGGTCGCTCGGAAACCTGCACAAAAGAGCCGCAGATCTGCACAAATCCGCGGCTCTTCGCCTTGCCTTTGAACGGTCAGCCGCCGATCGGGCAGCTGACGCCGGTTCCCCGCAGCCCGCAATAGCCGCCGGGGTTCTTGGCCAGATACTGCTGATGGTAATCCTCGGCGTAGAAGAACTCTTCCGCCGGGGCGATTTCGGTGGTGATCTCGGTCTTCCGGCCGGCGCCGCTAAGCGCCTGCTGGAAAGCATCACGCGCCGCCTGCGCCGCCTTCAACTGTTCCGGCGTCGTCGTGTAGATGGCCGAGCGATAGGTGGTGCCGACATCGTTGCCCTGGCGCATTCCCTGCGTCGGATCGTGCTCCTCGAAGAACACCTTCAGCAGCGTTTCATAGCTGACGATGGCGGGATCGAAGACCACCTTGACGATCTCGGCATGGCCGGTCATGCCGGTGGTCGTCTCGTGATAGGTCGGGTTCGGCGTCAGGCCCCCCTGGTAACCGACGGCCGTCACCCAGACGCCGGGAATGGTCCAGAACAGCCGCTCGGCGCCCCAGAAGCACCCCATGCCGAGATAGGCGACATGCATGTTGTCGGGATAGGGTCCCTTCAGCGGGTTGCCGTTGACAAAGTGCAGTTCGGAAGTCGGCAGCGGCTCGGCGCGCCCTGGAAGCGCCGTATCCGGCTTCGGCATCACGGTCTTCTTGTTGAACATGTCGATCAGGAACATCTGCGTCTCCTCGGTTGGGCCGGCGACGATCGGTATGGTCGATCAGGCGAGCACGCCGTACGGCCTTGGACGCCGATATCCCATCATCCAGAACAGCAGGGAAAATCCCAGCAGAACGGCGAAGGCAGGCTGTGCAAGGATGACGGCAGCGCCGCTGCGCCAGGCTTCCGGGTGAATATAGTGTTCGACCCAGGCTTTCACCAGATCCAGGCTGGCGGGACTGATCGCCGCCCAGTCGTCGCCGAAGCTGGTAAAGGCCACCGAGGAGGAGGAGACCGAGACGATCGAATCGACCGTGCCCGCGGCAATCGCGGACATCAGGGACAGGAGACTGAGGAACCGCAACAAGAATGCCATGGACGCCGCCCTATCTCCACGCGGATTAACAAAGTCTGAACCAGCTGTGCCGATCCGGCAATCTTGATCGGCGGCGCAGCCTGCGCAAGGGGGTCTTCGACCGCCGGCCAGGAATCTTTCAGATTCCGGTTGATCCGTTCAAGTTCATCGGTATATACCCGCCCCGATCCCTGCTTCGCAGCAATCAGCGGCGCGGTGGTTTCAAGGACAGGTGGCCGAGTGGTTGAAGGCGCACGCCTGGAAAGTGTGTATACGTGAGAGCGTATCGCGGGTTCGAATCCCGCTCTGTCCGCCATCCACTGTGATCAGCCCCGATTTATATCGCAGCCGTTCTGATTTCTCTCCGAGCTCACCCTGCAGCCATGCCCTGCACAGATCCCGCTCCGGGAGCTGCGCGTTACCGTATGGTGCGCTGGTCGAAGGGCGATACCGCGATGCGAATGAACTCGACGAGCTTTTCCGAGGCGAGGGATGGCGGGCGACTGCCAGGCGTCAGCAGCCAGACATCCATGAAGGTTTCCGGCAACAATGGCCGGCGGATCAGACGGCTATCGGGATAGTCGAGGCCGACGAAGGGCGGGACGATCGAGATCCCCACACCATTGGCAACGAGGCTGCACGCCGTCTCCGACAGCGGCACCTCGATACGATTCCGCTTCTGGACGCCGCGCATCTGAAATGCCCGGTCGACCGTCATCAGCGAGCAGTCGTCTCGCGGCAATGAGACGAAGGACTCGTTTCGAAGGTCATCGATCTCGATCACCTGCTTTTCGGCCAGTCGATGAGCGGCGGGAAGAACGCAGATCATCGCGAACCGCATGATGATCTCGGAGCGGACGTTCGACTGTTCGAACGGCAAGACGCTCAGGCCGATATCCACCTGGCCGGCCGCCACCAGTTCTCCTATGCGCGGCGAGTTGCGGCTTTGCAGTGTCAGGTGAATGTCCGGCTGTTCAGCGAGAAACGGTGAAAGTGCCTGCGTCAGGTAGCGCGTCGCCAGCGCCGCAGGTGCCGCCATCGTCACCTCACCCCATTCGCGGTTGCGGACGGCTTCCGCCAGCCTGGCGATGCGCTTGGTACCGGCAAACATCCGATCGACCTCGACAGCCAGCATCCGCGCTTCCAGGGTAGGCACCAGTCTGCCGCCGGCGCGGGTAAACAGCTGGAACCCGCACGTCTCCGAAAAGCTCCGCAGCAGCTTGCTGACCGCCGGCTGCGATATACCCAGACGTTCACCGGCAAGCGTCACCGATCCCGTTTCGATCGTCGTGTGGAAGGCTTCGAGCTGCCGAATGTTCATCGTGCATCCCCCGTTCGAAGAGGCAGGGTCATGAGTTTTGGTTATAATGATCGGACAAGAAGCAATTTGACAATCATGTTGTCAAGACGCTCTATTCGTCGGGCAGCGCTCCCCGGCGCCCGCGCGGAAGATGCTAATCCGCCGACGGAACTGGGTGGGCGCCCCGAAATCAAAACGTATCTCGCTGGGCAAACGCCCTGCGGACGGTCTCGTCGAGGCCGGCTGGAGAGTATCCGCGCCAAGGCTGCAAAAAGCAGCCAGCAAAAAAGGGAACGACGACATGAACAAGACATTCGCCCTCTGCCTCCTTGCGTTAGCGGCGGCGTCAGCGCCCGCCAAGGCATCGATGCTGTCCGTCTGCATCGAGGGCTCCCCGGAAGTCTTCAATCCGCAGCTGACCAGCAATGGCACCACATCCTATGTGCTTGGGCAGATCTACGATGGCCTGGTGTCGGTCAAAGCAGGTTCTTCCGACATCGAGCCGGCGCTTGCCGAGAGCTGGACCATCTCCGAGGACGCCAGGACCTACACGTTCAAGCTGCGTCGCGGCGTCAAGTGGCAAGCAAATGACCTGTTCACGCCGAGCCGGGATTTCAATGCCGACGACGTGATGTTCACGTTCGAGCGGATGATGAAGAAGGATCACCCCTTCGCCAAGATCAACGGCGGCACCTTCATCACCTTCAACACCAAGCTTGCCGATGCCCTGGAGGGGCTGAAGAAGGTGGACGACTATACAGTCGCCTTCACCCTCAAGCAGCCGCTTGCTCCCTTCATCGGCATCATGGCGCACCAGTCCCTGGCGATCACCTCTAGCGAATACGCCGATACCCTGATGAAGGCCGGAACCGCGGAACTCATCGATCGCCAGCCGATCGGGACCGGGCCGTTTCAGCTGCAGGCCTATCAACAGGACGCGGTGGTCCGGCTGGTCCCGTTTGCCGAAACCTGGGGTGCTGCTGCTGGCCAACCGGCTCGCACTCCAATGGTTGACAGCATCGCGATGGCGATCAGCGCCGACGCGTCGGTGCGATTGCAGCGGGCGATGGCCGGAGAATGCCAGATTGCCCTCTACCCGAACCTCGCGGACCGGGCGATGATTGAAAAAAGCGGCGCACTTCAGGCAGTTCGCACGCCTGTCGCATCGACGGGCTTCATCACCTTCAACTTCCGGGACGAGAAGTTCAAGGACAAGCGGGTGCGGGAAGCCCTCGCTCACGCCATCAACATCAAGCCGCTCGTCGACCTCGTCTACGACGGAATGGGGACTGTGACCGGCGCGGTCATCCCGCCTTCGCTCTGGGGCCATGACAAGGACGCGGGCGGTTACAGCTACGATCCGGAACTGGCAAAGAAGCTGCTCGCCGAAGCCGGCTACAAGGACGGATTTTCGACGCAGCTTTGGGCGATCCCCGTCGCACGCCCCTACATGCCGAACGGCCGCCGCGCGGCCGAGATGATCCAGTCTGACTGGGCCCGGATCGGGGTTAAAGCCGAAGTCATCTCCTACGAGTGGGGCGAGTACATCACCCGCGCCCGCAACGGTGAGGCACAGGTTGGAATGTTCGGCGGGATCTACGATTTCCCGGATCCGAGCCAGATCCCGAACAACTACTTCACCTGCGATTCAGCCGGCAAACCGAGCCCCTCCAACATCGGCGCCTGGTGCGACAAGGAGTTCATCGGGCTGATGAACCAGGCCGGCACCGTCACCGGACAGGCAGAGCGCATTGACCTCTACAAGAAGGCGCAGGAGGAGTTCCATGCCGAAGTGCCGGCCGTGATCCTCGGCGGCGCCGATACGATTACCGCCGTTGCCAAGACCGTCAAAGGCTATGTGCCGGCGATCTTCGGCACCAGCCGGCTATCGGGCGTCACTGTCGAATAAGTGTGATGAGCCGGCCGCAGTCAGCACCTGTGACTGCGGCCCTGGCTGTTGGAAATGCAATCCAGGAACTATGAAATGCGTGTCTTGATCATTGGCGCCGGTATCCTCGGCTCCAGCACCGCCTATCACCTTGCCCGTCAGGGTGTGGATGTGGAAATCGTCGATGAATCCCATCCGGGCAAGGCCACGATGGCCGGCGCCGGCATCGTCTGCCCCTGGGCCACCAAGGCCGACGAGCCGGAATGGTACCGGCTCTATGCCGCCGGGGCCCGTTTCTACGACGAATTGATCTCCGGGCTGCAGGCGAGTGGAGAAACCGACCTCGGATACGGCAAGGTCGGCGCGCTCGTCGTCGCCGAGGACCGTGCCGAGTTTGACGCTGCGGCCGAGCGCATCGCCCGCCGCGTCAAGGACGCGCCCGAAGCCGGCGACGTGCGTCACCTGACGCCGGCCGAAGCACGCGCACTCTTTCCGCCGTTGCGTGAGGATTTCGACGCCATCTACATCCCGGGTGCCGCACGTGTCGATGCCCGGCTTCTGTCGGCGGCAATGGTGCGCGCGGCAGTCGCCATGGGTGCCAGGTTCCGCAGCGACTACGTGACGTTGAAGACGGACGGCGATCGCGTCCGCTGTCTCGACAGTACCGGATCGGACATCGCGGCCGACGAGATCATCGTCACGGCGGGCGCCTGGGCATCTCAGATCCTTCGACCGCTTGGCCTTGATCATCCGGTCGTGCCGCAGAAGGGCCAGATCGTCCACCTGCGTCTTCCCGGCATTGCCACGGCAAGATGGCCGGTGGTCCTGCCGATGAGCAGCCATTACATGCTCGCTTTCGATGACAGCCGAGTCGTCATCGGCGCGACGCGGGAAAGCGGTTCGGGCTTCGACTACCGGGTCACAGCCGCCGGCGAGCTCGAGGTGCTGGCCGCCGGGCTCAACATTGCACCAGGCCTTGCCAATGCGACGCTGATCGAGACGCGTATCGGCTTCCGACCGGCCGGGGACACGATGAACCCCATTCTCGGTCGCATGCCCGGCTACGCGAACCTGACGATCGGCAACGGCCTGGGGGCTGGTGGACTGACGATCGGACCCTTTGCCGGCAGCCAGCTGGCAAAGCTTGCGATCGGACAGCCAACCGATCTGCCGCTCGACCAGTACGCCCCGAAAGCCGTCTGACCCACCTCTCTGCTCAACGGCCGCACATCCCGTCCGTTGCAACCCGCGACGGCCAACTCTCCTATCTCGCAAAGGAAAAACGATCATGATTACCCGCCACCGCAAGCACCGCATCATGCACGGCGTCGTCGAACACAACGGCGTCCTTTATGTCGGCGGGCATGCCGCCTCCGATATTTCGGTCGGCATGAAGGAGCAGACCGAGCAGACATGCGCAAAGCTCGAAGACGTGCTGAACGAGTGTGGCTCCGACAAGCATCATATCCTGTCCGCCCGCATCTATCTGTCCGACATGTCCGGCAAGGAAGCCATGAACGAGGCCTGGCTCGCCTGGCTGGACGGCGACGACTTGCCATCGCGTGCCACGATCGGCGTCGCCGACCTTGGCGATCCGAAGCGGCTGATCGAGATCGTGCTGATCGCGGCCAAGAAGGACGCATAGTCGAAGGCGCGGGCGGGCGCCACAGCGCCTGCCCCTTTCGCAGAGGAACGGGCATGACGGACAAGCCAGAGCGGATCGACGATCGGTACGCAACACCCGAGAAGTACACGACGCTGCGCGGCATCTACCATGACGCAAGACGCCGGCTTTCGGACATCGACTGGAACTACCTCTCCTGCGGCACCGGGGATGAAGTGACGCTTCGGGAAAATACGGCGGTCTTCGACCGGATCAGATTTGAAGTGCCGCTGTTTGCCGGGATCGACAATCCGGATACGCGGACGAACGTGCTCGGCTTCGACCTCAGCTTTCCTGCCTTCATCGCGCCGTTCGGCGGGGGTGAAGCAGTCTTTCACCCGGAGGGCCACCTCGCGATTGGCCGGGCCGCATCCGCGGCTGGCATTCAGCAGATGGTGCCGGTGGCTGCCTCCCATTCCCTCGAGGATATCGCCAAGGCATCTCCCGTCGCTTCGGTATTCCAGATGACTTTCGTTGGAGAGGAAGCTGCGGCGCTCGACATGATCGAGCGGGCCAAGGCCGCTGGATACTCGCATATATGTGCGACCTACTCGCCGATCCGCCAGTGGCGCGAGCGCATGATGGAAGACCGCTTTTCCTTGCGCAGCGAAAACGGTCCCTCGAATTTTGGCCCGGGTCGATCCGATCCGGCGGCACTGAAGGAGCTTCTGGCCTTCACGAAGCCGCGCTGGACATGGTCGCAGGCGGCGGATGTCATCAAGCGCTCTCCCCTTCCCTGCATCGTCAAGGGTATCTCAAGCGTCCGCGACGCTCAGGCAGCGCTCGATGCCGGCGCCGTTGGCCTCTACGTCTCGAACTATGGGGGGCGCACCATCGACCGTACGCCGACAGCGCTCGAGACGCTTCCTGCCATTCGCAAGGCCGTCGGCAAGCAGGTGCCGATCATCCTCGACTCCGGCATCCGGCGTGGCAGCGATATCGCGGCCTCGATCGCGCTTGGCGCCAATGCGGTCGCCCTCGGTCGTCTGATCGCCTACGGCATGGCCGCCGACGGCGAAGACGGCGTTCGGCGAACCCTTGAGCTGCTCCGGCAGGAATTCTGGACGACGCTGGGTCATCTCGGTTGCTCTTCGGTGGACGACCTTAACGAGGCGGTTCTGTCAAACGGCGCGACGAGCATCAACCTTCAGATATAACTCTCGAGGTCCCCGAGGCAGGATCAACGCGTGCCGGAGACAACCCGGCAGCTGCAAGGGCTTGCCTCGGTGGACTGCAGCGGCCCTTCCGCCCAGGCGCTAACGGGAGGGTGTTCCTTACAGCGAAGCTGCAGCGCGGGCAGCCTGGTCATAGTGGCCGGAGAGCGCCCGCAGCCTTGCTGCCACTTCCGACAAGCTGTCGATCGAGACCTCGGTTGCCAGGACCGATTTGACCAACAGGCTTTCACGCGTCGATTTGTACCGCACGCACGCCTCGGCGCCGGCCTCGGTCACCATCACCAGCTTTTCCTTGCCGCGTCGGCCGGACTTGATCAGCTTCAGCCGCTCCAGCTTCTTCAGAGCATAGGTCACGACATGGGTATCCTCGATGTTGAGCACGAGCGTGATGTCGGCAAGCGTCTTTGCCTTGTTGCGGCTATTGATGTTGTGCAGGACGAGGATATCGACCGGTGACAGGTCCGGAACGCCGGCCGCTGCCATGCAGCGGACCATCCAGCGACTGAAGGCGTGGTTCAGCATCACGAGGCCGAACTCTATCTCCGAGAGGGCAGGAAGCGCGCCGCTCGCCAGATGCTCCGACGAGACGATCGGACCGAGGCCTTTGTCTTCTTGTGACATGATATCCTCCGGGAACGGAGCGCCGCGGACAAAAGCCGCGGCGCTCTCGGCTCACATCTTCTTGTAGGCGTCGAGGATAGCCTTGCCGTCGGCGCCGGCCTTCTTCGACCAGTCATCCGTCAGCTTGGCGCCGACGTCCGACAGACCGGTCTTCAGCTCGGCGCTTGGCTCCAGCACCTGCATGCCGTTCTTCTTCAGCGTCTCCATGTAGGAGGCGGTCTTTTCGACAGCGAGCGCCCAGCCGCGCGTTTCCGCTGCCGCGGCGGAATCAGTCACGGCCTTCTGGACGGCCGGATCAAGCGCTGCGAAGGCCACCTTGTTGACGAAGATGACGTTCTTCGGGATCCAGGCCTGGGTGTCGTAGTAATGAGTGAGCGATTCCCAGATCTTCGAATCCACGCCGGTGGCGCTGGAGGTCATCAGGCCATCGACGACGCCTGTCGCCAGCGCCTGGGGCAGTTCGGCCGCCTGCACGGTGACAGGCTGGGCACCGACGAGTTCGGCGATGCGCGAGGTGCCGACATTGTAGGCGCGCCACTTGAGACCCTTGAGATCGGCAACGCTGTTGACGTCCTTCTTGGTATAGACGCCCTGCGGCGGCCACGGCGTTGTGTAGAGAAGCTTCAGGCCCTGCTTGTCGAGCGCCTGCTCGATAGCCGGCTTCGATGCTTCCCACAGCTTCTTCGACTGCTCGAAGCTCGTTGCCAGGAAGGGTACGACGTCGAGGCCGAAGATGGGGTTCTCGTTCTCGTGCAGCGACAGCAGCACCTCACCCGCCTGCGCCTGGCCGGTCTGGACGGCGCGCTTGATTTCCGGTGCCTTGAACAGCGAGGCATTGGGATGAACGGTGATCTTCAGCTCGCCCTTGGTCGCCGCATCGACGTCCTTGGCGAACTGGTTGAGGTTCTCGACATGGTAGTTTGCCGGCGGATAGGCGGACGGCAGGACCCAGGCGGTCTGTGCAAGCGCGGCACCGGCGCCGGCGACAATGGCTACGGCACTCAGGCCGAGGCGCGCGATGGTTTTGAAATGCATGGTCATATTTTTATTCCCCTTTTCACGTCGTTATCCCGGGTAAACCATTCGTGGCAGGACCAGCACGATTTCCGGGAAAATCGTGAGGATGGCGACCGTCGCCAAAAGCAGGAAGAAGAACGGCAGTGCGGCTCTTGCTACCGTCAGGCTGTCGCGTCCGCTCATCGTCTGGAGAACGAAGAGATTGAACCCGACCGGCGGCGTAATCTGGGCCATTTCGACCATCAGCACCAGGAAGATGCCGAACCAGACGAGATCGAAACCCGCCTGCTGAACCATCGGCAGCACGACGACCGTCGTCAGAACGATCATCGACAGACCGTCGATCGCGCAGCCGAGCAGGACATACATCAGGGTCAACACGGCGATCAGCGCGAAGGGGCTGAGCTGGAAACTATCGACCCAGGCGGCCAGCGCATTGGGAATGCCGGTATATCCCATGGCAATCGACATATAGCCGGCGCCGGTGAGGATCAGCATGATCATCGACGTCATGCGGGTCGCGCCCATGACGCTGTCGATAAAGCTTTTCCAGGTCAGCGCCTTCTGGCAGAGCGCGATGACCAGCGCGCCAAGCACGCCCCAGGCGGCGCATTCGGTGGCCGTCGCCCAACCGAGCATGAGCGCACCGAAGACGGTGAGGATCAACAGCGCAAGTGGAATGAGGTTCAGCGTCTGCCTGAGCTTTTCCCGCAGCGACATGCGCGGTTCCGGCGGCGGGCTCTGGTCAGGATTGGCAAGATGCCAGACGATGATGGCGCCCATATAGAGGCCCATGACGATCACCGCGGGGATGAGGCCCGCCATGAACATCTGGATGATCGAGACATTGGCCGCGACGGCATAGACGATCATCGGGATGGACGGCGGCACGAGAAAGCCGAGCGTACCGGCGCCGGCCAGCGAGCCGAGGCTGATCTTTTCGTTATAGCCGCGCTTCTTGAGCTCCGGCAGGGTGATCTTGGCGACCATGGCCGTGGTTGCGGCAGACGATCCCGAGACCGCGCCGAACAGGCCGCAGCCGAGGACGTTAACATGCACAAGCCGACCCGGCACCCAGTTCAGCCAGGGCGAGAGGCCGCGGAACATTTCGTCCGACAGCCTCGTCCGGTAGAGGATCTCGCCCATCCAGATGAACAGCGGCAGGGCGGCCAGGCTCCAGGAGGCTGAACCACTCCAGGCATTGGTGGCAAGTGCCGCGCCGAGCTGAATCCCGGCGGGGGCAAACTGCATGGCGAGGAAGCCGCAGATCAAAAGCGTCAGGCCGATCCAGACGCCGCCGATGAGCAGCAGGAGCATGGCGGCGAGAATGAGACCCGAGATCTCCACGAGGTGGCTGGCATCCATGGTTACACCCCGCTTTCCATGACGCGTTCGATGATTTCCTCGTCGGTGGTCGCAGGCGGCTTTTCGTATCGCGGGCTGCCGCCGAAGGTCACGTGCAGCAGTTCATCGACGAAGGCGATGGCGAGAATGACGAGGCCGAGCGACATGCCGACCTGCGGTATCCACAAGGGAACGGCGATCACGCCCTGCGAGACGTCGTTGAACACCCAAGAGGTCCAGGTCATGTCGACGGCAAACCAGGCGAAATAGAGCACCGCCACGGTGCCGATAAGCGTGCAAACGATCTCGATGACCTGCCTCGGCTTGCCGGTGATCCGGTCGATCACCAGGCCCATGCGGATCAGCTCGGCTGAACGAAACGTATGAGCGAGCGCCAGGAAGGCGCATGCGGCCATGCACCAGGCGGTAAAATCATCGCCTGCCGGGATGTCGAGGCCGAGCGGCCGTCCGGCGGAAAGAGACAGCATGATGACGAAGATGGCGACGAGGAACACGCCACCGAGATAGCCGGCGCCGAGATACAGCGCGTCCAGCCCCCTGCGGAGCCCATCGGGGAAGACGCTATGGTGCGGATCAGCGGTGGACATGGCTTGCCCTCCGCTCGAACATGCGGAAATCGCTCATGTGGCTTCCCCTCGGTTGCCGTTGCGGGTCCGGCTCTTGCGGCCGTTGTTGCCCGTTCGATAGGCATGATGCAGCAGTAGGCATTTTCCGTCAATCAATCATTGACGTTTTGTCGACGAACTGTTTTCGTTGACACCTTGAGCAGAAAGGGATGGCGGATGTCTGGCAGTGCAACCGGGTCAAGCGACGGCAAGTGGGACTTCTGGATCGACCGCGGCGGCACGTTCACGGACATCGTCGGCCGCAAGCCGGATGGCACGCTCGTCGCCCGCAAGGTTCTGTCGGAAAACCCGGAAGCCTATCGCGATGCCGCCGTGCAGGGGATCCGCGAGCTACTCGAAGTTCCGGTTGGTCAGCCCATCGCATCGAGCCTGATCGGCGCGGTGAAGATGGGCACCACGGTTGCGACGAACGCACTTCTGGAACGCAAGGGCGAAAAGACGCTGCTGGTGACGACCAGGGGTTTTCGCGACGCGCTGGCGATCGGTTACCAGGCGCGCGCCGACATCTTTGCCAAGAAGATCATCAAGCCGGAACTGCTGTATTCGGCCGTCGTCGAAGTGGAAGAGCGTGTCCGCGCCGACGGTACGGTCGAGGCGGAGCCACGGGAAGCAGCCGTTCGCGCCGACCTGCAGGCGCAGTTCGACGACGGCATCCGTGCTCTGGCGATCGTCTTCATGCATGCCTACCGCTACCCGGCGCACGAACAGCTTGTCGCCCGGCTGGCGCGCGAGATCGGCTTCACCCAGATCTCCGTCAGCCACGAGGTTTCGCCGCTGATCAAGCTGGTCGGCCGCGGCGATACAACCGTGGTCGACGCCTATCTGTCGCCGATTTTGCGCCGATATGTCGAGCAGGTTGCAAGCGAACTCGGCGCCGACGCCAATGACGCCGGAGAGGACGCCCCGCAGCTGATGTTCATGCAGTCTTCCGGTGGCCTCACCGCCGCGCGGCTGTTCCAGGGCAAGGACGCCATCCTGTCCGGCCCGGCGGGCGGCGTTGTCGGTGCCGTCGAAACGTCGCGGCTTGCCGGTTTCGAGAAGATGGTCGGTTTCGACATGGGCGGCACGTCGACGGACGTCTCCCACTACGACGGCGAACTCGAGCGCTCGTTCGAGACCGAGGTCGCGGGCGTTCGCATGCGCGCACCGATGATGTCGATCCACACGGTTGCGGCGGGCGGCGGCTCGATCCTGCATTTCGAGAACGGCCGTTTCTGCGTTGGCCCTGACTCGGCTGGCGCCAATCCCGGTCCGAAAGCCTATCGTCGCGGCGGTCCGCTGACCGTTACCGATGCGAATGTCATGCTCGGCAAGCTTTCGCCCGCGCTCTTCCCGAAGATCTTCGGTCCGAACGGCGACCAGCCGCTCGATGCGGATGCGGTGCGGACAGCCTTCGAAGAGATGGCAAAAGTGGTGGGCGACGGTCGCACGCCCGAACAGGTAGCCGACGGATTTCTGGCCATCGCGGTCGAGAACATGGCCAATGCGGTGAAGAAGATCAGCGTCCAGCGCGGTTACGACGTCACCCACTATGCGCTGACATGCTTCGGTGGCGCCGGCGGGCAGCATGCCTGCCTGACCGCCGACGCGCTTGGCATCTCGACGGTGCTGATCCACCCGTTTTCCGGCATCCTGTCGGCCTATGGGATGGGTCTGGCCGACATCCGCGCCACCCGCCAGCGCACGGTCTCGGAGGCGCTCGAAAGCGCGCTCGCGGCGCTTTCCCCGGTGCGCGACGAGTTGACCGCCAGCGTGCTTGCGGAAATGAAGAGCCAGGGCGTGGCCGCGAACGATACCGACATCGCTCACCGGGCTCATCTACGCTATCAGGGGACAGACACGACTTTGTCCGTAACCGTGACCGATGCGAAAGAGATGACCGCCGCGTTTGAGACGGCACACCGCAAGCAGTTCGGTTTCATCTTCGACAACCGCGAGATCATCTTTGAAGCCTACGAGGTTGAAGCCATCGGCGGCGGCGCGGATTCCTCCGAACCCGAGTTCCCGCTGGAGACTGCAGCACCGAAATCCGACGAAGAGACCAGGTTTTTCTCGAGCGGCGCATGGCGCCAAGCACCCATCTACCGCCGCGCCGACATCGCGCCGGGCGCGCGCGCCAACGGCCCCTGCCTGATCGTCGAGCCGCACCAGACTATCGTCGTGGAAGATGGCTGGGCCTTCGAGATCACCAGGCTGAACCATGTCGTGCTGAAGCGTGTCACCGCACTCTCCCGCGCCATGGCAGTCGGCACGCAGGCCGATCCGGTCCTCCTCGAGGTCTTCAACAACCTGTTCATGTCGATCGCCGAGCAGATGGGCGTGACGCTGCAGAACACCGCCTCCTCGGTCAACATCAAGGAGCGGTTGGACTTCTCCTGTGCGGTCTTCGACGAGAGCGGCGCGCTGGTTGCCAATGCTCCGCATATGCCGGTGCATCTCGGCTCGATGGACCGGTCTGTGGAGAGCATCATCGCCCAGAACAGGGGCAGGATCCGCCCCGGTGACGTGTTTGCTCTGAACGCGCCCTATAATGGCGGCACGCATCTGCCGGACATCACTGTGGTCACCCCTGTCTTCGACGAGGCCGGCGAAAAAATCCTGTTCTACGTCGCCTCGCGCGGCCACCATGCCGATGTCGGCGGTACGGCACCCGGCTCGATGACGCCGCTTGCGACCACCGTCGACGAGGAAGGCGTGCTGTTCGACAATGTGCTGCTGGTCGATCGCGGACGGTTCGACGAGGCGGGGATCACCAGACTGCTCTCCGAGCACCCCTACCCCGCCCGCAACGTTGCCCAGAATGTCGCCGACCTTCGCGCCCAGATCGCCGCCAACGAAAAGGGCGTGCACGAGATGCGCAAGATGATCGGCCAGTTCGGCCTCGATGTCGTTCAGGCCTATATGGGCCATGTGCAGGACAATGCGGAAGAAAGCGTTCGTCGCGTGCTTGAAAAGCTCAACGATGCCGAATTCGCCTATGTGACCGACCAGGGCAGCACGATCCAGGTGAAGATCACGGTCGACAAGCAAAAGCGTGAGGCGACCGTCGATTTCACCGGCACTTCGGCTCAGCAGAAGAACAACTTCAACGCCCCCGAACCGGTGACCCGCGCGGCGGTTCTCTATGTCTTCCGGGTCATGGTCGAAAGCTCCATCCCGATGAACGCCGGCTGCCTGAAGCCGATCCGTATCATCGTGCCGGAGGGTTCGATGCTGAAGCCTCAGTACCCGGCCGCCGTCGTCGCCGGCAATGTCGAGACCTCACAGCATGTCACCAATGCGCTTTTCGGCGCCTTGGGTGCGATCGCCGCAAGCCAGGGCACGATGAACAACCTCACCTTCGGCAACGCGACCTACCAGTATTACGAAACCCTGTGCTCGGGTTCGCCGGCAGGTCAGTTCAACGACGGCACAGGCTTTGCCGGAACCGATGCGGTCCACGTCCACATGACCAATTCGCGCCTCACCGATCCGGAGATCCTGGAAACGCGTTATCCGGTGCTGCTCGAGGATTTCCACATCCGCAGGGATTCCGGCGGCAAGGGCATGTTCTCGGCCGGAGACGGCACGACGAGGACGATCCGCTTCCTCGAAGGCATGGACTGCGCCATCCTCTCCTCGCACCGGACGATCCGGCCGCACGGACTGGACGGCGGCGGTGAAGGCGAACTCGGTCTCACCACCGTGCGCCGTCTCGATGGCAGTCTAGAGGAACTTCGTGGTTGCGATCAGACCTTTATCCACGCCGGCGAAGCGGTAAAGGTCGTGACGCCTACGGGAGGAGGCTACCGAAAAACTGCCTAGCGGCGTCGGAGCCGGCGGGGCCGTCCAAGAGAACCCCTCAGCTGCCAAGCATGCAGTGCCCGCTTCCCAGCAGGCGTCAGATCTCGTCCAATCATCCAAACCTCATCCGTCCCTACGCCCCGAGATTTGGCGGGACAGCACGGATGGGCTCGAAGGGGGGTACCGGACCGAGCCTGCAACTTCCGGGTCCGGCCGAAGTTGCAGAACCTGTAGACTTTCCACTCCGCTGGTGAACCAAGGACGGTGCGCATGGATGACGAGTTGGCCGACACCCGCACGCACCTTGCTGCCGCGATCCAGCATGCTCGATCCCTGCGCGCGGAACTTCGACAGCAGACGGCAAGAACCCGGACGACAATGGAGAAGATCGAGATCGAGCGCGACCGACTTCGCGACCTGATCAGGACCAGCAACGTTCTGTTGAACTATCGCGGCGACGAGTAAGCGCAGAACCGCGCGGGTCGCGTTTCGACCACCAGTGCCACCGCAGCGATCCTCGATCGAGGAGACCAGCACCGCAGGCCGGAAGGTCACATCTTCAGCAGGATCAGACGGCCAGTCGACGAGCGTCGATCTTGAGGCTCACCAGCGCGCCCGCCGGCGTCCAGTCATAGGCGATCGAGCCGCCCAGATGTCCCGCCATGGTGCGCTCCAGGAGCTTGCTGCCATAGCCACCTGGCCCTGTCGGCGGGACGACACTCGGGCCACCCTGCTCGATCCATGAAAGAGTGACATGGTTCTCGTCGACGGTCCCGGAGACGTTCAAGGTGCCGGCTGCGGATGACAATGCACCATACTTGAGGGAATTGGTGGCGAGCTCGTGGATAACCAGCGCGAGCCCGGTTGCTGCGGCCTCACCGACGCCCATTCTCGGCACAGCGACCCGGACGCGTCCCGAATAGGCAGCAGTTTCGTCATAGGGAGCGAGAAGGATGGTGATCAGGTCGCCGAGCAGAGCGGCGGTTCCCTGGCCTCCGGGCAAAGGTCGAACAAGGTCGTGGGCACGGCCAAGCGCGGTCAGCCGCTCCGTCAGTTGCGAGGTCATGTCCGCAATCGAACTCGATGAGCGGGAGGTCATCTGCGTCAGCCCCGACGCAATGGCGAGCAGGTTCTTCACCCGGTGGCTCATCTCGCCTGCCAGGAGCTCGTGTCCCTCTTCAGCCTGCTTGCGGCCCGTGACATCGAGGAAGATGCCGGTCATCAGGCTTGCAATGATATCCTCGTCACTTCCCTGGCCGCGGGCCGACACCCATCGGACATCTAGGTCGCTCAAGATCCGAAAATCGATTTCGTAGGGCCCGACGACGGCGCGCGTCGCTGCAAAGGCCGCACGCACCCGGTCCCGGTCAGCGGGGTGGATCTTGTCCGAAAGGTCTTCGAAGGAGAGAACGCCTTCGGTGGTGATGTCCCAGAGCTCGTAACCGCGCTGGTCCATCCGGAACGCGTCCGTATCGACGTTCCACGTCCAAAGAGACACGCCGGCGGCCTTTATGGCGCGGCGCAACTGGGTGAGATTCCACTCAGCCATCCCTGGATGATCGGGCACTGGATTTTCCTTGCTTAGGCTTTTCGAGCTCGCTTCGCGATCAGGCCGGCGGAAGCCGTCGCGATCGCCTTGGCTTCTCTCGTCAGACGCTCTTCGCGCAGTCGCATCGTCTTTGCATCCCGTGCCTGGACGATCGAGTCCATCTCTTCGACGGCGTGACCGCGGGCGAAGAACTGCGTCTGTGTCAATGCGAGGGCAAGCTCGGCCTTCTGCCGAGATTTGGACTGTGTTTGCGTCATGTGAATTCCGATCCGTTCGCGTGCGGAGCATCAAAAAAGGCCAGGCAATTTGCCCGGCCTCGTAGCTGAATAACGTGTTCCGTCAGTGCCGGTACATCCATGGTCAAGGACGGAACCAGTTAGGATCAGGCAGCCTGCAGGTTGCAGGCGGACATCTTGCCCGACTTGTTGTCGCGCTCAAGTTCGTAGCCGAGCTTCTGGCCTTCGACGATTTCGCGCATTCCAGCGCGCTCGACGGCCGAGATGTGAACGAAGGCGTCGGCGCCGCCGTCGTCAGGCTGAATGAAGCCGAAGCCCTTGGTGGAATTGAACCATTTTACTGTGCCGGTGGTCATGATGATGAACCCTCTCAAAGCATTGTTGATCGACCGCGCAGCGGAAGCGGCGCGGATGGTGACAGCGATGTTTTTGAAAGGAAGGTTCGTTCAAGGCACGGACGAAACCGCGCGGTAACCAAAGCTCAGCAAGCAAAATATCGATAAACCGTAAATAGAGACTACCCCACGCAAAGTCAACCTTTAGTTTTTACCGGGCATCGAAGGTGGGCCGCCACGCGCCATATCAATTTAATGGAAAAAACTCAGATAGACGACATCAACGCCCAGATCATCAAGCTTCGCGCGGCCCTGCCGACCTGGGGCGTCGAGGCAAACGACCTGGTGGAGCTTGCCCAGAATGCAGAGCGGGCAGCGGCCAAGCCGGATGAGCGAACGATGCAGCGCGTTCGCGGCCTGATCGAGACGACGACCGGGTGGCACAATACGCTTCTCTATTGGGAGGAGCAGGATGCGGCTCCCGCGCTCAGCGCGGAATTCCGGGTTCTGCGCGGTTCACTGGATGCGATGCGCTCCGAAGTGGCGAATGCCACCGGCATGTTTCACTCGGAGTGATTATCGACTGCTTTGACCATGTCGAAGGCAGGTTAGCGGTGCGGACATCATCATGCGTACGGATGACGGTGATGTGCGGATGATTGCCGGCTCAAGGCCCGCGAGGCGGCTACGTATCGCTCCGTCCGGCCCGTGCCGGATGTCGAGCACTGGTCACGACGCAGTTCAATGAGGCTGCCCTTGATCAACACCAGACTGGATGCGGCTGTCACCTACCGGCTCCACCCGATTACGCCCCTGACACTCTGCGATTGCCAGAGATCAGCGCGGGCAGCGCTGCAGGAACTTAATTCGCACTAAAGCATTCTTTGCGCGTCGCAAGGAGGCTTTTTCTATGACCCAGACCAAGCAGAAGCCCACGCAAGAAACAGTCAACTATACGGTCGAAACTTTCCAGGCTGCCTATGATCTGCCGCTCGCCAAAGCGGCCGAACTCTTCAGCAGATTTGGGCCGTCGTCGCATGACCTCGATCCGCTTATGAAGGCCTTCAAGAACAGGCGGGCTTTCGATCCCTGATGCCGGAGGCCAAGCCGCCTTCTGCAAGCCCCCCTGCCCGCATCCAAGGAGACGGGCAGGGATCAAGGCGTTAAGCAACTATCTTTTGGAAGAGGGTTTTGCCTTGCTGCCCTGGCTGTGTGCGCCGGTGGTCTTAGCGTCGTAACCTTGGCCGTGGTTTGTCCCGCCGAGATGGCCGCCGCCGCTCGTGTTGGCAACCTGCCGCTCGGCCCGCTTGATCTGCTGGGTCGCATCTGTCTTTTTCATGGTGTGCTTTCATCGTGGCAGAGATGAGAAAAGGCCGGGCGTTGCCGCACCGACCTCAATCATCGCCGTCTTCAACTGGTCGGATCACCTAGGTGATCGACGGTGAAGCGACGGCGGCACTTGCGAACATCGAGTATTTTCAACGTTCATCAGCAATGCCGATATCATCGATATAGGACCATTCGCCGGCCAAACAAGCGCGGCACAAGCGCCACACTATGGCGCCTCGATTTGCCGTGGGGCGCAGGGTGTCGTGATGTGAGGCCCCGGTGCGTTGCGGGGCCTCGTTCCGTTGCTTGCTTCGGGTCGAGTTATCTCGACTTCTTGTAGAGCTTCTGGGCGATCTCGAACATCTCTTCCGGCGCGTAGTCGGGTGTGAAGGCCGAGGGGACGCCGACGAGCTGATGGATTTTTCCGCCTTCGGGCATTCCGTCAACAACTTCAAGCTCGCCCGGCGGATCATTCGGAAGAGCGACTTCGCCATTGCCCCAGATGCCCGACATCTCCTTGTAGTCGTTCGGGCTGAAAGTGTAGAGGCGGCGGTGCGATCCTTCGTCGAGATATTTCTGGCACTCCGGGATCTTGCTCAGCGGGATGTTCGGCGTCGGCAGAAATTTTTCGATCTCGACGCCGGTGATCTTCTTGAGAGCCAACGCATAGGCATGGGCGTGAACCGAGCCGCGCACCAGAAGATAGCCGCAGACTTCGCGGCCGGTCGGATCGGTCAGGGTTTCGTAGACGCGCAGCTTATGCAGCCGCGCCCCGCATTCCAGATGGAAATTGTGCAGGAGATCGATCACGACGTTGCCGGTCGTGGTGATGAAGTCGTTGTTCCAGGAGATGCCGTTGCTGTTGACCGGCATGGCACCGCCGCCGCCCGACAGGAAGGCTGCAGCCAGGCGTATGTCCTTCATGTCCTCGAACGGCGCTCCGGAAATATCGCCGCCGTCACCCGTATCGCCCTTCGGCTTGTCTGGGCCGTTGTTGAGCATGGCGACACCATTGCTGACAAGCTCCACGTGGCCGAGTTCCTCGGCGGTGATGCTCGCGACGAGGCTGTAGAAAGGCTTCAGTTTCTCCTTCGATCGGAAGTTGAAGCTTTGAAACATGTAGTTTCCAAGCGTCGACATCTCACCATACTTGCCGCCGAGGAGCTCCTGCAGCGCGGCTGCGGCATTTGGGTCTGCACGTTTGGGAGCCGGCAGGGAAGCCTGCAACTGGTCGACTCGCATAAACATATTGATGTCCTTTGGTTGGAGGCGAACTACAACCCTCGTACAGAGCCATTGTTCCTGGATGCTCCGAACGCCTTGGATGTCACACCGCAGCACATCTCCCGCTAAATAACGGCGCTGCTCAGCCCTCGCGACCCCGAAAACGGCGTCTTTTTCTGCTGCCTAGGGTTGTGTAACCCTTGGTTTTGGTGCTGATCACTGAGACCATCAGGCACAGTCTACGTTGCCGCGTGCTGGACGAGGCGAACAAGGCTGCCGTGACGGTCAGTGTCGTGGATGCAGACGGCAGGGCCGTTCATGATCGTCAGCTGCGCAGCCACGCTTGAGCCGGTGATCGGCTCTTCGCTTGCAGTCTGACCGATCGGAAGGAAGCCTTCCTTTAGAGGCCGGAGCTCTTATGCGAGGCGGTAGATGTCGGCATTGTCCTGCCTGTCGCGCAACCCCTTGTAGGACGCGTGGCGCAGACTGCCGTCATTCGTCCAGCCGCGATACTCGATCTCGGCAATCAGCGTCGGGCTGGTCAGCACCAACTGCTTTCCCGGCAGCCGGATCGCCGGTGTCCTGGTCTTCAGCAGGTCCAGCGTCTGCTTGAGCTCGCGCGCAACAGCCCGTGTGAAGCCGGTGCCGACGCTTCCGACATGCACATAGTCCGAGCCACGCAGAGCCGCCAGCACAAGACTACCGACGGCTCCCCTGTCGGTCGTTGATGGTTCGTAGCCGACGACCACGAAGGCGTCGCTCTCGACGCACTTGATCTTCAACCAATCGCCCGTGCGGCCCGACCGGTAGGGTCGGTCGCGATGCTTGGCGATGATGCCTTCAAGACCGTGCTGGCAGGCTGCCTTCAGAAAGGTCTCCGGGTCCGCTTCGATCTCATGAGAAAAGCGGATCGCGCCCTCATCGTCGGTCAGCATCCCCTCGAGCAGCTTTCGACGCGAACTGCATTCCACTCCGGTCAGATCGTGACCGTCGAGATAGAGCAGGTCGAAGGCATAAAGGATCGCAGCCCCCGCCGGCTTCTTGCCGCCGCGGCCACCCAGCGAGTTCTGCAGCATGCCGAAGTCCGATCGTCCCTGATTGTCCAGAACAACCGCTTCGCCGTCGAGGATGGCCGAGAGCGGCAGCATTTCTTGCGCGGCTGCGACGATCGATGGGAACCGGTGGGTCCAGTCATGCCCGCCGCGCGTCAGGATACGGATCCTGTTCGTCTCGAAGTGGATGGCAAGGCGATAACCATCCCACTTGATCTCGTAGGACCAATCGTCGCCGGCAGGAGGCTGGCTGACAAGTTTGGCCAGGCACGGTTCGATGCGATCGGGCATCGGATCGAAGGCCAGCTCAGGCTGACGCGGATCGCGCCGACGGATCCGGCGGCTCTGGACCGGTGCATCGTCGGTAAGCAGCGGGCGGCTGGGCTTGCGAGGACGTTTCGTCATCCGCGCACTTCAGCAGGCAGGTCTTAACAAGTCGTAGGCTGCACGTCACTTTGAAGCTGCGTCCAGCACCTCCAGGTTCCGGTCTCCAGATAGGTGCGTCCACGCCCGCCTTGGCAGGCCATCTCGATCACCTTCGACTCCAGGAAGATCCTGAGCTGAAAGCGGTCTGATTCATTCGTCTTTTGCGGGAGTACCTGATAAAGCAGACTGCTGGGCATGACGGTCGACATCATCTTCAGAGTTCCGGAACCATCGATCGACACTGGAGAGCGTCTTGGGTTGGAAATCGCCGAAGTTTGAATATGTGAACGGGTACAAGATCGTCGAAATCGACGGGCCCGCTTTCCAGGTCTACGATGGCGTACGTCAGATTGGCGAACAGTTCCCCTATTCAGGCGAGGCTGCTGCTTACGCAAACTCGCTTCCGAAGCGCAGCTAGTCCGGCGTCTTCGGGCATCATGATCAAAGTCTGTAAGCCAATGCGAGCGCGAATTTGACGAACGTCCGTCCTCACTCCCCTTTGGAACTGCTGGGTTGGTCCGATTTTTTCGCAGATCAGATAAAGCAGAGCCAAGCGGACCTGATTCCGATGCGCATTGCGTCGGTTCACCGTGCGCGCATCGACACGATCGGCGTTGCGGGGCCGATCGAGCTGCAGCTCGCATCAGACGCCAACACGGGTGATTTCGCGGTCGGTGACTGGGTACTTGCCGATTCACAGTCGGATATGCTTGTCAGCCGGCTCGAACGGAAGACCGTGTTCCGGCGACGCCCTGAAGTCGGACGTGGGCAGCAGCTTATGGCTGCCAATATCGACACCCTGTTGATTGTGACGTCGTGCAATGCCGATTTCAACGTCGAGCGGCTGGAACGTTACCTGATCATGGCCAATGAGGCCGGCTGCACGCCAGTTATCGTGCTGACCAAGGCTGACACCGCTGAAGATGTCGGCTCATTCCAGGCCCAGGCGGAGGCATTGCAACGCGATCTGCCAGTTGTTGCGCTCAACGGGCAATCCGCCGATGCGATCACATCCTTGCGGTCGTGGTGCGGCGTCGGACAGACGATCGCGCTTGTGGGATCCTCCGGGGTTGGGAAGTCGACGTTGGTCAACACTCTGACTGGAGCTGCAGCTGGTTCGGAGCAGAAGACCGGGACTATCCGTGAACATGACGCGCAGGGTCGCCACACGACGACTGCGCGGTCGCTGCACGCCATTCCGGGCGGTGGTTGGGTGATCGATACGCCCGGGATCCGGACGCTCTATGTCAGCGACGTCACGGACGGGATCGACACGCTGTTTGCTGACATAACCGAGCTGGCACCGCTCTGCCGCTTTCGCGACTGCACCCATGCGCATGAGCCCGGCTGCGCGGTTCAGGCCGCCGTCAAAACGGGTAGTCTTGCCGCCGACCGGCTTGAACGGTGGCGCAACCTCGTATCCGAGAATCGTGATCGAACACCGGTGCTCAGCGGCCCTCGTGGCAACAAGACCTTTCGCAAGAAGAAATACTGACGGTCGGCACGTCAGGGTTAGGTCGATGGCTCGGTGAACGGCGGGGCATTCGGGTATGCAAGTGGCATGCCCTGTGCGTTCGCCGCTATCTTCTGCAGCCGAGCTGAAGTGCACCCTGAAGTGTGACGCCGATACCCTCATAACGGCGCCCACCGCGTGTCAGAAACGCCGGCAACGTCCCCTCGCATCGCCCCGACACAATAGGCTCGTCAGGCGCTTGAAGCCTGGCTTCACTACCCTAGATTCCACGCGTTGGAAGGGCGCCGGCAACAGCGTATCTACGGCCTGCAAGATGCAGAACCGGGAATGATGTCGAAGGTTCCATCCCCAGTCGCAATACTGAGGCTCAAGTCAACCTGATACCGTCGTCGTCATCCATCCTGCTTCCCTCTTCCATCGGGATCCTTATGAACAAGCGCATAGCACCGGCACCCAGCCGGCGTACAATCGGCCTCGACCCGGCCGTCCTGTTTGGCCTCCTGGGCGCCACGGCATTTTTCCTGCTGAGTGGCGCTATCGCCTATTTCAACCTCGATACGCTGCGCACCAACAATAGCCGCGTCATTCATTCGCACGAGGTGATCGTCGCGCTCGACGGGCTGATCTCGAGCGCCCAGGATGCCGAAACCGGGCAACGGGGGTTCCTGCTGACCAACAGCGAGCGCTACCTCGACCCGTTCGAGGCGGCACGGATGGCGATCCCCAGGCAGCTGGAGAAGATTGCCCAGCTCACCCAGGACAATCCTTCGCAGCAGGAGCGGATCGCCCTGCTGAAGACCCATGTCGAAGGAAAGCTCGCCGAACTCAACGAGACGATCGTGCTTCGGCGCACGCAAGGCGTCGAGGCAGCGCTGGCGGTCGTCAACTCGGATCGCGGCAAGGCGGAGATGGACGCGATCCGCACGCAGCTGAACGCGATGCGCCAGGAAGAAGCCAAGCTGCGCGCCCAGCGGCTGCTCGAAATGGACGGCGCCTACAAGACCGCCTTCGTCAGCAGCGTTCTTGCCGCCTTGCTCGGTGTGTCGCTGACGCTCGCCATAGGCTTCCTGATGCGTCAGGCGACGATCAGCCGTCGGCGCGAGGATTGGCTGCAGTCGGGACAGGTCGGGCTGAGCGCGGCGTTGATGGGCGACCAGCGAACCGAACAGCTGGGTGAGAGCATCCTGCAGTTCCTGTCCCGCTATGCCGGTGCAGTCGCGGGCGCGATCTACGTCAAGGAACTGGACGATTTCAGCCGCGCCGCCGCCTATGGCGTGCCTGACAGCGCTGCCATTCCCGCCCGCTTCGGGCCGAAGGAAGGGCTTCTCGCGCAGGCCGTGGCCGAAGCGCGCACCGTTCTCATCAACGACGTTCCGGACGGCTATCTGACGTTCGGCTCGTCGCTCGGCCGCGACAAGCCGAGGCACCTGGTCATCTCGCCGGGGATCGTCGACGAAGGCGTCAACTCCGTCATCGAACTCGGCTTCCTGCAGCCGGTCGACGAAAGCATCCTCAGCCTGCTCGAGCAGGCGTCTGCGTCGATTGCCACCGCCATCCGCTCGGCAAAGTACCGCAGCGATCTCCAGAACCTTCTGGAGGAGACGCAGCGGCAATCCGAGGAACTGCAGGTGCAGGGCGAAGAACTGCGCGTCTCCAACGAGGAACTGGAGGAGCAGGGTCGTGCCCTGAAGGAATCCCAGGCACGACTGGAGCAGCAGCAGGTCGAGCTGGAACAGACCAACTCGCAGCTGGAAGAGCAGGCGCAACAGCTGGAGGCGCAGCGCGACGATCTGGAGCGCGTCAACTCGTCAGTACAGCTGAAGGCGCGCGAGCTGGAACAGGCAAGCCGCTACAAGTCGGACTTCCTTGCCAACATGTCGCACGAACTGCGCACGCCGCTCAATTCGTCGCTGATCCTGGCAAAGCTTCTTGCCGACAATCCGGACGACAACCTGACGCCGGAACAGGTGAAATACGCGCTGACGATCCAGTCGTCCGGCAACGATCTGCTGAACCTCATCAACGACATTCTCGACCTCTCGAAGATCGAGGCCGGCCATGTCGACATCCGCCCCGAACCGGTTTCGATCGAGCGGATGACGAACGGCCTGCGTCAGCTGTTCGAACCGATCGCGCAGAACAAGTCGCTGTCGTTCGAGGTGACGAGCGCGCCGGACCTGCAGCCGATCATCGAGACCGATCCCCAGCGCCTGGAGCAGGTGTTGAAGAACCTGCTGTCGAACGCCTTCAAGTTTACCGAACGCGGCAAGGTGACCCTGTCGCTTGGCCGGGCCGCGGATGGCCGTATCGCCTTTGCCGTTTCCGACACCGGGATCGGCATCGCCGAAGAACAGCAGCGCAAGATCTTCGAGGCCTTCCATCAGGCCGACGGCACGATCAGCCGCCGCTATGGCGGCACCGGTCTCGGCCTGTCGATCTCGCGGGAACTGGTCCGGCTGCTTGGCGGCTCGATCGGGGTCGAAAGCCGGCACGGCCAGGGAAGCACGTTCACCGTCATCCTTCCCGAGGCCTATGATCCGTCGAAGGTCGAATCCCGCGACATCCTCAGCGCAAGTGCCCCGACCGTTGCTGCAGCAGCACCGGCCGCGGAAGACAAGCAGCCGCGTCGCGCCGATCGTCACCGCATCGTCGAGGACGATCGCGCGGCCGCCTCGGACGACAAGCGAATCCTGCTGGTGGTGGAGGACGATGATACCTTCGCCGCGATCCTGCGCGACGTGGCGCGGGAAATGGGTTTCCGCACGCTGGTGGCAGGAACCGCCCAGGAGGCACTGGAACTCGCCCAGCAGTTCATGCCGAGCGCGCTGGTGCTCGACGTCGGTCTTCCAGACCAGTCCGGCCTGTCGGTTCTCGACCGGCTGAAGCGCGACGTGCGCACGCGGCACATCCCGATCCACATCGTCTCGGCCGACGACTACACCGAAACGGCACTGTCGCTCGGCGCTGTGGGCTACATGCTGAAGCCGGTGCAGCGCGAGCAACTCGTCGAGGTGCTGCAGCGGCTCGAGGCAAAGCTGATGCAGGGAGTCCACCGCGTCCTTATCGTCGAGGACAACGAGGTGCAGCGCGAAGCGGTGGCCAAGCTTCTGACCTCGCACGACGTCCAGACCGTCAGCGCCGGAACCGCCGCCGAGTGCCTGACGCTTCTGAAGGAGCAGACGTTCGACTGCATGGTGCTCGACCTGTCGCTTCCGGACGCCTCGGGATACTCGCTGCTCGAGACGATCAGCCAGGACAACAGCCATTCCTTCCCGCCGGTGATCGTCTATACCGGACGGGTACTATCCGCCGATGAGGAGCAGCGGCTGCGCCGCTATTCCAAGTCGATCATCATCAAGGGCGCCAAGTCGCCCGAGCGGCTTCTCGACGAAGTGACCCTGTTCCTCCACCAGGTGGTTTCCGAACTGCCGGCCGAACAGCAGAAGATGATCCGCAAGGCGCGCAACCGGGATGCTCTGCTCGAGGGCCGCAAGATCCTCATCGTCGAGGACGATGTGCGAAACGTCTACGCTCTCACCAACATCCTCGAGCCGCGCGGCGCGATCATCGAGATCGCCCGCAACGGCCAGGAGGCGCTCGACAAGCTTGCCAAGTCGCAGGGCGAGCCGGATGCGGCCATCGATCTGGTGCTGATGGACGTGATGATGCCGGTGATGGACGGCCTGACCGCTACGCGTGAGATCCGCAAGAAGCCCGAGTGGCGCAAACTGCCGATCATCACGCTGACGGCGAAGGCGATGCCCGACGACCAAAGACGCTGTATCGAAGCCGGTGCCAACGACTACATGGCCAAGCCTCTCGACGTCGAAAAGTTGCTTTCTCTGGTTCGAGTCTGGATGCCGCGGTGACCGAAACATTCGAAAAGATCGAGGACATCGAGATCCGGCTTCTGCTCGAGGCTCTGTATGTCCGTTACCACTACGACTTCCGCAACTATGCGATGGCGTCGGTGAAACGCCGTCTTCGGCAGGCACGCGAGCACCTGGGCTTCCCGACCATCTCGGCGCTCCAGGAACGGGTGCTGCACGACGAGACCATGCTGCCGCGCCTGCTCGGCTACCTGACCGTGCAGGTGAGCGAGATGTTCCGGGATCCCAGCTATTTTCGCGCCATCCGCGAGACGGTCGTGCCACATCTGAAGACCTATCCGTCGCTGAAGATCTGGATTGCCGGCTGCAGCGGCGGCGAAGAGCTCTACTCGTTCGTCATCCTGTTCCGCGAGGAAGGGCTGGAAGAACGGACCATCTTCTATGCGACCGACATCAATCAGGATGCCCTGCGCACCGCCGAGGCCGGCGTCTACGGTCTCGACCGGCTGCAGCTGTTCACCGAGAACCACCGGAAGTCGGGCGGCAAGTCCTCGCTGTCCGACTATTACTCGACGGGGTATGACCGGGCGACGTTCGACCGTTCGCTGAGGGAACGGGTGGTATTTTCCGACCACAGCCTGGTGACGGACGCCGTCTTCGGCGAGATGCATCTCGTCTCGTGCCGCAATGTGATGATCTACTTCGATCGGCCCCTGCAGGATCGTGCCATCGGCCTGTTCAAGGACTCCCTGTCCCGGAAGGGGTTCCTCGGCCTCGGCGCCAAGGAGAGCCTGCGGTTTTCCGACCATGCCGGCGCATTCAACGAGTTCGTCCGCGAGGAGAAGATCTATCAGAGGATCGGCAAATGACGGGTCCGCGCACGAGCGCCATCGTCATCGGCGCGTCCGCCGGCGCCCTGGACGCGCTGTCGGTCATCCTGCCGCGGCTTCCCGCCGACTTTCCGCATCCGCTGATGATCGTCGTGCATGTGCCGCCGGACAAGCGAAGCGTGCTCGCCGACCTGTTCGGCAAGAAAAGCCGGATCAGCGCCGTCGAAGCGGAAGACAAAGAGCCGATCAAGCCGGGAACGGCCTATTTTGCACCCCCGGACTATCATCTTCTGGTCGAGGCGGATATGACACTGGCACTGACGAACGAGGAGCCTGTCCTCTTCTCTCGCCCCTCTATCGACGTGTTGTTCGAGAGCGCGGCAGACATATTCGGGACGGCGCTTACGGCGATCATCCTGACCGGAGCCAACCAGGATGGCTCGCAAGGTTCGAAAGCAGTCGCCGCGGCTGGCGGCAATGTCATTGTTCAGGATCCGGAGGAGGCGTTCGCGTCAGCCATGCCGGAGGCAGCCATCAAAGCGTGTCCGGGCGCCAGAGTCATGTCGCTCGATGCGATCGCTGACCATCTACGGAGCATCGTATGATCATGAGCCCAGTCACGTTTCTATTGGTCGACGACCTTGAGGAAAATCTGCTGTCGCTCGAGGCGCTGCTGCGCCGCGACGATCTGAAGCTGCTGAAAGCCCGCTCCGGCGATCAGGCTTTGGAACTGCTGCTCGAGCACGACGTGGCGCTGGCGCTCATCGACGTGCAGATGCCGGGCCTCAACGGCTTCGAACTCGCCGAGCTGCTGCGCGGCAACGAGCGGACACGCCGGGTACCGATCATTTTCGTCACCGCCGGTAGCACCGACAGCAAGCGGCGGTTCCAGGGGTACGAAGCGGGTGCCGTCGACTTCATCCAGAAGCCGATCGAGGCGGATATCCTGCGCAGCAAAGCTGACGTGTTCTTCGAACTCTACCGCCAGCGACAGCAGATTGCCGCACAGCGCGACGAACTGCAGCTGCAGGCCGAAGCCTTGAAGGACGCCGATCGTCGCAAGGACGAATTCCTGGCAACCCTCGCCCACGAGCTTCGCAACCCGCTGGCCCCTCTGCGCAACGGTCTCGACATCCTGCGCCGCAGCCCCGACGGCGAAAACGCTTCCGACATCCGCGAGATGATGGACCGCCAACTCGTGCATCTCGTGCGGCTGATCGATGACCTGCTCGACGTGTCGCGCGTCAGTCAGGGCAAGATCGAGCTGCGCAAGGAGCCGATCATGCTGGCCGATGTCATCCGGTCGGCGGTCGAAGCCAGCCGCCCGTCCATCGATTCGGCGGGGCATTCCCTCACCGTCGACGTCGCCGACGACCAGCTCTATGTCGACGGCGATCAGGTGCGCCTGTCACAGGCGATCTCCAATCTCCTGAACAATGCTGCAAAGTACACGCCGCCAAAGGGCAGGATAAACCTCGCCGTCAACCTACAGGGCGAGACAGCCGTCATTGCGGTTTCAGACAACGGCTTCGGGATCCCGCCCGACATGCAGTCGAAGGTCTTCCACCTGTTTACGCAGATCGACGATCACCTGCAGAAGGCACAGGGAGGGCTCGGCATCGGCCTTGCGCTGGTGAAGCAGCTGATCGAGCTTCACGGCGGCACCGTCACGGCCTACAGCGCCGGCCAGGGTCGAGGCAGCACGTTCACCATTCGGCTGCCGGTCATCGCCTCGCCGCGACTGGCAGAGACAGCCGAAACGGCAACACCGACAGGTTTATTGAGACACAGCCTCAGAGTACTCGTCGTCGAGGACAATCCGATCATCGCCGACACGCTCGGCATGCTGCTTGAAGATATCGGGCACCAGTTCGAGGCTGTGCATGACGGCCGCCAGGCGCTCGACGCCGCCCGGCATTATCGACCGGATGTGATCCTTTTGGATATCGGGCTCCCCGGCATGGACGGCTACGAGGTTTGCCGGGCGCTGCGCAACGACCCGGAGTTCGAGAAAACCACCATCATCGCGCAGACCGGATGGGGCCAGAGCCGCGACAAGGATCTGGCGTCGGAAGCCGGCTTCGACTTCCATCTCACCAAGCCGGTTCCGCTCGAGCATCTTCAAAAAGTCCTGGCGACAGTCACGTCGCAGGGCTGATCCAGCCCGTCCCGCATCGACAGCGGCGCTCGCCATCCTGCAACCGGAAGCGGTCGGCTCGTTTGCTCAGACGGCGCGGGCGCGCAGCGTCGTGGAGTCGGTTTCGGATGATGAAGGCCGGTACGCTTCAGGTTGCCGATCGTTGCCGTCAACTGACGACAATCCGCGGAGCCGTACAACGTGCCCGCGAGCCTTCATAAGCTCTCCGAGCCCGGCGCTTCTCCTTTTTCATCCGCCTCTGTGCTCAAAAGGCCGTGTTTTGCGAGGGTCGGATGCAAAAACCTGCCCGGCTACAACCCCCGCCTTGTAAATTCCCTTCATTGATGATTAAGGTCTAATATGAGATAGTCCGAATATACGAGCCACTGGTTGTGTCTGGTTGCGCATCTTGCGTCGCCCCGGTCTCGGAGTTCGGTTGCGTTAACAAGGAAGGATCGGGAATGCTCTTATTGAAAGGCCCTGTTGCGGTCGCCGGTATCGTCGTCGCCCTGACGCCTGCACCCAGCTTCTCGCAGACCTCGACTGCCAACTTCAACGTGCAGATCACCATTCAGGCCGAGTGCCAGATCAACTCTGCGACCAACCTGAACTTCGGCACGAGCGGCGTCATCGACACCAACATCGATGCTGCCAGCGCGATCGCCGTCCAGTGCACGCAGGGCGTCCCCTACGCCATCAGCCTGAACGGCGGATCGACGCCGGGCGGCACCGTCGCGGCCCGTCTGATGGCGGGTCCCGGTGGCGCGACGATCGGCTACTCGCTGTTTACCAATGCCGAGCGGACCGCCGTATGGGACGAGACCAATACCGTGCCGGGCACCGGCACCGGCGCTGAACAGGTCTATCCCGTCTATGGACGCGTCGTGCCGCAGGCGACACCCGCCGCAGGCGTCTATCAGGATACGGTCACGGCAACTCTCACCTATTGATCAGGAGGCTGAACATGCGGATCACTCTGCTGATGGCGACCCTGATTGCGGGCTTGCAATTGTCTCCTGCCACCGCGGCATCGTTGCGAATCGCACCTGTCCTGGTCGATCTCAGCGCACCGACTTCCGCGACGACGCTACGGATCTGGAACGATGCGCAGAGTCCGGCGAATGTCCAGGTGCGTATCTTCCAGTGGAGCCAGAATGGCGGCAAGGACGTTTTCACGCCCGCCACGGACGTCGTCGTCAGCCCGCCGATCACCAAGCTGGAAAGCGGCGGCGAAAACATGATCCGCATCGTTCGGACGTCGAAGACGCCGGTTCGCGGCGAAGAAAGCTACCGGGTGGTCATCGACGAATTGCCGCAGGCCGCCAACCGGCAACCGGCTGGAACGGTCAACCTCGTCGTGCGCCACTCGATCCCGGTGTTCTTCTCTTCCGGTTCCAACACGGGTGCCGAGCCGGCCTGGTCGGTCCGCCGCACGAAGGGCGGATATGAGGTCAATCTCGCAAACAGCGGCGGCAAGCGCATCCGGATCGCCAATCTCGCACTTCTGGATGCCGGCGGCACGGCCGTGGCGAAACAGCAAGGGCTGGTCGGGTACGTCCTCGGCCGCTCGAACGCAACATGGTTCATTCCGGCTTCAGGTGGCAAGGCTGGCGGCAACTCTCTGACCATATCGGCCGAGAGCGACATTGGAAGCATCAGTGCCAGGGCGAGTGTCAGGGGCGGCTGACGCCTTCGGACTGACGATACTGGCTCTTGCAGTCATGACATCGAGCTTTGAGAGCGCGGCGCAGGGTTTGCCACCTCCGTCGGTGGCGAATGCTTTGCCCATCGGCGGCCCTGTCGAACTGCAGCTCGAAGTCTATGTCAACGACGTCTCTTCCCAGCTCGTCGCGACCGTGCGTCAGGATCTCGAAGGCAACCTGTTCATCGAGCCCAGCCAATTGAAGAATGTCGGCATTCTCCCCGCCAAGAGCGCGGTGGAGAAGGATGGCTGGGTAGCGATCTCTCGTCTGCCGAACGTCGCCTGGGAGTATGACGAGGACAACCAGATCCTGCGTTTCTCTGCAGTCGAAGCCGCGCGTGCGGCGAAGGTGATCGACGTGGCTCCAACCCCTTCCACGGCGCTGGCCGAGGCAGGAGACGGCGAGGATACGCACGCGGGATCAGGGACCGGCGCCCTGGTCAACTACACCCTCTATGCCTCCACCGGCGGCAACGGCTGGTCGGACCTTGCCGAGTTCCAGGGGCTCTCGGCCCTGACGGAGGCCCGTGCGTTCAGCGGGCTCGGTGTCCTGTCCTCCTCGCAGATCTTCGCGACGAGCCTCGACAACTCCTTCGACATGACGCGGCTGGACACCACCTGGTCCTATTCCGACGAAGCCCGGATGATGACCTATAATGGCGGCGACATCATCACCGGCGGCCTTGCCTGGACGCGGCCGGTCCGTATGGGCGGACTTCAGGTGCAGCGGAATTTCGCGCTGCGGCCGGATTCCGTCACCATGCCCATGCCGATCTTTGCCGGGTCGGCCGCCGTTCCCTCGACCGTTGACGTCTATGTCGACAATACGCGCCGTCTGTCCGAACAGGTGCCCGCCGGGCCCTTCGCCATCACCAACATGCCGGTCGTCACCGGCCACGGAACGGCGCGGATCGTCGTGCGCGACAGCCTCGGACGCGAGACGATATCCGAACGGCCATTCTTCGCGTCCGCCGATCTGCTTGCCGACGGTCTCTTCGATTTCTCGGCCGAGATCGGCTATGCCCGCCGGTCCTTCGGTATCGACAGCTTCAACTATGACGAGGCGCTGGTCGGATCCGCGACCGCCCGCTACGGCGTAACCGACCGCCTGACCCTGGAAGGCCATGCGGAGGCCGGGCAAGACTTCTACACTGTCGGCATCGGCGGGGTCTTCAACGTCGCGGACTATGCGCTCGCCTCGCTTTCCGGTGCCACCAGCCGCTTCGCCGGAGAGACCGGCTTCCAGGTTGCCGGCAGCCTTGAGACCGAAATCCTCGGCGCCAAGGTTTTTGCCCGCACCCAGCGGACCTTCGGCGAGTTCAACGATATCGCCTCGGTCACCGCGGAGCGTTCGGACGCGCGCATTCCCGGCGACGACCAAGGCGTCCGCCCTCCAAAGGCCCTCGACCAGATCTCCGTCTCAACGCCTCCGCTGTTCGGCGAGACGACGCTCAACCTGTCCTTCACCCAGATCGAGAGCTTCGACGACACGCGCTCGCGGATCCTTGGCGTCACGGCCAACCGACCGATCGGCGATAGCGCCAATCTGTTCGTCACCGCCTACAAGGATCTCGGGGAGGAGAACAACTACGGAATATTCGCCGGACTTTCCTGGTCGTTCGGCAGCAACCTGTCGGCCTCGGTCGGAGCATCGCTCGACGACAAACACTACGCGATCACCACCGACATCAGCAGATCCGAAGGCCAGGAGATCGGAAGCTACGGCTGGCGGCTGCGCGGATCGATGGGCAAGGACGCGATTGCCGCCGCAAGCGCCAGCTACCGGGCTCCGGCGGCGCGGCTCGAAGGCGGCGTCGAGACGATCAACGACAACACGCGCGCCTATGGTCAGGTTGAGGGTTCGATCGTCGTGGCCGGTGGTGACGTGTTTCTCGGCGAGCGCGTCGATGACGCTTTCGGCATCGTCGATGCCGGCGCACCGGATGTGTCCGTGATGATCGAGAACCGTCCGATCGGCCAGACGAACCGGCGCGGCAAGATCCTCCTGCCGAACCTGCGCTCCTATGACAAGAACAGGATCTCGATCGACCCCACCAACCTGCCGCTCGACGCCAAGATCGATACGACGAAGCGCATCGTTCGACCGAAGGATCGGGCCGGCGCGATCGTAGACTTCCAGGTCGAGACCGGGCTGCAGGCGGCGCTGATCACGCTCCGGAGCGAGAGCGGCGAGTACATCGCCGTCGGCGCGGCAGGCACGACGCCTTCCGGCACTGAAATCCTCGTCGGCTATGACGGCCAGATCTTCCTCAACGACGTGCAGACTGCTCAGACGATCGACTTCGTCCTGCCGGGAGGCGGCGCCTGCCGCGCAACGATCGCGGCGATCGCTGTCGCCAGCAACAGCATGGGAACAGGAGAGGCCTTATGCAGCGCCACCCGCTAAGAAAGATCGTCCGTTCTCTGCTGCTGGGCGTGCTCCTTTCCCTGTCGCCGGGACTTGCGCAGGCGGCGTTCAGCTTCACGGTCAGCGACCTCAATTTCGGTAGCGTCAATCTGCTCGGGGCAAGCACCTACGACAGCACGGCGACCGTCAGCATCTCCTGCACCAATACCGATCTGCTGTCGCTCACCTACCGGATCTGCCTCAACCTCAATGCCGGCGGGGTGCCGGCCACAGGCTCGACCCGCAATCTCGCCAATGGGAGCAGCCGGATCACCTACCAGCTCTTTCAGGACGCCAACCGGACGGTACCGTGGGGATCGAATACGTCGACGGGCTTCGGCAATCCACCTCAGGTCAATTTGCTGGTTCTGCCGGGAGCGACGCTGAACGCGACGCGAACGATCTATGGCCGCATCCTGGGCCCGCAGGCGACGGCACCCGGCGGCCTGTACACCTCGCTGTTCTCAGGTGCCGGCGGGGCCAACTTCACCTATGCGCCTCTCGCGCTGGCAACCGCATGCAGCAATATCAACCAGAACCCGACACGCCCGCAGTTCACCGTACGCGCCAATGTCGACCGCACCTGCAACGTCAACGCCCTGCCGATGAATTTCGGTACGCACGGCGTGATCGATAGCGTGGTGGATGCGACAAGTTCGCTATCGGTGACCTGCTCCACCGGGCTGCCATACACGATCGCGCTCAACAATGGGGAAACGGGAACAGCGCCCGATCAGCGGCGAATGACTCGAGGAAACCAGGCGGTCATCTATGGGCTTTACCAGAATGCGGCGCGGTCGCGTGTCTGGGGGCCGGCAGCCGATCAGGGGGTGGGATCCGTCGGCACGGGCGCCGGTCAGACTTTCCCCATATACGGCCGCATTTTGCCGCAGACGACGCCATCGCAGGGCGTCTACAACGACACGGTCGTGGTGACCGTCACCTATTGAACCTCAAGGCAGATCGACGGTTTCTTCGCGCGCGACGGCCGCTATATGGTGGAGAATGCCAACCACCTACTTCACCAGCGATACGCATTTCGACGACCCCCGCGTCCTGAGGATAGATCGGCGGCCGTTCGCTGATCTCGACCTCCACGACGAGACGCTGATCCGCAACTGGAACGAACGCGTCAAGGAAGACGACGAGGTCTTCCACCTGGGCGATGTGATGTCGACCCGCCGCAGCAGTCCTGAAACGCTGCTTGCCCGGTTGAACGGCCGCAAGCACCTCATCGTCGGCAACAACGATCCACAAATGGTGCAGGATTGGCCCGGCTGGGCCAGCGTCCGCTCCTACCTCGAGATGGAGCTGGACGGCCACTTCCTCATTCTCTGTCACTATCCATTTCGCACCTGGAACCGGATGGGCAAGGGCTCCGTCAATCTGCATGGTCATTCGCATGGCCGGCTGAAGCCGATGCCGCGTCAGTTCGACGTGGGGGTCGACCCGCAGGCGCTCTATCCGGTGACGCTGGCCGAAATCCTTGCTTCGCGAACGCGCGGCAGGAAGGCCACGGCTCCCGTACGACCCGATCCGGGCCCTGGCTCTGCGTAAGGCACAGTGACCTGAGCTTCAGCCATTTCCACCGCTGACGCGCATCAGCGGCCGATGTGCCGCCAGATCGTTGCGGATGGCCGTCGCCGCCACGGCGCCCTGGCCCATGGCATTGACGATCTGGTCGAGCCCGGCCACCACATCGCCGGCGGCATAGAATCCGCCGATTGTCGTACGCTGGTGTCGATCGACAATCGGACAGCCGTCCTTCGACATCCGGGCGCCGAGCGACGTCGCAAGTCGGCCGCACACTTCGGTGCCGAGCCCGACATAGAGCGAGGCAAACGTCAACGACGTCTCCGGCAGGTCGAGGCGGATCTCGTCGCCATCGATGGCCATGGCGTGCGGTACCGGCTCCAGGCAGACGACCCCCGCCGCGGTCAGGCGCGCCCGGTCGTCGCCGCTCAGCCGATGGCCGCCCACCGGCGGCACAAGCGTCACGCGATCGGTGAAGCCGCGGATAAAGGTGGCCTCGTTGACTCCGTGCGTCCCGGTGCCCAGTACCGCGACGGACTTGTCGGTAACTTCGAAGCCGTCGCAGATCGGACAGTAGCGCAGCAGGCCGCGGAATAGTGCCTCGTCATGCATTGCCTCATCCATCGTCGGGCGGTGGTTGATGACACCCGTCGCCAGAAGCACGGTGCGGGCGACCTCCTCCACGGCGCCGCCGACCGCGACGAAACGGTCGCCATCGCTGCGCAGTTCCTGCACTTCGATCTGCCGCCGCGCCACTCGGAAACCATCCACCTGGGTGCGCATCCGGGCCAGTAGATCCTTGCCGGAGATGCCATCCGGAAATGCCGGCTGATTGTGGCTGATCGGAATGAGGTCGGCGCGGCTATTCCCCGCATCCAGCAGCAGCACCGACATGTGGAAGCGTGCCAGATACAGGGCTGCCGTCAGCCCGGCCGGACCGCCGCCAATGATGATGCAATCGTACAGGTGACGCATGTTTCTCCGAGCGTTGTTACGGGCGCGGTACTTGCGGCAGTCGCCAAAGTTCCACAGGTGGCTGAGGGCGTAGCGACCGGTCAGTCACGCGGGTCGGGATCTGAACCTGCGACCGATGCCTCCGGCTCCGGCCGAGCGGAAATGTAGCGCCGGGCGAGCATCCAGCACGCCAGGGCCCACGTGGCGCCGGCGCACCAGCCACCCAGGACGTCCGTCGGATAGTGGACGCCGAGAAAGACCCGGCTCAAGCCGACGAGCAAGGTGAGGAAGACTGCGGCGCCGATCATGAAAAGCCGGGTGCTGCGTGTAGACTGGGCCCTCGACAGGAGCGCACCGAGGGTCAGATAGGTGACCGCAGACAGCATCGCATGCCCGCTTGGAAAGCTCAGATCGCTGACGTCTACCAGATGCGGCACGATATCCGGACGCGGGCGGGCGATGAGGATCTTCAAGAGGCTGCTGGCGATCCAGCCACCAAGGACGGAGCCTGCCGTGAACACGGCGATCTCGAAGCGTCGCGAGAGAACGAGATAGCCGACGGTGATGATGGTCATGATCGACAGCACCGTGACGCCGCCGAGTGCGGTGATATCGCGGACCGCGTGGTTGAGCCAGGCCGGGCCGATCGTTTGCGACGGATCACCGGCCTGGCGCAGCGCCAAAAGCATGAGCTCGTCCAGGGCGAAAGCTTCGCCCTCCAGCACTTCGCTCGTCAGCTTGGCAAACAGGAACAGACCACCGGCAAGCAGCGCAAAGAACAGCAGGCTCGCCTGCTCCATGCTGACGACCCTCTGCGCGGCACGCCCGACAAGCCTGCGATAGTTCATCGATCGTCCTTCTTACTCGTGCGTCATGCAGCCGGCCAAGCGCTAGATCGGCATCGCCTGTCTGGCCTGTTGCAGGCTCGGCGGCTGTACCCGGCGGTAGCGCGCCTCAATGAAACCGTAGAGGCCGAAGGACAGGAGACCAAGCCCCAGCAGGATATAAAGCGCGGCGCCAAACGGCAACTGCCTGACCCAGGTCAGCGCATCGGCGGTGCTGCCTGCCTGATCGGGATCAACGGCGAAGGCCGCATAGAGAAAGAAGCTGGCGACGATGAGAAACACGACGCCCTTGGCCACAAGCCCGAAGACGCAGGCGAGATCCAGCGCCGGATGCAGGTGCGCGTCGAGCGACAGAAACCGCCGATAGCGCCGGCCGATGCCCTTGAAGATCAACGCCAGGCCGGCGCCGAGGATGCACAGGCCGACAATACCGACCAGATAGGGACCGAAAGGCTGCCGCATCAGCCAGGCAGTCCAGCTCCGCGAGCCGTCGCCGGAACCACCGCCGCCCATCTGCAGCGCGTGGCTTACGGCGTAGAATGCGAGACCGCTGTAGGTGATGGCGCTGACCAGCATTCCAGCCCGGGCGACATAGCCCTTGGCGTTCTCAGGATGATTGTCGGCATTGGCGATTGCCTGCATGAGGCGCCACAGGACGAAACCGATGAGCGCCACGGCAACGAGACCAAGCCAGATGCGACCGAAGGGCTGATCCAGCAGCAGTTGCAGCGCCGACTTGGAATCTGGACTACCGCCGCCGACACTGCCGAGCAGCACAAGGCCCGCCACCATCACATAGACGAGCCCGCGCGCCGCGTAACCTGCACGCGCCAGCCACTCCAGTCTCTCCGTCGCCGATCTCTCCGCCGCCTGTCTTGTCATTGCCATCTTGAGCCTCGCCGCATTTCCGTTATCGTCGTATCAGACAGAGAAAGGCCCGCCGGAGGCGGACCTTTCCTGCTGCGTCACATTCTTCGCGCAGGCGTCAATGCGCGCGCGGCGTGGTGGTGCCGTCGGCCTGGCGATACTGCTGGGCTTCCTCTGCAATCCGCTCGCGTGCGACGTCGTGCACTTCGGATGCAACGGCTGCGACCTTGTGCGAGACATCGGTCACAACATCTTCGGCCTTGTCCATGGCCGCGGAAGCACGGCTTGCGACCTCGCCCTTCACCTGGTCGGCCATCTCGCCGAGCATCTCGTCTTCCTGCTCGGTCCGCGGCAGTGCAGCGCCGATGGCAGCACCGATGGCGAAGGCAAGCGCGCCGCCGACCAGCGGCTGGTCCTGGAACTGACGCAGGATGACTTCATTCATCCGCATCGTCTGCTCCTTCACCGTATCGCCCATGTGTGCCGAGCTCTTGCCGGCAGAGCGACCCGCTTCCTTAACGTTGCGGCCCATCTTGCTGGCCTGATGACCGATCTTCTGCCAGGTGCTGGAGATCCAGCCAGAGGCATCGTCGAACAGCTTGCCCGTCTCGTCGCGGATATCGTTGATCTGGCGGCCGGCAGAGTCGGCAAAGCCGCGATAGGTCTTGCCGCTTTGATCGACGAAGTGGCCGGCGCGGCGGCCGGTTTCGTCGGTGATCGCCTTGAACCGGCTACCGGCAGAATCCGTGAAGTGGCTGTAGCGGCCGGTGGTGTCGTGCTCGACTGGGCCGAGACGACGGACCGGGCCGGAGACGGTGGCCAGCGGGTAATCCACATCGTCGTCCTCGACATCCGGATAGCGCGTCGCGGACGTGGTGGAACCGGAATTCTGGCTTGCCATCATCCACGCCAGGCTGACGCCCATAAGCGCTACCGGCATCGGGTTGGTCTTTACCGCTCCGCCAAGATTGGCAAAGAAATCGGCTGCGCCGCTGCCCTTCGCATAGGAAAGCGCCTCGTCGATGAGCTGGCCCGGCGACATGCGGCTCTGGATCTCGTCCAGCTTCGCACCAATCCGCTGACGGTCCTGCTCGATTTCGCGCTCGATCTGCTCTGGGCTGGAATTATCGTTGGTGTAAGCCATCACGTTCTCTCCTTGAGGACCTGCGCATCGCGCCGAAGCGAGGTGGTGGTGCGGTCGAAATTGAGGTTGTTGTCCTTGATGGCAGCCAGACCCCGGGAAATCATGCCCCAGGCGATCAGCGCGACCACGACGCCAACAACGACAGCCGACAGTGCTTCGGCGTTATGCTCGGCGAAGCCGCGGGCGATGAGGAAGGCCGACAGGCCGCTCACCAGGGCGGCCAGAAGCACACCGACGGCGCCGATCGCGAAGATCAGTCCGGCCAGAAGCGCCTCGACGCCGACGATGGCACGCGACATCTTTTCGGATGCCTCGGCCTTGGCGAGGCTGATCTCCTTGCGGAAAAGGCCGGAGATATCGCCGACCAGGCCCGTCACCAGTTCGGAAAGCGGGCGGTTGTCAGTTCCGTTAGCCATTGATGCCTCCCTGATTGGGCGTGGTGCCAGCCGTGGAGGCGGCAGTGCGGGTGCCGGACGCGGATGCGGTGCCGGTTGCACGGGGGGTGGTGGATGATGTGCCGAGGTCAGAGCCTGGGGTGCCGGTCGTGCGCGGCTTCATCGACGACTGGCGGCTGGCGGAGGCCCCGATGAAGCGGCTGGCGGCGAGGCCGGCGATTGCAGCCATGCCCAGGAAGGCAAGCGGCTGGCGGCGACCGAAATCTTCGGCCATGCCGGCGATCTCGCTCATGTTGCGGCCCTTGATGTCCTCGGCAAAGCGCTCGACCGTCTCGCCCATCTGGCGGGTCATGCGGCCGACATCCGGCTGTTCCTGGTTTTCGAGTTCGTCGCCGGCCTTCTTGATGGCAGCAGCGATGCCGGCCATCTTCTCGGCGGCAAAACCCTTCTGCTCCTCGGCCATTTCACCGGCGCGGGCAGACACGTTCGAAAACTCTTCCTGCGCCATGTTGCGCACCGAGGCCAGGTCTTCCTTGGCCTTCTGGCGCAGGTCGCCGTCGGCATGCGCGCCGGCGTTCGAGGATCCCTGGCCGTCCGACCGGCCGGGCTGGTCTGTAATGGATGCGTAGGTGGAGCCGGCCTGTGGACCGTCACCCCTGTTCATGTCTCTGTCCGTCATGGAACTCTCCCTTTGGTGGCGGGTGATCGGCTTTGCGAAGAGTTCGCTGCGATCAGGGAGAGAACACAATCCCGCCGGCTTTGTTCCGACGGCCCGGCAACCGGGCGCGCAACGCGCTGGGAGACGGTGTCGCGCTAGCCGACGAGCTTCTGGGTCACCAACAAGCCAATCGCGGCGGCGGTTCCTGTGAGCAGCGTGCCCCAGGCGAGATCGACGAGGCTCATCGGCAGGGGCCAGGACTTCAGCGTCGCCAGATTGGTGATGTCATAGGTCCCGTAGGCGACGAGGCCAAGCAGCGCGCCGGCAAACAACGCCTGGCTCCAGCTGCCGCCGGCGATATATGGGTGCACGGCGAAGTAGACGATGCCGGCCACGTAGACGAGGTAGAAGGCACCCGCAGCGACGAAATTCGGGCGTTCACGCATCATCTCGCCGAGCTGACTGCGATAGAAGCCGGTAGCCACCGTTCCCAGCCACAGAAAATCGAGCCCGAAGAAAACGGCAGCCGTCGACAGGTAGGCAACCACATAGACCAACATCGTTATCTCCGCGTGTATCGGGGGTGCTATCAGATCTTCAGGATCGGCTGGATCAGCCGGACGATCCAGCTGCTGAATTTGAGCGGCGCCTCGGTTACCGCAAGGCAGATGCAATCCTCGCCTTCGGTTGCCGTCGGCGTGTGCAGGAGATCGCCGTCGGCATCCTCCACGTCGCCGCGGGCAAAGACCTCTTCGCCATCCCGGAAGCTGCCGGACAGCACCAGAGTCAGCTCACGGCCCTCGTGTGTATGCTCAGGAACCGGGCGGCCGGCAGGTATCCGCAGGAGACGAACCTGGCTCGACCGATCGCCGGTATCGATGCGGATGTGGTAGGCGCCGCGACCGAGCGCGCGCCATTTGAGGTCGCCGACATCGCCACCCACATACGACCTCAGCGGCTCCGGAATCACACTCGGCACTGCCAACGGGGCGGACTTCGTGAGCGCTGTCGGCTCTTCGGCAGGCTCGCAGACGATGCGCGCCTTCATCCGTTCCCATTCCGATGCCGTCACCTGCGGGCCCTCGACGACCTTGTCGAGGAGCGCACCGGCCGCTCCTTCCATCGCCTGCAACTGTCGCCGGCATGCCGGACACAGCGCAAGATGGGTGGCTACCACCAGGCTCCAGCCTTCCGAGAGATTGCCCGAGGCGTAGTCGAGCAAGAGCATTTCGTCGATGTGATGGTTGACCTTCACCGCCGGCCCTCCAGCGTCGTGCGCAGCTTTTCGAAGGCCAGCCGAATGCGGGATTTCACCGTTCCGAGCGGGATGCCCAGGTCCTCGGCGATGGTGGAATGCGACACATCGTCGAAGAATGCCCGGCGCAGCACGTCCATCTGCTCTGCGGGAAGCGTCAACATTGCCTGCCGCAACAGCTCCGCATCCTGGCGACCTTCGAGCTCGACGTCGGCGGGCGGCACATCGTCCTTGACGAAGACCGGATCGGTCTCGTCGAACATCGGACGCTTGCGGCGCAAGGCGTCGATCCGCTGATTGCGGGCGATCGTGAAGATCCAGGCGGACACGTTGCCGCGGCCGGGATCGAACTGCACGGCCTTGTTCCAGACCGCGGTCATGGTTTCCTGCATCAACTCATCCGCAAGCTGCACGTCGCGCGTCTTCATTGCCATGAAGGAGCGCACCCGTGGCCCGTAATAGCGAAACAGTCTCTCGAAGGCTTCGACGTCCCGACTTTCGCCAACTGCGGCAAGGAGGCGGGAGAGGTCGGCCGGTGCGAGATCCTGATCCGATGTTTGCCTGTCGCTACGTTTCATCCTGCGGCCATGCTGAATACGATCGATCGGCGGAAATACCGCCCTCGCTTCGTTGTGGCACGCCCTTGCCAGGATGGAAACCGTCAAGCTCATGCAGGCCGTTACGGCGAAGCCTCGAAGGCGGATCATCCAGAAAAGCGGAATTTCTGCAAATCCGTTTGCGTTTCTGCTGCGTAACGACAAAACCCGAACAAACAACGGAAATGGGCAATGGTTTCAGGTCAGTCGGAAAATCGTCGTATCGCCGTTGTTGGCTCGGGCATCAGCGGACTTTCGGCCGCCTGGCTTTCCGCATCAGCACATCGGGTGGTCCTGTACGAAGCCGCAACACGGCTTGGCGGGCATGCGAATACCGCAAGCGTTCCCACCCCGACGGGCGACCTGGAGGTCGATACCGGCTTCATCGTCTTCAACGACAAGAACTATCCGAACTTGGTTGCGCTGTTTGACCATCTGGGCGTTGCGACAGAAGCCTCCGAAATGTCGTTCGCGGCATCGATCGACGATGGCGCCTTCGAATATTCCGGCACCGGACTGAAGGGCCTGATCGGCCAGCGTAGCAATGCCGCCCGCCCGCGCTTCTGGCGCATGCTGTCGGATGTCCTGCGATTTTACCGGGCGGCCGAGACGCTGATGCAGAAGGCCGATCTCGACACCATGACGCTCGGCGAATATCTGGACAGGGAGCGCTACTCGAAAGCCTTCATCGACGATCACCTGCTGCCGATGGGCGCCGCCATCTGGTCGATGACGACGTCGGACATGCGCTCTTATCCGCTCGGCGCCTTCGTCCGCTTCTTCGTTCATCACGGTCTGATCCTGCTTTCCGGCAGGCCGCGCTGGCGGACGGTGTCCGGTGGCAGCCGCCAATACGTTCAAAAGCTTGCCGACGCCTTTACCGGCGATATCCGCCTCGGCTGCGGGGTTGCAAAGATCTCGCGCCAGGCCACCGGCAAGGTTCTGGTGACCGACATCCACGGCCAGCAGGATCTGTTCGACGACATCATCATCGCCTCGCACGCCGACGAGGCTTTGCGGCTGCTCGAGGATGCCGATCCGATGGAACGCGAACTGCTGGGCGCCTTCCGCTACACCGACAACGTCGCCATCCTACATTCCGACGAACGGCTGATGCCGAAGCGTAAGAGCGTGTGGTCGAGCTGGAACTACATCGGCGGCAAGCGTCAGGACGAAGAGACCCCGCTCTGCGTCACCTACTGGATGAACCGCCTGCAGAACCTTCCGCAGCAGCACCCGCTGTTCGTCACGCTCAACCCCTGCCGGGAGATTGCCGAAGACCGGATCATCGGCACCTACCACTACACGCATCCGCTTTTCGATACCGCGGCGATGGCCGCACAAAAACAGATCTGGGAGCTGCAGGGCCGCCGCAACACCTGGTTCTGCGGCGCGCATTTCGGCAGCGGCTTCCACGAGGATGGGCTGCAGGCGGGGCTCGCCGTCGCCGAAGCGCTGACCGGCACGCGCCGGCCGTGGAACGTCGCGGACGAATCCGGCCGGATCTACGCGCAACCGCTGCTGGCTGCAGCCGAATGAGCGGCACCTCCGCCCTCTATGCCGGCACAGTCGTGCATGCGCGCCAACGCCCGAAGCGGCACAGCCTGCGCTACCGCGTCTTTTCGATGCTCATCGATCTCGACGACGTCGAAAACCTCGACCGCTCGCTGAAGCTGTTCGGCTATAATCGCCGCGGCGTGTTCAGCTTCTGGGACAAGGATCACGGATCCGGCGAGACCGGCGCGCTTCGCACATGGGTCGAGGACCATCTGCGCCAGGCAGGGATCGACAGGACCGACACCCGGATCCGCATCCTCTGCTATCCGCGGATGTTCGGCTACGTCTTCAATCCTCTAACGATCTACTTCTGCGAGGATCCCGATGGCAGGCTGCTGGCCCTGCTCTACGAGGTCTGCAACACCTTCAAGGAACGCCACACCTACATCATTCCGGCCGCGGGAGCATCCGACGGCGCGGTCCGTCATTCCTGTGCCAAGGCCATGTATGTTTCGCCCTTCGTGCCGATGGATTGCACCTATGATTTCGACATCACTCCGCCTGGCGAACGCGTCCGGATCGACATCCATGAGCGGGATGCGGATGGGCCGCTGCTGTTTGCGGGCTTCGCCGGCAGGCGCAAGCCGCTCGACGATCGTGGGCTCCTGAAGATGCTCGTGACCTACCCGCTGATGACGTTGAAGGTCGTTGCCGGCATCCACTGGGAGGCCTTCCGGCTGTGGCGAAAGGGCGTCCCCATCCATCGCCATCGGCCGGCAGCCAAGCCGATCGCCAGCTCCGTCGAAACTGCTGTCTGAGCAAGGAAGCACCGCATGACGCATGCAGACCACGGAAATCCGCTCCTCATCGAACAGGATGCGCCCCTTTGGGAGCGGATGATCTGCCGGATGCTGGCGCGCACCCGGCATGGACGACTGACGGTGATCTTCCCGAGCGGCCGCGAGCATCACTTCGGCAGCGGTGCGACCGGTCCGGCCGCCACCGTCCGCTTCAACCGGCCCCGCGTGCTGCGGCGTATCGTTACCGGCGGAAGCCTTGGCTTTGCCCGCTCCTACATGGACGGCGACTGGTCCAGCCCTGACCTCGGCAAGGTTCTCGACCTTGCAATCACCAACGAAGCGGACTGGTCAAGGCTTGCAAAGCCGATGGCGCTGATCGCCAGCATCGCGCGCCTGAGACATCGGCTGCGCAGAAATTCGAAGGCCGGCAGCCGCCGCAACATTGCTTTCCACTACGATCTCGGCAACGAGTTCTACCGGCACTGGCTCGACCGTTCGATGACCTATTCCTCCGGCATCTACCCGGCAGCGGACTCAAGCCTCGAAGACGCGCAGCGGGAGAAATACGGCCGCATCATCCGCGAGCTCGGCATCGGCCCGGACGATCACGTGCTGGAGATCGGCTGCGGCTGGGGCGGCTTCATGGAGCAGGCCATCCGCGAGACCGGATGCAGGGTGACCGGCCTGACGCTTTCCAAGGAGCAGGCTTCCTTCGCGACGCGGAGGCTTGCCGAAGCCGGGCTTTCCGATCGGTCCGATATCCGCCTCGAGGACTACCGCGATTGCCGCGGACGGTTCACCAAGATCGTCTCGATCGAAATGTTCGAAGCGGTCGGCGAAGAGCACTGGCCGATCTATTTCGACCGTGTGCGAGACCTGCTGGTGCCGGGCGGCCAGGCGATGATCCAGGTGATCACCATCGACGAGGGCCGCTTCCAGCACTACCGCCGGCACGCAGACTTCATCCAGACCTACATCTTTCCCGGCGGCATGCTGCCGACCGTCAGCGGCTTCGGCGAGATCGCCGAGAAGGCGCATCTGAAGGTGCGCGACTGCCTGCGGTTCGGGCTGGATTACGAGCGCACGCTGCTCGCCTGGGACCGCGCCTTTCAGGCGAAGTGGGGAAAGATCGCGCCGCTTGGTTTCGACGAACGCTTCTTCCGTACTTGGCACTACTACCTGCATTACTGCGCGGCAGGCTTTCGCAACGGCCGCATCGACGTGGCGCAGTTCAGGCTGCAGAGCCCCGCAGCCTGACCGCCACGTGGAGCGCCAGGCGGCCTGTCAGCGGGCGGAGCGTCAGCGACGGACCATCCGGCGGGTGATCATGAAGCGCAGGCTTCGCGGAAGGGCGCGCAGGGTCTTGATCGACAGCGCCATCTTCCACGGAAAGATGATCTCGAAGCGGTTGCTCTTCAGGCCCTTGATGATCGCGTCGGCTGCCTCGTCGACGGAAATCAGGAAGGGCATCGGGAAATCGTTCTTCTGCGTCAGCGGCGTGTCGACGAAGCCCGGATTGATGATCCGCAACCGGACGTCCTCGCGCTCGAGTTCCGGATAAAGCGCCTCGCAGAGAGTGTTGAGTGCCGCCTTGGAGGCGCCGTAGAAGCCCCCACCCGGCAGGCCGACGTAACCTGCGACCGACGCGACGACGGCGATCTCGCCATGGCGACGCGTTACCATGTCGGGGATGACCGCTTCCAACGTATGGCCCGTGCCGATCACGTTGAGCATGAAGGTGTCGGCCAGAGCGCCGCTGTCAAACTGCGTGACGCTGTCGCGCTTGTAGCTGCCGGCGGAAAACAGCGCCAGATCGATCGGCCCCAGGCTGTTGCGGATCGCCGCACCGGTTGCGACGGCTGCGGCGCGATCTGTGACGTCGAGCGGGAAGGGAAAGATGCGACCCGGCAGTTCGGCCTGCAGCTGCGCCAGCTTTTCAGCGTTTCTGGCACTGACCGCGACGCGCCAGCCTTCGTCGGCGAGACGGATCGCGACGGCTCTGCCGATTCCGGAACTGGCGCCGGTAATCCAGGCGACTTCGCCCTCGCCGGAGAGGGATGCGGGTGTGTCGGTCATCGTAGCCTCCGTTTTTACAGATCACTACGCATGGGATGCGTTTCGGTTCTTTCAGAAGCGCCGAGAACCGCAGGGAGCATGGGTCAAAGCGTCGGCTTCCTGCTTGCCGCTCGCTGTTCTGCATGGCAAAGCCATGTTGTATCGCATCGCCTTGCCACGACAGGAGGACCGACATCCATGACCCAGAAGATCATCATCGACACGGATCCCGGCCAGGACGATGCGCTGGCGATTCTGCTGGCGCTGGCAAGCCCCGAGGTCGAGGTGCTCGGCATCGTCGCGGCCGCCGGCAACGTTCCGCTGTCGCTGACATCGACGAACATCCGCAAGATCTGCGAGCTCGCCGGACGCCCGGATGTGCGGGTCTTTTCAGGCTGCGAAGGACCGATGGAAGGCAGCCTGTTTACGGCCGAATACGTCCACGGCGCAACCGGCATGGACGGCGCCGACCTGCCGGAGCCGACGATGCCGCTGCAAGCGCAGCACGGCGTCGACTTCATCATCGAGACGGTGATGGCCAATGCGCCGGGGACCGTGACCATCTGCACGCTCGGGCCGATGACCAGTCTCGGGACCGCCCTTGCCCGCGAGCCGGCGATCGCCGCACGGATCAAGCAGATCGTGTCGATGGGCGGCGGCCTCTTCGAAGGCGGCAACGTGACGCCGGCGGCGGAATTCAACATCTATGTCGACCCGCGGGCAGCCGAGATCGTGCTGGGCTGTGGCGCGCCGATCGTCCTCATGCCGCTCGATGTCACCCACAAGACGCTGACAACTTCCGCGCGGGTTGCCGCCGTAAAGGCGCTCGGCACGAGGCTTTCAGATGCCGTCGTCGGCTGGCTGGAATTCTTCGAGAGGTTCGACGAGGCAAAGTACGGCACCGATGGCGGTCCGCTGCACGATCCGAACGTCATCGCCTACCTGATCAAGCCGGAACTCTATGCGGGCCGGCTTTGCAACGTCGAAATCGAGACGAAGTCGGAGCTCACCAAGGGCATGACCGTCGCCGACTGGTGGGGCGTCACCCAGCGACCGAAGAACGCGACGTTCATGCGCGACGTCGATGCCGACGGCTTCTATGCGCTGCTGACCGAACGGCTGCAGCGTCTGCCGCACACCGCGTGACGCCTGGATGAGGTTCCCTCCGACACGCGGAGGGAACCTGCTTCAGCGGGCACTGGCCGACGGCGACGCGGTCAGCCGTTGGCCTTCTTGATTGCCGCATAGGCGACCGCCATGCGGGCCGCGAGCGCTGCATTGTTCTTCACCAGCGCAATGTTTGCCTTCAGGCTTTCGCCGTTCGACAACTCGTTGATGCGAGACAGCAGGAAGGGCGTCAGCTCCTTGCGGCCGATACCGCGCTGTTCAGCTTCACGCACCGCATCGGCAATCGTTCCATCGATGAAATCAGCCGTGAGGGCCGCGTTCTGCGGGATCGGATTGGCGATCAGCAGCCCGGTTCCGGTGCCGAGACGGTGATGAAGGTGCATGGCCTCAGCGATCTCTTCCGGCGTATCCAGCCGGTGATCCGCCTTGTAGCCGCTGGTGCGGGTGAAGAATGCAGGAAAATCCTCCGTGCCATAGGCAATCACCGGAACGCGCTGGGTTTCCAGATATTCAAGCGTCTTGGCGATATCGAGGATCGACTTGACGCCGGCGCAGACGACAGCCGTCTTCGTACGGCCAAGTTCCGTCAGGTCCGCCGAGATGTCGAAGGTCTGTTCCGCCCCGCGGTGAACGCCGCCGACACCACCCGTGGCGAAAATCTCGATACCGGCCAGGTCGGCGAGCAGCATGGTTGCCGAGACCGTCGTGCCGGCGGAGGCCTTGCGCACCATGGCGACCGCGAGATCCCTGCCGGACGCCTTGACGATGCCCTTGGCCTGCGCCAGCGCTTCCAGTTCGTCGCGCTCCAGCCCGGCCCGCAGCTCCCCTTCGACCACGGCGATCGTTGCCGGGACCGCACCGTTTTCGCGGACAACGGCCTCTACGGCGAGTGCCGTTTCGACATTCGCCGGATAGGGCATGCCGTGGGTGATGATGGTCGATTCCAGAGCCACCACCGGCCCGCCGGCGGCAAGCGCCTCTTGCACTTCACGGCTCAGCTTTGGACGTAGCAGGGTCATCGGGGTCATCCTTCCTGGTGTGCAAGCCGGTGTGCATGGGCCTGCAGAAAATGTTGCGAGAGTTCGGGGTGGACGCTTGCCGAGGTTTCTGTGGTGAGCGCCCCGAGCAGGCTGCCGAGGCGGGCTGCCTTGTAGACATCCTGTTCTGCGAGAAGACCGTGGAGCGCGCCGGCGATCATGGCATCCCCGGCGCCCGTCATGTCGATGGCGTTTGCAGCAACGGCGGCAAACGTCCGGACGTTGCTCTCAGCGGCAACGGCCATGCCGCGCGCACCCATGGTGACGACGACGTTGCCAGCTCCCTGACCGGCAAGCCGGGGTGCGGCATCGGCCGCATCATCAAGCGACGTATGGCCGCTGCGGCCGAGCCGGCTGTTGGCCTCGTCAATGTTCATGAACAGCAGGTCTATTCCCGTCAGATCCTCCGGCAGGCGGCCGACCTTGTGGGTCGAAACGGCGTCGACCGCCAGCTGGAAGCGGGCGCCTTGCCGGCGGGAAACGAGGTAGGCGAGCGTATCGGCGGGCAGATTGCAGTCGGCAAATACCAGCGAGGCCGATGCCAGATGCGCCCAGGCGCGATCAATGTGGTCCGGACGCAGGAGATCGAAGATCCCCATGTCGGCAATGCCCATGACCAGATCGCCCTTCGGGTCGAGGATCGCCGCATATTCGGCCGTCTGTCGCTCACGCGTGGTCACCACCTGGCTGACATCGACGCCCCGCTCGCGCAGATGCGCAAGAATCGATGCCCCTGTCTCGTCCTCGCCGACGAGCGAGACGAAGCTGGTGGGCGTGCCGAGAAGCGCCAGATTTTCTGCCACGTTGCGGGCAACGCCGCCGAAGCTGCGCGTACTGTCCACCGGATTGGAGGTTTCCATCACCACCGGCTCGCGCGCCCGATACTTCCGATCAAACACCGCGCCGCCAATCAGGACGGCACGTTTCGGTTCCGGGAGAAGATAGCCGCGCCCGAGCACATAGCCCTTCTGCACCAGCTGGGACACGTGCGCCGCCACCGTCGACCGCGCCAGGCCCAAAGCCGCTGCAATCTCCTGCTGACCGGCAAACGGATTGTCCCGGATGATCTTCAGTACCGATATTTCCTGCGAACCGAGATCGTCCATCCAAGTCGTGTCCCACGCAATCTTGGACACCTTCTCCCAACAACTGTTTTCCTTGTCAACAGTTGTTTAATCGACGGCTTGCAACGGCACGCCTTGTCAGACGAGAACAGCCTGCTCCACGCGATCCTCCTGGCCGAAGAAGCGCAGGTAGCGCTGAACTTCCGCAGGGTCGCCGGTCGCCTTGCGTGGATTGTCCGAAAGCTTGACGGCGGGGCGCCCATTGGCTTCGCTGACCTTGCAGACGATCGAGATCGGCTTCAGCCCATCGATTTCACTCGGGGCGCAACCGGCAAAGTCGTTGGTGAGATTGGTACCCCAGCCAAAGCCCATGCGGACGCGGCCCTCGAAGTGCCGGTAGGTATCGATGATCGCATCGACGTCGAGCCCGTCGGAAAACACCAGCAGCTTCTGCCTCGGATCACGACCCATCTTCTTCCACCAGGCGACGATCCGTTCACCGCCCTCGATCGGCGGCGCGCTATCCGGCCGAAAACCAGTCCAGTCGGCCACCCATTCCGGCGCGTCGCGCAGGAAGGAGGCCGTGCCGAATGCATCCGGGAGAACGACCAGCAGGTTGCCGCCATAGAGTCGGTTCCACTCCTTGAGCACCTGGTAGGGTGCGGCGCGCAGCTCCGCGTCACTGTTGGCAAGCGCCGCCATCACCATCGGCAGTTCGTGCGCATTGGTACCGACGGCTTCCAGATCCGAATCCATCGCAAGCAGGACGTTGCTGGTGCCGGTAAAGGCCGGGCCGATACCTTCCTTCAGCGCCTCGACACACCAGCGCTGCCACAGGAAGCTGTGGCGACGGCGGGTTCCGAAATCCGAAATCCTGAGACCCGGCAGAGCCTGCAGACGCTCGACCTTTGCCCACATCTTAGCCTTGGCGCGTGCGTAGAGAACGTCGAGCGTGAATGGTCCGAGGCTCCGCATCGCCGAGCGCGAGCGCAGCTCGTTGATGATGGCAAGCGCCGGGATCTCCCACATGGTTGTATCGGTCCAACGGCCGTGGAACGTCAATTCATACTGCCCGTCCCGTTTGGACAGCTCGTATTCCGGCAGCTGGTATCGGGAAAGCCAGGCCAGGAAGTCAGGTTCGAAGATCTGCTCCTTGCCGTAGAAGCTGTTACCGGCAAGCCAGATCATCTCCTTCTTGGAGAGCCGGAGCGTCCGGGCGTGATCGAGCTGATCGCGAAGCTCGGCCTCGTCGATTTCGTCGGTCAGCCGCACTGTCTTGGTGCGGTTGATCAGCGAAAACGTCACATCCGTATCCGGATGCAGCTTCCAGATCATCTGCAGCATCAGAAGCTTGTAGAAGTCCGTATCGATCAGGCTGCGGACAATGGGATCCAGCTTCCACGTGTGATTATAGACACGTTTCGCGATATCGGTCTTCGTTGCCATGGCTGCCTCTGCCCACACTCCTCCCGGGAGGGGGCTTCGTTACGACGGAGGCTCCCGCGCAGGGAACCTCCCGGACGTTATCGAAAAAAGCCGGAGCAAAGTCCAGACACAGACCGCTTAAATCGATTGAGCCGCTGGCGACCTGGAAGCATCAGGGATTGGCCGAGGGCTGAGCGTTGGGATTGGCCGGGGTCGTCGAGCCGGCGGGCGGCGTTGCCGTCTGTTCGGCCGGCGGTTCCGTCGACTGTCCCCACCATTCTGCGGCTCCCCAGGCGACCATGGCGAGCACCAGGCCACAGACCAGCACCATGAAGACGGGCATGCCGCGTCGGCCCTGGCGGGCCTCCGTGGGGCTCATGGGACGCTCGGCCTGTTCCACCGGGCGCGTCGCGCTGCGGGTGAAGTTCGGATCCTGCAAATGTGCGGGCGTGGTCTCGGTGGGATCGATACGGCTGTTCATGCGCGTTACTCCTCTTGTCGCGCGGCATCGGCCCCGCGTCTCCTGGAAGGCAACGGGAAATCTTCGGGTTTGTTCCCGTAACGGCGACCTGCCTAATGGCGACTACTGCGCGATGGCACCGGTTGCGATCGCCTTCATGTTGAAGGCGGCAGCCATCAGGGCGCGCGTGTATTCGTTCTGCGGCGCGCCGAAGATCTGCTCCGACGGCCCCTCCTCCATCACCTTGCCGGCGCGCATGACGATCACGTGGTTTGCGAGCGCCTTCACCACCTTCAAGTCGTGGCTGATGAACAGATAGGCGAGATCATGCTTGCGCTGCAGGTCGCGTAGCAGGTCGACCACCTGCGCCTGAACCGTCATGTCGAGAGCGGAGGTCGGCTCGTCGAGCATCACGAACCTCGGCTTCAGCACCATCGCCCGCGCGATCGCGATGCGTTGCCGCTGGCCGCCGGAAAATTCGTGCGGATAGCGCCAGCGCGTGGCGGGATCCAGGCCGACCTCGTCCAGCGCGCCGGCGACTGCCCGGTCACGGTCCGCCGACGACAGGTTGGGCTGATGCACCTTCAGACCCTCGGCAATGATCTCTCCGACCGACATGCGCGGGCTGAGCGAGCCGTAGGGATCCTGGAAGACCACCTGCAGCCTGTCACGCAGCGGTCGCATGCGCTTGAAGCTGTAGGAGCCTATGTCCTTGCCTATGAAGGCGATCTGACCCTGCGACGAGATCAGCCGGGTGAGCGCCAGACCAAGCGTCGTCTTGCCGGAGCCGGATTCGCCGACCACGCCGACGGTCTCGCCGGCGCGCAACGTCACATTGATGCCGTCGACCGCCTTCACGTGATCGACCACCCGGCGCATGAAGCCGGCCTTTACCGGAAACCAGACGCGGACGTCGCGGCCTTCGATGACCACGGGTCTCGACGGATCTGCCGATGGCGGTTCGCCGCGTGGTTCGGAGGCGAGCAGGTGACGCGTGTAATCATGCTTTGGTGCTGCGAACACCTCCTCGACGGTACCCCGTTCGACGATCTTGCCCTTGGTCATGACGCAGACCCTGTCTGCAAACCGCCGGACGATGCCGAGATCATGGGTGATGAAGAGAATGGACATGCCGTACTCGACCTGCAACCGCTTCAGCAGTTCGAGGATCTGCGCCTGCACCGTTACGTCGAGCGCTGTGGTCGGTTCATCGGCGATCAGCAGTTTCGGCCGGTTGGCGAGCGCCATGGCGATCATGACGCGCTGCCGCTGGCCACCGGAGAGTTCGTGAGGATAGGCTTTCAGCCGCTTTTCCGGATCGCGGATGCCGACCTGGTGCAGCAGTTCGAGGATACGCTCGCCAACCGCCTCGCCAGCCATCCCCTGATGCAGTTCGACAATCTCGCCAACCTGCCTCTCGATCGTGTGCAGCGGATTGAGCGATGTCATCGGCTCCTGGAAAATCATCGTGACATCGTTGCCGCGCACCTGACGCAGTTGCGCTTCCGACGCCTTCAGCAGATCGCGCCCGCCAAACAGGATCTCCCCGGAGGGGTGGCTGGCGGAGGGATAGGGCAACAGCTTCAGTACCGAGTTGGCAGTCACCGACTTTCCCGAACCGCTCTCGCCGACCAGAGCCATCACTTCGCCGGGCGCGATGTCGAAGGATACCCGGTCGACGGCAAGCGTCTGCTTGCCGCCCTGATGGAAGGCGACGGAGAGATCGCGGACGGAGAGAAGTGGATCGGTCATGCGGTGAGGCTTTCGAGAAGAGCGGCAAGCGAGGGTTCGTCAGGGCGGATGATGGCAAGAGGTGTCATCTCGATGGATCCGAGGAAAGGGTGCTCCAAGGCGGGAACATCCTGCAAGGCCAGGTCCGCAGTCATGAGGTGCGAGCAGCGGTGCACCAGGGCGGAAGCCAGATGGATGGCATCCGGAAGTTTGAGGCGTGGAACCCGGGCGCGCAACAGCGCGGCCAGATCGAGAACGGGTGCATCGACTTCACAGACCGACAGCCAGGAACTGGGCTGAGCCCAGGATGAGTAAACCGATGCGGCGATGGCGTCTCCGTCACGCAGCGGCTTCACCATCAGTTCCGCGAAAGCCAGCCTGCTGGTGATGAACAGAGGAGGCAAGTCACGCTCCGCCAGAACCACGCTTGCCAGCAAACGCCCCGTGAGCGTGAGGGGCTCACCCAGGCTTATGAGAACGTTCGTATCAAGATAGATCCGCCCGGGAGGCCTCATTTATCGTCCCATTCATCGCGCAGCGTGCGCACGCGCGCCACCGCCTCCTCCACCGAGACGGCTGGTCGATCGGTCATACGCAGGAGCCCGAGCTGCTCCCGAAGATCGTCCCGGGACATCGGCTTTCGATCCTCTGGATCCGTCGACCAAAAATCCGCGGCCCATGTTTCCAGACGCTCGGTGGCCGACATAGCAGCTTCCACCTCCACCACCACGCGCACCGTCGAGCCCGCCTCAAGACCTTCGCGCAGGTCTTCGGGCAGGTTTTCCACCGGGTAGTGCTCACGCACGATCTTGTTCATCTCGTCCGCCTTGTCTGCGCCAATCAGCATGCTGCCACAAAATGCGTCCGAAGACGATCCGGTTCACCCGAAGGTCTTGCGTGGATCGAAAGCGTCGCGCACCGCCTCGCCGATGAAGATCAGCAGCGACAGCATGATCGACATGGAGAAGAACGCCGCCAGCCCCAGCCACGGTGCCTGCAGGTTGTTCTTGCCCTGAGCGATCATCTCACCGAGCGACGGCGAGCCGGGCGGCATGCCAAAACCGAGAAAATCGAGCGAAGTGAGCGTGGCGATGGAGCCCGACAGGATGAAGGGTAGGAAGGTCAGCGTTGCCACCATGGCGTTGGGCAGGAGGTGACGGAACATGATCGTCCAGTCGCCGACGCCGAGCGCTCTTGCAGCTCGCACGTATTCGAAGTTTCTCGCCCGCAAAAATTCGGCGCGCACCACATGCACGAAGCCCACCCATTCGAACAGCAGCATGATGCCGAGCAGCACGAAGAAGCCGGGCGGCAGGATGGCCGCGATGATCAGGAGGATGTAGAGAACCGGCATCGACGACCAGATCTCGATGAAGCGTTGCATCAGAAGGTCGGTCCAGCCCCCGAAGAAGCCCTGGATGGCGCCGGCCGTAACGCCGACGATCGCCGAGCAGATGGTCAGCGCCAGGCCGAACAGCACCGAGATGCGGAAACCGTAGATCAGCCGGGCGAGTACGTCGCGCGCCTGATCGTCGGTCCCGAACCAGTTGAGGTTACCGAGCCGGCAATTCACATCCTCGGCGCCTTGCGGATAGGCGCTGCAGCGTTCGCCCGCATCCATCAGCCAGAAGGGCGGGGTCGGCGCCGAATGCGGGATGGACGAGTTGACGGTCTGGTAGGAGTAGCGGATCGGCGGCCAGATCATCCAGCCATTGCTGTTGATCTCTTCCTGGATGAAGTCGGAACGGTAATCGGTGGTCGCCAGGAAGCCGCCGAACTTCTCTTCCGGATAGTTTACCGCCACCGGAACCAGGATCTCGCCCTTATAGGAGACGAGGATCGGCCGATCGTTGGCGATCAGTTCGGCGCAGAGCGACAGCCCGAACAGCACGAGGAAAATCCAGAACGACCAGTAGCCGCGCCGGTTGGCCCTGAAGTTCTGCAGCCGGCGGATATTCGTCGGCGCAAGCCAGGGCCTGCGCGGCGGAGCGGCTCCGAGATTGTCTCGATCGATGGTGGAAGCATTGGAGGTCATCATACCTCCCGCTTTTCAAAATCGATCCGTGGATCGATCCACGTATAGATGAGGTCGGAGACAAGGCTGACGACGAGGCCGAGCAGCGAAAAGATGTAGAGCGTGCCGAAGACGATCGGATAATCGCGGTTGACGATTGCCAGGTAGCCGAGACGGCCCAAGCCGTCTAGCGAGAAGATGTTCTCGATCAGCAGCGAACCGGTGAAGAAGGCCGAGATGAAGGACGCCGGGAAGCCGGCGATGACGATCAGCATGGCGTTGCGGAATACGTGGCCGTAGAGCACGCGCCGCTCCGGCAGGCCCTTGGCGCGCGCCGTCACCACATACTGCTTCTTGATCTCGTCGATGAACGAGTTCTTGGTCAGCAGCGTCGTCGTGGCGAACGCTGACAGCGACAGGGCGATCAGCGGCAGCGTCAGGTGCCAGAAATAATCGAGGATCTTCTGCCACCAGGGCAGTTCGCTCCAGTTGTCGGAGACGAGGCCGCGCAGCGGGAACCAGTCGAAGAACGAGCCGCCGGCAAACACGACGATGAGCAGGATGCCGAACAGGAAACTTGGTACCGCATAGCCGACGACGATGATCCCGGAGGTCCAGACATCGAAGGCCGAGCCATCGCTGACGGCCTTCTTGATGCCGAGCGGAATGGAGATCATGTAGGAGCCGAAGAGGATCCAGACCCCGAGCGATATCGAGACAGGCAGCTTGTCGAGGATCAGGTCGATCACCGAAGTATTGCGGAAGAAGCTTTCACCGAAATCGAAGCGGGCATAGTTCCACATCATTTCGAGGAAGCGCGTCAGCGGCGGCTTGTCGAAGCCGAACTGTTTCTCCAGCCGCTCGATCAGCTCCGGATCAAGACCCTGTGCGCCGCGGTAGCGCGCTTCATCGCCGCCGCCGAGCTGCTGGACGTCCGAGCTACCGCCGAGCCTGTCACCGCTGTCGGATCCCTGGATCTGGGCGATCACCTGCTCGACCGGGCCGCCGGGGGCAAACTGCACGACGAGGAACGAGATCCCCATGATCCCGACGATCGTCGGGATCATCAGCAACAGGCGCCGCAGGATATAGGCGCCCATCAGCGCGCTCCGCCTGGGCAGCCGTCAGGGCTACGGGTCTCGTTGGAAATCGGGCACTCGGTCATTGTAACTCTCGTCGGCTTCTTCTCATCGGGGAATCAGCGATCCGCTCATTTGGACTGTTTGCACCGGCTAGCACAAGCGCTCTCGCCTTCGCCGTAAGGAGATCCAGGCCCCTCACCGTCGTTGAATAGGCCGGCGGTCACTGCTTCGCCTTCGCCCACCAGATGTCCGGGAAGCCGATGCCATACTCCGGCAGCGTCTGCGGATGCGCAAGCCGGTTCCAGTAGGCGATCTTGGTCTCGCCCGTGTAGAACAGCGGCATGACGTAATGCCTGGCGAGCAGGACGCGGTCCATGGCCTTGACCGCCGCCACCTGTTCGTCGCGATTGGGTGCCGCCGTGATCATCCCGATCAGCGTGTCGATTGCCGGATCGGCAATCCCGGCATAGTTGCGCGATCCGTTGCGGCCGACCGATTGCGAGCCCCAGTAATCTGCCTGTTCATTGCCGGGATTCATGGTCTGCGCCCATACGCTCCAGATGACATCGTAGTCGAAGCTGCGAATACGGTTGATGTACTGCGAGGCGTCGACGGTACGGATGCGGGCATCGATGCCGATTTTCTTCAGGCTGGCGACGAAGGGCAGCACCGATCGCTCCAGCGCCGGACTGTTCAGGAGGATTTCGAAGCTCATCGGCTGGCCGGTCTTGGTGTTGACCATCCGGTTGCCCTTCAACTCCCAGCCGGCCTCCTTCATCAGGGCGATCGCCTGCCGGAAATTGTCGCGAACCTTCTGCGGATCGCCGCCCACCGGGTTTGTGTAGGGCTTGTTGAAGACCTCCGGCGGCACCTGGTCCTTGATGCCTTCGAGAATTTCGAGTTCGCGTCCCTGCGGCAGGCCGGAGGAGGCAAGTTCGGTGCCCCAGAAGAAGCTGTCGACGCGCTTCAGACCGCCATAGGCGAGGTTCTTGTTCAAATCCTCGAAGTCGAAGGCGTAGTTCAGCGCCTCGCGAACCCTCTCGTCCTTGAAGATGTCGCGGCGCATGTTCGGCACCATGGCCTGCATGACGCCGGTGGCGCGGAACTGGTTGGGAAGCGCCTCGCGCACCACCCGGCCGTCCTTTACCGCATCGAATGCGTAACGGGTGGCCCAGCGGCTGGAACTGCTCTCCTGATAATAATCGATAGTGCCGGCGCGGAAAGCTTCGAACTCGACGTCCGGATCGGCAAAGTAGGTGTAGCTGATGGTCGCAAAGTTGTGCTGCCCGACGTTGATCGGCAGATCCTTGCCCCAATAATCGTCGCGGCGCTCGTAGCGGATGGTCGAGCCTGGCTGTACGGCGCCGATCTTGTAGGCGCCGGACCCCATCAGCGGCTCCAGCGTCGTGCGTGAAATGTCGCGCTGCTGACCACGGGCATCCTTGCCCTCCCACCAGTGCTTCGGCAGGACAGGAAAATCTCCGACGATGGCGGGAAGCTCGCGGTTGTTCTTCTCGTCGAAGCGGAAGGTGACTTCACGGTCGCCGGTCTTCTCGGCAGCGGTCACATGGCGATAGTAGCTGGCAAGCTGGGTGCTGTGCTGCTTGGCAGCGTCGAAGCTGAAGATCACGTCCTCTGGCGTCACCGGCTGTCCGTCGGCCCATTTCGCCTCCGGCCGCAGCCGGAAGCTCGCCGACGACATGTCGTCTGGAACGGCCACCGCTTCGGCAAGCAGTCCGTAGCTAGCCAGAACCTCATTCTCGGAAGTCTTGAGCAGTGTCTCGAACACGAGGGTCGTTCCCAAGGCCGGGCTACCGCGGTCGATCAGCGGATTGAAGCTATCGAAGGTGCCTTCCGCCGACAGGCGCAGTTCGCCGCCTTTCGGCGCGTCAACGTTCACGTAAGGGAGCGCCTTGAAATCCGGTGGCAGTTTGGGCTCCTCGAGCACCGAGATCGCGTGCCGCCAGATCGGCTCCTGGGCCTCGGCGACCAGCGGCACCCAGGCCATGGAGATCGTGGCGAGCGCCGTCAGACCAGTTCGCAGATGCGCCAGGAGCATGCAGCTTTTCCTCGTAATGTTCGACCGATGTCGAGGAACATAAGACAAAGCGGGCCAAAATACAGTCGCACCGTCTCACAAGCTTTTTATCACGTCGCCTTCGTTACGCCGTGATCGGCGCGCGACGGATTCACGACAGGCCCAAATCAGTCTAGATTGACGGGCGCAAGCTTGCACGGCCTCCGCCGCGCTCAATCAGGTAAATGACAGTCGATGCCGAACCCACCCTTCTTGCTCCGCCGGCTCACCATCTCCTCGCTCGGGCTTCTGATGACACTCGCGGCTGGCGCTCCGGCGGTTGCCGACCAGCCCGCCAAGCAGGCCTTCGGCGCCGTGGCGGCACCCAATGCCGGCGCGCAGCAGCCCATCGGCTCCTACGCCAAGGGCTGCATTTCCGGCGCCGTGGCACTGCCGGACGATGGACCGCACTGGCAGGCGATGCGCCTGTCGCGCAACAGGCACTGGGGCATGCCGCAAACGATCGCGACGCTGCAACAGCTGTCGCAGGACGCGGTGCGACTTGGCTGGGGCAACGGCATCCTGGTCGGCGACATGTCGCAACCGCGTGGGGGCCCGATGGCATCGGGACATGCGTCCCATCAGGTAGGCCTCGACGTGGATGTCTGGTTCACGCCGATGCCAGACAAGCGCCTCACGCCTGCTGAGCGCGAGACCATCCCGTTCACCTCCATGCTCGACAAGAGCAAGTTCCTGAGTGTCGACAGCCGGCGCTGGACCAGCACGTCCGCACGTCTGGTGATGACGGCTGCAAGCTATCCGCAGGTCGAGCGGATTTTTGTCAATCCGGCGATCAAGAAGAAGCTCTGCGAAAGCTGGACCGGCGACCGCTCGGATCTTGGCAAGGTCCGTCCAATGTACGGCCATGACGAACACTTCCACATTCGCCTCACCTGTCCGCCGGGCGTCGCAAGCTGCAAACCGCAGGCACCGGTGGCGTCGGGCGACGGCTGCGACAAGTCGCTGGCGTGGTGGTTCACTCCGGAGCCTTGGGCCAAGCCGAAACCCGATCCGAATCGCAAGCCACCGCCGCCGCCAAGGCCTGTGATGGTTTCGGACCTGCCGAAGGCCTGTGCCGCGGTTCTGGCCGCCCCCAGTTCCAGCTCCGGCTCTGCGGTTCGCGCGTCCATGACGGCGTCGCCGGCCGAACCCGAGACCGCCGTGCCGGCTGCCGCTGCGGTTCCGGTCCTCCCGGATACGGCGCCGGAGCCACGACCGCGGCCGACAAATTGATCCTGCGGCCGTAAATCGATTTAAAGCCTTCCATTGCGAAACACCTTCGGTGTAGAAAACGAGCCTCCCGAGAGAAGCCGAGGAACGAGGTCTCGTGACGGAAAAGCCCTGCATCGCGCTCATTGCGCATGACCAGAAGAAAGCCGAAATGGCGGAGTTCGCGCAGCGCCACGAGAAGGTGCTGGCCGGTTTCCGCATCGTTGCCACCGGAACCACGGGAGGACGCGTGCAGGAAGCCTGTCCCAGCCTCTCGGTCACTCGGCTGAAGAGCGGACCGCTGGGCGGCGACCAGCAGATCGGCGCGATGATCGCCACCGGCGAGGTCAGCATGCTGATCTTCTTCACCGATCCGCTCACGCCCCTGCCGCACGATGTCGACGTCAAGGCGCTGACGCGGCTTGCTACCGTCTATGACATCCCGATGGCGCTGAACCGCGCCACGGCCGAAAAACTCGTCGACTTCCAGTAAGTCCGCCGCACGGAGCCCCTTGATGGCAAGAGAATTTCACAGCGTTGCGCCGCTGGCCTTCCCGATCCTGATTGGCGATATCGGCGGAACGAATGCGCGGTTCTGGGTTCTGGCCGACAGTCTTGCCGAACCGCAGCAGTTTCCCAATGTCCGCACTGCGGATTTCGAGACAATCGACCAGGCCATCCAGCAGGAGGTCCTCGACAAGACGTCCAAGCAGCCGCGATCGGCAATCCTCGCTGTTGCTGCACCCATCGAGGGTGACGAGATCCCGCTGACCAATTGCGACTGGATCGTCCGGCCGAGACAGCTCATCGAACAGCTGGGCTTCAGCGACGTGCTGGTGATCAACGATTTCGAGGCGCAGGCGCTGGCGATCGCGTCGCTGTCTCCGGACGACCGCATGCCGGTCGGTCCGCGTAACGATGCCCCGGTCGCCTCGCGCGTCGTACTCGGGCCCGGCACCGGCCTCGGGGTCGCCGGACTGGTGCATGCCCGCGACATGTGGTTTCCGGTGCCCGGCGAAGGCGGGCATGTCGATCTCGGTCCGCGCAGCGAGCGCGATCTCGAGATCTTTCCGAACATCGAGCGGATCGAGGGCCGCGTCGCCGGCGAGCAGATCCTCTGCGGTCGCGGCCTCGTCAATCTCTACCGCGCCATCTGCAAGACCGACGGCATCGAACCGATCTACAACGATCCGGCCGATATCACCACGCATGGTCTGTCCGGCCACAACCCGCAGGCGTTCGAGACCCTCACGCTGTTCGTCACCTATCTCGGCCGGCTTGCCGGCGACATGGCGCTGATCATGATGGCCAAGGGCGGCGTCTATCTGGCCGGCGGCATTTCGCAGAAGATCATCCCCGCCCTCAAGCGACCGGAGTTCCGCGCAGCGTTCGAGGACAAGGCACCGCATACGGCGCTGATGCGCCAGATTCCAACCTTCATCGTGACGCATCCGCAGGCGGCACTCGCGGGACTGGCGTCCTATGCGCGGACGCCCGAGCAGTTCGGATTGGCGACGGACGGACGTCGCTGGCGGGGGTAGTAATGCAACAGCCGGCTGGAATCTAAAGGGTGCTTCTAGCCAAAGATGGCACGACTGGTTAAGACCCCAACGCGCGGCCATCTTGCCGCACCGATAAGGGAAGACCTTTTTTGGACGCAGTCGACACAGCGAAGAAGCGCAAGTCCCTCGTGGATTCCGGCACCGTCACGGGCGTGCTGAAGCGGATCATTGCCGAAAACGGCCGCGAGCACCTGGGCGGATATGCGATTGCGATCTCCTGTCTGGTGGTGGTCGCACTGTCGACCGCCTTTACCGCCTGGATCATGGAATCGGTCGTCAACGAGGCGTTCGCCAACAAGCGTGCCGATCTCGTCTGGATGATCTGCGGGGCGATCTTCATCGCCTTCGTGCTGCGCGGCCTTGCCACCTACGGCCAGGCCGTCACCCTGTCGAAGATCGGCAACAACATCGTGGCGCAGTACCAGCGCCGGCTTTATGCCCATCTGATGACGCTGTCGGTCGGCTTCTACAGCGAATCCCGCTCCGCGCATCTTGCCGCGCAGATCAGCCAGAACGTCAACGGCATCCGTGACGTGCTGAACCTCACCGTCACGTCGACGGCGCGCGACTTCCTGACGCTGGTGGCACTGATCGCCGTCATGGTCAGCAAGGATCCGATCCTGTCGCTGATCGTCTTCGGCGTCGCCCCGCCGCTTCTTTATGCGCTACGCTACGTATCGAAGCGACTGCGCAGCGCTACCAAGGAATCGGTGGAACTGAACAGCCACGTCGTCGGCGCCATGCAGGAAACCATCCAGGGCATTTCCATCGTCAAGTCGTTCACGATGGAGAAGGAACTCAGCCGCAAGGTCAACGGCATCATCGACGCCGCCGAGAACCGGGCGAACCGTATTGCCCGCCTGACCGAGCGCACCTCGCCGCTGACCGAAACGTTCGCAGGCCTGTCGATTTCCAGCGTGCTGGCCTATGCCGCCTTCCGGTCCATCTACGACGGCGTACCGCCCGGTGCCTTCTTCGCCTTCGTCGCGGCGCTTCTGATGGCCTACGACCCGGCTCGCCGACTGGCGCGCCTGCAGGTGCAGATGGAACGCGCCGTGGTCAACGCCCGGATGATCTACGAGCTTCTGGACCTGCAGCCGCAGCAGCGCGAAGAGCCGAATGCGCGGGACCTGGTGGTCACCGAGGCACGCATCGAGCTCAAGGGAGTGACCTTCCGCTACGGCGGCGGCGACCAGATCCTGAAGCAGGTCGACATCGTCGCCGAGGGTGGCAAGACGACGGCTCTCGTCGGCCCTTCGGGTGCCGGCAAGTCGACGATCATATCGCTGATCCCGCGTTTTTACGATCCGGCAGAAGGCGTCATCCTGATCGATGGCCAGGACATCGCCAAGGTCACCAAGTCGTCGCTTCGCCGTCATCTCGCCTACGTCTCGCAGCAGCCCTACCTGTTCGAGGGAACGATCCGCGATAACATTCGCTACGGCCGCCCGGAAGCTACCGATGCCGAGGTGGAGGAGGCCGCGAGGCTCGCCTATGCGCACAGCTTCATCATGGCACAGCCGCAGGGCTACGAAACACCGGTTGGCGAGAACGGCGTGACCTTGTCCGGCGGCCAGCGGCAGCGGCTGTCGATCGCCCGGGCACTGGTCCGCAATGCGCCGATCCTGCTGCTTGACGAAGCGACGTCGGCGCTCGACAACGAGTCCGAAGCCGCCGTCCAGAAGGCGCTCGATACGGCGATGAACGGCCGCACGGTGGTCGTCGTCGCGCACCGCCTGTCGACCGTCGTCAAGGCTGACAAGATCATCGTCATGGCGGAAGGCCAGGTGGTCGAGGAGGGTAACCACGAGGCGCTTGCACGGCGCCCCGACGGGCTTTACGCTCGGCTGAACAATCTTCAAACGCCCGTCTGACGGGACGCAGAACGGAGCCGAAATTTCCGCATGAGCGAACATGACATGAAGCTGGTGGTCGTGGGCGCCGCAGGACGCATGGGCCAGACGATTATCCGCGTCATCCAGCAGATGCCCGGCGTCAGGCTGCATGCCGCCGTCGAGCGCGAAGGTTCAGCATTCATCGGCAAGGACGCAGGCGAACTGTCCGGCGCCGGCTTCGTCGGCGTTCCGATCACGTCCGATCCGCTGGAAGCCTTCCTGCATGCGGAAGGCGTCATCGACTTCACCTCCCCCGCCGGCTCCGTCGAATTCGCAGCACTCGCCGCTCAGGCACGCATTGTCCACGTCATCGGCACAACCGGCTGCTCGACTGCCGACGGCGACAAGATCGCCGCGGCCGCGCGGCATGCGCGGGTGGTCAAGTCCGGCAATATGAGCCTCGGCGTCAATCTGCTCGGCGTGCTCGTCGAACAGGCCGCGAAGGCACTTCCGGCCAGCGGCTGGGACATCGAAGTGCTGGAAATGCACCACAAGCACAAGGTCGACGCGCCTTCCGGCACGGCGCTTCTGCTGGGTGAAGCCGCAGCCTCCGGGCGCGGCATCGACCTGGCCGCCCAGGCGGTGAGGGTCCGCGATGGCCATACGGGCGCCAGGAGCGAAGGCACGATCGGCTTTGCGGCCCTGCGCGGCGGCTCGGTCATCGGCGAGCACTCGGTCATCCTTGCCGGCGAAGGGGAACTCGTGACCCTCTCCCACAGCGCTCTCGATCGGTCGATCTTCGCCCGCGGCGCGATTGCCGCCGCACTGTGGGCACGGCCGGAAAAGCCCGGCCTCTACTCGATGCTCGACGTGCTCGGGCTTACCCGCTAACTCTCAGATCATAGACCTTCCTGGAGGAATTCATGACCGGCACACTCGTCCTCGTTCGCCACGGTCAGAGCGACTGGAACCTGAAGAACCTGTTCACCGGCTGGAAGGACCCGGAACTCACCGAGCTCGGCGTGCAGGAAGCGAGTTCCGGCGGCGTGGCCCTGGCGGCAACCGGGATCAAGTTCGACATCGCCTTCACGTCCGAACTTAAGCGTGCGCAGGAAACCTGCCGGATCGTGCTCGACAAGGTCGGCCAGAGCGACCTGGAAACGATCCGCGACGTGGCGCTCAACGAGCGCGACTACGGCGATCTCTCAGGTCTCAACAAGGATGACGCGCGCGCAAAGTGGGGCGAAGAACAGGTGCACATCTGGCGCCGCTCATACGACATCCCGCCGCCGGGCGGCGAAAGCCTGCGCGATACCGGTGCACGGGTCTGGCCTTACTATCTGACGGAGATCCTGCCGCGCGTGCTGCGTGGCGAAAAGGTTCTGGTTGCCGCACACGGCAACTCTCTGCGGTCGCTGGTGATGGTCCTCGACCGGATGAGCAAGGCGGAAATCCTCAAGCTCAACCTCGCGACCGGCGTTCCGATGGTCTACCGGCTCAATGCCGATTCGACCGTCGCTTCCAAGCAGGTGCTGGGCGACATGTCCGGCGCTCACTAGGCGGCGAGCAGCACAAGACGGTGGAATGCGCGTCGTTTCCGGGCGCATCCCCTACTTGGCGTACCAGTAGGCCGTGAGAACGCCGCTGGCGGCAAAGATCGAAATGAAGGTGGTGAAGATAACGGTTGCGTCCATGATCCTGTCTCCTTTTACGAGCGGTCAACGCAGCGAGTATCAATTTCGTTGCATCCCCTCTTGAAGACCCATCACATCCGGCTGAGCTGACACGTCGATGTCATGATCGCAGCTTAGCTGTCGCTGCCTCGCAGACAGGTCGCCGACAGGGCTGAACCCGGCTGCGGCGCTTCAATCAGGTGACATTTCGCATGCGTTACGCCGTCTATTTCACTCCACCCGAAGCACATCCGCTGACCAGCGCCGCTGCAATCTGGCTTGGACGCAATGCTTTCGATGACGCGAAGCCATCGATTTCAGTCCCGCAGACCGATCTCGCCCACGATCAATGGCTGACGGCAACGGCGGAACCGCGCCGCTACGGCTTTCACGCGACGCTGAAGGCACCGTTCTTGCTTCCCCCCGATATGCAGGCGCACACGCTTCACGAGGCGTTCCGCAGCTTTTGCCGGGCGACCTCGGCAACCGTCATCCCAAGGCTGGTGCTGGCCCAGCTGGGTCCGTTCTTCGCTCTTGTTCCGGATGGCGAGTGCCACGCCGTGGCAGAGCTTGGCGCGTCCTGCGTTCAGGCCTTCGAACCCTACCGCGCCCCGCTCTCAGAGGCCGACATGGCGCGCCGCAAGCCTGAGCGGCTCACCGCCCGCCAGCGCGAGAACCTGGAACGCTGGGGCTACCCTTACGTCTTTGACGAGTTCCGCTTCCACATGACCTTGACCGGGCCGATCGAGGCCGCCGACCAGCCGCGGATGCGGGCGATCCTCGAGGAGCGCTTCGCCCCCTTCATCGGCCAGCCGCTTAAGATCGAGCACATTGCATTGTTTGTCGAGGAAGAGCGCGGATCGCCGTTCAAGGTCGCCGAGCTTCTGCCGCTCGCCTAGCCGCGAGCGGCGCGGTTGCTACCACATGGATCCGTTTGCCAAGATCAGTGGGCTTCGTCCCAGTTCAGCGCGGCGCGGGCATCGACCTTCAACGGCACCCGCATATCGAGCGCCGGCATCGCTGAATGCTCCATCGTCCGCACGATGACCGGCATCGCCGCGTCGATCGCATCCTCCTCGACCTCGAAGATCAGTTCGTCATGCACCTGCAAGAGCATCCGCGCACGCTCCGCGAGGCCTGACTTTTCCAGCGCCGGCTCGATCTGTACCATGGCCCGGCGGATGATGTCGGCGGCCGAGCCTTGGATCGGCGCGTTGATCGCCGCCCGCTCGTTGAACGCGCGCACCGACGGGTTGGACGACTTGATTTCCGGATAGTGGGCGCGGCGGCCGAAGATGGTTTCGACATAGCCATGTTCGCGGGCAAATGCCTTGGTGCTTTCCATATAGTCGCGGATGCCCGGGAAGCGCTCGAAATAGCGCTTGATGTAGTCGCCCGCCTCGGACCTCTCTATCGACAGCTGATTGGCGAGACCGAAGGCCGAGATGCCGTAGATGATGCCGAAGTTGATTGTCTTGGCGCGGCGGCGCACATCCGCCGACATGCCATCCACCGGAACGCCGAACATCTCGGATGCCGTCATCGCGTGGATGTCCACGCCATCGGCAAAGGCCTGGCGCAGCTGCGGGATGTCGGCGACATGGGCAAGCACGCGCAGTTCGATCTGGCTGTAGTCGGCCGACAGCAGCCTGTGGCCGGGCGTCGAGACGAAGGCGGTGCGGATCTTGCGGCCTTCGGCATTGCGGACCGGAATGTTCTGCAGGTTCGGCTCAGACGAGGAGAGGCGCCCGGTCGAGGTTGCCGCCATCGAGTAGCCGGTATGCACGCGCTTCGTCTCAGGATGCACGTAGCCCGGCAGCGCATCGGTGTAGGTGGACTTGAGCTTGGTCAGCTGGCGCCAGTCGACGATCTTGCGCGGCAGCGGCTCGCCCTGGGCTGCAAGATCCTCGAGCACCTGCGCTGACGTGGACCACTGGCCGGTCTTCGTCTTCGACCCGCCCGCAAGCCCCATGCGGCCGAACAGGATGTCGCCAAGCTGCTTTGGCGAGCCGATGTTGAAGCGCTCCCCGGCAAGCTGGTAGATCTCGTCCTCGAAGGCTGCTGCCTTCTGCGCCAGCTCGCCGGAAAGCCTCGACAGAATCTGGCGGTCGACGGTGATGCCGCGCTCTTCCATGCGCGCCAGAACCGGCACCAGCGGCCGTTCAAGCCGCTCGTAGACGCGCGTCAGACCTTCGGCCGCCAGCCGCGGCTTCAGAACGAGCCATAGCCGCAGCGTCAGATCGGCGTCCTCAGCGGCATACGTCGTCGCCTTGTCGATATCGACGAGGTCGAGCTTGACGGCCGATTTGCCGCTGCCGGCAACTTCCTTCAGCGGGATCGGCGTGTGACCCAGCCACCGCTCGGCGAGCGGCTCCATGGCATGATTGCCCTGGCCTGCCTCCAGCACATAGGAGATCAGCATGGTATCGTCGAAGCTCTGCATGGTGATGCCATGCCGCTTCATCAGCAGGTAGTCGTATTTGAGGTTCTGCGCGACCTTCAGCACCGCCGGGTCTTCCAGCAGATCCTTCAGAGCCGCAAGGCCTTGGGCCAGCGGCACCTGGTTGTCGACGAGCTTCACGCCCTCGCTGAACAGATCGTCGGAGCCGCTCTTGTGGGCGAGCGGCACGTAAGCGGCACGGATGGTCGAAGCCGCAGGACCCGTCCGATTGTCCTGCACGGCCAGCGAGACGCCGACAAGTTCCGCCTGCATCGGGTCGATCGACGTGCTTTCGGCGTTGAAGGCGACGATGCCGGTGTCGCGGGCCGCAGCGATCCACGTGTTGAGGGTCTCGATATCGCGGATCGTCACGTAGCCGCTGTGATCGATCGGGTGACCGGAAAACGCTTCGTGGCGGGCGGCGGCCACGTCTGCCGCACGGCCGCCGTCGAGAGAGGCTTTCGCCTTGCCGGATGTCCTGGCCAAGGTCACCGGAGCGCTTGGCTGGGCGGCGAGATCCTGGTTGTGCTCGACGCCGGGATCGAGGTCAGGACCATGGGCCGTCGTTCCCCATTCGACCAGAACCTCCGCCGGCTCGATGGCGCTTGCGTCGCAGTCACACGCATCCGCCACGCGGCGCGTCAGAGCGCCGAATTCCATCGCCTTGAGGAAGCCGATCAGCTTCGGGCCATCCTGCTTTTCGAGCACCAGCGCGTCGAGCGGCATGTCCAGCGGCACATCCGTGCGCAACTCGACCAGACGGCGCGAAAGCCGCGCCTGCTCGGCATTGGCGATGATGTTTTCACGCCGCTTGGCCTGCTTGATCTCACCGGCACGCGCCAGCAGCGTTTCCAGATCGCCGAATTCTTCGAGCAGCTGGGCCGCGGTCTTCGGACCGATGCCCGGAATGCCGGGCACGTTGTCGACAGAATCGCCGACCAGCGCCTGCAGGTCGATCATCTTTTCCGGCGGAACGCCCCACTTCTCGATGACGTCCGGGATGCCGATCTGCTTGTCCTTCATGCTGTCGTACATGTGGACGTTCGGCGTCACCAGCTGCATCAGGTCCTTGTCGGAGGAGATGATGGTGACGTCGGCACCGATCGCTTCGGCGGCTCTGGCATAGGTGGCGATGATGTCGTCCGCTTCGAAACCATCGGTTTCGATGCACGGCAGGTTGAAGGCGCGCGTCGCCTGGCGGATCAGGCTGAACTGCGGCACCAGCTCTTCCGGCGGCGCCGACCGGTTGGCCTTGTAGTCTTCAAAGAGCTCCTTGCGGAAGGTCTTCGAGGAGTAGTCGAAGATCACCGCGAAATGGCTTGGCGTGACGCCGACATTCGTGTCGCGGGCGTTGGTCAGCAGCTTCCACAGCATGTTGCAGAAGCCGGAGACGGCACCGATCGGCAGGCCGTCCGATTTGCGCGTCAGCGGAGGCAGGGCATGGAACGCCCGGAAGATGAAACCGGAGCCGTCGACGAGGAAAAGGTGATCGCCATTTTTCATGGGCGATGGATAGCGCGGCGCGCGGCAAAGGTCCATCCGCCAGCATCGCGCGGCCAGTGAATTCCAGGGTTTGAGCTGGCCCCGGCGACCGTCGACGCGTGCCAAGTCTCCCTGGGATCTTCACCGTAACGTTACCGCTTTGTAATTTTCAGATGTCTTGAAAACCCCAGCCAGTGGGGCCATTTCCGATCCATCGGCGATTGATCACGCCGTCGTCTGGTTGCTGGCCTGTCCCCCGCCGCGCCAGACCTGGGCAAAGGCCTCACCCCCTCTCCGGGCCTTTGTCCTTCCATCACCGCCACGGCCTTCCCCCCTCCCGGGCCGTGGCGGTTTTCATCTGGCCGTTCAGCTCGCAGCCCAGGCCGCTTCCCCAACAGTTCGATAATCGATAGAGTGCTATGCAGCTTCGGCTCAGGCATCCGCACATCTTGTTCTCTCGCTGGCAGCCTCGACGAGACCAGCGACAACGCGGGGGACTGCGCCTTCAACCGCAACGGCAAGGGATGTCGTTACATGGGCTTTGAACGCTCGGATTCCCTCCTCTATCTCGCCAGCCGCCTGACGAAGACCTTGGCGCGCGCGCTGCACAAGCGGGCCGCCGCGCTCGGCTTCTCGCCCGGCCAGTTTCCCGTCCTTCTTTCGCTTTGGCATCAGGACGGGCTGACGCAGAGACAGCTTCTCGATCGTCTGGAAGTGGAGCAGGCGACGCTTGCCAATACGTTGGCGCGCATGGAGCGCGATGGACTGATTGCCCGCAAGCCGCACCCAAAGGACCGGCGGGCGCAGATCATCGAGCTGACCGAGCGCGGCCGCGATCTGGAACGCGTGGCGACGGAAGCCGCGGCGCAGGCGGATGCCGAGGTGTTTGCCGGTTTCCGGCTGTTCGAGCAGGAATTGCTGAAGGAGTATCTTCGCAAGGCAGCTTCCAATGCCAAGAACCTCGACCCGCCCTAAGTTCGCCGGTTTCAAGGAAGCGCAAAATCCGGATTTCGCGGTTTCCCTCGCCAGCCGAAAGGGTTTAGGTTGAGGCCTATCCTATCATCCGCAAGGCAGATCCCCTGATGACCGACCTAACTTCCGTCCTCGAGCAGGCCGACCGCAATCTCACGTCCAGCCTCGACCGCCTGTTCGAGCTGGTGCGCATCCAGTCCATTTCCACAGATCCGGCCTACAAGGCCGAGTGCCGCGAGGCTGGCGAATGGCTGGTGTCGACCCTCAACGAGCTCGGCTTTACCGCCTCGCTGCGGGACACGCCCGGTCATCCGATGGTGGTGGCACATCACAATGCGGCTTCGTCCGATGCCCCGCACGTCCTCTTCTACGGCCATTACGACGTGCAGCCGGTCGATCCGCTGTCGCTGTGGGAAAATGATCCGTTCGACCCGAAGATCAAGGATATCGGCGAAGGGCGCAAGGTTATCACCGGCCGCGGCACCTCCGACGACAAGGGCCAGTTGATGACCTTCGTCGAAGCCTGCCGCGCCTACAAGGAAATCAACGGCAGCCTGCCGGTGAGAATCACCATCCTGTTCGAAGGCGAGGAAGAATCCGGTTCGCCGTCGCTGAAGCCTTTCCTCGAAGCCAATGCCGCAGAACTGAAGGCGGAGTACGCGCTCGTCTGCGATACCAGCATGTGGGACGCAGAAACGCCGGCAATCGCCGCAACGCTGCGCGGCTTGGTCGGCGAGGAGATAACGATCACCGCAGCCGACCGTGACCTACATTCCGGCCTGTTCGGCGGCGCTGCCGCAAACCCGATCCACATCCTCGCGAGCATCCTCGCCGGCCTGCGCGACGAGACAGGCCGCGTCACGCTCGACGGCTTCTATGACGGCGTCGAGGAGACGCCGCAGAACATCAAGGCAAGCTGGGACAATCTCGGCCGCTCCGCCGAAAGCTTCCTCGGCGAGGTGGGACTGTCGCAGCCTTCCGGTGAGAAGGGTCGTTCCGTCCTCGAGCTGACCTGGGCTCGGCCGACCTGCGAAGTGAACGGCATCTGGGGCGGTTATACCGGCGAAGGCTTCAAGACGGTCATCGCTGCCAAGGCCTCGGCCAAGGTCTCCTTCCGGCTTGTCGGGGAACAGGATCCGGCGAAGATCCGCGAGAGCTTCCGCAACTACGTGCGCTCCGGCATTCCGGCCGACTGCAGTGTGGAGTTTCATGAGCACGGCGGCTCGCCCGCGATCCAGCTCGCCTATGATTCGCCGGTCCTGACCAAGGCCAAGGCGGCGCTTTCCGATGAATGGCCGAAGCCCGCGGTGGTGGTCGGCATGGGTGGCTCGATCCCGATCGTCGGCGACTTCCAGACCTACCTCGGCATGGACTCGCTGCTCGTCGGCTACGGGCTGATCGACGATCGTATCCATTCGCCGAACGAGAAGTACGACCTCAACTCGTTCCACAAGGGCATCCGCTCGTGGATCCGGATCCTCGCAGCGCTCTGACGCTGCCTCAACGCGCCTGCGCCACCAACCGTGGAGCAGGCGCAGGCTCACCTGACTGACATGCCTCAGAGAGAGAGCCGCAAAAACAAAAAGGCCGGGACTAAGCCCGACCTTTCATACCCGTTTCCACCTGCCAGTACATCCGTGGTCAAACACGAAACGGGTCCGGCATTTCGATCGCTGCGGCTTCTCAGCCTTCGCTTACAAGTCCATCGTCTGCCAGCAAGGTTAACATCCGGTTAAGATGTCCCGTCATTGGCCTACGGCGCAACAGATGTTGCTCGGAGCGGGCGCTGCGATCGTGCCGCTTGATCCAAGAAATGGGAATGGCGCCCCGCGTTTGCAAGGGCGCCATCAATCTTTTCAGCAGGATGTCGCGAAGGCTCAGGCCGAACGCAGGTTGTCCGCCGACATGCGGCCCGAACGCTTGTCCGAAACCAGCTCGTAGGAAACCTTCTGGCCGTCGTTGAGGCTGCCCATGCCGGCGCGCTCTACAGCCGAGATGTGAACGAAGACGTCCTGTGCGCCGTCGTCAGGCTGGATGAAGCCGAAGCCCTTGGTTGCGTTGAACCACTTTACAGTACCGGTAGCCATTACGATGTCCTTTCGATCGCAACGTTGACTCTGCTCCATGACCAGCACGGAGCGCGGATTTCGTATTTGAAGGATGGGTCGTCGTCGGCATGTGCCGTAGTACCGTCGTCAAACAAATAGCGATTGGCATGACCTAGCGTCGAGCCTGAATCGTGTCAAGACGGAGCAGAACTGGGTTGGCTACAGCTGCAACCCCAACATCCGCAAGCCTGATACGTCGGACAGGCTTTCGAGGATGGTGTCTGGACGCCGAAAAGCAAGAAGCCCGGCGCGGGAGGAGGTGCGCCGGGCTTCTAAAACTGACCAGCAACCGGGAGGAGGAGGTGTTGCTGGTCCCCTCGCAAGACACTGGGAGGAGGAGTGCGTCTTGCGATGATTTGACTATAGCTGAGGCACGCTTAAAAAACAGACAGAATTTCGCAGCGCAGCACTGCGAAAAACGCATAGCTCTTGGAGCGTCCGGTTCCTATCGGCGGGACTTGCCGCCGTCACCTCGCGTGGCTAGTCTTGCCCGCATGAGCCTGTCATCCGTCAAAGCCTTCTTCGCCGCGCATGCCGCTGACATCGAGGTGATCGAAACCAAAGAAAGCTCGGCCACGGTCGCTTTGGCTGCCGCAGCCCACCAGGTCGACCCTGATCAGATCGCCAAGACCATCTGCCTGCGGGCCGGTGACACGATCATGCTACTGGTGACATCGGGCAACAGCCGGCTCGACAATCGGAAATTCCGCGATGCGTTTGGGGCAAAGCCACGCATGCTTTCGGCGGAAGAAGTGGTTGAGCGGACCAGCCATCCAATCGGCGGGGTCTGCCCGTTCGGACTGGCCGAACCGCTTGCCATCTATTGCGATGTGTCGCTGAGACGCTGGCCACTCGTCGTGCCTGCTGCAGGCGCCATCAATGCGGCGGTGCGCATTGCTCCAGAAAAAATGGCGGCACTGACGGCCGCCACCTGGATCGATGTCTGTCAGGAGCCGAGATCCGGCGATCCCGATCAGTAGTAACGGTGGTACCAGGCCTGCCGCTGTTCGGCAGAGGCCGAAGCGGATGCCACCAGATAGCCGATCGCGAAGCCGATGCCGCCGATCAGCGTCATCAGTGTCGTCGCAGTCGCGGGGTGTTCGCGGATGACGCCGGCCATCGAGGTGGCTTCTTCCTGGACGTAGACGGCTGCATCGCCAGCGCGGCGCTTCACCGTCTCATAGGTTTCGGCACCGAAATCCGACATCGTCGAGCGGATGCTTTCGATTTCTGCGCGCAGCGAAGAAATCTCGGCCTTCATCGCCTCGGAAGCTTCCTGGGCGGCTCTCTGTTCGTGGCTTTCCGGCGATCCTACGGATTCTACCATTGCGGTCTCCTCGACTATCGCTGTGTGGTGATGTGACGGCCATCAACTTGCGAAGTCGCAATAGGTTCCAGAGACGGCGTGGCAAGCGTCAGGACTGTTGTGGCGAGGAGAGGCTCAGCGGCTATGCGCGAGAGCTTCGGCCAGCGAGGCGAGTGCCTCCTTCTCGCTCATGCCCTTCTGCAGCGAGTTGACCAGGATGAGGGCGAGCGCTTCACCATCGGCGCTTGCCTTGTTGATCTGATGCTCGGCGCAGGCGGCATCGAAGACCTGCTGCAGCAATGACAACTGGTCTGGATTTACCGGACGTCTCACAACTTGTGTTGGCACCAATCCCTCCATCTCCGACAGCTTGTTCTCCGCCATCTTCGTAATCCACCCCCAGCGACTAGATTTATTTCATGGCGCGAGCGTGGCAAGTCTTATTCCAGTCACGTTATTTAGTATCCACTTAAAATTAGGGTGCCGACGCTTGGACTACCAAACAAGAGGCCGAAATGTTCCATCGAGCGCGCTTGCGCAGAAGATAAACCCGCTCCTGCCATTCGGTAGGCGGCGTGGATCGCTATCCTAACGACTCCTTAAATCGCCGCATTTAACCTTCATCGGGATCACAGCGGACGGCTCGGACGCTCATGACCTCCTCAACGGAGACACGCGTCGCTTGCCGCTATAGCAGATACGAGCATTCGCAAGACGGCTGGGGAGCATCACCGGAACACATGGCATCGGGAAACAGATCGCGCCATCGCGTCGAACCGTCCTTCGGCGGGGATCGGCAAGAAGACGAAGTCCGCATCGATGCCGCCGAACGGATTGTCGGGGGTCGAACGGGCAGGACGTCCCGGCAGACGGTCGACGACGAGCAGGCGAAGCCGGCGGCTCGCGCCTCGCGCGCCAGGCGCGGACGCCGAGAGGGCGGCAGCTTCTTCGGCGCCATCCGATCGCTCGTCTATTGGTGCATCGTGCTCGGCATCTGGGGCGCCATCGGCGTTGGCGGGCTGGTGCTCTATTTCGGCGCGCAGATGCCGAGCGCCAGCTCCTGGAACATTCCGAACCGGCCACCCAACGTCAAGATCACCGCGCTCGACGGCACCCTGCTTGCCAACCGCGGCACCACCGGCGGCGAGGCGGTGGCGCTCGAGGAAATGTCGCCGTTCATCCCCCAGGCGGTGATGGCGATCGAGGACCGCCGCTTCTACTCGCACTTCGGCGTCGATCCTCTCGGCCTGGCGCGTGCGTTCGTCAACAATCTCACCGGCCAGAGCATCCAGGGTGGATCGACGATCACCCAGCAGCTTGCCAAGAACCTGTTCCTGTCGCCGGACCGGACGTTCGAGCGCAAGATCCAGGAAGTGCTGCTGTCCTTCTGGCTGGAGCACAAGTTCACCAAGGACCAGATCCTGGCAATGTATCTGAACCGGATGTTCTTCGGGTCGAATGCCTATGGCGTCGAGGCCGCCTCGCAGCGTTACTTCAAGAAATCCGCGCGCGATGTGAACCTTCAGGAGGCCGCGACGCTTGCCGGGCTGCTGAAGGCGCCGACCCGCCTTTCGCCTGCCCGTGATCCGCAGGCTGCCGAAGCCCGTGCTCAGGTGGTGCTCGGCGCCATGCGCCAGGAAGGCTATGTCACCGCCGAAGAGGCGAAGACCGCCATGGCGCAGCCGCCGGCCAAGGCGCGCAGCTACTGGTCTGGCGCCGAACACTATGCTGCCGACATGGTGATGGACGAGGTCAAGTCGCTGATCGGCGACGTCAAGACCGACGTTACCGTGCAGACGACGCTGGACCTGAGGCTCGAGCAGGATGCCGAAAAGGCGCTGACCGATGTGCTGAAGAAGGAAGGCGGAAAGCTCAACGCCTCGCAGGCGGCACTGGTATCCGTCGATGCCACCGGGGCGATCCGCGCCGTCGTTGGCGGCCGCGACTACACCGAAAGCCAGTTCAACCGCGCCTTCAAGGCAAAGCGTCAGCCGGGCTCCGCCTTCAAGCCCTTCGTCTATGCTGCAGCCCTGGAGGCCGGATATCGGCCAGACACGGTGATGGTCGACGGGCCGGTGAAGATCGGCAACTGGACACCGGAAAACTACGAGCAGAAGTACCGTGGCAATGTCACCGTTTCCACGGCGCTCACCCATTCGCTCAATACCATTGCGGCGCAGCTGGTCGTCCAGGTGGGACCGAGCAACGTCATCGCCATGGCCCACCGGCTGGGCATCGACAGTGAGTTGCAGCCGAACGCCTCGATCGCGCTCGGCACCTCGGAGGTCTCGCTCGTCGAACTGACCTCGGCCTACGCGCCCTTCATGAACGGCGGACTGAAAGCAACGCCGCATCTGGTGACGCGGATCACCGACAACGACGGCAAGGTGCTTTACGATGCCGATTTCTCCAACCCGCCACGGGTGCTGAGCGAGCAGATCGTTGCCAGCATGAACGGCATGATGAACCGCGTTCTCGTGGAAGGAACCGGCAAGGCGGCACGGCTTGCCGACTGGCAGGCGGCCGGCAAGACCGGCACCACACAGTCGTTCCGCGACGCGGTGTTCGTCGGCTACACCAGCACACTCACCACCGGCATCTGGTTCGGGAACGACGACGGCACACCGATGAAGAAGGTGACCGGCGGCGGCCTACCCGCCAAGGCCTGGAAGGAATACATGACCGCGGCGCTCGACGGTTATCGCCCGACCCCGCTCTATGGCGTCGGCGTGCTTCCCGCGCAGCCGGCGGCACCTGTCGGCGAGCCGTCGATCGGCGACCTGATCTCCGGTGTCTTCCACGGCGATGCGCCGGAAAACGCCTATCCGGCCGCCCCTCAGGCGCCGGCACAACATCCGACGGCCCAGCACCCAACGGCACCGCAGCCGACGGCAGCCGTTCCGCAAGCTGCGCAGCGCATGCCGCCGATCAACGATCCCCCCGCCGCAGGTGTGCGCGACTATCGCGATTACCGCGGGCCGTACGATCAGGCGAACGGGCGCGGCAGCGAGCCGGAATACGATGAAGACTACGACCAGCCCCTGCCGCCGGCCGATGTCGGAGGCGGGCCGGTCCCTCCCGCTGACGTCGGCGAGCAGGCGCCGCGCCGGTACTCGCGGCAGAGCACCCTGCTCGACGTCATCATGGGGCAGTGAGTTCCACGCGCCGCAGTCCGACAACGGCTGATTTTTTTGCTCTGCGGCGGACCTCTTATCGCCTTGCAGTCGGAAAAACCGGTCCTTATATACGCCGCATGACAGCAGCCCATGCTGCGCACCATCCCAGTCGAGGAACTGTCAGGGAAATGCCTTGATACGGGGTTCCGACAGTTCGCTTTAAGGAGAGAGAAGAACATGGCAAAAGTAATTGGCATCGACCTTGGCACAACCAACTCCTGCGTCGCCGTCATGGACGGCAAGGACGCACGGGTTATCGAAAATGCCGAAGGCGCGCGCACCACGCCGTCGATGGTGGCATTCAGCGATGACGGCGAGCGCCTCGTCGGCCAGCCGGCAAAGCGTCAGGCCGTTACCAACCCGACGAACACGCTGTTCGCCGTCAAGCGCCTGATCGGCCGCCGCTACGAAGATCCGACCGTCGAGAAGGACAAGGGCCTGGTGCCCTTCGAGATCACGCGCGGCGACAATGGCGACGCCTGGGTCACCGCCAACGGCAAGGGCTACTCGCCGTCGCAGATTTCGGCGATGATCCTTCAGAAGATGAAGGAAACCGCGGAAGCCTATCTCGGCGAAAAGGTCGAAAAGGCCGTCATCACCGTTCCGGCCTACTTCAACGACGCCCAGCGTCAGGCCACCAAGGACGCAGGTCGCATTGCCGGCCTCGAAGTCCTGCGCATCATCAACGAGCCGACGGCTGCGGCCCTCGCCTACGGCCTCGACAAGAAGGACGGCAAGACCATCGCCGTCTACGACCTTGGCGGCGGCACCTTCGATATCTCGGTTCTCGAAATCGGCGACGGCGTCTTCGAAGTGAAGTCGACCAACGGCGACACCTTCCTCGGCGGTGAAGACTTCGACATGCGTCTCGTCGAATACCTCGCAGCTGAGTTCAAGAAGGACCAGGGCATTGACCTGAAGGGCGACAAGCTTGCCCTGCAGCGTCTCAAGGAAGCTGCTGAAAAGGCGAAGATCGAACTGTCCTCGTCGCAGCAGACCGAAATCAACCTGCCGTTCATCACTGCCGATGCTTCCGGTCCGAAGCACCTGACGATGAAGCTGACCCGCGCCAAGTTCGAAAGCCTGGTCGACGACCTGGTTCAGCGGACGATGGCACCGTGCAAGGCAGCCCTCAAGGATGCCGGCGTCACCGCAGCCGAGATCGACGAAGTCGTTCTCGTCGGTGGCATGAGCCGCATGCCGAAGGTTCAGGAAGTCGTCAAGCAGCTGTTCGGCAAGGAGCCGCACAAGGGCGTCAACCCGGATGAAGTCGTCGCACTTGGCGCTGCCATCCAGGCCGGCGTTCTGCAGGGCGACGTCAAGGACGTGCTGCTGCTCGACGTGACCCCGCTGTCGCTCGGCATCGAAACGCTCGGCGGCGTGTTCACCCGCCTGATCGACCGCAACACGACGATCCCGACGAAGAAGAGCCAGGTGTTCTCGACCGCTGAAGACAACCAGCAGGCCGTGACCATCCGCGTCAGCCAGGGCGAGCGCGAAATGGCAGCTGACAACAAGCTGCTCGGCCAGTTCGACCTCGTCGGCCTGCCGCCGTCGCCGCGCGGCATGCCGCAGATCGAAGTGACGTTCGACATCGACGCCAACGGCATCGTCCAGGTCTCGGCCAAGGACAAGGGCACCGGCAAGGAACAGCAGATCCGCATCCAGGCATCTGGTGGTCTGTCCGACGCCGACATCGAGAAGATGGTCAAGGACGCCGAGGCGAATGCCGAGTCCGACAAGAAGCGTCGTGCCGGCGTTGAAGCCAAGAACCAGGCAGAAAGCCTCGTTCACTCGAGCGAAAAGTCGCTGGCCGAATACGGCGACAAGGTCACCGAGACCGACCGCAAGGCGATCGAGGATGCCATCGCCAGCCTGAAGACGGCTATCGAAGCTTCCGAGCCGGATGCCGACGACATCCAGGCGAAGACGCAGACGCTGATGGAAGTGTCCATGAAGCTCGGCCAGGCGATCTACGAAGCGCAGCAGGCGGAAGCCGGTGCTGAAGGCGGCAAGCCCGAAGACGGCGTCGTTGATGCCGACTACGAGGAAATCAAGGACGACAAGAAGTCGGCCTGAGGCGCGTCTCGCTCGTATCCGTGTAAATGCGTTGACCTCCGGCTGCCTCGTGCAGCCGGAACCTTTTCGGGACCATTACCTTCATGGCAAAAGCTGACTATTACGAAACACTGGGTGTCGGCAGGACCGCTGACGAGAAGGAGCTGAAAAGCGCCTTCCGCAAGCTCGCAATGAAGTTTCACCCGGACAAGAATCCTGGCGATCAAGAAGCCGAGAAGAAGTTCAAGGAAATCGGCGAGGCCTATGAGGCCTTGAAGGATCCCCAGAAGCGGGCGGCCTACGACCGTTTCGGTCATGCAGCCTTCGAACAGGGTGGCATGGGCGGAGGCCAAGGCTTTGGCGGGGGCGGCCAGGGTGCCGGTGGTTTCTCCGACATCTTCGAAGACATCTTCGGCGAGATGATGGGCGGCGGACGCGCAAGGCGTTCGTCCGGCGGCCGCGAACGCGGTGCCGATCTTCGCTACAACATGGAGATCTCTCTGGAAGAGGCCTATGTCGGCAAGACCGCGCAGATCCGCGTGCCGACGGCCGTGACCTGCGACGTCTGCTCCGGATCGGGCGCCAAGCCGGGCACGCAGCCGAAGACCTGCGGTACCTGTCAGGGTTCCGGCCGGGTGCGCGCCAGCCAGGGCTTCTTCTCGGTCGAACGCACCTGTCCGACCTGTCACGGCCGCGGTCAGATCATCCCTGACCCCTGCTCCAAGTGCCACGGCCAGGGTCGCATCACCGAGGAGCGCTCGCTGTCCGTGAACATTCCGTCGGGCATCGAGGACGGCACCCGCATTCGGCTGCAGGGCGAAGGCGAAGCCGGGGCTCGCGGCGGTCCGGCCGGCGATCTCTACATCTTCCTGTCGGTCAAACCGCACGAGTTCTTCCAGCGCGATGGCGCCGATCTCTACTGCAGCGTGCCGATCTCGATGACGACGGCAGCGCTCGGCGGCACGTTCGACGTGGCGACGCTCGACGGCACCAAGTCACGCGTCACGGTGCCGGAAGGCACCCAGCCGGGCAAGCAGTTCCGACTGAAGGGCAAGGGAATGCCGGTGCTGCGGTCGTCGCAGACGGGCGATCTCTATATCCAGATCCAGATCGAGACGCCGCAGAAGCTGAGCAAGCGACAGCGCGAGCTGCTGCAGGAGTTCGAGCAGCTGTCGTCGAAGGACAACAATCCCGAATCCACGGGCTTCTTTGCCCGGATGAAGGAATTCTTCGACAGCTGAATTGTCTGCCGAACTGTGGATGAAGAAACGCCGCCGTCATCTGACTGGCGGCGTTTTGCTGTCCGGATCAGCCGGAAAAGCCGCCGGCCGCCAGAAATGCCTGCTCCCCGGGCGTCGTCGTGCGCAGCAGTATGTCGTTGCGATGCGGAAAGCGTCCGAAGCGCTGGATGATCTCGCGATGCTCGACGGCGTGCTTCAGCAGATCCGCACCGAGCGGTTCGCAACGCCGGCAGCAAAGATCCTGGTCGTCCAGATCTTCGGAATGCATGAACGGCAGGTAGAAGAAGATCCGCAGCGCCTCCTCGACCTGGCAATCCCACCCCTTGTCGAGCATCAGACGCGCGTAGTGACGCGCCAAAGGGTCGGTCGCATACATGTGTGCCGTGCCCCGGAAGCAGTTGCGTGGAAACTGGTCGAGCAGAAGCGTCAGTGCCAGGCTGCTCTCGGCGTCATCGAGCCAGAAGGCCAGATCCTGACGGGCCGCCGCCAGATGCAGCTCCCGGAAAGTCTCGTGGAAAAGGGCGTCGAACTGGACGTCCTTCTTGAACCACTTGTCCGGTCCTGCCTCCTTCCAGAAGCCGACCACGTCGCCAGCGGACGCCATCATCATCGAATGTGTCTCTCAGTAATGCGGCGGACGGGTATTTGCCGGCGCGTCGAGCGAGGTCTCTTCCAGTGAGAGGAAGCGCTCCGTCAGCCGGTCGAGCTTGGCGCGCGTCTGTTCCACAACCTTCCATTGCTCGGCCAGCTGTTCGGACAGCTCATCGATCGTCCGCGCCTGGTAGGCGACGGTTTCCTCCAGCGCGAGAATGCGGTCGGCAGCGCTAGAATTCGGTTCGGCTGGATGAGGGTTCTGGGACATGGGGCCTTCCTACTGCAGGCGCGCTTCCTTGGGAAGCGGGTCGCTTCGCCCGCGTCAGTCTCTGTGCCTGCGCCTGTCGGGCAGCATCATGATGGCCGAAGCCGTCAACGCACCTGCAAAGGTCGAGGACAATGGCGCGCAAAGCAGGATGAACGCGAGGACCGGTGTCTGCGACCGGGCGATCCGGGAGCCCAGGCCCGCCACGTCCAACCATGCCATCAGGGCCGCCATCGAGAAGCCCAGCACCATACCGAAAGCGGCATTCACGCCGAGGAAGCGCAGCATCCGCGCATGATCTGCGCGGGCCTCCTCCTGTGTCAGGTCTCGCTCATTGCTCATGACCCGTATCCACGTCTGCTCCAGGCGGGAGAACAACAACCATGACCGAGAGTTCCGTCAGCATCGGCCTGTCGCGGATCCTGACGGCGACGAGTGCCCGATGCGGAAGCCCGACAGCTCCGTGCTTGCCATCCGCGGCGCAACGCATTAGCTGCTGAGCCTGGCGAAACGCGAAGGTCCATGGCGCAGAAGACTTCGATATCCCGGCTCAACCTGACCGATTTCCGCAATTATGCGGAAGCCGCGCTGTCGCTCGACGACCGGCATGTGGTGCTGACAGGCGATAACGGATCCGGCAAGACCAATCTCCTTGAAGCGGTGTCCTTCCTGTCGCCAGGGCGTGGCCTGCGACGGGCAGTGCTGTCGGACGTCACCCGCGTCGGAGCGAGCGGCGGATTTTCGGTCTTTGCACACGTCGACGGGCGCGATGGCGACGTGGCAATCGGAACTGGCATCGATGGCGGCGAGGACAGCAATGTCCGCCGCCTGCGGCTGAACGGCACCACCGTCCGCTCGGTGGAGGAACTCACCGACCACCTCAGCGTCCTGTGGCTGACGCCGGCGATGGACGGGCTGTTCACCGGCGGCTCGTCGGACCGCCGACGTTTCCTCGACCGGCTGGTCCTGTCGCTCGATCCCGCCCATGGTCGGCGGGCGGCCGACTACGAGCGCGCCATGCGCAGCCGCAACCGGCTGCTGTCGGAAGGTCGCTTCGATCCCAGCTGGCTGTCGGGCATCGAGGTGCAGATGGCAGAACTCGGGATCGCCATGGCCGCGGCCCGGATCGAAATGCTGGGGCTTCTCTCGGCGCTTGTGGCACGCAGCGGCGAGACTGCCTTCCCCTCCCCCGATCTGGCCCTATCCGGCTTCCTCGACGACCGCGACGGCAGACCATTTGCCGAACTGGAGGAAGAATACGTGATTGGACTGCGTGACAGTCGCTACCGTGACGCTGCCGCCGGCCGCACGCTGGCCGGGCCGCACCGGGTGGATCTTCTGGTCCGCCACCGGGAGAAGGACATGGACGCCGCCCGCTGTTCGACCGGCGAACAGAAGGCGCTGCTGGTGGGTCTGGTGCTTGCCCATGCGCGTCTGACGGCCGACATGACCGGTCACGCCCCGGTGCTGCTTCTCGACGAGATCGCCGCGCACCTGGACGAAGGGCGGCGCGCAGCATTGTTCGACCTCGTCGATGGGCTGGGCGGCCAGGCCTTCATGACCGGCACCGACCAGGCGATGTTCTCGGCGCTCGGCGCGCGCGCGCAATTCTTCACCGTCAGCCATGGCAAGGTCGTGGCCTGATCCCGTTCCTCTCTCGATGCTGGACTTGACCCCATGGACCCACTGAACCCGGACGAGATCGAACGCTACAAACGCCACATCCTGCTGCCGGAAGTCGGCGGCAGCGGCCAGCAGAAGCTGAAGGCGGCGCGCGTTCTGGTGATCGGCGCTGGCGGCCTCGGCGCGCCGGTCCTGCATTATCTCGCGGCAGCCGGCGTCGGAACGCTGGGGCTTGTCGACGACGACCGGGTTTCACTCTCCAACCTCCAGCGCCAGGTGATCCACGACACCGGCACGATCGGCGAGATGAAGACGCAGAGCGCGGCAGAGACGATCGCGCGGCTCAATCCGCATGTGCGGACGCTGCGTTTCGAGGAACGCTTCGATGCGACGTTTGCGGCGATGCATCTTCCGCGCTTCGACCTCGTCATCGACGGGTCTGACAACTTCGACACCCGTTACGCCTCGGCTGAGGCCGCAGAAGCGGCGCGATTGCCGCTGGTGACCGGCGCTGTCGGCCGTTTCGATGGAACCGTCACGGTGCTGATGCCTTACGCGGAAGACGGTGAAGGTCGGCTCAACCCGACCTATCGCGACCTCTTCCCGGTCAAGCCGCCGCAAGGCCTGCTTCCCGACTGCGCCCAGACCGGCGTCATCGGGGCGCTCACCGGCGTCATCGGCACGCTGATGGCGATGGAGGCGATCAAGCTGATTACCGGCATTGGCGAGCCGCTCGTCGGCCGCCTGCTCAGCTATGACGGCCTGGCCGCGTCCTTCAACACCATCCGCTACCGCCGCCGCGGGAAGGCCTGACCGTGGTCACCATCACGCCGATCGATCCGGCCTTCGATGACTGGGACGGGTTGCTGTCGCTCATCATGTCTTCGTTTGCCTCGATGGACGGCGTGATCGATCCGCCGTCGTCCGTCCACCGCCTGACGCCGGCGTTGCTGAAAGAGAAGGCGTTGGAGGAGATTGTCCATCTGGCGCAGGACGAAGGGCAAATGCTCGGCTGCGTGTTCTGCAAGCCGGAGCCGCCGCAGAGCCTCTATATCGGCAAGCTTGCCGTCCTGCCGCAGGCGCAGGGCAGAGGCATCGGCCGCCTGCTGGTCAATGCAGCGGAGATGGAGGCAAGACGGCGGGACCTGCCGGAATTGCGGCTGGAGACGCGCATCGAACTTACCGCCAACCAGTCGACCTTCGCCAGCTGGGGGTTCGCCTGGAGTGCCGACGGCGCGCATGCCGGTTATGCGCGCACGACCTTCATCGAGATGCGCAAGCCACTGGTCAGCGGCTGAAGACGACCTTGGACCGGGCAACCGGGAAGAGGAACTTGGTGACCAGCGCCGTGTTGACGAGGCTCCCGTCCGCCTGCAACTCCATCCGATCGTAGAAATGCACCCGGTTCGGCTTGGCCGGCGTGCCGAGATCGACGACATAGTTGAAGCGGGCGACCTTGCCCTCGATGACGACGTTGGTCGAGCCGACCACATCCTCGCGCGTGCCGGTGTAGCGTCCTTTGCCGGTCTTGGTGAAGCGCCAGGTTTTGGTGTCGCGCTCTCCATCGGAATAGTGGAAGTCCTCGCGCAGCGTCAGGACCTTGCCGTTCCAGCGGCCCGTCAGCGCGACGGTGAACTCTCGCCTGACGCCGTTGATCGCGCTGAACGAGCCCGTCGCCTGCGTCTTGCCGGAAAAATACCGTTCGAGAGCCAGGTCCGCTGCGTGCGCGGTATGCGTCATCGCCAGCATCGTCAGCCCCATCGTCATCGAGAAAAGAGCCCTGTTCATAGAGTGGCCTCCAGTTGATCTGAAGACTTCTACGGCAGGCGATGGAACCTGGATCGATGCGGCCGGAGCAAATCTCTCAGGAGCGGCCCGGGAGAACCCGGTTCGGCGGACGGTGGCCGTCGAAGAAGGTGCGGATGTTGATGATCACCTTGTCGCCCATGTCGATGCGGCCCTCGATGGTCGCCGATCCCATGTGCGGCAGCAGAACCGCCTTGCCCGCGCTGGCAAGCTTCAGGAGCTTCGGGTTGACGAGAGGTTCGTTGGAAAACACGTCGAGCCCGGCACCGGCAATCTTGCCGTCGCGCAGCAGCTGGATCAGCGCCGCTTCGTCGATGATGTCGCCGCGGGCGGTGTTGACGATGATGCTCGAGGGCTGCATCAACGCCAGTCGTCGCGCGGACAAGAGATGGAAGGTCGCCGGTGTCGACGGGCAGTTGACCGACACGATGTCGACGCGCGCCAGCATCTGGTCGAGGCTGTCCCAGTAGGTGGCCTCCAGCTCTTCTTCCGTTGCCGGATTGACGCGGCTGCGGTTGTGATAGTGGATGGACAGGCCGAATGCCTTGGCGCGGCGGGCGACCGCCGTTCCGATCCGTCCCATGCCGACGATGCCGATCCGCTTGCCGCCGATGCGCCGGCCAAGCATCCATGTCGGCGACCAGCCAGCCCAGCTGCCCGGCTGTTCCGTCAGCACCCGCGAGCCCTCGATCAACCGGCGCAGGACGGCGAAGATCAGCACCATGGTCATGTCGGCGGTATCTTCGGTGAGGACATTCGGAGTGTTGGTAACCGTGATCCCCTTGCGGGCCGCGGCGTCGACGTCGATGTGATCCACGCCGTTGGAGAAGCTGGCAATCAGCTTCAGCTGCGGGCCGGCAGCCTCGATGACCGCCGCGTCGATTCGATCGGTGACGCTTGGCACCAGAACCTCGCAAGTGCGCATCGCTTCGGCCAGTTGATCATGCGTCCGCGGCACGTCGTTAATGTTGAGTTCCGCGTCGAAGAGTTCGCGCATCCGGGTTTCGACGGCGTCCGGCAGCTTGCGGGTGATGTAGACCCTGGGCTTTTTCCTGGCGGTCATGGGTGTCCTTCGACGCGTGTTGAGAAGTCGTTAACCAAGATCGGCGACATTCGACGGATCAGGCGTTTTCTACCAGACCCACCGGCGAAGACAAACGAAACCTCGTGGCGGCGGGCCGCTGCAGGCAGCCGGAAGGTCCGGGTGGTCTCACGTCTGGCGACATCGAAGAGAAGACCCATGCGCCGCTTTCCCCGTATTTCCCGCTTTGCTATCCTTCTGGCTGTCTCGTCCGTACTTGTAGGCGCAGTCGCCGATCAGAGCCCCGTTTTTGCGCAAAGCGCAGCGAAGGGCGCCAGCGGCCTGCCGCTGCCACGCTTCGTCAGCCTCAAGTCCCGGCGCGTCAACATCCGCGTCGGCCCGAGCACGGACTACGCCGTCTCGTGGATGTATATGAAGGAAGGGCTGCCGGTCGAAATCATCCAGGAATACGACAACTGGCGGCGTATCCGCGATGCGGAGGGCACGGAAGGCTGGGTGAACCAGGCCCTGCTGTCCGGCGAAAGGACAGCCGTCGCTGCCCCCTGGATGCGCGGCAAGGGGCAGGACGTGTTCGTCAACGTCAGGCGTGATCCGCAGTCTTCCGGCCAGTTGCTGGCCAAGCTGGAGCCGGGCGTCATCGTTCGCATTAAGGAATGCAACGGCACATGGTGCCGGTCGGAAGCCGGCTCCGTGCAAGGCTGGGTGAACCAGGGCGAGATCTGGGGCGCTTACCCCGGCGAGGCCTTCAAATAAGGCCTGCCGCTTCTCCCGCAGCCTTCAACGATGCCATCGGACGCGGGCCGATCTGCTGGATGACGATGCCTGCCGCAAGGCAACCCAGCCTGCCGCAGACGTCGAGCGACTTGCCGGCGGTGTAGCCAACTAGGAAGCCCGAGGCAAACAGGTCGCCGGCGCCGGTCGAGTCGACCACGTTATCGATCTTCAGGGCATCGACCTTGATGCGCTCTTCGCCGCGCACGATGACAGCCCCATCCTCGCTCAGCGTCACCGCCGCCAGCTTGCAGTCGGCAGCGATCTGGGTCAGCGCCGCCTCGAAATCATCCGTCTGGTACAGTGCCAGCGCTTCCTGCTTGTTGGCAAAGACGATGTCGACAGTGCCGGATCGCATCAGATCGAGAAACTCGTCACGGTAGCGGTCGACGCAGAAGGAGTCCGATAGCGTCATCGACACTTCGCGGCCATTCTCGTGGGCGATGCGGGCACATTCGCGAATGGCTTCCTTGGCACGCGGCGGATCCCACAGATAGCCTTCGAAATAGGTGACCTTGGAATCGGCGACGATCTGCGGCTCGACATGCTCCGGCCCGAGATCGACACAGGCGCCGAGATAGGTGTTCATCGAGCGTTCGCCGTCGGGCGTGATGAAGATCATCGAGCGTGCGGTCGGCGGCACCGTCCCGTCGGGAAGCGTCTGGTAGTGAACGCCCTGGGCGCGAATGTCGTGCTGGAAGATCTTGCCAAGCTCGTCCTCGGCCACCTTGCCGAAGTAGGCCGCGCGGGCGCCGAAATTTGCCACGCCGGCGGCCGTATTGCCGGCGCTGCCGCCGGACGCCTCGTGTGCGGGCCCCATCAGCGAGTACAGCAGTTCCGCACGATCGGCATCGATGAGGTTCATCGCACCCTTGATGATGCCGTTCTCATCGAGGAAGCGATCCTCGCACCGCGACAGGATGTCGACGATGGCGTTGCCGATGGTCAGGACGTCGAACTTGCTCATTGAGCTCTCAATCTTCGAAGGTTGTAAGGCAATCCCGTCTTAAAGATTTCGAGATCGAAGAAAAGCAAAAAGGCAGTCCCAGCCGCCGCCGTCATGCTTTCGTCATCGAGCCTTGCTAGATGCTCGATTATCGGAACGCTCTTCAGACCACGGATGAACTGGCAGAGAGCGTGCCGATGCCATCGGGGCGCGGGCGGTCGACAACACAGTCCGTCATCTGTCGGTAAGTTCCAGCTGCGACAATCCCTGTCTGGCGATTGACGCGCCCGGACGCCATAGCGCTTTCATATCCCCGCCAAAGGATTTAAACGGAACCTCTCCTCTCTTGGAAAGACTTCCGCGTGTCAGCCGTTTTCGTCAACGTCGCCCCCGTTTTCCTGCTCATCCTCATCGGATGGATGGTCTCACGAACCGGCCTCATGGAGGAGAAGGCGGGAGACGCGATCGCCGAATTCGTCTTCAAGATCGCCCTCCCGACACTGGTATTCCGTACGCTTGCCGAGGCGCATTTCGAGGGTGCTTCCCCGTTTCGCCTGTGGATCGCCTATTTCGGCGGCGTCGCGATCACCTGGACGGCCGGGCACCTCGTGGCACGACGGTTCTTCCAGCGCGACGCGAAGATCGGCGTCATTGCAGGCATGTCGTCGGCCTTCGCCAACAACGTCTTCATCGGCCTGCCGCTGGTCGGCCGGTCGGTCGGCAATGACGGCATCGTTGCGATCTCCATCCTGCTCGCCATCCACCTGCCGCTGATGATGATCGCCGGCACGATCCTGATGGAGCACGCCGCCTCAAAGGTCGACGGCGGCGGGCGCCGGAGGCTCGGCGCCATTCTGCGCCAGGTGGGAGCGAACCTGGCGCGTAACCCGCTGGTGATCGCCCTCTGCGCCGGCCTCATCTACAATCTGAGCGGCCTCGGTGCCCTGCCGGTGGTGGTGAAGAGCGTCGTCGACCAGATTGCCAGCACGACGGCGGCAGCGGCCCTGATCTCGCTCGGCATGACGCTGCGCAAGTATCCGGTGCGCGGCAATCTTTCGCTGGCGGCGGTGATGGCGGTGCTCAAGCTGCTGCTCCTGCCGGCAGCCGTGTTTTCGCTCGCCAAGCTGCTCGGGCTCTCGCCCGCCTGGACGTCGGCCATGGTGCTGACCTCGTCGGTACCAACCGGGATCAACGCCTGGATCATTGCCACCCGCTTCCAGTCCGGCAGCAGCCTTGCCGCATCGGTGATCAGCATCACGACGATCTTCGGCGTCATCTCGGTAAGCTTCTGGGCCTGGCTTCTGAACTGAGCGGGCCAAACAAAAAGGCCCGGACGAGCCGGGCCTTTTCTTATTTTGCGAGAAATCAGTTGGTCGCCGGGGCTGGCGCGGCTGCCGGATCCGGCAGCGGAACCGGGCTCTCCGCCAAAGACCGCAGATAAGCGATCAGGTTGGCGCGCTCGTCGTCCTTCTTCAGGCCGGCGAAACCCATGGCCGTGCCCGGAATGTAGGACTTCGGCGCCGTGAGAAAGTGGTTCAAGTGTTCGAAGTCCCAGACGACGGACCCACCCTTGGAGAAGTCCTTCATGGCTGCCGAGTAGCCGAAGGCGGCATGCGATGCGAGAGGCCGATTGACCACGCCCCAGAGGCCGGGTCCGACCTTGTTGGGGCTGCTGGGATCGGCGGAGTGACAGCTCGCGCATTTCTTGAAGACAGCTTCGCCGGCCTTGGCGTCGGCCGTAGCGAGAAGCTGGGCGATCGGCACTGCGGCCGCAGTGGCTGCAGCAGCGCCACCTTCGCTTGGAGCTTCTTCGGCAACGATCGCGAAGCCCGGCTTCTCCGGCGCTTCCGAATGGAAGAGGCCCTCGGACGCGATCGAAACCGACATCATCACAAAGACAGTGCTGAGCAAGGCCCCCACAGCCATGTTCGTATAGGAATTCATCCGCCAAAAGCTCCTTGCCGCCCGCCGGCCCACCCGCCGGAATCACAGGCGTCCCACCTTGAAATTCGCCGAAAGCTATGTCTTTTGCGGAACCGGTGCAACCTTATTCACATGATCCCCCCTGAGACCTTTTGCCATCCTCAGGGCCGAGCGAGGCCTTCCATGCGCAATCCGGATTTCGACAGAACGATCGTTCTCATTCCTGCCCGCATGGCCTCGACGCGCCTGCCCGGAAAACCGCTTGCAGACATCTGCGGGGCGCCGATGATCGTCCAGGTGGCGCGTCGCGCACGCGAGGCGGATGTCGGCCGTATCGTTGTTGCCGTCGACGACCAGCGCGTCTTCGACGTGGTGAAGAACGAAGGCTTCGATGTCGTCATGACCCGTCAGGATCACCAGTCTGGCTCGGATCGCATCCACGAGGCGCTGCAGTCCGCCGATCCCGATGGCAGGAGCGAGTTCGTCGTCAATATTCAGGGCGACCTGCCGACCATCGACCCGGCCGCCGTGCTCGCTTCGCTGCGTCCCATGCAAGACCCTTCCGTGGATATCGCGACGCTTTCCGTCGTCATCGACAACGAGGCCGACAAGACCCTGCCGCACATCGTCAAGGTCGTAGGCTCGCCGCTCTCGGACACCCGGATGCGGGCGCTCTACTTCACCCGGGCGACGGCTCCGCATGGCGAGGGCCCGCTCTATCACCACATCGGCCTCTACACCTATCGGCGCCGCGCGCTGGAACGCTTCGTGTCGCTTGCACCGTCGGTGCTCGAGAAGCGTGAATCGCTGGAACAACTGCGGGCACTCGAGGCGGGCATGCGCATCGATGTCGAGATCATTGACACCGTTCCGCTCGGCGTCGATACTCCGGCCGACCTCGAAAAGGCTCGCGCGCTCCTCGCCGGCCGCTCCCTCTGACGGACATCCCCCATGGCTTCCCCGACCAATCGCATCGCCTTCCAGGGCGATTATGGCGCAAACTCCGACATGGCCAGCCGGGACATGTTCCCGGCCATGGATCCGCTGCCCTGCCCGACCTTCGAGGATGCCTTCACGGCACTGGAGAGCGGCGAGGCGGACCTGGCTATGATCCCGATCGAAAATACGCTTGCCGGCCGCGTGGCTGATATCCACCACCTGCTGCCGGAATCGAAGCTGCACATTGTCGGCGAATATTTCATGCCGATCCGCTTCCAGCTGATGGTGCTGCCGGGCGTCGGACGGGACGAGATCCGCACCGTGCACAGCCATATCCATGCACTCGGCCAGTGCCGCAAGATCATTCGCTCGAACGGCTGGAAGGCCGTTGTCGCGGGTGATACGGCCGGCGCCGCGAAGCTGGTCGCAGAACGCGGAGACCGCTCGATGGCGGCACTTGCGCCGCGGCTGGCCGCCGGCCTCTACGGTCTCGACATCCTGCAGGAGAATGTCGAGGACTCCGAGCAGAACGTCACCCGCTTCGTTGTCCTGTCGCGGGACGAAAGCTGGACGCCGAGAACAGGCGGCGCGGACGTGGTCGTTACCACCTTCGTCTTCAATGTCCGCAATATCCCGGCAGCCCTGTACAAGGCGCTCGGCGGTTTTGCGACCAACGGCATCAACATGACGAAGCTGGAAAGCTACCAGATTGGCGGGACGTTCACCGCCACGCAGTTCTATGCCGACATCCAGGGACATCCCGAGGATGCCCCGGTGCGTCGGGCGCTGGAGGAGCTGCAGTTCTTTTCGGAAAAAGTCCGCATCCTCGGCGTCTATCCCGGCCACCCGATGCGCGGTGCGCTGAACGGCAACTAGCCCTCCTCTCTCGTCCCGGGCGGCGGCGTCGGGGCATTCATCGCCCTCGGTCGTCGGGGCGAAGGCATCACAAGGATGTCCGGCATGTTCATCGGAATTCTCGCCGGCTTGCTGACGGGCGCCCTCTGGGGGCTTACCTTCGTCGCGGCGCGGCTGGTCCAGCCCTTTTCGCTGTTCGACATCACCATTGCCCGCTATGCGATCTTCGGGCTGACCTGCCTGATCACCATGCTGCATCCGCGCTTCCGGCTGCGCGGTATCGGCATACGGCGGGCATTCGTCGGCATGGCGCTCGGCGTCATCGGCTATGTCGGCTATTTCGTACTCGCCTCGCAGGCAGTCCTGCTTGCCGGACCGGTTGTGCCGCCGCTGATCATCGGCGTGACGCCGGTGGTTCTGCCGGCTATCGCCAACCTCATCGAGCGGACGATCGGCTGGAAACGGCTTGCCGCGCCGCTCCTGATGATCGGTGCCGGCATCCTCATCGTCAATGTCGAGCTGGTGGCCAAGCTGGATGTCGAAGGCCAGCGGATGATGCTGGCGGGAGCCGGCTGCGCCGTCGCAGCACTTCTGGTCTGGGTCATCTACGGTATCGTCAATTCCCGGCTGATGCGCGCCGAGAACCCGCCCAGCGCGCTCGACTGGACGACGCTGCACGGATTTGGGGCGCTGGCAGGCTCGCTGCTACTGATCCCGTTCTCCTCGGACGCCTACCGGACTGTACCGACTGAGGTGCTCACGCATTTCCTGCTCTGGGCACTGGTGCTCGGCATGGCCGCCTCTTGGCTCGCCACCTGGTGCTGGAGCATCGCCTCGCACCGCCTGCCGCTTGCCCTCACGGCCCAACTCATCGTCGCGGAGACGGTGTTCGGGCTGATCTTCGGCCTGTCGCTCGACGGGCGGTGGCCGACGGTCTCGGAAGCTGCCGGCTGCCTGCTGCAGATCGCCGGCGTATCGCTTGCGGTGCGTGAATTCACCCGAAGGCAGCACGCCTGATCAGCGCGGCCACTCGACCCAGTCACGCATCAGCCGGTGGGCGATCGCGCCCCCAGGCGGCGCGAACGGTCCTTCGCTGGCCGGATCCGCGTCGAGCATGGTCTCCACCTCTGATCGGGTGAACCAGCGGCAATCGGCAAGCTCCTGCGTGTCCACCGAAATCTCCTCCGACAGCGCCTCGGCAAAGCAACCGATCATCAGCGAATGCGGCATCGGCCAGGGCTGCGAGGCGTGGTAGCGGACGCGGCCTGCACGGATGCCGCTTTCCTCCAGCGTCTCGCGCCGGACGGCATCCTCAATGGTTTCGCCCGGCTCCAGGAAGCCGGCAAGCGTGGAATACATGCCCGGTGTGAAGTGGTGACTACGGCCGAGCAGGACGCGATCGCGTGCGACGTCGACCGTCAGCATGATCACCACCGGATCCGTGCGCGGGAACATCATGTGGCCGCAGGCGGGGCAGATGCGCTTATAGCCGCCGAGTTGGCTTTCGGTCGGCGTGCCGCACTTGCCGCAGAACCTGTTGGCGGCGTTCCAGTGCAGCAGGCTCAGCGCCTGCGCCACCTCGCCCAACGTCTCCTCGTCCAGCAGCCCGTCGCGGAAGGCGGAGCGGGCTTCGGTGATCTTGAAATGGGTCGCCAGTTCCTCTGCCTGCAGGGCGACGTTGACCGCCAGCCGCGGCTCGCCGTTCGGCCGGTAGCCGAGCAGGATCAGCGTATCCATCTGCGGATGCAGCCCGGCCAGTTCATGCGGAGCAAACAGCGCATCGAGCACCTGCTCGTCGTGCTTCAGCACGAGCTTGCCGGCGGCAGAGACCAGGACATGGGCGCCCGGATGCTGGAGCGCCGTTTCGATGCAATCATCGCCGCGATGCTCGGCATCGCGATCCAGACGGTTGCCGGAGAAGGCTGTGAGGCGGCTCGCCTCCTCGTGAGGTGCAGCGGTATCGAACAGGGCAAGTGTCATGATGAGAGGGCTTCACTCAGTGTTTTCAGAAAGGCCTTCCTGGCGTTTTCGTCGTAGGCTGTGGCAGAACCGTGGCCCCAGATCGGCCCGGGCCAGTTCGGATCACCCTCGTTGCGCGCCACAACATGCACGTGCAGCTGCGAGACGACATTCCCCAGCGCGCCGATGTTGATCTTTCGCGCGTTGGTGACCTTCTTCAGCGCCTCGGCGACGAGATTGGTCTCGAAGGTCAGCAAGGCCTGGTCGAGCGGCTGCAGTTCGAAGACCTCCGTCTTGCCGGCCCGCTGCGGCACCAGCATCAGCCAGGGCCAGCGGCTGTCGTGGAGAATTCGCAGCTGGCAAAGGCCAAGCACGGTCACCAGATCGGAATCCCTGGCCAGCCGCGCATCCAGTTGAAACTCACTCACGACACCCTCCTAATTTTCATAAGGGCTAGCAGTTTTTTGCCGGCTTGGCTTGCATTTGGTTCTCGAATTGTCGATATGTGACGCCGGGAGGTTGGTGGTGGACGAGCCACTCGCCAACCGGGTCAGGTCCGGAAGGAAGCAGCCCTAACGAGCCAGGCACGGGTCGCCGTGCCAGCCTCCCACCTCATTTTTCCTTGGTCAGCGTCCGGTCCAGTCCATAGGCTGGTTGAAGGCTGGAACGGCCCTTAAGGCTGGCGGACTTCATGAGCGACACCTTGCCGACAATTTCGGGAAACGGCGCGACGGGAGCCTCCGGCTACCGCGTGCTGGCGCGCAAATATCGGCCTAAGGATTTCTCAGATCTGATGGTCGGTCAGGAGCCGATGGTCCGCACGCTGACCAACGCGTTCGAGACCGGCCGCATCGCCCAGGCCTACATGCTGACCGGCGTGCGCGGCGTCGGCAAGACGACCACGGCCCGCATCCTGGCGCGCGCGCTCAACTACAAGACCCACGAGATCGATAGACCGACGATCGACCTGCGCATCCCCGGCGAGCATTGCCAGGCGATCATGGAAGGCCGGCACGTCGACGTGATCGAGATGGATGCCGCCTCGCATACCGGCATCGACGACATCCGCGAGATCATCGAGCAGGTGCGCTACCGGCCGGTTTCGGCGCGCTACAAGGTCTACATCATCGACGAAGTGCACATGCTCTCGACGCAGGCCTTCAACGGCCTCCTGAAGACGCTCGAGGAGCCGCCGGAGCACGTCAAGTTCATCTTCGCGACGACCGAGATCCGCAAGGTGCCGATCACGGTCTTGTCGCGGTGCCAGCGGTTCGACCTGCGCCGCATCAGCGCCGCCGATCTGGTCGGCCTGTTCTCCACCATCCTTGGCAAGGAAGGCATTCCCTTCGAACCCGAGGCGCTGGCAATGGTTGCCCGTGCCGCGGAAGGTTCGGCGCGCGACGGCCTGTCGCTGCTCGACCAGGCGATCGCGCATGGCGGCGGGCATGTGCAGGTGGACACCGTGCGCAGCATGCTCGGCCTTGCCGACCGGGCGCGCATCGTTGACCTCTTCGCCAACATCGTCAGCGGCGACGTGACCGCTGCCCTGCAGGAGTTCACCGGCCAGTACGAAGCAGGTGCCAATCCGGTGGTGGTGCTGACGGATCTTGCTGACTTCACCCACCTGGTCACCCGCATCAAGTATATCCCGGATGCCGCCGACGATCCGTCGCTCAGCGAAGTGGAACGGTTGCGCGGCGCCGAGTTCGCCGGGTCGGTCGCAGTCAGCACGCTGTCGCGCATCTGGCAGATGCTGCTGAAGGGCATTCCGGAAGCCGAGAATTCGTCCCGCCCGGCCGGTGCCGCCGAAATGGTGCTGATCCGCCTGACGCACGCGGCACACCTGCCTTCGCCGGAGGATGCCGCACGCCGCGTTGCCGATCTGTTGAATGGCGGCGAAGGCAGCGTCCAGTCGGCCGCACCGTCGCCATCCGGCAACGGCGGCGCGCGGGCAAGCCTCGGCGGCAATGGTTCGGGACAGGCTTCCGCAACGGCCCGCTCTATCGACGTCGCCATGCCTTCCCGCGCGCCACAGGCTCAGCCAACGACGATGCTGCATGCAGTGCCGTCATCTCAGCCTCAGCCGTCAGTCGTCGGCGTGACCGAGGCGCGGACGCAGGAAGCTCCACAGCCGAAGGTCCCCGTCAGGTCGCTGATGGATATCGCCGATCTCTGCACCAAGAACCGTGACGCCAAGCTGAAGGCGCTGGTGCGCAACTTCGTCCGGCTGGTGAAGATCGAACCCGGCCGGCTCGATATGCGGATGACCGACGGCGCGCCTGGAACGCTGCCGGGAGAGCTCGGCGTCAAGCTGAAGGAATGGACAGGCATCCACTGGATCGTCAGCCTCAGCAAGGAGGCCGGCGAGCCGACCCTCATCGAGGCCGACAATTCCGCCCGCGAGGCGCGGCTGACGGATGCCCGTGCCGATCCCGACGTGGCGGCGATTCTTGCCCAGTTCCCAGGCGCGAAGGTCACCGATGTGCGGATCCGCGTCAGTGAAGAGGACGAGGCCGCCGAGGAAGCGCCGTTGCCGGCGGCCATGGAAACCGCCGAGGGAGACATTCTTCCGGGCGACGACATCGAATTCTAACGAGAAGAAGAAGGAGCCGCCCGATGCGCGACATCATGGGAATGATGGGCAAGGTCAAGGAAATGCAGGCCAAGATGGAGACGATGCAGGCGGAGATCGCCGCGCTCGACGTCGAGGGCAAGGCCGGCGGCGGACTGGTAACGGTGCGACTGAACGGCAAGGGCGAGATGCTCGGCCTGAAGGTGGACCCGTCGCTGTTCAAGGAAAACGAGGTGGAGATCCTCGAGGACCTGATCATCGCCGCTCACAAGGACGCCAAGGACAAGGCCGAGACGATTGCCGCGGAAAAAACCCGCGAGCTGACGGCCGGACTTCCCATTCCTCCCGGCATGAAGCTGCCATTCTGATAGCCGGCTGAGATCCGATCAAAGCGCATGAACTATCGTGCGCTTTGATCCTTGCTCTCTGAAGATGGCAGGTGCCGCAGTTGCGATCGCGCCCGCTAGCTTGCGAAGGTCGGCCTCCAGCGGCTGCCGATCGGGGCGGCGAGGAACCGGGCCTTCTCGGCATCCGTCAGCGTTTTTCCGACAGCGGCCAGCATTTCGGCAATGCTTACGCGGTCGCCTCCGTAGAGTTCATGACGGACCGGATCGCCGACGGAAACGGCACCCGTTTCGATGACGCGGCAATAGATGCCGGGCCGCCCGCCTCTGAAATAGGTCTTGACGAAGGTCGGATCACCCATCTTCACCGCGAAGGTGTTGCACGGACTGCGGGCGCAGCTTGCTTCCAAGACCACCTCCCCCACATGGAAGCGGTCGCCGGCGGCGACATCGCGATTGTCCAGCCCGTCGATGACGAGGTTCTCGCCGAACGTTCCCGGCGGCAGGTCCCTGCCGAGCTGCTGCGCCCACCAGTCCAGGGTGAGACTGCCTTCGAGGAGAACCGCCTGGTCCGGTCCGCCATGGTATTTGCGATTGCAGACCGCATCACCCAGCAGACCTTCGGTGTCGACAAGCACCGCCGACGACACCGGCTGCTTGTTGATGCCTGTCTTGAAGCTCTTGCCCGGCAGCTTCTCGGCATTGCCGATGCAGATGGCGCTGACTTTCATGCGAGGAGCCTTAACTGTTGATTCCGTTCCGCAACCATATGGTCTAAAAGCGGCGCATGGCAAAACGCGTTACCGGTCCAGAAATCGAAAAACTCATCCAGCTGCTGGCAAAGGTGCCGGGTCTCGGGCCCCGGTCGGCGCGCCGGGCAGCTTTGCACCTCATCAAGAGGCGCGAACAGCTGATGGGCCCGCTGTCGCATGCGATGGGCGAGGCCTACGACAAGGTGAAGATCTGCTCGCATTGCGGCAATGTCGACACTGTCGATCCCTGCACGGTCTGCACCGACGAGCGGCGCGATCAGTCGATGATCATCGTCGTCGAAGACGTCTCCGATCTCTGGGCGCTGGAGCGCGCCGGAGCGATGAGTGCCGCCTATCATGTCCTCGGGGGTACACTATCACCGCTCGACGGCGTCGGGCCCGACGACCTCAACATCAAGGGGCTGATCGACCGGGTGAGCGAGGGCGGCATCCGCGAGCTCATCCTTGCTGTCAACGCGACGGTCGAAGGCCAGGCAACGGCCCACTACATTACCGACCGGCTGACCGACCTGCCGGTCAAGATCACCCGGCTTGCTCATGGCGTGCCGGTGGGCGGCGAGCTCGACTATCTGGACGAAGGAACGCTGACGGCGGCGCTTCGTGCCCGAACCGCGATCTGAGGAGCTGATGCGATGAGAAAAGCCCCCCTTCTTCTCGCGGCAGCGACGGCATTCATCCTGTCGCTTGGCCTTCCAGCTTCTGCTGCCCCGTCGAAATCCGAAGTGGAGGCACAGTTCCGAACCTGGCTGACCCGGGAGATCACCCCGGAAGCGCAAAAGGCCGGCGTTTCCGCCGCGACCATTTCCGCCGCGCTGAACGGCATCAGGCTCTATTGGGATCTGCCGGATCTCGTGCCGCCGGGAACCACACCGCCGAAGGAGCGCGACCAGAGCCAGGCGGAGTTTTCCTCCCCCGGCGCCTATTTTTCCGAACAGCGCCTGCAGGGTCTGGCCGCCAGCGGCCGGACGCTTGCCGCCACGCATGCCGCGACGCTGCGCAAGATCGAGCAGGCCTATGGCGTGCCAGGTGCGATCGTGCTGGCCGTCTGGGGTCGCGAATCCGGTTACGGCCGGGCGAAGCTGCCCTACCCGGCGATCGACGTGCTGGCAACGAAGGCCTTCATGTCGACTCGCAAGGAGATGTTCCGCACCGAGCTTATCGATGCGCTGCGGATCATCCAGCACGGTGACATCTCGGCCTCGCGGATGATGGGGTCCTGGGCAGGAGCCCTGGGGCAGCCGCAGTTCATGCCGTCGAGCTATGCCAAATATGCGGTCGACTTCGACGGCGACGGACGTGCGGACATCTGGGATTCGGTGCCGGACACCCTGGCTTCGATCGCCCACTACCTAGCTTTGAAAGGCTGGCAGCGTGGCCGCGATTGGGGCTTCGAGGTGACCATTCCCGCCAGCGTCTCCTGCGCGCAGGAAGGACCTGACCTCGCCAAGCCGCTTTCGGCATGGGCTGCGACCGGCATCGAGCGCGTCGGCGGCAAGGCTTTTCCGGCCAACGAGGCAAAGTCGGACGGGATGATGCTGGTGCCGGCCGGCCGCCACGGCCCGGAATTCCTGGTGACGCCGAACTTCTACGTGCTCAAGGAATACAACAACTCCGATCTCTACGCGCTGTTCATCGGCAACCTTGCCGATCGCATCGCTCATGGAGCGGGCTCCTTCCAGGGCCAGTGGGGCGCTGTCGGCAAGATGCTTCGGTCAGATGTCCAGTCTATGCAGAAGGCTCTGCAGGCGAAGGGTTACGACGTCGGCAAGGCTGACGGGCTGGCCGGCTTCAAGACGCGCCGGTCTCTCGGCGACTGGCAGGCGAAGAACGGGCTCGCGGCCACCTGCTTCCCGGACGAAAGCCTGAAGGCCCGGCTGCGGTAGCAGCCTTCACAGCGATAGCTTGGAGCCCAGCACGGTGGCGCAGACACGCGTCATCGGCGGGTCCTCAATGGTGAAGATCGAGCGACGTCTTGTGAAACACGTCGTCGAGCGCATCATGCGGCGGTATGGCCTGGCGCTCGATCATCCGGTGGACGCGCGGCCCTTCGCCTCCCGCATGCAGCTCGCGGATCCGCTTCCAGACCTCTGCATCGGCCTGCGTGCGCCGCTGGTTGTGGCGCACATAGTCTGCCCAGGTGGCGGTGTGGTAAGTTTCCGTCCAGATGTCCGGGTTCTCCAGGTCGCGCATCAGCGCCCACTGCCGCGCGCCATCGCGGATGCGGATACGGCGGCGCTCCGACATCAGCGTCAGGAACTCGGCCACGTTCTCCTCGTGGATCGTGTAGTCGATAAGCAGCACGATCGGCCCGCTGCGCGGCTGCAGGTCGAGGCGCAGCGAAGGCTCGCGGAAGGTGTTGGCGGGGTCGAGGTTCAGCGTCTCGAGCGACGGCAGCCAGAGCTTCCAACCGACTGCGGCGCCGAGCACCATGACCAGGCTTGCCAGCATCAGCGAGGTGGAAACGCCGTATTCCTCCGCGAGGTATCCCCAGACCCAGCTGCCGACGGCGATGCCGCCGAAAGCCGCGGTCTGATAGAAGGACAGCGCCCGACCGACAACCCAGCGAGGCGTCGAGAGCTGCACCGTGGTGTTGAACAGCGACAGCGCAAGCACCCAGCAGGCGCCCGGCACCAGCAGCACCAGAGCCGTCATCCAGGTTGAACTGGAGAGCGAGGCGACGACGGAACTGGCGGCAAATCCGATGAACGAGATGCGGACGATCATTTCGCTTGAGAACATCTCCCGCAGCCGGGCATTCAGCATCGCGCCGCCGACCGCGCCAACCCCGAAGGCGCCGAGCATCACGCCATAGGTGAGCGGTCCACCGGCCACGAGGTCGCGCGCCACGAGCGGCAGAAGCGCCAGGATGGCGCTTGCCGAAAGGCCGAAGAGCAGCGCCCGGAACAGCACGTTGAGCAATTTCGGCGACATGGCGACATAGCCGAAGCCGGCCGACAAGGCGCGCGCCATGGTTTCCCGCGGCAGCTTGCTGTCGGGCGTCTCCAGCTTCCAGCGGAACAGCGCGAAGATCAGCGCCAGATAGCTGCAGGCGTTGACGGCGAAGGCGGCCGCTGCGCCGAATGCGGCAACGATGGCGCCGCCGACCGCCGGGCCGAGGCTGCGGGTGATGTTGAAGCCGACGCTGTTCAGCGTAACCGCGGCCGGCAGCACCTCACGCGGAACGAGATCGCCGACGGAGGCCTGCCACGACGGATTGTTGAGTGCCGTTCCGCAGCCGATGAAAAAGGTGAAGGTCAGCAGCAGCCAGGGGCTGAGCAGGCCGAAGAAGGCAAACACCGTCAACAGCAGCGACACCGCCAGCATGAAGCCCTGGGCGGTCAGCATGATGGTCCGCCGGTTGTAGTTGTCGGCGAGCGCGCCTGCGATCAGCGAGAACAGCATGATCGGCAGCGCCGTGGACGACTGGACGAGCGCCACCATGTTCTCCGAACTGGAAATCGCGGTCATCATCCACGCGGCGCCGACGGCCTGGATGAGCCCGCCGAAGTTGGATGAAATGCTGGCAATCCAGATGGTGCGGAAGGTCTGGTGACGGAACGGCGCCAGAGGGGAGACCCGCTGTGGCACGGTAAACCTCTCAGTGAATCATGATATGGTTCTAAACTAGTCGTGCCGTCGGGATCGGCAAGCCGAAAAGCGGCGCCAGGAGGCGGAAAGCCGGAGCCCTTGCAATAGCGGGTCCAAAAGTGTATATGAACAGCATATTCTTGATCGGCAGATGAAGAGTGGGCCCGCAAGGACCCGCTCTTTTTTGTTAGGCGATCGACCACCAGGATGTTCGCCGCATGCGGCGACTGCGCCGGAAGAGCTTATGCAGGACAATGTGAAGGAACCGCGTCTTATCGTTGAGACCGGCCTCGACCTCAGGGTCGCTGAAATCATCGAGCCGACGCTCGATGCCATGGATTTCCGTCTCGTACGGGTTCGGCTCCTCAACCAGAACGGCATGACGCTGCAGATCATGTGCGAGCGCAACGACGGGACGATGAATGTCGAAGGCTGCGAAGCAGTGTCCGTCGCCATCTCGCCCGTTCTTGATGTGGAAGATCCCATCGATCGGGAGTATCATCTGGAAGTATCGTCGCCGGGCATCGACCGGCCGATGGTGCGCAAGTCGGATTTCGTCCGCTGGTCCGGGCATCTGGTCAAGTGCGAAACATCGGTGCTGGTCGACGGGCGCAAGCGCTTCCGCGGCAAGATCGTCGAGACCAGCGAAGACGGCGTGACGCTCGAACGTGACCAGCCGGCAAACGGCGAGGATCCGCGCGTCACGGTTCCCTATTCGGCGCTCGCCGAGGCAAAGCTGATCCTGACGGACGACCTTATTCGTGATGCGTTGCGCGCCGACAAGCTGGCGAAGGCCGAGGCCGCCAACCAGAACGACGAAATCGAAGACGAAATCGAAGACGAAGACTGAACCTTTTTCCTGTCCCGCACCCCGGGACACCGAAATTCGATCTACGGAGACCGACGACAATGGCAGTGAGTGCTAACCGGCTAGAACTTCTGCAGATTGCAGATGCAGTGGCGCGCGAAAAGGTCATCGACCGCGAAATCGTGCTGGCCGCCATGGCCGATGCGATCCAGAAGGCCGCACGCTCGCGCTACGGCACCGAGAGCAATATCCGCGCCGACATCAACTCGAAGACCGGCGAAATCCGCCTGCAGCGTCTTCTGGAAGTGGTCGAAGTGGCGGAAGACTACACGACGCAGATCCCGCTGGAGCTGGCGCGCGACCGCAACGTCGACGCCAAGATCGGCGACTTCATCGCCGACCCGCTGCCGCCGATGGATTTTGGCCGCATCGCTGCCCAGTCGGCCAAGCAGGTGATCGTGCAGAAGGTTCGCGAGGCCGAGCGTGACCGGCAGTTCGACGAATTCAAGGACCGCGTCGGCGAGATCGTCAACGGCACCGTCAAGCGCGTCGAATACGGCAACGTCATCGTCGACCTCGGCCGTGGCGAAGGCATCATTCGCCGCGACGAGATGATCCCGCGCGAGAACATGCGCTATGGCGACCGCGTCCGTGCCTATGTCTACGATGTGCGCCGTGAGCAGCGCGGCCCGCAGATCTTCCTGTCGCGTACCCACCCGCAGTTCATGGTGAAGCTGTTCACTATGGAAGTGCCGGAAATCTACGACGGCATCATCCAGATCAAGTCGGTTGCCCGCGATCCGGGCTCGCGCGCCAAGATCGCCGTCATCTCCAACGATAGCTCCATCGATCCGGTCGGCGCCTGCGTCGGTATGCGCGGTTCCCGCGTCCAGGCCGTCGTCGGCGAGCTTCAGGGCGAGAAGATCGACATCATTCCCTGGAGCCAGGATCCGGCTTCGTTCATCGTCAACGCCCTGCAGCCGGCTGAAGTCGCCAAGGTCGTTCTCGACGAGGATGCCGAGCGGATCGAAGTCGTGGTGCCGGACGAGCAGCTGTCGCTGGCCATCGGCCGCCGCGGCCAGAACGTCCGCCTGGCATCGCAGCTGACCGGCTGGGACATCGACATCATGACGGAAGCCGAGGAATCGGAACGTCGCCAGAAGGAATTCAACGAGCGCACCAACCTGTTCATGGACGCGCTCGACGTCGACGAAATGGTCGGTCAGGTCCTGGCATCGGAAGGTTTCGCGCAGGTCGAGGAACTGGCCTATGTCGAACTCGACGAGATTGCCTCGATCGACGGCTTCGACGACGACACGGCCAACGAAATCCAGATGCGCGCCAAGGAATACCTGGAGCGGATCGAAGGCGAAATGGACGCCAAGCGCAAGGAGCTCGGCGTTACCGACGAACTGCGCCAGATCGATGGCCTGACAGCCAAGATGCTGGTCGCGCTCGGTGAAGAGGGCATCAAGACTGTCGAGGATTTCGCCGGCTGTGCTGCCGACGATCTGATCGGCTGGAGCGAGCGCAAGGACGGTGAGACCAAGAAGTTCGAGGGCACCTTCTCGAAGTTCGAAGTGTCGCGCGTCGAGGCGGAGAACATGATCGTGCAGGCCCGTCTGATGGCCGGCTGGATCACCGAGGAAGACCTTGCCAAGGATAACAATGCCGAACTGGACGCCGATGAGGCTGATGAGGAGGCGGACGCCGCAGTTCAGGAATGATCGCGGCAGCGACTGTCGATGACGGAGGCGCAGACGATGCGGAGCTGGTGGTGAACGACCGCACCTGCATCGTCACCCGCGAAGCCACGTCGCCGGAGATGCTGATCCGCTTCGTCGCCGGCCCCGCCGGCGACGTGGTTCCCGACCTGAAGCGCCAGCTTCCGGGACGCGGGTGCTGGATCAAGGGCGAACGGGCCCTGATCGACACGGCGATCAAGCGCAAGATTTTTGCGCGGGCGCTGAAGACGGACGTGACGGCATCGCCGGATCTGGGCGATCTGGTGGAACGGCTTCTGGTTGCCGACCTTCTCGGCATGATGAGCATGGCGCGCAAGGCGGGCCAGTTCGTCACCGGCGCCACGAAAGTGGATGCCGCCATCCGCTCGGGAGCGGCCGCCGGCGTGTTTCACGCAGCGGACGCTGCAGCCGACGGAGTGCGAAAGATAGACCAGGCCCGCAAGGCCTGGAGGCTGGGTACGGAAGCGGAAGAGGACATTCCCTCCTTCGCCCTTCTGACCTCGGCCGAAATGGACGAACTGATGGGCCAGAATGCTTTTATCCATGCCGCGGCGCTTGCCGGACAGGCGGGTGAGGGTGTAGTGAAGCGCGCAAACATGCTCGAAAGGTACCGCAATAGCGGTCAATCCGGAGCACGGAGCGGCGCTGGCCGGCCAGAACTATGATGCGGTCACCGGCAACAGCCGGCCGCCGTACCGGATTAATGCATACAATCGACGGGATTTGATGGTCGCCATCCGTTCCCGTCCGAAGGAACAGGAACGGAATGACCGACAACAAAGACGACAAGACGCTCGGCGTAAAGAAAACCCTCACCCTGAAGCCGTCAGGAATGAGCCAGGGTACCGTGCGCCAGGACATGGGTCGCGGGCGCACGAAGGCGGTCGTGGTCGAGACCGTGAAGCGCCGCCCCACCCGACCGCTGGACGAAAAGCCGATCACACCGGTGGCAGCACCCGTACAGCCGCAGCGCACCGCTGAAGCAGCTCCTGCTGCCGCCCCGCGCCCGGCAGCACCCCAGGCACCTTCGCCGCGCACCCCGCAGCCGAGCCAGCCGTCGCAGCGCCCGCATCAGGCAGGCCAGCGTCCGCAGCAGTCCGGCCAGCGTCCGCAGCCGAGCCCGCAGCGCCAGCCCGACCGGCCGCGCGGCACCGTCCTGCACGACCTTTCTGCCAGTGAAATGGATGCCCGTCGTCGCGCACTTGCCGACGCCCAGGCGCGTGACATCATCGAAGCCAAGCAGCGCGCCGAAGACGAAGCGCGCCGCAAGGCCGACGACGAGCGCCGTGCCGAGGAAGAACGTCTCGAGGCGATCCGTCGCGCCGAGGAAGCGCGCCTCAACCCGCATGCAGCCGCCGAAGCTGCTGCGGCCGAAGCTGCGGCTGCGGCTGCTGCCGAGGCAGCGGCTCAACAGGCCGCAGCGCCCGCTCCGGTTGCCGCACGCGGCGCCGATGGCCGTCCGCAGTCGGCACGTCCCGGCGCTCCGGCTGCTGCTCCGGCACAGCCAGGCGTGGTACGTGGCCGCAAGGGCGGCGACGAAGACGACGATCGCGGCCCGCCGCGCGGCATCCCGGGACGTGGCAAGGTTGCCGCTCCGGCACCCGCCAAGGTTCCTGCACGTCCGAAGGAAGAAGACCGCCGCCGCGGCAAGCTGACGGTCACCACCGCCGGTACCGACGAAGACGGCAATGCTCGTGGCCGCTCGTTGTCGGCCATGCGCCGCCGCCAGGAAAAGTTCCGCCGCAGCCAGATGCAGGAACCGCGCGAAAAGGTCATGCGCGAGGTCATCCTGCCGGAAACCATCACCATTCAGGAGCTGTCGCAGCGTATGGCCGAACGGGCCGTCGACGTGATCAAGTACCTGATGAAGGAAGGCCAGATGATGAAGCCGGGCGACGTCATCGACGCCGACCTTGCCGAACTCATCGCGACCGAATTCGGCCACACCGTCAAGCGCGTGTCGGAATCCGACGTCGAGGAAGGCATCTTCAACGTTGCCGACGACGCCGGCGAACTGGTGTCGCGTCCTCCGGTCGTAACGATCATGGGTCACGTCGACCACGGCAAGACCTCGCTGCTCGACGCCATCCGCCAGGCGAACGTCGTGTCCGGCGAAGCCGGTGGCATCACCCAGCATATCGGTGCCTACCAGGTCGAACAGAACGGCCAGAAGATCACCTTCATCGACACGCCCGGCCACGCCGCCTTTACGGCCATGCGTGCCCGTGGTGCACAGGCGACGGATATCGCGATCCTCGTGGTCGCAGCCGACGACAGCGTGATGCCGCAGACGATCGAATCGATCAGCCATGCCAAGGCGGCTGGCGTTCCGATCATCGTGGCGATCAACAAGATCGACAAGCACGAAGCCAATCCGGACAAGGTGCGTCAGCAGCTTCTGCAGCACGAAGTGTTCGTGGAATCGCTGGGCGGTGAAGTTCTCGACGTCGAAGTGTCGGCGAAGAACAAGACCAACCTCGACAAGCTGCTCGAGGCCATCCTGCTGCAGGCCGAAATCCTCGACCTGAAGGCGGACCCGAGCCGTACGGCCGAGGGCATCGTCATCGAAGCGCAGCTCGACCGTGGCCGTGGTGCCGTGGCAACCGTGCTCGTCCAGAAGGGCACGCTGAAGCCAGGCCAGATCATCGTTGCCGGCGATCAGTGGGGCCGTGTGCGCGCGCTTGTCACGGACAAGGGCGAACAGGTCAAGGAAGCCGGTCCGGCCATGCCGGTCGAAGTGCTTGGCCTTTCGGCGACGCCTGCTGCCGGCGACCGTTTCGCCGTCGTCGAGAACGAGAGCCGTGCCCGCGAGATCTCCGAATACCGCCAGCGCCTGACCCGCGACAAGGCAGCCGCCCGTCAGTCCGGCCAGCGTGGTTCGCTCGAACAGATGATGAGCAAGCTGCAGAACACCGGCTACAAGGAGTTCCCGCTGCTCATCAAGGGCGACGTACAGGGTTCCGTCGAAGCCATCATCGGCGCGCTCGACAAGCTCGGTACCGACGAAGTCCGCGCTCGCATCGTACACTCCGGCGCCGGCGCGATCACCGAATCCGATATCTCGCTCGCCGAGTCCTCGGAAGCGGCAATCATCGGCTTCAACGTTCGTGCCAATGCGCAGGCGCGCACGGCAGCCGAGCGTGGCGGTCTCGAAATTCGCTACTACAACATCATCTACGATCTGGTGGATGACGTGAAGGCAGCGATGTCGGGCCTGCTGTCGCCGGAACGCCGCGAGACCTTCCTCGGCAATGCCGAAATCCTGGAGGTGTTCAACATCACCAAGACCGGCAAGGTCGCGGGTTGCCGCGTCATCGAAGGCAAGGTCGAACGTGGTGCGGGCGTCCGCCTGCTGCGCGACAACGTCGTCATCCACGAAGGCAAGCTCAAGACGCTCAAGCGCTTCAAGGACGAAGTGGCCGAAGTGCCGATGGGCCAGGAATGCGGCATGGCTTTCGAGAACTACGAAGACATCCGCGCCGGCGATACGATCGAGTGCTTCCGCGTCGAGCATATCACCCGGACGCTCTAAGCCTCCGTCACACGAAAATCGCAAAGCGCCGGGCCTCGTGCCCGGCGTTTTCGTATCCGCCGGCGGCCCCACTCCCCCGCACGCATTTCATTATTCTTTTCGCATCTGCGACATAAAATAGTTGTCAAAGTTACTCATGTTTATTATCCGGTAGCCATACCATGCGAGCGCGCCGCCACGATGGCTTCGTTCGCCTTCTCTGCCCATGGGCCCGCAGCGTCCCTTGAGGCAGCGCCTACGCAAAACATGTCCGGAGTTCGTCATGCCGATCAAGTCCACCACCGCCCGGTCGATCGAACGGTTTTCGTCGCTGCCGCTGATCGCGGTGATTGCCGGACTGACGCTCGCCACGCCCACGGCGTTCGCCCAGACCGCGCCACCGGCACCGACGGAAACCGTTCAGCCGCAGCCAGCGCCCGCCACAGACAATGCCGCACCGCAGAGCCTCCCGGCACCGCAGGACCCTCAGCCACAGAACGCTCAGCCACAGGCTGGCACGCCCGCGCCGGACGTCGCACCCGCTCCGGAAGCTGAGCCGGCCGGCCTCATTCCGCAGTTCCTGGAGCCCGATGCGCGGACCGATATTCCGCACAACCTGTCGCCAGTCGGCATGTTCATGGCAGCCGACTGGGTGGTGAAGAGCGTGATGATCGGTCTCGCCATCGCCTCGCTGATCACCTGGACCGTATGGGTGGCAAAGTCGCTGGAACTGGCGGGTGCAAGCCGGCGGGCCAAGACGGTGATCAAGTCCATCCGCGGCTCGAAAACCTTGTCGGAAGCTCTCGCTGCTACCGAAAAGCGCGGCGGGCCGGCGGCGCTCATGCTGCGCGAGGCGGCCCGCGAACTGCAGCTTTCCGAAGGCGCACTGGATCACGCCGAAAATGGCGGCGTCAAGGAACGCGTCTCGTCGACGCTGGGCCGGATCGAATCCTATGCCGGGCGGCGGATGACGCGCGGTACCGGCGCACTTGCCACCATCGGCTCCGTCGGACCATTCGTCGGGCTGTTCGGCACCGTCTGGGGGATCATGAACTCGTTCATCGGCATCTCGGAGTCGCAGACGACCAATCTCGCGGTCGTCGCACCCGGCATCGCCGAAGCACTGCTCGCAACCGCGATCGGCCTGGTCGCCGCCATCCCGGCAGTGGTGATCTACAATATCTTTGCCCGCTCAATCACCGGCTACCGTCAGTTGCTGGCCGATGCCGCAGCCGGCGTCGAGCGGCTGGTGAGCCGCGACCTGGACTTCCGCAAGGTACCTCCGGGCGCGCGCAAGACGCCCGTCTCGCTGGTGGCTGGAGAGTGAACCATGGCCGGAGGCATTCGCGACAACCACGGTGACGACCTGCAGGAAAACCATGAGATCAACGTGACGCCGTTCATCGACGTCATGCTGGTTCTGCTGATCATCTTTATGGTCGCAGCGCCGCTGGCAACTGTCGACGTCAATGTCGATCTGCCAGCCTCGACGGCGACGCCCGCGCAGCGTCCGGACGAGCCGCTCTACCTGACCGTCAAGGACGACCTGAGCCTCAATATCGGCAATGACGCCGTTGCACGCGAACAGCTTGCAGCGACGCTGGAACGCGTCACCGAGGGCGATCGCGAAACACGCATCTTCCTGCGTGCCGACAAGGCTGTCGACTACGGGCACTTCATGGAAGTGATGAACCTGCTGCGTGACGCCGGTTATCTGAAGATCGCGCTGGTCGGTCTGGAATCGGTCCCCGGTGCGGCGCCCGCCGTACCGGCCACGACCGCCACACCGGCGGCCGGAGGCGTTCCCGGAGCCACACCATGAGCCCGATCGTCCCGCGCAGCCGTAACCGTAAGATCGGCGAGGCCATGCTCTGGAGTGGCGCCGCCGCTGTCGTGCTTGTCGCGCATATTGCCGGAGCGGCGGTCCTGCTACGCCAGGAGCCGGATAGCGCGGCGCCTCCAGGCGCGCCCGCTGCCATCATGATCGAGCTGGCGCCAGAGCCGGAAGCAGCGGCAATCGAAGAGACGGTGGTTTCCGAGGAGCAGCAAGATTCGCAGGAAGTGAAGAGCGAGGCGGTGGAGCCGGTGGAAGAACCACCACCCGAGCCGACGCCCGTTCCACCCGAGCCGACGCCCGAACCCGTTGCCGAACCGCCGCCGGAGGTTACGCCTCCGCCAGAGCCGCCGCAGCCCGAACCGATCGTCGAGGAGGTTCAACCCGAGCCGCCTGAGCCGGAGATCGCCGAGACCACTCCCGAACCGCCGCCGGAGCCCGTCGAGCCGGAAGTCGACGTGCAGGCCGAACAGCAGCTGGCACTGCTGAGCAAGGTAGAGGTGCCGTTGCCGGTCGTGCGGCCGCCCGAACCGGTCGAGCCGAAACCCGAGGTGAAGAAGCAAGAGCCGAAGCCGGTGCGCAAGCCGGTTGCCGAACGTCCACGGCCGAAGCCGCCGGCACCGGCCGCCAGGGAGAGCCAGCAGGCTAAGGCTGAGGTGCAGCAGTCGAACCGTACCGCGGCTCCCAAGACATCGGACAACGTCGCGCGCTCTTCCGTGTCGCCTGTCCGCTGGCAGAGCCGCCTCGCCGCCCATCTTGCCCGTCAGAAGGGTAAATGCCCTGCGGCCGGCCGCGGTAGCACCGCCTATGTGACGTTCCGCATCGACAATAGCGGTAATCTCAGCGGCGTCGGCCTGTCGCGCTCGTCGGGATCGCCTGATTTCGACAGCTACATGGTGGATCTGGTGCGGCGCGCCTCACCGGTTCCGGCACCGCCGGCCGGCGTCGGTAACAAGGTGACGGTTCCGCTCGGCTTCAGGAACTGCTAAGGCGGCGGCTGACCTCCCACCGGGTCGCATGCTCTCTGCCTGCGGCCCACCGCCTCAGGAACCTGCAGAATGCACACCCCGCTTGCCGAGCTGGAACGGCAGATCTCCGCCGTCTTCGAAACGAATGACGTCCTCCCCTCCGCGGCGCGCTCGGTCGCGCGCGCACTGGTCGCCGCCGAGGCCGCCGGGCAATCGGGGCACGGCCTGCGTCGGGTTCCGGCCTATGTCAAACAGGTCCGCGCCGGAAAGGTAGACGGCCGGGCAGAGCCGGTCGCCGAGCTCCGCCGTCCGGGCGCGCTGTCGATCGATGCCGGCTTCGGCTTTGCCTATCCGGCTCTCGATCTGGCGGTCGCCGAGCTTGCACCGCTGGCGCGCAGCCAGGGTATCGCTTCTGCCGCCATCCACCGTTCGCACCATGCCGGGGTCATGGCCCTCACCGTCGAACGGTTCGCCGAACAGGGCCTGATTGCGATGATGTTCGCCAATGCGCCGGCGGCGATGGCACCTTGGGGTGGCAAGAAGCCGCTTTACGGAACCAATCCCATCGCTTTCGCGGTGCCGCTGACGGATGCCGATCCGATCGTCATCGATCTGGCGCTCTCGAAGGTGGCGCGCGGCAAGGTGATGGAAGCGCAGCAGAGGGGCGTCGCCATCCCCGACGACTGGGCTCTGGATGCCGACGGTCATCCGACCACCGATCCCGACGCGGCGATGAAGGGAACAATGGCGCCGGCCGGCGGGGCGAAGGGCGCAGCTCTTGCGTTCATGGTCGAGGTGCTGGCAGCCGGGCTGACCGGTGCGCATTTCTCTTATGAGGCAAGCTCGTTGTTCGACGACAAGGGGCCACCGCCAGCACTCGGCCATTTCATCATCGCCTTCGATCCGCAGGCGACCGCTGGTGCAGGCGTCGCCGAACGGCTCGGTGCCTTGGCGCAGGCCATGCAGAGCGAAGACGGCGTGCGGCTTCCCGGACGCAGAGGCCGCTCTCTGCGGCGCCACGCTCTGGAACAGGGACTGGAGATAGATGACGGTGTGATGCAGGCGATTGCCGCACTCTGATTCTGGCGGGGCGCCTCGGGCGCCCTTGCTTCCTCGCAGACGCGAATCCCATTTGGCGAACGTTGGAAGCTATGCCTGAAAATGAAAAAGCCTGCCGCGGGAGGAGGTGCGGCAGGCTTTTAAACTTGATCGGCAATTGGGAGGAGGAGGAGACTGCCGATCTCATCTGGCGACGCTGGGAGGAGGAGTGCGCCGCTTCGATGCTCAATATCTAGCGACGGCACCTGATTCAGGCAAGCCGTACTGCTGCATTGCAGCAATGCATCCCATGCAGGGCTCCCGTCGCTGCTGCCGCTCGCACGTGCATCTCCGGGGCATATCCAGTTCGCCACAGTTGCGCTATAGCGATGCCAACGAGACAGAAGGATTTCATGATGGCTACCATTCGCTACCACGAGGGAGATATTTCGGCCGAGGATGCGGCACGCTACGCCGGCGCCATTGCCATTGATACCGAGACGCTCGGGCTGGTGCCGCGTCGTGACCGGCTCTGTGTCGTGCAGCTCTCGCCCGGCGACGGCTCGGCCGACGTTATCCGGATTGCAGCAGGCCAGCAGCAGGCGCCGAACCTTGTCGAGATGCTCGCCGACGAGCGCCGCGAGAAGATCTTCCACTACGGGCGGTTCGATATCGCCGTGCTCTTCCACACCTTCGGCGTGACGACCGCCAACGTCTTCTGCACCAAGATCGCCTCACGGCTTGCACGGACCTATACGGACCGGCACGGGCTGAAGGACAATCTCAAGGAGATGCTCGACGTCGACGTCTCCAAGGCTCAGCAGCAATCGGATTGGGCGGCAGCCACGCTTTCGCCGGCACAGCTGGAATACGCCGCCTCCGATGTTCTGCACCTGCATGCGCTGAAGGACAAGCTGACCCAGCGGCTGATCCGCGACGATCGGCTGCACCTGGCGGAAGCCTGCTTTGCGTTCCTGCCGACGCGGGCGAAGCTCGACCTGCTTGGCTGGGAAGAGACCGACATCTTTGCCCACAGCTGAGGCTTCGCAGCGCCAGCGCGCGGTATCCGCCGCGGTTGGTTCGAAACCATTTTCAGGGCCGGGACGTGCGTTAGCAATTCGTTAACCATTTCCCGGCATCATCATCTGTCATACGGCCTACAAGACACCATGAGGCGCTGCGGCAGCGACACATCGAACGTCGCATTCCATATCAGCCGAGGCCAGCCTGTCCCGTCAATCGACCAGCGTGGAGCAGCCCGTGTTGCCGCCCGTCGCCTCAGTCACGGACATCCTGCGCGGTCAGTCGAACCAGCCGCAGGTCGTTGCCGCCACTCCCCGGGTCTTGATCGGCCAGCCACCTGCCGAGGCGCGGGTGCCGTCCGATGCCACGGCTCTGACCCCGGCAACCGACCGCCTGACGATCCTCTCGGTGTCCGGCCAGATGCAATTGGCACAGGGGCTGTCGGTGGCCGCCGAAACCGTCGGCGCAATGATGAAGATCGCCCGACGCGAAGGCGAGCCGCTGTCCGACTATGCCGGACGCATTGCCGAGGCGATCGCCGCCCTCTCCAGCGCCCAGAGAGCTGCCCTTCAGCGGGCGCTGAACCAGCTGGTCAAGGGATTGACGATCCGGCTGCTCGCCGAGATCCTCCAGAACCCGGCCGGACCGGAAGCCACGCGGCTGTCGCTGCAGCTGGAAAACCGCACGGCCAGGGATCGCGACCTTGCAGCCCGAGGCGTCGTCAGTTCCTACCGCCAGAATGACAATTCCGGCATGCCCGCCGCGATCGCCGCGCGACCGCCGACGGTGCCGAGCCGTCTCTCCTCTGCAGCCGCGGGTTCGGTGCCTGCCCCCACGCAGGTCACTGCAGCTCTCTCGCCCGCCGGCGCCTCGGCGGCGCCCGAACCACGCGCAGGCGGCGCGCTGTCTACTGCCCCTGCCGACCATACAGGCGATAGCGCAGAGACAGCTCGGCCTGCGGCTCCAACAACGACAGTCTCAGCCGAAACCGGAGAGGCTCAATCCGAGGCTATGCGTGCTGCAGGCAACGATGGAGCAGCCGTCGCGGAGGCGGCCTCGCCGACAGTTTCAGGCGGTCGAGCCGTCATCCCGGGGTTACAGGCAGAGGTAATGGCCCCGCAGGATGTGCAGGGCGCCGAGCAGCCGTTGAAGGACGACGCGGCGTCGCAAGCCGTTGCCGATGCGGGTGAAGCCGTGGCAGCCCGCGCCCGGTCGCTGCAGGGCACTACCGAAGAAATTACCTACGACGCCATGGCGCTTCTCCGCGAGCGCGCGCTCACTTCTGCAGCAACGCAAGCAGCTGCCACTCCCGGTTCGTCCGGCATGCCATCGGCTGCCCGGGCAGCCGGAGGCGGGCTGGTCGCCGCGATCCTTGGAACCGGCTGGTTGGCGGGCGCCGCCGCAGACGGAGCTGCAACCGTGCCGACGCAAGCCGAGGGCCCACCGACCAGCTCATCTCCCTCCGCATCGGCAGGATCACCGATCGACGGTCGCGCTGCCATGGCCACGCCAGCATTGGCCGGGATGAGCGAAAGCGCAGGCCTGGCTGGCGAACCTGCCTCGCTTGCGACTGAGATGGAGATGTCACCACCGGCAGATCCTCATGCCGGTGCCGACATCAACCCTGCGGAACTACAGCTTGCCGTCGTCGCCCAGGCGGTGCTGCTGGCGCGTGCAGCGCCACGCGACGCGCTGGTTCCCGTCTATGTTCCCTATCCTCCGCGTGAGGAGGAGGACGACGATGAGGACCGTGCATCGGTCTCGGCGGTCGACAGGGTTGATGAAGACGGATCGCGCGGCAACAACGGTCGCCAACCGGATGAGCAGGCGGACGACAACGCGGACGGTGATGCGGAAGCGGAAAGCGAAGCCGGCGCAGCCGAGGAAGGCGATGCGGCATCCAGGGACGCCCAGCAGTTCTACCGACGCATGACGGCCTGGTAGCGGCTCACGGCCACGCCGCGATCGGACATGAAAAAACCCGCCGGATCGCTCCGGCGGGTTCTTCATTCTAGAGGCTTTGCGAGGATTATTCGCCGCCGCGGTTCTTCAGAGCCGCGCCGAGAATGTCGCCGAGCGAAGCGCCGCTATCGGACGAACCGAACTGAGCAACGGCTTCCTTCTCTTCTGCGATCTCGAGAGCCTTGATCGACAGCATGACCTTGCGGTCCTTCTTGGAGAAGTTGACGACGCGGGCGTCGAACACCTGGCCAACCGAGAAACGCTCCGGACGCTGATCGTCGCGATCGCGTGCCAGGTCGCCACGGCGGATGAAGGACGTGACATCTTCGTGAGCCACGAGCTTCACTTCCACGCCGCCATCGTTGACGCCGATGACTTCGCACGAAACGACAGCGTTCTTGCGCAGTTCGCCGGAGGTTGCAGCTTCACCAACCGCATCGCGGCCGAGCTGCTTGATGCCGAGCGAGATGCGCTCCTTGTCAACGTCGACGTCGAGAACGACGGCCTTGACGACATCACCCTTGTTGTACTCTTCGATGACCTGTTCGCCCGGACGGTTCCAGTCGAGATCCGACAGGTGAACCATGCCGTCGACATCGCCTTCGAGGCCGATGAACAGACCGAATTCAGTCTTGTTCTTCACTTCGCCCTCAACTTCAGTGCCGGACGGGTGGCTGAAGGCGAATGCCTGCCACGGGTTTTCCAGCGTCTGCTTGAGGCCGAGCGAGATGCGGCGCTTCGACGGATCGACTTCGAGAACGACAACGTCGACATCCTGCGTCGTGGACAGGATCTTGCCGGGATGTACGTTCTTCTTGGTCCAGGACATTTCGGAGATGTGGATCAGGCCTTCGATGCCCGGCTCCAGCTCGACGAACGCACCGTAGTCGGTGATGTTCGTGACGGTACCGGAGATCTTCTTGCCGACCGGGTACTTGGCCGAGATGCCATCCCACGGATCCGACTCGAGCTGCTTCATGCCGAGCGAGATGCGGTGGGTTTCCTGGTTGATGCGGATGATCTGAACCTTGACCTGCTGGCCGATGTTCAGGATTTCCGACGGATGGTTGACGCGGCGCCATGCCATGTCGGTGACGTGCAGCAGGCCGTCGATGCCGCCGAGGTCAACGAACGCACCATAATCGGTGATGTTCTTGACGACGCCGTCAACAACCTGGCCTTCTTCGAGGTTCTGAACGATTTCCGAACGCTGCTCGGCACGCGATTCTTCAAGAACCGTACGACGCGAAACAACGATGTTGCCGCGGCGCTTGTCCATCTTGAGGATTTCGAAGGGCTGCGGGTTGTGCATCAGCGGGGTGACGTCGCGGATCGGACGGATGTCGACCTGCGAACGCGGAAGGAAGGCTACAGCGCCATCCAGATCGACGGTGAAGCCACCCTTGACCTGGTTGAAGATAACGCCTTCGACGCGCTCGCCGGCTTCGAACTTGGCTTCGAGCTTGATCCAGCTTTCTTCGCGGCGAGCCTTCTCGCGCGACAGAACAGCTTCGCCAAGTGCATTTTCGATGCGCTCGACGTAGACTTCGACTTCGTCGCCGACCTTGAGCGAGCCGTCCTTGCCCTTGGCGCCGAATTCCTTCAGCGCGATGCGGCCTTCAACCTTCAGGCCGACGTCAACGACGGCCATGTCCTTCTCGATCCCGGTGACGATGCCTTTGGTGACATAGCCTTCGGCCAGATCGTTGGTTGCGAAGGATTCCTCGAGGAGGGCCGCGAAATCATCACGCGTGGGGTTTGCTACTGACATGAAATCTCCTGGTCGCGTCCCTTTACGGACACGGGTGGCGCCGGGGGTTCGTGTTGATGATCTCAAAGAGAGGTCCGCCCTCCTTTTGGAAGGCAATCCGGCGCGGGGACCTAAGCTTTGAGCTTGCTGTTGCGATGGACTGGCCGGCAAGCCGGCAGGCCGTCAATTGTTTTCCAGGGCGGCGTCGATGATAGACTTCGCGGCACTGAACGCGGCCTCTATACTCATTTCCGAGGTGTCAAGCAAGTGCGCATCCGGAGCCGGCTTCAGGGGACTGTCGGACCGGCCCATGTCGCGTTCGTCACGCGTCTTCACCTCGTCGAAGATGGCCGCATAATCGGCCGCCTTTCCACTGGCGACGATCTCGTCGAAACGGCGTCTGGCGCGCACCTCCGGCGAGGCCGTCACGTAAAGCTTCACCGCCGCATCCGGACAGACGACGGTGCCGATATCGCGCCCGTCGAGGACCGCTCCTGGCGAACGCTGCGAAAAGGCGCGCTGAGCCTCCACCAGTGCCTTGCGAACCGACGGCATGACGGCAATGCGGGATGCCGCCTCGCCGATCGAATGCACCGCCAGCACCGAACGATCGAGCCCGGCAAGGTCCACGTCCCGCGCCATCTTCTGCGCAACCGCCTCGTCATCGAGCGGCAGGCCTGCATCGAGCAGCGCCTTGGCCGTTGCCCGATAGGTAAGCCCGGTGTCCAGGTGGTGGAAGCCGTAGGTCTCGGCGATCCTGCGTGAAAGCGTGCCTTTCCCCGCAGCAGCCGGTCCGTCGATGGCGATGATCACGATGTCGCTCCTTCTTTCTCTGTCGGCTTTCTCTATCGGCTGGCTATCTCTGTCCGGCGACGCTGTCGGAAGGCTCGCTCCCGTCGCAGACGACTTCTGCTGCCATCAGCCGTCTGCGGCCGGTAACCGCGATCTGTGCCGGACCTGACCCGGTCTGCCTCAAATTGATCTCGGCACCGAAGCTGCGGAAGAGCTCGACCAGCCGCTCTGGCTCCCGCGGTGCCACGACAGAGGTGCGACCTTGCGTATTCAGGCCGGCCAGAAGCACGGCGGCACAGATATCCTTGGAAACGCGGGGCGTCATCCATGAGATCGGATTTGCGATGCGCGGGCCGTGCAGGACCGCCTGACAAGGAAGCACCTCCACCTGTGCGCCCATTGCCGCGAGCGGTGAGAGAAGGTCGGGATCGGGTGCTCCGCCTAGGCGGCAGGTGACCGGGAAATCATAGCTCGATGCCAGGCCGGCAAACAGCGCGAAGGCGCGCGGCGCATTCTCAATATCGAGCGCCTGCGACGGCTCGAGCAAGGCCCCGCTTCCTGCACCGGCAACCACCCAACCCGAAGCGCTCCGGTCGATCATCACGCCCATTGCCTCGAGCGCCTGCGCCGCCACAACGAGATCGCTGCTTTGAGCCAGTCCGACGAGCCTGCTGCGACCGATCGAAACACCAGCCAGAAGCAGGGCAAGCACCGACAGAAGCGGCAGGTCCTCAGCTGGTGCTCTCAGCACGAGCCTCGGCCGTTTCGACTGCTCGACAGGCTCCAAATACCCCGGCTGCGACATCTCAAAACCCTGTCATCTGCGAAACGCTGCGAGATCGGCACGCGGGCGACCAGCCTCGCTGCCGGCTCCTATCACAAGAAACATCCGCGGTCATGCGCAGGCACCGCGGAAACCCGGGGCTTTGGCTGCCAAGTTTGCCTTTGACATGCCTGGGGACAACGATTAAGGGGACCGGCTAGCATTTTCAGCGCCGCTTTCGCGGCAACGCCGAACAGATCGGCCATTTTACGGGGCTTCGACAGTGGCAAAAGCGGAACTTGGAACCAAGCGCACCGACCCGGATACGGGCAAGAAATTCTACGACCTGAACCGTGATCCGGTGGTTTCCCCCTACACGGGCAAATCCTGGCCGCTCTCCTTCTTCGAAGAGAACACCGTCCAGATGAAGATGGAGCAGGCCGAGGAAGAGGAAGTCGCGGAAGTCGATGCCGAAAACCCGGACGTCGAGCTGGTCTCGCTGGAAGAGGGTGATGAAGCCGCATCCAGCGATGATATCCCCGACATGGGCGATGACGACGTCGAGATCGAAGGCGACGACGACGACACCTTCCTGGAAGCCGACGAAGACGACGACGATGACGATGTCTCCGGCATCATCGGTGTCGGCGGCGACGACGACGAGGTCTGATCCGACAATTCCGGCCCGGGCGAAAAAATTGCCCGGGCTTTTCATTTTTGGCTTGCACTCCGAAAACACCGGACGTATGAAGCCGCCACCCCGACGCAAGCACTGCTTCGGCGGGGTTCCCGGAACCGGAGAATGCCCGGTACCCTGATGGGGCTATAGCTCAGCTGGGAGAGCGCTTGCATGGCATGCAAGAGGTCAGCGGTTCGATCCCGCTTAGCTCCACCAAACTTTTCCCTAATCTATGGTAGTTGATCTAAGTCTGAGTTCGTCAAACACGATCCACCGTCGCGATCTTCCAGATCCGTCGGTGAGATGAGTTGCCGACGAGGTCGGCATCCGACTGCCGGCCCAAGTCCATGCGACAGCGATCAGACAAGTGACGCCTGCCACCCACTACCGCCGCGGTTCGCCGCCGGGGGCGTAGACGCTCTTGCTTTCGAACCGGAACTTGTGGCTGCACTGGCAGCGCAGCATGTATTTCTTCGGGTCGCGCGAGGCGAATTCGGTGAAGAAGCCTTTTGGCATCTCGTCGACCGAAAAACCCGGATCCCTGCGGCGCGGGTCGTCGTCCTCCGACACTTCGGCAAAGCCGGCATGTCCGCATTGGGGGCATTCGAGTTTTCGGGAATATCGGTCGCGTGCTGCCATTTGCGCTTAACTAGTGATTCGCCCGGCGGGTGGCAAGCCGGCAAGCGCAACTCCGATCCCCGGCGTCTGACGGCCCAGCACCCGCAGCTACTGGGCGCCGCAGATCAGCCCTTGCCCTTGCATCGTCTCGCAGCCGATAAAACGACATTCATCAACGACATGAACGGCGATGCCATGCAGCTTCAGACTTTCTTCGACCGTAGCGCCGTCACGGTGGCATCCGAACTGATCGGCGCCATGCTCAGCGTCGACGGGGTCGGCGGGATGATCGTCGAGACGGAAGCCTACCAGCCGGACGATCCTGCGTCGCACAGCTTTCGCGGGCCGGGCATCCGCAACCGGACGATGTTCGGGCCGCCTGCGCATGCCTATGTCTACCGGTCCTACGGCATCCACTGGTGCCTCAACTTCGTCTGCCGGGCAGGCTCTGCCGTGCTGATCCGGGCGCTGGAGCCGGTCTTTGATCTGTCGCGCATGGCCGAGCGTCGCGGCCGGGCCGATCCGCTGACTTTGTGCGCCGGGCCGGGCCGGTTGGCGCAGGCCCTGGGCATCGATATCGGCGTGGACGGTGCATCGCTCGAACAGCCACCGTTCCGGCTCGAGCTTCGCCAGTCGGAGCCGGCGATCGTCTGCGGTCCGCGGATCGGAATTACCAAGGCGATCGACCTCCCGTGGCGTTTCGGCCTGCAGGGTTCGCCGCATCTCAGCAAGCGGTTTCCGAAGACACCCTGATCTCGGCGGGAACCAAATGACGGTGTGCGGCAAAATTCGGTTCAAACCCGCATCGTCTTCGCTATGCTCCGCACTCCAGCAGGAGTGGAGACTGCCAGCGCAGTTCCGGAGGGTGCAGAAAGTGGCAAGCATGACGGATTTCGACAGGACACGGGCGCTGTTTCACATGCCGACAGGCGTGATCTATCTCGACGGCAACTCGCTCGGGCCCCTGCCGCTTGCCGCGACGGAACGCGTGGCGTCGCTGATGACGAACCAGTGGGGCGAGATGCTGATCCGCGGCTGGAACCAGGCGGGCTGGATGAACATGCCACGGCGTATCGGCGACCGCATCGGCCGGCTGATCGGCGCGCCGGAAGACACGGTAGTCATGGGCGACACCCTGTCGATCAAGGTCTACCAGGCGCTCGCCTCGGCGATTCAGCTTGCCGCCGAAGCCGATCCGAAGCGCCGGGTGATCCTATCGGACAGCGGCAACTTCCCATCCGATCTCTACATCGCCGAAGGACTGATCGGCGCGCTCGACCGCGGCTATCACCTGAAGGTGGTGGAGCCGGAGGCGGTCGAGGCGGCGATCGACGACAGCATTGCGGTGCTGATGCTGACGGAGGTGGATTACCGGACCGGCCGGCTGCACGACATGAAGGCGCTGACCGCGAAGGCGCACGAGGCGGGGGCGCTGGCGGTCTGGGATCTGGCGCACTCGGCCGGTGCGCTGCCTGTCGATCTGGCCGGTGCCGATGCCGATTTCGCCGTCGGCTGCACCTACAAGTACCTGAACGGAGGCCCGGGCGCGCCTGCCTTCATCTACGTCGCGCCCCGTCACCTCGACAGCGTACGCCCTGCCCTCTCCGGCTGGCTGGGACATGAAAAGCCCTTCGCCTTCGATCTCGGCTACCGCCCGGGCGACGGCATCGACCGGATGCGCGTCGGCACCCCGCCGGTCATCGCGCTCGCGGCTCTCGACGCGGCGCTCGATGCCTGGGACGCGGTGGACATGACCGATGTGCGTGCCAGATCGATCGCGCTCAGCGACCTCTTCATCGCGGAAGTTGAACGGCGCTGCCCGTCGCTGACGCTCGGCTCGCCGCGCGACGGCGCTAGCCGCGGCAGCCAGGTGTCGTTCCTGCACGAGGAAGGCTACGCAATCATGCAGGCGCTGATCTCGCGCGGCGTGATCGGCGACTTCCGCGCCCCGAACGCCATCCGCTTCGGCTTCACGCCGCTCTATATCGGCGAGCGCGAGGTGCTGGCGGCCGTCGACATCCTGTCCGACATCATGAACAAGCGGTTGTGGGATGTGGCGCAGTTCAAGCAGAAGGCACTCGTGACGTGACCGAACACCGCTACGATCCGGCAGAGGAAGGCGCGCAGATGTCCTTCCAGGAGCGGATGTCCTACACGGACTACCTGCAGCTCGATCCGATCCTGTCGGCGCAGAAGCCGCTGTCTTCGGCGCATGACGAGATGCTGTTCATCATCCAGCACCAGACGTCCGAGCTCTGGATGAAGCTTGCCATCCACGAGATCAGCTCGGCGATCAGCGCCATCCGGGGCGACCAACCACAGCCGGCCTTCAAGATGCTGTCGCGCGTGGCGCGCATCTTCGAACAGCTGAACAACGCCTGGGACGTGCTGCGCACCATGACGCCCAGCGAATACACCGAATTTCGCGAGGCGCTCGGCCAGTCGTCAGGCTTCCAGTCCTGCCAGTACCGGGCAATCGAGTTCCTGGCAGGCAACCGCAATCTGGCCATGCTGGGACCGCACCGACACCGGCCGGATCTTCTGGCGCAGCTCGAAGCGATCCTCTCGCGGCCCAGCCTCTACGACGAGGCAATCCTTCTGCTTTCGCGGCACGGCTTTGATATCGGGGCCGATGCGGCACGGACGGACTGGCGGGAAACCCGCCGCGAGAGCGCCGAGGTGCTGGAGGCATGGCGTCAGGTCTATGCCTCGCCGCAGCGATACTGGCACCTCTACGAGCTTGCCGAGAAACTCGTCGATTTCGAGGACTATTTTCGTCGCTGGCGGTTCAACCACGTGACCACCGTCGAGCGGGTGATCGGCTTCAAGCGCGGCACCGGCGGAACCTCCGGCACGCAGTATCTGAAGAAGATGCTCGAGGTGGAGCTCTTCCCAGAACTGTGGCGCGTGCGTACCGTGCTCTGAGACGACGATAAGACGAGAGGCCGAGATGATTTTCCAGCAGATCAAGGATTGGGACAACGCCTATACCAATGGCGCCAACATCCCGGGCGGCGAGGCCTGGCCCGCCGCATGGGTCGAGCCGGCCAGAGCCTACCGCGAACAGCTGCTGGCGGCGGGCCGGGCGCAGCTCGATCTGTCCTACGGCGACAAGCCGCGCAACCGCTTCGATCTGTTCCTGCCGCAGGAAACGCCGCGCGGCCTCGTCGTCTACGTGCATGGCGGCTACTGGCAGGGCCTCGACAAGTCCTACTGGTCGCATCTGGCTGCCGGCTCGGTGGACAGCGGCTATGCGGTCGCCATGCCCAGCTACACACTCTGCCCGGAAGTGCGGGTCGGCGAGATCGTCGAGGAGGTCAGCGCGGCGATCACCGATGCGGCGAACGAGATCGACGGGCCGATCCACCTCACCGGACACTCGGCCGGCGGCCATCTGGTGACGCGGATGATCGCTGCCACCTCGCCGCTTGCTCCTGCAATCCGCCAGCGGGTGCGCACCGTGGTGTCGATCTCCGGCGTGCACGATCTGCGGCCACTCGTGAACACGTCGCTCAACAAGAACCTGCGGCTGTCGGCGGAAGAAGCGGCCGCCGAAAGTCCGGTGCTGATGAGCCCGGGCGACGGAGCCCGGCTGTTCTGCTGGGTGGGCGGCAATGAGCGGGCGGAGTTCATTCGCCAGAACGCGCTGATGGCGAGCCTCTGGCTGGGGCTCGGTGCCGAAACCGGCGCCTATGTGGAGCCGGACCGGCATCATTTCAGCGTCGTCGACGGCCTTGCCAACCTCGATCACCCGCTGACACGGACGCTGCTATCCTGATACGCGGCTAACCAGTCTCAAGGGCATCTGCGGATGCAGCGCAGCCCGATGCAAAACCGTTGGAGCGAACATGACACGCGCGAGGCGAAGACGGATCATACGCATCCAGCGCACCTGGACGGGCATAGCGCTCGTGGCCGCGATCTCCTTCATCGCCGGAATGACCGATGCGGTAGGCCTGCGTCTCTCGGGAGACTTCGTGTCGTTCATGACCGGCAACACCACGCGCGCGGCGATTTCTCTGGCCGATGGTGAAACACACCATGGACTGATCCTGCTGCTGGCCATTCTGGTCTTCGTTGCCGGCAATGCGCTGGGCGTCATCGTCGCCCATCTGGTGGCGCGCCGCATCTTCGGGGTGCTGGCCGGCGTCTCCATCCTGCTGGCAACGGCATCGCTTCTCGGCGAGCCGTCGCTGCACCTGCCGCGCTTCTATCTGGTGGTTCTGGCGATGGGCATGGTCAACGCCGCCGTCGAGCACATCGAGGGCCTGCCGATCGGCCTGACCTACGTGACCGGCGCCCTGTCGCGGCTGGGACGCGGGATCGGTGCCTTCATCATGGGCGAACGGCGGCTCGACTGGGGGATTCAGCTGGTGCCCTGGCTCGGCATGGTCAGCGGCGCGATGACGGGTGCCGTCATCGGGATCGCGATGCCGCAGTTCGCGCTGTTCATCGCCGCCATGCTGTCGCTCGCCGTTGCCCTTTCGACGCTCATGCTGCGCCGCGCCCTTCACCAGCGCTACAAGAACCGTCGCCCCGCTTCCGCTTCTGCCGTTCCCCGCACTCTCGCCCGCAAATGAGCTGATGTTCTATCTGTCTAAAATTTTTTGGCTCGTCGTCCAACCACTGTCCCTTGCATTCCTGCTGGCGATGATCGGCGCCTTGGCGGCCCTTGCCGGGTGGCGACGCCTCGGCGGCTTGTCGTCGCTCGTTGCGGCGCTCGTCCTGTTCGTGACGCTCTACACCACCACGGGCAATGTCCTGCTTCAGTCCCTGGAGGACGAGGTTGCGCGACCCGCCGAGCCGCCATCCGCTATCTCCTGCATCGTCATGCTGGGCGGTGCGGTGGAAAACGAAGTGATGAGCGGCCGTGGCGGCATCGAGTTCAATGCCGCAGCCGACCGTTACACCGAGACGCTGCGGCTGGCACTCGCCCATCCGCAGGCAAGGATCCTCGTGTCCGGCGGCGACGGCTCGTTCAGCGGCAGATACGAGGGAGAAGCCGGCGCCTCGGAACGGTTCTTCGCAGCCTATGGAGTGCCGGCCGATCGGCTGATCAAGGAAAACACCTCGCGCAATACCTGGGAGAATACGCTCAACACCCGTGACATGCTGGCGGCGGAAAACCTTGCGGACTGCGTGCTGGTGACCTCGGCCTTCCACATGCCGCGGGCGATGGCGCTGTTTGCCAAGGCCGGGATCGAGGTAACGCCATGGCCGGTGGATTATCGCACCAGCGGCCGCCTCTCATTCGGCTTCGACTTCACCCAGCCGTCCCTGAATTCACAGAATACGGCGACCGCGGTGCGCGAATGGCTGGGGCTGATCGGCTACTATGCAGCAGGACGCATCGACCGGCCGTTCTGAAACCCGCTACTTTCTGGAGATGGTGACCATCCGCGCACCACGGACACGGACCGTCATCTCGCAGGGATTGTCATCGGTGCGATCGCAGTAGCGCGGCGCCATCTTGAAGACGAAGACCATGTTGCCGAAGCGCTTGATGAAATCGTAGCCAAAGATCTGCGCGGTGGCGATCATGAAGTAGCCGCCCTCCTTGACCTGCAGATAGAAGTTATAGGGGCAGCCCTCGTCGTTGCATGCAGCGGCCTTCTTGCCGTCGCAGGTCATTTCGCCGTGGTTGGCGATGGCATCGATGATGCCGTCATTGTTGATGTCCAGACGGGTAATGAAGCCGTCGCCGAATTCGACCTTCTGGCATTGCTTGCGGAAATGATCCTTCTCGTAGATTTCCGGGTCGCTCAGCAGGCTCTGCTGGGCGCCGGCCATGGTCGGCATGAGCACCAGCGCCAGCAACATGGTCATCCGGATGAAGATATGCTGCATGGCCGTCGATCCCTATTCGTCTGTAGACAATGCGCGGCGTCGATGGCCGGGCGTGGCGTGCGGCGCTATGCTATGTGCGTGCACTTGCGCGACGCTGGTGCCGGCTGACGGGGAATGACGATGCCGCTTCTGACGATCCTGGATTATGCCGGCGTGGCGCTGTTTGCCGCAACCGGGGCGCTTGCCGCCTCGCGCAAGGAACTCGACCTCATCGGCTTCCTGTTCTTTGCCGCCGTGACCGGCGTCGGCGGCGGGACTCTTCGCGACCTGGTGCTCGGCCAGGGCCCGGTGTTTTGGGTGGTGGATCCGACCTACCTGATCATCTGCGCCGCGATCGGCGTCATCGTGTTCCTCAGCGCGCACCGCGTCGAGTGGCGATACCGGCTGCTGGTATGGCTCGATGCGGTGGGACTTTCCGCCTACAGCGTCATGGGCGCGGCAAAGGGGCTGGCGATCAGCCAGTCGCCGACCATCGCCATCGTCACCGGGACGATGACCGCGACGTTCGGCGGCATCCTGCGTGACCTGATTGCCAACGAGCCGTCCATCCTGCTGCGCCCGGAGATCTACGTGACTGCGGCGCTCGCAGGTGCCAGTGCCTTCACCGCGGCACAGCTTCTCGGACTGCCGCCGACCTTCAGTTCGGCTGTCGGCATCCTGCTGGCGTTTTCGCTGCGCGGCGGCGCCCTGCGGTTCGGCTGGACGCTGCCACGATACCGCCCGCGCGCCGGACGTCCGGCGCACGAGGCGATGAAAAAGAAGAAGCGGAAATGAGTGTCAGCCGCGCTTTTCGCGCAGCCGGATGATCACGTCGACATGCGCGATTTCCATACCGTCCGGCGCATCGGGCAGGTTGCCGATGGCGATGTTGCTGACCGGAATGTCGAGAACCTCGTTGCGGCCTTCGACGAAGAAATGGTGGTGGTCCGAGACGTTGGTATCGAAGTAGGTCCGGGCGCTCTCGACGGCGAGGACGCGGATGAGGCCCGCTTCGGTAAACTGGTGGAGCGTGTTGTAGACGGTGGCGAGCGATACCGGAACGCCGGCGGCGGTCGCTTCCTCGTGCAGTTCCTCCACCGTCAGATGCCGATCACCCTTGGCAAACAGCAGATCGGCGAGAGCCACCCGCTGCCGGGTCGGCCGCAGGCCACAATGGCGCAGTCTGGTTTCCACATCCGTGATGGCTTCGGCCATTATCGAGGCAAACTCCCGTCGAACGACGATTTGTCGAGTTTGGATATAACTTTTACTTGGCCACCTTTCAATAGGGCCCTTCCGTGCGCCTGCGACCGGCTCGATATGTAAAAATTTGCCTCGCTTGCCTCTAGTTTGCCCTGCCGGGTTCCTATATGCGGACCTATCTCAACCTTGGATACGGCAGCCCTGTGTCGCAGGAAGCCGCCTCCATGCGCTTCAATTTCGAACGGTCTTGCTTTAAACACGCAGGACCGATGACGAGGGGGAACGGACAGACCTCATGGACAGCAGACAATCCAGCTTCACCTACGAAGAAATACTCACCTGTGCGCACGGCCAGATGTTCGGCCCGGGCAATGCACAGCTGCCACTGCCACCCATGCTGATGTTCCACCGGATTACCGAGATCTCCGAGACCGGAGGCCCTAACGACAAGGGCTTCATCCGTGCCGAATTCGACATCACGCCCGACCTGTGGTTCTTCCCCTGCCACTTCGAAGGCGATCCCGTCATGCCCGGCTGCCTCGGCCTCGATGCCATGTGGCAGCTGACCGGCTTCTATCTCGGCTGGCTGGGCGAGCCCGGCAAGGGCCGCGCGCTGTCCACGGGCGAAGTCAAGTTCACCGGCATGGTGACGCCGGAGACGAAGCTTGTCGAATACGGCATCGACTTCAAGCGCGTCATGCGCGGTCGACTGGTGCTCGGCATCGCCGACGGCTGGATGAAGGCCGACGGCGAGGTGATCTATCGCGCTACCGATCTGCGCGTCGGTCTCTTTCAGGAAAAGGCCGCCTGACGGCCCGCGGCCGGGTGTGAACTCGGTCTCGCGATACAACGATTGAAAAGGTCTAATCTCATGCGACGGGTAGTTGTCACAGGTCTCGGTGTGGTTTCCTCCATCGGCAACAATGCCGAAGAGGTCACTGCGTCCCTGCGCGATGCCAGGTCCGGCATCTCGTTCTCCAACGATTTTGCCGAGCATGGCTTCAAGTGCCAGGTCTGGGGTAGCCCGAACCTTGATCCGACCGATCTGGTGGATCGACGGGCGATGCGCTTCCTGTCGCAGGGCGGCGCCTGGAACCATGTGGCGATGAAGCAGGCGATCGCCGATTCGGGTCTCGAGGAAGCCGACTACGCGCAGAACGAGCGCGTCGGCATCATCATGGGATCGGGTGGTCCATCCACCCGCACGCTGATCGAAGCCGCCGAGATCACCATCAAGAACAACAGCCCGAAGCGTATCGGCCCGTTTGCCGTGCCGAAGGCCATGTCTTCGACGGCATCTGCGACGCTTGCCACCTGGTTCAAGCTCCACGGCGTCAACTACTCGATCTCGTCGGCCTGCTCGACCTCGGCGCACTGCATCGGCAATGCCGTCGAGATGATCCAATGGGGCAAGCAGGACATGATGTTTGCCGGCGGCCACGAAGACCTCGACTGGACGATGTCGAACCTGTTCGACGCCATGGGCGCCATGTCGTCGAAGTTCAACGACCAGCCGGCCAGCGCGTCCCGCGCCTATGATGTCAACCGCGACGGCTTCGTCATTGCCGGCGGCGCTGGTGTGCTGGTGCTCGAAGAGCTGGAGCATGCAAAGGCCCGCGGCGCCAAGATCTATGCCGAAGTGGTCGGCTACGGCGCGACCTCCGATGGTTACGACATGGTGGCTCCGTCCGGCGAAGGCGCTGCGCGCTGCATGCGCCAGGCGCTCGCCACCGTCGACGGCACCGTCGACTACATCAACACCCATGGCACGTCGACGCCGGTCGGCGATTCGAAGGAAATCGGTGCCATCCGCGAAGTGTTCGGTGACAAGATCCCGCACATCCAGTCCACCAAGTCGCTGACCGGGCATTCGCTCGGCGCCGCCGGCGTGCAGGAATCGATCTACTCGCTGCTCATGATGCAGGCCGGCTTCATCGGCGAAAGTGCGCACATCCAGGAGATCGACCCGGAATTTGCCGACGTGCCGATTGTTCGCAAGCGCATCGACGACGCCAAGATCGACATCGCACTTTCCAATTCATTTGGGTTTGGCGGCACGAATGCCACGCTCGTCTTCCAGCGTTTCAACGGATAAGACCATGAGCGGACTAATGCAGGGGAAGCGCGGCCTCATCATGGGCGTCGCCAACAATCACTCTATTGCCTGGGGTATCTCCAAGGCGCTGGCGGCACAGGGCGCTGAACTCGCCTTCACCTACCAGGGAGATGCACTCGGACGCCGGGTGAAGCCGCTGGCGACGGAAGTCGGATCGGACTTCGTCGTCCCCTGCGATGTCGAGGATCTCGCCTCCGTGGACACTGTCTTCTCGGAGGTGGCGGAGCGCTGGGGCAAGCTCGATTTTGTCGTGCATGCCATCGGCTTCTCCGACAAGAACGAGCTGAAGGGTCTCTACGCCGACACCACGCGCGAAAACTTCAGCCGGACCATGGTGATTTCCTGCTTCTCGTTCACCGAGATCGCCAAGCGGGCAGCCGGCCTGATGACCGAAGGCGGTTCGATCCTGACGCTGACCTATGGCGGCTCGATGAGGGTGATCCCGAACTACAACGTCATGGGCGTCGCCAAGGCGGCACTTGAGAGCTCGGTTCGCTATCTGGCTGCCGATTTCGGCCCCAAGGATATTCGCGTCAATGCTATCTCGGCCGGTCCGGTGCGCACGCTTGCCGGCGCCGGTATCTCGGATGCCCGGGCGATCTACTCCTGGAACCAGAAGAACTCGCCGCTGCGGCGCACGGCGACGATCGAGGACATCGGCGGATCCTCGCTCTACCTGCTGTCGGACCTGTCGCGAGGCGTGACCGGAGAAATCCACTATGTGGATGCCGGCTACAACATCACGTCGCTGCCGACCCTCGAGCGCCTGCGCAACGCCGACGTGGAGTAGGCGGAGCGCCTACCAATAGTTCGCCGCCCACAGCGGCATCGACCATCAATGACAAAGGCCCAGCCATCGGAAATCGACGGCCGGGCCTTTTTCGTTTGGCGGTCAGCGAGACACTGGTTTTGCGGCAGGCAACCGCCGCAGCTCTGCCTGCGCTTGCGCATTGCCAGCCTCGGCGGCCTGGCTCAGCAATCTTGCGGCACGGCGGGCGTCCGTCGGCTTGACGATCTGCGACAGCCTCCACATGGCCCAGCCATCGCCTGTCTCGGGCAGGCTCAGCTCGAAGTAGCGCTTCGCCTTCTCCAGGTCTCTCGGAACGCCCTCGCCTTCGGCGTACAGTACCGCCAGCATGTGGTAGCCCCAGATGTTGTTCTGGCTGGCCGCCTTCTCGTACCAGCTTGCGGCCATCGCACCATCGGGCTCGACGACAAGGCCGTTCTGGTAGAACCAGCCGATCCGCAGTTGAGCATACCTGTCACGGCGAGCCGCCGCCTCGCGGTACCAGTAGAGCGCCTTCGACAGGTCCTTGGGGACGCCACTTCCGGCCTCATAGGCCTCGCCGAGCTTATAGGCGGCTGCCGGATTGCCATGTTCGGCCGCGCGACGAAAGTAGCGCGCCGCAATGGCTAGGTCGTCCCTGCCCTTCACCTTGTAGTTTCGATAGGTCTCGGCGGCGTTGAACCACTCCCAGGTGATCTGCGCTGGGCCCGGATCGGTAGCCAGCAGAGCTGCGATCAGCGTGGAAGCAAGCGTCGAGCCCATCATTGTCACACCCATGACGACACCAGGCGCAACCATAGTTTGCATCCGGTGGAAGTCAATTCGGGCGCGATCCGCCGGGTGCGCCTCAACGCATTCCGACGGCTGTCGTGATTACTACTTGCGCGCCTGAAGCACCTTGAAGCGGGCGTTGCGGCACACTTCGCCGCTCTCCTTGAACTCGGCGGCCAGGGTCGGCTCATAGGGCAGGCCGCGGTTGGCAACCATCAGCAGCCGGCCACCGATCCGCAGGGCGGCGGAGGCAGCCTTGATGAAAGCCTGACCAAGTTCGGGATCGGCCGCATGTCCTTCGTGGAAGGGCGGGTTCATGATCACCAGGTCGTATTTCTCCTTGATCGGCTCGGCGGCCAGATCCTGCCAGAAGAAGCGGGCCTGCAGGTCCGGGCAGTTAAGGGATAGGTTCTTCTTCGCGAACTCGAGCGCCCGGTGATCAGCCTCGAAGAGGTCGATGCGGTTGGTCCGCGGCGATGCTTCCGCCAGCATCACCGACAGGTAGCCCCAGCCGGCGCCGAGATCGGCGGCGTTGCCGTCAAAGTCGGTCGGCAGGCGGCTGGCGAGAAGTTCCGAGCCCGGATCGACGTGATCATGCGAGAAGGTACCGGGAATGGTCTGGAAGCGCGCCGAGATCACGCTCGGCTGCTTTGTGAGCTTCTCGACTGCTGCCGAGACGTCCTGCGGGCGCTCGAACCACGCAACGACGCCGTGGTACTTCGGCAGGTGCTCTATCGTGAAACCGAAATTCGCCAGCTGCTTGCGCAGCGGCTGGATACCGTCTTCCTTGGAGCCGGCAATCACGATCATGCCGCCGTCGCGGACGCGTGCGAGCGCTTCGGCAACATTCTGCTCGTTCTCGCCCTTGTGCTTACCGCACAGGATCAAGGCGGCATCGTAGCCCTCACCCTCCGGCTCCGGCACCACATGCGCGCCAGCGATGCTCAGGGGGCGAAACAGCGGCCGCAGCGGCTGGACGTTGGTAATCTCGGCAGCGAAGCCTTCCGGCAGGCGCGGACCGCTCTCGGCGGCGAGAAACAGGATGCGAGATCCTTCGGCAGGCGCCGGCAGCGTGCCGGTCGCGAAGGGATGGAACAGCGTCTTGACTGCGTCGCGGCTCATGGGCGTTTTTCCATGTCTTGATAAGAAAAGGGCGCGGAAAATTCCCGCGCCCCGAGAGGTGTCCGGAAGCTCAGGGCTTACTCGGCAGCTTCGCCGCCTTCAGCCTTGGTGAGTTCCTTGCCGGTTGCCTGGTCGACGACCTTCATGGACAGGCGAACCTTGCCGCGTTCGTCGAAGCCCATCAGCTTGACCCAGACCTTCTGGCCTTCCTTGACCACGTCCTGGGTCTTGGCGACACGATCGGAGGCGAGCTGCGAGATGTGGACGAGACCGTCGCGGGCGCCGAAGAAGTTGACGAAGGCGCCGAAGTCGGCGGTCTTGACGACCGTGCCCTCGTAGATGGCACCGACTTCCGGTTCTGCGACGATCGAGTGGATCCACTTGCGGGCCGCTTCGATCTCCTTGCCGGAGGACGAGGCGATCTTGATCGTGCCATCGTCTTCGATGTTGATCTTGGCGCCGGTCTTTTCGACGATTTCGCGGATAACCTTGCCGCCGGAGCCGATGACTTCACGGATCTTGTCGACCGGGATGTTCATGACTTCGATGCGCGGTGCGAATTCGCCGAGCTGGCTGCGACCCTCGGTGATGGCATTGGCCATCTCGTGGAGGATGTGCTTGCGGCCGCCCTGTGCCTGGCCGAGCGCGACCTTCATGATCTCTTCGGTGATACCGGCGATCTTGATGTCCATCTGCAGCGAGGTGATGCCGTCGGCGGTGCCGGCGACCTTGAAGTCCATGTCGCCGAGGTGGTCTTCGTCGCCGAGGATGTCGGAGAGAACCGCGAAGCGTTCACCTTCGAGGATCAGGCCCATGGCGATGCCGGCAACCGGCTTTGCCAGCGGAACGCCTGCATCCATCAGAGCCAGAGAGGTGCCGCAGACGGTTGCCATCGAGGACGAGCCGTTGGACTCGGTGATCTCGGAGACGACGCGCAGCGTGTAGGGGAACTGTTCCGGCGTCGGCAGCATCGGACGAATGGCGCGCCATGCGAGCTTGCCGTGGCCGATTTCGCGACGGCCCGGGGAGCCCATGCGACCGGTTTCGCCGACCGAGTAGGGCGGGAAGTTGTAATGCAGAAGGAAGCGTTCCTTGTACATGCCGGTCAGGCTGTCGACGTACTGTTCGTCTTCGCCGGTGCCGAGCGTCGCAACTACGATCGCCTGGGTCTCGCCGCGGGTGAACAGGGCCGAGCCGTGGGTGCGCGGCAGGATGCCGACTTCCGAGACGATGGCGCGAACGGTTTCAAGGTCGCGGCCGTCGATGCGGCTCTTGGTGTCAAGGATGTTCCAGCGAACGATCTTCGCCTGCAGATGCTTGAAGACGGCGCCGATGACTTCGTTCGTGTACTTCGGCTCGGCACCTTCCGGGAAGAAGTGCGCCTTGACCTTGGCCTTGACGGCGTCGACGGCAGCGTAACGTTCGGCCTTCTGCGTGTTCTTGTAGGCAGTGCGCAGTTCGGCTTCGAAATGCTGCAGCATTTCGGCTTCGAGAGCCGAATGGTCTTCTGCTTCGAACTCGCGCGGCTCCTTGGCAGCCACTTCGGCGAGCTTGATGATCGCGTCGATGACCGGCTGGAAACCACGGTGACCGAACATCACTGCGCCGAGCATGATGTCTTCGTTCAGTTCCTTGGCTTCCGATTCAACCATCAGGACTGCGTCGCCGGTGCCGGCAACGATCAGATCGAGGGTCGACTCATCCATCTCGTCGAGATGCGGGTTGAGGACGTATTCGCCGTTGATGTAGCCAACGCGCGCGCCGCCGATCGGGCCCATGAAAGGGATGCCGGAGATCGTCAGGGCAGCGGAAGCGGCAACCATCGACAGCACGTCCGGATCGTTTTCCAGGTCATGCTGAATGACCGTGACGACGACCTGCGTGTCGTTCTTGTAGCCTTCCGGGAAGAGCGGGCGGATCGGACGGTCGATCAGGCGGGAAACCAGCGTTTCCTTCTCGGACGGACGGCCTTCGCGCTTGAAGTAGCCACCCGGGATCTTGCCGGCGGCGTAGGTCTTTTCCTGGTAGTTGACGGTCAGCGGGAAGAAGTCCTGGCCCGGCTTCGGCGACTTGGCCGAAACGACGGTGGCGAGAACAACGGTTTCGCCGTAGGTGGCGAGAACGGCACCATCGGCCTGACGGGCGATCTTGCCGGTTTCCAGCTTGAGCGGGCGGCCTGCCCACTCGATTTCAACGGTATGCGTATTGAACATGATATGTCCTTCGTAGCGTGGCGGCGCGGCATCGGCTCCCTCCTCGGGAGCCGGAAATGGCGGCGGCCTTCGCAATGTGAACGATCACGGGCAAGACAGCGGGAGGCTTTCGATCGAGCGCCCTCATTTTCGAGGATCGTGGAGAAGCGTTGGCGCTTCATCCCAAAGCATCCGGCAATCCTGCCCCATGACAGGTCAACGGTTTGGTTTTGGCAGAGCCGGCCCATCCGGATCTGCGGGCACTCTCACCACGCGAACAGGGCGCGGCGCGGGAATTGCATCGGACAGGGTCCGAACGTAAAGCGGCAGGCGCTCGATGCGAGCGCCTGCCGGAATGTGCTAGCGGCGGATGCCCAGCGCAGCAATGATCTTGCTGTAACGGGCTTCGTCCTTCTTCTTGAGATAGTCAAGAAGCGAACGACGGGTCGATACCATGGTCAGAAGGCCACGACGCGAGTGGTTGTCCTTCTTGTGATCCTTGAAGTGACCCGTCAGATTGTTGATGCGCTCCGTCAGGATCGCGACCTGAACTTCCGGAGAACCGGTGTCGCCTTCAACGGTTGCGTATTCCTTGATGAGCTCAGCCTTGCGCTCTGCAGTGATCGACATCGGGTGATCCTTTCGTGAAGGGGGAACAGGACGCCAGAAGCCGAGATGTCGGTCAGCTTTGGCCGTGAAAGCTTAAAGAGGCGCAATAAAGCGCGTCTACAGCTGGCGGTGCCTATAAACTATCCGGCGAGCCTTGGGAAGTGGAATGTTCCGGCCGGCCCTCAGGCAAAGACGCGCTTCGGGCGGAACTCCCCCTCGCCGATTTCACCGATCGCCACGAGCTTGCCGCCGGCAAGCGCGACCGCTTCCGGCTCGGCCACGGGCGCATCGCGGCCGCGCAGGATGATCGGATTTCCCATCCGCAGGCGGTGAGCCTGGTCGTCGCTGATGCGGATTTGCGGCAGTGCCGACAGAGCCTCGCTGGTATCGACCAGATAAGCATCGAGAGCCGCCAGACGTTCGTCACGATCCTCGATTTCCTCAAGGGCAATCAGCGCCGAAAGCGGCACCATCGTCTCTTCGGCGAACGGCGCCACGAAGCTGCGGCGGAGTTCGGAGATGTGGCCGTAGCAGCCGAGCTCACGGCCGAAATCACGCGCGAGCGACCGGACATAGGTGCCCTTGCCGCACTCGACCTCGAAGAACGCCCTGTCCGTCTCCGCCTTCAGGAGCGTCAGGCGGTGCACCTCGACCTCGCGTGACGGGATTTCCACCGTCTCTCCCTCGCGGGCCAGATCGTAGGCGCGTTCGCCGGCGATCTTGATGGCCGAGAACTGCGGCGGGATCTGACTGACGACGCCGATATAGGCCGGCATGAGGGCGCGGATCTGTTGTTCCGTCGGCCGCTGGTCGGAGGTCTGCGTGACCTCGCCCTCTAGATCGTCCGTCGAACGCTCTTCGCCCCAGGTGACGGTGAATTCGTAGATCTTGCGGCCGTCCATGACGTAAGGGACGGTCTTCGTCGCATCGCCAAGCGCGATCGGCAGCATGCCGGATGCAAGCGGATCGAGCGTACCGGCATGGCCGGCCTTCTGGGCGTTGAACAGCCACTTGATCTTGCCGACGGCTTCGGTGGAACCGAAATCGACGGGCTTGTCGAGGATCAGCCAGCCGGAAACCGGCCGGCCCTTGGGTTTGCGGGGTCTGGACATGCTTCTCTATTCTGGTTTGTCGTCAGTTGACGCGTCGGGCTCTTCCAGATCGCGACGGACTTCAGGCGAGCGCAAGAGGGCGTCGATCTTCCTGTAGTTGTCGAAGCTGGTATCATCGCGAAAACGCACTTCCGGCATGTACTTCATCTGGCGCAACTGGCCACCGATGCGGCCGCGGATGAATTTGGCGTTCCTGTTCAGCGCTGCGATCACCCCTTCGTGGTCCGCCAAACCGAGCGGCGTCACATAGGCGGTCGCCATCTTCAGGTCCGGCGACATGCGCACTTCGGACACCGAGATGACCGTCTTCTCGAGCAGATCGTCGCGGACTTCGCCGCGCTGCAGAACCTGGGTGATGGCGGCGCGAACCTGTTCGCCGACCCGCAGCATCCGCTGCGACGGCGCGGAAGATGTAACTTTGCTCATTTTTGTTTTTCTTTCCTTCGGCCAGTTTCTTGCAGGCAATATAACAGAAATGCCGCCGACTGGCGCGGGCAGGCGTGCCTCATGCCTTGCAAAGGCGAAAAGGTCAAGGTGATCACGCCGATCCCAAAAAAAGGCTGCTGCGGCTTCGAATGCCATGCAAGCGGAATGGGCGCAGACGCGGACGCCCTTGACGTTTAGCGAAAAGCCGCCAATTTAGGAACAGTCTCCTGCGGTCCAACCGAACCCCAGGGCGGAATACTGGTGCCGGGCCCCTCTGGCGAGAGTTTTTACGGCGCTCTCGCGATGTCGGTACCGCCTGCAAGCAAGCCGGCGGATTGAACCCATGAAATCCTTCAACATCCCACGCGCGGATGCAGCCTTTGGCATGCATGCCGCCTACTCGTCCTTGTGCCTCGTCCTGCCGATCGAGGTGCGCACATGAATCCGAATTCCACGACATCGGCGCTCGGCTACTTCCGCTGGGCCTTCATCGTCACCATTGTCGGCCTGATCCTCGGCGGCGTGCTCGGCTGGCAGTCCACCGGCACCATCGGCGGCATGCTGACCGTGTTCTTCATCTGCGCCGTGCTGGCGGTGCTGGAAATCTCGCTCTCCTTCGACAACGCCATCGTCAACGCCAACAAGCTGAAGGACATGACGCCGGTCTGGCAGCATCGCTTCCTCACCTGGGGCATCCTCATCGCGGTGTTCGGGATGCGCATCGTCTTCCCGTTGCTGATCGTCGTGATCGCCGCCGGCATTGGGCCGATCGATGCGATCGTGCTTGCCGCCGCGGAACCGGAAGAATATGCGCGCATCATGAACGACGCGCACCTGCCGATTGCAGCCTTCGGCGGCACCTTCCTGATGATGGTCGGCCTCACCTACTTCTTCAACCACGAGAAGGACATCCACTGGATTGAGGTGATCGAAAGCCGGATGGCGCGCTATGCGTCGATCAAGGGCGTCGAGATCGCCTTCGTCCTGCTGCTGATCATGCTGTTCTCGCAGCTGCTGCCGGAAACGGAAGCATCAACCTTCGTCCATTCGGCGGTCTACGGCCTCCTTACCTTCCTGCTCGTCGAAGTTCTGGGCGGGGTGCTGGATGCCTCACAGAAAACCATGAGCGAAGCCGCAAAGGGCGGCCTCGGCGCCTTCATCTATCTGGAAGTGCTCGATGCCAGCTTCTCGTTCGACGGCGTGATCGGCGCCTTTGCCCTGACGCAGAACCTGTTCATCATCGCCATCGGCCTTGGCATCGGAGCAATGTACGTGCGCTCGATGACCATCATGCTGGTGGAGAAGGGCACGCTGGCGGAATACCGCTATCTCGAGCACGGCGCATTCTACGCGATCCTGATCCTGTCGGTGATCATGTACGTGCAGACGCTGTACCACATCCCGGAAGTGATCACCGGTCTGGGCGGTGCGGGACTGATCGGCCTCTCGCTCTGGTCGTCGATCCGCTACAATCGGCGGGAACGGAGCCGCGAGACGCATGGCACGCTGGAGAGCAGCCACGTCTGAAACGCCTTCAACATCTGACGACACGACAGGCCCTTCGGGGCCTGTCTTTGTTTGAACGCGGCGACCTGGCGACACACCGGTCGAAATCCGTTCCGCGCGTCTCGGCCGCACGGAAACCCCGGCAACTTTCTAGGGTTCTCATGGCGATATCCGACATCTCGTGGCCGGCCGCATCGCGCTCACAAAATATGACTTCTAAGGGAAGGAATTCCGCGGTATCGGTCAGCATGTTCTGGAGGCAGCGCGGAGCCGCTGCCCGATCGAAGAAAGGAACCTCCGATGGATCAGCCTACCAACACTGCCGAAGGAGCGCCGCGCCAGCGCCCGATGCTTCCCAGCTGGACGCTCACGGTAACCGACGCCTTCGACGTGACGCCACAGCTGCGCCGGGTGCTTCTCGGCACCGACCGGATCGCCGAGTTCACCTACAGACCGGGGCAGGACATCGTGTTCTTCCTGCCGCTGGAGAATGGCGAACTTGGGCGCCGCCACTACACAATCCGCAAGGTCGACCGCGAGACCGGCACCGTCGCGGTCGATTTCGTCATGCACGGCGACAGCGTCGGACCGAATTTCGCCCGAGGTGCCAAGGCTGGCGACACGGTTGAAGTGAAGGGGCCCAGAGGACGGATCGTCTTCAACCCGGAGGCCGACTGGCATCTTCTGACGGGCGATGAGACCTGCATTCCGGGTATCCTGCACATCCTGGAAGAGCTGCCGGCCCGGTCGCGCGCCTTTGCCTTCATCGAGGTGCAGGATGCAAGCTGGCAGATGCCGCTCGACACGTCCGGCGACGTGTCGATGGAATGGATCCATCGTGGCCAGATCCCGGCCGGGCCGAGCAACGTCATGCTCGACCGGCTGTCCGCCTTCGCCCTGCCCGACGGCCGGGGCCAAGCGCTGATCATCGGCGAAACCAGCAATGTGCGGGCCCAGCGGCATCATCTGCTGGAGCGGGGCATGCAACGCAGCCAGATCGCTTCCGAAGGCTACCGGCGACCGGGCCGCCTGGGCGGCCACGACCACGTCGACGACTGAAGGCCGCCGCTCCTAGAACAGCGCGTCGTCGAGATCATCGTCCGACAAGACCATCGGCGGCGATTCGACCGGCGCGGCTGTTCCCAGGATGCGCGCATGCAGTTCGCGCTCCGATGCCATGGTGTAGAGCCTGTTGATCTGCGGGCCGACCACGGCGATCGCCTCCTCCAGACCCTCCAGCGACAGATCTTCGCCGTCGATGGCGAACTCTTCGGCGCAGAGCCGCAGCGTGTCGCCGAGATCGGCCTGGAAGTCGAGCTTCAGCAGAGCGGCATTCATCTGCCGGATGCCGCCCTGTCCTTCCTCCGCGATCCGTTCGAGATCGGATTCCATCGCATCCGCAACCGCATGGATCCGGTCGATGGCACGAGCGAGGCGCGCATCGAGCGTATCGCCTTCCGGCTGTGCCGAAGTCCCATCCGCATCGGCCAAAAGCTGCTCGGTCGTGCCCTGCAGACCCTTCAGTTCGTCCAGGATCTGGTCGGCCACCTCATCAAGCCGGCCGGCAAAGATCCGCAGTTCCGCCGTCACCACGTTGATCGCCCGGCCCTCCTCGCCGATCTTGCCACAGCGCAGGTTGGTGTTCAGCGCCATGTAGTGGATATCACCGCGGACGATCTGCACGACGCCGATCCCCTCCAGCAGCGCCTGCACGGTGGAGAGCGTCCGTTCGGTCATCTCGCCCGCAGAGCGCGCCACCAGTTCGATCTCGCCGACAGCCCGGCGCGCCTCGGCAACGCCTGCTTCGAGGTTTCGCATGGCGCCGGCGCTCCGATCGTCATCCTCACCGGTCATTGCCTGCTGGATGGCGGCAATCTGCGCCAGTTCCGATGTGAAGCTCGAGACGGTTTCGACGATCAGGGTCGTGTCGCGGTCGAAGTCGTGCCGCGATTGTGCGAGCTGATTGGCCACAAGGTGACGAATGAGCGCCGTCAGTTTCTCGCGGTTGTCGGCATTCAGATGATCGGCGTCGGCGGAGCCGAGATAGTCTTCGAGGATCGCGAAGCTGGACTGGCAATGTTCGAGGCGCTGGCGGGTGATGTCGCCGATCTGCATGGCTGACAGCGTCGAGGCAAGCTTGCCCTGGATGCCACGGGCGATGGAGCGCACCTGGCCGGCGCGGGCTGCAAGATCCTGCCGCTGGGAGCGGATCTGGGTGATGCCGCCATTCAGGCTGTCGACGATCTTCGGCACCTGCTGGCCGTAACGGGCAAGCGTTGTCTCGCCCTTGGCCATCACCGGGCCGAGACCGGCGCCCAAGGCTGCAAGCCAATCGGAGAAGTTGTTGACCTGCTGCGCGCCTTCCTGGATGCGCTGCAGGATTTCCTCGGCGAAGCCGGCGAAATCGGCGATGCCGGCACCGGTGATCTTTGCAGTCACGGCAAAGGTGCGGAGGTAGCGGAGCGTCTCCTGCATGGTGGCGACGTGTGGCCGCAGGACACGCTCGCAGAGCGCGATGTCCTTGAGGCGAGCCTGGCGATCGGCCTGCCGAGCCGTCATGCCGGACAGGACGGAGATGGTGGCGGCAAGTTCGTCCATCGTCGCGGCGGCGGTCTCCTCGTCCAGCGAGCCGGTCAGCGCGTCAAGCGAAGCGATCATCTTGTTGAGGATGTCGAGAACCGACAAGAGTACCGCCCCACCATCCAGAAAGCGCTGCTCGAGACGCGAGCGAGCCTCTTCGATCATCGTCAGCTGCGGATGCCCGGACAGCGTCGGTTGGGTTTGGTAACTCATCGCAGTCAAAGCCACAGCCGCGGCCTCCTTCATCATGTCCCGCCTTCGCGGATCTCGCAGCCGTTGCGCAATGATGCGTCCGATCTTGCGTCGCCCATCCAGCACGTTGCGCATCCAGGTTGTGACGAGGGGGCGTTAATGACTGACCAATGGCCTTTTTCAATCGGCGCGCGTGGTTAATTTTGTTCTGCTAATTTACTGCGGAATCGACCATCAGTCTTTCCGAGCGAGAAGTGGTAGCGGGCCCTTAGGGAACCATTAATGATATTTGCTCAGCTTCTGCGTGCACTATCGTAGGCAATGACGCACGGAGAGCGCCTAACATGTCAGTCGTACCGGGGCGCTTCGAGCTCAGCCTGAACGGCCCTCTTTCTCTGCGCACCATCACCGATCATCGCGCGAGCCTGCTGTCAGCTCTCACCGCCAATTCGTCGGTATCTCTGGCCATCGCCGAGGATGCGCAAATCGATCTGAGCTTCCTGCAGCTCGTCGAGTCGGCGCGGATCTATGCCGCCACCTCCGGCCGACAGATTGCACTCGCCAAGCCTGCTTCCGGAACCCTGCGCGATCTGCTCGAGCGCTCGGGCTTCCTTCAAGACATGTCGTCGGAAGATGCAAACTTCTGGCTTCACCAAGGAGACGTACAATGACTGCCAGCATCCTGACCGTTGACGATTCGGCCAGCATCCGCCTGACGACGCGGGTCGCGCTCAGCCATGCCGGCTACACCGTCACCGAGGCGGTGGACGGCGTCGATGGCATCGCTAAGCTGCAGGGCGCCCAGTTCGACCTCATCGTCACCGATCTCAACATGCCGAACATGGACGGCCTGACGATGATCCGCGAGCTGCGCAAGATCCCCTCCTGCATGGGTGTCCCGGTCATCTTCCTGACGACCGAGTCCGACCAGGAACTGAAGCAGGAGGCCAAATCGGCTGGTGCCACCGGATGGCTGACCAAGCCTTTCGATCCGGAGAGCCTGGTAAAGATCGTCAGGAAGGTACTCGGCCGATGAGTTTCCCCGATCCCGTCCAGGTGTTCCGCACCGAGGCCGCCGAGCTCCTGGAACAGGTCGAGGCGGGTCTCCTGGATCTCAACCATGACCTTGGCGACAAGGAACAGATCGACGCCGTGTTTCGCGGACTGCACACGCTCAAGGGCTCCGGCGCCATGTTTGGCTTCGAAGCCCTTGCGGCGTTCACGCATCATTGCGAAAGCGCATTCGACCAGGTGCGCAAGGGAACGGTTCCGGCCAGCCACGATCTCGTCAACGCAGTCCTCGGCGCCACCGATCACATGCGGGCGCTGATCGAGGTGCCGGGCGGCAACCATGACGCGGTGAGCGAGATGCTTCTGGCGCGGCTGCGCACCGCTGTCGATTCAGTCGGCAAGCCGGCTCCGGCTGTACCCGCGAGGCCTGCCGCCTGCACTTACAGGCTGCGCTTCCAACTGCCGGTCAACGCCATGGCGAACGGCACCAATCCGATCGGCCTGCTGGACGAACTTCGCGACCTGGGTGATTGCAGGATCGTTGCCGACCGCTCCACCGTACCGGCGCTCGACGACCTGGTCCCGACCGATCTTCACATCGCCTGGACCGTCGAGCTGATGACCGAGCAGCCGCGGTCGGCCATCGATGACGTGTTCATCTTCGTCATGGACGACATGCAGCTCGATGTCGAAGTGATCACGGGTGCAGGCCCGACTACCGGATCCGTGCGCAAGCCGGCGGTGGAGGCCGTCAGGCCGGAAGCCGCACTGCCGCAGGTACAGAGCCAGCCCGCCGCCGCCGAACTGCCGGCAGCGACAAGGTCCGCGCCAGCCCAGGCCGATCCCAAGCAGGCAAAGAACAACGAAAACGTCCGGGTTCCGGCCGAACGCCTCGACGAGTTGATGGATCGCGTCGGTGAGCTCGTCATCGCCCAGTCGCGTCTCAGCCAGCTGGCCGGTGTCAGCGGCGACCTGATGCTGCGGGCGGTATCGGAGGACGTCGAACGTCTGTCGGGCGAGCTGCGCGATACGATGATGGTGCTGCGGATGGTGCCGGTGGCGCATCTGTTCAGCCGCTTCCGCCGGCTTGTCCACGACCTCTCCATCGAGACCGGCAAGACCATCGAACTGATCACCGAGGGCGAAAGCACCGAAGTCGACAAGAGCGTCATCGAAAGGCTCGCGGATCCGCTGGTTCACCTGGTGCGCAACTCGTGCGACCACGGGCTTGAAACGGCCGATGAGCGCCGCGCCACCGGCAAGCCCGCCTCGGGCAGCATCCTCCTGTCGGCCCGCCAGGCCGCCGGCGAAGTGATCATCACCATCAGGGACGACGGTCGCGGCATCGACCGCGACCGGGTGCGAGCCAAGGCGGAAGCATCCGGGCTGATCGCTCCCAATGCAGTTCTCGGCGACCAGGAGCTTCTGCAGCTGATCTTCCAGCCGGGCTTCTCGACCGCGCAGCAGGTGACCAACCTGTCCGGCCGCGGGGTTGGCATGGATGTCGTCAAGCGCACCATCGATGCATTGCGCGGCACCATCAGCGTCGTTTCCCGCCCCGGCGAAGGGTCGGAAATCTCCCTGGCCATTCCGCTGACGCTTGCCATCATCGACGGGCTCCTCGTGCGCGTCGGCACCGGCCGCTATGTCATCCCTCTGTCGGCGGTCGAGGAGTGCCTCGAACTGTCCGTTGAGGAAGACATGCGCTCGCGCGGCCGCAGCTTCATCTCGCTGCGCGACAGCCTGGTTCCGTTCATCCGGCTGCGGGATCTCTTCCGCACCGGCAGCAAGCCCGACCAGTTCCAGAAGGTGGTGGTGATTTCCACCGGCTCCGAGCGCGTTGGCCTGGTCGTCGACCAGATCATCGGTGACCACCAGACCGTCATCAAGAGCATGTCCAAGCTTCACCACGATGTCGCCAGCTTCTCGGGCGCCACGATCCTCGGAGATGGCGGCGTGGCACTCATCCTCGACGTCGCGCATCTCGTGTCGGCTGGACAATATCAGGAGGCGCAGTTGCGCGCTGCAGGATGAACGAAACGCTTCGCAAGATCTCCGACAGCCTCTGGGCAGGCCGCACCGAACTCGAGGTGCTGACCTTCGACATCGCCGGCGAGATGTTCGCAATCGAGGCGGTAAAGGTTCAGGAAATCCTCGACCTCCTGCCGGAGACGCCGGTGCCCGGGGCGAAGGCCTTCGTCGGCAGCGTCATCAACTTCCGCGGCAAGGTCATTCCGCTCGCCGATATCCGGCTCGCTTTCGGCATGGAGGCGACGGTCCCGACCATCGACAGCCGCATCATCGTCATCGAACTCGACATCGAGGGCGAGCCGACGCTCACCGGCATCCGCACCGACAAGGTCAACGAGGTGACGACGCTGGAGAGAAGCGCCGGCGAACCGCCGCCGAGCGTCGGCATGCGCTGGCGGCCGGACTTCATCGACTGCCTCGTCCGGCGCGGCGGCGAATTCATCATCATTCCCAACCTGCAGACCATCTTTTCGAGCCAGCAGGAGCGGCCATCCGCTCATGCTCTCACGGCCTAACGCACCAGAGGACATATCATGCGTGCATCGATCAAACTTAAACTGGCCTCCGCGTTCGGCTTTCTCATCCTCATGCTCGTGGCCGTCGCGACGCTTGGAATCATCAGCCTGGGCGGTCTCAACGCGACGCTCGAAAACACCATCGAAGGTCCGGCCGCCCGCCTCAAGCTGACCCAGGATCTCGCCAACGCGCAGCTGCAGCAGCTGAGACAGCAGAAGAACATGCTGCTCGCCACCGATGCCAACGAGATCCCCGGCTACGCATCGAAAATCGATACGCTGCGCAAGGATTTCGACGTCAGCTACGACGCGATCCTGCAGAAGGCTACCGAAAAGGGCATGGTCTACTGGAGCAAGCTGAAGTCGCTGGTGACGGATTACCGCAAGCAGGACGACCAGATCCGCGCGCTGATGCTGGCTGGCGATCATGCCGGTGCGCTGCGGATTTCCTCGACCGACAACCGCGTTACCGTGACCGAAATGGACAAGCTCCTCGACGAAGTCGTCGAGATGGAAACCGCGCGCCTGGCCGAAGCGAAGGCGGATGCGGCAGCAGATTACCAGCAGACGCGGATGATCATGATCGCGGTTGCCGGCATCGCCCTGCTGGTCGCGCTTGCCGCTGCTTTCTGGATCGCGCTCTCCATCAATCGCGGCCTGCGAAATGCCGTGACTGCGGTACAGAACGTTGCCGAGGGCGACCTGACGACGCTCGCCACGATCACCACCCGCGATGAAATCGGCGACCTGCTCGGCTACGTCAACACGATGATCGAACGCCTGCGCGGCGTGGTCGGCGACGCGCTTGCGGCTTCCGACAACGTGTCGTCGGGCAGCCAGGAACTGTCGTCCAGTTCCGAGCAGCTGTCGCAGGGTGCGACGGAACAGGCATCTGCTGCAGAACAGGCCTCCGCGTCGATGGAGGAAATGGCGGCCAACATCAAGCAGAATGCCGACAATGCCGCACAGACCGAAAAGATCGCCCGCCAGTCCTCGCGTGACGCAGAGACCTCCGGACAGGCCGTTTCGCGTGCCGTCGGTGCCATGCGCACGATCGCCGAGAAGATCTCGATCGTTCAGGAAATCGCCCGCCAGACAGACCTCCTGGCGCTGAACGCCGCCGTGGAAGCCGCACGTGCCGGCGAACACGGCAAGGGCTTTGCAGTCGTCGCATCGGAAGTCCGCAAGCTTGCCGAGCGCAGCCAGGCGGCTGCGGCGGAAATCTCTGCGCTCTCCGGCGACACCGTTCAGGTGGCGACCGATGCCGGCGAGATGCTGAACCGGCTCGTGCCGGATATCCAGAAGACGGCCGAACTGGTGGCCGAAATCTCGGCTGCCTGCCGCGAGCAGGACGTCGGGGCAGCTCAGATCAACGAAGCGATCCAGCAGCTCGACCGGGTGACCCAGCAGAACGCCAGCGCATCCGAGGAAATGTCCTCGACCTCCGAAGAACTCGCCGCGCAGGCCGAGGAACTGCAGGCGTCGATCGCCTTCTTCAAGGTCGAGCATGGCCATGGGTCAGCCCGCAGGCTTGCGCCGGCAGCACAGCCGGTGGTTCGCAAGATCGCGCCTGCCAAGTCCGCTTCGCCGAAGGCGGCGGCCACACAGGCCCGCCGTGCCGAACACAGCGTTACTGCCCAGCAGGCACGCGTGAAGGGATTTGCCCTCGACATGTCGACGGGCGGCCCGGATGCCGACGACGCCGACTTCCGCCAGAGCGCCTGAAGACAAAGCGCGGGGCCTCGGGTCCCGCGCAGCTTTTACGTCTGCGCATGATGCACGGGATGTTCAAGCGGCCGGTGAAAGCAGGAGCTTTCGCACCGGCCGCGCTTGTGCCGGATGTGGATCCGACATGTAACGAGATTGGATTTGCGAGATGCGGTTCACCATCAAATCAAAACTGAGCCTGGCGTTCGCGCTGCTGACGGCGCTGCTGATCGGCGTCGCCATCTATGGCGGCGTGAGCGTCAGCAAGTTGAACGACGCCAGCACGCACATGCTCGACGGTCCGGTCCGGCGCCTGGAACTGGCACTGACGGCGAACGTCGCCTCGGTGGATGCCGTTCGCGCGCAGGAAACCGCGCTGCTGATGACCAATCCGGCTGAGGTGAAGGCATTCTACAAGGAATCGGACGAACACCTCCAGCTGTTGACGAAATCGGCCCAGGAAGGCCTGAACATCTCGGCGGCTGAAGGGCGCGCCTATTGGGAGCAGCTGCTGGCGGATGCCAAGCTGTTCAGCCAGAAGAGCGACGAGATGGAAGGACTGCAGACCAGCGGCAACCGGGATGCTGCCGTCGCCCTGGCGATGAACGAGGTGCATACGATCTCGACGGAACTTGCCGCCTCGGTCTCGGGGCTTCTCGACATCCAGCGCCGCGGCATGGCGGAAACCCGCCAGTCGGATGCTGAACTGTTCACCGCGACGATGACCATCCTCACCGCCGCCGCGACCCTTGCCGTACTCGTTGCCATCGGCGCGGCATTCTGGATCACGCTCGGCATTACCCGTGGCTTGAGCAAGGCGTCTTCCGTCGTCAATGCAGTGGCGATCGGCGACCTGAACCAGACGGTATCGGTAAAGACGAACGACGAGATCAAGGACCTGATCGACACCGTCAATGTCATGACCGCCAATCTGCGGGCGACGGCCGGTATTGCCGACCAGATCGCCACCGGCGATCTCTCCGTCGAGCCCAAGCCGCTTTCCGACAAGGACACGCTCGGACATTCGATGCGCAGCATGGTGTTGAACCTGCGGGAGACGGCGCGCGTTGCAAACGAGATCGCCTCCGGCGACCTGACCGTATCGCCGAAGCCGCTGTCCGACCAGGACACGCTGGGTCTTGCGCTGCGCAGCATGGTGGAGCGCCTTCGCGGCGTGGTCGGCGACGCGCTGTCGGCTTCCGACAACGTCTCGTCCGGCAGCCAGGAACTGTCGTCCAGCTCAGAGCAGCTGTCGCAGGGTGCGACGGAACAGGCATCGGCTGCCGAACAGGCATCTGCCGCCATGGAAGAGATGGCCGCCAACATCAAGCAGAACGCCGACAACGCTGCACAGACCGAGAAGATCGCACGCCAGTCCTCGCTCGATGCCGAAGCATCGGGACAGGCCGTGTCGCGGGCCGTCGGTGCCATGCGCACGATCGCCCAGAAGATCTCGATCGTCCAGGAAATCGCCCGCCAGACAGACCTGTTGGCGCTGAATGCTGCGGTCGAAGCCGCACGTGCCGGCGAACACGGCAAGGGGTTCGCGGTCGTCGCATCGGAAGTGCGCAAGCTTGCCGAGCGCAGCCAGGCGGCGGCGGCGGAAATCTCCGCGCTCTCCGGCGACACGGTGCAGGTGGCGACCGATGCCGGCGACATGCTGAACCGTCTGGTGCCGGATATCCAGAAGACCGCCGAGCTTGTGGCCGAGATCTCGGCGGCCTGCCGCGAGCAGGACATCGGCGCGACCCAGATCAACGAAGCGATCCAGCAGCTCGACAAGGTCACTCAGCAGAATGCCGGAGCCTCCGAGGAAATGTCCTCGACCTCCGAAGAGCTTGCCGCCCAGGCCGAGGAGCTGCAGGCCTCGATTGCCTTCTTCCGGGTGGAAACGGCACTGAAGGCAAGAACGGCCGGACGCGCGCCGACCGTCCGCCAGCCTGCCCAGACCCAGCCGTCGCAACCTGCAACAGGCCGTTCGTTGTCTGCTCAACAGGCGCGGGTGAAGGGCTTTGCCCTCGACATGTCGATGGGCGGGCCAGACGAAGACGACGCAGAGTTCCGGGAGAGCGCATAACATGGCAGCAGCATCTGAAGCGCAGTTCGTCACCTTCAGCCTCGGCAACGAGATCTTTGCCGTGCCGGTGGAAGTCGTCCGGGAGATCCTCGACCACGAGGAACCCTTCCGCATTCCGCATGGGCCGGAATATCTGCTGGGGCTGCGCGACGTCCGCGGCCAGGGTGTGCCGGTCATCGACCTGCGGCTGCGGCTCGGGATGAGTGCTACGGAGAAGACGCCGCACACGCGCATCCTGGTGCTCGACGTTCCAGTCGACGGTCGCGTGCTGGCGCTCGGGCTGGTGGCCGACCGGGTCTACGAGGTCGTGCCCTTCCAGCGCGAGCAGATCGAGACCGCGCCGGACATCGGTATTCGCTGGCGTTCCGACTATATCGCCGGCGTCGTGCGTCGCGATGGCGGCTTCGTGGTGATCATCGACCTCGCCCGGTTGTTTTCCGATTCCGGCAGCGCGCTTGCGGGCGTGACGCCGGCACAGCAAGTGGCATAAGCGGAGTTCAGCGTGGCCTCATCGGCAAGCCTTCAACGACAGCCTCTGGACGACCGCCTCAGCCGGCGGAACTTCGACAGGCTGGCGAAGTACATCTACGACTACAGCGGCATCAAGATGCCGATCACCAAGCTGACGATGCTGGAGGGCCGGTTGCGGCGCCGGTTGCGCGCGACGGGGGCGACGACCTTCGACGGGTACTGCGACTTCCTGTTCAGCGGCAACGGGCTGGAGGGCGAATCCGTCTATCTGATCGACGCCGTCACCACCAACAAGACGGACTTCTTCCGCGAGCCCAAGCATTTCGAGTATCTCGCCGAGGCCGCCCTCCCCGAACTGCTGCAGTCTGGCAGCAACCAGATCCGCGTCTGGAGTTCGGCCTGCTCAACCGGTGCCGAACCCTACACGATCGCCATGGTGTTGGCCGAGTGTTTGGCACAGCGGCCCGACACCTCGTACAAGGTGATCGCCACCGATCTGTCGACGGAAGTCCTGGAGACGGCCCGCCGGGCGATCTACACCAAGGAAATGGTGCGGCCGGTGCCGACCCAGATGCGGCGCAAGTACGTGATGGAGGCCATCAATCCGCGCCGCGACGAGGTGCGCATCGCGCCGCTCTTGCGCCAGCGCGTCGGCTTCGGCCGGCTCAACCTGATGGACGAAGCCTATCCGCTGAAGGAGGCCCAGCATGTCATTTTCTGCAGAAATGTGCTGATCTACTTCGACAAGCCGACTCAGCAGCATGTTCTTTCGCGCCTGTGTGATCGTCTGGTGCCAGGCGGCTATCTGTTCATCGGCCATTCGGAAACCGCCTCGGGTCTCAACCTGCCGATCCGCCAGGTCGCCAATACTGTGTTCAAACGGGTATGACGCCATGCTGGGAAAGAAGATCCGCGTCCTGATCGTCGATGATTCGGCCAGCATCCGCCAGACGCTTACCCAGCTGCTGTCCGAGGATCCGGAAATCGAAGTGATCGGGGCTGCGGCCGATCCCTTCGCCGCCGCACGCAAGATCCGCGAAGAGATCCCGGACGTCATCACGCTCGATGTCGAGATGCCGCAGATGGACGGCATTACCTTTCTGCGCAAGCTGATGTCGCAGCATCCGATCCCCGTCGTGATGTGCTCGTCGCTCACCGAGGCGGGATCGGAAACTCTCCTGCAGGCGCTTGACGCCGGCGCCGTCGACGTCATCCTGAAGCCGAAGATCGGTGCGGCCGATCATCTTGCGGAAAGCGCCGAGCGCGTGCGGGCGGCGGTCAAGGGTGCGGCGCGCGCCCGGCTTGGCAAGCTGCGCCGGTTCCGGCCGGACAGCGCACCGACGGCCAAGCTGACTGCCGATGCGGTGCTGCCGCCGCCGCGTATCGGCGCCATGGCGAAGACCACTGAGATGGTGGTCTGCGTCGGCGCCTCGACCGGCGGCACCGAGGCGCTGCGCGAGCTGCTGGAAGCGCTGCCGGCAAATGCGCCGGGCATGGTCATCGTCCAGCACATGCCGGAAAAGTTCACGGCCGCCTTCGCCAAGCGGCTGAATAGCTTGTGCGAGGTCGAGGTGAAGGAGGCCGAGCAGGGAGATCCGGTGTTGCGCGGCCATGTTTTAATCGCTCCCGGCGACAAGCACATGCTCCTCGACCGGCGCGGCGCGCGCTACGAAGTGACCATTCGCTCGGGCCCGCTCGTGTCACGTCACCGCCCGTCGGTCGACGTCCTGTTCCGCTCCGCCGCCCGGGCTGCGGGGGCGAACGCCATGGGCGTCATCCTGACCGGCATGGGCGACGATGGAGCGCGCGGCATGGACGAGATGCACCAGGCAGGTGCCTTCACCATTGCGCAGGACGAGGCAACGTCGGTGGTCTTCGGCATGCCGAAGGAGGCAATCGCCCGCGGCGGCGTCGATCGTGTTGTGCCGCTCGATCAGGTGGCGCGGGAAATCCTGGCGGCCGACAAGCGCCATTAGTCCGGGTCCGGACAGGCCGTCTTCGTCTTTCGTTAACCATGCTGCGTCAGAATGGCGGCTGCACAATGACAGTGCTCTGACTGAGCGATCGAGGCTCACGAACCTTTGCCCAAGGATCGACGATGCCCGTCATCACATTTGCCAACACCAAAGGCGGCGCCGGCAAGACGACCGCCGTGCTGCTGCTTGCGACAGAGCTCGCCCGCATGGGCCACCGCGTCTGCGTCCTCGATGCCGATCCGCAATATTGGATGTCGCGCTGGTACGACCTTTCGCAGCCGGTAAGCCGGCTATCGGTCGTCTCCTACGTGACGCAGGCCTCCATCGATCGCCATCTGGAAGAAAAGCGCGCCACCACGGACTATTTCCTCATCGACCTGCCGGGGGCGCGCAGCCCGCTTCTGGCAAAGGCCATTGGCCTGTCGGACCACGTGCTGATCCCGATCCAAGGCTGCGCGATGGATGCCCAGGGGGGCGCGCATGTGCTCGAACTCCTCCAGTATCTCGACGCCAAGCTCGGGCTGAAGGTGCCGCATTCGGTGGTCCTGACCCGGGTGAACTCGATGGTCACCACCCGTGCTCTGCTCGCCGTCAAAGGTCTGCTGGCGCAGCGCAATGTCGACGTCCTCAATACACCGATCATCGAACGCTCTGCCTTCCGAGATGTCTTCGACTGCGGCGGCACGCTCTACTCGATGAGCCCGGACCGGGTCAGCAATCTCGACAAGGCACGCGAGAACGCCGGCTTGTACGCGCAGGAAATCCTGCGCCGGGTCCCGGTCGGGATCGCCCGGCCACGCATGGAGCAAAGCGCCGCCTGAGACGGCTGCACTAAGCACCCGGCGTGTCATCCTCCTCCAGCACCCGCCAGGCCGCACCGTCGAGGTCGTCATACTGACCGCTGCCCAGCGACCAGAGAAAGGCGCCGAGGCCTAAGGCTCCCAGCAACAGCGCGATCGGGATCAGGTAGATCAGCATGTTCATGCGAGGCTGGCCTCCGCAGCAGTCTGGACGCCAAGTCGCTGCGTTTGAGCAGCATCGGTTGTCGGCCGCGCCATGCGGTTGAGACGCAAGGCATTGACGACAACGATCAGCGACGATGTCGACATGGCCACGGCCGCAACCAGCGGTGTTGCATAGCCGGTGATTGCCACCGGCACGGCGATGATGTTGTAGCCCACGGCGAGCGCGAAGTTCTCGCGGATCAGCCGCGCGGCAGTGCGGGACACCGCGATGGCCGTCTGCACCGGCTCGAGGCCCTCGCGCAGGAAGACGAAGTCGGCGGCCCGACGACCGATATCGGCGGCCGTCGCTGGCGCCATCGATACGTGTGCGGCACTGAGCGCCGGCGCGTCGTTGATCCCGTCACCCACCATCAGGACGTGTCGTCCCGCAGCACGCAGCCGGTCCAGGGCTTCAGTCTTGCCCTGCGGCGATACATCCGCCGTCCAAGTCTCGATGCCGAGCCGGTCTGCAGCATCCCGGACGGCCGCGGCGCGGTCGCCGGAGAGGATCGACAGCGGAAACCCCTGCTGCTGCAAAGACAGCACGACGCGTCTTGCATCCGGGCGCAGGGCGTCGCGAAAGGCGAAGCGTGCCTTTTCCTCGCCGTCGACGGCCAGCACGACTTCGGAGGCAACGTCGGCGTCCCGCGTCGTGGATCCGGCGCAGGCAAAGGCACGTCGTCCGAGCCGCACTTCGCCGGCCGGTGTGTCGACGGCCATCCCCTCGCCGGCGATTTCACGGACGCCTTCAATGGCAGGCGTTGGACCATGATGCAAGGCCGCCAGCGCCCGCGACAGCGGGTGACGCGAATGGGTGGCAATCGCAGCGGCCAAGGCCTGAAACTCGGGATCGCCCTCAGCCTCGATCAGCACGGGCCGGCCGACAGTGAGTGTTCCGGTCTTGTCGAAAGCGATGGTATCGGCTTCGGCGAGCCGTTCCATCGCCGACCCGTCCTTGACCATGATGCCGCTCTGAAACAGCTTTCCGGCCGCCACTACCTGCACCACCGGCACCGCAAGTCCCAACGCGCAGGGGCAGGTGATGATCAGCACCGAGATCGCGATCAGCATCGCCTGCTTCCAGTCGCCGCCGAACATGCCCCAGCCAAGGAAGGTCAGAAGCGCCAGAAGATGAACGACTGGGGAATAAATGGTCGCGGCGCGATCGGCAATGCGGCGATACTGCGCACGACCGCCTTCGGCAGCTTCCATCAGAGCGATGACTTCAGCGAGGAAGGATTGGTGGACGGTGGCGGTCGCCCGCAAAATCAGCGAGCCGGTGAGGTTGATGACGCCCGCCTGGACCGCGACTCCGGGACGGACGGGCTGTGGAGCGCTTTCGCCTGTGACGATGGAGAGATCCAGATCGCTCATCCCTGAAATCACGATGCCATCCACCGATACCCGATCTCCGACAGCGACGGCAAACCGGTCCCCCGGGGCGATTTCTTCCACGGGACGGTATTCGCGGCTACCGTCGTCCAGCACGACCATGGCCCCACGCGGTGCAAGACGCGCGAGCCCGGTGATTGCCGAGCGGGCGCGGTCACGCATGATATGATCCAGCGTCCGGCCGATCAGCAGGAAGAACAGCAGCGACACCGTCGCATCGAACCAGGCGTGCTCGCCGTGGTGCACTGTCTCCCACAGCGAGACGGCATAGGAGAGCGTGATGGCGAGTGCAATCGGCACGTCCATATTGGTGCGGCCATGCCGCAGGGCCTGCCACGCCGACCGGTAGAAAAACCGCCCGCCATAGATCAGCGCCGGCGCCGCGATAAAGGCGGAGATCCAGTGGAAGAGGTCGCGGGTCGAGGCTTCCGCTCCGGACCAGACAGAGACCGAGAGCAGCATGATGTTGGCCGAGGCGAAGCCCGTGACGGCGACACCGCGGATCAGTTGCATCCTCAAGCGGTCGCTCTCCTCGGCGTCGCCTGAGAACAGATGAGCGGAATAGCCGGTGGCACTGCGGATCGCCTCGACGAAGGCGACGGGGTCAGTGGTGCCCTCGGCATTGCGCCAGATGATGGAAACGCGGCGTGTCGACAGGTTGACACGCGCCTTTTCGACGGCGGGCAATCGCCGGAGTGCCTGTTCGATCGACGAGATGCAGGCGCCGCAATGGACGCCGGGCACGCTGAGATCTGTCTGATAGCGATCCTCGCCAAGGTCACGACGGGCCAGCAGCAGCTCTTCACGTGACGGCGCGCCAAAAGCAGGAGAGGATAGATCGAGGGCAGCTTCGGTGCCCGGTGCGCAGCAGCTCATGAGGCAGGCCCTCTCACGGCGATGCGCTTGGAATGGTGCAGGATCCGCTCGCCCGATTTGAGGCCCGTCACCTCGACGATCCAATGACCCGGCAGAACCTCGCGCTGGGCTTCGTACACGCCGTTGCCAAGCGGGGAGAGCAAGAGCTCGAAATCCTGGTGATCGCCGACGGGGCGCTTGAAGCGAACGGTCAATTCATCGGCGACGACAGGCCTGCCCGCCGCATCGACCATCCGATAGCGGATCATGCCGTCGCCAACCGTCAGCGTTCCGGACAGGCCGCTGGCCGCAAGGCGCTTGGCTTCTTCGACCTTTCCGTTGAACTGCTGACTTGCCACATAGGTGTTCTCGACAACCAGCCCGCTCCAGCTGTGGACCGCCTGGTAGGCCATGTAGACGTTGACCGAAATGATCGTGCCGAAGAACAGGCAGACGACGCCCGCCATGTGCCATCCGGTGAAGGTAAAGTCGTGGGATCGGCGCATGAACATCACTGGGCTCCGGGAATATTGAAGGCGGCGCGGTAGACGTCCTTCTCTTGGCTGATCCGATCCTCGACGATGAAGGCGAGGCCTTCGCGCGCATCGCCCAGCGCCTCCTTCGGCAGCGTCACGAACACTTTCAGTGTGGTGACCCTGTCAGGCTCCACCTGAATGGCGAAGACACGATCGGCATAGTCGGCAGCGAGTGCCGGGATCTTCATCTCGGCGCTGTTCAGCCCCTGCAGTGACAGGAGAAGGGTTCGGCGTTCCGGGATCATGTTGAGGAGGCGGATCGTGTAGCCGTTGCGGATTGCGCCATCCGACTCGAGCACGAATTGCGGATTGCGGTCGTGCAGGACATTCAGCTCAAGACGATCCCGGGCAAGCAGTGCAACCACAAGGCCGATGCCGACCGCACACCAGGCCGCCGTGTAGAAAAGCGTGCGCGGCCGAACGATGATCCGCCAGTCGAAGGATCTGACGGCCTCGGCGAAGCGGCCATCGGCGGTGCGCACCCGTGCGGGGTCGATGGCCGTGCGACCGCCGTCGGTGGCAATGGCCATGTTGGATCGGTACTCGTCGAGCGTCGCGTAGGCGATCAGCCCGCGTGCGCGGCCGAGCTTGTCCATTACGCCGTCACAGGCGTCGATACAGAGCGCGCAGGTAATGCAGGCGAGTTGCTGGCCATCGCGGATGTCGATGCCCATCGGACAGACGGCGACGCAGGCGTCGCAGTCGACGCAATCGCCCATCGGCTGATTGGCCGCGGCCGCCTTCTTGGCATGCCGGCCCCGTGGCTCGCCGCGCCAATCGTTGTAGGTGACGACAAGCGAGCTGTCGTCCAGCATGGCGCCCTGTATGCGTGGCCAGGGACACATGTAGATGCACACCTGCTCGCGCAGCAGTCCGCCGAAGACATAGGTGGTGGCGGTAAGGACAGCGACTGTCGAATAGGCAACGAAGGGCGCCTGGCCGTTGAGAAAATCGAAGGCCAGCGACGGCGCATCGGCGAAGTAGAAGATCCAGGCGCCGCCGGTCAGGACCGCGATGAGCAGCCATGTCGCGTGCTTGCCCGTTCGCTTGGCGAGCTTCTCGAAGGTCCAGGGGCCGGCATCGAGTTTCATTCGGGCGTTGCGGTCTCCCTCGATGAAGCGCTCAACGACCAGGAACAGGTCCACCCAGACGGTCTGCGGACAGGCATAGCCGCACCAGGCGCGACCGACAGCCGACGTCACCAGGAAGAGGCCGAAGCCGGCCATCACCAGGAGGCCGGCGACGAAGAAGAACTCCTGCGGCCAGATCTCGATGAAGAACACGTAGAAGCGGCGCGATGCCAGGTCGATGAGCACCGCCTGGTCCGGCGCATAGGGACCACGATCCCAGCGGATCCAGGGCGTGATGTAGTAGATCCCCAGCGTCACCAGCATGACCAGCCATTTGAAGCGCCGGAATCGTCCTTCGGCGCGCTTGGGGAAAATCTTCTTCCGCTTCTGGTAAAGCGGCTGGCCGGCTGGCTGGTCCGGGCCTGGCGCGTCAGTTTTCTTGCCGCCCTCACCCGCGGTTGCGATGCCGGACGCTGTTATGTCGGAAGCTGCAGTATCGAGAGGCATGGGACCATCCTTTGGCCCATACTCTTGCCGTTCTCGGCCCAAGGTTTCCTTGATGGAAATCAATCCGCAGGCGGCCACTTCGTCCTGTTGTGGCGGGATCGACGGAATTGCGCTATGCTGAGATGGAAGTGGAGAGACCCGTGGGCCTGCACAGACTGGAAATCGAAGTGGATGACGAGATGCTGTCGCGGATCGATGCCGCAGCCGCCCGGACCGCAGGATCGCGCGCGAAAGTTGTCGTCGAAACGCTAGCCGACCACCTTCCTATGGACTTGGAAGTCGAAGCTGCGTCTGTCGAAGAGCAACGTGACAAACTGCAAAAATGGCTGGACGAAGCAACCCGTCACTCATCTCACCTGTCGGACGAGGAGGTCCTTCGCGAGGTCCGAGATGCACGTGGCGACGAATGATCAAAGCGCGCCGACGCACGTACCTGGATTCAAACATAATCATCTATCTCGTTGACGGTGAACCGGTTCGTCAAACTGGAACGGCACGACTGATCCGGTCCCTCAAGCTCGACACCGACTTCGTAACAAGCGAGATGACCGTGGGTGAATGCCTGCGTGGGGCCTTCCGTCGGAGCAACAGAGGCAGCGCGCAAAGCTACCGCGATCTGTTGCTCAACCCGGAATTTGTCGCCCTGGTCCCGGTTGATCTTGCTCTTATTCAACGCGCGACCGAACTCGGTGCCGAGCTGAACATGAAGCTCATCGATGCCATCCATGTCGCGACGGCCGAGGCGCTTTCGTGCGATGTCTTCCTGACGAACGACCGGGGCATTCGCGCTCCGGCCGCTGTCGCGTTGCGCTATCTGTCGGCGCAGGTCTGATCACTCTCCGCCGCCCAGTGCGTGGATATAGACCGCCAGTTCCTTGACCGTCGTTTCGCCAAGCCGCGCCTGCCAGGCCGGCATAACGCCATGCTTCGGCTGGCGGATCTGCGCTGCGATCTCGCTCTCGCCGTTGACCTTCAGCCAGATCGCATCGGCAAGGCTCGGCGCGCCGAATTCGCGGTTTCCCTCGGCACTTTCGCCGTGGCAGGAGGCGCAGTTGTCGGCAAACAGCTGCTTGCCGGGTTCGACCATCGCTGCGTCACTCGGCGTGCCGGTCAGGCTGACCACGAAGGCTGCCACCTGGCGGATCTCCGCCGGCTGCAGGATGTCGACGAAGGCCGGCATCTCCGACAATCGGCTCTCGGCGTCCTCGGTCGACCGGATCCCGTGAGCAATCGTCTGGTGGATCTGATCCACGTCGCCGCCCCACAGCCAGTCGTCGTCATTGAGGTTGGGATAGCCGGCACCGCCGGCTGCACCCGAACCGTGACACTGCACGCAGTTCACCTTGAAGGCAGCGGCACCGGCTGCCGTGGCGAACTGGTTGAGCTGTGGATCGGCGATGATCTCCTGAAGCGAGGCGGAGGCGATGCGGTCGCTGATCGCCCCTTGCGCGGCCTTGGCGCCGGCGAGATCTGCCAGCAGCTCGCCACGGCTGGAATAGCCGAGCACGCCCCGCGTCGCATCCGTCAGCATCGGGACGGCGGGATAGACGATAATGTATCCGATCGCCCAGAGGATCGTGGCGTAGAAGGTCCACAGCCACCAGCGGGGCAGCGGATTGTTCAGCTCGCGGATGCCGTCCCACTCGTGGCCGGTGGTTTCGACGCCGCTGATTTCATCAATATGCTTGTCCGCCATGATCAATCCTCCTTCAGAGGGATTTTGGCCGCCTCGTCTGCCTGAGCCCGGGCGCCGGGCCGCACCGTGCAGAGCACGACCCCAACGAAAAACAGCAGCATGGCGAGGAGGCCCCAGCTGTCTGCGAAGTGACGCATTGCCGTATAGAGTTCCATTACCCGTCCTCCTCAGCGGTAGCCGGTCGCGTCGTCATAGGTCGAGAAGTCGACCAGTGTGCCGAGCATCTGCAGGTAGGCGACCAGCGCATCCATTTCGGTGAGCTTTGCCGGATCGCCGTCGAAGTCGCCGACCTTCGCCTTGGGATAGCGGGCGAGGAGCGCCGCCGTATCGGCGTTTGGATCAGCCTGAGCGGTCAGATCCGCCTTGGCGTTTGCCAGCATGTCCTCGCTGTACGGAACGCCGACCAGCGTGTTGGCCTTCAGGTCCATGGTGACGTCGGTCACCTTCAACGGCGTTGCCTTGAGGAAGGCATAGGCCGGCATGATCGATTCCGGCACCACGTCGCGGGGCCGCACCAGATGCTGGACATGCCACTCGTTGGAGTATCGATCGCCAACGCGGGCAAGATCCGGCCCGGTGCGCTTGGATCCCCACTGGAACGGGTGGTCGTACATGGATTCCGCCGCGAGACTGTAGTGGCCGTAGCGTTCCACCTCGTCGCGGAAGGGACGGATCATCTGGCTGTGGCAGACATAGCAGCCTTCGCGGATGTAGATGTTGCGCCCCGCCAGTTCGAGCGGCGAGTAGGGCCGCATGCCTTCCACCTTCTCGATGGTGTTTTCCAGGTAGAAGAGCGGCGCGATCTCGACGATCCCGCCGATCGATACGACGAGCAGGGATCCGACCAGGAGCAGCGTCGCATTGCGTTCGATGAATTGATGCTTATCCATGATGGACATGGGTGCGCTCCTTATTCGGCCGGCTGGAGAGCGGCGGGCATGGTACCTGCCACCGTCTCGCGCCGCTCGTGTCCGAGAATGGTCATGGTGATGTTGAAGGCCATGATCAGCGCACCGGCGAGATACATGGCACCGCCGACGGCGCGCAGCAGGTAGTAGGGGAACATCGCGGCGACGGCCTCGGCGAAGGAATAGACGAGGAAGCCCTGGTCATCGTATTCGCGCCACATCAGCCCCTGCTGAACGCCGGCGACCCACATGACGGCGGCGTAGACGACGATGCCGAGCGTGGCGAGCCAGAAGTGCCAGTTGACCATGGCCAGGCTGTAGAGTCGCGGGCGGTTCCAGAGCTTCGGGACCAGGAAGTAGATCGCTCCGAAGGAGATCATGCCGACCCAGCCAAGCGCGCCGGAGTGGACGTGGCCGATGGTCCATTCCGTGTAGTGGCTGAGCGAGTTGACCGCCTTGATCGACATCATCGGGCCTTCGAAGGTCGACATGCCGTAGAAGGCGATCGCAATCACCATCATGCGGATGATCGGGTCGGTGCGGATCTTGTCCCAGGCGCCTGACAGGGTCATCAAACCGTTGATCATGCCGCCCCAGGAGGGCATCCAGAGCATGATCGAGAACACCATGCCGAGCGTCTGCGCCCAGTCGGGCAGTGCGGTGTAGTGCAGGTGGTGGGGGCCGGCCCAGATGTACATGAAGATCAGCGCCCAGAAGTGAATGATCGACAGACGATAGGAATAGACCGGGCGACCGGCCTGCTTGGGCACGAAATAGTACATCATGCCGAGAAAGCCGGCGGTCAGGAAGAAGCCGACGGCGTTGTGGCCGTACCACCACTGGGTCAGCGCATCCTGGACGCCGGAAAAGGCCGAGTAGCTTTTGACGCCGAGGAAGGAGACCGGCACCGCGAGGTTGTTCACCACATGCAGCATGGCGATGGTGACGATGAAGGCGAGGTAGAACCAGTTCGCCACATAGATGTGCGGCTCCTTGCGCTTCAGGATGGTACCGAGGAACGTGACGAGGTAGGCGACCCAGACGATCGTCAGCCAGAGGTCCACGTACCATTCCGGCTCGGCATATTCGCGCCCCTGGGTAATCCCCAGCAGGTAGCCGGTCGCAGCCATGACGATGAACAGCTGGTAACCCCAGAAGACGAACCAGCCCAGCGCCTCCCCGCCAAACAGCCGGGCCCGCGAGGTCCGCTGCACGACATAGAGCGACGTACAGATCAGCGCATTGCCGCCGAAGGCAAAGACGACGGCTGAGGTGTGAAGGGGACGCAGTCGGCCGAAGTTGAACCACGGACCTACATTGAGATCCGGATAGGCAAGCTGCAGAGCGACGATAACACCTACCAGGAAGCCGACCACGCCCCAGAAGACTGTCGCGATCGTACCGTATTTTACCACTTCGTCGAAGTAGACCGACCGCTCCGCCACCGGTGCGGATCTGGGGGTCGGCTGGAAATTGACCCGCTGCAGCATGACGATGGTTGCCGCCGCCAGCGTGAAGAACAGCACCCACATGTGGGCCGCGAAGAGATCGTCATGCGCGAAGCCGGCGCCGAGAAGCGCCAGAAAGGCGCCCAGCGACAGCGCCGCGATGGGTACGGTGGTATTCATCAAACATCCCCCGGATGCAAAAGGCAGCAGGCGCCGGCTGTGCCGCCGGCCTCTCTGCCTGCACCCATGTCATTGCAACCGGCTGGAAGCCTTGATCTGGATCAACGGGGCGAGCCAGAATGATCTGAGCGCCGCTGCCGCCGCCTGGCTGGGATGCCTCTGCCCGCCCATCCGTGTGAGAGACACGTCGTCAAAGGGCGTTTGTCCAAGCCTCGACGGGATTGCGCAGGCTAGTATTTTGAAAGGTGACGGGCGGCGCCAATCGGCATCATGCATGCACCGCGTGTTTGCAGTTGCACCGACACTCACAGTCAAAGTCACAGTCACAGACCCTGAAGGAGCGGACGATGATGAACAGACGCGATTTCTCCCGCACGATCGGCCTCGGCATGGTGGCGGCAGCGGCCAGCCGCGGCGCACGTGCCGCCACTCCTGCGCAACCGCCCGCACGCAACGTGGTGTTCGTCCACGGACTGTTTGCCGATGGATCCTGCTGGACGGAGGTTATCGAGCGACTGCAGGCAAAAGGCCTCAACTGCACCTCGGTCCAGAATCCGCTGACCAGCCTTCCCGATGCCGTTGCCGCGGCGCGACGCGTGCTTGATCGGCAAGACGGTACGACCGTGTTCGTCGGGCACTCGTTTTCCGGCATGATCCTCACCGAAGCCGGCGATCATCCGAACGTCGCCTCTCTGGTGTACGTCGCCGCCCGGGCTCCCGACGCCGGCGAGGATTACGCGGCCCTGGCGAAAACCTATCCGACGCCGCCGGCAACCGCCGGCATCGTTTTCGACGGTGATGAAGGCCGCCTGTCGAGGGAGGCCTTCCTGCGTGACTTTGCCGGCGACCTGCCGGCCGACAAAGCGGAGGTGCTCTATGCCGTCCAGCAGCCGTTCATGAAGGCGCTGCTGACCGGCAAGACGACCAGGGCTGCCTGGCGTTCGAAGCCGAGCTTCTATGCCGTGTCGACGCAAGACAGGACGATCAATCCGGAGCTCCAGCGGTTCATGGCCAAGCGGATGAACGCCAAGACGATCGAGATCGAGGCAAGCCACCTGTCGCTCATCTCGCAGCCGGACATCGTTGCAAAGCTTGTCCTTGACGCGGCAGGACAGGCCTAACCGTTCGACCGGGACGGCAAGGAACTTTGTCTGGAAGGGGGAAGAAACGAAAAAGCCCCGCATTGCGGGGCCTTCGGCTGGTCGGAGTGAGAGGATTCGAACCTCCGACCCCCACGTCCCGAACGTGGTGCGCTACCAGACTGCGCTACACTCCGTGACCAGTGGCGCGGATATAGACGAGCCCTTTCCTTTGCACAAGCACCTTTCAGGATTTTTTAGAGAGGCGTGACAGCCGCTGTGCGTCATCCAGGCGTTGTGCCTGCGCCCGGCGCCTTAGCCATCCGTCGCCGGTGATCCCGGATGGAACCGGTTCCGGCACGTTGCGTTGAGGCGCCGGTGGGAACGAATTGATGAACGGTCGATGAGCAGCATCCGGGAAGATCAGAAACGCAGTGCGCGCGACGCGGGAGACCGCCTGCTTGCAAAGCATCTGTCGGACGATCCTTTCTCGGCCGCCTTCAAGGCGACCCGCATGCCGATGATCATCACCGATCCCCGCCAGCCCGACAATCCGATCATCTTTTCCAATACGGCGTTCAGCGACCTTTCGGGTTTCAACGCCGAGGAGCTGGTCGGCCGGAACTGCCGCCTGCTGCAGGGGCCGGAGACCGACAAGAACAGCATTGCCAAGATCCGTAGCGCCATCGAATCCGAGCAGAGCATCTCGATCGATATCCTGAACTACCGCAAGGACGGCTCGACGTTCTGGAATGCGCTGTTCATCAGCCCGGTTCGGGATCAGAGCGGGCGCGTGCTCTACTTCTTCGCCTCGCAGCTGGACTTCACCCACGTGAAGGACAAGCAGCGTGAGCTGGCGGCGGCCCGCAGTTCGGCCGAAGAGGAGGTGGCACGGCGCACAAAGGATCTGCAGGACGCGCTCGACGCCAAGACGCTTCTGGTCCACGAGGTGGATCACCGGGTCAAGAACAACCTCCTGACGATTGCCTCCATCCTCAAGCTGCAGGCCCGCACCACCGAGAACGAAACGGTGCGCGCCACCCTGCGTTCGGTGCTCGACCGGGTCGAGGCGCTGAGCACCGTGCAGCGGAAGCTGTTCACAACCGCCGACGTCGAGCGGTTCGACGTCGCCGACTTCGCCCACGAACTGGTGGTGGACGTCGTGGGAGCCTTGCGCAGAGACGACATCCAGATCACCTTCGACCTGTCACCGGTGCTGGTGCCGGCGATCAAGGCATCGCCGCTGGCGCTCATCATCAACGAGCTGGTCGGCGATTCCCTGCGGCGCGGGCTGCGCGACGGCGGCGGCACCATCCACCTTTGCATCAAGCGGTTGAACGGCCACTTCGTCATCAAGATCGTCGACGACATGGATCCCTGTTTCGTCGATGCCGAAGAGCAGGCCTTCAGCCGCACCATCCTCGAAACATGCGCGCGGCAGGTGAACGCCGCGATCGACAGACACACAAGCGGACGTCAGACAACCGTCGAGGTGAAGCTCGCGGTCGACAGCGTACAGGGAGCACCACAGACTTGAACATTCTCATCGTCGAAGACGAAGCGTTGCTGGCGCTGGAGCTTGAAAGCGAACTGGAGGCGGCCGGCCACACGATTGTCGGGCAAGCCATGTCGAGCAGCGAGGCAATGGCCCTGATCGATGCCGGCGAACTCGATTTCGCCTTCGTCGACATTCATCTGCTGGACGGGCCAAGCGGCATCGAGGTTGGCCGGCACCTGGCGAAAAAGGACATTTCGTACGTCTTCGTCACCGGCAACCTGAAGCGCATCCCGGAGGATTTCGCCGGTGCGCTGGGTGCCATCGAGAAGCCCTACACGATGAACGGGCTGGAGAACGCCTTGTCCTTCATAGAGGGCTTCGTCGAGGGCGAGCGCCGCAGCACAATCCCGCCAAGCCTGGTGCCCGCCCCCTGGCTCGAGGGCGTGGCCTGAGGAACCGACGGGTGGCCCGAAGGCCGCCCGCTCAGCGACCGACGCCGCAATAGCGCAGCCCGTGGCGCGTCACTTCCTCCTGCGGATAGACGTTGCGAAGGTCGACCAGCACCGGCTGCGCCATCAACGTCTTCAGACGGCGGAAATCGAGCGCCCGGAACTCATCCCACTCGGTGACCAGTACCAGTGCGTCCGCGGCCTCGGCAATCTCGTAGGGGCCGCTGCCGAAGGTGACGCCCGGCAGCATGGCTTGCGCCGCCTCCATGCCCTCCGGATCGTAGGCATGAACATCGGCACCGTTGTCCTGCAGTGCCTGGATGATCGACAGGGCCGGCGCGTCGCGCATGTCGTCGGTGTTCGGCTTGAAGGTCAGCCCGAGCACGGCGATCTTCTTGTCGCGCACCGATCCGTCGCAGCAGGCAATCACCTTGCGCGCCATTGCCCGTTTGCGGCTGTCGTTGACGGCAACCGTCGTCTCGATGAGCCGGATCGGGCTCTCGTGGTCCTGCGCGGTCTTGACCAGCGCCATGGTATCCTTGGGGAAGCAGGACCCGCCATAGCCCGGGCCGGCATGCAGGAACTTGTCACCGATACGCTTGTCGAGGCCAATGCCCTTGGCGACCTTCTGGACGTCCGCACCGACCTTCTCGCAGAGGTCAGCCATCTCGTTGATGAAGGTGATCTTCATCGCCAGGAAGGCGTTGCCAGCATACTTGATGAGTTCCGACGTGCGGCGGTCGCAGAAGAACAGCGGCGCCGAATTGAGGTAGAGCGGGCGGTAGACCTCGCGCATCACCTCGGTTGCGCGCTCGTCCTCCGAGCCGATGACTATGCGATCAGGCCGCTTGAAGTCGGCAATCGCCGCCCCTTCGCGCAGGAATTCGGGATTGGACACCACGGCAAAATCGGCATCCGGACGCTCAGTGCGGATGATCCGTTCCACCTCGTCGCCGGTGCCGACGGGGACGGTCGACTTCGTCACAATGACCGTGAAGCCAGTCATCGCATGGGCGATTTCTTTCGCCGCAGCGTAGACATAGGACAGATCCGCGTGACCGTCGCCGCGACGGGACGGCGTACCGACGGCGATGAAGACCACATCCGCATCGGCGACAGCGCTCTTGAGATCAGTGGTGAAGGTCAGGCGCTTGCCCTTGACGTTCGACTTCACCAGTTCGTCGAGGCCCGGTTCGTAGATCGGCACCTTGCCGGCGCGCAGCGCCTCGACCTTCTCCTCGACATTATCGACGCAGGTCACATGATGTCCGAAGTCGGCAAAGCAGACCCCCGACACCAGACCCACATAGCCGGCACCGATCATCGTGATACGCATGGATTTCTCTCGTTAAAGGTCCGGCGGAGGACACCGCCGGTCTCAGGCTAGGCTTGACCCAAAGGCATATAGGCAGCCACGCCAAGTTTCAAATGCCGCCGCCGGGCTTTTCGCCGACGTTGAAGACTACGGACGGTCGGGCACCCGAAGCAGGCGATCAGTCGTCGCGCCCGGAAAACTGACCGCGGACGATGCCGTGGCGCTGCAGCTTGTCGTAGAAGGTCTTCCGCGGAATGCCGAGCAGCTCCATCGTCCTTCGAACGTCTCCTCCGGTCTCCTTCAGCGCCTGGCGGATGAAGCCGGCCTCTACCTCGGCCAGCCGCTCGGGAAGGCTCCCCGTCACCGTCGTGGCATCCTTCGAGGCTGGCACGGCAACGGCCTCGTCTTCCACCGGCTCCAGGCCGAGCACGAAACGCTCGGCGAAGTGTGTAAGCTCGCGCACATTGCCCGGCCAATCGTGGCCGGCAAGATGTCGGTTCACGGCAGGCGTCAGGTCCGGCACCGGCCTGCCAAAACGTTTTCCGGCTCGCTGCGCGAAGTGACGGAAGAGCAGCGGCACGTCGTTTCGCCGCTCGCGCAGCGGCGGGAGCGAAAGAGTGACGACGTTGAGCCTGTAGTAGAGGTCCTCGCGAAAGCCGCGACGCTGCGAGGGGTCGCCGAGATCCACCTTGGCGGCCGCCACGACGCGCAGATCGACGGGCCGCACCTCGTTGGTGCCAAGCGGCGTCACCTCCCGCATTTCCAGCACCCGCAGCATCTGGACCTGGGTGGCCGGCGCCATGCTCTCGATCTCATCGAGGAACAGAGTCCCGCCGCTGGAATGCTCGATCCGGCCGACCCGGCGTTTCTGGGCGCCGGTGAAGGCCCCCTGCTCGTGGCCGAACAGTTCGCTCTCCATGATCTGCTCGGGAAGCGCGCCACAGTTCAGGGCAACGAAATTGCGCGGCGCCCTGCGGCTCCACCGGTGAAGCAGACTTGCCACCACCTCCTTGCCGGTGCCGGTCTCTCCGGTCAGCAGCACGTCGACATCGGTATCGGCGATCTGACGTAGCGTCGCGCGCAGCCGCTCCATCACCGGCGTCTGGCCGATCAGCGGCAGATTGTCCCCGTCTTCTTCAGCACTTTCCCGCAGCCGACGGTTTTCAAGCACCAGTGCGCGCTTCTCGCCGGCCCGATGCACGCACTGGACCAGCCTGTCGGCCGCGAAAGGCTTGGCAATGAAGTCATAGGCGCCGGCCTGGATCGCCTTCACCGCCATCTGGATATCTCCGTGGCCGGTGACCAGGATGACCGGAATGTCAGGATCGATCGCCCGCACCCGGTCAAACAGTTCCAGCCCATCGATGCGCGGCATGCGGATGTCGGAGACGATGACGCCGGGGAAGGAGATGTCCACCAGCGGCAGCGCTTCGGCTGCCGACGCGCAGGCCGTCACGGCAAAACCTGCAAGATCGAGTGTCTGGGCTGTTGCCCGAAGCAGGTCCCTGTCGTCGTCGATCAGGATCACCGGAAGCGATGTGTTCATGTATCTGCCCGTTTGAGTTCGACCGTGAAGCGGCTTCCGTTCGACGAACTCTCGGCATCGATGCGTCCGCCGTAGTCACCGACAATGTCCTTGGCGATGACCAGTCCGAGGCCAAGACCGGCTTCCTTGGAGCTGTTGAAGGGGGTGAACAGTTGGTCTCGGATGGCCGGCGGGATCCCCGGACCATTGTCCTCGACGATGATGACGATGCTGTCGTCGGACAGCCTCGTTTCGACCCGCACCTGGCCATCCGGTCGGTCCTCCACCGCCTCGAGGGCGTTCTGCAGGAGGTTGATCATCACCTGTTCCAGTCGGAGCCGGTTGCCCAAGACAAGCACCTGCGGCGCGGGAAGATTGATCTGCAGCGCCTCCAGCCGCCCCGAGAAGCGGCTCTTCAGCAGCATGATAGCGCCGGTGATGACATCGCAGAGGATTACCGGTTGCGCAGCGCCGCGCCCTTTTCGAGCGAGAGCCTTCAGATCGTCGGTGATGGCGCCGATGCGCTCGGTGAGGCCGGCGATCTCCTGCAGGTTTTCCTCGGCCGGCTGCATCTGCCGACGCTGGAGGAAGGTGCGGGCATTATCGGCATAGGCACGGATCGTTGCCACCGGCTGGTTTATCTCATGGGCGACGCCGGCCGCCACCTGCCCCAGGATCGCCAGCCGATTGGCCTGCACCAGCTCCTGCTGGACGCCCTGCAGCCTTGCCTCGGTACCGCGATGGTCGGTAATTTCCGCCTGCAACCGGTCACGGGCCTGGCTGAGATCACGCGTACGTTCTTCGACCCGCCGCTCCAACTCCTGTCGCGCCCGCTGTTCGGCAGCGATCGTCGAGAGGATGCGCTGGCGCCGGCGGATCAGCCAGCCGGCAGCGGCGAGGATCGGCGCGAGCACCAGGACGGCTGAAAGCTGTGCCTGGCGGGCGGCAGCGGCAAGCACCGGCTGCACCGGGAGAAGGTAGTGAAGCACCCAGGGGGTCGACGGGACCGTCAGCGAGACCTCCACATAGGTTTCCTCCTGGTCACCCGGAAGCACCGTGCGCACGAGCTCCGCGCCATCAGTTCTCTGCTCCAGAGTGACCGATGGCAGTGCGACCAGTTTTTCGGCACCGAACTGCCGGCTTTGCCGGACCGCCTGCAGGGTTTGCGGCACAGCGGTGTCGGTGGACATGAACCGCCAGGACGGGATGCTGGTAATGAGCACGACGCCGTTCTGGTCGGTGACGAAGGTCGGCCGCATGGCGCTGCGCCAGTCGCTCTCCAACTGGTCGAATTCCGCCTTCACCACAACGACACCCAGCGGAGCGGTCTGCGGCCCCACACGATGGGAGATATAGAGCCCGGGCCTTCCGCTGACATTGCCAAGCGCGAAGTGCTCGGCGGTGCTCATCCGCATCGCGGCGGAGAAATAGTCGCGGAAGGCATAGTCGTTGCCGACGAAGCTGGACTGCTCGCGCCAATTGCTGGAGGCGATCGCCACGCCCCGCGTATCGGTCACATAGAGAACCGAGGCATTGGTCCCGGCGACCAGATCCTCAAGCTTCCTGTTGAGAGCCGCCAGACGACCCGGTTCAGGTCCGGCCAGCGCCTCTTCGACGTCGCGATCGCGGGCAAGGAGCAGCGGCAGCGAGCGCGGTCGCTCCAGCACGGCCCTCAGCAACGCCACCTTCAACCCCGCATCCACACGCCCCTGCTGCTCCAGTGTCGCGAGTGCGGTTGCGGCTGCGTAGCGCTGGACGCCGATGAGCGTCGCGGCCAAGAGAGCTGCGGCAACGACTGCGAAGACGAGCCATGGTCGCCTGGTCGCGGTCATGGACACTTCGTCACCAACGGACATCACATCCTGTTCCATGTGCGGATAATGACACTTTGCGGCAGAGACAGCAACGCGCGGGCGAGCGGAATTCCGCACAATTCCGGCTTCACCGCGTGAGCCTCTGCCAGCCTGTTCCGCGAAAACAACGACTTAAGACCTCCTGGTCAGACTGGCACGCTGCTTGCGAGTGAGGGGGTCATCATCAAAGACCGCCCCGGGAGAGCTGTTCAACAGTTGGGGCGCGCTGGAGGATCTATCAAATGGATTTGAATGTGAATGCCGCGGCTCCGCGCGGCAGAATTCCGCTTTATCGCCAGCTTTATGTCCAGGTTCTGGTGGCAATCACCGCCGGCATCGTGCTCGGCCACTTCTACCCCGAATTCGGCGCGTCTCTGAAGCCGCTTGGCGACGCTTTCATCCGCCTCGTCAAGATGATCATCGCGCCGGTGATCTTCCTGACGGTCGCGACCGGCATTGCCGGCATGTCGGACCTAAAGAAGGTCGGGCGCGTCGCCGGTAAGGCAATGATCTACTTCCTGACATTCTCCACGCTGGCGCTTGCCGTCGGCATGCTGATTGCAAACGTTCTGCAGCCGGGCTCCGGCATGCATATCGATCCCGCCTCGCTGGATGCCAAGGCCGTCGCCACCTACGCTACCAAGGCGCACGAGACGTCCGTGACCGGCTTCCTGATGAACATCATTCCGGAAACCATTGTCGGGGCGTTTGCCCAGGGCGACATCCTGCAGGTGCTGTTCTTCTCGGTGCTGTTCGGCATTTCGCTCGCCATGGTCGGTGAACGCGGCAGACCTGTCACCGAATTTCTCAATGCCGTCATGGCACCGATCTTCAAGCTCGTGGCGATCCTGATGAAGGCCGCACCGATCGGCGCCTTCGGCGCCATGGCCTTCACCATCGGCAAATACGGCATCGGCTCGGTTGCCAATCTCGCCTTCCTGATCGGCACCTTCTATGTCACGTCGCTGATCTTCGTGTTCGTCGTTCTCGGCGCCGTCGCCCGCTACAACGGCTTCTCCATCCTGGCGCTGGTCCGCTATATCAAGGAAGAGCTGCTGCTGGTTCTCGGCACCTCGTCCTCGGAAGCGGCACTTCCCGGCCTGATGCAGAAGATGGAACGCGCCGGCTGCAAGCGGTCGGTCGTCGGCCTGGTCATCCCCACCGGCTATTCGTTCAACCTCGACGGGACCAACATCTACATGACGCTTGCGGCGCTGTTCATCGCCCAGGCGACCGACATCCAGCTGTCCATCGGCGACCAGATCCTGCTGCTGCTGGTGGCGATGCTGAGCTCCAAGGGTGCCGCCGGCATCACCGGCGCCGGCTTCATCACGCTGGCTGCCACCCTGTCGGTCGTGCCCTCGGTTCCGGTCGCCGGCATGGCGCTGATCCTCGGCATCGATCGCTTCATGTCCGAATGCCGGGCGCTCACCAACTTCGTCGGCAATGCGGTGGCGACCATCGTCGTCGCGCGTTGGGAGAACGAACTGGATACCGGCATGCTCGCAGAAGCCATGGCTGGCCGCCTGCCGAGCGAACCGAGCACCCCGGCTACGCTGCAGCCCGCCGAGTAAAGCTTCCTCCCAAGGAACGAGGCTCCGGCCTCCAAAGGGGTCTGCCGACTATCCGGCAGGCCCCTTTTTCTATGACGGGATTTTTCCGATTTGGATCAGGGGCCGTTGACGAGCGCCAGGATCAACTGGTGCACCTTGCCGCCAGGATTGAGCTCGACCTTGTCGAACTCGACGTTCTTCGCCCGCTCGGCGCGGGACAGTTCGCCCAGCCGTGCTGTCAGGACCTGGCGGATCCGCTGGCACCCGGGGTCGTTCTCCTGGCGCAGGCCGAGACTGAAATCCTGGATCTGCTGGACGAGCGTCTTGATGAAGTCGCCGTGCACGCGTTCGTGGGTTTCGACGCCCTCGATGAATCGCGCCCAGCTTCGCGCAACCTCGGCAGACAGCCGGCTCGCCGGCTTCGGCAGCGTGTAGGTGATGATGACCTTCGGCCTGGCAACCGTGATGACGCAGGCCGAACCGTCGGGTGTATAGGTCCGCGTCCAGGTAAGACGGAAGCTGGTATGGGCAATGGCCAGTCCGCCGCCGGCGCTTGGCGCTCGTTCGCCGATTGCCGCGTATAGCTCTGCACCGGTCTTTCCCTTGATCGCGTAGGTCTTGATCTGTTCGACTGCCTGCCAGTCGGCGGCACTTGCCGTGGAGGGCGTGATGAAGGTCAGGGCTGACGCCGCCAAAAGCCAGCTGGAAATCATGCGCCTCAAACGACCGTCCTTCTCATATCCTGATACTCCCGACGCGTTTGCGCCGGCTGTTACCAGCCGGCGCATCATAAGGCGTCTGCCTTCGCAGGCAAGCTGTGTCGGGCGTCAGCCGATCGCCATCAGGCTGGCATTGCCGCCTGCTGCCGCCGTGTTGATCGAGGTGGAGACTTCCTCCAGCAACCAGTTCAAGCAATAGGCGCCTTCCCCGGCGACAGCTTGGCTCGATGCCGCCTGCGCCAGAACAAGCGGACCATCCAGCGCCGCGATCCGCGCCAGTGCATCGCGCACCTGATCCGAGGCACCCTCGATCAGTGCGCCCGAAACTGCGCCGCTTGCCATCCCGTTCGAGGTGGTGACGATGCGGGCCTTCAGCGTTTCCGGCAGCGCGGCGAGCGACTCCGTAAGAGCGACAGGGCCTTCCACCACGGCCGAATTGCCTGTCGCCAGGGCGCAGGCCAGTTGGTTGAACAGGCCGGCTTGCGTCTGCGGCAGAAGGAGGATCCGGCCGCGCGGATGCAGCTCATAGAGATTCTTCTCGCCGACCGGCCCCGGCAGCGAAAGCTCCAGCCCGAGCGCCGATTGGCTGCCGATCATACGCGCCAGCTCGGCGGCCTCCGGCTGCTGACGGTCCTCCAGCCAGCGGACGAAATCCGTGAGCGCTGGATCGATATGGACGGAACTGAGTTGCGGCGGCTCCGGCGGCGTCTCGACCAGACGGCCGAGATAGAGCGGTCCACCGGCCTTCGGCCCGGTGCCGGACAGGCCACGGCCACCGAACGGCTGGACCCCGACCACCGCGCCGATGACGTTTCGGTTCACGTAGCGGTTGCCGGTCCTTATCCGGCTCATGACGTGGGCAATCGTCTCATCAAGCCGGGTGTGAAGGCCAAAGGTCAATCCGTAACCGGTGTCATTGATCTGGTCGATCAGCCGGTCCAGATCCGCGCGGCGGTAGCGGATCACATGAAGGACCGGCCCGAAAACCTCGCGGGTCAGGTCCTTCAGCGACGGAAGCTCGATGATCGTCGGCGCTACGAACGTGCCCGCCGACGCCGCTACCGGCAGCGGCGCCTGATGGATCTTGTGACCGAGGCCGCGCATCCGCTCGATATGCGTTTCGATCGACTGCTTTGCCTCAAGCGTGATTACTGGGCCAATGTCCGTGCTGAGGCGATCCGTGCGGCCGATCGACAGTTCGGCGAGCGCGCCCTTCAGCATCGAAAGCACGCGATCGGCAACGTCTTCCTGCAGGCAGAGAACGCGCAGTGCCGAGCAGCGCTGTCCGGCGCTGTCGAAGGCAGACGAGATGACATCGCCGACCACCTGTTCGGCAAGCGCCGAGGAATCGACGATCATCGCGTTCTGGCCGCCGGTCTCGGCGATCAGAGGCAGGGGCTTGCCGACCGGCGAAAGGCGGATCGAAAGCTGCGCCTGGATGAGCCGCGCCACCTCGGTCGAGCCGGTGAACATCACCGCCGCCGTCTCAGGTGCTGCAACCAGCGCCGCACCGATGCGGCCATCGCCGGGAAGAAGCTGCAGCGCATCTGTCGGCACGCCGGCCTCATGCAGGATCCGCACCGCCTCCGCCGCAATCAGCGGCGTCTCTTCGGCGGGCTTTGCAAGCACCGGATTGCCGGCCACCAGAGCCGCGGCGACCTGGCCTGTGAAGATTGCCAGCGGGAAGTTCCACGGGCTGATGCAGACTACCGGACCGAGCGGAAGATGCCTGGGGCCTAAGGTGCGCTTGGCCTGCTCCGCATAGTAGCGCAGGAAATCGACGGCTTCGCGGACTTCGGCAATCGCGTTCAGCGCAGACTTGCCGGCCTCGCGCATGATGAGACCCAGCAGGTGCGGCATCCTCTCTTCAAGAAGATCGGCCGCCCTCTCAAGGCAATGGGCCCGCTCGGCCGGTGACACGTCTGCCCACGCCATGCCGGCTGAAGCGGCACGCTCTGCAGCGCGCAGGGCGTCGACTTCGCCGGCCGCCGCTACCGTGCCGACCTGGTCCCGGTGATCTGCCGGATTGATGACCGGCTGCAGCGCGACTTCGCCCTCCACGACAGTGGGCTGCGCCTGCCAATCGATGGCGGCACTTTCGAGCAGCGACTGCGATAGCTTTTCAAGCACCGCCTCATTCGACAGATCGAGCCCGGCGGAGTTCTTTCGGGACTTGCCGAACAGGTCCTGCGGCAGGGCGATCTTCTCATGCCGCGACCCCGGCTGCGCCATGGCCCGCACCACATCCACCGGATCGGCGATCAGGTCGTCGATCGATACCGTCTCGTCACCAATGCGGTTGACGAAGGAGGAATTGGCGCCGTTTTCCAGCAGGCGGCGGACGAGGTAGGCGAGCAGCGTCTCATGCGTCCCGACGGGTGCGTAGATGCGGCACGGACGGGCGAGCCGGGTCGGATCGACGACTTCCTCATACAGCGGTTCGCCCATGCCATGCAGGCACTGGAACTCATAGGAGCCAACGGAGAATTCCGGGCCAGCCATCTGATAGATCGTCGCCAGCGTCTGGGCATTGTGGGTCGCAAATTGCGGGAAGATCATATCCCGGGCGACCAGCAGCTTGGCCGCGCAGGCGATGTAGGAGACGTCTGTATGGACCTTGCGGGTGAAGACCGGGAAGTCGTCCAGGCCCTCGAGCTGGGCCCGCTTGATCTCGGCGTCCCAGTAGGCGCCCTTAACCAGCCGCACCATGATGCGGTGACCGCTGCGCCGGGCGAGATCGACGATGTAATCGAGAACGAAGGGGCAGCGCTTGCCATAGGCCTGGACGACAAAGCCGATCCCGTTCCAGCCGGACAGCGTCGGCTCAAGGCAGAGCTCTTCCAGGAGATCCAGGGAAAGCTCCAGCCGGTCCGCCTCTTCGGCGTCGATGTTGAGGCCGATGTCATATTGCTTGGCGAGTGCCGCCAGCGCCTTTACCCGCGGCAGCAACTCCTCCATCACCCGGCTCGCCTGCGTCCGCGTATAGCGCGGATGCAGCGCCGAGAGCTTGATGGAGATGCCGGGGCCCTGATATACGCCGCGGCCCGCCGCAGCGCGGCCAATCGCGTGGATGGCGTTTTCGTAATCGCGGTAGTAGCGCTCGGCGTCGGCCTTCGTGGTCGCCGCCTCTCCGAGCATGTCGTAGGAGTAACGAAAGCCCTTGTCTTCCATCGTCCGCGCGCGCCGGAGGGCCTCGTCGATCGTCTCGCCGGTGACGAACTGCTCGCCCATCATGCGCATCGCCATGTCGACGCCACGGCGCACCACCGGCTCGCCGCAGCGGGCAAGAAGTCGGGTGAGAGCCGCCGTCAGGCTGCGATCGTTGACCGTCGAGGTGAGCTTGCCGGTCACCACCAGTCCCCAGGTGGCGGCATTGACGAACAGCGAGCGACCGCCGCCGAGATGCGACCTCCAGTCGCCCGCAGCGATCTTGTCGCGGATCAACGCGTCTCGCGTCGCCGTGTCGGGGATCCGCAGCAGCGCTTCCGCAAGACACATCAGCGCGACGCCCTCCTGCGACGACAGCGCGTATTCATGCACCAGTCCCTCGACGCCACTGCCCTTGTGCTTGGCGCGCAGGGCGACCACCAGTTGGCGCGCGGTCCGCTGGGCGGCAGCCTTGTCCTCGCCCGACAGGCTTGCGGCATCGAGCAGCGAGGCGATGCACTCGATTTCCGGGCGCCGGTAGGCGGCGGTAATCGCCCGGCGCAGGGACGACTGCGGGCGGATCGGCTGCGCGAATTCGGCGAACGGAGCAGCGGCAGCGTTTCCGTCAGACATGGAGTTCAGGTCTTGCGACATCATCGGATGAGATCTCGATCGAGGAAAAGTGGGTGCAGCGATCATAACCGCTCGTCGTCCCTCTCGAAAGTCTGTAGATTGAAGTCAGAACAGCCTTCTTGACCATCTTCAGCGCATCTAAAAGGAAATTTGTCCATGGATATCGACAGGGAAGACGATCTGGATGCCTTCGACCTGAAGATCCTGGCAATTCTTGCCGAAGATGGTCGGATCGCGGTGACCGAGCTTGCGTCACGCATCGGATTGTCGAAGACGCCGTCCGCGGCGCGCCTCAAGCGGTTGACCGAGACCGGCTACATCGAAGGCTTCAAGGCGGTCATCAATCAGAAGAAGCTGGGGCTCGATCATGTCGCCTTTGCCGAAGTGAAGCTGTCGGACACGCGCGAGAAGGCACTCGAAGAGTTCAATCGCGCCGTTTCGAAGATCCGCGAGGTTGAGGAATGCCACATGATCGCCGGGCGGTTCGACTACCTGCTCAAGGTGCGGACGCAGAACATCCGTCGTTACCGGGAAGTGCTGGGCGAGAAGATTTCCAGCCTGCCGCATGTGGCCAGCACGTCAACCTCGGTCGCCATGCAGTCGGTCAAGGAACGCTAGGACCAATCGCCGTTGACGATTTGGAGCTTGGTATCAGCGACAGCGGATTGATTGCGCGAAATCGCCATTGGATCCGGCATCCCGCGATGATCCGCCGCAAGCCTCCTCCGCTTCCGCTGCCGACTCCGCGCGCGCAGCGCCCGCACCTTGGATGTCGCTCCGGCTAGGGCCTTCGCCGTTGGGATTTCAGGATCTCACGGAGCAACCGTGATATCGTACCGTTTCAGGGCAAACTGCCCTCGCCGGATGTCACAAGCTCTGGCTGAATGAGTTGCTCGCGCCGATCCGGCGCCGAGCTTTCCCCCAGATTGCCCTGCCTCGGCAGGGCTTTTTTGTGTGGGTCCGCCGGATCAGCGGCAGGTCCCGCGACGTGGCGCTAGAATACGATGCTGCCTGCCATGAAGGCCAGAACCAGGAACACCAGGAACACGGCAATGGCGATGAAGAACAGGATCCGCGCAATTGTGGCGGTGGCGGCCGAAACACCTGAGAAGCCGAGGAAGCCGGAAATCAGCGAGATGGCGAGGAAAATGAGAGCCCATTTCAGCATGGCAGATCCTTTCAGGTGGCAGATGCCCCTCAACGGCTGAGCAGGTTCCGGGTTCCACCAGCCGGTGCCAGTTTTCCGACGGCGGCGCAGGCTCCCGACAGGGGCTGGCGAGGTGGGTGACTGCATGCTAACGCTCCAGCAGCAAATCGCCAAGGCGGGCAGAGACACGATGAATTTTCAGCATGTTCCGGGCGCTGCCCGAAAGGCTCTCGGCGCCGCCGGACCGGGGATCATGCTGCTCGGCATGCTGATGTTTGCGATGAACGACGCAATCGGCAAATGGCTGGTTGCGAGCTATGGCCTGGGGCAGGTGATCCTGATCCGCAGCGTCGCGGCGCTCATCATCCTCATTCCGCTGATGTGGAAGGATGGCCTGGCACCGCTCATCACTGTTGAGAGGCCACGCCTGCAGGCTGCCCGGGTGGTGTTTTCGACGCTTGAACTGTTCTGCTTCTACTATGCCGTCATGTACATGCCGCTTGCCGACGTGATGACCTACTGGCTGGCTGCACCGATCTACGTGGCGGCCGCCTCGCCGCTCATCCTCGGCGAAAAGGTCGGCTGGCGGCGCTGGAGCGCCATTGCCGTCGGCTTCGTCGGCGTCGTCATCACGCTTGAACCGTCATCGGCAATGTTCACCTTCCCGGCGCTCATCTCGATCCTCGGAACAGGCGCCTTCGCCTTTATGCTGCTGTCTGGCCGCAGTCTGCGCAACACGCCGGACAAGGCACTGGTCTTCTTCCAGCTGGCTGGTTGCGGCATCGCCGGCTTGGTCATCGCACCCGTCGGTTGGCAGCCGATCGCCTCGCTCGGAGAAGGCCTGCTGCTCGGCCTGCTCGGCATCGTCGCTATGGGTGCCCACATGCTGGTGAACAGGGCGCTGAAGGTGTCGGATGCAGCAACCGTGGCGCCGCTGCAGTACACGCTCCTTCTGTTTGCGGTGATCTTCGGGTGGACGATATTTGGGGAGGTGCCGGGCAATGCGATGATCGTCGGCGCCACCCTCATCGTCGGATCCGGCCTGTTCATCTTCCTGCGCGAGCAACAGTTGAAGAAGCGCGACACGGTACTGCCCAGCGTGCCGGAATAAATCGGGTTGCAGGTGGGCGAATCGCGAAGGTCATGATTACTGACATGAGACCCCATTTCCCTCCAGCGTCCGGGAGAGCCGGGGGCGATGTAGTGCCATTCAACCGTGGTCTCCTGGCACCATTTGAGGATGGCCATGCTGGTCATTTCTGTCCCGTTGTCAGAGACAATCGTTCTCGGCTTTCCCCGCCTGGCAATGAGACTATCCAACTCGCGGGCGAGCCGTGCTCCCGAACAGAGATGTATCGGCGATCAGGCACAGGCATTCGCGGGTGAAGTCGTCTACAACCGCCAGCACGCGGAACCGGCGGCCGTCCGTGAAGGCGTCGCTGACGAAGTCCAGGCTCCAGCGCTCATTGGGACGCGACGGCAGAGCCAGAGGGCGTCTCGTCCCCAAGGCCCGCTTTCGGCCGCCACGCTTGCGCACCGTCAGCTTCTCCTCCCGATAGAGACGCCGAAGCTTCTTCAGGTTCATGACGATCCCCTGCCGGTCAAGCACGACATGGATAGGCGGATAACCGAAGCGCCGGCGCTCGGACGCCTCCTTCTTCATCGCCTTGCGTATGGATGCATCGTCTGGCCGCACGCTGCGATATCGCATGCTTGACCGATCCACCGACAAAGCCTCGCACGCCCGACGCTGGCTCACTCCATGCTTCGCACAGACGTGAACCACCGCATCCCGCTTTACATCGGGCGTCACCATTTTTTTGCAGCGACATCCTTCAGGATCGCATTGTCCAACATCCCCTCGGCGAGCAGCTTCTTCAGCTTGGCGTTCTCGTCCTCAAGCGCCTTCAGCTTGCGGGCATCGGACACGTCCATGACGCCATACTTCGCCTTGTATTTGTAGAAGGTTGCATCCGAGATGCCATGCTTGCGGCAGACATCGACTGTCTTCGCACCCGCCTCCTGCTCCTTCAAGATCCCGATGATCTGTTCTTCCGTGAACCGTGAACGCTTCACTCGTCCGTCTCCTCGATGTGACGGACTCTACCAAAGTCTGGAGGAAGTTTAGGGGCTCAGGTCAGGGTGCACCCGCCGGGTAAGGGCGGGTGTGTCAAACTTTCGAAGTGCTGAAGAGGAGAAGCTGTATGCCGGACGGGCTGCGCGCTGTCTTGGTGGGGACGGCTGACTGGCGAAGGGAGCCCAAACAAAGTTGTGCGGCCGACTATTCCTCGGGCCGTCGCGGATTGGTACGGCTGTCGGCACGCGGTCCAGCCCTTCAGGCTTTGTGCTGAGTAGAGCCCACGGGCAGTTTTGGGCCTGGCGATCGGGGGAATGCCGGCACTTGTCCGGCTCTGTTTGCCGCTGTCTTTTGGTCTGGTGTGTTTTGGTTTGGTATTTTTTGGGGGGATTTGGTTGCGGGGGCAGGATTTGAACCTGCGGCCTTCAGGTTATGAGCCTGACGAGCTACCGGGCTGCTCCACCCCG